>NZ_JBHTBL010000004.1:47421-395243 GCF_042665015.1 Halorubrum rutilum | reverse complement strand
TAACATCAAACGCCTCGTCAAACAGTGAATTCCAACGCCTTACAGCGATTCAACACGGCCAATAAACCCGAATAGACAGCAGATACTAATTAACACAATGTTATCAACGACAGACTACAATACTCAAGTAGGGGGAGTTTATATATCCCCGTTAAATGAGGACCGAACCAGCGATACACGATCATATCCCTGACAGCATATATAAAGGTATAAGATCGGTTTATCATCGAATTGCTGCCTTTTTTAACACGGGATATAAAATCGCACATCCAAAAAGGAGAACAAATAAGCAATTACATAACGGATTTGTAGAGACAACATTTGATTCTCAGTCGGAGTATCAAAAGTATGTAAGGGAGTTTGAGGAAGGCCCAGTTGCCAAAATTCGAGATGAGGCGTTGGACAAGTACCAGCTGCTTACTGGAGGTGATTCTAGTATGGGAGGAATCAGTTTAGATACTGCTCGGGATTACTATTGTATAACAAGAAAAATACAGCCAGAGACTGTGATTGAAACAGGTGTTTGTAACGGTCTATCGACTCTTTCTGTATTATTAGCCATCAACAAAAACGAATACGGACAATTACATTCAATTGATTACCCGTACAGGGCCGATGAGTCGTTAGAAGAATTCAGAGACGACACTTTTGAGAGCTATGGAGGAGCAGCGATACCAAGTGATAAAGAACCTAGTTGGATTATTCCCGGGGAACTGAGAGATCATTGGGAACTAATCATCGGGAAGAGTCAGAAAGAGCTTCCTAAATTGGTAACTAGAGTTGATAATTTTGACGTTTTCATACATGATTCCGAACATTCACACCCGTGTATGATGTTCGAATATGAATTAGCTTGTGAATGGTTGAATCAAGAAGGCATAGTACTCTCGGATGATATTACTTGGAATGAAGCCTTTGACATATTCACTCACGTCAGAAATGTTGATCGTGGGAAATTATCAGAAAACGTTGGTTACATGCGGAAGATCGATTAATCACTATTCTGTATAAGAGTTGTATTCTCTGACGGAAAAGCCAAGAACCAAGCGTATCATCAATTAGACTGTGTTATGGGTGATGAGGCCGCGAACATCAACCTCGGGTGGGAGTCGTTCAAGGGGTCGATCGGAAAGTTTCTCCAAGCGGTGGTTGGCTTCCTCGGCACGGTCGTCTTCGCCCGGGTACTCGGACCGACATCGTTCGGCGGCTTCTACTTTTTGTTGTCCATTTTGTACCTAGTTGATCGACCGCTTCACGGGGTCAGCGACGCGCTCAACAAGCGGTTTTCTGAGTCCGACGCGCCCCGTGGCGAACTGTTCGGTGCGACGCTGCTGGTCAACGCAGCCGCCGTCGTACTGATCGCGGCAGTCATGACACTGCTGAGGGGATGGTTCGAGTCGTTCACGAACGTGCCGAACGCCGCTTTCGTGTTCTTCGTGTTGTTCGCGTCGTCGGCCCTGTTCGTCCCGAATCAGCGCCTGATTGCCGCCATCGGCATGCCCTCCAGACAGACGTGGAACGACACGCTGCGGTCGCTCCTGACGTTTCCCCTTCAGATCGGGTTCGTGCTGGCCGGCTTCGGCGCCGCCGGTATGGGATACGGACTCGCCGCCGCGACCCTCCTGACCGGGGCCACCGCGTGGCTGTTCGTCGGCGTGGTTCCGGCTTTCCCGTCAACAAAGACACTACGGTCGCTGTGGCAGTTCGCGAAGTACAGTATCCCGTCGGGCTTCTTCGGAAAGGCGTATAACGAGTTCGACAGTCTGCTCCTCGGTGCCGTACTTACTACTGCCGTCGTCGGCGAATATCAGGCGGCATTCAAGCTGACGGTACCTGCGTTGTTCATCGGTACCGTGGTTGTCTCGGGGCTGCTTCCGAAGGTCTCGAACCTCTCCTCGCGGGGAGAGGAGGTGTCAGAAGACGTCCAGAACGTCATCGCCTACAGCAGTCTTCTGGCGATTCCCATCTTCTTTGGCTCGTTGGCGATCCCCGAACAGTTGATCGTCACCGCATTCGGTGGGGAGTATCGAGACGGCGGGATCCTGCTGGTTGGGATCGCTCTCTATCGTCTCTTCGAGACGCAGCGGCTCATCTTCAGCGGGACGCTCAAGGGTATCGATCGCCCGAGCGTCGTAATGAAGATAGACGCGTTCGCGCTTGTATTTAACGTCGTCCTCGGGTTTGCGCTCGTGTACGAAATCGGACCGATCGGCGTGGTGCTCGCGACGGTATTGGCGGAGGTGAGTCGCTACGTCCTCTTGGCGTATCTCGTTAACAAACAGTTTGGGGACGTGAGGCTCGTTCCTCGACCCCTGATGGAACAGTTCGCGGCCGGGGCGGTAATGTTCCTCGTCGTCGAATCGAGTTCTCGGTTCGTGACGGGGGCATCCTGGTTCAACACAGCACTGCTCGTCGGGGTCGGCGGCGCCGTCTACATGGGCATACTGTTCGCTATCAGTGCAAACTTCAGGGTCACGATCTGGTCGCTGTATCGCGACTCAGGTCTCGGCTCGTAACGAATCTACTCCAGATACCCCAGTTCTTCCAACCGGTCGCGGGTGTCTCCATCGAGGTCCATCTGACCCGCTCCTTCGACCCCCGTTCCGAAGGACGCGAGCACGTCCTCTAGATCACGGGGAACGGCGTTGAGTGGTTCTTCCTCCAGGTACGTATCAAGTTTGAACGCCAGCGTGTCATCGGTCTCCGGTACGGTGATCGCTTTCTGGCCATCTAGCCACGCCGCTCGCTGGTTGTATCCGTAAGCGATCTCCTCGCACAGGAGCGTCCGACCGTTCGACGGTTCAGACAAGGGACGTCCGGCGATAGCTTCGGGAGGGTCTATCCCAAGCGCTGAGAACACCGTTGGTGCGACATCAACCAACGAAACGGGAAGATCAGACGCTGTACGATCAACGTTGGGAGCGCGTATCCAAAGAGGAACTCGCGCGAGTTCTTCGAATACGCTGTGACCGTGGTCGGTCGCGTAGTAGCCGCGGGGGTCGTCGTTCAATCGCCGTTCGAGCTGCGGATGGTCCCAGAAGGCCTCGCCGTGATCGCCACAGATTGCGACCACGGTGTCGTCGTCAAGGGTGGCGAGCAGTTCGCGCAAGGCGTCGTCGGTGCCCCTGACAGCGGCGTCGTACGCGCGGAGCTTGGCGTCGCGGTACGCGTCGAACCCCTCACCGTCGGTCGTCTCTCTGAACCGCCAGTCGTCGATACCGTCTATCTCCGGCACGTCGAACGTCGTGCGGTGTTCGTCCGGGATGTCCAAGGGAACGTGCGGGTCCCCGAGGTGAAGATAGCAGAACCACCGGTCCCTGTCCGCAATCCATTCACGGGCGGCCGCGACCCGCTCGGTTGCGGGGGTGTACCGAACTGACACGTCTTCGAACCGGTCGCCGACGGCCTTTTCGGCCATCGGAATCGCCGTCAGCATGCCGGTGTCGTAGCCGACAGCCCCCAACAGGTCCGGTACTGTAGCGACATCGCGACGCATGCGTTGCGGGAACTCTTCCGCAGAGAGGTTTCGTGGATCCGAATCGAACCGCGCACCGTGCTGGTGCGGGTATCGTCCCGAGAGCAGCGACGACACCGAGGGGAACGTCCACGTGCTCGCCGCCTTCGCGTTCGAGAACGCGCCGGCGTCGAAACCGTCGAGGGTCGGTGTGGTCGCTCGATCGTGGCCGAATCCGCTCACGTGATCGGCGCGCAGGCAGTCCACGACGACCACGAGCACGTTTCGAGGGTCTGTCGCGGTCGCCTCGAATTCGACCGCCCGATCGCGGCGCCGAAGCCGGTGTCCGACTCGGTGTTTGAGGTCCACCCAGGCGTTGTTTACGCGAGGGAAACGCTTCAGCGGATTCATCGCAGTAACCCCCACGATATTACTCCATGTACCCCAGTTCCCGCAGCGTCTCCTCCACTTCGCGACCGGCACCGCGTCCGCCCGTTCCCACGGCCGTCGGCGCTCCTCTTTCGACATCTCGTTGAGCGGGCTCGCCGACGAGCACGTCGAATCGCACGTCGCCGTCGACATCTTCGGGAACCGGCGCGCCCAAGTAATGTAACAGCGTCGGCGCGAGGTCGTAGAGGTCGAGGTCCGCGTCCCCGTCCGCGATACCTCGGCCGACGGCCGCGAACACGCCCGTTCGACGGTGGGTCGCGAGCCACTCGGTCGTCTCGCCGAGCACGGTGCCACCGATTGACTCAGGAGCGTCGACGCCAGGTGCGTACTCGACGAGCAGGTCGGGAGCATGCTGACGCTCGCCCGTGTAAAATTTGGCGGGGTCGTGGACCGCTGTGACGACAGGGTCTCCGACAGGCGTCTCCGCGGTTCGCAGGTCGTCGGCCAACTCCGCGGCGTAGCGGTCCCCCACCTCATCGTCTCCGAAGGCCTCGTAATTGATGTATATCGGGCCCCTACCGAGCGAGACGGCCTTCGTTCGCGTCCAGTCAATCTCGGCGTTCTGAACAGCTACCCGCCCGCTCTCACTCGGAAATGCTCGCTGAATCGATTCCGGCACGATCGACTGCGCGAGGTTCGCGAGTCCGAGCGTATCGACGAGCCGTTTGAGTCGCTCCTCCGTGAGCCCGACAGACGCCAGTAGGTCTCGCGTCTCTGACGCTTCGATCGCGAGGTCACCCCGTTCGATCAGCCACTGATTGACGAGAAACACCTCGTCGATCTCACGGAATCCGTGATCGCTCATCAGGATGACGGCTTCGGTGTTCTCGCGGTCGAGCAACTCCCCGAGCAGTTCGTCGATCCGCTCGTAAGCCGACAGCAACGCCTCCGGTTGGTCCCAGAGACGATGCTGGAGCGTGTCCGTCGCAAACAGAGTCGTGTGTACGAGATCGCAGTCCTTCTCCTCGGCGAGCCAAGTCGCGGCGTCGAAGCGTTGTTCGAACAGCGTCGTCGCCTCCGCTACCAGTTCGTCAGCTGTCGCTTCGTCCAACACTAGGTCTGGTTTGACTCGATACCCCGGGACGGCGCTCAGGAGATCGCTCTTGAGCGACTCTGGACTCGTGAAACGTTTCCGCTCGTTTGCCGGACTCCCCGCGACGACGAACACCTCGCCGTCGTCGCTCGAATTCCGTGTGTTTTCGATCTCGTCACCCCCGGCGCGGGCATCGGCCGGGTGTGTCGTGGGCATGTTGATCACCCCGACGCGGTCTCCGCGGTCAGCCAGCACGTCCCAGTACTCCCGTGAACGGAAGTCACTGGCATCGTTAGCCGAGATTTCGTTCGTCTGCCGATCGTACGCGTACCACTCGTAGACCCCAAGTTTTCCCGGCGTCTTTCCGGTCGAGTAGCATTTCCAAGCGGGAAACGTAACGGGGGGAAGAGTACTTTCGAGGTCCCCCGCGATGCCTTCGTCGAGTACGCGAGCGAACGCGGGGAGATTTCCCCCTTCGATCCACGGCCGCAGGAGAGACCAGTCGGCCCCGTCGAGGCCGACAACGTAAACTGTCATGGATAGCCTATCGATACCCCTCGGCTAAAGTGCTTTGAGTATCTCGCGAAACGCCTCCCGAAAGGCCGCCGTTCGGGTGTCGGGATCGAATTTGGCACCTCGTTTGCGCGCTCTCCCCGCGAGTTGCTCGCGTTCGGTTATGTCCCGGGCCAAGTACGTCTGAACCCCGTGAGCTAGCCCCTGTGGACTCGGGTTCACGACGAGCGTCTCGTCGATGGCACCGGCCTCCGATCGGGTTCCAGCCCTGTCCGTGACCAGTGGTGGGACACCGGCGCGCATTGCTTCGAGCGTGCTCACGGGGAACGCGTCGACCCGAGAGGGTTGAACGAACAGCGACGCGGGTGCGAACGCGTCGGCGAGATCCTCGATGTATCCCTCGACGCGGACTCCCGGCGTGTCTTCGTACGCATCGGGGTGTCCCCTCCCGACGACACGCAACTCCGCCTCGGGATACTCAGACCTGACGGCCGGCCACGCATCGACCAGCATATCGACGCCCTTGTACTCCCACGGACGAGCGATGGTGACGACGACATCCGACCCGATATCCGGATCCACCGCTCCTAACGACTCGTACGTGTCGGGTTGGACGAACGGATGGGCGATCCGGATCGGCGTTCCCGGACCGACGAACGGACGGGTGAAGTCCGCGACGAACTCCGAGACGGCGATCACGCCGTCGATTCCTCGCCGACCGACCGTTCTGACGGCCGGGCGGCCGAATCGGCCGATAAGCGACTTGGTTCCCGATCCTCCCTCGAAGTCTTGGCTGCCGAGTTCGTATAGCCCGTGGTCAGCTGCTAGGTAAATCACTTTTCCGCCGCGTGTAAATCGCCGCGCGAGGGCGGCGTACAGCGGCCGGGATCCCTCGACGAGGTACACGTCGTAATCTGGATAGGACAGGCCGTTAAGCGCGTCCTCGGCGATGGTTCCACCGAGCGGACCGACGTTCAGGCGGTGGTAATCAACAAGTTCTGCGCCGACCGCCTCTGCGAACCCCCGGTGGGCGGGATGGGGGTCTTGGTGGAGCATCGCCACGCGAGCGGCGTCGGGATCCATACGCGAACTGCCGACGGCCGGATGGTTAAATGAGATGGAATGTCATCTCCGTGCCGGAAACGTAAGGCCGGTCCCACAAGACAAACCGGCCGGCGACGATTGCTGATCGCGTCGGCTTCCGACTCGATGACGGCTTCTTGCCGTCTCGTCAGGGCCTCGGACACGTGATAACGTAGCGGCTTCAATTCTCAAATTCGATCCGGCGAATCGAGCGACGGCCGGTCCGCATTCGCGACATCGCCGCGCGTCGGGCGGACGAATCGACGAAAATCAACTTTAAGAGACGTGGTCCGCTCGGTAGACGCATGCAGACTCTCTTGCTTGGACTCGATGCGGCCTGCTTCCCCGTCCTTCGACCGATGTTCGAGGAGGATGAGCTCCCGAATCTCCGATCGGTGTTTGAGGACGGGACGGCGGGGCCGCTGGAGTCTCAGATTCCGCCTTGGACGGCGAGTGCGTGGCCGTCACTGTACACGGGTGTCAACCCCGGTAAACACGGCGTCTTCGATTTCCTGCGATTCGACGGGTACGATTGGGACATCGTAAACGCGACCGACGTCCGACAGCGGACGCTCTGGGAGTACGTCGATGAGGCGGGCCTCACGAGTGTCGTAGTGAACGCTCCGGTGACGGGTCCGCCCTCGGATATCGACGGTGCAATTGTTCCGGGGTACCTATCCTCGGAAGATCCGGAATGTCATCCTGAGGGCGTTCTCGACGACGTTCGGGACGTGGTCGGGGATTATCGCGTATACGCACGCAGGGAAACCGACGAGCACGGAGGAGAGGAGCGGTTCGAAGACTACCTCGAACTCACGCGGATGCGCGGAGAGGCGTTCCGATACCTGTCGGACCGGTTCGATCCGGAGTTCGGTTTCGTACAGTTCCAGAAGACCGATGCGGTGTTCCACGACTACCCCGGAGATCAAGAGAAAGTCCGACAGATATACCGCGCGGTCGACGAGCAAGTCGGCGAGATTCTCGGGCGCTGTGACCCCCGAACGGTCGTCGTCGCGAGCGATCACGGGATGGGTGAGTACGACGGCTATGAGGTTCGCGTGAATCAGTTCCTTCACGAACACGGTGCGGTCGAGACGACGACTGACGGTCAGGGGGTTCCGTCGTGGTTCCAGATCAAAGATGAACGGCTGACTCGGGACGAGACGGAAACGACCGGACGTCCGTCATTGGAGCGACTCGCTGCGCTCGCCGCCGAGTTCGGACTGACGTATCAACGGGGAAAAGCGGTCCTCGAACGGCTCGGGCTCGCGGATTTCATCGGCAGACACGTCCCAGTCGGTGCCGTGTTCGCGGCGAGCGATTCGGTCGATTTCCCGTCGTCGCACGCGTACGTCCGGTCTCCATCGGAGCTCGGTGTCCGGTTGAACGTCAAGGGACGTGACCCCGAAGGGGTCGTACCGCCAGACGAATACGACGCCGTTCGCGACGAACTCATCGAATTGCTGTCTGGCGTGACGACACCGGAGGGCGATCCGGTGTTTGAGGAGGTCGTCCCTCGTGAAAAGCACATTCATGGCCCTCATGCGGACGAAGCCGTCGACGTGGTGGTCGTTCCTTCCGACTTCCAGCACGAACTGTCCGCACTCGTCGGGAAGCGGTTCGATGAACCCGAACCTTGGAATCACAAACGCTACGGTATCGTGGCGCTCGCGGGTGACAATATCGATCCCGAAGCGGATCTAAACGCCGCCCACCTGTTTGACGTAGCGCCTACGGTCCTTGCGACGCTCAACGTCGCACCTGCGACGCTGATGGACGGAGAGGCACTCCCACCGGTGAACGCTCCCGAAGTCCAAACCTATCCCAAATACAAGTCGGAACCGCACACAGCCACCGAAGACGAGGATGTGGCCGATCGTCTGGCGGATTTGGGGTATCTCGAGTAATCCGACCCGAACCGGGAGCACTTAGGAGGCGGAGATCACCAGTCCACCGATCAGGTAACTACAGTATCGACAAATTGATTGTGTATATTCGACGACTACCGATAATGGAACTCCTGGTTATCGGTCTCGACGGTCTCTCGACGAACATGTTGGATCGGTTCGATATTGAGCCGGAGTATATTAACCGTGTACTTGAAAACGGCGCCTCAGGAGATCTTATGAGTGTCGACACCCCGACAACGCTCCCTGCGTGGACCTCTTTTGCTACCGGAAAAGACCCCGGATCACACGGGCTTACGAATATGATACAGCAGGCGTCGGACTACGAAACGAGTCCGCTACGAACGAACACGACCGATGCCGCCGCGTACGATCTGATAGACGACGCGCTGTTCGTTAACCTCCCAGCGTCTGCCGGTCGAGTTCCTGCGGCGGAAGACACACACCTCGTTTCCGCGATGCTCGCCGAAGACGAGGAGGACGCAGTCCCGAGTCACCTTCAGCAGCTGGACGCATTCGAGGACTATATCCTCGATCATGACAAGTCTCTAAAAAAGAATCCGCAGACGTACTTCGACCACGTCTGTGATATCACTCGTGCGCGTCGGGACTTTGCGGCAGAGGCGTTTGATGAATACGACCCGCGTCTCGGATTCGTGCTGTTCTCAACACCGGACTGGGCGGGCCACCTCTTATCGAATTTCTCCGACGATGAGACCAGGGGCCGGTACTACCGACAACTGTTATCGGTCGTCGATACTTGTGCGCAAGACCTCGCGGAGCGGGCCGATAACGTGGTACTCATGAGCGATCACGGGTTCGAACGAAAGCACACGAACATACACATTAACGACTTCCTGCATCAACGGGGGTATCTCCGAGAGAGCGAAAGCTCTGTGTCGGCCGCAAACATCGCGGTTCAGACCGCGAAGGCCATCGGGAAGCGGTCGTCCGTACTGTACGAAAAAATCCGTCAGCTGTACAACTATATCATCGCAACCGACGTTGGACAGACGCTTCAGGAAGCGGCGGAACCGAACATCGATTACCGCAATTCGAAAGCGTGGCAACTCCGATACGGTTGCGTGTTCATCAACGACAAGCGGTTCGACCATCCGGCCGTAGACGACCCGGACGCCCTCCGTCGCCAGTTACAAACGGAACTAGCCGATCTCACGGATGACGACGGAAGCCCGCTCTTCCGAGATGTCCTTCTCGCGGAGGAAGCGTACAGCGATCCAGATAAACGGGCACCAGACGTCATCGCACGCCCCGCCCCGGGATGTTATCCAACGCTGTTGAAGTCCCCAACGGGAGGATACGCCAGTCACACCAATAACTTCAACCATCGATATAACGGTCTTTTCGCCGCGATGGGGCCGCTATTCGCCGAGAAAACGACTGTCGAAACGCCATCGATCGTCGACGTGTTGCCTACGATAATGGCTGTCTTGGGGATGCCACTTTCTCCTGAGTTCGACGGAAAGGTAATCGAAGCGGCAACTGCCGACGAATACTCTGTGGAATATCGCGACTCGGATACGATCCCACATCCCCAAATCCGGACCGATTCCGATCAAGGGGCGCGGGACGAGGCCGTTCAGGAACGGCTTGAGGACCTAGGATATCTCGAATAGACAGACCCTGTTCCGGTAAACGCGATCCGGAAAGCGGGTCATTAACGAAATCGCTACGACTCAGAGCGTGCGGTCACAGTTCCGCGTCGAAATCGTCTGATTCCCGCTGTTGTGGGATCAAATAGCTTTTGTCCGGTCTTCGCGTGAGTTGAGCTATGATTGTCCTCGGACTCGACGGAGCGACATTTTCGCTCATAAGACCGTGGGCGGAAGCTGGGCACCTTCCCAACTTCACGCGTCTCTTCGACGACAGCACGAACGATGAACTGGAGAGTACCGTACCCGAGGTCACGGTCCCAGCATGGCCGACCTTCGCCACGGGTCGAGACCCACCCGACTTGGATATGTACGGATTTACGCATTTCAACCGGGACACACGCAAAAACGACCTGAGTCACGACGAGTTCGTTCCCGGGAAGATGTGGGATATTGTCGACGATCAGGGAGGGAGATCAGTGGTGTTCAACATTCCCGGGTCGTATCCGTGGCGAGAGATTGACGGGTCGATCATCGCCGCAGCCCCCGAGTACAAGGACGAATACGCACACCCTCCGGAGCGCTGGGAAGAACTCCAAGACCTCGTCGGCGATTACAAACTTCGAAACGATGAGGAGCCCGGATCTCGCGAGTATGTGGAACTTAGTCTCGATCTGATAAACAAGCGCTTCGACGCGTTCGAGCACCTGATCGAGCGGGAAAATCCAGACCTTGCGGTCGGACTGATCCGCGCGACCGACAGGGTCGCTCACCACTACTGGGGTCCCGATAGCCTCCCCTCCAAAGACAGTGAGATATTCGAGGTATACGAGGAAGTCGACCACCGTCTTGGGGAATTCCTCGACGCCCACGACGGTGAGAACATTCTGGTGATGAGCGACCATGGCTTCGAAAAAGTAAGGACGAAATTCGCACCGAATTACGTGCTTGAACGCGAGGGGCTGGTCTCGTTAATGGACTCCGGAAACACGACGAAGGCAACGATAGGGTCGGTGCGCGACTCTGCGAGCGACGCACTCACAAGAATCGGGTTTCTAACGTTGGCTCGGAGAGTCGTTCCCGAGAGATTACTGACAAATATCCCTACCGGAGACAGTCTTGGGTTGGACAACGCAATTAGTCTCGAACGGATCGACTGGGACCAGACATCTGCGATTGCCGATGTGGGACAAAAAACGACGATGATCTATGTTCTCTCAAACGACCCATCCGATATCAGACAGATAGTGGACCGGGTCGAGAAGACTCTGCAGACTGCTGTCGATAACTCCGGCTTGACAGTCCGATTCGAGCGGTTGGAACGCGGTGGGCCTCACACGCCAGATTTAACCATGGTTATTGAAACACCCGAAGTTCACGCTTCATCGCGTTTCGACGTGAGCAAACCACTGTTCGATGTAGATACGAGCGGTCACGCACGGGAGGGAATATTATTCGCAAGAGGGCCAGTATTCCAGAAGACTGGAGTCAAGGTTGAAGCGAACATTGTCGATATCGCTCCCACGGTGCTTCATGCTCTCGGGTACAGATTACCAGAATCGATGAGCGGAAGTGTACTCGACCTATTCCAAAGTGGGACAGATCCGGCGGAGCGTGACCCAGAAACATACAACTTCGTCCAGAGAGGCGAAACGCCAAATGCCAGTAGTGTTACAGATAACGGCGAGCAGGAGGACGAGGTAAAGGACCGACTTCGGGAATTGGGCTATCTTGAATAACGGGAATCCTGAGCATAAACGATAACAGGCGAGACAGCACTTGACAGTGGGTACCGGGCAGAACCCACAGTCTGTTTTCTTTGAAAATAGTTGAGGTTTATCGGACGTAATTAAACCAACTACTGAATCTCCGTCTACTGACAAACAAGCAATAATGTCTATAAATAAGCTCTGTGGCCACTGTCCTAGAAAGTTCCGTGACTATCTATTTGGTATACAATACCTGATGATTGATCAACAGCCTGTATAAATACCGGATCTGTCAAAGGCACGTCTGTGATTGGCTCATTGATGTCGAGCGTTCCGCCCGTTTGCCACTCGCTCTACATATGATCAGGCTATCAACTTGTTAGTTCTATGGCCTAGATTAAACATATTGTTCAGATGAGTTAGCTTCATGCGAAGGCGAACAATTTCAATCATTCATTAGCGGTTTCTGCTTTGGCGTTGCTGAGACAGTTTGAGTAATCAGTCATTCTGCGTTTTACCTCACGAAAGACACCTTTGGTGCTGTTCCGGTGTCCGTGTCACTCGTATCTGAGATCGAGATTATGTTTTCCACAAGCTCGGTGAAATGGAATTGTAGTATCAATAAGAACAATCGCGTTGCCCACATCGTGTTTTCTGCGAACCTCCGCGAAAACTGCTCCGTGATCACGTTCGTTCTTTTCGATTCAAGCTTTGTATGGTGTGGATCGCTTGAGCCAAGGCCGAAGATAGCGTACGTTTAATATTGTCATTCTATCAATTGAATCTTAATTTTGTAAACCGCA
Organism: Halorubrum rutilum; assembly: GCF_042665015.1. GTDB lineage: Archaea > Halobacteriota > Halobacteria > Halobacteriales > Haloferacaceae > Halorubrum > Halorubrum rutilum. The sequence goes on along the minus strand of NZ_JBHTBL010000004.1, from coordinate 382,678 downwards.
ACATGATCCAAGTTTCAGCCGGTCTCCAGCTGTAGACGGATTTGTAGATTAGTTATGAACGGTAGATCAAACTCGATCACCGCCGATAATTTAAAGAACAAAACAGTATTCGGAATCAATAACCAGACAAAATAAATCTGAATACCGAGCTCAATTTACGGCCGTGGTATCCTTCTCGCTCAACAGGCTCTAATTTGGTCTTGTCATAGCAGCGATTGAGACAATTATTTTCAGATATATGTCACTCTAAAAACTCACTGTCTTATTTTTAATCCATATTTGAGCACTGGCAACTAGGGACAATGACTCTTCTTTGTTAGATATTGTCTTTCTGATTATTTCCTTCTATCACTCTAGTTTCGGCTTCCAACGCCCGCACCTCGATCCCGCGCCACTCCCCATCCACTCCCACGAGTGCTTCCGAATACCCAAGTTCCTCGTTGCCCGGCACTGCCTCTTGGACGAACCGCTTTTCAGCGTGATTCAATCCGAACTCTTCGGCCCACTCATCGTCCATCCCGTCCAATCGATGAAACTGCTTAATCGCACACTGATCGAGGATCATCTCGGCTTCCGGCCGCTCGAAGAACTCGTCGATTGTCTGGGTGACCAGCTGAATCGACAGATCGTGGTGGCGGTGGTGCCGGAAGATTGTCTCCAGGAAGGCGAGGTTCTCAGCATCACGCAACACGTATCGCGCCTCGTCGATCACAAACACGACCTCCTTGGCGGTTTGTTTCGCGCGCTCGTACACCAGCGAGATGAGCAGCTGCATCACCAGGCTGGTTCGGCCACCCACGCGCCCCTCCTGTTGCGCGAGGTCGAGATAGATGAGATCCGTCTCCTGAAAGTCGACCTCACTTGCGCGTCCCAAATGTGCGAACTGTCCATCTGGGCCGAATGGTCGGAGCTGATCGATGAGCCACGTGGCGTCGGCCTGCAGTTTCTCGGCTTCCGCCTCAGTCCGTAGCGTATACCCCTCAGGCTCGTCAGCGATCGCCTCTAACACATCGATTACATCACGGAGCGTTGGACTTGCCCGGTCGTGGGTCGTGATATCCTCCGTAATTCCGGCATTCTGGTACGCCGTCTCGACGGCGACCTCTAAGGTGGTTCGTCGGTCACCGAGCGTGATCCCGCGGTGCGCAAAGAAGTTCGCGAGAAAGCTCAACACCCGCTCTTTCTTTTCGGTGAACGGGCTCGCGTCGGCGCCCAGCTGCTCGCGGACGTGGGCAGGCATCGGCGTGATCTCTAAGGGATTGATTCCGAGAGTGCCACCAACCGTGATCCGCTGGGCATCCAGCGCCTTGGCCACGCCAGCCCAATCGTTGAGCGGTTCCAAGATGACGCCGATCCGGTCGTCGTGGTGCGCCACCGACCGGATGAACCGCTGTTTGGCGCTGAAACTCTTCCCCGACCCCGGATCCCCAACCGTGAACGTGGCGTACCCGTTTTCACGAGCGAAAGGGTCGACCACGACTGGGGTATCAGTATGCCTGTGGACCCCCAGCTCGACGCCATCCGGCTCCAACAGGGTGGGCCGGTGTGGCGACGCCAGCAACGCGCCTACGGCGCCGCTGATGCAGGTCGTCGTGCGGTCGAGGGCCGTCCCACCAAGCGGTGCGGCCTCACGCAGCGCTCGATCCTGGGCACAGATTGCGGATTTCGGCGCGAGTTCGGCCGGCTGCTCGCGAAGCGTCTGCTTCACGCGGCGCACGTCTGAGTCTAGCGTGTCACGATCGTCGGCCCGGACGGTCACGAGCAGCGCCTGTGAGAACACACGGGCGCCCGCCTCGACGGCGCGATACATCGCAGCCGCCTCGTTCGCACGGTCCTGAAGATACGTGCTTCGAACGCTCGACTCAAGATCGGCATCCACCTTCAGGTCGTCGGCGGCCGCCTGCAGCTGGTCGAGCGCCCGCTCCTGATCGCGGGGTCTGAGGTGGGCGGTGACGTGAAACCGGACATCGGTCAGCGTGAACAGCTCGCTGAGATAGCCGTCACTCGGATAATCCGGCCAGTCAGCGATATAGAGGGTACACACCCACTCGTCATCGATCCGGGCACATCGGTTCTTCCACGTGACCGCGGCCGGGGCGACCGCGTCTTGCTGGCGCTCGCGCGGTGTGGCCACTTCCGGCTGCGACTGCGGTGCCGACTCCGGGGGCTCGACGTACGCAGACAGGTCCACCTCTGGATCGCGGTCGGGCTGCTGGGACTGCAACCAGATGCCGAGCAGCAGCCCGATCACGAGGATCCCACTACCCGCCATGAGCCCCATAACGAGCTTCGCCGGCGTCACCGACTCAAGGCCCCCACCTAACGAGAGCAGCGCGTCACTCATCCGTCTCACCTCGTGCTTGCCGATCGACGCCCGCCCGGTCGGCTACGGGCGGCTCCTGGACGTCGGTCCCGGTCCAAAACTGCGTCGCCAGGCCCACGATTTCGGCCGTCGAGAGCCGGCGGGCCGTCCAGTCACTGTTTTTGCCGACGAACTCCGTCTCGACGGTCCGGAGCCGCTCGCGGAGCTTCGTGAGTTGTGCGCCGCGCAGCTCCGCGTCGGTGAGCCGATCCCGGCGCGTTACGAACGGCGTCGCCAACACCCCGACGACCGGCAGCGTCGTGAGCCGCTCAGCCGGCGTCCGCTCCTCGGGGTGGCGCTCATACACCTCAAATGGGGCCACCGCGACACGCAAAAAGTAGCGCACCTGTTGGGTTTCGTCGAGCTCAGCCGGTCGCTGGTCGCGGTAGGCAGCGATGAGCGCACGCAGCGACTCAGTAGTGGTCACCTGCGGATCGGCGAGCCGTTCATCGAGTTGGTCAACGAGCGTTGCGGCCGGATACGGGTCGGTCGTCGTATACAGCGTCAGTCGAAAGGTGAGCTCTTGATCGGCGAACGCCTCGCCCACCGCCTGGTGTGTGGCCCAGTCGTCAGCCATCGCGAAATCCATGTTGCCCGGGGTGACCTCAACGAACGCCTCCATCGTTCCGTCCGTCCGCTCGATTGCGCCATGCCCGGGCCACGCTCGTTTGAGCGCGGTCAGCTCCTGGGTGTGCTCATCAACGACAAACGGCCGCGGCACCGTGGTGTCAGCTTCCGGATCAGGCGTTGACGCCGCCGCCACCGCGTCGTGGAGGGTCACCCGCGGGCGGCGTAAGTAGAACCGGCCGAGATCACGCAGCCACGTGCTCGCCGGGAGCTGGCGCGGTGCCGCGTACACGACGGCCACCCCGACTGCCAGCCCGACACACACCAGCGGGAACACGAGCGGCTCTACGCCGACTGCCGCCCCGCCTACCAGTCCCGCAATGGGAAAGCTCAGCAGTACGTATAGGTCGCGTTCGTACACTCCGATGATCGGGAGTCGGCGATCGGCGTCAAGCGACTGCATCACACGCCGGGTCGCGGGGTTCTCGGGGTCACTCATGGGCGGGGTTCGTTTTCGGTGCGGCGGTACGACGGCATCCCGCCCTCGTGGCTACGCACCGTGGGGGTGGGTGTCGTGTCCGTTGGAGTTGATTCGGGACTCGACTCAGTATTGGCGTCATCCCGACCGAGTCGATGCGCGACCGTCTGGCCGATAGCTGCTGTCGGACCCCACCGGGCGGCCGTCGCGCCAGCCCAGGGCCCGGCAACCGCCGCGGCGCCAGCCACGGCGCCCGCTGTCACTGTGAGACCGGTCGCTCTCCGGACGGTCCGGACCAGTCGCGGCGTCGTATACGCGAACAGCTTCCAGATGATCCAGACGCTGAGCACCGGCAGCGAGACAGCGACGAGATACCCGAAGAAGGCGTTGTTCGTCGTGACTGGTATTGACCCGCCGCCGAAAAGCAGATCATAGCCACGGAACAGCAGCGCCACGGGAAGCGGCATTACCGCGAGCGGGATGAATTTGACCGCAATTCGCATCGCAGCCCCAGAAATGACGGGGAGTCCACCGTATCCAACAGCGAGTGCGATTGGCATCGCGTACACGAAGACGTACAACAGCAACTCTCGCAGGAACAAGAGAGCTTGTAGCGTCCACATCGCTAGGGCGCCGACAAACGTGAGCAATAACCCAAGCAGGGGGTTCGAGAGTGTGGTATCAAGGAAATCGATCATTGGCTCAACCACAACACCGATATCCGGCACTAGAGCGATTGCGAAGCCGTCCACGAGGTACAGCGTGGTTACGGCGATCCAGTACCAAGTCGCAATCAAAATCCCGCCAGTCCATGCAGACCGACGCACCTGTCTTGCACGGATCGGATCGCTAAGATTGAAAATTTGCAGTGTGTTTCGTGCTTGTATACATAAGACGAGAATCAAAAATGCGACAAGCGTTACCTCTCCTGCGACGAGTGCCTCGTGGAGACGCGTCCATGGTACATTTTGCGGAGCTCCTAATGGGAGACTATTGGTGGATTCTGGGACTGGTGTACCAAACAGTGCCTCGGTTAGATCACGGTACCCGTTTGTGGTGCCCTCAATGAACCATTCAGTGATCTGTTCAGTAATCTCAATGAACCACTGATAGCCGACATCTGTGAGCGAAATACCGCTCATGTCCCTACCCTCTCCACCGTAATTTGGCAGTTGGAGAGGTTTTCTCCTCGATATGACGCAGTGTACTCTTGTTCGACCACCTCTTCAGCTATATCACCACTGAGTGCGACGGTAAATTGTCCACTGGTTCCTTCCGGAGTACATTCCACTGTATCACTATTTGGTGAAAACGGGAAACTTCTCGAATAGAGTGTACGTACTTCTCTGGGACCAATAACAGGATTTGCATACCTAACAGGACGATTTATTGCCATAATCCCACTACCAGCCATCTCCTCTGGGGTCGGGCGAGGTACCTCCCCCTCGAATCGGAGTTTGGTGAGCTCCTCAGGGCCGGTCCCAAGATTCTCGACTGTGACAATTACTTCAGTCGCGATTGTGAAATTCCCAGCCCCGTCGAACATCTCCTCTGGATGGTTCCGTGCCAGCTGCAACTCTCGAATCACAATCTCCGGGCGCAGCTCCTGTTCGACGGTAGCCGTGACGCGGTCGTCATCAACAAGCTGGACGGTGTACGTGCCCGGAGAGTACGCAGTTCCGATCGGGACGGTCTCGCGGCTGGCGCCCGGAGTAAGTGCGCGTTCGGCAAACGGCTCACCCGACGGCCCAATCACCGCGAGCTGGGTGGCGTCCGTACCGGGCTCATACTCAACGACTAGCTCGGTTCCTTCAACGGTGACCGTCGAGAGCGCGCCCGATCTGGGCTCATCCGTTCGACTGTTAGCACAGCCGGCGGTCGTGAGGACGCTGCCGGTTGCGATCGCTGTCAGCACAGTGCGTCGAGTCGATGGTGGAGGGGTGTGGCTCATGTACGTGACTCACCGGAAATGAGGTGTGCAATCTGCCGGCCAGCGATCCAGGCGACAGCGATCGGAACGCCGACCCAGAACGCCGTCTCAAGCAGCTGGACCCAGCCAGCGAGGGTACCGAGCGGGTGCCAGCGAACGGTATCGCTGGCGGCGGTGTATGCAGGCGATGTCGTACGCCATGATGCCGGCTCGAAGCGGACCGTGTACAGCCCCGGCTCGGAAACGGTTCGTGTAGCGGTGCCGTCCGGACCGAGCGTGACGGGCTCGCCGTTGATCGACAGAGTTCCGTCCGGCCCGTCGGCGACGATCGGCTTGGGTGCCGCTGATTCGGTCACACGGAGGGGTGCGCCCGTCTGCGAATCCCGGACGGTAATACGAAGTGTCGCCGCCGAACCCGAGGAGTCGATCAGACGGACCGACAGATTCGGTTCCCGGATCGGACGTGCAGTTCGGGTGACCTCACTGAGCGGCGCCGAGACACCGCGAACGATACCATGCACCTGAACGTGCTCAGGATCGAGCGTCTCGTTTCGTACGGCCAGCCCGTACGACCGGGTGTACTCGTCGGTGACCACCCCGACAGAGACGTTCGGTGGGAGCCGGGTCGCCGGCGACCGGGTGGTGACGCCCCACACGGCAGTGACGGTGGGACCGTCACGGACGGGCACGGCGCGCGGGCCAATCTGAGCGGGGAACGCCGCCACCCGTAACGGCCGTACTGCCGACGGTCGCGTCGTAGTCGTGGTGGCCCGGCTAAATATTAGGTGGTCCCATCGCGGATCGCGAGCCGTGTAATAGCGCCAGACGCCACGGACGCGATCGGTGGCGTCGCCCGACAGCGTGAGGCTATGCCATGGGTTTCCCTGATAGACGGCGAGGCCACCCTGGCCATCAGGGTACTGGACGGTGTACGCCTCCGGGGTGAGTCGATACACCCACACGGACCGTGTGTCGCTGACGGTGACCGTCTGTGTGAACGTGGTTGTACGGGAGCCGGTCACGGTGATCGACACCGCGATCTCGGCGGTGACGGTGAGCGGCTGTTCGCCAGTCTGGGTCGTGTTGTACGACAGCGTCGGCGTCTGTGTCCCGGTCGTTGACGCCACCTGCTCGGTGCCGATATCGAGCGTGACAGTTCGCACCCTGTGGCTGCGCACCGACCGGTTCGGACCGAGATTGTCTCGGACGCGGTAATCGACGAGCGCCCGCACCGTCCCGGTGGGCGCAATATACTGCCGGGTGGTCGTTGGGTCGAGATGCACCCGCGTCGCGGGATAGACCGCAAACACAGTGGCGTGTGCGTCGGCAATCGCGCCCGCAGACACAGGGTCGGCGTGCGGTGGATAGACGCTAGTATCGGCGCTACCGGGCTCTAACGCCGGAAACGCCGCAGTCGTCATGCGGGCAGCATGGGCGGGCGGCGCGGCGTACGTCAGGTCGGTACACGTCGCGAGCTGTTGGGTCGGAGTCGGGGACTGGCCGTACGTGGCGTTGTACGCGGCCGGCGTCAGACACGGATCCGTGTCGCGGGCGTCAACCGTCCGGGTTGCGTTGGCCGGTGGTGGATCTGCGGCTGTCGATCCCGCGGTGACCGCCAGCACTGCCGTCAGCGCCACCACCCCGATCGCAAGCCGGTGGCCCCGGTTGACTGTAACCCGCATCGTCTGGGCTACCACGGGATTAGGTCAACACACTCCGCGAGCGGGAGGTTCATTACGCTGCCGGCGACGGTGTACAGCGGCCCCAATATGACCAAAATCACGGTTGAGCGCAAGGCCGTCCGCTTGTGGCGCTTGAGCCCCTCACGCTGTTCGGGTCGGAGCGTAAACAGCTCGATCAACGAGTCGGCCTGCCAGACGACGACGAGGCCCAACAGACCGATCGCGGTCGTAAGCTGAAAGAATCCGGAGATCATGCCGGGAAGCCGGTCAACCTCACAGACAGCACTCTCTTGAGCAGCCGCTGGCTCAACCGCGACGAGGGTGATGAACAGACAGCCTACTGCAACGCGGCGACAGGCCGCGCGGACCGGCACACGAACAGGAAGTCCTGAAGAGGTACCAGCAAGCATTGGCGGGGAGCGTGTGTGATGCTTGGTATCACTGCACATGGTAACAATTCAGACACACAGTAATAAATTTTGTCCAGCGTCAGCTGGTGAATAGCCGTCTTAACCAACAACAGTGTGAATTCCACGGGTTTTGTTGGTTAATATAGGGCGGCTAGAGATGTCGTCGTCCAACAGAGCACCGCGGAGAGGATATTAAGAGCCGGCACAGGAGTTAACTCGTCGATTTGACCTCCTCCCACGGCTTCTGCCGTGGGATTCCACACGCGGTGGGCATCCCGGTGATGCCGTACCCGGTGGCAAATTTTCCCTCGTGGGTACTCCGGTTTGCGGGACTCTGGTTTGGCCCCATACGGGGTCTGACGTGTTCGCCCTCACAGGCCGTATCGACTCCCAGCGACCGTAGTCTCTCGGTTCGCCCGAGACCGCGGGCCAGGCCATCGACCCGACGCACCGCCACGCGGCGTGGCGGAGCGTCCCCAGTCGGCGCAGGGTTGCTTTTTGACTGCCCTTGCGGGCCACGGAGACGCCCTCGCGGGAACGGTGTGGTAGCCTTTCGTCCGGCGGGCAGACCCCAACCCAACTGCCAGTTTTTCGCCGTCTTGTCTCTTCTTCGTACGGTTCCTGGTAGATTAAGCGTTGGGGATGCAGACAGCCATCGGCAGTGGACTGGCGGGCCGTGCTGTCGCTCGGACCCACCCGTGAACGGGTGGGCTTCCGCTCGCTACGTGTCACTTCGGACGAGGTTGCTGTCGAGTTTCACGGATGCTCCCCGCCGCAGTAGAATGCCGATTAGACGCGTGAAAGCGAGTGTACCGGGCGGTCGACAGACCCGCGAATCAGATCGCCGTCGGTAACGCATCACACGCACAGGCGGCGTGGATACGCGAACGAAGGCCGACACCGCCCGATGAGCCTATCACCCACTTGGGCTCTCTGTGTTGGCCCCACCTGTACACAGTATGTTTGGACGTTGATACCCGATCGTCGTACTGCCGGATCACCCCGGACACCATGGGGGTGGTACCGAGGATCTCATATATCGACATCAAAAGATGTCCGACGCGAAGGCGGATGTGGTCGCTCACCACGGGCGCGCCAGCAGCCCAGTTGACCCGTTGCCGTCCGGCGATTTGGCGAGCCGCCGAGCGGGTGAACGCGACAGCACCCGTCGGCATCTCCACGCTGCAGGGAGTTGATGCATTCCGTGGACGTGTTTCACCCGTTTTCACGGGGGATAGTGCGGCGGGGGCGCCTGTCTGTCGATCGGCCGATTTCCCCAATTTCTGGCGATCTCGCGGGGGAAATTCTTGACGGCTACGCTGTGGGTTGTGCTGCTACTCAAAACGGGCGGGAACGGTCCGTGCGACCCGACTGGTCGCCCGAGCAGCACAGACTATTTGGATGTTGCGTGTGATCAGTACACATGATCTGCGATGGGAGTTCCACCCACGGCCGACACGCTCCCCGACGCGCTCGTTGACCGTGACCAGTGGGTCTGCTGGCGCTCACATGAGCGCGATGGCAAACCAACCAAGGCACCGATCATCCCCGGGACGACACAGTTTGCGTCGACGACCGATTCTGACTCCTGGCGGAGCTTCGCGACGGCGCGAGAGGCTGTGACCACCACCAGTGTGGCGGGGCTCGGCTTCGTGTTCACCGCTGACGATCCGCTCATCGGGATCGATCTCGACGACTGCCGGGATCCAGCGACAGGTGAGCCCACGGCGTGGGCCAACCGAATCATTGGTGCGCTCGACTCGTATACCGAAGTGAGTCCTTCCGAGACGGGGTATCACATTCTCGTATCTGGGACGCTCCCTGCGGGGCGGAACCGTGCCGGCGATCTCGAGTTGTACGACCGGTCGCGGTTTTTTACCGTCACTGGCGATCACGTCAGCGGGACACCCACAACAATTACACAGCGCACAGCTGCCGTCGAGACGCTCCACACCACAGAAATAGCAGACACGGCTGAGGATGCAGCAACCACCTCAGAGGAGAGACGTACAGAGCAGACAGCTGCGAACGCATCATCGGATGCAGATGCTGCTGCGACCGGAGTGGCTGCGCTTTCAGATGAGGAACTGCTGTCACGTGCCACCAGCGCCGCCAACGGCGAGAAGTTCACGCGGCTCTGGAACGGCACTACAAGCGGCTACGAGAGCCACTCGGAGGCCGACATGGCGCTGTGTCGGCTGCTCGCCTTCTGGACCGGCTGTGATGCGGCCCGGATCGACCGGCTGTTTCGCCGGTCGGGTCTCTCCCGCGAGAAGTGGGATGAGGTCCATTACGCCGACGGCAGCACCTACGGCGAGAAAACGATCGACCGCGCAATCAGCCACACTGACGACGTCTATACGCCACCCGAAACGAAGGCAGCCGAGCCGTCGACCACTACTACGGCAGCGTCCACCGGAGCCACCGAACAGCCACCGTCACCGTCCGAGCCGGTCGACGACGATACTCACTCGCCGACGGCGACAGAATCCGGATCGACTGCAGTAACAGATCCGAACACGGGAGCAGCCGAATCACCTGTGGACGAGCCGCTTCCGGCCGGCCACCCACAGCGGATGCAAGCACGGCGTGAACGGATCGAAGAACTCACCGACCGCGTGGAGACGCTGTTGGCGGAGAACGAACGCCTCCGGGCAGAGCTGCAGACAGAACGGGAGCGGCGTCAGGAACTCGAAACAGCCATCGAAGAGTCGAGTGCGGATAGCTGGTGGCAGCTGTGGCGGCGTTAACTCTCGCTCTATAATTTGTAGTCGCAGTCAACGTGTTCGTTTTGGGCCCCATCCAGTCACCAAAAACCAGTCTTAGGCGTCGGAGTCGTCCGTTTCCTGTTCTACCAGGTCGCGTACGCGGTCGAAGTGGCTGTTGATGTGCTCAGGCATTGACTCGAACTCTTCGTCGCCCACAGGTCGCGCCCGTCTTTCACTCCGTGCCATTGTTCGAGCCTCTTGACGAATTTTTCGACGTTCTCACGTAAATCCTCTTCGGCGGCATCGAAACCTTCGTTCGCCGGGAGCGACGGCGAGACATCCTCCGACCGGATTTTCTCGCCATCGCGGTAGACGTCTCGATGCAGGCCTTCCTCGGTGATGTCGTGGCCACCGGCTGCGGCGCGGTCATGATCGTAGCGGACGACCTCACGCCAGTCGCCCTCCAGCCAGTATTCCAGTTGGATCATGAAGCGCGTAACCCCGTTCAGTCAAGCTAGTCGTCACTCAGATGTGTATCCCGCATTGATTGGAACGTGTATACGTCGGTGAGGCCCGGCTGATCAACTGTGAATGCTGCGGGCCGAGTCTGTTTGCCGTAGGTTTTTGTCACCCGGGGGTCCCCATCAGGCGGCGTGTTGAGCGCTTCAATAACATCGTGGGCCGCCTCTCGATTTTTGACAATCCAGATGGCAGCCTCCGGGTCTTGGGCAGCGAGTTTGTCGTAATCCTCGGGGATGGCCCGGCTGGCGTCGTTGTTGATCCGCTCGGCTTCGAGGGCGGCGACCACCCCACCCGTCTCATCGACGGCGGCCGCATCGAGTCGCCCCTCGGCGACCTCGAAGTACTGCTCGACATCGACGGCCGGTGAGTCCGGATTCTCGACGTACTCGGCGGTGAGAAACTGCGTCCCGACCTCAACCATTGCGACGTGAAGACTCGACTCACTGAGGTCGCCAGCCCCGGCGCCGTGAGCGACCCCTTCGCGGTGGCGCACGCCGATCGCGTCACGCCCATCGGGAGTCACCGTGTACAGCGTATGAGGATACCGACAGTCACGGCTAATGAGACCTGCTTCGCGGAGCTCATCGAGTTCGTCGGCGGCGATGCCGACGTACTCACGGAGCCGGCGCATGCTGTCGCGGGTGATGTCGTATTCGAGGTCGGGATCGTACCGGCCCTGGTGAGCGGAGTACACCGCTTGGAGAAAACGGAGTCCGGCATCGCTGACTGGGCTCTGTTGGCGTTCCGCGTAGGTGAGCTTGAGCGGTAGATCACAGATGGGACAGTCGTCGCGATCAACCGAGTCAGGATCGTGACAGCAGCCGATCGCTGCCCGGAGTCCGTCCGGTGAGGGATCGTACCGCGTCTCACAGGCGACACAGACGAGCGCGTGCCGCTGGTCGTCGTAGGTGACCGGATCGGGGAGCCGCTCCGTGTACGGCAGCGCGGAGTCGATCCGCGGTGACGCCGCAGTGGTGGGTTCTGGCTCTGTCTCGGCCTCGGTATCGGGCACATTGTCACCAGTTCCTGTCGTCGCTGTCGTCGTCGTCAGATCGAGGCCATGCGTCTGGCGCGTCCGATCCCGACACGTCTCGATCCGGGCAGTGACTGCGGTTTCACGCGCCGGCCGGAACCCGTCCCCCTCCGGATGCCCCGGCGGCAGCGGCGCACTCGCGATTAGAAACGGATAGGGCGGCGCTGTGTTGAACGGCGCCGGAAGTCGCACCAGCCACTCGCCGCGGCTGAGCGCGCGCAACCGATTCCCGATCGCCGTTGGATCGTGTTCGGCCGTCGCGAGCCGCTTCGTGAGTGCGTCATCGACCGGTACGCTCCCCGTGACAATCGTGGAGACGTTGTTGAGCAGCTCGACGTACGCCGTCTCATTCCGAACGCGCAGCTGGCCAGGGAACTGTGTGGCGAGGGTGACACTACAGCCGAACGACCGCCCCTGGGCGAGTAGCTCATCGACGATGCCGGAGGTGACGAGTTGCGCCGCCTCCTCAAGATACAGGTTGACCAGCGGTCGATCGTCCGAGCCCGTGGTCTGAGCACGGCGCTGGAGCGCGGTCCACAGCTTCGAGAGCACCGTCCGTGTGAGCGCCTGCTGGCTGGCATCCCGCAGGCTCCCCGTGTCGATAATAACGACCGCGTTTTCGTCGATCACGTCTCGGAGATCAAAATACGGATCGTCGGCGTCCGGAACGTGGTTGAACAGCTGGCTGAGCCGATCATCAAGCGGGATCTTCTCGATGCGGTTGTGAACACCCTGAAGCAGCTCGTCGAACGTCTGCTGGCTGTTGGCGGCGACATTGTATAGCATTGACTGGAGCTCGTCGTCCACCACTGGCGGCGGCTCGCCTGTTTCGTGGAACCGGGCGGCGGCCTGCTGGAGCTCCCGATGGGCGAACGCGTCGCTCCCATGCACTGGGTCGAACAGCGCCTTCACGAGCAGGCGGATAATGTCGGGCGAGCGGACCGCCTGGTGGAACCGCTCGGGCCCCATGATCCCTTCGAGAATCTCGATGTAGTGATCCGTGAGATCCTCAACGGCCGTTGTCCGGTCGATCCCGGCCGTGAGCTGATCACGAATATCGAACACCGAGAGGGCGGGCAGCGTCTCCCCACAGTCGAAGTAGTAGACGTTCTCAAGGGTGTTGTACTCGGCGTAGTGGGCGCGGCAGTAGGCCGTCGCCATGTCGTCGCCTTTCGGCGTGACAAGAATGTCGGCGCCGTCCGTGGCCGCGTGGTTCGCGAGCAGTCCTGTAAGCAGGCTGGTCGATTTCCCCGAGCCAGTCTTGCCGAACCACGCCACGTGAAACGGTTGGAGGGCGGGTGGAACAGCAATCGGCTCACTGGTGGGCTCACCATCTTGATCGAGCGGCTGGCCGAGCGTGAGTCCGGGTGTCTGATAGCGGTCGAGTTGGCTGGCGGGCGGCGGCGGGAGTGCTGTCCGGTCGGCAGCGGCCGGGTCCATGGCGCGGTCCCCACCCGTGGTGAGTGCGGGGCCGTCCAACAGACAGGCGGCTGGCGCGGTCGCAGCATCCATCACCAGCCCACGGCTGCGGTTCGCCGTCCACGGGAGTGTCGTTCGCGCCGTCTCGTAGGTCGGCTCGTGAACCGTTCGTTCGCGGATGGCGTCGGTGACCGGCGCGACCGCCTCCCCTGTCCGTATCCGGCCGTCGATGGTGTAGTAGTCGCCGCTGAGTGTTTCGAGGGCGGTCGCCAGCCGGCGGGCGAGCGACCGTGCGTCGGGGCCGGCGATCACACACCGGGCGTTCACGCAAAACGCGTGTTGGGGGTCAGCTGCGGCGATTGACTCCTGCCGGCCGGCCGTGGCTGGATCGGGCCGGTTGGGGGTGGCTGTGGCCGCCCGCTCTCGGGCGTTTGTAGCTAGCACGTCACCGACCAGATCATCAACAAGCCGGCTCCCCATGGTGTCACGGCCTTCATCGAGTTGGCGCTGTCGGTCGCGAGCGTCGCCACGCCAGTCGCGATAGCGCCGGCAGACGACCTGGTAGATGACGGCAGCGGTCGTGTCGGCGAGCGTCTCTGCAATCACCGCTAGCGGCGGCCGCGTGTCATCCGCATCTTGAAACGCAGTCAGAGGGGTGAGCCGCGTCTGCCAGTCGTCACGCCGCTCGGCGTCACCCACCCACTCGACGGCAGCCAATTCGGCGCTCGGGTCTGCGTCGTCGTCGGCTGAGGCTGTCTCCTCCGAGGGTGAGTCACCGACATCTGGGTCTGTGGTCTCATCAGTGGGAGCGGAATCATCGCCGATGATGGTCTCATCGGCGTCTGGATCTGTGGCTTCAGCGGGCGACTCCGTCAGCGAGTCCACCGGGTCGGGCGTGGCCGGCGTGAGTTCGTACTCGTTCGGGCAGGCGGTGCGTAACCCTTCTCGGAGTGGTTCGACGGGTGCGTCCTCGATCCCGGCGTACAGCATGAGATCGGCGTCGGTGCCTGGGGGACGCTGGAGGCGAAACTCGATGGTTGGTGGGGCCGGCCCACTGAGCCGACTCAGCCAACTACCGGTGCCGGTGTCCGCGTCGATGCTGTGGAGACGACAGAACCCCTGTTCGACGGCGTCAGGCGACAGCTGCGTGTCGGTCGGTCGGAGGCGGAGGTGCGTGGCGTCCTGCGGCGGGGTGGGGTCTTGGTGATCCCCCATGCGGTGTAAAATGTGATTTCAAAGTTGTTAATCTTATGCCAATATTGGTAGTATCGGCGTTGCTGTCACCCTCAGAGAGCCAGTATGGCGTATCCTGGGGAGGTGTCGCCTCCACGTGTGTCGTCTCGGCTGGCTGGCGAGTGGAATTGTCGGTGTTTGTGGCGCTCCCGAGGGGCGGGAGCGCACATGGCCGAATCCCACCCCGCGAGCGGGCCCGTCACGTTCGGTGACGCCGACGCCCGCGCCGACCAGATGCATCAGGCGATCGATCAGTGGCTCCACGAACTCGTCAATAGCGTTGACGAGGCGCGTGCGAGTGAGGCGTTCCAGCGGTGGCTCGACGTCCAGAGTCAGTTCCACGACTACTCGCACCGAAACACGCTGCTCATCACCCTGCAGTGTCCGGAGGCAACGAAGGTTGCCGGCTATCGAACCTGGCAGGAGGAGTTTAACCGGCAGGTGAAAGAAGGCGAATCCGCAATCTGGATTTGGGCGCCGCTGATCTCACGTCAGTGTCCCGACTGTGGGAACAGTCCTTCTTATCACGCGGACAGCGACTGCGCGTACGATGAGACACCACCCGATGAGTGGGATGAGGGCGTGGTCGGGTTCAAACCCGTTCCCGTCTTCGATATTTCACAGACCCAGGGGGAACCCCTGCCCGAGCTGGAGACGGCGGCTCAAGGCGAGGCCGATGAGCTGCTAGCTGGACTGCTCGCGGCAGCCGACGCACTCGGTGTGACGGTCGATGTGGTGAGTGCTGGTGCGTGGCCGCACGGCGACGCCGACGGCGTCTGTCGGCATGTCGACGACACACCCCACATTCAGGTGCAGGAGGCAGATCCTGCAGCCGTCGCGGGGACGCTCCTCCATGAGTACGCCCACGCGCTGTTGCATGACCCATCGGATACGGCCGATCACGAGGCACGCGAACTGGAAGCCGAGGCGGTCGCGTACGTCGTCGGGCGCCATTTCGGGCTGGAGATGGACGGATCGGCGCTGTATCTTGCCGCGTGGAGCGATGATGACGCAGATCGGCTCCTCGAGCGGTGTGAACGGATTCGAGCGACAAGCACGACAGTGATCGAGGCGATTGCCGAACAGCGCGATCACACTCACTAACAAGCGCCTGCGCGACAGCCAGCATTGGTGGCGGCCAGACGATTTGTAGAGACTAGAAGGCGAATACACCCGCGTTTAGGCGGGTGATGAAGCCGACATGGTGGGCAGCAATTCACCAGCCGAACGTCTGTCCCGAGTTTCACATACCGAGGTGTAATTGAGAAGCCACTCTATGCGGAGGTAGGAGTCGGTCGGAACGGAGCGGATTCCGAACCGTCCTTTGGAGGCGGCCTGTCCGCCCACGTAACGAGGCAGTATCCGAAAGGGCAGTCGGTGAACGCCACATCCTTGAAGGGTGTGTCGCTGCCGACTGCTCAAAGCGCGCGACACGATACCCCCAACTCCGTTGATTCCTGCCAGCGTCCCCGTGGCACAAACAACACTGGGACGCCGTACACGGTCGAGGATAGGGGCAACGGCCATTTGGCATGGCCAGCAGTCCACCAGTCCGATACTGTGGGACCAACCGTGCCCGAAAGGACTGGGAGTCTGGTGATTGGACTGCGAACCTGAAACTCCCACCGCTCGGGATCCCTCCGCGTTAGCGCGGAGGAGGATGTCAATCGGTCTCCGGAGAACACATACCCATGAGTGGAATCGAGCTTCGAGATAACACACTCGTTGTCAGACGCGAGCCGAACCAACTTGACGAGCTCGCAATTGCGTTCTCAGAGCTCCTCGATCAGATCGGCATCACACACGTGTACATCACTGGGTACGTGTCGATTCTCGCAGGGCGTGCACGCTCAACCGAGGCTGTCGACGTGCTCATCGAGCCGATCGATGAGTCAACGGCGGAAGAGCTTGCGACAATGCTCGAAACGGAAGGATACTGGGGACCAGTGATGCCGCTCACGTCGATGTACGAGATGCTTGCGAACGGCGATCCGATCTGGGTCGCCCCAACGGGTCAGGTGACTCCGCATCTTGAACTGAAGATCGTCGGCGATGAGTTCGACCGCGCATCGCTCTCTCACGCGATTACCGCGCAGATTGATGGCAAATCGATCCCGATCGGCCCGCTTGAGCTCCAGATCGCGTACAAATTGTCGCTTGGCGCCCAGAAGGATATCGAAGACGCAGTCCACCTGTACACCCTCTTTGAGGAAACGCTTAGTGGGTCGCGGCTTGAAACGTGGGTACACCGACTCGATGTCGACGCCGAATATGACCGACTCAGAGACGCCTGATCAGCTCGATGCGAAACACGACCGCAATCGTGAGCAACGCATCGCGGCGATCAAACGCTGGGTGTCGTACATTCAATCGGAGCCGCCCGAGGTGTGGGGGCCACAGCAGAACGCGGTGGTCAACGGTCAACTGACTGCCGCTCAACACGCGGCGACCTCAGCAGCGCATCAGCAACACGTGGCCGATGTTGCCCAAGATATTCTTGCGATCCAAGACGAGGACAGCGACACGACAGACTTGAGGACAGATCGTTAGTACGTTTCAACCGGGACACCGAGTCGGTTGAAGTCCTCGACGTTGGCTGTGAGGACTGCGTCATTGAGGACATCAGCCATCGCGGCGATGTAGCCGTCGTTCGCCCCGACACCCGCGTTTTCACCGGCGCGGTCGTCTGCCGCCGCGAGGAGTTCACCAGCTCGCCGCGCGATCTCGTCGTCAACCTCGATACGCGGATATCCGAGCAGCCGATTGCGCAGCGCCTGTTCGGTGGTGGTGCTGCGGGCTGTCGCGACCCCATAGTAGGCCTCCGCGACGACTGGCGTCGGTAACCACTGCATCTCGCCGGTTTCGACGAGTTCTGCCCCCTTCGAGAACGCATTCGGATCTTCCGCCATGAGGTCGAAGAGGTACGACGAGTCGATGATCATTCGGTGGTTTCGCTGGCGTCAAAGGCGGCCTGGGCAGCATTCAATCGGTCGCGGTCACGTCTGCGCAGATCCGTCACCGCTTCTTTGGCTGTGTCGGCCTCGTCCTCAGTTAGGAGTCCGGCGACATCGCCCGGGTGCGGACCACGCGTCATGCGACGAAGCGTTTCTTCCATCGTTTCGTCACCCTCCTTGTGTGCAGTCAGCCACTCGTGGTATTCCTCCGATACTCGAATGGTTTTGACCATGAAATATATAGGGATATATGTGTTTAAGAAGGTTGTGACGTAGATTGCATTAATTTTATTTCAGAATTTATATGTATACTTTCCACCGATCCCACCGCCTTAACACAGGGAGTAGTGCTCTCGGAGTCTGCTGGCTGGTTCGGCGTCCAGTAGGGTTTGTATGGTGCTCCGAGGGGGTGGACACCATGTCCAACCAGTCATCGTCCCCAGAGCGATCTGGGACCGAGACGCGGGGTACCGAGACGGTTGAGATGACCACGGCCGATGAGGTCGCCCAGTATCTGATCGAAGACCAGATGGCGGATCTCACGGATGCGGTTCGTGAGGCCGTCCAGAACGGGGTTGACAGTCCCGGGTCGTCGCGGGTGCTCGTGAGCGTCACGCCCGAGCGCACGGTTGTGTGTGATGACGGGACGGGCGTCGATCTGGGGAGCGAGAAGGGGACGCGGGACCTCTCCGTGCTTGGCGCGGGGACGAAAGAGCGAGCAGACGACACCACCCTCGGCGAGTGGGGGATCGGGACAGGTGCGATCATCGCGAAAGGCGCCGTGCGCATCTGGAGCGGGCGACACGCGCTGTGTTTCGACTATCAGGGTCAGCGGACGACAGAGCCGTTCGCAGCGGTGGCTGGCCGTGAGGGTGTCGTTGTTGAGACGGAGCACGCGTTCGACGGTGTCTGCGTGACCATCGATCACTACACGGGTGAGGTGCCCAATCCGGAGAGCTACCGATGGCGCCGGATCGTCGAGCGCCTCCGTGAGCGGTTCGCGTATCTCACCTTCCGGACCGACGTTACGGTCGTTGTCAACGGTGAGCCCGTCGATCGCGGGCATCCGTTTGCGGCCGTCGCTGACAGTCGGGTGTCCGTAACGCGTGAGACCGACGACGCGTATCTGGCGATCGAACATGCGCCTGAGGACGGATTGGACGTGTACAGCAACGGCCTCTTGGTGACCACCGATCACGACGTCGGCGTGGGTGGTGTCGTCGTCTCAAAGGGGAACCTGACGCTCAACTTCGGCCGCACAGCGGTTCAGTCGGGGTGTGAGCGGTGGGACCGGATCCAGGATGCGATCGCCGACGCCCGGATCGTGCTGTACGACCAGGTGGGCGATGACGCGCTCGACGGTCAGACGCGCGATACAATGGCCGAACTGCTCGTAAGTGATGCGACACTCCGCGAGCGCTGGCAGGATCGGGATCTCTTCCAGCTGGTGACCGACACCCCGGTGAGTCTCACCCGGATTCAGGCGGCTCCTCAGATTGCGTTTCAGGAGGGCGCCAGCCACGGCGGGGATGCACTCGTCGAGCGGGGTGCCATTATCCTCGATACGACCGATCCGGCCACCAAGCGGTTAGCGGCGGCGGCCACAGAGAGCGACGCCGAGATTGCGCTGCCGTCGCGGTTCGACGTCGCGACACGTGCTGAGGAGGCGGGCGTCTGGCAGGGGTACAGTCGGCTGGCGGACACTGAGCTCGCAACACGGCAGGCGCGATACCTCTTGTTCGCGCGGGCGCTGGCCGACACAATCGGGATCGATCGGACGATTTACTGGGGTGAGGCGACCGCCGATGCGTGGACAGACGGGCACACCCGGATCGTGCTGACAGATTCGGCAGTGACGAGCTCGAAACGCGCCGTGTGGACTCACGATCTCTTCCTCACCCTGTGCCACGAGGCGGCCCATGACCGATCGGACAAGCGCCGAACAGCCCACGGGCGACGGTTCGAGAGTCGGTTTCGCGAGCTCGTCGAGGATCCCGCGGTGCGGACGGCGTACACCGAACTGGTGACGGCAGTCCACGAGCGAGGGTTCCAGCCGGTGTTCCGCGAGCGGGGCGTCTCGCTCGGATAACGGTGCGGTTTGTGTGGCTCCCAACGGGTGGGAGCCATGTTCACCCACATAGTATCGATCGGTATCGGTCGCATCGCTCGCTTACTCGATCAGCCGCCGTGGGGATCGTGTTCACAGCCACCGAGAACACGAGCACAGTTCCCACACCACGGAGACGACTCGTCGTCTGTGAGCGCTGTAGACGGATTCAACCGGGGAGTTGGTGATGGCGACCTATGAAGCGTGTCCACGCTGTGGGGCGCCGGTCGCGATCGTCGTTGTGCGTGGTCCACAGACCGCAATCTGTCGTCCGTGTGGGCATCGGGTGTTGCCGCCTCGGGGTGAGTAGCACCGATGCAACGCTCACATTGTACACACAAAAAGAACTATGCATACTGGCTCACAACGTACACATAATGAGTAGCGATAAGAAGCGCGTCCAGTTTCGGGCGCCCCACCGCCTGATTGATCGCACTGACGCGCTCGCAGCTGTCCTTGGCGAGGATCGCACAGACATCCTCGTGACCGCCCTCCGCGAGTATCTTCAGGAAGCAACCCATGATGACGCACTCATCCAGGAGATCGCAGCCGCCTACTACGATGAGCAGATCTCGTTTGAAGAACTCAAAGCACTGGTTGGCGCCGAAGAAGCGGCGAACCTCCGCGTGTTGAAACAGCAGCTGGATGAGGACTTCATCGACGAGATCGCCGACGCCTAGATGTCCCGGCTTGTCGCCGACGCCTCCGCGCTCGTCTCTCTCGGGATCGTCGCTGATACCGATCCTGACCCACTCGCGCTCGCTCTCTCCCAATACGAGGTTATTGTGCCAACCGCGGTCATCGCGGAGCTCGAAGAGGTTGCCTCGTACGAGGATGTCCATGGCGGTGCTGCAACCGCTGTCCTCGACCGCACTGCGCAGTTTGAACGACAGTCTGTGGTACTCGACGCTGGCTTCCCACTCGATGATGGGGAGAACGCTGCTGTCTCCCTTGCAAACGACCTCGACGCCGCGCTGTTGCTCTGTGATGAATTCACCCAGATCGGGCTCATCCATGCGTCGCTCGCTGATACCCGGCTTGTCACGACACCGACATTGTTGTCGATTCTCGTTCGCACCGGTCAGCTGTCAGCCGCCGATGCACGCACGCTTCTCGACAACATGAGCGACGCCCGCAGCTGGGACGCGAACAGCTATGTCCAACGGGCCCGCTCATTGCTCGAAGAGTCGTGATTAGCGTCGTTTTTTGTCTCTACTACGATGCAACATCCGGCTGAACAGCCGCCTTACTCTGTGAACTACCCCACCCTACTCGCTCACGGCTGACGCGGTTCGCTCCTTGAGGGTGGGGCTTCCTGTTTCCACGACGCGCTTTGCAGACACAACGGTGTCCACAGGGAGCGCAGTCTCCACAGGCGTTGATTCGGAGTGAACCACTCCTATTTCTTCGAGGCCGCGAGAAAGAATATTACACGCCGCGTTCGCATCTCTGTCCGCTTCAAATCCACAGGCGGGACACGAGTGTTCGCGCACCCACAGCGGTTTATCTGTCTTGACACCACAGGACGCGCACTCTTTGGTCGTATCTTTCGGATCAACCGAGACCAAGTGCGTTCCCTCACGCTCGCATTTGTATTCGAGCATCCGAAGGAACGCCCCCCACGCCGCGCCTGCTCGATTCCGTGAGTTGCCGGGGAGTTCGATCAACCCTTTCACATCCAAGTCCTCGACGGCCACAAGGTCGTATTCTCTCGCGTAGTGGTTCGATAACTTGTGAAGGAAGTCGCGTCGCTTTCGCTTGAGATCGGCGTGTCGCTCGGCCACAACTCGGCGCTGTTTCTCCCAATTCGCAGAGCCGTGTTCCTTCCGTGAGAGTTCGCGTTGGGCGCGTTCGAGTCGTTCGCGTTCGTTGCTGAAGTCGGGGCTGTCAATGGCGTACCCATCGGTATCGTGGGCGTACTTGAGAATCCCCACGTCGATGCCAACGACCTTCTCGGGCATCTCTGGTTTTTCAGGCGTGACTTCCCCCACATCGATGCCGAAGGTTGCGAACCACTCTCCCGTGGGTTCTCGTTTGACCGTGACCTGTTTGATAGTCGCGTTCCCGGGCATGTCGCGGTGGAGGTGAATAGGAATCTCACCGATTTTGCTCAACCACAGCGTAGGCCGACCACTCGTATTCTTGAGTTCGAAGCCGGACTGGTTATAGGTGAGCGAACGGTACTCTCGGGGCGGTTTCCACTTGAGCATCCCCACAGCGCGTCCGTTCTCTTTCTGCGCTTTGAGTGTGGAGAGGTTGTCGTAGACGCGCTTGACGACCATCTGTAGGACTTTCGAGTGAACGTCCCCGAGGCCGTCCCACCGCGATTTGAGGTCGGGGAGCTGCCCCTGTACCTCGTAGCGGGCCGGAATGTCATCTTCCTCGTTGAGCAGGTAGAGGACGTGGTTGTAGAGTTGCCTACAAGTATCGACGTGGGACAGAAGCGTCTCGGTGAGGGCTTCCGGCGGGTCAAGTCGATACTTGTAATTATATTGCATGGTTTATTCGCCTGGGTCGGGTTCGGAGACGCGGACGACTTTCACGTCGGCCCCCCGCCAGCGTTTCGGGACGATGACATGGGCACTATTCCCCGACGGTTTTGCCGTTCCATCGAGGATTTCCTCGCCTTCGATTTCAAATCTATCCATCATCTGTGTATAGACTTTGGATAGACATAAACGGAATGGTGGGCCTGTGGGCCGCGAGTGTCGCGGGTGTATGAGAACCGTGCGGCGCTGTATCCCCTCCCTACTGCGCTACTCGGTCGCTTCGCTCCCTGCGTTGCTCCTTGAGGGAGGGGACTTAGCGCCTAATTCCAGTTAATTCTCACAGCTCCCCACGTGGGGACACCTACTAACAGCTCGCGTCGCTCGTGGTGTTTGTGTCTCGCCGCGATGGGTGCCGGCGAGACAACCGCCGGCGTGATTCGATGTCGACCCGCTGTCAACTCCGGTTCGTTCGGACCCTCGACGATGGCCGGACAACCGATCCGACCGCGCCAGTTGCACAGGTGTACACTCATTCTGACGGGTATCCAGCAGGCATCCTCGGACAACTCCACCAACTCAAACAGTTGTTGGAGGCGACGACCAGCGTGCGGGGGCCGGGGTACGCGGCCGCCCAGTACGTGTTCCTCGACATGCTCACGACGCTGCCGCTGTATCTCGATCCAACGCGAGATGCTGATCGACGTGTTGACGCGCAGTCGCCCGTCGACGTCTGTGATCCGGCTCGGATGCAACATCTCTCCCAGCCACTGTTTCTGCTCGGCCACGGGATTGAGGATCCCCAAGCGGGCATCCATGGGGATGAGGAGTATCTGTACATCGTCGCGATCCCGCCCTACGAGCTGGCACAGGTGGAGCCGCCCGCGTGGCAGGTGGCCGTGAGCGAGCCGTGCGGTTTCCCGCGGTGGGACGATCAGACGAGCGACGCGTTCACCGAGGCCACGTGGCAGTTCGAGGGATCGCTCACGGACGCGATCAACTCCTTCTGTGATTAACCTACACTGGTAGCGATCTGCGGGGTCTGTTGGATAACAATCCGCGGCTGTGACCAGTTGCTGATCGAGACTTCACCGGTTCTCTTTCCCCACCACATGTGGCGCAACATGTATTTTATGCGAGCGTATACCGCTGCGTATGGCAACTGACGACCCCCCGAGGAAACCACGGTCAGCGACCGGGGGATGGTAACAATCCCGGCAGCCATCCGTCGGCGTCTTGACATTGAGCCTGGCGACAAGCTTCGGTGGACGACTGACGACGAGGGGACCCTCTTTGTGGAGGTCGTCAAGCAGCGCTACGGCGCGTTCGATGACTTCGAGCCAGTCCCGATGGGGGGTGGTGGATCTGACACGTAGCGAGCGGAAGCCCACCCCTTTCAGGGATGGGTGCAAGCGATAGGCACAGAGAACCAGTCCACAGCCGACACTCTTGCCGTGATTCCCGCGTCATGATTGTTCGGTGGGCCACCAGACGACAGCGCGACTGCCAACTTTCCATCGCTCTACTTGACCTTTCTCTTCCAACTCTCGAAGCCGCCGAAGAACGGTCCGTTTCGGCGCATTCACCACGTCTGCTAACAATCCGGCAGTTGCCACTGGCTTGTCTATCTGGTTGAATCCATCTAACACTGTTTTGCCTGTCAGCGTTCGTGGCCGACCACCGCTCGATTCCTCACTCATGTACTAGCGTTGTACGGCATCAGTCAAAAACACTGGACATACTCGAAATCGTAGCCTTTACACTATTGTCGTACGTGAGACAAAATAGACGATGGCGGCCACAACCGGTGAAAAGCGAACGCGAACTAACATCTTCACTCTCGCTCCCCGCGAGGAGTGGAAGAAGGTGTGCCTCATCGAGTTGCTAGACTCGGCAACCGCCCTTGTCAACATTGTCACCTACCACCGCTGCCAAGCTCACTTCGACGACAATCAGACGCGAAGCGACGTGTGGAATGCCATCACGAAAACCGAGATACGAAACCGCTTCCGTCCAGTCCTCGGTCGGGCGATCACTGATAAGATGCTCGACAAATGTGATGAACAGTGGAATGCATTTTTCGAGCAACTCGACAACTACTACGACGGTGAACGCGACGACAAACCCGGCGTCCCCGGCTACTGGAAAGACGACGACAAGCGCGTACTGAAAGCGTGCATCCGTAACGACGCCTACACTGTCGAGTGGGGCGAACACAGCCGGATCGAACTCGCACTCGGCAGCGAGTTAAAAGAGAAGTACGGCATTCCACTCAACAAACGCATTCGCGTTCCGATAAAGGGCAATCCACAGTACGACGGTCACGGTGGGCGCTTGGAGTTGGTGTACGACCGATCCGCCGAATCATTCACGGCAAAGCAGCCAGTCACATTTCTGCATGACACAACACGGGCCACGGATTCCAGCGACAAGGGATGCGTGGCCGCCGTGGATGTCGGTGCGAACAACTTCGTCGCCGTCACCACCACCAACGGCCACCAGCGCGTCTTTCACGCCCGTCCACTATTCGACCGCTTCCACCACTACACCGAACGAATCGGTGAGTTACAGTCTCAGCTTCCTGCACAGACGGATAGCAGTCGGTTGGTAGAGAAACTGTATGCGAAGCGCACGAGACACCGCAATCACGCTCAAGATGCGCTCGTTCGCCACCTCACACGTCTCTTCTCAGAGTGGGGTGTTGAGAAAGTATTTGTCGGGAAGTTAGATGATGTCCGTGAGAAACACTGGTCAGCGACAGTCAATGAGAAGACGGATCTGTTCTGGGCGCACGGTCGCTTCCGTCGCAGAATGCAGACCGTCCTAGAGGGGCAGTGTGGCATCAGTGTCGAAGAAAAGTCAGGGGCAGGTACATCCAGTCACTGCCCACGCTGCGATGAAGAGGCGCACGTCTCGCGCAACGGCGACGTGTTCCAATGTGGCGGATGTGGTTTTGAAGGCCACAGTGATGTGGTGGGAAGCGAGAATTTCCTGCAAAGCATGGTGGATGGCGATGTTGATTTCACCGGAAGAAGGCCGATGGCACGGCCTGTGGACTCAGGTCGGAACGGGCCTGAGAGGGGACACCAGACAGTGCCCCGCCTCGAGTGGGACGATCACTGCTGGCGACAGCGTGGTCACGCGACCAAAAAGGAGCCCACAAACCAGAGTACCCGCAAGGGGAATCTTGCCTCAGAGTTAGGACCGGCCTGAATCACCCACCGAGGAATCCCACGGCTTCAGCCGTGGGAGGATGTCAAGAACTACATCGCCCTCGAAACGCTCAACTGGATACACAATCGGAAGCGACACGAGACGGCCGTCGAGACATATGAGCGGCTAAATCAGTCTGCTGGGTTTGAACTGCTCCACGCGGCCCAGAAGGATTTCACCACCGCTGTAACTCTCTTCCAGACCGATGAGGGCCTATCTTTCGGCGACGCGACCATTGCTGCATATATGGAGCGAGAAGAGATTGAGTACCTCTATTCGTTTGATGGCGACTTCGACACAATCCAGGGTATCACCCGGCTAGAGACGCCAGACAATCCCTTCCAGTGAAGGATGGTGTCGGATTCAGTCTGATCCCGCATGTCAAGTATTTCCTTGTCTCTCTGTGTTATCACATCGTTTGGGAATACACGGCAGCCATCGCAGACCGACTACAGATTTCGTAATGATGGGTGCCGACGAGTGTAGGTAAATTAACCAACACTGGCAGTGATCTGTTGGTTAAGCAGAGGCCCCCCGCAGCGGCCTCTGTTCACCGCCGAAACGAGAGATTATACCTTCCGCTTTTCTGGATCATACATTCTCTGTTAAGTGTCATCTGAACTGAGTTTCAATGTGGGTGCAGTGTTGCCGGCCGGGATCGCGGGGACATCAACAATGACAGTACTCGGTGTGGCTATCGCCTTCATTCCCAGATTAACAATCACGTGTGTTATTCGGCCCGCCATCTAACGATCAAGGTGGCCTCACTCGTTCTGCATCTACTTGGGCAGTGGCTGGACCCAGTGTCGCGGTCGGCTGGACAGGTGTGTCCGTACCGGCCCGCCCCGCTCGCCGCTGCCGCCCTCCGCGTCGCTCGCGACCGACCATTCCGGGCGGGCTTCCGCTCCGGTAGGTGCGGTTCCTGCCGGGCTAAAGTGCATGTGCCCTCGACGCCAGCGGGAAAGAGCGGGGGGCTGCGCGGCGTGGCTGCTCACCCCCCACGCTTTCTCCGCTGGCCGCTCGCTCCGGGCGGGTCGGCGCGCGGTGCTGGGTGGGGCCACCTCATGCAGGCGCGCTCTCGCTCGCGCCTTCGCGAGCGCCCTACCGGGCGCGAGCGAGAGCGCGCAGATGGTTCTGTCGGTCGTTGTCGTCGGAAAACCGCGATGTTGGAGCATCGCGGAGTCGGCGCGCGAGCGCCTTCGGATCGGTGAGATCCAATGTCTAGTAACAACTCGAGTCGCAAGGTCGTTACGGTGGATGAACAGGCATTCGAACGACCCGAAGACGCCGGCGTCGACGAGGACGGCTTCGAGGTCGTCGACGACAAGCCAGCGTTCCGGGCGACGGTCCAGCAGGAAACGCAGGCGACGGTGGATGCAAACCACCCTGACGCGGGGGTTGACAGACTCTCGCTCGCAGCCGAGGAGCGAGCAATGGCGCGCGAGGCCGAGAAAGCACGCACCCGCGCACGGTGGGATCGTCGACAGACAGCTGACAGAGAAGCCCGGACGCGGCAGGTCGCAGCTGAGGGATGTCGCCAGCGGCGCGAGACGTTCGCCGAGCGGCGTGCCGCCGTGGACCCGTGGGCAGATCCGGCGCGGGCGGATCCTCGCGAGTCGCTCACCCAAGAAAAGCTTGCGCAAGTGAACAAGACCGCCAGACGGATCGCTACCAATCGGACAGGGTGGACGGCTGCGGCGGTGAGCAGGCGGCTCGCCACACAGGTCGCTGACGGACAGGATCTACCGACGGCAACCGTGCGGGTCGCTGAGCAGGTGCGGACGGCGCCCGGGACCGTCATTCCGATCGACGCGGTCGGCGACGTTAATCGCTCTACGGTGAGCATCACCGGCGAGTGGGTCGAAGACTGGGAACCGACAAGTCCGGCCATTAGCCAAGTCGGGTTGCTTGCGGATGACACCGGTCAGATCAAGGTAACCGTCTGGACAAAGTCAGATCAACCACGCATCGACGAGGGCGAGCGTATCCGGATCTTCAATGCCAAGACGAGCTGGTACGAGGGCCGGGTGTCGGTGGCGCTGACGCGGCGCTCACAGCTTGGCTTCCCCGAGCGCGACCGGTGGTGGGAAAGGTAGGCCAACGTCTCCCCTTTTTGCCGGAGGATCGGCATGGTGAAGCATCAATTGTCACGCCGGCGGGCCCGCTGATCGGTGTGGACGCACCAGCCAGCCACACCCCACCACCCCGCCCACCGCTCCGTGCTCGCTCCCTGTGGTCGCTGCGCGCGCAGCCACAACCTCGCTACAGTTGGGAGGCTCAAACGGATATTGTTGGACGAACAAGAACGAATCAAGTGCCGACTCAGGGGTGCGATCGGGGCATCGCGCCGACCGGCTACACCGCAGACAGCGGCTTCACCTCAATTCCGATCCGCGAAGTAGTGATTGGGATACGACTATAACCATCCACTCTGTCGAGGTCGTCGACGATCACACACGTACGACAGGGGAGTTGATACCAACTCTCTGACTATCGGATCGGTACTCAAAACCAGCCGTTCACCGTTTCGGCCGCCTCGACATAGGCTCGGACGTACTCGTGACACGGGTCAGGCGGCGATCGGAACACCCGAAACGCGTCGTGCTGGTCGTCCGGTTCTGGCTCACCGTCGATGACATCGACCACGTACCCGTTCGCCAGGTAGTGTTTCGACTCGACGCCCGGCACGTCCGACGTGTCGTACAGGTGTTCGAACGCCCCGAGCGACTCGACGATCTCGACTTCGATCCCGAGTTCCTCGGCGGCGACCCGGCCAACTGCCTCGCGTCGCGTCTCGCCTTTCAGCACGCGCCCGCCGGGGATGAACCAGTACCCCTTCGCCGGCTCGTTCGTCCGGCATCCGAGCACCACACCGCCGTCGCGCCTGATCACCAGATCGACGGAGACGATCGGCGCGTTGGCGACGATCGTCCGCCAGTCGTCGGCGGGGATCCAGTCGTCGTCCATACGTGACGGAACGCGCGTAGAGCCAAGAGTGTGTTTTCTCGGAGCACCGATCAGCGCCAGAGCGTTCCGAGTCGGTTCTGAACCCACGGGAGGACCGTCGTTTCCAGAACACGCGTGAGGTCTGTCGGATAGGTCCGGTCGACTGCCGCGTCCGTCCGGGCATCGGGAAGGGGATGGAAGTGATCGCGTGCGTTATATGGCTGGTCGTGTCTGTCCCAGCGACACCGACGCCGGTCGCCCGCGAACGCCTCGAGATACGAGACATGGAACTCGCCGTTCGTGTAGGCACGGATTTCGAGGGATATCTCGTCGATGTCAGCCGGGTACCCCTCCGTGTCGAGCCGAACGACCAGCGTCTCGGGTTGGGTGGCCGGAAACAGCGATGTCGCGTCGACGGCGTCTTGACGCCCGAGTAGTCGGCCGATGTATCGGAGCGTCGCCTCGTCGACGGTGCGAGACCCGTCCGTATCGCTCACGGTTACGCCGGTTCCTCTTCGAACGACGAGTCGCCGGCACGCTCCTGTCGAACCGCTTCCAGTCGTTCGATCCGTCTCCGAACCGTTCGCCACTCGCTCAACGCGAGCCAGACATCTTCGACATCGTCGTAGTCGGCGTGATCGAGCGCGTCGACCGCACTCGGGTCATCCACGCCGAACTGCTCTCGGAACGCCCGCTCTTCGGCGGTGAGCTCACCGAGCGTTTCACGCAGGTCGCTCATCGACCGCTCCCCGAGGCGATCGCGGAGACGCCACTCGAAGTACGATTCGTTCCGCACGTACGTGGCCGGTGTGTTGGAGACGAGGTCGACGACGCCGATATCGGCGAGTCGGCTGAGGTGTCGGCGGGCGGTGTCCGGTGCACAGGACGCGCGCTCCGCGATCTCCGGGACGCCAGCGGGATCGTACAGTTGGAGCGCGACGCGGTACACCCGCTCGTCGGCCGGGGCGGCTGTGAGCTCCTCGCTGAACCCCGACGCAAGTTTGAGGTTCGCGGGTGGATCGCCGGCGGTCATGGCTGTATACTCGCGATCAAACGAAATAAATCTGCTGTAGACTATTCAATTAGCGTCGAATACAAATCACGGTCCTCTCTGCGCGTGCTGAACGTGCTCGCTTTCGGATGGAAGCTTCGGGAACGGGAGTCGTCTCTCAGAGATGTCGAGACGCGATTGCGACTGGTCGGCAGTTCCAACAACACGGACCACCACCGACCGACTATGACGCTCGATCCGGACGCGGTTGCAGACGACTTCGCCACGGGCGACACCGCCGAGACGAATCGGATCATCGACGCGATCGACGACCTCGAAACGAGCGAGCGCTACCGGCTGTACGACGACCTGCTTGACGCGTGCCAGCCCGTGTTCGCGGACGCGGAGGACGGCTACGTCCGCCAGTCGGTCGTCCGCGCGCTCCGCGAGGCGTATCCGGGCGTCGAGCGGACCCCCGGCGGCGTCGACGAGCTCAATGTCGAAGACGCGTCCCGGACCGATGTCGCCGCTCAGCGCGGCCGGCACGTGACGTTCCTCCTCGACGCACTCGACGATCCCGACGGCCGCGTCCGAGTCACGGCCGCCGACGCGTTCGACCTGCTCGCCGTCGGGCTCGGCATGGCGGGTCTGGCCGACGAGCGTGATCGGATCGCGGCGGATCTTAAGTCGCTCGCGGCGAACCAGCCCGAAGAGAAACGGAAACACACCGAACAGGCGCGCGAGGCGCTGGAGCAGCTCGGCGTCGCTGGGATGCTCGCCGACGCGCTGTCAGAAGGAAACGACGAGGGGGTGGACGACGCGAGCGTCGACGGCTAACCCCACGGGCCACCTCGGACTGCGTGACCACCACGATAATCGGTATGAAGATTGAGTACGTTGCGGACACAACTAACTCGCATGTCAACGGCGGTGCAAGTGGACGAAGACGCGAAATCCAAACTCGAGGAACTCCAAGCGGAGATCAAATTGAAAACTGGAAAGAAGGTCACACAGCAGGAGATCCTCACACAGTTGATCGAGTCGGCTGTGGAGTCCGAGACGGAGTTTGTCGACTCGTTTCGCGACGGAGCCCGGAGTTTGAGTGAGAAGGAAATCGAAGCGCTCAATCAAGGACGATTCGCGTCCGGTGTGGAGACGGACGAGGAGGATATCGACGACATACTCTACGGGCAGGGATCACGTACGAGAGATTGACGGAGGAACTTCCTTGTCACCCGTGGGTCAGACCGCGTGGAACTCTTCGAGCACCGATTCCGGAACGGGATTGGTGTACGAGAACGGCTCGTCAGTACACAGTGCCTCGAAGTCACGATCGGTCGTCACCAACCGATCGGCGTCGGCTTCGCGTGCGAGCGCGATGTAGAAGCAGTCGTACACGTCGTGGTTTTTCTCCACGCTGATGTCGTACGCGTTGAGAACGGTGTCTGGTGAGACGTCGATTGATTCTGTCGGATGCTGAAGGAGCGACCGAACGGCATTTCGAGCATCGACCGTGGACAGCCCAAGGTCTCCGAGCACCCATTGGACGCGGAGCGGGGGATAGCCGAACAACAGGAGCGTGTCGGTTCCCTCCAGCGCGGGAACGAGATGATCGGCGATGTAGGGATGTCCGGGGTGATCATCGATCAGCTGAATCGCGAGGGCGTTAATATCCGGAAGGATCCGCATTTACTCCTCCCCGAACGTTGCGCGTCCGACGTCGCGGAACGCGTCGTCGCCCCACTCGTCTCGCGAGCGACCCGTCGACACCGTCTGAAGTTCGGGGAGCTGGCGGACGAGCCGAATCGTATTTCCTCCACGGACGACAGTGAACGCCGTTCCGCCCTCGATCCCGAGGTCGTCCCTGAGCGGCTTGGGGATCGTCAGCCGCCCTCGATCGTTTATCTCGGCTTCGCCGTACTCCTCGCCGCCGTTAGTGTCGGCGTCGTCTGGTGTGCTCATCGAATCATCTCGTCGGATCTACGTGATTCGATCAACATAACATGTGATGATTTATTTAATCGGATCGTACCTGTTACACAGACGCTGTCTGATACTTCAAAACGAACGGCAAGCAGAGAGAACCGAAGCGCTAAACCGACATCTCCGAGGAGACGTACGTATGAACGACAAACGCGTCCTCGTCACGGGCGGCGCGGGCTTCATCGGCTCGAACCTCGCGAACCGCCTCGCCGCCGACAACGACGTGATCGCCGTCGACGACACGTACCTCGGCACGCCCGAGAACCTCGACCCCGAGGTCGAGTTCGTCGAGGCCTCCGTGCTCGACAGCGACTACCCCGCCGACGTCGACGTCCTCTTCCACCTCGCCGCGCTCTCCTCGCGGAACATGCACGAGGAGGACCCCCGGCGCGGCTGCCGTGTCAACGTCGAGGGATTCGTCAACGCGGTCGAACGCGCCCGAAAAGAAGGTTGCGAAACGGTCGTCTACGCCTCCACCTCCTCGATCTACGGCAGCCGCACCGAGCCCTCGCCCGTCGACATGGACGTGGAGGCCCACACCGCCTACGAGGCCTCCAAGCTCGCCCGCGAGCGCTATGGGGAGTACTACGCCAACCACCACGAGATGAACGTCGCCGGGCTTCGGTTCTTCTCCGTCTACCAGGGCTTCGGCGGCAACGAGAAGCACAAGGGCGAGTACGCGAACACGGTCGCGCAGTTCGCGGACGCCATCGCGAACGGTGAGGCCCCCGAGCTGTTCGGCGACGGCAGCCAGACCCGCGACTTCACCCACGTCTCGGACGTGGCTCGCGCCTGCGAACTCGCCGCGGATCACGAGCTGACGGGCGTCTACAACGTCGGCACCGAGGAGGCGTACACGTTCAACGAGATGGTCGCGATGATCAACGACGCGCTCGGCACCGATATCGACCCCGAGTATATCGAGTGCCCCTTCGACGGCTACGTCCACGACACGATGGCCGACTACTCGCAGTTCCACGCGGCGACCGGCTGGGAGCCACAGATCAGCTTCGAGGAGGGCGTCGAGCTGGTGTGTGAGCCGTACAAGTAGGTTAGATCCACCCGTTCGGAACGACCTCAACGATCTCAGTTCGGTCGGAATACGCCTCGCCGATCCGTCGGATCGCAGTCAGAACGTCGCCCACGGGCGGCTGGTCGAGCTGGTGGAAGTACAGGCACCCGCATCGCTCTGAGAGTTCAAAGAAGTCATCGTCCGCGGTCAACACGACGTACCCGTTCTCGCGGGCGTACGCCGCGATGTCGGGATCGGTCGCACGCGGATCGAGCGCG
Source organism: Halorubrum rutilum (assembly GCF_042665015.1). Taxonomy (GTDB): domain Archaea; phylum Halobacteriota; class Halobacteria; order Halobacteriales; family Haloferacaceae; genus Halorubrum; species Halorubrum rutilum. Next base: position 350,364 of record NZ_JBHTBL010000004.1, on the reverse strand, counting down.
TCGCGAACGGTGACTGCTTGAAGATCGGGCACTTCGATACAGGCATCGACATAACGGCGTGCGACGTTCTGGTCGCAAAGTAGCCGCATTACTGCGGTGCGCGACTCAGGTCCTCTAATCGCTCACGCATCTCCGTCTCCTCTTCGGCGATCGCCTCCATCTCGTCGGGATTCGACTCGTAGTACTCGAGGGCGGCATCGATCTCGTCGGCCGTCAGATCGAACTCCTCGGCGACGGCCGCCGTCGACCAATCGTGCCCGCGAACGAGAGATCCTACCTGATACACGCCGACGCGTGTCCCCTCTATCCGCGGTTTCCCGCCGAGCACGTTCGGCGTCGAGACCACGGGGATGGTCACGCTCATATCCGTAGTTTCTCCGGGAAGCGTCATAACGTTTTGGCGGAACTCTCGTTCGGTCTGCACCGTCGCTCTGTCGCTACAGTTCTGCACCGACATCCCCATGCGTCTCCGGATCGGGCACGTGTTGTTCTGTTACGTCTGCTGGCTGGTGCCCTGACCAAGCCCCCCGCCCCGCCGCGCTCGCTGGCGACGTGTGAATGCTCGTCCGCCGGTCCACTGTCGTCGATTTCCTTCAGGATCGCGTGAACTACCCCACCCTACCGCTCGGGCTGACGCCCTCGCGCTTGAGGGTGGGGCTTCCTGTTTCCACGACGCGCTTTGCATCCACAACCGAGGACACAGGGAGCGCAGTCTCCACAGGCGTTGATTCGGAGCGTCCCGCTCCTAACCGCTTCTTCACACCGCGAGAAAGAATGTTCCGCGCCGCGTTCTCGTCTCTGTCCGCCTCGAACCCACACGCCGGGCAGGAGTGTTCGCGCATCCACAACGGTTTCTCGGTCGAAACGCCGCAGGATGCACACTCTTTCGTCGTTCCGCGCGGATTCACAGCAACGAAGTGCGTTCCTTCGCGTTCGCACTTGTATTTGAGCATCCGCAGGAACGTCCTCCACGCCGCACCTGCCCGGTTCCGCGAGTTGCCCGGTAGTTCGACCAACCCCTTCGCGTCCAAATCCTCGACGGCCACGAAGTCGTACTCCCGAGCGTAGTAGTTCGAGAGCTTGTGTAAGAAGTCGCGGCGCTTGTTCTTCAACTCGGCGTGGCGTTCTGCCACGATCCGACGCTGTTTCTCCCAATTGTCCGACCCGTGCTGTTTCCGCGAGAGGTCGCGCTGTGCGCGTTCCAAACGCTCGCGTTCGTCGGACAGGTCGAGGGATTCGACGGCGGTTCCGTCGGTGTCGTGGGCGTACTTGAGAATCCCCACGTCGATACCGACGTAGTTCTCGGGATTCTCCGGCTTCTCCGGCGGGTCGTCGGCTGTCTCGATGCTGAGAATGGCGTACCACTTCCCGGTAGGTTCTTGCTTGACCGTGACGGTCTTAATGTCGGCGTCGTCGGGGAGGTCGCGGTGGAAAGTGAGCGGGATTTCTCCGAGTTTTGAGAGCCACAGTCGCGTCCGACCGCCCGTGTTCTTGAGCTTGAAGCCGGATTGACTGTAGGTGAAGCTGCGGTACTCGCCCGGTGCCTTCCACTTGAGCGTCCCGACGCGGTAGCCGTTCTCTTTGCGCTCTCGTAGTGTCGAGAGGTTGTCGTACAGCCGTTGTACGACCTTCTGTAGTACCTTCGAATGAACGCCTTTCAGGTCGCTCCACCACTTCTTGAGACTCGGCAGGAGCTTCTGCTCGGAGTATGCCGAGGTGTCGTCGGTGCGGTTGAGTCGGTGGAGAAAGTGGTTGTAGACCTGTCTACAGGTATCGACAGTCCACGCTAACTGTTCTTCGAGAGCGTCGGACGGTCGGAGTCGATACCTGTAGTTGTAGTTCACGAGCGTTCTTCGATGAGTTCGTCAAGTTGTCCGCGAACGAACGACGAGAGGTTAAGATGGTTCTCCTCGACCCACTCGGCTTGGTCTTCGCGGATGGTGATGTTCTTCCGCCTCACTATATACGCATTATGCGTATCTATGCGCATAGTTGTTTCGATTGCGTGGGCCTGTGGGCCGAGCGTCGAACGTGTTTGAGAACCGTGCGGCGTTGACGAGACGCTTCGCGTCTCGTCCGCGCACGAGGGCTTTCTCTCGTGAACGCTGTATCCCCTCCCTACTCACTCGCTTCGCTCGTTCGTTGAGGAAGCGCCCTTAGCGCCTCAATTCAGGTAAAACCGCCACTCGTCGCCGTAGTCGTACAGGTAGCAGACGCGGTCGCGCTCGTCGAGATCCAGTCGATCGACCATCTCGTCGACGGTCGTCTCGCCGGCGTCGTACGCCGTCTCGTCGACGCCGAATGCGGTCGGCTCGCCTGACTCGTCGAACTCCCGTGGCGACTGAAATTTGATCTCGCTGTTCCAGTACGCCTCGCCCGCGCCGATGAACCAGAGGTGCCCGCGGTCGAGCCCCATCGCGTCGTTAACCGTCCGTTGAAACTCGGTGAGCGCGCGGTTCCCCCTGACGACAACGTCTCGCCAGAGGCCGGTCGAGTCCGGATCGTGCTTCACGCGGAATCGGTAGGTGGTCACGGTCGGCTCGATAGCTTAGTACGCGGTGATAAAACGACGCGTTCGGAACGCTCAGTGCCCCTCGACCGCGCTGCCGGCCGCGATGAGGAACCCGGTGATCGCGGTGATCAGCGCGACCGTCCCGATCGCGACGGCGCCGATCCGGAACGTGTCGCCCGACAGCCGGTCCGCGATCAGGAACAGGAAGACGGTGGTCACGAAGCCGATGAGGACGAGCGTCCGCCCGAACCGGGCGGCGTCGATGCCGGGTTCGCTAGACACGGTTGAGGAGCTCCTTGAGGACGCCCTGGTACTCATCTTCCGTCGCGGCGTTGCCGAGCGAGTGGATCGACTGGCAGATCCACAGCCCGGCGGTGAAGTTGATGAACGCCGCCATCGAGACGATACCCAGCTGGCCCTCGACGAACAGGCCCGAGACGACCGCCCCGACGAACCCCAGCGCCATGAGGGCGTGCGTGACGAGCGAGCGGGTGCCGAAGTCGGCCAGCTGTAACGACAGACGAGTGCCAACGGCCATACCGATCGGTTGTGGCTCGGGGTGTAAAGAGGTAGCGAGTCGCGGGGTCGTACCGGCGGTCGCCGCGAACGACGCGGACGCGGCCGGTCGGTCACTCGACGTCGGGCGCCGTCTCGTCGCTCCGACCGGGGAGCTCCAGCTCGATCTCGAGCTCCGGCTCGCCGACCCCCTCGAAGTCGATCTCGAGTCCGACCGGCTCCCCGAACGCGAACGGGAGCTCCCACTCGTCGGCGACGATCGTCAGCTCGTCGTCGTCGCGGAGCTGCTCGCCGAGCCCGATCAGGAACTCGCCCGCCTCGCTCGCGTCGAGCCGGTACTCCTGCTCGAAGTCGCGGCCGGTTCGAATGACTGTGCGCTCTGTCTCGTCGGCGGTGGGTTCGGTGTCTGTCATCGCGGTGGTGGTACTCGGCGGTCACGGCGTGTCCGGTCCGCCCGCTCGGGCCCCCTCGATTTGGTGGGCCGCGGGAGACGCTCGAAACGCGGGCGAACCGCGTGACCTTCGGCGGTGGCTACGCGCGTTCGAATCAAAAGGGACGCGGTCCCTCGCGGGCGCTACATGAGAGAGGGGAACGCCCACAACTTCAGTTGTGGGATGAATCCGGTTATATATGACACAATCCATCCTCAATAGCCGACTAAGAGTTGATAAAGCCATAACATCTAATATGAAATGGTATTTATCTGGTGGTATGCCACGGGGGTATAGTCGAGAACGAACGTCGGTTCACGGTCTCCACTATCACTTCGTGTGGTGTCCGAAGTACCGCAAGCCGGTACTAACGGACGAGGTTGTCGACCGTCTCAAACAACTCATCGAAGAGAAGGCCGACGAACTCGACCTCGACATCCTTCGATTGGCAATCCAGCCCGATTACGTACATCTGTTCATCACGGGCAACCCGAAACTCACTCCGAACAAAATCATCCAGCAGATCAAAGGCTACACTTCACGAAACCTCCGTGAGGAGTTCGACTTCGGACTCCCCTCGCTGCGGACACGCTCGTACTTCGTCTCCTCAGCGGCCGAAGTGTCAATTCAAACCATCGAGGAGTATATTGAAGCACAGACTGGACAATAACGATGCGCCGAGAGGTCACTACTACAGTACGGGTCAAGCTCCATTCGCTGACCGAGCGGAAAGCCCGACTCGTCGAACGTGAATACGGTGCGTTTCAAGATGCCGTTCACGGTGACGACGTGAATCTCTACTCCGCCACCAAGCAACAGGCGGGCAAAGTCCGGTCGAATAAGAACCCACGAAACGACACCGAGCAACCAATTGTCCTTCGGAACGACTGCATCACCATCGAACACGATGAGGATACGGTTCTCTCGTCGTGGTGGTTCAAACTCCCTGTCTATAACCCCGAGAAAGAACGCGGGGATAGCATCTGGGTGCCCGTTCACGTCCCAGAGAAAGACACGCACCTCCTCGAAGACAAGTGCATCTGCGACTCGGAGCTTGTCTATCGGGACGATGAATGGTACGTTCACCTCGTCTGCAACCGGTCTGTGGCCGTCGCAGACGAGTATGACGACGTACTTGCCGTCGATATGGGAGCGAAGTGGATAGCCGTTAGCACATTCCTCTCCGACCGCGATACACAGTTCCACGGCGCGGAAGTGCGTCGTGTCCGCGAGCACTACAAACAACTTCGCAAGAGCATCGGGAAGGCGAAGGTCCGCTCAGGGGCACGGGTCATCAAGCGCCTTGGAGACAAGGAATCCCGGACAGTCGAACATGAACTGCATCAAGTAGCGAACGAACTCATTACCCGCGCGCGTGAACGTAACGCAATCATTGTGTTCGGTGATATGACCGGGTTGCACTTCGACATCGACGAGGGACGGTATGTGAACGACAAGATCCACAAGATGCCGTACGCGAAGATGGCGAACATTCTCACGTACAAAGCCCATCTTGACGGGCGTGAGTGCGTTCCAATCAAAGAGTACGATACGTCTGTGACGTGCTGGCGGTGCGGGTCGCAGCACACGAGTCGGGAGGTACAGGGTCGTGTCGAGTGTCACGACTGTGGATTGGACGACAACGCCGACAAGAATGGTGCGACGAATATCGGTAAACGAGCCGTCGGTAAGAACATTCAGAGTCCGCTATCGACGGCAGGGGCTGTTGTGGCTCAGCCCGAAACGCAGGTCGTACTCAAGGGAACCAACGATGAGATGGAACCTGCGAACTCCCCAGACGACGTGGAGCTAACCCTCAGTGAGGGAAATCCACGACGTTAGTCGCGGGAGAAGTCACATGTAGCCGAGGTCGCGCAGCCGCTCCATCAGGTCCTCCTTGTCCTGCGCGCGGCCGGCGCGCTCGGTCGTCCCCTCCAGGTCCTGGAGCCAGGCGGGTTCCTCGGTCGTCTTGTCGGTCGAGACCTCGCTGCCGAGCGAGCGGAACCCGGCGAAGTACTTCGGCGAGATCGGCACGTCGGCCTGCGTGACGCCCTCGGGGAGGTCCTCGGCCGACTCCGGGACGTACCCCTCGTCCGGGAAGGCGTCGACCGTGTCGGGGACGACGTAGTCCCAGAACGCCTCCCACACGTCGGCCTCGGCGAACTGCAGGATGGGCTGGATCCGGTCGTGCGGCGGGAACAGGTCGGGGTCGTGGCGCGGCGAGAAGAACGTCTCGTCCGCGCGGGCCTCCTGCTCGTCCCACCGGACCCCCGAGATCACGCCGTCGATGTCGTGCTCTTCGAGGGCGTCGTTGAGCGCGACCGTCTTCAGCAGGTGGTTCCCGACGTAGGTGTCCAGCAGGAACGGGAACGTCTCCTCCTCGTACTCCAGGATCTCGCGGACGTGATGTTGGTTGTGCTCCGAGAGCGCGTCGACGGGGATGTCGTCGCCCGGCTCCAGCCCGTGTTCCTCAACGTACGCGCCGACGTCGTCGTTGCGGGCGTACACGAGGTCGATCTCCCACTCGTCGGCCCAGCGCTCGACGAAGTCGGTGATCGAGTCGAAGTGCTGGAAGTGGTCGATGAAGACCGCGGTCGGCTTCTCGTAGCCGTACTCCTCGGCCACCTGGTTGATGAAGTACAGCGTCAGCGTGGAGTCCTTCCCGCCGGTCCACATCACCGCGGGGTTGTCGTACTGTTCGAGCCCCTGCCGGGTGACCTCGATCGCCTTCTCGATCTTGTGCTGGATCGACGGGTAGTCCGCTGGGTTCTCGCCCTCGCCGTCGGCGTAGTCGACGTCGACGCTCGCCGGGAAATCATCGCTCATACGGGCGAAGTGTCCATGCGGATCAAAATAGGCCTTCTGAAATCCCCGGCGACCACCAGTCGCCCCATGTTCCGACTGAACGCCGGAACACAAGGGATATGTCGGCGGACGCGAACGCTCAAATAATGGGCCTGTTCGACCGGCTGCGCGGCGGCGACGACGAGCGCGTCGTCTTCCTCGGCATCGACGGCGTACCGTACGACCTCGTCCAAGACCACCCCGACGTCTTCGAGACCCTCACCGACATCGCCAAGACCGGGTCGGCCGGGCGCTTGGAGAGCATCGTCCCGCCCGAGTCGAGCGCGTGCTGGCCGAGCCTCACCACCGGCGTCAACCCCGGCGAGACCGGCGTCTACGGCTTCCAGGACCGCGAGGTCGACTCCTACGAGACGTACGTCCCGATGGGACGCCACGTGAAGGCGACGCGGCTGTGGGACCGCGTCACCGACGCGGGCCGGGACGCGACCGTGCTCAACGTCCCCGTCACGTTCCCGCCGTCGACGCGGATCCAGCGCCAGGTCTCCGGCTTCCTCTCGCCCGGGCTCGACGCGGCCGCGAGCGACGACGCGGTCCGACAGGTGCTCGAAGACCGCGACTACCGGATCGACGTGAACGCGAAGCTCGGCCACGACGACGACAAGCGCGAGTTCGTCGAGAACGCCCATGCTACCCTCGACGCCCGCCGAGACGTGTTCGCCCACTACCTCGACCAGGACGACTGGGACCTCTTCTTCGGCGTCTTCATGAGCACCGACCGCGTCAACCACTTCCTGTTCGGCGACTACGCGACCGACGGCGAGTACGAGGAAGAGTTCCTCGACTTCTACCGCAAACTCGACGGCTACGTCGGGGAGATCCGCGACTCGCTCGACGACGACACCACGCTGATCGTCGCCTCCGACCACGGGTTCACCCGACTGGAGTGGGAGGCCAACTGCAACCAGTTCCTCGCCGACGAGGGGTGGCTCTCCTACGAGGCCGACGACCACGACTCGCTGGCGGACATCGACGACGACACCAGGGCCTACTCGCTCATCCCCGGCCGCTTCTATCTCAACCTGGAGGGCCGAGAGCCCGAGGGCGTCGTCCCCGAGTCGGAGTACGAGGCGGTCCGCGACGAGCTCCGCGCCGACCTCGAATCGCTCACCGGCCCCGACGGGCGACGGGTGTGCAAGCGGATCGTGGACGGGGAAGACGCCTTCGACGGCGCGCACGACGAGATCGCGCCCGACCTCGTCGTCATCCCGGCCGACGGCTTCGACCTGAAGTCCGGCTTCGGCGGGAAGGAGGCCGTCTTCACCGAAGGGCCCCGGAACGGGATGCACAAGTTCGAGAACTCGCTTTTGTACACGACCGACCCCGACGTCGACGTCGCGGGGGCGAACCTCTTCGACGTGGCCCCGACGATCCTCGACCTGATGGACGTCGACGTCGACGCCGACTTCGACGGCGAGAGCCTGCTCGGGGACTGAGGGGAGACCGGCTCTTCAAATCCGTTCGGTCGGCGTCGAACACCGCATACAGAGCACGCCGGTGCCGGCCCAGTTGACGTCGTTCGACCCGCAGTTCGGACAGCGGTGCGTCTCGTTGCCGTACTCCGTCGTCCCTCGCGGCGCCGCGAGGTGGCCGTCCGCGACCGCCGTCTCGACGAGCCCCGCGAACCGCTGCTTCTTGAAGCGAGCGCGGTGCGCGAGGAAGTCGCCCGCCCGCGATGGGTCCGGACCGTGCAGGTCCGCCCACTCGATCGCGATCTCGCCGTTCGCCTGCCCGCGGGCGACCTGCTTGATCGTCGCGGCCGCGGCGCCGAACAGCGGGGTCGTCGCGAGCGCCTGCGGCGAGTCGATCGCGTCGGCGGCGGCCGCGTACCGCTCCGCGGCGTCGTCGTAGGCCGCGTCGGCGCCGTCGAGCCCGCCGACGACCCGGAAGTCGGCGACGAACTCCGCGAGACAGGCGCCCTGTCCGGGCGCGTCGAGGACCCGTTCGAAGTCACGCGTCGCGGCGATCCCCTCGACCGCGCGCTGGGTCGCGCGGGCGTCGACGCCCGCCACGCGGTAGGCGACCGTCGCCGCGCACAGCTGTTGGAGCCCCTGCCCGATCCACCCCTTCTCGTCGGGGGCGAACGGGTCGAGCCCCTCGCGCGGGTCGGCGAGGACCCGTCGTCCGCCCCGCGTGTATCGGTTCCCGGCCGTCTCGTACTCGCGGGCCGCGAGCGCGTCGACCGCCGCGTCGTGGTGGCCGCCGTCCTGCGTGTTCACACCGGTCCTGCGGGCGCCATCGGATTATCGGTGACGGTCATCGAGGCGCGGCGACCGGGTGACTGCCGCGCGGCTTCCGGACTCGCCGCGTCCGGACGTTTCTTCCCGACGCGCCCCCGAGACGCCGCCATGTCCGGGGAGCCGTCGAGGGAGTCCGCCGTCGACCGAGCCGACGCCGACCGGTCTGTCGACGACTCCGAGTCGGGGGCGCACGGTCCCGTCTCGCGGGCGGGGTGGGCGCTCGTCCTCGCGCTGCTCGCGGTGCCGATGGCCGTCATCCCGGCCGCCGGCGACCTCACGGTCGTGAGCCTCTGGGGGTTCCTCAACGCGGCCGCCCCCGGGTCGGGGGCGGCGGTCGGCGGCTACCCGGTCTGGGACTACTTCCTCGACCAGTCGCGGTCGTTCGCGGCCCTCCCGGCGTCGATCCGCGCGTGGCCGCTCGCGATCGGCTTCCACGTCCTGGCGGCGTCTAGCGCGGCGAGCGGCGTCGTGGTCGGACGGGAGGACCGCCGGGTCACCGGCGGACTCCTCGTGCTGGCGGCGACCGCGAGCCTGTGGGTCTCCGTGGGGCTCGCGACGCGGTTCGGGGTCGGGATCACGGCCGGCCCGCTCGCCGTGCTCCCGGTGGGCGCGGTCGCGACGCTCGCGGTGGCCGTCGTCGCGTACGGCGGCGACCTCCGCGCGATCGTCACGCGGTAGGTCTCCGTCACCGGTCCGACCGGCGGCGGCGACGTCGCGACGCCGCGCTCGGGCGCACCGCACGCCTTTATCAACGCAGCCCCGAAACCGGGGGGCATGACGACGCTGACGAACCTCGTCGCCGTCTCCGGGATCGCGGGGGTCGTGACCGGGCTCGGCGCGCTCCCCGTGTTCTTCCGGGCGCGGGTGACGCACCGCGTCTACGACGCCGCGCTCGGTCTCGCCGCGGGACTGATGGTCGCCGCCAGCGTCTTCGGGCTGATCCTCCCCGGCACGGAGGAGGGGACCCTCGCCGCGGTGATGGCGGGCGTGCTCCTCGGTGGGGCCGTACTCCTCGGCGGGAACTACGCGATTCCGCACCTCCACGCGCAGTACCGCGAGTGGCTCCCCGAGGGCGGCGCGACCGGCGACGACGTCGCGGCGATGCCGACGAGCGACGGCGCGCTGGCGATGACCGCGGACGACCCGCCCGGGGCGTCCCCGGTCGCGCCCGGTGCGACCGACCCCGCGTCGGCGCCATCGGAGAACGCGGGAACGGACGCGGCGGCGGACGAGGCCGCCCGCGAGGTGACCCTCCGGAAGGCGCTGCTGATCGGCGGGGCGATCACCCTTCACAACGCGCCGGAGGGGCTGGCGATCGGCGTCGCCTTCGCGTCCGGGTTGGAGGAGGTCGCGCTGCTGCTCGCGGTCGTGATCGGCCTCCAGAACGTCCCCGACGGGTTCGCGTTCGCGGTGCCGATGGCGGACACCGGGATGTCGAACCTGCGGGTGCTCTGGTACACCACCCTCTCCGGGCTCGTCCCGCAGGTCGTCGCCTCAGTGTTCGGCTTCCTGCTCGTCGGGCTCGCGGCCGGCCTCTTCCCGGTCGCCGCCGGCTTCGCCGCGGGCGCGATGCTCGCGGTCGTCTTCCGGGAGCTGATCCCCTCCTCGCACGGGCACGGCCACGCCGACGCCGCGACCGGGGCGTTCATCGTCGGGTTCGTGCTGCTCGTCGCCGTCGACGCCGTCGTCGTGGTCTGAACCCTCGCCGACAGACATTAGCGGGTCGCCGCTTTCGGAGCGCTAACTTCACCTCATCCTGTTTCCGGCCAAATCGGCCGCGGCGGCGGGCGATAATGGCGACGGAGGCGATCCCGGCGTCGGCGTGTACGCTCACGCGGAGGCGTCGAACTTGACATCCTCCCACGGCTGAAACCGTGGGATTCCTCCGGTGGGGATGTTGGCTATGCCGTCCCCACGAAGGCAAGTTTCCCGTCGCCGGTACTTCGGTTTGTGCGCTCCTCGCTGGGACTTGCCCTCTCGGGAGAGTGTAGTATCTCCGACCAGTTATGGTCGTCCCATGTGAGGCGCACGGGCCGTGCCATCGACCCGACATTGTTGCCAGCCTGTCGTTCGAGGAACGTCCGCGACGCGTGGAGGTCAGCGTGACCTTCGTATCCACACGAACACCGGAACACGTCGCCCTCCCGTTCTGTATCATCACGTTCGCCACACTGCGGGCACGCCGCCGTCGTGTATGCTTCTGACCCGACTTCGACCGTGATTCCATACTCTTCAGCGGTCGTGGCGAGACGGGCGATGAACAAGCGATACACCCAGAACTGGTGCGTTTTCTCGTTCAGCTCTGCCGACCAGTGTTCCGACAAGACATCGGTGAGGTCGCCCGCGTATACGGTTGCCACGTCCTCGTCGTACAGCCGTTCCAGCAGGTCGCGGACGAGCGCGTCCTGTGCGTGGTCGCGTCGTCGCGTCCGCGGGACCGCGAAACGCTTTCGACGGTCCGACGCGTGGTTGCGGCCATGTCGACCACGACCGTCACCGCGCCCGACGCCGACGAGACGTGCGCGTACTGCGGCTCGCGCATCTTCGAGCACGACCCGATCTGCGTCCGCGACTGCGAGGCGGACTGCGGCTCGCCCGCCTACTTCTTTGACATCCTCCCCGCGCTGAAGCGCGAGGATTCCCACGGAACCGCACCGCTGAGTTGGGATATTGTGGTTTACGACGTAACCCGTTCTTGAGGTGCAAACCCACCAGTCTCCTTGTCAAACAGGAACGTCGATGGCTGTGCCAACCAGCCGTTACTCCTATCACCGCCATCCGTGGCGGGACTCGGAGATACTTTCTGTCGGATATTCTCGGCCCCGTTCACATCAGCATTCGCTACCGTCTCACAGTCGTCACACACGTACAACCCACGTTCAACACGGTTCGCGTCACGCTTGCGACCACAGCACGAGCACGACTTCGACGTGCCCACCTCAGGGACTTCTTCGACGACAATACTCTCTATCTCCGCCTTGTATTCGAGGAGGTCCGTGAACCGGTCAAACGCCCACGAGTGCAAGTCGAGGTTCCCGTGTTTCCCCCAGTTTTTCGACTCGTCAGAGTCATCCTCTTCGCGGATTCCCGAGGGATCTCCCACTACAATCGTTCCAACGCCTTCCTCAACACACCGTTCAACAATGTGTTTCGAAAGCGTATGGAAATAGTGAGTGCGACGAGCCGACTTCTTGTGGTTCAGCCGGGTAGCCTGCTCGGAGTTCGAGTCATCACACCGGGCAATCCGCTTGCTGAAGTAGTAGTCGTCCTGCTTCAGAGAGTTCAGCGGATACAGCTCGCTGTGGCCGTCTTCATAGGCGAGCGCGGCGAAGTTGTTGATCCCGAGATCAACACCTACCGTCCTCTCACCGGGGGCTTCAGACATCTCTACTTCAACCTTACAGACGAAGTGTAGTTCCCATTCCTCACCCGTCCAAACTGTTCGAACCTGTTGGACGTTCTCGACGGTCGAAAGATCAACGTCGGGGCGAGTCTGGAACTCACAGAGGATGAAGTCCGACCAATACTCCTTGAGATTCGACCCCTTTGAGAGTCGAACGCGGTTGTACTGAGTGTCGAGTTTGAAGCCAGCGGCTTTGAACGTCACCGTCGAGCGCGGGTGCTCGTCACCGTGTTTGCGGTAGCCGGGCGGGTTCGCTCTCGTATCTCCGTTGCGTCGTTTACCGTACCAACCGTTGAACGCTTCAGCGAGTTCTTGAAGGACTCGCTGACTTGACTGCGAGTGCAGGTCATCATAGCGTTCGTGCGTTTTGAGGTACGTGGTGAGCTCGTTGTGGTTCGGGATATGATCGATTTCAGCCCAGATCCGACTGCACGTCCACCGTCCGACGTTCCAGAGCTTCGAGGCAGCGAACCCGAGCGAATCAAGGTCGTCTTGCACCCGAGACTGGTTCTGTATGGACGCAGTGTGGGTGCGGGTGACGACCTGTTTCGCCATACATAACCTATGTAGACAAGCTAATTTGAGGATTTGGATTGGAGTAGCGTGGAATATCCAGCCGTGCCATCGAACGGTGGACTGTGAAGAGTAGTGTCGGATTCATCCCCGCGCTAAACAGTAGTTGCCGAACCTGACTGAGACTCTTCACGCTGGGCTGTGTTGGTCAATAGATGGTCCAGACAGCTGAGGCGAAACAGGTCTGCCGTGCTGCGTCAACGGTGCTGTTCCCAGAGCTCGAATTCGGCGTGAAACCGTGTGGAAAGTACACGAGAGAGGATTTCCAAGAAATCCTCTCTCGGATTGCTTTTGATCAGGAGTTCGCAAATACGGGTGGGAAAACGCTCCAGCTTGATCGTGACGAGCACGTCGATATCACCGCTACGGCTCGAAATTCACTCGCTAAATCGCTGCTGTATCACTTGCGCAATCTCTCAGCAGACGCCATCATCGACCAGTTCGATGGCGTCCGGGATCGACTGTTCGAAGTCCTCCGGTCTCAGCGCCGACTTCCCGCGTTCGTCGATGTTGCCATCGATCTCCACGAGTGGCGCTTCTACGGGTCTGACGACACTGACCACGTCCTAACCACGTATCCAGATCTCGGAACGAACAAAGCATTCTGCTTCGCAACACTGTGTATCGTCGCTCCTCGCACGCGATTTACGCTTGCGGTAGTCCCGATAGACGCGAACGGCTTTCGCGCTTGGCGCGAAAGCCGTTCGTTCCTTGCTCGAAACAGCCAAACAGTACGTCTCCATTCGACACGTCTACCTCGACCGTGGATTCTACCAAGTCCACGTCGTCGCAGAGTTAGAACAGCATCGAGTTTATTCTGCGTGCGCGTCCGAGTAGTGGAATGAAAGACCGTCTCAGCGCCGGCGCTGAGACGGTTGCTGACGAGTATGCTCTGTTGAATCCACAGGAGGCGGTGGGATCGGATTACTCTATAGCCGTCTCAGGAACTCTGTCGAGGGAATTCTAAAATGGAGTCTCGGCAGGGATGTAGAGGATCAAGATCACTGGGTAGATCGATTCACCTCTTTGACGACAAAGAGCGAGATAATCACATCTTCAGAGATCGTGATCCCCGTGCAGTCATCGGATTCAACAGAGCAGACGAGTACACGATGCAGCGAAAGCGCAAACCAACAGCGTCGGTAGATGTCACAGTCTTCGCGGTTCCGCACCGCACAAGCGAAGATGAGCACGTCCGGTTCGTGACGAATTTAGATGTGGACTCATCGACAGCAAGAGCATACGCGGCGGCATTCCGCCGCCGCTGGGGGATCGAAACGTCATATCGACAGCTCGGCGATTTCCTCCCGAGAACGTCATCGCCGACGTTCTCGGTAAGACTGTTCTACTTTCTGTTCGCGGTGACGTTGTACAATCTGTGGGTGTTAGCCAACGTGTTAGCTTCAGCTGAAACAGTTCCAGAGACACCGCAGATATCAACACGGATCTTCCGTAGGTTCGTTCTCTCAACAGACTACGGCTGAGTTCACACTCGACTCTGACCGGGATGATCGGTGAGTACGCCTCATTGCGGAGAAGCATCGCCCGGAAACGCCGCTAAGCGGCGTTCCCTCGCTCTCTCACTGAGTCTGTCACAGCAAAAAATCCGCTACGATCGTGAAATGTGCGAACCCAACAGCTCGGTTAGTACGGAACGAGATTTGATTCGGCAACTACTGTAAAGCGCGAGGCTTTCTCCTCGATTCTCCGTAACTACGCCTGCCTCGCGGCGCACGTCGACGAAGAGGATCTCACCGCGGGGAACGCCTGCGAGTGGTCGCCGGGAGGGTAGATCGGGCGGACTCGAGAGGGATCGCGTGCTCTCCTCGCGCGAACATGCATTTAAGAACGTTGCCGAGCAACTCTCGATCATGGCCGCAGAGATATCCGATCGGGTCCGAGAGATCGCGGAGGCGAACGATCTTCCGGAGTCCGAAGTGTTCGAACGGGCACTCGAACGCGGTCTCGAGACCCTGTGGGAGGATATCGTTCTGAAACAGTACCTCGGCGAAGAGATCGATCGCGAGGAAGCAATCGAACAGGTCGGGCGAGCGAAAGTCGAACGCGCGGAACGGGAACAGCGGGTCGTGGAAGAGGACATCGACTGGGGCCTGAACGCGTGACGCTCGCGGCCGTCTCCGACTCCGGACCACTCATTCGCCTCGCTGAGATCGACTCACTCGGGCTCCTTTTCGTGTTTGACGAGTTCTTCGTGCCGGAGACAGTCTACGCCGAGATCGAGGCGGGCGGCGTTCCGACCGGACTGGACGACTTGTCGTACGAACTCGTCGAGGCCGACGTGGACACAAAGGAAACGAGCGATCTGGATGCAGGTAAAGCGCGGCGATAACGGTCGCAAGAGAACGTGAAATAACTCTGGTGAACTACCCTACCCTACTCGCTCATGGCTGACGCCGTTCGCTCCTTGAGGGTAGGGCTTCCTGCTTCCACGACGCGCTTTGCAGACACAACCGCAGTGTCCGCAGGGAGCGCAGTCTCCACAGGCGTTGATTCGGAGTGTCCCACTCCTACTTCATCGAGACCGCGAGAAAGGATGTTCCACGCCGCGTTCGCGTCCCTGTCCGCCTCAAAACCGCAGGCGGGACAGGAGTGTTCACGGACCCACAACGGCTTGTCCGTCGAGACGCCACAGGACGCGCACTCCTTGGTCGTCCCTCTCGGGTTGACCGC
Organism: Halorubrum rutilum; assembly: GCF_042665015.1. Classification (GTDB taxonomy): domain Archaea; phylum Halobacteriota; class Halobacteria; order Halobacteriales; family Haloferacaceae; genus Halorubrum; species Halorubrum rutilum. The sequence continues at coordinate 335,136 of NZ_JBHTBL010000004.1, read as the reverse complement.
GACGAAGTGCGTCCCCTCTCGTTCGCACTTGTATTCGAGCATCCGGAGGAACGTCCGCCACGCGGCAGACGCCGTGTTGCGGCTGTTCGACGGACTTTCCATCATCCCCTTCACGTTCAGGTCTTCGACCGCCACGAGGTCGTACTCCCGAGCGTAGTACGCCGAGAGTTTGTGCAGGAAGTCGCGGCGCTTCCGTCGGAGATCGGCGTGACACTCCGCGACGCGCCGCCGTTGCTTCTCGTAGTTGTTCGACCCGTGTTCTTTCCGTGAGAGCTTCCGTTGTTCGCGTTCCAAGCGGTTGCGCTCGCCGGAGAGGTCGAGCGACCCGACTGCCGTACCGTCGGTGTCGTGGGCGTACTTGAGTATCCCCACGTCGATGCCGACGCATTTCTCGGGATTCTCAGGCGGTTCGGGCGGTTCACGGTCCATTTTGACGCCGAAGGTGGCGAACCACTCGCCCGTCGGTTCCTTCTTGACCGTGACCTGTTTGAGCTTCGCGTCGTCGGGGATGGCGCGGTGGAGCCGAATCGGTATGTCCGCGAGTTTCGAGAGTGACAGGACAGTCTGACCGCCCTTCTTGTCGAGCTTGAAGCCAGACTGACTGTACGTGAAACTGCGGAACTCCCGTGGCGGCTTCCACTTGAGTTGACCGACGCCGTAGCCGTTCTCCTTGAGTTTGGAGAGTCCTTTGAGGTTGTCGAACAGCCGTTCTACGACGGTTTGGAGAACTTTCGAGTACACATCGGAGAGGTCGTCCCACCACGTTTTGAGGTCGGGTAGTTCCGACCGTAGGGTGGTCATGGACGGCAGTTCGCCGTGTTCGTCTTGGTACTCGTTGAGCCGATAGAGCGTGTGGTTGTACAGTTGCCGACAAATATCTCGGTGGCGGTCCAACTCCTCGCGGTGGGTGTCGGACGGTTTGAGACGGTATTTGTAGGCGTAGTACATCCGTTACTCTCGTTCCTCAATTAGCTCGTCCAACTGCTCTCGGACGAACGACGAGAGGTTGAGGTGTTGGTCCTCAATCCACTCGTCTTGGTCCTCTCGGATGGTGATTGTCTTCCGTTTCACCGTAATGCACACTATGCACATTATACTATAATAGTTTTGATGGAACGTTGGCCTGTGGGCCGAGCGTCGAACGTGTTTGAGGACTGTGCGGCGCTGTATCCCCTCCCTGCTCGCTCCTGTTGGTCGCTCGCTGAGGAAGGGGGATTAGCGCCTCAATCAGCTAACGGACGATCTTGCAGCCCGTAGGTCGGCGTCTGACGACAGAATCGATGTACACGGGTCGGTCGGTGTCATCGCTCTTGCACACGGTCAGGGCCGACTCGATGCCGACGAGGCCGCTAGGCGTATGCGAGCGCTTCAGCGAGACACGAGTCTGTTTATCACTGATGCAGTGATCGAGAGCGGTATCGAACTGTTGGACGAAACGGGATAACCCGACGAGAAAGCGATCGGGTCCTGCGCTCTACGATCCGGCCGTCGCTACTCGTTTCGCGGACTGCTCGGGTGGTAATCGGTGTCGTACTGCCCCGGGTTGCCGTCCACGCGGTCGGGGTTGATCCGGCCGGCAAGCAGCATGAAGTCGAGGACGGTGCAGTACAGCATCGCCTCGACGACGGGGACGGCGCGCGGCGGGAGCACGGGGTCGTGGCGGCCGACGACCTGGACCTCCTTCTCCTCGCCGGTCTCCCAGTCGGCGGAGCGCTGCTTCTTCGGGATGGAGGTTGGGGCGTGCCACGTCGCTTCGCCGTAGATCGGCTCGCCGGTCGTGATCCCACCCTGGAGGCCGCCGTGGTCGTTGCCGACCGGGACGGGGTCGCCCGCCTCGCTCTCGACGTGGTCGAACGACTCGCCGTCGTCGAACGTCCAGTCCTCGTTGCGGTCGCTGCCGGCGACGCGCACGGCGTCCTTCCCGAGTCCGTACTCGACGCCGGTCGTCGCGGGGATCGAGAACATCGCCTGCCCGAGTCGCGCGGGGAAGCTGTCGAATCGGGGCGCGCCGAGCCCGCGGGGAACGCCGCGGCACTCGAAGTAGATCGAGCCGCCGATGGAGTCGCCGCGCTCCTGGTACTCCTCGATCAGCTCCTGCATCTCGGCGGCCGCCTCGGGGTCGGCGCAGCGCACGTCGTTCTCCTCGCTGCGGTCGAGGAGCTGTTCGAAGCTCACCGGGTCCGCCTCCACGTCGCCGATGCGGTTGACGTGGGCCTTGATCTCGACGTCGTACTCGGAGGCGTCGAGCACCTGCTCGGCGACCGCGCCCGCGGCGACCCAGTTCACCGTCTCGCGCGCGGAGGAGCGCCCGCCCCCGCCCCAGTTGCGCGTGCCGAACTTCGCCGAGTAGGTGTAGTCGCCGTGCGAGGGGCGCGGCGCCGTGACGTACGGCTCGTACTTGCCGGAGCGCGCGTCCTTGTTCTGGATCACCATCCCGATCGGCGTCCCGGTGGTGTAGCCGTCCTGCACGCCGGAGTTGACGACGACCTCGTCGGGCTCGCCGCGCGAGGTCGTGATCATCGACTGGCCCGGCTTGCGTCGGTCGAGCTGCGCCTGGATCGCCTCCTCGTCGAGCTCGACCCCCGCGGGGACGCCCGAGACCGTCACGCCCATCGCGTCGCCGTGGCTCTCGCCGTACGTCGTCACCTGGAAGAGCCGCCCGAACCGGTTCCCGTTCATACCCGACCGTACGGCCGAGGGCATATAGGGGTTGCAATCCGCGCAACCGGTCCCCCGGTCCTCGGCGGGCCGAGCGCCGCGGTCGACGCGGCCCGTCGACCCCGTTCAGGGCTCGGGCCGCGAGCCGAGCGTCACGTCGACGGTCTCCTCGGCTCCGTCGCGCACGACCGTGACCGCGACCGCGTCGCCGGGGCGCGTCTCCAAGGCGAGGTACTGCGCGAGGTCGGCGCGCTCGGCGATCGGCGCGCCGTCGAGCGCGACGACCGTGTCGCCGCCGGTCGGCACCGTCGCGCCCTCGACCGTCGTCTCGCCGTCGGCGCCGCGGAGCGCGCCGTCGGCCGGGCCGCCGTCCGCGACGTCGACGACGTAGACGCCGCGCGCCTCGGCGAGGCCGTTGCCCGCCGCCAGCAGCGGGTCGACCGGGAGCACGCTCACGCCGAGGTAGGAGTGCTCGTAGCTCCCGGTCTCGATCAGCCGGGGGACCACTCGATTCACGAGCCGGGCGGAGACGCCGAACCCGAGGTTCACCCCTCGCGTCGCGGTCGCGACCCCGATCACGGTGCCGTCGAGGGTGACGATCGGGCCGCCGCTGTTGCCCGGGTTCAGCGCGGCGTCGGTCTGGATCGCGTCGGCGATCGAGAAGCGGCCCCGCGCCGTCGACGAGGCGGGGATCGTCCGGTTCCGACCGCTGACGATCCCCTGCGTCGCGGAGCCCTCCAAGCCGAGCGGCGCGCCGACGACGAGCACCTCGGTGCCGATGGGCGGGAGGTCGGTCGCCACCGGGAGCGGGTCGCCGGGGAGCTCGCCGTCCAGCTCGACGACCGCGAGGTCGCTGTACGGGTCCCGACCGACGACCGTCGCGTCGAGCCACGTCTCGTCGGCCGCCTGCACGCGGATCGTGTCCGGGTCACCGATGACGTGGTCGTTCGTGATCAGGTGGTCGGCGTCGTACAGGAAGCCCGAGCCCTGGCCGGCCGGGCCGCCCTCCGTCGGGCCGAAGACGGTGTCGCGGCGCTCCACGTACGTGCGGACCCGCGCCACGGAGGGCGCGACCGCGTCGTACACCTCGTCGTAGCCGGCCGCGTCGGCGTCGTCGAGCGGCGGCTCGACCTGCGGCCGCGCCGCGGAGACCGCGTCGCCGGGCGGCGACGCGTCGTCGGTCGCTCCGAGACAGCCGGCCGTCGCACCGAAGAGGGTCACTGCGCCCCCGCAGAGGACCTCGCGTCGGGTACGGTTCATGACCGGAGCTACGATCCGAACCGGATTAAGCGGCCTGCCGCGTCCGACGGGCGTTTATAACCCGACGCCGTTGGTGGGAGCGTGCGCGATCGTCTCACTTCCGATCTGGGCGTGTACGCCCTCTCGGGCCTGTTCTCGCTGGTCGTCTTCGCCGTGGCGCTGGGGATCCTCTCGCGGACGCTTCCCGACGGGCTCGGCTCCCGCCAGCTCGTCGGGCTCGTGGTCGGCTACCTGCTGTTCATCGGCGCGTACACCACGGCGTGGTTCATCTACTCCGAGATCGATAGCCGCGAGGAGATCTGAGCGCGGCGGAGCGCCCCGTGGGCGGGGCGCGGTTCCGCCTGCCGAACGGTTTTCACCCCGCCGCGCGAGGGGGCGGTATGACGTGGGACACGATCGCGCTCAACGTCGACGCCGACGGCGTCGCGACGCTCACCGTCGACCGCCCGGCACAGCTCAACGCGCTCACCGTCGACACGCTCGAAGCGATCGAGGCGGCGCTCGACGAGGCCGAGGCGGCCGACGCCCGCGCGCTGGTACTGGCCGGCGCGGGCGACGAGGCGTTCGTCGCGGGCGCGGACATCTCCTACATGGTCGAGCTGTCGACGCCCGAGGCGCAGGCGTACGCGGAGCTCGGCCACCGGGTCGCCGACGCGATCGAGACGTTCCCGGCGCCGACGGTCGCGGCGGTCGACGGCTACGCGTTCGGCGGGGGCTGCGAGCTGGCGCTGGCCTGTGACCTCCGGGTCGCCGCCGAGAGCGCGATCCTCGGCCAGACCGAGATCGACCTCGGGATCATCCCGGGCTGGGGCGGCACGCAGCGCCTCTCGCGGCTCGTGGGCGACGAGACCGCGAAGCGGCTGGTCTTCCTCGGCGAGCGGATCGACGCGGGCGAGGCGGCCGAACTCGGCCTCGTCGGAGAAGTGGTCGCCGACGACGCGTTCGGTGACCGGATCGACGAACTGGCCGGCGAGTTGGCCGCCAAGCCCGCCTTCGCCACCCGCGCCGCGAAGGAGGCGCTCAACGCGGTCCACGACGGGACGCAGCGCGGCGGGCTCGCGCTGGAGCGTCGGGCGTGGTCCGGGCTGTTCGGTACCCATGACCAGCGCGAGGGCATGCGGGCGTTCTTAGAGAAGCGCGAGCCGGAGTTCGAGTAGAGACGGGCGGTGACCGGACCGATAGGGTAGTGTGGCGGCGCGTGCCGATGAGCGGCCGACAGGCCGCGAATCGCACGCGCGAGGGAGCCCGCGGCCGCCGCTGGCGGCCGCGGCGAGGTTGGGGAGGGGTGAGGTGCTGTGCGGTGCGGTCGGGTGGGACTCAAAGGGGCGGCCGCGAGGCGGGCACAGGCGACGTAAGCACCGCAGGGAGCGAGTACCGCGAGCGACCGAGGAGCGCAGCGAGCGTGCGCCCGCCTCGCGGCTGGGGCTTTGGAGGTGTTCACTGCGGGTCTGTCAGTACGCGCTTATAACCGAGCGGCTGGGGCGTTGGAGCCGGTCACCACAGTAGCAGCTATTCATAAGCGATCGGCCGGAGTTTCTGCGACAGTCACGGTCTGCGTCGGTTCCGAAACGGAATCAGCGACCATCGCGGAGTCGTCCTGTGCCATCGGCCCGCATCGGGCGACGTAACCGCCACGCTTTATTAATCCGCCCGAGTACCGGCGACATGGACCAGTTGCGGCAGTCGCTCCTCGACGCGCCGATCATCGAGAAAGGCGAGTACCAGTACTTCGTCCACCCGATCAGCGACGGTGTCCCCATGCTCGAACCGGAGCTGCTCCGGGAGATCGTCATCCGGATCATCCGGAAGGCGGAGCTGGAGAACGTCGACAAGATCGTCACCCCCGCGGCGATGGGGATCCACATCTCCACCGCGCTCTCCCTGATGACCGACATTCCCCTCGTGGTCATCCGCAAGCGTCAGTACGGGCTCGACGGCGAGGTCCCGCTGTTCCAGGAGACGGGCTACTCCGAGTCGGAGATGTACATCAACGACGTGGAGGCGGGCGACCGCGTGCTCGTGCTCGACGACGTGCTCTCGACAGGGGGTACAATGAAGGCCATCCTCGACGCGCTGACGAACGAGGTCGGCGCCGAGGTCGTCGACGTCGTCGCCGTGATCAAGAAGGCCGGCGACAACGAGCTCGACGGCACCGACTACAACGTGAAGACGCTGATCAACGTCACCGTCGAGGACGGCGAGGTCGTGATCGTGGACGCGCAGGGCGACGACTAGATCCGATTCGGGATTTTCGAACAGCCAGTCGCTCGCCTATAAATAGTTGGTAGTGGACCGACGGTGAGCACATCCAAAGCCCCAGTCGCGAGGCGGGCGCACGCTCGCTGCGGTCCTCAGTCGCTCGCGTTGCTCGCTCCTTGCGGTCCATACGTCGCCTACGCCCGCCTCGCGACTGCCCCTTCGAGTCCCGCCCGTCCGCACCGCACAGCACCTCACACCTCCCCAGCCTCGCGGTTCGCGCTCTCCGAGCGCTCACCGCGTCCCTCGCGCGTGCTGCTCGGCCGCGAGGCGGCCTCGCAGGCACGCGCCGACCGCACCTGCCGCACCCTTTTATAAAACTCGCGTCCCCCCGCGACGCTGCCGGGCGCGGGCGCCTTTTATGCAAGGGTCGTGAATGACGGGGTACACATGAGCAGCGCGCTGTTCGTCGTGAGTGAGGAGGGGTACTGGGCCGAGGAGTGCATCGAGCCGCTGACGACGCTCGAATCCGAGGGCGTCGACGTGACGATCGCGACGCCGTCCGGGTCGCCGCCGGTCGTCGACGAGCGGTCGCTCGACCCCGAGGCGGCGGGCGGCGAGGAGCGCGTCGCGGAGTTCCGCGAGGTCGACGAGGAGCACCCTGGGCTCAACGATCCGGAACCGATCGCGACGGTCGAGGCCGACGGCTACGACGCGGTCGTCTTCCCCGGCGGCCACGGCACCGTCTGGGACGTGAACCAGGACCGGCACGCCCGGCAGCTCCTGCTCGACGCGGTCGCGGGCGACGAGGGCGTCGCCCTGGTCGTCTGCCACGCGGTCGGCATCCTCGCGTTCACCCGCGAGGCCGACGGGACGCCCCTCGTCGAGGGGCGCTCCGTCACCGGCTTCCCGAACGACTGGGAGGACGGCATCGTCGACGACGAGGACGTGATGCCGGACGGCCGCAAGCTCCCGTACTGGGTGGAAGACGAGGTCGTCCTCGCGGGCGCCGACTGGGACGCCGAGCTCGACGCCGACACCAGCGTCGCGGTCGACGGCGACCTGATAACCGCGCGCGGTCCGGGCTCGTCGGCCGAGGCGGCGGCGACGCTGTTAGAGGAGCTGTAATCCTGTCACGTACACATCAGCTATTTTTATTTCGGCCGTGAGTCCATGGCGTGAGACTCTCAGATATCGATCTGGAGGTCGGTGAGACCTACAGCTCTGACGGGCTCCAGTCAGTTTTTGATCGTGGTTTGACCGGGAGAGGGATCGAGATTTGCTACGACTCGGAGGATCGAAGATATCTTCGGCTGTTCGCACGCGGCGATGGACCGTATGCCGATATCCTCGGCGGAAACGAATTTACATACATCGGGGAGGGTCAGAGTGGGGATCAAGAATTAACGGCAGGCAATCGGTATCTCGCAGAGGCGGAGACAGCACCCCTTCCGATATTCTTCTTTTATAAGTCGGCTGATGCTGACGGTTGGGAATACCGCGGGCAAGTCGAGGTACTGGATTACGAACGAGTTCGGCGAAATGGTCGACGCGTGTTTGAATTTACTCTGACATACCAGACCAGGGATAGGGTGGATCAGTCCTCACACGCTTCGGACATTTCGCCCCCAAGACGAATTGAAACGCGTCGATCACGAGTTGTCCGCGACACACAGCTATCGGCGCAATTAAAGGAAGAATACGACTGTGAGTGTCAGATATGCGGAGACGTTCGGCAGCGATCACCCGGAGAGAGATACGCCGAAGCTCACCACATTCGACCGCTTGGCTCCCCGCACGACGGTCCAGATATTCGGTCGAATCTCATTGTATTATGTCCCAACCATCACGCTGATTTTGACTACGGAGTGCTCTCGGTCGATCCTGATACCGGCCGAGTCGCGCATGCGTATGACCAGACCGTCGATGGGACTACACTCATGACCCGACAGGATCACGAAATCGATCCGGAGTATCTACGTTACCATAACCGTGAGATCGCCGATTTCTAGGACAGTTATCGGATCACGAACGCCGGCTCCTCGATCCGCTCGCTCTTGCACTCGGGACACCGCGACGGCTCGTTGACCGGGTCGTCGAAACCGTCGAACCCGCACTCGCGGCAGGTCGGCGGCGCGACGAGGAACTCCTCGTCCGCGTCGCTGCCGCCGGCGTTCCCCTCTCGGACCGACCGCGAGACGTGGTGGAGGTGGTCGTACACGACCGGCGTCGGCAGCGACAGCGACTCGCCGAGGTCGCTCGCGGTCGCCGGCCCCTCGCGGAGCGTCTCGGCGATCCGCTGGCGCGTCGTCTCCATGGCGATGGGTTCGCGGGCGGTGGATAAAACGGCGACGGGAAGGTGCTCGCCCGCCCCTCACTCGTCGGAGCGCGGCGCCAACACCACGAGCGCGACGGCGTCCTCGACCGCGGTCGGCTCGACCGTCGACTCGCCCTCGAACCGGAGGAGCTCCCCGGCCTCGACGCGGTGGGGGTCGCCGTCGAGGGCGACGTCGATCGCGCCTTCCAACGCGTGGAACAGCACGGTCCGGTCGGGGTGCTCGTGTTCGGGCACGCGCTCGCCCGCCTCCAGCGACAGCCGGATCGTCTTCGGCTCCCGCCCGGGGAAGGCATCCGCGTGCGGTTCGCCGTCGAGGTCGGCGATTCGGACCCGATCGGCCGCGGCGGCGTCGAGGTCGGACATGGACGGCGGATCCGCCGCGAGCGCCATGTGCGGTGTCGCGAACGCGTTCGGTCCCGGGCCACCGGCCCGCCCTCCCCCCGCGGCGTCCGGGCGTCGGGTTCACCCGGGCGTCGACTCCGGGCCGTCGCCGTCGACGAGCGCCGCGATCCGGTCGCCGATCCGCGCCATCGTCGCGTCGGAGAGCCCGTGGCCGTCCCCCTCGTCGATCCGGAGGTCGACGGCGGCGCCGCCGCGCTCGAACGCGTCGGCGGTCGCGCGCACGCGCTCGACCGGGACGTACGGATCGCCCGCGCTGCTGTCGAGCGCGACGGGCGTGCCGGCGAGCGGCCCCGACGCCGCCCCCTCGTCGTCGGTGTCTGGGTCGACGACCTCGGACCCCGCGAGGTCCGCGCCCGGCAGCGCCGCCGAGACGACGAACGCGCCGCCGTAGCGCCGCGGGCGCCGCCGGAGGAACTCGCCGGCCACGCTCCCGCCCTGCGAGACCCCGACGAGGACGACCCGCTCCGGGCCGATACCGACGTCGCCGGCGACCCGACAGGCGGCGGCGACGCAGTCGACGGCCGAGGTGAGCGCCGGCTCGTTGGCCGCGACCGGCGCGTCGTGACGGGCGGGGAACCAGTTCGACCGGACCGCGCCCGGCGCGAGGAAGGTCACGCCCGGGCGGTAGAACTCGTCGGCGAGCCGGACGAGCCCTTCGGGAGTCCCGCCGCGGCCGTGGACGAGCACGACCGCGACCTCGGCCGCGGCGGCCGGCGCGCCCCCGGTGACCAGCGTGGCGTCGGCGTGCGGGTCCGGGAAGACGGTGAAGACGGACCCGGGCGTCCCGGTCGCGTCGCCGAAGTAGAGGTGGTACTGGAGGACGTCCTCGTAGTTCACCGTCCGGCGCAGCAGCCGGAGCCCGAGGAGGTCCCCGTAGAACCCGGCGGCCGCCTCCGCGTCGCCGACGATCCCCGTGACGTGGTGGAGCCCGGGCGTGTCGGGCAGCATGTGCTCACGGACGGGGGCGCGGCGCAAACCGGTGTCGGTCGGGGAAGCGGCGACGGCGACGTCCCCGCGACGGCTCAGGCCAGCCACAGCAGCCGGACGTTGCTCGCGGTGAGGGAGGCGCCGACGAGCGTCAGGAGCACGGGCGGGAAGTAGTAGAGGAACGCGTCGCCGTCGCGGGCGCCCGAGACGCTGATCCACAGCATGACGAGGTAGACGGCGATCTTCAGCGCCACGAGCCCGCCGAGGCCGAAGGCGTCGAGCGCGATCGCGACGACCGGGTTCGCCTCGTCGACCGTCGGGACGTACTCTAGGAAGGCGATCGTCGAGACGACGTCCCCGACGCCGTACGTCGCGGTCGCGGCGATCCACAGCCAGTAGAACTCCCGCGGTCGGCGGCTGTACGCCGGACGTCGCCGCCGATCAGAGGACCGAGACACGGCGTCACCTACGGGGCGCGCGTGGTGAATCTACCGGTCCGCGACGCTCGGACCGCCGCCGCTTCCGGATCGTTCAATGTCGACCGGCCGGAGGGATCCCCATGGGCACGCCACTGGAACCACGGGCGGCGCAGGTCGAGGAGGTCCTCGACCGGCTGTACGAGGAGTACCCGGACTCGACGATCTCGCTGAACTACTCGAACCGGCTGGAGTTGCTCATCGCCGTGATCCTCTCCGCGCAGTGCACAGACGAGCGCGTGAACGCGGTGTGTGCCGACCTCTTCGAGACGTACGAGACGCCCGAGGGGTACGCGAACGCGCCCCAGGAGGAGATGGCCGAGGCGATCGATTCGATCACCTACTACAACAACAAGGCGAAGTACATCCGCTCGGCGTGCGCGGACATCGCCGAGAAGCACGACGGCGAGGTGCCGGACACGATGTCGGAGCTGACGGACCTGGCGGGCGTCGGCCGCAAGACCGCCAACGTCGTGCTCCAGCACGGCCACGACGTCGTCGAGGGGATCGTCGTCGACACCCACGTCCAGCGGCTCACCCGGCGACTGGGGATCACCGAGGAGGAGCGTCCGGAGGCGATAGAGCGGGACCTGCTGGACATCGTTCCCGAGAGCGACTGGCAGCAGTTCACGCATCTCATGATCGACCACGGCCGCGCCACCTGCACCGCGATCAACCCGGACTGCGACGACTGCGCGCTCGCCGACGTCTGCCCCTCGGAGAAGGGAGACGCTGAGGTCGACCTCGCGAGCGGCGAGGCGTGGTGAGCGCGGCGAGAGGTGAGCGCGGCGAGAAGCGGTCGATGCCGATAGCGTTCGGGACGTGGTATTTAAACTCCCCTCCGATGAGGGGAACTACCCGGATCCGTCCCGCCGAGGGGGAACCCGCTCTCCGGTTTATCCGTGTCACCGGCGTATCCGGAAGTGAGGAGAGACACAATGTCCACCAGAACGAACGAGTTCGGCGGGGAGTTCGGCGGTATCACGCTGCTGGGGAAGGCGCACTCGCTGTCGGCGCTGTTCATCGTCGCGCTCCGGGCGGTCATCGGCGGGATGATCCTGTTCGCGGGGCTCGGGAAGGTCTCGGAGTGGCCGTTCGACGCCGCGGGCTACCTCGCGAACGTCGACCCCGCGAGCCCGGTCAGCGGGCTGTACGCCCTGATGGCGTCAAGCCCGGCGCTGATGGAGGTCGTGAACGTGGTCGTTCCGATCACGCAACTGCTCATCGGCGCGGCGCTCATCGCCGGGGCGTTCGTCCGGCTGGCCGCGCTCGGCGGCGCGATGCAGATGGCGCTGTTCTACCTCGGCGGGTGGAGCGGCGACGTCCTCGCGCTGTTCGACTCGACGCTGGTGTACGCGGTCGTGTTCCTCACGGTCGCGGCGTTCGGCGCGGGCCGCGTCCTCGGGCTGGACGCGTACATCGAGACCGTCGAGGTCGGCGGCGAGGCGCTGGTCGAGAAGTTCCCGACGCTCCGGTACGTCCTCGGCTGAACGGGGACGGTATCGGGTGCGAGGAGTCGGGGTGACCGGATCGGGCGCGTGAAGACGCGCCGCCGACTCGTTTTCGGTGAATTCGGCTTCGGATTCGGTTTTTACCGGTCGTACCGTCGCGGAGCGACGACAGGACGATCATCGATCGTGCGTCGGGGTCGAATCGGAGACTCGTCTGTGATGAACACTTCCAAAGCCCCAGCCGGTGAGGCGGGCGCAGGCGACGGAAGCACCACAGGGAGCGAGCGACGCGAGCGACCGAGGAGCGCAGCGAGCCTGCGCCCGTCTCACCGGCTGCCCCTTTGAGTCCCACCCCGCACCGCACAGCACCCGCACCTCACGCCTCCCCAGCCTCGCCGCTCGCTCGGGGCTCCCTGCGGTCGCCCTCGCTCACGGCGTCCCTCGCGCGTGCGGTTCGCGGCCTGTCGGCCACTCACCGGCACGCGCCACCGCGACGGTTTTCGAACGCAGAGCGTCGACACCGGCGCTCCGTTTCGGGTTCCATTCGATATAAGACCGCGGGGGCGAAACGACGGGGTAATGGATCTCGGTTCGCGGGACGCGTTCGCCCGGATGGGAACGCTCGGCATCGAGGAGGAGTTCTACATCGTGGATGCCGACGGTCGCCCGACCTCCGGAACCGACGACCTCGTCTACGGCCGCGACCCCCCGGCCGCGGTCCCGGAGGGGTTCGACCACGAGCTGTTCAAGTGCACTATCGAAGCGCAGACGGAGCGCATCGAGGACCCGGCGAACGCCGCGGACGCGCTGTCGACGGTGCGGGAGGCGCTCGTCGACCACGCCGCCGCCGACGGCTACCGGATCGCCGCCGCGGGGCTCCACCCGGCGGCGAAGTGGCGCGAACTCGACCACGTCGAGAAGCCGCGGTACACGGCGCAGCTCGACCGGATTCAGTACCCGCAACACCGCAACACCACGGCCGGGCTCCACGTCCACGTCGGCGTCGACGACGCGGACAAGGCGGTGTGGATCGCCAACCGGCTCCGGTGGCACTCCCCCGTGCTGCTCGCGCTGTCGGCGAACTCCCCGTTCTGGAACGGCTTCGACACCGGGCTCGCGTCGGCCCGCGCGAAGATCTTCGAGAACCTCCCGAACACCGGGATCCCGTCGGCGTTCGACGACTTCGAGGCGTTCCGGCGCTACGAGCGCCGGATGGTCGAGACGGGCTCGATCGCCGACCGCGGCGAGCTCTGGTTCGACGTGCGCCCCCACACCGGCCACGGCACGGTCGAGGTGCGCGCCCCGGACGCCCAGCGCGACCCCGCGGTCACCCTCGCGCTGGTCGAGTACGTCCACGCCCTGGTCGTCGACTACGCCGAGCGCTACGCGGACGGCGAGTCCGCGCCGGCGCTTCGCCGCGAGCTCCTCGACGAGAACAAGTGGCGGGCGATCCGCCACGGCCACGACGCCTCGTTCGTCGCCCGGAGCGGCGAGGAGACGGTCACGCTCGACGAGGTCGTCGACCGCGAGTGCGACCGGCTCGGGATCTCCGGGATCCGCGACGTGTACGACGCCGAGAGCGGGGTCGAGCGCCAGCGGCGGCTCCGCGAGGAGTCCGGACTGGACGCCCTCTGTGAGGACCTGGTCCTGTCGCCGTAGCCGGCGAGCGGGGACCGCGGCGGCGCGGGGCCGTTCGGACGCCCGCGTTCCGTCGGAACGAAAGCGACGAGAAACGCTTTTGGGCGCGCGGACCCCACTCTGCGGTATGACGAGCGACGAGTTCGACGATGACGACGACCCCGCTGCGGACGCCGACGGCGGCGTGGCCCTCGACCCGGAGGGCGAGGGAGACGAGTCGCCGACCGAGCGGACGCGAGAGGAACTCCGCAAGACGAGAGAGCGGCTCGGCGAGGGCGCGGACAAGGCCGTCAAGGGGTTCGACGACAACGTCGTCGACCTGCTGGCGTGGCTGCTCGACACCGAGACCCGCGCCCGGATCTACGTCTACCTGCGCGACAACCCGAACAGCACGAGCGACGAGGTCGCCGACGGCACCGGGCTCTACCCGAGCACGGTCCGCGAGGCGCTCGCGGAGCTCCACGACGAGGGGACGGTCGAGCGCGACAAGCGCGAGGCGAGCGGCGCCGGCAACAACCCCTACGAGTACGAGGCCATCGCGCCGAGCGAGCTGGTCCGCGGGGTCGTCGGCGACGTCCAGCGCGAGCTGAACGCCGTCTTCAACCTCGACCGTCGCCTCGGCGGCGAGTCGCCCGACGGCGACGCGGAGCCGGTCCAGATCTCCGTCGGCGACGACGGTGACGGGGACGAGCCGGACGGAGCCGACGAGGGCGACGCGGCCGCGGGGAGCGACGACGACGGGACGGCCGCGGGGAGCGACGAGCGCGACGACGACCGATAGCGGTGGCGCGGCGCGCGCCGGACTCGACGGACGCCGCCTCCGCGTCGGTCCAGAGTTCGGGACAATTTAAGTTCCGGCCGCGCAACCGACGGGCATGAACGTCGCGCTCGGTGGTACGTTCGATCCCGTTCACGACGGCCACCGGAAGCTGTTCGAACGGGCGTTCGAGCTGGGGGACGTCACCGTCGGGCTCACGTCCGACGAGCTCGCGCCGGAGACCCGCCACGTCGAGCGCTACGTCCGCCCGTACGACCGCCGCAAGCGCGACCTGGAGGCCGAGCTGGAGCCCCGGGCCGAGGCGCACGACCGCGAGTTCGCGGTCCGCGAGCTCACCGAGCCGACCGGGATCGCCGTCGAGCCGCAGTTCGACGCGCTGATCGTCTCGCCCGAGACGAGGGCGGGCGGCGAGCGGATCAACGAGATCCGCCGCGAGCGCGGCCACGACCCCCTCGAACTGGTCGTCGTCGACCACGTCCCGGCCGAGGACGGCGAGCGCATCTCCTCGACGCGGATCGTCGCCGGCGAGATCGACGAGCACGGGAACCTCACGCCCGACCGCGAGGGGCGCGGCGCGACCCGCCCGGAATGACGGCCGACGACGACGGCCCCGGGACCTTCGCCCGCGTCGCGCTCGGGGAGACCGGGTTCGAGCGCGCGGCCGTCTGGAGCGCGGTCGGCTTCGCCGTCTCGTACGCCGCCTTCGACGCGGTCGCGCTCGCCGGCGGACTCGTCGGGGTCGTCTCCGCCTCGGGCGCCGCCGTCCCGGTGACGTCGGGCGCCGGCGTCGTGGCACCGGTCGCCGCGGTCCTCGCGGCGCTGACCGCCGTCGGGACGGTCGCGTACGCCGCGGTCGGCGCGGGCGCGCTCCCCGCGGTCCTGCTGGCGTACGGCCCGCTCGCGGCGGTCCTCCTGCGAACGGTCGGGCCGGCGCCGTACGCGGTCCCCCTCGCCGACCCCCTCCCGTTCGCGGTCGCGGTCGCCGAACCGCTGGGCGTCGCCCTCGCGGCCGCGGTCGCGGTCGGCCTCGCGGGCTACGCGGTCGGGCGGGTCGTCGCCGGCGTCGGCGGCGATCGCGAGGCGGGAGCGGAGACCGACGGCGGGGCGACCGCCGGCGGCGACGCCGACGCGATCGACTGACCCCTTCCCCTACGCTTCCCCAAGCGTCCCGTTGAGCACCTTCGCCGCGACGAGGACCGGGTCCCACACCGGCGAGAACGGCGGCGCGTACGCGAGGTCCAGCCGCTCGACCTCCGGCACGGTCATGTCCGCCTCCAGCGCGGTCGCGAGCGTGTCGATCCGGATCGCGGCGCGGTCGGGCCCGACGATGCTCCCGCCGATCAGGCGGCCGGAGTCGCGGTCGGCGACGAGCGTCACGTCGGTCTCGGCCGCGCCCGGGTAGTAGCCCGACCGAGAGCCGGCGGTGACGGTCTCGCGGACGGGATCGAAGCCGGCGTCGCGGGCGGCGTCGTCCCCGACGAGGCCGACGCGGCCGGCCTCCATGTCGAAGGCCTTCACGACCGCGGTGCCCGCGATGTCGCCGACGGGCGTGGGGTCGCCCGCGACGGTGGCGCCGATCGCCCGCCCGGCCCGGTTCGCGGTGAGCCCGAGGGGCATCCACGCCGGCTCGCCGGTGACGGCGTGGAAGGCGGTCGCGCAGTCGCCGGCGGCGTACACGTCGGACAGGCTCGTCCGGCCGTGCCCGTCGGTCAGTATCGCGCCGCCCTCGCCGAGCTCGACGCCGGTCCCGTCGAGCAGCTCCGTGTTCGGGCGGATCCCGACGCCGACGACCGCGAGGTCGACGGGGAGCGTCTCGGCGCCCTCGCCGTCGGCATCCCCGCCGAACGTCACGGCCTCGATCCGGTCGTCGCCGACGAGCGCCTCGACGGGGGCGTTCGTGTGGACCGTGACGCCCTTCGCCCCCAGCTCCTCTGCGACGCGCTCGCCGACGGCCTCGCCGAAGTCAGAGAGGAGGTGCCCGGAGCGGTGGAAGACGTGCACGTCGAGTCCGCGACCGGCGAGCGCCTCGGCCATTTCGACGCCGACGTAGCCGCCGCCGACGATCGCGGCCGTCTCGGGGGCCGGCATCGCGGCGTTGCGCTCGACGCGCTCGCGGTCGACCGCGCTCACGTCGGCGCGGGCGGGGTCGTAGGCGTCCGGCTCGGCGACGTACGCGTCGATCGCGGCGGCGGCGTCCATGTCGTGGAGGGTGAACGCGCCGTCGACCCCGCGCGCGTCGAAGGGGCCGGTCGTCGCGCGCGCCCCGGTCGCGACGAGGAGGTCGTCGTACGGCTGCTCGAACGAGTCGCCATCGGCGGTCTCGACGGCGACGGTCTTCGCCTCGGGATCCACCGTGACCACCTCGTGGCCGCGCCGGAGGTCGATCCCCCGCTCGTCGACCTCGCTGGGCGACAGCGAGAGGAGGTCCGACATCCGCTCGACGCGGCCCTCGACGAAGTACGGCATCCCGCAGAAGGCGTACGAGATCCACCGGCCTTTCTCGAAGACGACGACCTCGCGGTCGGGCGCCTCGCGACGGAACTTGCTGGCCGCGCTCAGCCCGGCCGCGTCGGCGCCGACCACGACGAAGGGGTCGCTCATGGGCGCGACGACGGCGGGACCGCACAAAAAGCCACGCCGGGGGTGCGGGCCGGACGCCCGGCCCGGGGCCCGCCTGTCACTCGTCGCCTTTGCCGTCGACCAGCCGCGACAGCGTCTCGCGGGCGTTCTCGACGGCGGCCGCCTTCTTCGCCGGGTACGCCTCCACCTTCGCGCGGACGGTGATCCCGGGGCCGAGCCGGACCTCGCCGCGGAACGCGGCCTGCTTGTCGACGCGGAGGAACAGCGCGCAGTTGTCGTCGACGCGCTGGTCGAGCTCGTCGATCACGCGGTCGACGTCGTCGAGGTCGGCCAGCGCGTCGAGCACGTGGCGCATCCCGTCGGCGTTCTCGATCCGCGCGGAGAGCACGGCGATCCGGTCGCCGTGGTGACCGACGTTCTCGACGCGGTCGAGCTCTGCGTCCTCGGGGAGGAACCGGCGGAGGGCGTCCTCGACCCGCTTCTCGTCCTCGGTGGCGTACGCGAACGCCCGGAGGTCGACGTAGTGGAAGGGGACTTTGGCCATGCGGGTCGGAAAAGGGGGTCGGTTACTCCTCGCTCTCGACGGCGTCGAGCGCGTCCTCGGGGACGCCCGTCTCCTGGCCGTCCTCGAAGCTGACCGTGTACGTCGCGTCGCCGAACATCGTCTCCATCACCTGCGTGACCGTGCCCGTCTCGCCGTCGTACTCGCTGTGTTTGTCGTGGAGCACGACCTCGTCTTCTTTCTCGAAGCTCATGGCGTTCCGTTCCGGTGGGACGGTTAAAAGCGCGCGGATCCGGAGCGGCGGGACGGTCGCGCGGCGGGGCGAGGGGCCGACGGCGGTCACGCGACCGCGAGCAACACGGCCGCCAGCGACACCGTCAGGACGACGCCGACCGCGACGGAGACGATCACGCTGTCGACGGCGAGCGCGAGCGCGACGCCGGCGGCGACCGCGAGGAGACCGAGGACCGCCCCGGGCACGCCCCCGCGTTCCACGAGGCCGGCGATCGCGTTCGCGGCGCGCTGCCGCGGCGGGGGGTCGGGGGTGCGCTCCGGGGGTTTCGTGAACGTCTCGTCGACGGTGACCTCGTCGGGCCCGGTCTCCCGCGGGGGGTCGAGCCTGACGTCCACGTACCGGGTGTTCGAGCCGTACCCGGTGACGACCTTCAGCTTCCCGGCGATCGGCTCCTCGATCTCGGCGGCGGCGACGTGGACCCGTCTGGTCGACTCGTCGTCGACGTAGTGGTTGGCCTCGCCGATCGAGAGGGCCCGGTCGAGCTCGTCGTCGAAGTGGAGGTGGACGTGGGTCGACCGGCCGCGGTTCTCGAGGGCGATCGAGAAGGGACCGGTCGCCTCGAACCGGTCCGGCGCCCGGATCGAGTGGACGGTGTCCCCGTTCAGTTCGACGGAGAGTGTCTGCACATGCGGGTCGACGAACTCACACTAAAAAAAGATGCAGTACGATTCGAGCTACGCCGCCGCCTCTTCCCGCATGTCCGGCGGGAGCAGGTTCGGGATCCCGTCCTCGATGGGGTACGCCTCCCCGCACTCGGTGCAGGTGAGCGTCCCGGCGAGGACCTCCTCCTCGTCCCGGTCCTCGACGTCGAGTTCGAGGTCGGCCTTGTCGAGCGGGCAGCAGACGACGTCCATCAGGGACTCCTTCATACCACGTCGTTCGCGTGGACCGATAAAAAAGCGTGCGGGTCGGCCGCGCTCGGATCGACCGCCGAGAGACCGATCGTCTCGACCGCCGAGAAACCGATCGTCTCGACCGCCGATGGCAACGACTTTGCCGGTCCGTCACGCCCGGCGAGACATGGGGATCCCGTCGGAACGGATCGAGCGCCTGTTGACGCTCGCCCGCGAGGCGGTCGTCGACGGCGAGTACGACCGCTCCCGGGAGTACGTCGCGCTCGCGCGCCGGATCGCGGAGCGGAACCGCTGCGGCCTCCCGGCCGACTTCTCCCGGCGGACCTGCGACGACTGCGACGTGTACCTCCGGCCCGGGAAGACGGGCCGCGTCCGGCTCCGGCCCGGCCGCGTCGTCGTGCGCTGCCGCGAGTGCGGGTCGACGGCGCGGTACCCGTTCGAGTGAGTGCGGCGGGGACTCGTCATCCGGCGAGGTCGACCGCCACCCGCCGAACCGCCGCTGTCGCAACGCTTTATAAACCGCCGACGGGTGGTGGAGGTATGGACTACCGACGGCTCGGGAACACCGGACTGAGCGTCTCGGAGCTCTGCTTCGGGACGTGGCGCTTCGGGCGCGAGACCAACGGCGTCGTCGAGACGGGGCGCGAGGAGGCCCACGAGCTGCTCGACGCGGCCGAGGACCACGGGATCAACTTCATCGACACCGCCAACGTCTACGGGAACCCGAACGGGACGAGCGAGGAGTACGTCGGCGAGTGGCTCGCGGAGCGCGACCGCGAGGACTACGTGATCGCCTCGAAGGTGTACTTCCCGTTCGACGGGCGCGGCGAGCCCGGCCCGAACGACTCCGGGCTCGGGCGCAAGCACGTCCGGGCGCAGGTCGAGGGGACGCTCGACCGGCTCGACACCGACTACCTCGACGTCTACTACATCCACCGCTGGGACGAGGAGACGCCGATCGAGGAGACGATGCGCGTCCTCGACGAGCTGGTCTCGGAGGGGACGGTCCACTACCTCGGCGCGTCGACGATGGCGGCGTGGCAGCTGACGAAGGCGCTGTGGACCGCCGACGTCAACGACTACGCCCGGTTCGACGTGGTCCAGCCGCTCCATCACGCCGGCTACTACGAGGACGTGAAGGAGTACCTCGACGTCTGTATCGACCAGGAGATCGCGGTCTGTCCGTACTCCCCGCTCGCGGGCGGGTTCCTCACCGGGAAGTACGAGCGCGCCGACCCGGACGATCCCGAGCAGGTGATCGCGCCGGACGGCTCGCGCGCGAGCTTCGACGACCGGTTCGAGCGGTTCTACCTCTCCGAGCGCGGCTGGAAGGTGCTCGACGCGGTGCGCGAGGTCGCCGACGAGCTCGACGCGACGCCCGCGCAGGTCGCGCTCGCGTGGCTGACGGAGTGGGACGAGTTCACCTGCGTCCCCATCGTCGGCGCGCGGACGACCGACCAGCTCGCCGAGAACGTCGCCGCGACCGACCTCGACCTCTCGGACGCGCAGTGGGACCGGATCATGGACGCGCGGTACGCCCCGGACGGGACGCTCTGGGGGCATTGAACGGACGGACCGAGGAGGCCGGCCCTACTCGTCGAAGTCGGGGAGGTCGTCCGGGGCCTCGAAGTCGGCCTCCCAGTCGATGTACTCCTCCTTGAGCGTCTCGCAGACGATCTGGCCGAGCTCCGTGAGCCCCGCGTTGATCGCGGAGACGGTGCCCCACGAGTCGAGGTCGGGGTGGAGGTCGCGCTCCTTCCAGTCCTCCGGCAGCCCGGGGGCGTGGTAGCCGACGCGATCGGCGAAGTCGTCCCAGAAGAAGTCGAACCGGGAGACGAGCCTGAGGTCGACGGCGATCCGCCAGTCCGACTCGTCCATGTCGCTGCCGGCGGCCCACTCCGCGAAGGCGTCCTCCCACGCCCCCTCGCGCAGGAGGGCCTCGATGTCGTCGCGGCGGTACTCGCCGCCGGCGACCTCCGCGTCCTCGTACTCGTTCGGGTCCACGGCGGCGAGCTCTGGCGGCTCCGGCGGGTCGACGTCGAGACTCATGGCTCCCCCTCCGCACCGGCGACGCAAAACGGTACGGGGGTCGGCGGCGCGGGGAGGGGGCGGTGCGAGGGTCGACGGCGCGGGGAGGGGCGGTTCGGAAGGGCCGCCGCGGTCGCCGCGGTCGCCGGCGATCCGGTCCTTTTACCGCGGTCCCGGACCGACCGGCGCGTATGGACCTCCGCGACGCCTCGCGCCGGGTCGGGATCGCAGCCGCCGTCGCCACCGTCGTCGCGCTCGGCGCCCCGTACGCGGTCATCACGGGGCCGGAGTACGCGACGCAGCTCGCCGACTACTACGCGTCCGGGGCCGTCGGCGCCGCCGGGATCGCGCTGTTCGCGCTGCTGAGCGCGGTCGTCGTCGCCTCGGTCGAACGGGGGAACCTCGACCCCGGGACGCTCGCCGGCGTCGCGGTCGTGCTCGGGGCCGCAACGACGCTGAGCGCGGCGACGTGGGCGCTGGCGATCGAGCCGAGCCCGATGTTCCGCGACAACCTCTGGCTGGTGTGGCACGCGCGCGTCGTCGTCGCGCTGTCCGTCCCCGTACCGCTCTCCGCCGCGGCGTACGCCCGGGCGCTGCTGGCGTAGCTCGGGAGCCGCCGAACGAAAGGCCCTTATGCCGCACCCGAGTATCGCCGGACGGACTAGGTCGGGCGGTTAGGCCCCGCTCGTCACCCGTGAGGTAGTCTTCAGCGGGGACCGAACAGCGGGCGCGTCCGGTCAGACCGGCGCGGGCCCCGAGAGCCAACGTGGAAGCCTCGTCCGCCGGGGACAGCGGTCCGCGGCGCCCGCTCGCAGGAGCGGTCCGTCGCGGTTCGTCGGCGACACCGGGTCAGGCGCGGAAGCGAGCAGCCCATCGCCGAACGCCCGTCGCTCGTCGGGTCGCGGGGTGGAGAAGGCAACCGGGATACCCCGCACCGGAACGCCGGGCCACCCCGCCAGTCCGCCATTCATACGCGTTTTATTCCGGTGAGCGTGAGCGATACTCGAACGGCAATACAGACGATTGTTTATAAATGTTTGACAGCGGATCGCCGGTGAAAACTTCCAAAGCCCCAGTCGCGACGACTCGCGCGGCTTGTTGCGCTCCTCGCTCAGTCGCTTTCGCTCCTTCGCTGCGGTGCTTACTGCGCCGGGCTTCGTCCTCGCGACTGCCCCTTTGAGCCCCACCCCGCACAGCACCGAACCGCACCTCACACCTCCCCAGCCTCGCGGTTCGCTCGGGGCTCCCTATGGTCGCCCGCATCGCTCACCGCGTCCCTCGCACCGTCGGTTCGCGGCCCTCCGGGCCGCTCACCGGGGCGCGCCGGACCGGTTGGTGTGGTCTCGGCTGTCGGCTTTTATAAGCGCTACCCCGTCTCGCCGCTGTCCTTCCACGCGGAGAAGCCGCCCTCGACGAGCGTCTCGGACTGGCGGTCGATGTACTCGCGCTGGGTGTCGTGGACCGCGGTCTCGAAGTCGTCGCCGGCGTCGAGGCGGGCGCGGACCCGCTCGCGCTTCCAGCTCGCGGGAGTCGTCCGGTTCGCGACGCGCCACCGCAGCGGCGCGAGCCACGAGGCCGCCTCCTCCTCCGGGCAGCCGGCGGTGCGGAGCCCGGCCTCGGCGTGGTCGAGGAGGTCCTCGTACACGGCGTCGGTGTCGACCGTGCAGTCGCCGTCGCCGCGGACCCACTCGATGTCGGCGTCGAGCCCGTCGGCGACGGCGGCGTAGAAGTTGTCGCGGGCGGTCTCCCAGTCGAGGCCGGCCACGGGGTGTTCGCGCTGCGGGAGCGACTCCATCAGCCCGGCGAACGCCGCCTGGAAGGCGATCGAGTCGCGGACGGTGGGCTGGGCCGCGATCGGGCGGAACTCGATCCGGGCGTTCGCGCTCGACCGGCTCGCCCCCTCGAAGACGGGGCGGACCCACCGCCAGTAGCTGGCGTGTTTCGTCCGGAACGTCGCGAACGCGTCGTCGAACCGGTCGGTCCCCTCGGGCTCCGGCATCGGGATGAGCGTCTCGTCGCCGGCGATCCGGTCGATCGCGGTCTCGACGTCGTGCACGTCGCGCGGGAACCGGACCTTGTCCTCGTCGGTCCGCTGGTTGAGCACCGACTCGAACACGTGGATCCGGTTCTCCGCGGCGCCCTCGTCGAGGACGCGCTCCCCGTCCCAGCCGTCGTCGTACAGGTCCGGCGGGAAGAAGGGGGAGTTGACGCCGAGCGCCAGGAGGGGCCCCGCGACCCGCAGCGCGTACCGGAAGTGACGCGGGAGCGTCTCGGCGTGCGCGACCTGGTAGTGCGGCTGGATCGAAGTGATGAGACTCTCCGGCATCACGGTGTCCGCCGCGAGCGACACCCCCGGCGCCTCCAGGGTCGTCGCGCGCTCGTCGCCGTCGCTCGCGTTCGCCATCGCGTGGTACCGGACCGCGTCGCTCATGTTGACCGCGACGGTGACGCCGTCGACGTCGACGCTGTCCGTGAGGTACCCGTGGGCCGTCTCGCCGGTCGGCGGGATGGTCCAGAGCCCGTCGGAGACGAGCCGCATCCCCTCGACGCCCGCGGTGTTCTCGGCCGCCTCCAGCCGCGCGCGCACCTCCGCGAGCTGCGCCCGGAGCCCGTGGTCGGAGAGCGGCTGCGGGCTCGTCGACATCTCGGCGTTGTGGAGCCCGAGCTCCTTCTCGAACCCCATCAGCTCCAGTAGGCGGCGCGGAACGCGCATCAGGGCGTACTCGCCCGCCCGCGACTCCTCGCTCCACCGCCCGTCGGCGACCGCGTAGAACTCGTACTCGAAGCCGACGATCGACTGGTGGTTGTCGAAGGCCCCGTCTCGGAGCTCCTGTTTGACGATCTCCGCCTCCTCCTCGGCGCGCGCGGCGAACTCGTCGGGGTCGACGGCGAGCGCCTCGCGGACGCCGTCTGCGAGGGCGGACTCCGTGCTCATGCGACGGTCGACGTGCCCGGCTGATAAAAAGGGCTACGGCCGATCGGCGGCGTGGGGATCCTCGCCACGATCGGCGGACGCGACGCCGGGCGGTCGACGCGGAGGCCGGCGCGGGGGACCGGGGCGCTTTTGCCCGCCGGTTTCCGACCTCGCCCATGGAGTTCGCCACGTTCGCCGCCCGGGCGGAGCGGATCGCGGCCGAGCCGAGCGACATCGGGACGACGCTCGCGGTCGCCGACCTGCTGGCCGAGACCGGCGGCGAGGACGGGGCGGGCGGGAGTGAGGACGCCGGCGGCGGAGCCGACGACGACCTCGCGACGGTCACCCGCCTCCTGCTCGGGCGCGTCTTCCCGGCGCACGACGCGCGGACGCTCGATGTCGGGCCGACCCTGTGTCGGGAGGCGATCGCCCGCGCCGCGGGCCCGAACGTGACCGCCGCCGACGTCGAGGACCGGCTCGCGTCGGCGGGCGACATCGGCGCGGTCGCCGCCGACGTCGACCTCGGCGGGCAGCGCGGGCTCGCCGCCTTCGGCGACGGCCGTGACGCGCTCACCGTCGCCGAACTGGACGCGGCGCTGCGGGAGCTGGCGGCCGCGTCGGGCGACGGCAGCGAGTCCCGCAAGCTCGACGCGTTGTTCGGCCTCTTCAACCGCTGCGAGCCCGCCGAGGCGAAGTTCCTCGCACGCCTCGTGCTCGGCGAGATGCGGATCGGCGTCGGCGAGGGGACCGTCCGGGACGCGGTCGCCGAGGCGTTCCTGACCGACTCGGAGTTCGAGTCCCCCGAGAGCGACGACGCGGAGCCGACGCTGTACGCCGGCGACGAGGCGGTCGCGGCCGTCGAGCGCGCGCTCCAAGTGACGAACGACTACGGCCGGGTCGCGGTCCTCGCGCGTGACGACGGGCTCGCGGGCCTCCGGGCGGAGGGCCTCGTCGTCGGGCGCCCCGTGCAGGCGATGCTCGCGCAGGCGGGCACCGCGACGGACGCGGTCGAGTCGTTCGGCGAGGTCGCCGTCGAGACGAAGTTCGACGGGGCGCGCGTGCAGGTCCACTACGCACCGGGAGGCGAGGACGGAAACGTGCCCGGGAGCGGGGACGGGGAGGCCGCCGAGAGCCAGGACGGGGAGACCGCCGAGAGCGAGGGTGGCGGCGCCCCCGAGGGCGACGGGCTCGGCCCGCGGCTCTACTCCCGGAACATGGACGACGTGACCGACGCGCTCCCGGAGATCGCCGAGCGCGTCGCGGCCCGCGTCGACGGCCCGGTCATCCTCGACGGCGAGGTCGTCGCGGTCGACGACGGCGGCGACCCCCTTCCGTTCCAAGAGGTGTTACGGCGCTTCCGTCGGAAACACGACGTCGACCGGATGCGCGAGGAGGTGTCGCTCCGGCTCCACGCCTTCGACTGCCTCCACGCCGACGGCGACGACCTCCTCGACGAGCCGCTCCGCGTCCGCCACGAGCGCCTCGTCGACGCGGTCCCGGACGCGGCCGCGACCCTCGACCTCGCGAGCGACGTGGAGTCGATCGAGGCCGCGGAGGCGGCCGCGCTCGACGCGGGCCACGAGGGGGTGATGCTGAAGGACCCCGACGCGCCCTACACCCCGGGCGACCGCGGGCAGGAGTGGCTGAAGCGCAAGCCGGACGTGGAGACGCTCGACGCGGTCGTCGTCGGCGCCGAGTGGGGCGAGGGGCGCCGCGCGGACCTGTTCGGGACGTTCCTGCTCGGGGTGCGGGCGGGAGGAGACGGCGGCGGGGGCGAGACGGACGGCGGAGGAGGCGAGACGGACGGCGAGTTCGCGACGATCGGCAAGGTCGCGACCGGGCTCACCGACGAGGCGCTCGCCGACCTCACCGAGCGGCTGGAGCCCCACGTCGTGAGCGAGGACGGGACCGAGCTCTCGATCCGGCCCGCGGTCGTCTTGGAGGTCGGCTACGAGGAGATCCAGGCGTCGCCGACGTACTCGTCGGGGTACGCGCTGCGGTTCCCCCGGTTCGTCGGCGTCCGGGAGGACAAGTCGGTCGCGGACGCCGACTCGCTGGAGCGAGTCGCGCGGCTCGCGGGCGACTCGGCGTGATCGGCCGAGCCACACGCCGCCGGACCGAGCGCGGCTGGGTCCACGCGAAACTCCTTGGGCCTCGGGCCCGTACTCCCGTCCATGCCAGGCCCCCTCGGGGACGCGACGCGACGGCGGCTGACGGACGCGGCCGCGGCGCGGCTCGCGGACGACGGGTACGCGGTCGCGCACCCGGAGACGCGGGCCGAGCCGCCGGCGGTGGCGACCCGCCGGGACGACGAGGCGCCCGTCGCGGTCGAGCCGCTCACGGCGGACGACGCGACGCCGACGGTGGTCGCCTCGCGGCTCGCACACGCGCTCGACCGCGACCGCCGCGCCTGCTTCGTCGTCGCCGACGACGCGACGGCCGAGCGGGTGCGGTCGCTGCTCGCCGACCCCCCGCTGCTCGCCGACGAGCGAGACGGCCGACGGACGTTCCACGCGGGTCCGGACCGGATCCCCGTCGCGGGCGGCGGGTACGCCTGCGTCCGCTTCGAGGGGCTCGGCGAGCCGACGTTCGCGTGGCGCGAGACCGACACGCCGGTCGGCCCGGTCCCGGCGGGTCCGGAGGTCGACGCCGCCGCGGTCGACGAGGCGGGTCGCCCCGCCGTCCCGCGGCTGGTCTGCGAGGTCGACGGGCGCGTCGTCGCGGTCCTCGCGGGCGTCGAGAGCCTCCGGGAGCCGCCGGCAGAGGCGTTCCCGTACGCGTACAGCCGCCACCCCGACGACAAGCGGTTCCGGGTGCGTCGCGGCGCCGACGGCGCGGTCGTCGAGAGCGCGAGCGGCTTCGCGCCGATGCGCGCCGCGGGCTACGTCCCGATCCCGATGCCGATCGTCCCCGAACACGTGCTCGGCCCGGCGTTCGCGCCCGAGCGGGGCGAGACCGCCGGGAGCGGCGACGCCCTCGATGGCGAACCCGACCTCGACGACGCGTGGGACCTGATCCGCGTCGACGACGGGGGCGAGACGCCCGGCGGCGTCGATCCCGCATAGCCACCCTCAAGGCGCCCGCGCCCGGAGCGTGAGCCATGACGGTCCGCTACGACGGCTTCGCGGTCGAGTGGCTCGGCTACGCGACGGCGCGGCTCGCGCCCGAGGACGGCCCGGTCGCCTACACCGATCCCGGGCGATACGGCGTGCTCGACGACTACTGGGCGCGCGACGGCGACCTCGTCGTCGTCACCCACGACCACCACTACGACCCCGACGGGATCCGGTCGGTCGCGAGCGACGACGCGACGCTCGTGATATACGAGGCGGTCGACCCCGCGGGGATCGACCGCGACGTGGAGCCGATCGGCTCGCTCGCAGACGAGTACGACGTGGTCCGCGTCGACGACGAGGCGCGCGTCGACGTCGACACCCCCGCCGGCGAGGCGACCGTGTGGTCCGTCGCGGCCCACAACGACCCCGAGGGGCCGAACGCCGGCCCGGACGGCTCGGTGACGCACCCGCCCGGGTTCGGCTGCGGGTTCCTGCTCGGCCTCGGCGACCGCACCGTCTTCTGGCCGGGCGACTCGGACGCGCTCGACGCGTTCGCGGAGCTCGACGTCTCGATCTTCCTCGCGAACATCGGCGGGGGCGGCATCGTCTCCGACCGGCGCGCGAGCGCCGAGCTGGCCGAGGCGATGGACCCGGACCTGGTCGTTCCGATCCACTACGACACCTTCGCGCAGTTGGAGGCCGACGGCGAGGCGTTCGCGGGCGACGTGGCCGCCCGGTCGATCCCCGTCGCGCTGGACGCCCCCTCGGCGAATCAGTAGGGGTCGACGCCCGGGAACCGCCTCACGGCCGCCGCGCGATCAGCGCCGCCGCGACCGCGGCGACCAGCGCGGCGACGACGCCGAATCCGGGCGCCTCGTCACCGGTGGTCGCGTCGCCGCCGTCCTCGGTCGCCCCGTCGTCCGTGCCGTCGTCGGCCGTGCCGCCGTCGCTGCCGTCGGTCTCGCCGTCGCTTCCGTCCTCTCCGTCGCTCCCGTCAGTCGCACCGTCCTCCGTCTGGAGCTCCTCGACCGCGGTCGAGAGCGTCGTCGTCGACTCGATCACGCTGCGCGGCGCCGGCTGGTTGAGGTAGTTCACCTCCATCACGACGTAGTTGCCCTCCGCGCCGGCGGTGGTGCTGGCGTACGGCTCCTCCTCCAAGATCGCCGCGTCGGGGGTAGTGACGAGGATCAGCTCGGGGTCGGTCCGGAGGATGACCTCGTCGGAGAGCTGCGGATAGCCGTCGCCCTCCGCGGCCGCGACGTTGTCCACGCCGCCGGCCTCCATGATCGAATTGATGAACGTGTTGTTCGCGGCCACGAATCCGCCGCCGAGCGGGTACAGCGCGTCCGGGCGGTCGAGGCCGGCGGTCCGGTTCTCCGCGGCCGCGACGGCCGCGTTCATCTCCGCGTTCACGTCGGCGGCGGCCTCGCAGTTGCCGACGAGGCGGCCGACGGTCCCGGTCTTCTCCGCGATGGCCTCGATGGAGGTCGCCTCGGGGAAGTGGTACACCGTGAGCCCCTGGTCGCGGAGCGCCTCGACCTGTCCCGCCGACGCGTTCGGGGCGAGCACGAGGTCGGGCTCGGTGGCCACGACGCGCTCGACGCTCACGCCGAGCCCCTCGGCGGAGACGTTCTCCCGCTCGCTCGCCCCGTCGAGGTAGGCGGCGTACTGGGTGACGCCGACGACGCGGTCCCGCTCGCCGAGCTCCCAGAGCGTCTGGGCGGCCGACGGGTTCGTCGTCGTGATCCGCTCCGGCGCCGCGTCGAGCGTCACCGTCGTCCCCGTCGCGTCCGTGACCTCCAGCGGGAACCCGCACGTCTCGCCCGCCTGGTGAACGACCGGCCCGTCGGTCGTGGTCTCGGTCGTCGGCGACGGCGCCGTCGCCGGCTGTGCGCCCGCGGCCGGGCCCGCGACGCCGCCGACGAGGGCGGTCGTCACGAGCAGGGCCGCCGCGATGACGTGTCCGGTTCGCATTGGGTCCACGACGCGCCCCGTCCAATAAGTACTTACCTACTACAACTCCTCTTGCAGAACGAATGAACGCGTGGACGCGGGCGTCCGTCTGGTCGGCGGGGTTAGCGGTCGCGCTCGTCGCCGCGATCGTGGCGAGCGCCGCGATCGGTCCCGTCCGGATACCGCCCGCGGCGGTCGCGAAGGCGGTGTTGAACGCGGTGTCGGTGCCGACCGGGATCGAGACGAGCCCGGCCGGGGCGGGAGCGCTGATGCTGCCGGAGATCGGTCTCGCGTACGCCTCGCCGTTCGCGTATCCGGTCGACGGCGTCCACGCGCAGATCGTCGTCGGCGTCCGGCTCCCCCGGATCCTGATGGCCGCGCTGGTCGGCGCCGCGCTCGCGTCGGCCGGCACGGTGATGCAGGGGTTCTTCCGGAACCCGATGGCGGACCCCTCGATCATCGGCGTCTCCTCCGGCGCGGCGGTCGGCGCCGTCGCCTTCATCGTCTTCCCCGCGGCGCTGTCGGCGACCGTGACGCTCCCCCTGGTCGGCGCGGTCGACCTGGGGCTCTCGCACGGCGCGGGCGTCAGCCTCTCCGCGTTCGCCGGCGCGCTCGCGGCCGCCTTCGGCGTCTACGCGATCGCCACGCGACACGGCCGGACGCCGGTGGCGACCCTGCTGCTCGCGGGCGTCGCGGTCCAGACGTTCCTCGGCGCGGTCATCTCGTACCTCCAGCTGCAGGCCGGCGAGTCGCTCCGACGGGTCGTCGCGTGGCTGATGGGACACCTCTCGGGCGCCTCGTGGAGCGAGGTCGCGGCGACCGCGGTCGTGGTGCCGCCGCTGTTCCTCCTCCTGCTCGCGTACGCGCGAGACCTCAACGTCCTCCTGCTCGGCGAGGAGGAGGCGCGCGGGCTCGGGATCGCGGTCGAGCGCACCAAGCGGATCCTCCTCGCCGCCTCCGCGCTGATCACGGCCGCGGGCGTCGCCTTCGCGGGCGTCATCGGCTTCGTCGGGCTGATCGTCCCGCACATCCTCCGGCTGGTCGTGGGGCCCGACCACCGGGTCCTGTTACCGACCGCGACGCTCGCGGGCGGGTCGTTCCTCGTCGCCGCCGACACGGTCGCCCGCGCCGGGAGCACGGAGCTGCCGGTCGGCATCGTCACCGCCGCGGTCGGCGCGCCCTTCTTCGTCTACCTGCTGATGAACCGGGAGGTGCACGAGCTGTGAGCGCGGGACCGACCGCGGAGGGCGACGGGAGCGGTGGTGAGGGGATCGGCGGCGACGAGCCCCTCGTCGAGGTCGCCGGTCTGACGGTCTCGTTCGGCGACGTGCCGGTCGTCGCCGGCGTCGACCTCCGGGTCGAGCGCGGCGAGCTGGTCGGGCTCGTCGGGCCGAACGGCGCGGGGAAGACGACCGTGCTCCGGGCGATCAAGGGGACCCTGGCGCCCGACTCGGGGAGGGTTCGGATCGACGGGGACCGCGCCGGCGACCTCTCCCCGCGCGAGGCCGGCCGCCGCGTCGCCAGCGTTCCGCAAGAGACGAGCCTCGCGTTCGACTTCCGGGTGCGCCACGTGGTCGAGATGGGGCGGACGCCGCACCTCGGCCGGTTCGACGGCCACGGCGCCGACGACGACCGGGCGGTCGCGAAGGCGATGGACGCCGCGGGCGTCGCGCGCTTCGCCGACCGCTCGATCACCGAGGTCTCGGGCGGGGAGCGCCAGCGCGTCCTGCTCGCGCGGGCGCTGGCGCAGGGGACGCCGGCGCTCCTGTTGGACGAGCCGACCGCGAGCCTCGACGCGAACCACGCGGTGCGCACCCTCGAACTCGTCCGCGACCTCGTCGACGACGGGCGGGGCGCGCTGGCGGCGATCCACGACCTGGACATGGCGGCCCGGTACTGCGACCGGATCGTCGTCCTCGCGAACGGCGGGGTCCACGCGGCCGGCCCGCCCGACGAGGTGCTGACCGCGGACGCGCTCCGGGCCGCGTTCGACGCCGAGGCGTTCGTCGGGCGGAACCCCGCGACAGGGACGCCCGCGGTCACCGCCTTCGACGCGGTCGAGGGGACGGGCGAGGGCGACGCGGACGCCGACGACGCCGACCGGCGACGCCTCCACGTCGTCGGTCGGGGGCGGGCGGCCTCGAGGGTCGTCGCCCGCCTCGCGGCCGCGGGCCACGAGCTCTCGGTCGGGGTGGTCCCCGAGGGCGACGCGGCCGCCGAGACCGCCCGCGACGCCGACGCCGCGCTCGTCACCGCGCCCGCGTTCGAGCCCGTCGACGCGGAGGCCCGCGAGGCGGCAGTGGCGCTCGCGCGCGAGGCCGACGCGACGGTCGCCGTCGGCGGCGGCGCGAACGACGGCGTCGCGACCGGCGGCGTTCCCCCGACCGAGAGCGACCGGGCCGACCCGAACGCGGCGGTCCTCGCGGCGGCCGACCGGCTCGTCGAGGTCGACGCCGACGGCGACGCGGGCGCCCTGCTCGACGCGGTCCGCGACCCCGACGGCGACGCGGGACGCTCGCGTGACGCGTGACGGCAATCGGTTCCGGTATCGGACACGGCCGGTTTCGGAGGGCTCACGGGCCGCGAGGCGAGCGCCTCGCGCGAACCGTCGTCTGCGTCTCCGAGGCGGCGGATCGATCCCTGTGGTCGTCTCGCACGCTCCGTAATTAATTATCATCAAGCATCATAGCTGCAGATAAGTATTCTCCATAGGCATACGTCCTTATCAGTGGGTCCGGTACGAGGTGGTACGATGGAACGAAGACGGTTCCTGCGCGGCACCGGCGCGGCGATCGGCGGCTCGCTGCTCGCCGGCTGCGCCGGGAGCGACGGACGGACTGTGACGGTCGACTACGCCTACTACAACCCGGTCAGCCTCGTGTTGCGCGAGAAGGGGTGGCTGTCGGCGGCGTTCGCGGAGACGGACGTCGACGTCGAGTGGGTGCTGAGCCTCGGCAGCAACCAGGCCAACGAGTACTCGCAGAGCGGACAGGCTGAGGTCGCCTCCACGGCCGGGATCGCGGCGCTGATGGCGCGGTCGAATGGCGTCCCGATCACGACGCCGTACGTCTACTCGGAGCCGGAGTGGACCGCGCTCGTCACGTTCGCGGAGACGGGCGTCGAGTCGGTCGCCGACCTGGAGGGGAAGCGCGTCGCCGCGACGCGCGGCACCGACCCGTACTTCTTCCTGTTGCAGGCGCTCGACGACGCCGGGCTGAGCGAGGAGGACGTCGAGGTCGTCCACCTCCAACACCCCGAGGGGCAGTCGGCGCTGGTGGGGGGCGACGTGGACGCGTGGGCCGGGCTCGACCCCCACATGGCCGAGCTGGAGCTGGAGCACGACGGCGCGGAGCTGTTCTTCCGCGAGCCCGCGTACAACACCTACGGCTTCCTCAACTTCCTCGACGGCTTCCTCGCGGACCATCCCGAGGACGCCCGACGGGTGCTCGAAACCTACGAGCGCGGCCGCGAGTGGGCGATCGACAACCCGACCGAGACCGCGGGGATCCTCGCGAGCGAGTCGGAGATGTCGCAGGCGGTGGCCGAGCGCGTGTTCACGCGCCGCACCGACCTCTCCGAGCCGCTTCCCGGGGAGTCCCA
Organism: Halorubrum rutilum; assembly: GCF_042665015.1. Taxonomy (GTDB): domain Archaea; phylum Halobacteriota; class Halobacteria; order Halobacteriales; family Haloferacaceae; genus Halorubrum; species Halorubrum rutilum. The sequence continues at coordinate 303,230 of NZ_JBHTBL010000004.1, read as the reverse complement.
CGGCGAACTGCTCTCCGACCTCGCGCCGATCCTGGAGCGCGAGGGGCTCGTCACCGACGACGCCGACCCCGCGGGGAGCGTCGACGACCTGCTCGACCCGGAGTTCGCGGCCGAAGTCGTCGGCGACGCCGGGAACGGGGGCGAGTGAGATGGCGACGACGCGCGAGGCGGAGCGCACGGGGATCGAGACCGCCGCCGGCGTCCTCCCCGACGCCGACCGGTTCCGGTGGCTGCTCGGCTTCGTCGTGCCCGCGGCGATCGTCGTCGCCTGGCACCTGCTGGTCGCGACGGGCGTCTTCGCCGCCCACCAGCTCCCGACGCCGCTGCGGGTGGTCGAGACCCTCTACGGGCTCGGCGCCTCCGGCGAGCTCTGGGGACACGTCGCGATCACGGTCCGGCGCGTGTTCCTCGGCGCCCTCCTCGGGACGGGCGTCGGAATCGCCCTCGGCACGCTCACCGGGTTGTACGGCCTCGCCGACGACCTGCTCGACCCCCTGCTCCAGAGCCTGAAGAACATCCCCTCGCTGGCGTGGGTGCCCCTGTTCCTGCTGTGGTTCGGGATCGGCGAGGGCGCGAAGGTGCTGCTGATCGCCGTCGGCGCCTTTTTCCCCGTCTACCTCAACCTCTCGGCGGGGATCGGGAACGTGAGCGAGGACCTGCTGGAGGTCGCCGAGGTGTACGACCTCGGTCGGGTCGAGTCGCTCCGGCGGGTGGTGTTCCCCGCGGCGGTGCCGAGCCTGCTCGTCGGGATCCGCGGCGGCGTCGGGCTGGCGTGGATGTTCGTCGTGGCCGCGGAGCTGATCGCGGCCAGCGAGGGGATCGGGTTCCTGCTGAGCGACGGCCGCGTGCTCGCGCGCCCTGACGTCATCGTCGGCTCGATCCTGCTGTTCGCGTTCTTCGGGAACCTCTCGGACCTGGCGGTCAAGGAGGTGAAAGACCGTGTCGTCGTTCGGTAAGGGCGTGCTCGCGGACGAGGACGTCGACACGGACGGCGGTGACGCCGCGGCGACCGTGGACGCGGCCGAGACGGGACGAGGCCCCGACTCGACGGCGGACCCGACCCTCGCCGTCCGCGGCCTCACCGTGCGCTACGGCGAGACGGTCGCGCTCGACGGCGTCGACCTCGCGGTCGGCGACGGGGAGTTCGTCGCGGTGGTCGGCCCGTCCGGCTGCGGGAAGTCGACGCTGCTGCGCGTGCTCTCCGGGCTGGAGGGGCGGTTCGAGGGCGACGCGACGGTCGACGGGACCGACGTGCGCGAGGGCGGCAGCGACGACGTCGGGATGGTGTTCCAGGAGCCGCGGCTGCTCGCGTGGGGCGACGTGCGGGAGAACGTCGCGATCGGGCTCCCGGCCGACGTCGACCGCGACGACCCCGCCGCACGCGACCGCGTCGACGACCTGATCGAGACGGTCGGGCTCGACGGCTTCGAGGAGAGCCGCCCGGACGAGCTCTCCGGCGGGATGGCCCAGCGCGTCTCGCTGGCGCGCGGGCTCGCCTACGACCCGGCGGTGCTGCTCCTCGACGAGCCGTTCTCCGCGCTCGACCGGCTGACGAAACACGAGCAGCAGGACCACCTGCTCGACGTGTGGGCGGACCGGGGGACGACGGTCGCGCTGGTGACGCACGACGTCGAGGAGGCCGCGTACCTCGCGGACCGCGTCGTCGTCCTCGGCGGGCGGCCCGGGACGGTCGAGACGGTGGTCGACGTCGACGCCGACCGCCCCCGCGACCGGACCGACGAGGCGCTGCTGGCGGCGCGCCGCGAGATCACCGACGCGCTCGGGCTCTGAGCCGGGCGAAACGCGACGCCGTCCGTCCGGACCGAGGCTTCGCGACGGTGCGCCCGGACGCGGCCGAAACGAAACGAACGTCGATCGAGCGTATGACCCGGGTTCCGAAACCGCATCTCCGATCGTGTACCGTCAGGGGATAAGGAGGGTACGGAACCGGTACGTCGCTTGCGTCGGGCGGTTTCTCGACGGCGCCGATCCGCGCGTCGCCGTCGGCGGAGCGCCGTTCTTGCGAGCGGCACAAGCGTTAAGTTCTCGACCGTCCTGTCGTCAGTCGATGACAGACATCACGGAGGCTTCGTCGGACACCCCGGCGGATCGAGTTCTTCCAGGGCACGATAGCTTCTAACATCGAAATCGGTCCTGTACGGATCTTCGACACGACGTTACGAGACGGAGAACAGTCACCACGTACTTCGTTCAGCTACGACGAGAAACGCCGCATAGCGGCGACGCTGGACGACATGAACACCCACGTCATCGAGGCGGGGTTCCCGGTCAACTCGGACGCGGAGTTCGAGGCCGTGAGCGACATCGCCGCCGCGACGGACACCACCGTCTGCGGGCTGGCGCGGGTCGTCGAGGGCGACATCGACGCCGCCATCGACTCCGGCGTCGAGATGGTCCACGTGTTCGTCTCCACCAGCGACGTGCAGCTGGAGGACTCGATGCACGCGACCCGCGCGGAGGCGAAGGAGCGCGCGATCGACGCCGTCGAGCAGGTGAAAGACGCCGGCGTCGAGTGCATGTTCTCGCCGATGGACGCCACCCGGACCGACCCCGACTACCTGACGGAGATCGTCGAGGCGGTCTCGGACGCCGGCACGGACTGGATCAACATCCCGGACACGTGCGGCGTGGCGATGCCGACGAGCTTCGGGAAGACGGTGAAGGCCGTCGTCGAGGCGACCGACGCCCGCGTCGACGTGCACACCCACGACGACTTCGGGATGGCCGCGGCCAACGCCGTCACCGGCTTCGAGAACGGCGCGGAGCAGGCGCAGGTGTCGGTCAACGGGATCGGCGAGCGCGCCGGCAACGCCGCCTACGAGGAGGTCGTGATGGCCGTCGAGTCGGTGTACGGCGTCGACACCGGGATCGACACGACCCAGATCACCAAGCTGGCCCGGATCGTCGAGGAGGCCTCGGACATCCCCGTGCCCGCGAACAAGCCCGTCACCGGGCGGAACGCGTTCGCGCACGAGTCGGGCATCCACGCCGCCGGCGTCATCGAGAACGCCGACACGTTCGAGACCGGCGTGATGACCCCGGAGATGGTGGGCGCCGAGCGCGAGTTCGTGCTCGGGAAACACACCGGGACCCACAGCGTGCGCAAGCACCTCGTGGAGGCCGGTTTCGACCCGACCGACGGCGAGGTCCGGCGCATCACCAAGCGCGTCAAGGAGTACGGCGCCGGCAAGCGGCAGGTGACCGCCGGGGACGTCGAGCGCTTCGCCGAGGAGGCGGGCGTCGACCGCGAGGAGGAGGTCCGGGTCTGATGGCCGCCCCCCCGACCGGGGAGCCCGCCGAGCGACCGCCGGGCGCGTCGGCGGGGGCTCCCGCGAGTCCGCCCGCGGCGGCGCGGACCGGAGCCGCGGACCGGTTCGAGGTCGCGAGCCGACCGGCCGGGGCGGCGCCCCGACAGGGATTTATACCTCGGCTCCGTTGGTCAGGGCGAGATGCGACGGCACGCCGCGACCCCGACGACAGCCGACGTCGCCGGAGCCGTCGCGCCGATCATCGTAGGGGTCTGATCCCCTACAACACCCTTTCCTCACCGACTCGACGCACCGACGAACGCCCGCGGGCGAACCGCCGTCCGCCCGCGCGCCCGGCGTTCGGACCGAAATCCCACGCGCGAGAGACCCACCACCGAACACCACCACGACAATGAGCGACACAGCAGCACACCCACGAGAGGACGACCCCGAGGGCTCCGAGGAGCCGCCGGCGGGAGCCGACGAGACGCCCGACGCCGAGCCCGACGACGCCGCCGCCAGGGGGGCGGTCTCGACCGGCGCGGAGTCGGTCGTCGCCGCCCTCGAAGCGGCCGGCGCGGAGACCGCTTTCGGCGTTCAGGGCGGCGCGATCATGCCCGTCTACGACGCGCTGTACAGTTCGTCGATCGACCACGTCACGATGGCCCACGAGCAGGGCGCCGCCCACGCGGCCGACGCGTACGGCGTCGTCTCCGGGGAGCCGGGGCTCTGCCTGGCGACCTCGGGCCCCGGCGCGACGAACCTCGTCACCGGGATCGCCGACGCCGACATGGACTCGGACTCGATGCTCGCGCTGACCGGCCAAGTGCCGACCGAGTTCGTCGGCAACGACGCGTTCCAGGAGACCGACACCATCGGGGTCACCCGCCCGATCACGAAGCACAACTACTTCGCGAGCGGCGCGGACACCGTCGGCGACACGGTCGGCGAGGCGTTCGAGCTGTCGCGGGCGGGCCGCCCGGGGCCGACGCTCGTCGACCTCCCGAAGGACGTCACGCAGGACGAGACCGACGAGACGCCGGGGCCGGCGGCGCCGCCGGCCGGGACCGACCCCGACCCGAGCGCCGACGCCGACGCGGTCGAGGCGGCCGCCCGGACCATCGAGGCGGCCGATCGCCCGCTCTGCCTGTTCGGCGGCGGCGTGATCAAGGCCGAAGCGAGCGACGCCGCGCGGACGTTCGCGCGGACGTACGGGATCCCCGTGACGACAACGATGCCGGGGATCGGCTCGTTCCCCGAGGACGACGAGCTCAGCCTCTCGTGGGCCGGGATGCACGGCACCGGCTACGCGAACATGGCGATCACCCACACCGACTGCCTGATCGCGGTCGGAACCCGGTTCGACGACCGGCTCACGGGCGGGATCGACACGTTCGCGCCGGAGGCCGAGGTCGTCCACGTCGACATCGACCCGGCCGAGATCAGCAAGAACGTCCACGCCGACCACCCCCTGATCGGGGACGCGGGACGGGTCCTCGACCAGCTCACCGCGGCGGTCCGCGAGGCGCCCGACGCCGAGGCGTGGCGCGAGCGCTGCGCCGACTGGAAGGAGACGTACCCGCTCACGTACGCGACGCCCGAGGACGAGCCGCTGAAGCCGCAGTTCGTCGTCGAGGCGTTCGACGAGGCGACCGACGACGACACCATCGTGACGACGGGCGTCGGGCAACACCAGATGTGGGCCTCCCAGTTCTGGACGTACACGGAGCCCCGGACGTGGGTCTCCTCGCACGGGCTGGGGACGATGGGGTACGGCGTCCCGGCCGCGGTCGGCGCGCGCGTCGCCGCGAACAACATGGGCGAGGCGGACCGCGACGTGGTCTGTTTCGACGGCGACGGCTCCTTTTTGATGACGATGCAGGAGCTCTCCGTGGCGGTCCGCGAGGACCTCGACGTCACGATCGCCGTGCTCAACAACGAGTACATCGGCATGGTGCGCCAGTGGCAGGACGCCTTCTACGAGGGGCGCCACATGGCCTCCGACTACACGTGGATGCCCGAGTTCGACAAGCTCGCGGAGGCGTTCGGCGCCCTCGGCCTCCGCGTCGACGACTACGACGAGGTCGCGCCCGCGGTCGAGGAGGCGCTCGACTACGACGGGCCCGCGGTCGTCGACTTCCACGTCGACCCCGAGGAGAACGTCCTGCCGATGGTGCCGAGCGGCGGCGCGAACGGGAAGTTCGCGGCCGCGGAGGACCAGCTATGAGCGGCGACGCGCCCGACTCCCGACCGGCGACCGACGGCGGCTCCGCCTCGGACTCCGGCGTGCCGGAGCCCGACTCGCGGCCCGCGCCGGGCGAGCAGCCCGGCCCCGAGGAGCGGGACCACCCGGAGGGCCGCCGGAACCTCGAAGGGATCCGGATCGACCCCGTCGTCGAGGCGGAACACGAGCCGCGGCGCGCCGTCATCTCGGCGCTCGTGGAGGACGAACCGGGCGTGCTCGCGCGCGTCTCCGGGCTCGTCTCGCGCCGCCAGTTCAACATCGAGAGCCTCACCGTCGGGCCGACGACCGTGGAGGGCCACTCGCGGATCACGATGGTCGTCGAGGAGACGGACCCCGGTATCGACCAGATCGAGAAGCAGATGGCGAAGCTGAAGCCGGTGATCTCGGTCGGCGAGGTGTCCGGGAATGCGGTGACCGCCGAACTCGTCCTGCTGAAGGTCGAGGCCGACGACCCCGCGGCGGTCCACGCCGTGGCCGAGATGTACGACGGCCGGACGCTCGACGCCGGGCCGCGGACGATCACCGTCCAGCTCACCGGCGACGAGGCGCGGATCGACGACGCGCTCGACGCGTTCGGCCAGTTCGGGATCATCGAGATCGCCCGGACGGGCCAGACGGCGCTCGCGCGCGGCGACACGCCGACGGCGCCCGGAGAGAAACCCGGAACGGCCGGCGAACCGACCACCCACGACGACTGACACGCGGACCCACACGATACACATGACCGAAGACACGCAGACGTTCGACTCGACAGTATACTACGACGAAGACGCCGACGAGGAGGCGATCGCCCACGAGACCGTGGCCGTGCTCGGCTACGGCTCGCAGGGCCACGCCCACGCGCAGAACCTCGCGGACAGCGGGGTCGACGTGGTCGTCGGCCTCCGGGAGGGCAGCGCCTCGCGGGCCGCCGCCGAGGGCGACGGGCTCCGCGTCGCGACCCCCGCGGAGGCGGCCGCCGAGGCCGACATCGTGAGCGTGCTCGTCCCAGACACGGTCCAGCCGGACGTGTACGAGAACGCGGTCGAACCGAACCTGGAGGCGGGCGACACGCTGCAGTTCGCCCACGGGTTCAACATCCACTACAACCAGATCCAGCCGCCGGCGGACGTCGACGTGACGATGGTCGCGCCGAAGTCGCCGGGGCACCTCGTGCGCCGGAACTACGAGAACGACGAGGGGACGCCCGGCCTGCTCGCGGTGTATCAGGACGCCACCGGCGACGCTCACGCCCAGGGGCTCGCGTACGCGGCCGCCATCGGCTGCACCCGCGCCGGCGTCGTGGAGACGTCGTTCCGCGAGGAGACCGAGACCGACCTGTTCGGCGAGCAGGCCGTCCTCTGCGGCGGCGTCACGTCGCTCGTGAAGCAGGGGTACGAGACGCTCGTCGACGCCGGCTACTCCCCGGAGATGGCGTACTTCGAGTGTCTCAACGAGCTGAAGCTCATCGTCGACCTGATGTACGAGGGCGGGCTCGGCGAGATGTGGGACTCCGTGTCCGACACCGCCGAGTACGGCGGGCTCACGAAGGGCGACGTCGTCGTCGACGAGCACGCCCGCGAGAACATGGAGGAGGTGCTCGAAAAGGTCCAGAACGGGCAGTTCGCCCGCGAGTGGATCGCCGAGAACCAGGCCGGGCGACCCTCCTACACGCAGCTCCGCACCGCGGAGAAGAACCACGAGATCGAGGCCGTCGGCGAGGAGCTCCGCGGCCTCTTCGCGTGGCAGGAGGCCGACGACGAGGAGGAGGAGTCGGCCGAGGTGACGGCCTGATGAGCGAGGGGACGCTGTACGACAAGGTGTGGGAGCGGCACAAGGTCACCGAGCTCCCGAACGGCCAGGACCAGCTGTTCGTCGGGCTCCACCTCGTCCACGAGGTGACGAGCCCGCAGGCGTTCGGCATGCTGCGCGAGCGCGAGCTCGACGTCGCCTACCCCGACCGGACGTTCGCGACGACGGACCACATCGCGCCCACGGAGGCCGACAAGCGCGAGCGCCCGCTGGCGGACGACCAGGCCGAGGAGATGCTCTCCGCGCTCGAACGCAACGTGAGCGAGAGCGGGATCACGTTCTTCGGCTTCGAGTCGGGCAAGCAGGGGATCACCCACGTCGTCGCCCCCGAGCTCGGGCTCTCTCAGCCGGGGATGACCGTCGCCTGCGGCGACAGCCACACGGCGACCCACGGCGCGTTCGGCTCCGTCGGCGTCGGCATCGGGACGAGCCAGATCCGCGACGTGCTCGCGACGGGCTGTATCGCGGCGGACAAACAGAAGGTCCGCCGAGTCAACGTCGAGGGCGAGCTCGGCGAGGGCGTCTACGCGAAGGACGTCATCCTGAAGGTGATCCAGGAGCTCGGCGTCGACGGCGGCGTCGGTCACGTCTACGAGTACGGCGGCCCCGCGATCGAGGCGCTCGACATGGAGGGCCGGCTCGCGGTGTGTAACATGTCCATCGAGGGCGGCGCCCGCGCCGGCTACATCAACCCGGACGAGACGACCTACGAGTACCTGAAGGGCCGCGAGTACGTGCCCGAGGGCGAGGCGTTCGAGGAGCGGAAGGCGTACTGGGAGTCGGTCGCGTCCGACGACGACGCCGAGTACGACGACGTCGTCACGGTCGACGCGGACGGGATCGACCCGCTCGTCACCTGGGGGATCAACCCCGGACAGGTGATCGAGATCTCCGAGCCGGTCCCGGCGCCCGACGACTTCGCGGCCCGGACCGACCGGGAGGCCGCGGAGCAGGCGCTCGACCACATGGGCATCGAGCCCGGCCGGTCGATGCTCGGCTACGACGTCGACGTGGCCTTCCTCGGCACCTGTACGAACGGCCGCCTCTCCGACTTCGCGGAGGCCGCGAAGATCCTGGAGGGCGAGACGGTCGACGAGGGCGTCCGCGCGCTGGCCGTCCCCGGCTCCGAGACCGTGCGCCAGCAGTGCGAGGAGCGCGGCATCGACCAGACGTTCATCGAGGCCGGCTTCCAGTGGCGCCGCGCCGGCTGCTCGATGTGCCTCGCGATGAACGACGACGCCCTGGAGGGCGACGAGGTCTGCGCGTCCTCGTCGAACCGCAACTTCGTCGGGCGGCAGGGGTCGAAGGACGGCCGCACCGTCCTGATGAGCCCCGCGATGGTCGCGGCCGCGGCCGTCGAGGGCGAGGTCGCCGACGCGCGCGACTACCTCGACGACGGGCCGACCGGCGGCGCCGGCGGCGTCGAGGAGGTGGCGGACTGATGGCCCCCGACGCGAGCGGCGGCGACGGGGAACAACACATCACCGAGGTCGCCGGCACCGGCGTGCCGATCCCCGGCGACGACGTCGACACCGACCAGATCCTGCCGGCGAAGTTCATGAAGGAGGTCACGTTCGACAACATGGCGGACTACCTCTTCTACGACGCCCGGCGGGACGACGACGGCGAGTTCAACGACCACCCCCTCAACCGCTTCGAGGGCGCGTCGATCGCGGTCGTCAACTCCAACTTCGGCTGCGGCTCCTCGCGGGAGCACGCGCCGCAGGCGATGATGCGGTGGGGGATCGACGGGATCGTCGGCGAGTCCTACGCCGAGATCTTCCGCGACAACTGCAAGTCGCTCGGGATCCCGGCGGTCACCGCCGACCACGAGACGGTCACCGAGCTCCAGGAGTGGATCGAGGCGAACCCGGACGGCGAGATCGACATCGACGTCGAGGCGAAGACGGTCACCTACGGCGACACCGTCATCGACGTCGAGATCGACGGCGCGATGCGGGAGGCGCTGGTCGACGGCATCTGGGACACGACCGCGCTGATGTACTCGAACCGGAGCAAGGTCGACGCGACCGTCGACGGGCTCCCCTACGTCGAGGGGGACGACTGAATGGGCGAGGAGATCGCCGTCATCGAGGGCGACGGGATCGGCCGCGAGGTCGTCCCCGCCGCCGTCGAGGTGTTGGAGGCGTTCGACGTCGACTTCGAGTTCGTCCGGGGAGACGCCGGCGACGCGACGAGGGAGCGGACCGGCGAGGCGCTCCCGGCCGAGACGTACGAGCTCGTCGCGGACGCGGACGCGACGCTGTTCGGCGCGGCCGGCGAGACGGCCGCCGACGTCATCCTCCCGCTGCGCGAGGCGGTCGACTCGTTCGTCAACGTGCGCCCGGCGAAGGCGTATCCCGGCGTCGACGCGGTCCGGCCGGAGACGGACGTCGTCTTCCTGCGCGAGAACACCGAGGGCGTCTACGCGGGCCACGAGGACCGCCTCTCCGAGGACCTCTCGACGCTCACGCGCGTCGTCACCTCGTCGGCCTCCCGGGAGCTGGCGGAGTACGCCTGCGAGTTCGTCGCGGACGGCCGCGGGCCCATGGGCGACCCCGACGAGGGGTTCACCGTCGCGCACAAGGCGAACGTGATGCGCGAGACGGACGGCCGGTTCCGCGAGGAGGTGCTGTCGGTCGCCGAGGAGCGCGGCGTCGACGCCGACGAGGAGCTGATGGACGCGTTCGCGACGAAGCTCCCGCTCGACCCGACGGGGTACGGCGTGGTCGTCTGTCCGAACCTCGCGGGCGACGTGCTCTCGGACCTCGCGGCCGGGCTCGTCGGCGGGCTCGGCCTCCTCCCGTCGGCGAACGTCGGGCACGACAACGCGCTGTTCGAGCCGGTCCACGGCACCGCGCCCGACATCGCCGGGGAGGGGGTCGCGAACCCGACCGCGGCGATACTGTCGGCCGCCATGCTGCTGGAGTACCTCGGCCACGTCGAGGAGGGGCAGCGGACGCGCGACGCGGTCGAGGCGGTCCTCGCCGACGGCCCGCGCACCGGCGACCTCGGCGGCGACGCGACGACCGACGAGGTCACCGCGGCGATCGTCGACCGGCTGTAGCGGCGGACTCGCCCGGGTTCGATCCCCGAGACGCCGTTTCACGCGGTGACCGCGGGCGAACCACAAGAAAGGAAACCCTGCGGCCCGTCGGTCGGGTATGAGCAACTACGAAGTCGCGATGGAAGCCGCCTGGTTGGTCCGCGACGTCGAGGAGACCGACGACGCCATCGGCGTCGCGGTCAGCGAGGCCGGCAAGCGACTCAACGAGACGGACAAGCAGTACGTCGAGGTCGAGCCCGGCGTCACCGGCTGTCCGGCCTGCGGCGAGCCGTTCGACGCCGCGTTCCTCGCGGCGAACACGGCTCTGGTCGGGCTCCTCTTGGAGATCGACATCTTCAACGCCGACAGCGAGGAGCACGCGGAGCGGATCGCGAAGAGCGAGGTCGGCGGCGCGCTGCGGGACGTCCCCCTCGAAGTCATCGAGATCGTCGAGACGGAGGGCGACGAGGACGACGACCGCGACGACGAGTGAGCGAGGATCGGGCGAGACGGCCGGTCGGTCCTCACGGCCGGTCGAAACGCGCGCTCGCCGCCGCGATATCGGTCGCCGCCGAAACCTTTTCTAATAACCCGGAGTTATTCACCGTATGGAACTCCCGACGCCACAGGACCTCCGCGAGCGGCGGACGACGCTGGAGCTGACCCAGAGCGAGCTGGCGGACGCGGCGGACGTCTCACAGCCCCTGATCGCGCGGATCGAGGGCGGCGACGTCGACCCGCGGCTCTCGACGCTCCGCCGGATCGTCAACGCGCTCCAGGAGGCGGAGGGCGAGGTCGTCCGCGCCAGCGACCTGATGAACGAGACGGTGATCAGCGTCGCGCCCGACGACGCGGTGCGCGAGGCGGTCGACCTGATGGAGGAGGAGGCGTACTCGCAGCTCCCGGTGCTCCAGAACGGGGTCCCGGTCGGTTCGATCAGCCAGGGCGACGTGGTTCACGCGGGCGAGAACGTGGGCGATCACCCCGTCAGCGAGGTGATGAGCGAGTCGTTCCCCACGGTCGCGCCCGGCGCGACCGTCGACGAGGTCCGGAACCTGCTGGACCACTACAAGGCCGTGATGGTCACCGACGGCGGCGAGACGGTCGGGATCATCACCGAGGCCGACATCGCCGCGCACCTGTCGTAGCGGGCTACTCCTCGCGCTCCGCCGCCCGTCGCTCCGTCTCTCGGCGCTCCGAGAGGTGTTCCCAGACCTCCGTGCAGCCGGCGCCGTCCTCGATCTCGTCGAGGTACTCCAAGCCGTCTTCCTCGGGCTCGTCGCCGTCGTCCGCGTCGTCGTTCGCGGCGACCGCCGGCTCCGACGACTCGGATCGGTCCGTCATTGACTGAGGGTACGTGTCTCGCCGTGATAAGGCGGCGCTCGTTGGTAAATCGAGCCGCGGCTCGTTGATACCGGCAACAATAGCTTATTGTTTCCCGGCGCGCTCACAGCACCAGTCCGCGGATCGCGACGCTCCCCTCGTCGTCCTCTCCGTCCCCTTCCTCCACGCGCCCGATCACGCGCCCCCCGCTTTCGTCGGCCAGCGACTCGGCGTCGTCGGGGTCGAGCGCGGCGACGAAGCCCGTCCCCATGTTGAACGTGCGGTGCATCTCCTCGTCGGAGACGCTCCCCTCGCGCTGCACGAACTCGAAGACGGGCTGGGGGTCGAACGCGTCGTCGACGACGTACCGGTGGTCACCGAGCCGCGTCAGGTTCGTCCAGCCGCCGCCGGTGACGTGGGCCGCCGCGCGCACGCCGTGTCCGCGCATCGGGTCGAGCAGGTCCGCGTAGATCCGGGTCGGCTCTAGCAGCGCCTCGCCGACCGTCTCGTACCCCTCGAACGGGCAGGGATCGGTGTACGCGTGCTCGCGGGTGGCGGCCTCCCGGGCGAGCGTGAGCCCGTTCGAGTGGATCCCCGAGGAGCGCCAGCCGACCAGGGCGTCGCCCGGCCGCGCGGCGCCGTCGAAGACGGCCTCCTTCGCCGCGAGCCCGGCGCAGGTGCCCGCCAGGTCGAGCCCCGAGATCACGTCCGGCATCACCGCGGTCTCGCCGCCGACGAGCTCCATGTCGGCGAGCTCCGCGCCGCGGGCGAGCCCGTCGCCGACCTGCTCGGCGAACCGCTCGTCCGGCTCGTCGACGGCGAGGTAGTCGACGAAGGCGACGGGGCGGACGCCGGCGGCGACGAGGTCGTTGACGTTCATCGCGACGCAGTCGATCCCGACCGTCGAGTAGTCGCCGAGCGCCTCGGCGACGAGGAGCTTCGTCCCGACGCCGTCGGTCGCGAGCGCGAGGTACCGGTCGCCGATGTCGAGGAGGCCGGCGTAGTCGCCCTCGGCCTCGCCGACCGCGCCGATGAGCGCCGCCGTCGCCGCCTCGCTCGCGTCGATGTCGACGCCCGCGTCGGCGTAGGTGAGCTCGTCGCCGCCGTCGCTCCTCGATCTCTCGTCGCCGTCGCTCGTCTTTCCCTCGCCGTTCCCGGTCGCGCCTCCGTCGTCTCCGCCCTCGCCCTCGGTCATGTGTGTCGAGGGACGGCCGCGGAGCAAAAGCGCACCGTTCCCGCCGGGCGGCCGTCCCGTCGCCCGCCTCAGAACGGCCCCCCTCAGAACGGCCCGCCGAAGCCGAGCCCGCCGACGAAGACGAGCCCGACCGTGAGCGCCACCGAGACGAGGAAGAAGCCGGCCCACGCTCCCTTGCTCCAGTCGAGCACCGTCTTCCCGTCGAGGGGGCCGTACGGGATCAGGTTGAACGCCGCGAGGAAGACGTTGATCGCGATCCCGCGGGAGCCGATCAGGGTGATCACGGGGCTCCCGACGACGGGGCCGAGCAGGAGCGCCGGGAGGAAGACGAGCGTGAGCAGGAGGTTGGCAACCGGGCCCGCGAGCGCGATGTGGCCGTGCTCCCGCGGGGTCAGCCGCCCGCGGTGGTGGACCGCGCCGGGCGCGGCGAAGATGAACCCGAGGAGCGAGCTCATCACGGCCAGGAACAGCATGCCGTTGTCGGCTCGGAACTCGGCCACCTGATCGTAGCGGACCGCGACGACCTTGTGCGCGATCTCGTGGAGGAGGAACGCGACGCCCGCGGTGAGCAGCCCGACGAGCAGCGGCGGGACCACCCCCGCCGCCAGCAGCCGGTCGAGGCCGGCGGTGCCGTCGACGAAGAAGAGCGTGAACGCGACGCCGAGCGCGAGCCACGCCACGAGCAGGTCCCGCAGCTCCGTGCCGCTGAAGTAGAGGCCGGCGATCCGGCGGCCTCGGAGGGTCGAGCTCACGCTCGCCCCCCGCGCGCCAGTCGGGTCACGCGCCACCCCCGCCGCCCGTGAGGACGCCTCTGACCAGCTCCGCGCCGGCGTAGGCGCCGTCGATCAGCAGTCGACCCACCTCGTCGACGCCGCCGACCTCGGCGCCGAACATCGCCGGGATCACGTAGACGGCGAACAGGAAGCTCGCGACGATGCTGCCGACGTTCGTCATCGCGACGACGACGATGAGCCTGAACAGGGGGACGTCGAGCATCGAGGAGACCAGCTCGGAGGGCGACAGCGTCTCGTCCGTGAGCAGGTCGTTGAGCGTCCCGATGTCGCCGACGTTCACGGTGAGGCTCCTGAGCTCGACGTAGCCGGTGAACCAGCCGGGCGCGAGCACCGGGTTGATCGAGGTCATCCACGCGACCGCGCCGCCGACGCCCGCGGAGGTCCACCGCGCGCCGGCGACCTTCGCGAAGGCGAACGCGAAGGCCCCGTTGATCAGGAACCACGCGCCGAACAGCCGGAAGAGGAAGGCGTTCTCGACGCCCGCCAGCGCGAGCAGGACGAAGAAGCCGACGAAGCCGACGGTGATCGCGTAGCCGATCGCCTTCTTCCACGGCAGCCTGCTCCCGCCCCGCTCGCGGCCGACGAGCTCCTCCATCGGCGGGAGGGTCGCGGGGTTCGCGAGGTACCCCTCGATCCCCGCGCGGTGACCCGCGCCGACGACGGCGACGACGTCCTTCCCGGCCTCGCGGAGCGCGACGAGCCGGTGGGCGATGAACGCGTCGCGCTCGTCGATGAGCGCCTCGGCCCCGCCCGGGGAGAACTGCCGGAACTCCTCCATCATCATCGTCACCACGTCGGTGTCGGTGAGCTCCTCGACGTCGAGCTCCTCGATGCCGCCGTGGTCCGGCTCCCCGCCGCGACCGGCCAGCCCGAGCAGCGCCGACACGGCGACGCCGAGGGTCAGCCCGAGCGAGATCCCGAGCCCGAGGCTGCCGATCGCCGTCACGGCGAAGCCGCCGAGGGACGCCGAGACGAACCCGTCCGCGACGCCGGAGACCGCCGCGGCGATCCCGGCGGTCACGCCGAGCCCGCTCGCCGCGTAGAGCCGGCCGTCCGGCGAGAGCGCCAGCTTCCCGACCTGGTCGACGGCGACGCCGACGGCGACGGCGACGAGCACGCCGGCGGTCACGCTCGTCAGCAGCGCGTCCGTGACCCCGAGCGCGCCGCCGAAGAGGCCGATCGCCGGCCCCGCGAGGACCCCGACGAACAGCCCCGCGAGGACCCCGACGACCCGCGAGTCGGTGACGCCGAACGCGAGCCCGCCGACCATCCGGAGCTTCTCCGTGACGGTCATGCGGGCCCAGAAGCGCTGGATCGTCGTCTGGATGTCCCGGTCGACGAGGGCGACGTCGATCCCGAGCCCCTCCGCGACGTCGATGGCCGCCCGCATGTCGGCGCCCGGCTCGATGTCGAAGCGCTCGCCGAGCTGGGTCTGGACGTACGAGAGCATCCAGTACGCGAGGAACTGGAAGACGGTGTTCCCGCGCAGGAGGTCGCCCGCGTCGAGGTCGTCGGGGGTCTCGCCCTGCAGCTGGCGGTACCGCCCCTCGTCGAGCTCGACGGCGACGACGTCGGGGCGCTCGCGCTCGATCGCCGCCTCGACCTCGTCCACCGAGCGCTCGGAGACGTGCGCGGTGCCGACGACCGTCACGGAGCCGGCCGCGTCGCCGTCGGTCCCGCCGTCGCCGGCGGACCCGACGCCCTCGCCGTGGCCGGGCGCGGCCGGGGGGTCGCTCGCCGTCGGGGGCGCGGACGCGCCGTCGGAGCCCCCTGGCGTCTCTGTCATTACGGGGACGTACCCCCTCGCCGCGTTTAGGGTTTGTGAGTCGGTAGCGGACCGCCGGGGTCGTCGCCGATCCAACAAATTTGTATCCTCACGGCGCGGATCGGCGGTCATGTCGCGGCTGTTGCCCTCCCTGCCCGACGCGACTCCCGAGGACCGGGAGCCGCGGGTCGTGGGCGTCGACGACGAGGACGCGGACGACCTCATCGCCGCGCTCGGCTCCGAGACGGCCCGCGAGATCCTCACGCACCTCCACGACGAGCCGGCGACGAAGTCGGAGCTCGCGGCCGAGGTCGACACGTCGCTCCAGAACGTGCAGTACCACCTCTCGAAGCTCGACGGCGCCGACCTCGTCGACGTCGTCGACACGACCTACTCCGAGAAGGGCCGCGAGATGGACGTGTACGCCGCCGCCGACGAGCCCCTCGTGCTGTTCGCCGGCGGCGAGGAGGAGTCGGCCGGCATCAAGAGCGCGCTGACGCGGCTGCTCGGCGGGTACGCGCTCATCGCGCTCGCGGCCGCCGTCGCGCAGCGCCTCCTCGCGGTCGCGGACCCGACGGCGCGCGTGACGACCACGACCGGGAGCGGGGGCGACGACGCGGGCGTCACCACCGAACAGGCCGGCGACGGCGGCGGGGCCGACGCCGCCGCGGACGGGGAGGCGATCGACGGGACGGTCGAGTACGTCGTCGACCCCCTCGCCGAGTACGCCGTCTCCGCGCTCGAACCCGGCGTCGTCTTCTTCCTCGGCGCGGCGCTCGTGTTCACGGTCGCGTGGGCGTACTGGTACCGGACGAGCGGGACGTGAGCGACCGGACCGCCGGGGCGTGAGCGACCGGACCAGCGGAGCGTGAGGGCCCAGGCCGCCGGGGCGTGAGCGGGCGCTCCGCGCGGCGGGCGGGGTCGGCCGTGGGACAGCTATTCATGCCGCCGCCACCACGGTCCGGTATGGAACACGAAGCCGATGTGGTCGGGGTCGGAGCGGGCTCCGCGCCGGGCGGCGACGTGCCGGCGGTCATCCTCTCGGTCCGCGACGAGTACGTCCCGATCTTCGTCAGCGCCGACCAGGCGCAGTCGATCGGGATGGCGTTGGAGGGAGAGCCGTTCGATCGACCGCTGACGCACGACCTGCTCGTCGAGGTCCTCACCGAGTTCGGCGGAGCGATCGACCGCGTCCGGATCGACGACCTCCGCGACGGCACCTTCTACGCGAAGGTCGACGCGGAGCGGTACGAGGACGGCGAACCGGAGCGGTTCGTCTTCGACGCGCGCCCCTCCGACGCGCTCGCGCTCGCCGTGCGGATCGACTGCCCCATCGTCGTCTCCGACGAGGTGGTCGACGAGGCCGGCCGCTCCCCCGACTCCGTCCACTTCGACGACGGTCCGCCGGAGGGGTCCTGACGGCGACCCGAGCCCCTACCGCCGAGGGTGGGGCCCCGAGGGACCGATCCCGGGAGCCGGCCCCGAGAGCCGGAGGTTCAAGTCGCCCGCCCGCCCACCGCCGGTATGGACGAGACGGCGACCGTCGCGGAGTCGTACACCGAGATGACCGAGATGCTGCTGCCGAACGACACGAACAACCTCGGCCGGGCGCTCGGGGGCGCGGTCCTCCACTGGATGGACATCTGCGGCGCGATCGCCGGGATGCGCTTCGCGAACCGACAGGTGGTCACCGCCTCGATGGACCACGTCGACTTCATCGCGCCCATCGAGATGGGGGAGGTCGCCGTCATCGAGGGGTACGTGTTCAACGTCGGGCGCACGAGCCTCGACGTGAAGGTCGACGTGCGCGCGGAGAACCCGAGGACCGACGAGGAGCGCCGGACGACGACCTCCTACTTCACGTTCGTCGCGCTCGACGACGAGGGCGCCCCGGCGGGCGTCCCGGAGCTGACTTGCCCGACGCCGGAGGAGGAGGCGCTCCGCGAGGAGGCGATCGACGGGCGGCGCGAACAGCTCACCGACATCGTCGACCGGTACGACCTGTGAGCGGAGCTCGGTGCGACCGCTACTCGCCGGCGACCACGTCGACGCGCGCGTCGCTCTCGGCGGCGTCGGTCGCGTCCTCGCTCTCGCCGGCCGCGCCGGCGTCGGCCGATTCGACCGCCGCCTCGTGCGCGTCCCGGACCCGCGCGGCGAACGCGTCGAGCGACTCCCCCTCGTCGCCGGCGGCGAGGTGGCTCTTACAGCCGCAGTCCGACGCGCCGAACCCGTCCACCGGGCCCGCCGAGAGGCGGTCGGCGACCGCGCACTCGACGTCGGCGCCGACGCTCCGGACGACGCGGTCGATCCGGGCGTCCGGGTGCCCGAGCAGGTGGTCGACGTGCCAGTGGCGGACGTCGTGCTCCCCGCGTGCGGTTCGGCGGTGGCGGTCGACGCGCGAGAACCCGCCCGCGCCGAGTGCGCTCCCGGTGTACGCGTAGACGCCGGCGTCGATGGCGTGCGCCCCGAGCGCGCCGACCCCGATCTCCGCGGGGGCCGCGAGGTCGATCAGGAGGGTGTAGGTGCCGCCGTCGGGGTCGCCGACCGACGCGTCGCTCTCGGGGTTGCCCGCGTCGGCGCCCTCCCCGCTCACGACAGCGCCTCCGGCGGGTCGCTCGCGGCCGGGCGCAGGTCGTCGACGAGGTCGCGCGCGGCGTCGGTCAGCCGGTACTCCTCGTGGACGTCGTCGGGGTCGCGGTCGCGGCCCGAGAGGGTCCCGACGACGTCGGCGATCCGGTCGTAGTTGTCGCGGACGAGCCCGCCGACGATCCCCGGGGTGCCCGCGCGGTCGGCGAGCTCCTCGGCGGCCGACCGGCCGGCGTACACCCGGCGTTCGCCGGGGTCGACGAGCACCATCGCGAACGGGCGCGAGCCGAACTGCGCGTCGAGGAACGGGCCGACCGGGTCGGCCTCCCACGGCACCGCGACGACGCCGTCCAGCCGGCGGAGCGCGAGCGCCGCGACCGAGCAGTACGGACAGTCGCCGTCGAAGATCAGCACCGGCGCGTCCGAGTCGTGACTCATGAGTGCGCGTACGTGCCGCGGCGGCTTAAGCGACCGGCCGCCGGTGAGAACCGAGGGCCGGAGTCGCCGTCGCGTCTCAGTGCGAGTGGCCGAGCGCGTCCTCCAGCGACTGCCCGAACCGCTCCTCGAACAGCTCCGCGGCCGTCTCGTTCATCGCCGCGATGTCCTCGGGGACGTCGCCCTCGCTGTGGTGGACGATGACGTGCGCCTGCTGGGCCATCGCCTGCACCACGACGTCGCTGACGACGCGGGTGCCCCGCTCGCCCTGCTCGCTGAGCACGTCGACGAGACCGGCGGGCAGTTCGAACGACTCCTCGTCACCGTCGGGACCGGTGATCGTGTAGGTTTCCGTCTCTCCCATACGCCTCACTCGCGGCCGGGACATAAGGGTCTGTGGAAACCGCGCGACACGGGCGCACACGCGCGCCGGTCCCGTGTGGCCCGACCCGCCGTCCGAGGGTTACCCGTGCGCAGAGATCGCGTTCACCGAGGAGCCCGAGAGGGCGACGGTCGCGAGGTACACCGCGATCGCGGTGACGACGATCGAGCCGCCGGAGGGGAGGCCGAGCCCGATCGAGACGGCGAAGCCGCCGAGCACCGAGAGCTGGCCGAAGATCACCCCGAGGTACGTCGTCTCGCGGAAGCTCCGCGCGACCTGCGAGGCCGCCGCGACCGGAACGACGAGCATCGCGGCGACGAGGATGACGCCGAGCACCTGCATCGCGCCGACGACGACCACCGCGGTCAACACCACGAGCAGCGCGTTGTAGCCGGTGACGTTGAGCTGGGCGACCCGCGCCGCCTGCTCGTCGAAGGTGATGAAGAGGAGCTGCTTGTACGTCAGCGCCACGCCGGCGACGACGAGCAGCGAGAGCGCGCCCATCAGCCGCGCGCCCTCGGCCGTGACGACCGCGAGGTTCCCGAACAGGTACCCCTCGATGTTGATCGCGGTCAGCCCGCGCCCGTAGCTGACGATCAGGGTGCCGACCGCGAAGCTCCCGCTGAGCATGATCGCGATCGGCACGTCGCCGTAGGCGTCGGTGCGCTCGGTGAGCCACTGGACGGCGAGCGCCCCCGCGACCGCGACGACGAGGGCGACGAGCAGCAGCGACCCGTCCCACCCGGTCGACGCGTTGACGAGGATGCCGATCGCGACCCCCGCGAACGCCGTGTGCGCGAGCGTCTCGCCGATCAGCGCCATCTCCCGGTGGACGAGGAACGACCCGACGAGCGGGGCGACGACCCCGACGAGCACGCCGACCGCCATCGACTGCCACATGATCGGGTGCCGGAACACGTTCGTCCCGAACGCCGCGTCCATCCCCCGGCCGAGCGCGCGGAACGCGACGTACAGGTCACTCGCGACCGGGAGGTCCTGCGCCCAGTAGAGCAGGAGGAACGCGAGCATGCCGACCGCGACGGCCGCCGTGACGCCGAGCGCTGCGAGCTCGGCCGTCCGGCGGAGCCCGCGGTCGGGCCTCGCGACCGCGTTCGCGCCCGGCTCGTCCTCGCCGTCCGTCGCCGTGGTCCCGCTCATCAGTGGTGATGGTGGACGACCTGTCCGGTCGCGCCGTACGCCTCCGCGAGGGCGTCGCTCTCGACGAACGACTCGGTGTCGCCGTGGTGGTACAGCTCGGTGTTGATACAGGCGACGCGGTTCGCGCGGTCGGTGACGACGCCGATGTCGTGCTCGATGAGGATGACCGTGATCCCGTCGTCGTTGAGCTCGTCCAGGAGCGCGTAGAAGGCGTCGCGCGACTCGGCGTCGACCCCCACGGTCGGCTCGTCGAGCGCGAGCAGGTCCGCGTCGCTCGCGAGCGCGCGGGCGATGTACGCGCGCTGCTTCTGCCCGCCGGACAGCTCGGTGACGAGCCGGTCGGCGAGGTCGCCGATCCCGACCGTCTCGATCGCGTCGGCGACGGCGGCGCGGTCGGCCTCGGAGAGCCGCCCGCGGCCGGCGTGCGCGAACCGGCCCATCGTGACGCACTCGCGGACGGTGACGGGCATCGACCCGCCGCGGCTCGTCGCCTGCTGGGAGACGTAGCCGATCCGGCCGCCGTCGTCGAACTCGTCGACCGGGCGCCCGAACAGCTCGACGCTCCCCTCGTCGGGCTCGTGGAGCCCGAGCATGAGGTGGAGCAGGGTCGTCTTCCCGGAGCCGTTCGGCCCGACGAGCCCGAGGAACTCGCCCGCCTCGACCGTCAGAGAGACGTCGCTCACGGCGACGGTGTCGCCGTAGGCGAACGTCACGCCGTCGAGGTCGACGATAGCGGTCACTGCGTGTCCCTTCGCTGTGTCGGCCGAACGTTTAGCTCTTTTACTCCGCGCTCGCGCCGGGGGTCGTCGCCGCCGGCGGCGGGGCGGTCGAGGTCGTCGGAGGCTCCGAGGCGCCGGTTCACTGCGCCCCGAACGCCCGCTCGAACGCGGGGACGTTGACCTCGGTCATCTGTTCGAGGTAGCCGTAGCCGGCCTCGTTCCACTCCTCCGTGGTCCCGCCGGCGGGGCTGACGGGCATCGTCGCCGTCGCGTCGCTGTTCTCGACGATCGTCTCCGCGAGCCGCGTCGACTCGAACCGGCTGTAGAGGACGGTGTCGATCCCCTCGCTATCCACCAGCTCGATGGTGTCGGCGATCTCGCCCTGGCTCGGCTCGTTCTGCGGCGAGACGCCGACGGGCGAGTGGAGGCGGAACCCGTAGCGCGCCTCCAGGTACTGGAAGGAGTTGTGGCCCGCGATGACCGCCACGTCGCGCTCGGCGTCCTCGGCGATCGACTCGAAGGCGGCGTCGACCGCGTCGAGCTCCGCCGCGTAGGCGTCGGCGTTCTCGGCGTAGGCGTCGGCGTTCTCGGGGTCGGCCTCGCCGAGCCCGGTCGCGACGGTCTCGACCATCCGCGCCGCGAGGACCGGGTCGACCCAGACGTGGGGGTCGTACTGGCGGTCGTCGCGGCTCGCCTCGTCGCCGTCGTGGCCCTCGTCCTCGTGATTCTCCCCGTCGTGACCGCCCTCGTCGTGGCTCTCGTGCGAGTGGTCCCAGGCGAGCAGGTCGTCCTCGACGTCGGCGAGCGCGTCGACGACCGCGACGGAGTCGTAGTCGGCTTCGAGCGTCGCGGCGAGGTCCTGCGCCCACGCGAACTCGGGGCTGTCGAGGTAGACGAACGCGTCCGTGGCGGCGACGTCCGCGGCGAGGGTCCCGTCCGGCGTCCAGCCGTGCCCGAGGCGGCCGACCTCGACGGGGCTCTCGAAGCTCGCGCGGTCGCCGACGACCTCGTTGGCCCAGTCGTTGAGCGTGAAGAAGGCGGCGTACCCGCCGTCGAACCCCGCCGAGCCGCCGGAGCCGCCGCCCGCGGCGCCCGAACAGCCGGCGAGCGAGGCCGCCGAGCCGGCCGCCAGCAGGCCCGCCCCGCCCCGTAACACCGACCGACGTGAGTGAGTCATACCGATCCGTACCGCCCGTTAATAGAAAAGTGTTGTTACTTCACAACCCAGAGTTAATAACCGAGGGCGAGGAGCGCGGGTTCGATCACCAACGGCGTCGTCGTCGATCGGCGGCGTCGGCGGCGTCGGCGGCGGGACCCCCGTCCGCCCTCACTCGGTGAGGTCGACGGTCGTCGCCTCGGCCAGCGACGCGAGCCGGTCGGGGTCGATCGCGAACACGGCGCTCGGCGTCCCCGCGGCGCCGTAGACGGTGTCGTAGCCGGCGAGAGTCGGGTCGAAGACGGTCGGGAGCGCGGCGTCGTGACACAGGGGCGGCACGCCCCCGATGCTCCAGCCGACGGTCTCACGGATGCGCGTCGGGTCCGCCATCGCGGCGCCGTCGGCGCCGAAGTGAGCCGCGACCGCGTCCAGGTCGAGGCGATTCGCGCCGCTGGTGATCGCGGCGACCAGCCGACCCTCGTCACCCTCGACGTCGCCGCCCGAGAGCGACACCACGATCGTGGAGGCGATCGCCGCGGTGTCGCAGCCGACGGCGTCGGCCGCCGCGGCCGCCGTCTCCGTGCCGGCGTCGAACTCCAAGATCTCGAGGTCGACGCCGTATCTGTCCCGCGCCCGTGCCGCGAACTCCGCCGCGCGCTCGTGCATGGAGGGAGGAGGCTCGCGGCGGGGTATGAAGCTCTCGGCCGCGGCACGTATGGCGACCCGTCAGGGAGACGTCGCGAGCGCGACGAGTCCGGCGTCGACCGCGACGTGCACGCCCTACCGCGTCCGCAGCTCGTCCTTGTCCTTGATCACGCGGGCGTCGCCCTCGCCGGAGGTGACCTCGTTGACGAGGTCGTACAGGTCGTTCTGGAGGCCGGCGGGGAACGTGAGCACGCCGACCCACGAGCCGTCGTTCTGCCACTCCTCGCGCTCCAGGTCGCCGAACTCGCGGATCTGCGCCTGTCCGGAGCCCGCGTAGTCGGCCGGGAGCTGGACCGCCATCGTCACCTCCTCGAACCGGATCGGGATGACGGGGCGGAGCGCCTCCAGCGCGTCGTCGACCTGGTTCTCCACCGGCTCCATCGGGTCGACCTGGAACCCCGCCTCCTCCAGCGCGCGCTCGATGCGCTCCGGCGGGTGCGGCGAGTCGTCCATCTGGGGGTTCACCGCGTTGCGCGTGATGGTGGTGACGAGCTGGTTGTGCTTCCGCTCCTGCATCTCCTCGCGCTGCTCGGCGGTGATCTGGATCTCCCCGCGCTCGACGACCTCGGGGATGATCTCCAGGGCGTCGGTCGTGCCGAAGACGGTCTCCAAGTCCTCCTCCGCCGGCCGGTCGCCCCGCGAGGCGTTCTCGAACACGTCCTCCGCGGCGATCACGTCCTCCAGGTCGCCCTCGAACTCCCCGCGCTTCATCGCGAGCGCCGCGTCCGGATCGATCAGCACCTCGAACCGTTCGCCGTGCGACTCCAGTCGGGCCGTCACGGCCTCGTCGAGCGATATCATACCCCCAGATACCACCCCCGTACTGAAAAACCCTCCCGCGCGGGGTCCGCGCCGTCGTCTCCCGGGTCAGCCGCCCGCCTCGGGTCGTTCGTCCGCCCAGTCGTCGCGACAGGTCTGCGAGCAGAAGTGCCGGTGTTCGACGTCGACGCCGTCGACCCACGTGAGGGTTCGACGGTCGACGCCCAGCGCCGGCTCCCCGCAGGTCGCACAGCGCGGCGCGGACTCCTCGTCGACGTCCTCCTCGAGGTCGGAAGTCGGGTCTACCATACCCGTCCCTACACCCCCGGACACTTGAACCTGCGAGGGGCGGCAGTTCTGTCCGGGCGATCGGGGGTGACGGCCCTCGCCGCCGTCTGCTACCGCCCGACCGACCGGTCGCCGCGGAGGCGGCGTCCCCCGCTCGACGGCGACCGCCGCTCCGAGGGGTGTTCGACCGCGACCTCCGCGTCGGGCGCGGGGTCGGAGAGGATCCGCTCGCGGCCGTCCGGCCACCGGACGACGACCCGCCGCGGCGCCGCCCCGCCGAGCCCGAAGTGCGCGACCGGCTCGGTCTGACAGAGGCAGCCGCCGCCGGCGTCGACGGTGCGGCGCTGGATTCCGGCCGTCGTCTCCAGCCTGACGACGGCGCCGCGGGCGGGGGCGCCGTGACGGGTCGTCGGCCGGACGCGGAGCCAGCCGGCGTCGGCGGCGGCCGGGACGTCGTAGACCGCGACCGGCTGGGCGGCGACCTCGCCGTGGACGACGAGGAGCTCCAAGACGCCGTCGCCGTCGAGGTCGGCCGCCACCGCGCCCGTGCCGAAGCCGTCCGGCTCGGCGGCGGGACCGGGGTCGACGGGCTCCCAGCGGGAGGCGTCGTCGCCCGCGTCCGACCCGTCCCCGCCGACGCGCTCGTAGAGCCGGTTCGGCTCCCCGGAGACGTTGTAGAACAGCTCCTCGCGGCCGTCGTTGTCGAAGTCGGCCGCGACGACGGTCCGGACGCGGTCGGGCTCGCTGAGGGCCGGGGGCGCGACGTCCTCGAACCCGCCGGCAGAGCCGCGACGGAGGAGGCGGTTCGGCCCGTCCTCGTTGCCGACCGCGAACGCGAACCGCCCGCCCTCGTCGACGAGGGCCGCCCCGCGGGTGTCGCCCGCGGGGTCGGACAGCGAGCCGCCGCCGGTCGGGTCGTAATGCCCGTTCTCGTTCCGGAACAGGCGGTTCGGGCCGCGCTCGACGCCGGCGAACAGGTCGCCGGCCCCGGAGCAGTGCGGGACCGCGAGGAGGGACCGACAGCCGCCGTCGACCTCCAGCCCGACGGCGTCGGCCATGTCGGTGACCTCGCCGTCGTCGCCCAGCTCGTAGAAGGCGAGCGGCGCGGCGTACCCGGAGACGGCGACGCCGTACCGGCCGGTCCCCAGCCTGTCGAGCGCGGCGACGGACCGGCCGGCGCGCACGTCGAAGCGGTCCGCGTTGACGTCGAGCGCGAACACGTCGGTCCAGCGGTAGCCGTCCGATTCGAGCCGGCTCAGGAGGAGGTCCGGGTCGCCGCCGCCGTCGACGCCCTTGGTGCAGTTGTGGACGTACACCTCCTCGCAGCCGTCGGCGTCGAGGTCGGCCGCGCAGACGCCCATCCCGTGGCGGGTCCCGTCGGCGACGATGCCGCAGGCCGTGTCGACGAGGCGGTCGCCGTCGCGGGCGTAGAGCCGGTTCGGTTCGCCGTAGCCGGCGACGAAGACAAGCGGTCCGTCCCGTCCCGGCGTCACCGCGACGCCGTACCCGCGGATCGGGTCGTCGTCGCCGACGAGGTCGGACCGCTCGGTGAACATGGTCGCCCGTCACCGCTCGGGGAATATGAACTCACGGGTTGGATTCGGCCCGAGAAACCTAAATACGACGCCGGGGTCCGACCGCGGATTTCGCCCGACGTCGCGGATCCGGTTACGGATCCCGCTCGGCGTAACGGGTGCGAGTCCCGCCCCGCGTGACTGGTCCCGTCAGAGGTTCCGCTCGATGTAGCGGTTCATCGCGCGGACGCGCCCCGCGTCGAACGTCCACGTCCCGCGCCAGACCCGGGGCTCCGACTCGACGGCGAGGAGGCCGACGCCGCCCTCGACGCCGCGCCCGAGGTCCGCCCCCGCGTCGCCGCCGACGGAGTGCGGCCCCTCGGGCGGTCGGTACACGACGAACCAGCTGTTGGTGAAGTCGGGGCCGTCGCCGCCGTGGACGACCGCGTCGAGCCCCCGCGGCAGGTCGTCGGGCACGCCGTACAGGTGGGTGTCGACGCCGGCGTCGGCCACGCTCTCGTACACCCGGCGCGTCCCGACCTCGTCGTCGATCCGCGAGAGGCGCTGGAACGACGACCGCAGCGTCCCGTCGCCGGCCGTCCACGCGACGCGCTCGATGAACCGGGAGACGGTGATGAGGAGGAGCTTCTGTCGGTTGGACTCCGGGTACCCGCGGAGGGTGAACGTCGTGTCGTCGAGGCCGCGTATCACCGACGGGAGGTCGACGTCCGCCAGCGTCCGCGTCCCGGTGACGTACAGGTCGGAGTTCACGAACAGCACCGCGTCGCCGAGCTCGCCGAGCGTCGAGCCGGCGACGACCTCGTCGCCCTCGACGAGCAGCGCGAGGTTCTCCACCGCCTCGGGGTCGTCGCCGTCGAACGGGACCGCGTCGTTCCGCCGGAGCGCGTCGACGTCTATCACCGGCCCCTCGCCCGCGTCCGCCGAGCGCATCGTCAGCCGCTCGGCGGAGAGGCCGGCCCCGCCGGTGACGTCGTTGACCCCGCCGACGCCGCCCGACCGGGACCCGGCGGAATCGGATCGGGTCCCGGCGCGGCCGGATCCGGTGCCGCCGTCGCCGGCGAGGCTCCCGTCGGTCACGTCCACCGGGCTCTCGCCGAACGTGTCGGCGAGCATGTTGAGGACGGGGTCGGGGTCGGTGCGGTTGACGACCACGATGGACCGCTCGACGCCGTCGAACCGATCGAGGAGCCGTTCGAGGGACACGTACCCCGACTGCGGAACTCCGAGGAATAAGCGTTCGTCTGTGGTTATTTAATCTGAGAAACGAGGCGCCGGCGCGTCGGTGAACTTCTCGGTCCGCTTCGGGCGCAGGCGGGTCGGGTCGGCGGGAGTCGGACGCCGACGGACGAGACGCCGGCGAGCGGGGCGGCCGACCGATCAGGCGCCGACGGTCTCGTCGAGCAGCTGGAGGGGGTGTTTGATCTCGTAGCCGGTGCCGTGTTCCATCTGCATCGCGCAGGTGGGGCACTCGGTCATCCCCACGTCGCCCTCGGCGTCCTCCATGTGCTCGAACATCTCCTCGCCGATCTCCATCGACTTCTCGTACTTCTCCTCCTTCCAGCCGTACGTGCCCGAGATGCCGGAACAGGAGTCGCCGACGTCTTCCATCGTCACGCCGTCGACGTCGCGGAACGTCTCGACGGCCTGCCGCGAGAGCCCCTGGTTGCGGGCGTGACACGGCGCGTGGTAGGCGAACGCCCGCTCGTCGGCGAGCTCCGTGTCCGCCAGCTCGCCCTCCAGGTCCTCGTTGATCCGGAGGTACTCCAGCGCCTCGTAGGTGTGCTCGGAGACGTCCTCGATCCCGTGGATGTCGAACAGCTCGGGGTACTCCTGTCGGAGCGACATCGAGCAGGAGGTACAGGAGGCGATCACGTCGGCGCCCTCGCCGATGGCCTCGATCAGGCTCTCGACGTTCGTCTCCGCGTGCCGGCGCGCGTCCTTTAACATCCCGTTCGCGAACATCGGGGTGCCGGAGCACTTCTGCGGGGGCACCATCACCTCGTAGCCGAAGTGCTCGTAGACCGAGACCATCGCCTTGCCGACCTCGGGGGTGTTGTAGTTGGAGTAGCAGCCGTGGAAGTACGCGACCCGCTTGTCCGGGTTCTCCACCTGCGCGCCGCCGCGGGCCTCCCACCACTCGCGGAACGTCTCCGTGGCGAACTCGGGGAAGTCGCGCTCCTTCGGAATGCCCAGCGTCTTCTCCATCGCCCAGCGGACCGGTCCGAAGTTCATCGCGAGCGAGGCGGTGCGCGGGACGATGCTCGCCAGCCGCGCCGACGTGCGGTAGTTCGCCAAGATTCGGTTGCGGACGTACTCCACCGACAGCTTCTCCATCTGCTCCTCGACGAACTGGCCGCGGGCCTCGTTGTGCATCTGCGAGAGCGGCACGGAGGAGGGGCAGGCGTCGTCACAGCGCATGCAGTTCGAACAGGAGGTGATCGACTCGTCGATGTCGTGGTCGTCCTTGCGCTTGAGCCGCCACTGCTCCGGCCCCTGGAACTTCGGTCCCGGGAACTCGTCGTCGACCTCGGCGACCGGACAGGAGGTGTCACAGCTCGTGCACTTGTAACAGGAGTCGGCCCCCTCCCGGAGGTCGAGGTCCCCGCCGGGGAACACGTCGACGGGGTCGTACGCGTCCGGGTCGAGTTCGGTCGAGTCGCTCCCGCCCGACGCGCTCTCGACGCCGCCGTCGGTGGCGGCGCGGTCGCTCGCACCGCGATCGCCGCCCGCCGCTCCCTCGGGCACCTCCCCCTCGTCGGGGACGAATATCGACGGCTGCTCGTCGCGACCGGCCTCCGGGACGCCGGGGCTGGCCCGGGTCTCGCTCCCGCCGTCGCGCTCTCCGCCCGTTGCGTCCCCCGCGTCGCCGTCGTCTGCTGTGTCTCGTGTCATTGGGTCGCCTCCGTCGCCGCCTGCCGCCCGGCCACGAGGCCGGTCGCGAGCGACACCCCGCTCGCGGACTTCTCTCGCGCGACGTCCGCGCCGCCGACGACCCCGCCGGCCGCGAAGACGTTCGCGTACTGTGCCTCGCCGTCGCCGTCGAGCGGGCGCCCGCGCTCGTCGGGGCGCACGCCGAAGCGCGCGTACGGCTGGTCGCCGAACGCGTCGTCGACGAACCACTCGTAGCGGTCGTCCGGCTGCCCGACGTGCAGGTCGAAGACGGGCTCGCGGACGCCGTCGCGGTCCGAGTCGAGCCCCTTCCCGACGAGCCCGCCGGTCGCGAGCACGAAGGCGTCAGCGCCGTACGGGGTCTCGCGCCCCTTCCGGTCGACCGCGACGGTCTCGACGCGACCGTCGGCCTCGGTCTCGACACCGACGACGGGGTTGCCGGTCTCGAACCGGACGCCCTCGGCGTCGAGCGCGTCGAAGAGTCGGTCCTCCAGCCGGAGTCCGGGGAGGCTCGGCGGCCCCATCGGGATCTCGAAGACGTCGGCGCCGAGGCGGTCCGCGAGCTCGGCGCGCACCTCGTCGCCCGCGTCGTCGCCGAGGAACGCCGGGAAGCCGACGCGCTCGACGCGGTCGACCCCGCCCGCCTCGTCGACCACGTCGTGGAGGTGCGGAGCGACGGCCTTCGCCAGCGCCTCGCGGGCGGGGACGCCGTCGATATCCTCGTCGTGGTCGAGCGCCTTCGCCAGCCGGGTTACCTTCGCGTCGGCCCGGAACGCCTCCGCGAACTCCACCTCCGCGCCGGCGGCGTCGAAGGGGACGCCGGCGGCCTCCAGCCGGCCGGCGAACGCCCGCGCGTCGTACTCCGTCAGCGACCGGAACCCCACGATGAGCGCGGGCCGGTCGTCGCTCGCGAGCCCCGCCTCGGCGGCGGCCGGGTAGCGCGCGGTCGGCTTCACGCTCCCGCCGAAGGTGGGGAGGAGCGCGTTGCGGTCGGTGTGACCCCCGCGGTACGCGTCGCCCGCGAGCTCGTCGAACAGGTCGAGCCCCTCCCGGAGCGCGTCCGCGCCGACGATCCGGTACGGGTGCGTCTCGGGGAGCCGGTCGACCGCTTCGAAGGGGTCGGCGAGCGGTCCCTCCGGGTCCGGCCACTCGTCGCGGTCGAGCTCGCGGCCCGCGGTCGGCGGCCCCTCGCGGAGCGGCGTCGCCGGCTCCGTCGCCGGGACGTAGCCGAGCGCGTCGATCAGCCCGGAGGCCTGCCGGAGCGTGCTCGACTTGTGGGAGACGAGCCGCACGTCGGCGCCCTCGCGCGAGGCCGCGATCGCCGCCGTGATCGCCGCCAGCCCGCCGCCGACGACGAGGACGTCGCTGTCTATGGCCATCAGCGCCCTCCGTCGGTGACCGCGTCGTCGGCTGCGCGGTCCTCGTCGGCGGTCGCGTCGCCCGCTGCGCGGTCCTCGTCGGCGGTCGCGTCGCCCGCTGCGCGGTCCTCGTCGGCGGTCGCGTCGCCCGCTGCGCGGTCCTCGTCGGCGGTCGCGTCGCCCGCTGCGCGGTCCTCGTCGGCCGCCGCCGTCCCGGACTCGCCGCCCGCGTCGGCGTCGGCGCCCGCCGGCCCCGACCCGGCGCCCGCGTCGAAGGCGCCGAAGTCGACCTCGCCGTCGAGGTTCGCCGGGTCGCCGTCGCGGTTCATCGTCGTCGCGTGCAGCAGGTGATTCAGCATCGCCTGCGAGAGCTGCTCGCCCCACAGCGCGTGGCGCTGGCCCTTCCAGCGCTCCTGGTACAGCTCGTCCTCGGCGTCGCGGACGACGGGCTCCGGGTACTCCCGCGCCAGCTCCGCGGCGATCCGGTGGGTGCAGAAGCCGCCCTGGCAGTTGCCCATCGAGGCGCGGGTGCGGAGGCGGACGGCGTTGAGGTCGCTGCCGGCCTCGCCGATCGCGTCCTGCACCTCGGCGCGCGTGACGCTCTCGCAGTTACAGACGATCGGGTTGGGGTCGTACTCGTCGAGCACGTCCTCGGCCCGGGACCCGAGCCGCTGGCCCGAGCGTCGCGCGACCGGCGAGCGGAGGCCGAACTCGTCCATCAGCTCCGCCATGCGCGCCTCGCTCTCCGAGCCCGGCAGCGGCGCGTCGGCGGTGTCGCAGGTCGCCTCGTGGCCGAGCGTCTCGCAGACGTGGTCGGAGATGGACTCGGCCATCATCCGGTAGGTGGTGAGCTTCCCGCCGACGATGGTCGTCATCCCGGGGAGGTCGTCGCGGTCGCCGTGGTCGAGCAGGAAGTAGTCGCGCGTGATGTCCGTCGGGTCCTCGGTGCCGGTCCCCGGCGGCTCGTAGAGGGGGCGGACGCCCCAGAATGACCGCAGCGTCCGGGCGTCCTTCAGCGCGGGGACGAGCTCCGAGAGCGTCTCGATCATGAGGTCGACCTCCCACTCCTCCTCGGGGTAGTCCTCGGGGTCGTCGACCTCCTCGTCGGTCGTGCCGAGGATGCAGGCCGTCTCGTGGGGGACGACGATGTCGGCGTCGCCCTTCGGCCGGCACCGGTTGATGACGGTGTCGACCTGCCGGGTGTTCATCACCGTCATCACGCCCTTCGAGGGGCGCACCTCGACGTCGACGCCGGCCATCTCGCCGACGTTACCGGCCCACGCGCCGGTCGCGTTGACGACGTGGCGCGCGCGGATCTCCTCGGTCGCGCCGGGCTCGCGGTGGACGCGCTTACCCGGCCCGGTCTCGTGTTCGACCTCGACGCCGACGACCTCGCCGTCCTCGACGAGCACGTCCGTCACCGGGGCGTGCGTCTCGATCCGCGCGCCGTGCTCGCGGGCGTCGGCCGCGTTGGAGACGCAGAGCCGGAAGGGGTCGACCGCGCCGTCCGGGAGCGCGATCGCCTTCTCGACGTCGCGCGCGAGGTACGGCTCGCGGCGCCGAGCCTCCTCGCCGTCGAGCACCTCGACGGGGATGTCGCACGCGCGACACCCCTCCAGCTTCTCCTGGAAGTACTCCTCCGAGTCCTCGGGGCGCTTGACGAACATCCCGCCCGTCTCCTCGACGCAGTGAGACGCGATGTCGCGGAGCACTCGGTTCTCCTCGATACACTCCTTCGCGCTCTTCTGGTCGGAGACCGCGTACCGGCCCCCGCTGTGGAGGAGCCCGTGCATCCGTCCCGTCGTGCCGTGCGTCAGGTTCCCCTTCTCGACGAGCACCGCGTCGAGCCCCCGTCGCGCGAGGTCCCTGACGACGCCGCAGCCGGTCGACCCGCCCCCGACGACCACGACGTCCACCTGTTGGTCCATATCCGGCCGCTCGGACTCCGTGCACTTTACTTTACCCCCTCCCCGCCGGTTTGCATAACTATCAGGGACGTTCAAGTGGTGTAAGCGTTGGCGGGAGCGACTTGTTTATATATTACCTTTTTGAATCGCGCTGAGAAGCGGATTTTAAGGGTTAGATTATTATGGTAGTACATTATGTTCACGAACGGCGTGGTAGCTTCCGTGAAGATATACCGCGGTGACGGCGATGGTGCCCCCCGAACTCGGGTCGTGCGGCCGGCGCGCGGGCCGGACGCGGCCGTTCGGGTCGGGTCACCTCGCGGAACCGACTCCCGGTCCGGCCGGGAGCCGTCCCGCCCGGGGGTCGCCCGGAGCGGGACCGGCGTCGTCGACGCGCGCGGACCAGCGCCACAGGAGGGATCCAAAACATGACACAGTACGTCGGTGCGATAGACCAAGGGACGACCGGCACCCGGTTCATGGTGTTCGACCACGAGGGCCAGGTCGTCGCGAACGCTTACGAACAGCACGAACAGATATACCCGAACCCCGGATGGGTCGAGCACGACCCGATCGAGATCTGGGAGAACACGCAGCAGGTCGTCCTCGACGGCCTCGCGGACGCGGGGCTGGAGGCGAACCAGCTCGACGCGATCGGGATCACCAACCAGCGCGAGACGACGATCGTCTGGGACAAGGACTCCGGGAAGCCGGTCCACAACGCCCTCGTGTGGCAGGACCGGCGGACGACCGACCGCGTCGAGGAGATCCAGGAGGCGGGCAAGGTCGAGGAGATCCGCGAGAAGACCGGGCTGGAGTGCGACGCCTACTTCTCCGCGACCAAGACCGAGTGGATCCTCGACAACGCGGAGCCGCTCAAGATGCAGAGCTCCCGCGGCGGCGACCTCCGCGACCGCGCCCGCGAGGGCGAGCTCGTCATGGGCACGATCGACTCGTGGCTCATCTACAACCTGACGGGCAACCACATCACGGACGTCACGAACGCCTCCCGGACGATGCTGTACAACATCCGGGAGATGGAGTGGGACGACGAGCTCTTAGAGGAGTTCGGCGTGCCGAAGGAGATGGTCCCCGAGGTACGGCCCTCCTCCGACGAGGAGTACTACGGCCACACGGACGCCGACGGCTTCCTCGGCGAGGCGGTCCCGGTCGCCGGCGCGCTCGGCGACCAGCAGGCCGCGCTGTTCGGCCAGACCTGCTTCGACGAGGGCGACGCGAAGAACACGTACGGCACGGGCTCGTTCTACCTGATGAACACGGGCAACGAGGCCGTCGAGTCCGACCACGGACTGCTGACCACGATCGGCTTCCAGATGTCCGGCGAGCCCGTCCAGTACGCGCTTGAGGGCTCCATCTTCATCACCGGCGCCGCCATCGAGTGGCTGGAGGACGTCGACCTGATCAACAACGCGGCCCAGACCGCGGAGCTGGCCCGCTCGGTCGACTCCACCGACGGCGTCTACATGGTCCCGGCGTTCACGGGGCTCGGCGCCCCGCACTGGGACGGCCGCGCCCGCGGCACCATCGTCGGGATGACCCGCGGCACGAGCAAGGAGCACATCGTCCGGGCGACGCTCGAATCGATCGCCTACCAGACCCGCGACGTCGCCGAGGCCATGGAGGCCGACTCCGGCGTCGAGACGACCAGCCTCCGCGTCGACGGCGGGGCGGTCAAGAACAACTTCCTCTGTCAGCTCCAGTCGGACATCATCCAGACGGACATCGCCCGACCCGAGGTCGACGAGACCACGGCGCTCGGCTCGGCGTACGCCGCCGGCCTCGCCGTCGGCTACTGGGACAACGTCGACGAGCTCCGCGACAACTGGCAGGTGGACCGCGAGTTCAGTCCCGAGAAGGACCAGGCCGAGGTCGACAAGCTGTACGACCGCTGGGGCGACGCGGTCGAGAAGTCACTCGACTGGGCACGGGAGGACGAGTAGATGAGCGGAGTGATCGCGGCGGACGTGCTCGCGCAGTCGGCCGGGTGGAGCGCCGGGTCGATCGGTGCCGTCCTCGACATCCTGCTCGACCCGACGATCTGGCTCGGCGCGGCGGCCGGCGGGGCGTTCGGCGCCGCGCTCGGCGCGCTCCCGGCGTTCATCTTCACCGGCTTCCTCGTCATCGCCGGCGTGTTCGGCGGCGACGCGGCCTCCGGGGCCGGCGTCGGCGTCGGCTTCGGTCCCGTCTTCGGCCCGCACATCTCCTTCGCGGGCGGTGCGGCGGCCGCGGCGTACGCGGCGAAAGACGGCGCGATGGAGTCCGGCTTCGACTACCACAACGCGAAGGACATCGGCTTCGCGCTGGGGAGCCGGCCGGACATCCTCGCGGTCGGTGCGGCCTTCGGGGTCTTCGGTATCGTCCTCGAACAGACGCTCCGGAACCTGGCGATCCCGACGGACCCGATCGCCTTCACCGTCGTCGCCAGCGCGCTGCTCCACCGGGCGGTGTTCGGCTACTCCGTCATCGGGAACGTCAGCAGCAAGGCGAGCGGCTTCTTCGACATGGGGCCGTTCGAGCGCGAGGAGATGCGCGAGCCCGGTGAGGTCCCGGGCGACGGCGACAAGTCCAGCGAGGACCGGCTCGCGGTCGAGCCGTGGCTGCCGAACATGTACAAGTGGTCGCACGTCGCGGCGATCGGCTCGGCCTCCGGGCTGGCGGCGGCGTACGCCGCGATCCAGACCGGGAACGTGTTCCTCGGGTTCGGTATCAGCGCGGCGACGCTGCTGTTCCTGAACCTCGGCGTCGACCGGATCCCGGTCACGCACCACATGACCCTCCCGGGCGCGACGGCGTGGGCCGCGTTCACCGGGGCCGGCTTCAGCGGAACGGTCGGCCTGATCGCCGGCGCCGGGTTCGGACTCCTCGGCGCGGTGATCGGCGAGGCCTTCCAGCGTGTCTTCTACGCGCACGGGGACACGCACGTGGACCCGCCGGCCGCGGCGATCTTCATCACGTCCTCGATCCTCGCGGTGCTGGCGATCCTGGGCGTTCTCGGCTCCATCTGGGTACCGGGCGCCTGAACCCTCGCTTCCGATTTTTATCCCGTCGGAAGCACCGAGGAAAGACCCACATACGAAACGACACCAGCGATGATCCCGACACCAACCGAGGTAATGAACCCGTGAGTGGACGCGAACGCGGCGACGGCGACCACCGACAGCACGATCAGGCCGATCCCGGCGGCGCCGTGGTGGTACGCGCCGACCGTCGGGTGGTCGCTGAGCGACGTCCGCTCCGCCTCCGGAACCCGCACGCTGGCGTGGTACGGGACGTACAGGCGGACGCCGATCCCGGCAGTCGCCGCGGCGATCGACGCGAACTGGACGTCGACGACGAGCTCGCGGACGAGGAGGAACGCGGCGATCGCGACGATCAGCGCGACCGCCTTGCTCCGCCGGTCGGCCTTGACGACCGACTCGTCGAACTCTGGTTCGGCCATACTCCGCGGGAGGCGGCCGGGGGTGTTAAGATTGTGGACGGCGGCGGGAGCGTCCCGACGCCCGCCCGCGGTCGCCGAGCGGCCGCGGCGTTCGGGGTGGATTTAACGTCGACGGGCGCGAGGAGCCGGTATGGACGCGGAGACGCTCGGACTCGAGAGGAGCGACGGTCGCAACATGCTCGCGGTCGCCGCGACCGTCACCCTGGTGGTGGCGGTGACCGCGGAGGGACCGATCGGGCCGCGCGTCGTCGCCGGCGCGATCGCCGGCGCCGTCGCGGCCGTCGTCTTCGTCGCCTCGACGCTGCTGATAAACCGGTACAAGCCCGATCACTGGTGAGGCCGCGTCGGGCGCCCGATCGGAGCCCGCGGCGACGGCGTCGGCGCGGTCCGTGCCAGTTTTATTCGGACACCGGGGAGGGGCGACCGTGAACATCGACGACCGGATCGAGCGCCGGCTGGGGTACGACGCCGGCGCCGGCGTCCTCGTCGACCTCGACGCCGTCTCTCCCGTCTCGCACGTGGAGTCCCCGACGGGTCGAGGACCGGTGTTCGAGCGGCTGCTCGACGCGTTCAGTCCAGCGTTCTCCGGGTCGCTCCCCCCGAGCACCTACGTGCACGGGCCGAAGGGGAGCGGGAAGTCGGCCGTCGTCTCGGCGCTGTTCGACCGGCTCGCGTCCCACAGCGGCCCGCGCCGAGCGATCCAGACCACGACGCGGGCGGTCGAGCCGACGCTGCCGGGGTTCGTCTACGTCGACGCGCGGCGCGGCTCGACCCGGTTCCGGCTCTACCACGACGTCCTCTCGGAGATCGGCGACGAGCCGGTCCCCGAACACGGGATCGGCACCGACGAGCTCGCCGACGAGCTCCGGGACGCCGTCCGTACCGGGCCGGACGTGGTCGTCGCGGTCGACCACGTCAACGAGCCGGAGACGCCGGACGCGGCGACCGTCGTCGACTGGCTCGCGGGTCTCAGCGGGCACGTCGCGCCCGTCTGTCTCGGCCGGGACGCGCCCGACGAGATCGAGTGGGAGCCCGGCGAGCGCGTCGCGTTCGAACCGTACCGCCGACACGTGCTCGTCGAACTGCTGACGAGCCGGTGCTCGACCGGGCTCGGCCGCGACGCGATCAGCCACGACCAGATCCGCGAGGTCGGCGAGTGGGCCGACGGCGACGCCCACGACGCGCTCGCCGCGGTGACCGGCGCCGCGATCAGCGCGGAGCGGGCCGGGGCGTCGACGGTCCGGCCGACCGACCTCGACGCGGGGATCGAGAACGTGCCGCGGCCGGGCGCGGCGCTCGGCCGCGTGCTCGCGCTCTCCGAGAGCCGCCGTCGGCTGCTGTACGAGCTCGTCAGCCTGTCGGACGAGGACCGCTCGTCGGTGAGCGCCGCGACGGAGACGATCGCCTCGCGGCCCGCCGTCGACCTCTCGGCCTCGACCGTGCGCCGAGTGCTCTACGAGCTCGCGGACGCGGAGCTGCTCGACCGGGTGACGGTCCGCCGGAGCGACGGCAAGGGCCGTCCCCCGAGCCGGCTCGTCCCGCGGTTCCCGACGCTCGTGTTCCGGGAACTGTTCGACCGGCCGTCGTGGTCGGTCTGAGCCGCCCCCATCGACCAAGCCGCCGCGGTCGACGACCGCGGACGCCCTTTTATCGCGCCCTGACGCCGCGCCGAGCCCGAGCGCAAGACAGTTGCGCCCGGCCGCCCCACCGCCGGTATGGCCCCGCCCCTCGCCCTGGACATCGACGGAACGCTGACGACGCCGAGCGGCCGGATCGACCCGCGCGTCTTCGAGCTGCTGCCCGACTGGGACGCGCCGGTCGTCCTCGCGACGGGGAAGGCGTTCCCCTATCCGGTCGCGTTGGCGCACTTCCTCGGTCGGCCGGAGACCGTGATCGCCGAGAACGGCGGGGTCGCGCACGTCGACGGCGAGACGGCGGTCCTCGGCGACCCGGCGGTCCCGCGGGCCGTCGTCGAGGCCTACGAGGCGCGCGGCGGGGAGATCGGCTGGGGGGACGGCGACACGGTGAACCGCTGGCGCGAGACGGAGGTGGCGCTGTCGCGAGACGGCGACGAGGCGCTGCTCCGCGAGGTCGCCGCGGCGGCAGAGGGGCGCGTCGAGGTCGTCGACACGGGCTACGCGTACCACGTCAAGTCGCCCGACGTGAGCAAGGGGAAGGCCCTCCGGCGCGTCGCCGACGCGCTCGACATCGCTCCCGAGGCGTTCGTCGCGATCGGCGACAGCGAGAACGACGCCTCGACGTTCGCCGTCGCCGGCGAATCGTACGCGGTCGCCAACGCGGACGCGACCGCCCGCGAGGCGGCCGACGTCGTCCTCGACGAGGCGTATATGGACGGGACGGCCGAACTGCTGACCGACCTGCGTGAGCGGGGCGAGTGAGGCTTCTCGACGCGAGGATTGTTTATAAGTGCCAAGCGACAGCCACGTGAGATCTTGTTAATAAACGGTGCTGTGGCGCGTGCCGACGAGCAGCCGTCAGGCTGCGAGTCGCACGCGCGAGGGAGCCCGCGGCCGCCGATGGCGGCCGCGGCGAGGCTGGGGAGGCGTGAGGCGCGGTTGCGGGCGGGTGGGACTCAAAGGGGCAGGCGGGAGGCGGGCGCAGGCGTTCACGAGAGCGGAGCTCTCGTGAGCCAATCAGAACGCGAAGCGTTCTGATGACGACGCAAGTACCGCAGGGAGCGAGCAGCGCGAGCGACTGAGGAGCGCAGCGAGCGTGCGCCCGCCTCCCGCCTGGGGGCTTTGGAAGTGTTCTCTGTCGATCCGCTAACAATCACATATAGCCGAGCGGCTGGGGTTTTGGAGGTGTTCACCGCGGAGCTACCGGCAACCGTTTATAAACGATCGACTGCAGACGACCAGAGACTCACGCTCGCGTCGCTCTGCACTCCGTAAACGATCACGTCCTAACCGCTCACGTCGTGAACAGCTCGGTGTCGTCGGGGACCGAGAAGAGCCCCAGCCGGACGCCGGCGTCGAGCCAGCCGTAGCCGTACGAGTACGACGCGAGCGCGTTCACCGGGTCGTCGCCCTCGCGGAAGTGCCGCCCGTCTTCGAGGTACGACTCCGCCATCTCGACGACGTCGGCCGCCGCCTCGCCGAGGTGCGTGTCGGCCGGCGGCCGGGGCTCCGCGGCCGCCAGCGCGTCGGCGAGCATGCGCTCGTAGCGGTCCGTCTTCTCCTCTAGGTCGGCGCTCATGCGCTCCGGTTCCCGCGAGCGGATGAAAAGGGCGTCGGGGCGCGGGCGGCCCGGCGACCGGGCGCGGGGGACGGCCGGGGGTGACGCCGGGCGACGGGAAAGGAGCGCTCGGGACGCTCGACCGCGGGAGCGGACGCCCGCGGAGCCGGATTTATACTCGCTCCGCCCGCAGTACCGGGCGATGCCCTCCGACGGATCGCCCGACGTCCAGTCCGGCCCGTCCCGCCTCCTCGACCCGACGGGCCCCGCGGCCCTCGGGATCGTGGTCGCGACGAACCTCCTCCCGCTCATCGGGGTGGTCGCGTTCGACTGGCGCGTCGGAGAGCTGCTCGCCGTCTACTGGATCGAGGTGGTCGCGCTGGTGCTCGCCCACGGCGTCGCCGCGATGTTCGCGGAGCGCCCCATCGTCTTGGAGGACCGCTCGTTCTACATCACCGGCTACGACGAGGACGCGGAGCGCGACGAGGTGTGGGAACGCGATCCGGACCCGATCCGCCTCGTCCCGTGGCTCCCGCCGATCTACCGCCGGAACGCGCGCGTCGTCGCCCGGTCGCTGGGGGCGTTCGGCTTCCTGCTGTTCCCGCTCCTCCCGGTCGGGTGGGACGCGCTCTCGTACCTCACGCCGACCGTCGGGCTGGCGACGCTCGGGGTCTGCGGCGCGCAGGTCGCGGAGGCGTACCGGGAGTTCCTCGGCGGGCGCGCCTACGAGGAGCGGTCGCCGTACATGGTCGTGGAGGCGGCCCAGCGCGTCGTCTTCTTCTACTTCGTCATCGGGATCGTCACGGCGGTCGCCGTCACCGCCGGGATCTTCGCGATCGAGGCGGCCCTCGCCCCCGGGCTGCTCGACCGCGTCGCCGACGCGTTCGGCGTCGAAGCGGTCCTCCTGCCGTATCTCCTCCCTATCGCGCTCGCGAAGGCGACCGTCGAGTGGGGCCGGCGTCGGGCCGTCCGCGAGGACGACCCGGACGGGATCGCGACGTGGTTCACCGGCGAGGATCCCAGACGGGAGTGGAAGAAGCGGGAGGAGTCCGCCGGAGACGACTGATCCCGGACCCAAACCCGAGAGGACGACGGGAAGCAAGACGGACGAGGAAGCGAAACGGACGAGGCGAAACAGGAAGCAAGGTCGGCGCCGAAAGCGCAACGAGGATACGGCCCGGCGCGAAAGTGGGGCCCATGTACGAGGCCGTGCACGCCCACCCGGACGGGGAGGCGACCGTCGCCCGCCACGCCGCCACCGCGGCGCGGTACGGCTACGACGGGATCGTCGTCCGCACGCGGGACGCCCTCCCCCCGGCCGGCGAGGGCGGCGAACCGCCGGACGAGGCGGCCGCGCTCCGCGAGGAGTACGGGGTCGACGTCGTCGACGCGGTCGAGGTCGACGCCGACGACCCGACGAGCGCGTCGGGCGCGGTCGGCAACTACCGGTCGGAGCGGACCGTCGTCTGCCTCGTCGGCGGCGACGACGCGCTGAACCGGTTCGCGGTCGAGGAGCCCCGCGTCGACGTGTTGGCGCGTCCGATGGCCGGCGGCGACATCAACCACGTCCTCGCGAAGGCGGCCCGCGACAACGGGGTCCACGTCGAGTTCGACTTCGGCCCGGTCCTCCGTGCGACCGGCGGGGAGCGGGTGCGGGCGCTCGCCGACCTGCGGAAGCTCCGCGAGGTCGTCGGCCACTACGACGCCCCGTACGTGGTGAGCGCGAACCCGCGGTCGCACCTCGGACTCCGGGCGCCCCGGGAGCTGGTCGCGGTCGGCGAGGCCGTCGGGTTCGACGCCGAGGCGGTCCGGGAGGGGCTCCGGGCGTGGAGCGAGATTGCCGACCGGAACCGCGAGCGGCGTTCCGAGGAGTTCATAGAGCCGGGGGTCCGACTGGGGAGGTATGAAGAGGACGGTTGAGGAGCACGCGGCGCGCTTCTCCGAGAAGGCCGCCGAGTACGACGACTCCAAGAGCGACGAGTACCACGCCTGCGCGAGCCTCGTCGTCGACTACGCCGACCCGAGCACCGACGACGTGGTCCTCGATCTGGGCGCCGGCACCGGCGCCATCGCCCTCGCGCTCGCGCCGGACGCCGAGCGCGTGCTCGCCCGCGACATCAGCGAGGGGATGATGGACGAGGGGCGGCGCAAGGCCGACGAGCGCGGGGTCGCGAACGTCGAGTTCGCGTACGGCGAGTTCCGCGAGCCCGAGGTCGACCCCGGTCAGCGGGTCGACGTCGTCACCTCGAACTTCGCGCTCCACCACCTCGCGGACGGCGAGAAGCGCGAGGCGATCCGCGAGATGGCCGCCACCGGCGCCCGCCGGGTCGTCCTCGGCGACGTGGCCTTCTTCGAGGGGCCGGACCCGGAGGCCCCGTTCTACGGCCCCGAGGTCGACGACCCCGCCACCGTCGGCACCCTCGTCGAGGCGTTCACCGCGGAGGGGTTCGCGGTGACCGCGGTCGAGCGCGTCCACGACCAGGTCGCCGTGATCGTCGCGGAGCGACCCGGCGAACGCGGGGGAGACGCCGAGGGCGGCCGCTCCCTCTCCGAGTGATCGCGCCGTGAAACACCTCCCCAAACACCTCCGGCCGCGCTGGCGGTACGTCGCGGTCGGGATCGAGACGTGGCCCGACGCCGACCTCGGGCGCCGCGCCTTCCAACGCGCGCTCTGGTACGCCGCCGGCAACCTGCTCGGCGACGCCGGCAGCGCCGACGCCGACCTCACGCTGCTCTCGTTCGCGCACGACGACAGCGTCGGCGAGGCGGTGGTGAAAGTCCGTCACGGCCACGTCGCCGAGGCGCGCGCGGCGATCGCCTGCGTGAGCGAGGTTGACGGCGAGGCGGTCGGGATCCACGTCCGTGGGATCTCGGGGACGGTGCGTGCCTGTGAGGAAAGATATATGGGTCGCGCGACCGCCAGTTCGACACAGCGAGACGTCGCGTTCGAGGGTGCCGAGCGGCCCGCGGTCGTGCGCGAGGACGCGTGCGACGTGCGGACCGAGTCGGGTTACGTCGGCGCGGCGGCGTTCGACACCGAGTGATATCATGCAGGGACAATCCCAACAGCAGGCGTACGACCGCGGAATCACGATCTTCTCTCCCGACGGCAGGCTCTACCAGGTCGAGTACGCCCGGGAGGCGGTGAAACGCGGGACGGCGAGCGTTGGCGTCCGCGCCGAGGACGGGGTCGTCCTCGCGGCCGACAAGCGCGCCCGCTCCCCGCTGATGGAGCCGGCGAGCATCGAGAAGCTCCACAAGGCCGACGACCACGTCGGCGTCGCGAGCGCGGGCCACGTCGCCGACGCCCGCCAGCTCATCGACTTCGCCCGCCGGCAGGCGCAGGTGAACCAGCTCCGGTACGGCGAGCCGGTCGGCATCGAGACGCTGACGAAGAACATCACCGACCACATCCAGCAGTACACGCAGGTCGGCGGCGCGCGCCCCTTCGGCGTCGCGCTGATCGTCGGCGGGATCGAGGACGGCGAGCCGCGCCTCTTCGAGACCGACCCCTCCGGCACCCCCTACGAGTGGCAGGCGCTCTCGATCGGCTCCGACCGGAGCGACCTCCGCGACTACCTGGAGGAGGAGTACGAGGCGGGCCTCTCCACTGACGAGGCGGTCGGGCTCGCGCTCGACACCCTCGCGCAGTCGAACGACGGCGAGCTGGCGCCCGACGGCGTCGGCGTCGCCACGATCACGGTCGACGACGACGACGGCTACACCGAGCGGTCGAACGACGAGATCGAGTCGATCCTCGACGAGCGCGACCTGCTCGCGACCGACGAGGACGCGCCGGCCGAGAACGGAGACGCAGACGACGCGACGGACGCCGACGAGGAGTAAGGCGCCCGCCGCGCGGCCCTTTCCTCGCCGTCGCCGCGACGCCCGGTCGGGAGAGTTATGCCGACGGGGGCCGACCGACGACGCGTGCAGAAGACGGTACTCATCACCGGCTGTTCCTCGGGTATCGGCCGCGCCGCGGCCCACGCGTTCAACGACGAGGGGTGGACCGTGTACGCGACCGCGCGGAACCCCGCGGACGTCGAGGCGCTCGGCGAGGCGGGCTGCGAGCTCGCGACGCTCGACGTCACCGACGGGTCCGACGTCGAGCGGGTCGTCGACCGGATCCTCGACGAGGAGGGGGCGATCGACGCCCTGATCAACAACGCGGGCTACGGCCAGTTCGGGCCGATCGAGGACGTGTCGACGGCGAAGGTGCACGAGCAGTTCGACGTGAACGTCTACGGCCCGCACCGGCTGACGAAGGCGGTGCTGCCGGCGATGCGGCGCGAGCGCGACGGCACCGTCGTCAACGTCTCGTCGGTCGCCGGGCGCGTCTCGTTCCCCGGCGGCGGCGTCTACTGCGGCTCGAAGTTCGCGGTCGAGGCGATGTCGGACGCGCTCCGCAACGAGGTCGCCGAGCACGGGATCGACGTCGTCGTCGTCGAGCCGGGACCGGTGAAGACGAACTTCTCGAAGCGCGCGCAGGCGGAGGCGGGCGTCGATCCCGACGGGGACGGCGGCGCCGACGGGGCCGACGCCGACGGCGACAGCGGCGACGGCATCGACCGCTCCGGCGCCTACGAGGAGTTCTACGAGCTGTTCGAGGACGCGAAGCTCGTCGGCGGCGGCGGTCCCGGCGCGGTCGAGCCGGAGCTCGTCGCGGGCGCGATATACGACGCCGCGAGCGCGACGAACCCGCCGGCGCGGGTCCAACCGGGCACCGCCGCCCGCGTCGGCGTGCTCGCGCGGTTCCTCCCGGACGCGCTGCTCGACCGCGGCTACGAGTTCGTCCGCAACTTCACGTCGTAGCGTCAGTCGTCGGGGTTCAGACTCCCGGGCCCCGACCCGACCGCGAACGGGCTCTCCCCCTCCCGCCACTCCCAGCCCGGGAGGCGCGTCTGGAACCCCGCGGCGAGCGCGGCGTCGAGGTCGTCGGCGCCGGCGGTCCCGGCGTCGTCGCCCGGCGCGGTTTCGTCCTCGTGCACGTGCACGTCCACGAAGTGGAACGTCGCCTCCGCGAGCAGCGAGAGGGGCCGACCGCCGGCGATCGTCGCCGCGAGCTCGCGGCCGAGGACCTCGTCGACGACGAACCCGGGGTAGTCGCCGGCGACGTCGAGGTCGCGGAGGAGCGCGACGCAGCCCGCGACGTTGACCGCGACTTCGCCGTCGGCGAAGACGGCGTCGACCTCGCGGCGGTACGCCTCGGGGGGCACGGGATCCACGTCCGTCTCGAACAGCGTTCCGAGCCGCTCGCGGCTCTCGTTGATGAGGGGGACGACGACGGGCGCGCGGTCGTGGACCCACGCGCGCTCGTCGCGGACCGTCTCTGGCGTGACGCGCATGCGACGTCGAACGCCGGCGGCGGGCAAGGGGTTTGCCCTTTGCGAAGGGTTTTATAATAACCGGGGTGTACGACCACCCAAGCGGGTTTTCGCTGGCTGTTCCCGCACGGTACCACCTACGGACAGTACTACCACTATGCCTACCCCGTCACGGTCGGCCGTTCGGCGGCGAGCGACGTACCGGCGCGCGGACGCGTTCGACGGCGGCGGCGACCCCGACGACCCGCGGTAAGATATGAGTCAAGTCGACAAGCAGCTCGATACCCTGAAATCAGAGATCGAACAGGAGATTCCGAACGACATCACGGTCACCGACGTCAAGTACGAGGGCCCGGAGCTGGTCGTGTACACCCGCGACCCGAAGCGGTTCGCCGGCGACGGCGACCTCATCCGCCGGCTCGCCTCCAAGCTCCGGAAACGAATCACGGTCCGCCCCGACCCCAGCGCCCTCTCTCCGCCGGCGCGCGCCGAGGAGGAGGTCCGGGAGGTGATCCCGGACGACGCCGGGGTGACCGACCTCGACTTCCACGAGGACACCGGCGAGGTCGTCATCGAGGCCGAGAAGCCGGGGATGGTGATCGGCCGCCGCGGCTCCACGCTGCGGGAGATCACCCAGGAGGTCGGCTGGACCCCCGAGGTCGTTCGGACGCCCCCGATCGAGTCCTCCACCGTCTCGAACGTGCGCGGCTTCTTGAAGAACGAGCGCGAGGAGCGCCGCGACATCCTCGAACGCGTCGGCCGGCAGATCCACCGCGAGGAGATGTCCGACGACGAGTGGGTCCGGATCACGACGCTCGGCTGCTGTCGCGAGGTCGGCCGCGCCGCGTTCATCCTCTCGACGCCCGAGACGCGCATCCTCATCGACTGCGGCGACAAGCCCGGCGCGGAGGGCGAGGTGCCGTACCTCCAGGTCCCCGAGGCGCTGGGCGCCGGCGCGGCGACCCTCGACGCGGTCATCCTGACGCACGCTCACCTCGACCACTCGGCGCTGCTGCCGCTCCTCTTCAAGTACGGCTACGACGGCCCGATCTACACGACCGAGCCGACCCGCGACCTGATGGGACTGCTCACGCTCGACTACCTCGACGTCGCCGCCAAGGAGGGGCGGACGCCGCCGTACGAGTCGGCGCAGGTCCGCGAGGCGATCAAACACACCATCCCGC
This sequence comes from Halorubrum rutilum, assembly GCF_042665015.1. Taxonomy (GTDB): domain Archaea; phylum Halobacteriota; class Halobacteria; order Halobacteriales; family Haloferacaceae; genus Halorubrum; species Halorubrum rutilum. The sequence goes on along the minus strand of NZ_JBHTBL010000004.1, from coordinate 258,759 downwards.
TGGAGTACGGCGACGTCACCGACGTAGCGCCCGACGTGAAGCTCACCTTCCACAACGCGGGCCACATCCTCGGCAGCGCGGTCACCCACTTCCACATCGGCGACGGGCTCTACAACGTCGCCTTCTCGGGCGACATCCACTACGAGGACACCCGCCTGTTCAACGGCGCCGTCAACGACTTCCCGCGCGTCGAGACGCTCGTGTTGGAGTCCACCTACGGCGGCCGCGACGACTACCAGACCGACCAGGCCGACTCGGAGGAGGCGCTCAAGCGGGTCATCAACGAGACATACGAGCAGGGCGGGAAAGTCGTCATCCCGGCGTTCGCCGTGGGGCGCTCGCAGGAGATCATGCTCGTCTTGGAGGAGGCGATGCGCGAGGGCGAGATCCCGGAGATGCCCGTCCACCTCGACGGGATGATCTGGGAGGCGACCGCGATCCACACGACCTACCCCGAGTACCTCCGGGACGACCTGCGCGACCGGATCTTCCACGACGACGAGAACCCGTTCCTCGCCGACCAGTTCAACCACATCGACGCCGGCGAGGACGAGCGGCAGGAGGTCGCCGACGGCGACGAGTGCATCGTCATCTCCACCTCCGGGATGATCGAGGGCGGCCCGATCATGTCGTGGCTCCGCCACATCGGCCCCGACCCGGACTCGAACCTCGTCTTCGTCGGCTACCAGGCGCAGGGGACCTTAGGCCGCCGGATCCAGAACGGCTGGGACGAGATCCCGGTCGACGGCTGGGGCGGCGGGAGCCGCGGCGACACGCTCACCCTGGAGATGGGCACGGAGGTCGTCGACGGCTTCTCCGGCCACGCCGACCGGCAGGGGCTAGAGAACTTCGTGAAGACGATGAACCCGCGGCCCGAGAAGGTGCTCTGTGTCCACGGCGACGAGCGCTCCGTGCAGGACCTCTCGTCGGCGCTGTACCACGACTACAACATGCGGACGTTCGCGCCGAAGAACCTGGAGACGTTCCGGTTCAAGTGAGTCGTCCTCGCGGGTTCTGCGGCTTCAAACAGCCTCGTCCCGCATCGCCACGCGTTGAGGCGGAGCACTTTGGGCGGTCTTGACCCGTAGGCTGGCCACTCAGCGCGTCGTCGGCTTGCGGTGCGTCAGCAGGTCGTTCGTCGAGAATTTCAAGTCCGGGAACGCGAGAAGGGAGTACAGTTCCCGGTGAGACACCCGTCTGATTAGATGGTATATAGAAGTTAATTTGTGATGTGTAAGGCTATTGCACCGTAGTTTGTGACATACCGAAACGTAGTTCAATTTATAAAAATTATAAAATCTTATTCTGATACTTCACTGACCAATATCCGATGCCAGACAAGGCACGCCGTCGCGTACTGCAGGGCACTGGAGTAGCACTGACCGCCGGTCTCGCGGGCTGCGGCGCAAGTAGTTCCGGTGACGGCTCTGATGGTAGTTCCGGTGACAGTTCCGATGGTAGTTCCGGTGACGGTTCCGATGGAGAGTCCGATTCGACCGGAGATTCGTCGGGCAACGATTACGAGCCGGTCACGTTCCTGGAGACGCCCGGCGAGACTCCCGGGGATACCGAGGAGATGTGGGAGCCGTTCTCGGAGTACGTCAACTCGCAGGTCGACGAGCTGGACCTGAACGTCGAATTCGCGGACAGCACTTCGGGAATCGGCCAATCGCTTATCAACGACCAAGCCGAGATGACGCGCAGCGACATCGTGTTGCTCGCGAATCCCGAGGAGATTGACGTCGTCGGCATCGTTAACGAAGGCGGTGCGTCGGTGTACTTCTCCGGGATCGCGACGCGTCCGGACTCCGATATCGAGGAGCTGTCAGATCTTGAAGGAGAGAGCATCGTGTTCGCTGACCGGCTCTCGACGAGCGGATCGCTGTACCCCAACTACATGCTGAACCAGGCCGGACTGGACACCGGAGAGGCCCCGTACGGCGACCCAGTGGACTACGACGGGACGTGGACGAGCGGCCAGGCCGGCGCGATAGAGAACTTCCTCAATCGGGACGAGTTCGCCGCAGTCGGTTGTGACATCGCAGTTCTGTTGGAGTATATCCCGGAAGACCAATGGCCGGACCGGGTGCGCGAACGGTCCGGTCGATGGGACGACGACGTCGGATCGAGTTCGACGGAGCTAGAACTGGTCCAAGCGTCGCAGTCGCTCCCTCTCTCGCCCATCATCGCGCGCAGCAACTGGGAACACCCGCTGCGTTCCGACATCGAGGAGGCGATTCTCTCGATCGACGAGGGGACGCTACGGGAACCGGACGGAGACGTGGACAACCCCATCAGTGCGGTTTCGCCGGGTAGTAACGAGGATTATCAGCCCATTCTCGACGTGATCAACACGCTCGGCGTCGATCTGGGGGACCTGTAACTGTATATGGTCCTCCGCGTACAGGATTTGACCAAAGAGTACGGGGACACGACGGCCCTGTCAAACGTCTCCTTCGAGGTCCCCGATGGAAGCTTTGCTGTCGTGCTCGGCGAGTCTGGGGCTGGCAAGTCGACGCTGTTGCGGATCCTCAACGGGTTGACCGAGCCCACTTCGGGGAGTGTATACCTCGACGGACAGGAGATCACCAACTCGCGGTCGGACGTTGGAATGGTGTTTCAACAGCACAACCTCGTCGATGAGCTGAGTGCCTACGATAACGCCCTGACCGGGGCGTTCAACCGAACTGGGTACCTTCGGAGCCTGCTCAATTTACAGCCTACCGAGGATCGAGAACTCGCGTTGGAGGCGCTGAGCACGGTCGGACTGCTCGACGAAGCAGGTCAAAAAGTTAGTAGTATGAGCGGAGGCCAGCAGCAGCGCGTCGGGATCGCACGCGCGTTGGTTCAGCAGCCCACGCTCCTCCTCGCCGACGAGCCAGTCGCCAGTCTGGACCCTGCCAGTGCTGAAACGGTAATGACGTACTTCCGTGAGACTGCGAAAAAACGCGACCTCACGACGCTGGCAAGCCTCCATCAGGTCAATATCGCCCGGGAGTTCGGCGAGCAGTTCATCGGGATGAAAGACGGTGAGGTCATGTTTGTAGGCTCGCGCTCGAAGCTCACGCCCTCTATTCTCGAAGAGATCTACGGTGAGATCCAGACGAAAGAACTCCGAGAAGGGACCGAGACTACCGAACTGAACGAATCGATGCAGACCGAGGCCGCCGATACGAAAACCGGACTATGAGCACCGATCGCGATCGCCTCACTGAGAGGCTACTCCGACGGTTCCTCGGTGATACTCAAGAGGATTCGGCCGTCAAACAACGGCACAGCGAATTGAAACGTGCCAGACTGATACGTCGGCTGTCTCAGTCGGTTCTACTGATTAGCATTGCGGGGGTCCTGTACTTCTCATTGAGCGCGGCCGGGTTCTGGAGGACAGAGTGGCTGGAGTATTGGCCGCAGTTCACCGAAGCGCTCGCGCAGTATTTCCCGCCGAAGCTGTATTTCGGCGTAATTCCGTTTGTTGACCTCGGGCGCTACTATCGGTTCATGAACGAGGCTGGGTTGGTGGGAGAAGCTGGGATCACGCTGGCGATTGCGCTCGCGGGGACGATCATGGGCGCGCCACTGGCACTGCTGTTCGGTATCCTCGGAAACGAGCGGGTTACCCCGTTCCCGCTCAATTTCCTCTTTCGGGGGGTGATGAGTATCATTCGCTCGATTCCGGCGCTCGTTTGGGCGCTGATATACGTCCCCTTGGGCGGTATCACTCCGGTAACCGCAACACTCGCTCTCGGTACGGACACTATCGGAGAGCTGGGCCGACTACTCACCGACGAACTCGAAGAAGTCGATGACGGACCGATCGAAGGGATCAGGAGCACTGGCGCAGGTAAGCCTCAGATAATCACATTCGGAATGATTCCACAGATGGTCCGACCGTTCATCGCGTGGGCGATGTTCGTTCTGGAGAATAACGTCCGGTCTGCGGTCAGTCTCGGTATCATCGGAGCGGGCGGTCTCGGAGTGACGCTGACGATCGAGCAGCAGACGTTCAACTTCACGAATATGATGGCGACGATTCTGTTCATAGTGATACTCGTCATCTCCGTCGAAATGATCAGCCAGCGAACGCGCTCTTACCTCCGTGAGGGCGACGATGTGGAAGAGATGAGCTTCCGTCAGCTAGTTTTCGGCTTCCCCAGACGGATGTCCGATTCACTGCTCAAATAGACAGACGGGTCCGTATTGCTTCCATTACGCCTCCGAACAATGGAAGATAGAAGGTGTAGAACGCGTCTCCTACTGGATGGGACAAATAATTCAGTTAAATTGTTTCGACTGATCGGAGAAACTGCTGACGAACGGCTCGGATCGTGGTCTTAGCACGGAACCGGCTCGTCAGGATAGCAACTTACTTCGACGGGAGTATTTAACCCGCGACGCGGCAACGTCATCTCATGCGCATCGCGCTCATCGCTCACGACGAGCTGAAAGACGAGATGGTCGAGTTCGTCACGAAACACGCCGCGACCCTCGACGACTGCGAGCTCGTGACGACGGGGACGACGGGGAAACGCATCGCCGAGGAGACCGGCCTGACCGTGAATCGGCAGGCGTCCGGGCCGTACGGCGGCGACCTCCAGATCGGCGCGATGATCGCGAACGACGCGGTCGACGGCGTCGTCTTCCTCCGGGACCCGCTCACCGCGCAGGCGCACGAGCCGGACATCTCAGCGCTCCTGCGGGTCTGCGACGTGAAGGACGTGCCGCTGGCGACCAACGTCGCCTCCGGCGAGCTGCTCGTCGAGGGGCTGCTCGGCTCGCCGTGACGCCGCCCCGCACCCGAGTATCAGATCGGATAGCGAGAGGGGCGGCGTTTTAGGTGCGTTCCTCGTACCCCGGACCAATGACCGGTCACTCGGCGGCCCGGCTCGCCGCGCTGACGACCGCGCTCCTCCTCGTCTCGGCGCTCGCCGCGAGCGGCGCGGTCGTCGGGGGCGGCGCGGCACAGGCGGGCGTCGGCGCGGCGCAGGCGGGCGGCCCGGCACAGATGGGCGGCACTTCGGGCGGCGGTCCCGGCGGCGACGGGTCCGGCGGCGACGTGACGCCGCCGACGCGCTGTTTCGCGGGCGACGGCTACCCGATCTCGATCGGCGAGACCGGGGCGACGATCGACGCGGTCGTCCACCTCTCCGTGCTGACCGATCCCGCCGCGGGCAACGAGTTCGGGCTGGAGGCGGCCGGGACCCTCGACGGCGACCCCGTCGTGACGCTCGCCGCGGGTGTCCGGCTCACCGCGCGCGAGGCCGTCGTGAACGGGGTCGACCCGTTCGCGGCGTTCGACGTGTTGTACGCGTACGAACTCAACCTCCCGATGTTCGGCGGGGCGATCGACGACGCGGAGTACCGCGACGACGGCCCGCCGATCGAGTCGGGCGCCGGTATCGCTGACTGCTAAGGCGGGACGCGCCTCGCGTTCCGCCGCCGTCGTCGCCTCCCTCGCGTCCCGTTACTCCTCGTCGCCGTCGCGTTCCCCGCGCGCCGGCGAGCGAACGCCGCGAATGATCCCCAGCAGCTCCCGCCGCGCGTCCTCGGCGTCTCGACCGGCCGGATACGCGTCCGCACCGAGCGGGTAGGCGCCCCCGGCGAGGAGGTACTCGTCGGTCGCCCAGACCGCGAGCAGCGCCTCGACCGGGACCTCGCGGTCGCCGCCGCGACCGCCGTCGCTCCCGAGGCGGCAGTCGCCGCGGAAGGTCCAGAGCGTCGCGCGCGATCCCGCCGGGTCGTCGACCGCGATCTCGCGGTCGCCGCGGCGCTGGACCGCCTCGATGTCGCGGTCGGCGAGCCGGTCGCGGAACCCCTCCCTGGCCCGGCGCTCGACCAGCCGTGTGAGCGCGGCGTTCGGCGCGGTCTCGGGACGGATCCGCAGGCGACTCGCGAAACAGAAGGGCCGCGGCGCCGTCGCGTCCGCCCGCTCGTACCGCACCGTGCTCGCGGTCACCGAGACGGGACCCGCGGCGAACGGGCGGTCCGTCGACTCGGCGACGCGTCGCCAGCCGTCGAGGCGGTCGGCGGGCACGACGGGCGGGTCCATGGCGGCCGTTCGCCGGGAAGGTAATTAAAAGCGGGCGCGGGCCGGAGCGTCGTCGGGGCGGTGAGGGGAGGGACGTGGAGGGGTCACAGCGTGCCGCGGCGGGCCGAGAGGAACCGCTCGGGGCCGGTCAGTGGTCGTCCTCCCGCCACTTGTGCTCGCACTCGGTGCAGACGAAGAAGCGCGTCTCGGACTCGTCGGCCGAGCGGATCTGCTGCATGTACCAGTACGCGCGGTCGTTGCCGCACTCCGGGCAGTGCGCCGTCGTCTGCGGGAGCCCCTTGTCCTCCGCGTCGCTCACGTCGATGACCTCGGACTCGACCTGCGACTCGGTGGTCCACTCGTCGTCGCCGTCGTCGCGTCCGACCTCGTTGCCGCAGGAGTCGCACACCCAGTGGTCCTCGCCCTCGCCCGACTTCATCATCGAACCGCACTCGTCGCAGAACTTCATGGCGGAACCCAGCCGCGGATCGCATATAAACGGCGGGATCGCGAACGAACGGGAGCGTCGCCGGACCCGTCACTCGTCGCGGTCGAGGTGCTCGGCGAGCGCGAACCGCACGCGCTCCTCGTCGCTCCCCTTCGTCTCCCGGCCGGTGACGACGACCTCGCCGATCTCGGCCGTGTCGTCGACGTGGGTCCCGGCGCAGGCGGTGCGGTCGTAGGGGTCGGCGTCGGCCTCCGGGCCCGCCTCGTCCGCGCCCGCGGCGCCGATCTCGACGATCCGGAGCTCCTCGATCGAATCGGGGAGGAGGCGGATGCGCGTGCGCTCGGGGTCCAGGGTCGCTTCCGCCTCGGCGCGGTCCAGCAGGTAGCTCGTCACGGGGCGCTCGTCGGCGACGAGCTCGTTCAGCCGCGCCTCGATTCGGTCGAGGTCCGCGTCGTCGAAGCGGTCGTACGCCGCGTCGAGGTGCGCGCGGTCGTCGTACAGCTGGTTCCCGGTGGTGGCCGCGTCGAACTCGTCGAGCAGCAGCGCCGACAGCAGGTGCTGGGCGGTGTGGTACCTCGAGTGGGCCGCCCGACGCGCCGCGTCGATCTCGCCGATCACCGCCGTTCCCGGGTCGGGCGGTGAGGGGTCGCCCCCCTCGTCGCCGGTCGTCGGCGCGAGCGTGTGGTAGATCGTGTCCTTCTTCTCGACGTCGACGACCCGCCATCGGGCGTCGCCCTCCCCGTCCGCGACGCGGAGCGTGCCCGTGTCGTGGGGCTGGCCGCCGCCGGTCGGGTAGAACGCCGTCCGGTCGAGGACCACCCGGTCGTCGAGCGTCCGCTCGACGGTCGCCTCGAACGTCGTCACCGCGTCGTCGGCGAGGTACAGCGCCTCGGTCATGCCCGAACGAAGCCGCTCCGTCGACATAGGTGGTGCGTTCGGCGCGGGCGACGGGCGCGCCGACCGCGAGCGAGAGCGTGAGAGACGGGGAGAGGTGCGGGAGAGACGTGTCTGGGGACCGAACCGCGGTCTCAGCGCTGATACTCGGACGTCGACGCTTATCAGTGCTCCCGCCGTAGACGGCCGCATGGACAGCCGCGACCGCGCACAGAGCGAGGTGATCGGGACCGTGCTCCTCATCGGGCTCACGATCACGGCGGTGGGGGTGACGGTCGCGATCGGCTCGGCCGCGCTCGCCGACGCGCAGGCGTCGGCCGACGTGCAGCGCGTCGAGGGGGCGATGACGCAGGTCGACTCGAAGACGAGCCTCGTCGCGCACGGCGGGTCGACGAGCCAGCGCGTCCGGCTCGATCCCGGCTCGACGGCGAACGCCCGCATCGACGGGGACGCGGGCCGGATGCGGATCGAGGTCGAGACGGAGGACGGCGACGTCGAGGCGCGGAACGTGACGCTCGGCGCCGTGGTCTACGAGCGCGGCGACGACCGCGTGGCGTACCAGGGCGGCGGCGTCTGGCGCGCGAACGAGGGCGGCTCGTGGATGGTGTCGCCGCCGGAGTTCCACTACCGCGGCGACACGCTCACCCTCCCGCTGGTGACGATCGACGGCGAGGACGGTCGCTTCCGCGACTCGGCGGTCGTCACCCGGAACGCGAGCCGTCCGGACCAGTTGTTCCCGAGCGGGGACGTCTCGAACCCGCTGCTCGGCGGGAACGTCACCGTCACCGTCGAGAGCGAGTACGCTCAGGCGTGGGGGCGGTTCTTCGAGTCGCGCACCGAAGCGAACGTGACGCGGCTGGCCGACGACGAGGTCGAGGTGCGGCTCCGGACGGTGACGACCCATCCCGCGCTCAACGCGAGCGTCTCGTCCGTGGCACAGTCACAGCTCGCTCTCGGCGGCGTCACGTCTCTTTACGCGGACAGTTACGACTCGTCCCAGGGGGCGTACGATCCTGATACCGCGGGCAGTGAGGCTCGAATACGAACGAGCGGACAGTTTCAGCTGGTCGCAAACGGCGGGGGACCGGACTCGTTCGAGGTTCGCGGAGATGTTGTGGCAGATTCATTTAATCCCTCACAGAATAGTAGTAAATGGAAAAAGAATACAAATATAACTGGAGATCTGATTCGAAACAGCGGATCTATCGATCCCGGCCCGACCTCGGGTGCGATAGCCGAGCGAATAGCGCAAGTCAAGGCGCTCGGCCTCGACGAACCCGGAGAGTGTCGCAGCGATTCCGAATTCGATGACGGAGGCACCCACCCGATCAGCGAAGATACGTGCTTCGCGGACGGCCTCGAAGTATCCGACGGGACCACGCTCCGGATCGAGGACGGATCGACGGTTCACGTCCAGGGAGGCCTTGACGTGGGCGAAAATGGGAGAGTCGTGTTCGATAGCACGAGCGGTGACATCGAGGTCCTCCTAGAGGACGAGCTCTCTATCGAGAGCGACGGACGGATCGACTCGGTAGGTGGTGGCCGCAACGTCCTCTCCGTCGACGCCGGAATAGACGTTCAGGACCAGGGGTCGATCGAGACGGACGAGGACACCCGCCTCGACCTGTACAACACCGGCGAGATAGATCTCTCGGATAGGGCACAGATCACCGCGGACGGGGACGTGGCGGGCAACCTCTGGCTCTATTCGAGCGGGAGCGAGATCGAATTCGACGGTCCCGGCGAAGATAGCGTCGACGACAGGGACATTCGGTTTACCGGCGTCCTCTACGCTCCCCAGAGCGAGGCGTACGTCGAGGGGAGAGTCACATTCAAGGGGTCGAACACGTTTCTGAGCGTCAATTCGGGCGAAGCCGACGACAACGGAAACGGCGGCAACGACGATTACGTCGATATCAGCTTCCATTACGACGAGGCGCTTCAGGGATCTCACCCGTTCGGGGGCGGCTCCGTTCCGGTCGTGAGTCACCTCCACGTCTCCCGCCATCGGGTAGTTATTGAGACGAACTGAGCGGAGCGTCTGCCGACGGGGTTCACTTCGGCGCCGTCACCGTCGCAGGGAGACGATGCGAGTGAGGTGCTGGACATAGACCTGATCGTCGTTGACGATGCGGGCGACCGCGACGCCGTCGGCGCCGGCGGGTGTGACTTCCTCGAAACCGTCGGTTCGTTGGAAGTACCGACGCCACGCACCGGCATGTGCGCTCTCTACCCGGAGGTGCAACGTCTCACCAGCCGCGTCGAACCGGCTCGTCTCCGATCCGGTGTCCAACTGATCGACGGTGGTGATCTGGACGGTCCCCTCACCGGTGACGCTGGCGTCCGCCTCTTCCGGCACCAGATCGACGATCGGTATCGTCGTCCGGTCGTACGCGGCGACGAACCGCGGGTCGGAGAGCATCACGGAACCGTCCCCGTCGCTCCGAACCAAAGCACCGGCGTCGTAGGCGATCACCGTATCCCCGTCGCGGTACGTGAGCGAGCCCGCCTGCCACTCAGCGAGCGTCACGTTATCGCCGCCGCCGGTCGTCCGGTTAAGAACGAACCGCGTCTCGCCCGACGTCGCGAGGGTACCGCCGGCCAGCCGGATCTCGGTGGCCCGACTGGGGTCGCCGTACCGCTGGACGTCCCGGAGGTTGTCGTCGAACACGTCGAACGCGCGCTCGACGTTGGCGACGCGTTCGGCCTCCCGGCGGTCCTCGACGCCGGTGATCCCGACCGCGAACACCGTGCCGATGGTGATCGTGATGAGCGAGAAGACGAGGATGTACCCGACCACGTCGCTCACGCCGCGGTCGTCGCCTCCGAACGCGCGCCGGGACGCGTCGAGGTCGACGGCGACGGTCCGAGAGCGCCGGTCGCTCATCGGTCGGTCACCTCCAACTCGTCGTCGCCCGGGTCGTACGCGATCCGTATCGGCCCGCCGGAGACGGTCGTCTCGGCGACGCGCTCGGTCGCCGCGTGCGGGACCCGAACGGTCACGTCGGGGTCGTCGGTCCGCAGCGTCACGCCGTCGTCGTCGACCGCGATCCGGTACGTGGACCCGGCGACTCGCTCGGGGAGGTCGACGGAGACGGTCACCGCGTCGGGACCGCCCGCTCCGTCCGCCCGGGCCGCCCTGACGAGCCGGTCCGCGCTCTCTAAGTTCGCCACCGTCGTCTGGCCCGTCACCTCCAGGTTCCCCCGGACGACGCGCTCGGTCTGGGAGTCGACGACCCCGCCGACGCCGACGACGACCCCCGAGAGCAGCACCGCGCCGATGGCGAGCGTCAGCACGTAGCCGACGGCGACGCTCACCGCGCGGTCGTCGCGGACGAGGCCCGACCGCCCGCCGAGCCGGCGTTCACGCATCGGGCTCACCCGGGGCGACCCGGATCGGCGTCTCGAACCGCAGGTCGGCGGTGCGGTAGCGGAACTCGATCGTCGCCGCGTAGACGGCGTCTCGGACCGTCAACGCGGTGTCGCTCTCGGGGTTCGCGTCGGTCCCCACGGTCGCGGTCACCTCCGCCTCGGCCTCATCCGCGTTCTCGAACTCGATGTCGAACGGTCCGTCGTCCTCGTCGCTCAGGCTCTCCGGCCAGACCATCGGACACGGCTCGCCGTCGAGGCGGTCGCCGGTGAGGTCGAGCACGGCGGGATCTCCGGAGGCGGGATATCGACACCGCTCCGTCGGGGTCGAGCCGTTCTCCCCGCGGGCGACCACGACGTCGCCGTCGTTCTCGTACAGGTACACCTCGTGGGTGGTGTTGGCCGCGGTGTCGTTGAGGACGACGGTGAACGCCGCGGCTTCCGTCGACGGCAGGTCGCTCCCGTTGGCGACCGAGAACGCGCGGATCCGGTCGACCTCACCGATCGTCGTCGAGTCGTTGACCGAACCGGTGAGATACTGACCCGGGGTGGTGCTGAGGAGATCGACGGCGGCGATCCCGCCTCGACTCGCGTAGCGCGCCGTCAGGTTCCGGTCGATCGCGTCGACGCTGGCCTCGATGTCCGCGTCGCTCGTCGACCCGTCTCGGTTCGCGGCGTCGAGACGCGCCCCCGTCTCCTCGACGACCGCCGCGCGGACCTCCAGCGCCTCGCCGTCGGCGGCCTCGACGCCGCGGGTGGCGACGTTCTCGCCGTAGATGCTCGCGTTCAGGAGGACCACGAGCGCCACGAGCGAGACGGCCACGACGAGCCCGGAGATCAGCAGGAGCTGACCGCGGTCCGCGTCGCGGAAGCGTTCGCGAGGGTCGTCGCCGTCGAAGGCCGGGATCATAGCTGCCATACGGTGATCCGCACCTCCACGCGATAGATCGGTCGGGTGTCGGGGTCTTCCGCGTAGAACGACTGGTCATCGTCCGCGGCGACCTGCGCGAGCGTCCTGTCCTCGTACCCGGGCATCGTCAGGTTCGCGTCGTCGGTCAACACGACGGTCCGCGTCGCCGTCACGGCGTTGTCGCTCGGCGAGCCCATGTCCACCAGCGGCGTCGACTCCCCGTACCGCGGCCCGTGCCGGAGCTCGACGTTGAACGCGATCCGCGCGTCGCGGAAGGTCCGGTTCAGCGCCTCGCCGAACCCGTTCGGCGGTCCCCCCGCGGTGAACGGCCCGGGCGTCCCCGACGCCCTGAACGAGCTCCTGTTCGGGTCCCACCGGAGCGCCGCCTCCCGCAGGTCGCCGTTCGCGGCGCTCGTCTCCAGCAGGTCGGTCGCGACCGCGCGCTGCTGGTTCTCCAAGTGCTGGTTGGACGTGCTGGCCGACAGCGGCGTGACGGCGGTCGCCTGCAGTGCGAACGTCAGCCCGGCGACGATCAGGATCGCCGCGGCGAACGCCTCCAGCGTGTGCGCCTGCCCCCGGTCGTCGATCCGGCTCATCTCACCACACCCACACCGTGAGCCGGTACTGGTCCCCGCGGATCGAGACGACCCGCTGCGAGGCGCTGACGCCGCCGCGGTCGACGCGGACCGAGTCGGTCGTGCCGCGGCGCAGTTCGAGCGCGTGCGTTCCGTACCGCGTGTCGATCGAGAGGTCCAGCGGGTCGGCGATCGGGTCCGACTCGTTCAGCTCGTGGATCGCGACCAACACCTCCTCGTCGAGCCCGAACCGGGTCGCGACGTCGTCTTCGACCCCCTCGGGGCAGCCGGCCTCGTCGGCGAGGCCGGCGTCAGGCTCGAAGAAGGCGACGGTACAGGCCGGCGACAGCACCCCGGGCTCCGTCGGCGACGCGGCGAGGAGGTCCCCCGCGAGCCCGGCCGCGACCCGGTCGCTCACGACCGGTGAGGCGGTCGCGGGGCCGGTGAACGGGTCGAACAGCGTCGGGGTGAACGCGATCACGAACGCCAGCGTCAGCAGGAACACGCTCGCGCCGACGGCGAAGTCGATCGGGGTCTGCGCGCGGGCCGTTTCGCTCGACCCGAGTCCGCGTCGCCGCGGCTCACCCGACATAGATCCACACCCCCAGCGCGAGCGTCAGCAGGACCACGGCGAACTTGACGCCGGAGATGATGTCGGCGTTCCGGATGTACCCGCTGATGAACCCGGAGAGGACCGCCTGCAGCGTCACGGCGTGGAAGAACAACAGCGAGAGCACCTCCGGGTCGACGCCCCCGCCGCCTCCGAAGCCGGCGCCGCCGGCGGCGCCGCCGCCGTCCGCCTGCGAGGAGAGCCCGCCCATCACGTCGATGAACTGGGTCTGGAGGATGGCCATCACGCCGAGCAGGGTGACGTACGTCATCACGATGATCGCCACCTGCATCCGGGTCCGGGAGACGCGGTCGCGCTCGATGTCGTCCTGGTTCTCGGAGGCCTGCGCCGCCGTCGTCAACACGTCCGTGATCTGCGAGGAGGCCTCCTGCGCCTCCGAGATGAGCTTCACCGTCCGGGCGAGCCGGGGCACCGCGTACTTGTTGTTGAACTCCACGAGGGCGTCGCGCAGGCTCATCCCGTAGTTCACCTTCGCGTGGACGACCTCGAACTCCTCGGCGAGCTGACCGGTCGAGGTCTCCGACACCGTCTGGACCGATTCGAGCAGCGTCTGTCCGGTGTCGTTCGCCGAGGAGAGCTTCCGGAGGCTCTCGGAGAGCTTCCCGGTGATCGCCCGCTTCGACCGCCGGCTCCACTCGTGGAACGCCGCGAGCGGGACCATCACGAGGTACGCCGGGACGTACACCCAGACGAACGTCGACCAGACGGGGCGGGCCACCCACCCGTCGAAGGTCGTCGGCGCGTTGCCGGTGAGCGCGGCGATCGCGACGATCGCGACCGCGGCCGGTACGGTCAGCGCCAGCGTGTACAGGGGGTTGTCGCGCAGGAAGACGTGCGGCGCCGAGACGATCTGTTTCGTCTTGTACGTCCCCTCGCGGTCGCGGATCCGGTCGAAGACGCCGAAGCGACCGACGAACCCCTCGATCAGCCCGAAGTGGAGCAGCCCCTCCTGGCTCGTCTGTCGGAGGCGCTCGCTCCCCCCGTCGGGGTGCAGGTAGCCGTCGCCGGGCTCGTCCTGCTTGACCGTGGAGACGAGCACGAGGAAGCCGATCCCGGTCAGCGGGATCAGGACGTACACCGTCGCGTACAGCAGCCGGTCGTCGGCCTCGCCCATCATCCCCATGATGACGAGGATGATGATGAGGAGGAGGGGGAACAGCGAGAGCGTCATGTACATCTCGCCGAACAGCTCCAGCGTCTCCAGGGTCATCTCGCGCTCCTGCTTCGACGTGCGGAGGTGTTTCTCCTTTTTGTCCTTCAGGAAGCTCTCCATGTCGCCGCCGGAGTTGACGATCGAGAGCATGTCGGCGAGGAACTGCGAGAGCTCGTCCGACGGCGTCTCCATCGACTGCTGGCGGATCGCGTTCCGGTAGTCGGTGCCGAAGTACTCCGTCTCGTTGACGATGCTCTGGAACTCGCGGGAGACCTCGCCGTACGTGTCCTCCGCCGTCGCCATCGCGCGTAGGATCTCCAGCTGATTGAGTCCCCCGACGGAGAGCGCGTACATGAACGAGACGGAGTCCGCGAGCAGGAGGTTGATCTCGCGCTTCCGCGAGGACGCCCGCGAGTAGGGGACCGCCACGAACCCGCCGAAGCCGAGCGCGAACCCGATCGAGCCGAAGACGAGCCCGCTGAGCAGCACCGCGGTCGGGACGACCAGCGACCGCAACAGCTCCCGGATCGCCGGCGTCGGCGCCGGCATCCCGAGCGACAGCGCGCTCGGGTCGATCAGCCCGAGCGAGAACACGCCGTACCCGACCAGCGTCCCGATCGCCCAGAGGAGGCCGCCGACGAGCAGCCCGGCGCCGAGCGCCCGGGAGACGTACATCTCCACCTGGTCCGGCATCCGCGCCTCCGCGAGCTTGCGCTCGACGTCCCCGACGAAGTCGCCGTCGGGGTCGAACAGCAGCTCGAAGACGGGGTAGAACAGCTCGCCGAGGGCGTCGCCGTCGGCGGACCCGTCGCCGACGCCCGTATCGAGGCTCACGCGGTCCACCTCGCTCGGGACACGGCGTTACCCCTCCTCCGGGGACTCGACGGTGCCGAACCCCCAGTCGCCGGCTTCGTCGCCGTCGGACTCGCTTTCGGCCTCCTCCGCGTCGGGGTCGTCCTCGGCTTCGGGCGCCGGTTCGACCGCGTCGCGCTCGTCGGGACCGGCGTCAGACACGTCGTCGTCGCCGTCCGCCGGATCCAGCACGTCGACCCCCTCCGCGAACGGCTCGTCGAAGTCGATCCCGTCGTCGCCGCCGGTTCCGTCGCTCTCGCCGTTCGAACTCGGACCGTCCGCGTCCGAGGCCCGGTCGTTCGGACCGATGCGGGGCTCCCCGTCGAGGGGAGTGACGTCGGCGACCCCCTCGAAGCCGTCGCGGGCGACCGGCTCGGCCGTCGCCTCGCCGCCCGTCGCGTCCTCGCCGTCCGCGCCCGCGTCGGGTCCTTCGGGACCGGCCGCCTCGGGGCCGAGCGCGGCCGCCTCGCGGGCCGTCTCCGCGAGCGTCTCGTGGGCGGCGTCGGGCGTCGCCTCGACGTCGCGGGCGGGGGCCACGTCGAGCAGCGCGTCGGCGACGGAGTCGGGCATCCGACCGCGGTACTCGGCGAACAGGTCCTCGGCCTCGTCGAGGATCCCCTCGACCTCCGCGCGGCCGGCCTCGTCCGGCTCCGGCCGGGGGACCATCTCCTCCTTGTCGCGGTCGACGTTGATGAGGACCGACTCCATCTCCCGGAGGTCCTCCAGCGAGCGCTCCAGCTCCTCGTTGGCCATCAGCGCGAGCACCGTCTCCGGGTCGTTGATGAACGCCTGGAACGTCGCGGCCACCTGCGCGTAGCTGTTGAGCCCGCGGTCGATGAGGTACGCGAGCACGACCCGGCGCTTCCGGAGCTCGGCGTTCAGCGTCTCGCGGCTCCACCCGCGGTCGAACATGATGTCTTCGAGGGTGTTGGAGTCGCCCATCTGGAGGAACTCGTCCGTCTCGGCCTGCCACTGGAACACGTCCTGGACGTTGATCTCGTCGTTCTCGGCGTCGTAGTGGTTGATCTCGGTCAGCGACTTGTTCCGGCGCACCTTCTTGCCCTGCACCCGCGTGGAGGTCTGGACGGAGACCAGATCGAGGGCGGTGAACATCGTCTTCGAGACGTTGATCGGCTCCGTGGTGAACCGCTTGAGCACCTCGCCGACCGTGTCCGCGTGGAAGGTCGTGTAGGTGGTGTGGCCGGTGGACATCACCTGGAAGGCGGTCCGGCCCTCCTCGCCGCGGATCTCGCCCATCACGATGTAGTCGGGGCGCTGGCGGAGCGCGGCCTCCAGCAGGTCGAACTCGTCGATGTCGCCCTTGTCGTCGTCGGAGAAGGAGGGGCGGGTGACGGAGGCGATCCAGTTGCGCTGCGGGAGCTCGACCTCGCGGGTGTCCTCGATGGAGACGATCTTCGCGTTCGAGGGGATGAAGAGGGAGACCGCGTTCAGGCTCGTCGTCTTCCCGGAGGCGGTGCCGCCAGCGAAGATCAGGCTCTTGTGGTTCTCGATGGAGAGCCACAAGAAGGCCATCTCGTCGAGCGAGAACGTCTTCCAGTTGATCAGGTCGATCGGCGTGAACGGGATCTCGTTGAACTGCCGGATGGTGTAGTTGGTCCCGTGGTCGGACACCTCGCGGCCGAGGGTGAGCTGGGCGCGGGAGCCGTCCGGGAGCGTGGCGTCCACCTGCGGGCGGCGCTTCGAGATGCCCTTGCCGGAGCGCTGCGCGAGCTTCACGACGAAGTCGTCGAGCTCGTCGGTCCCGTGATAGACGTTGGTGATGATCTGCTCGTAGTCGGAGTGGTAGACGAAGACGGGGGAGTCGTACCCGTCACAGGAGATGTCCTCGACGTTGATGTCGTACTTGATCGGGTCGATCCGCTCGTAGCCGATGAAGTCGCGCTTGAGGTAGTACAGCAGCTTCTCGACCTGGTGTTCGGAGAGGGTCTCCGGGTCCTCCGCCAGCACCGCGGGCTCGGGCCGTGCGGGGACCCTCGTCGGCCCCGACTCGGACGGCGACTCGGCGGGCGGTTCGTAGCCGAGCGACTCCGTGATCCGGGCGGCGATCCCCTCGGTGACGTCGAAGCCGAACCGGTCGACCGCGTCGTCGACGAGGTCGTCGACGAGCCCGCGGCCGCCGCCCTCGCGCTCGTAGAGGTCGTACCGGTCGAGCAGGGTGAGCGCCTCGTCGACGATCACGTCCTTCCGGAACGCCTCGTCGCCGCCGGCGATCGCCTCGTCGGCGTACTTGATCGAGGTCCGGAGCTTCCCCGTCAGGAACTCGACGAGGTCCCTCTCGATCTCGGTCCGGTACGGCTGGACCGCGTAGTACTTCACCTCGTTCTCCTTCGTCGAGCGGAACACGATCACGAACGCGTACGGCTCGTTCACCCAGTACCGCTCGATCTCGCGGAAGTGACGCTTCTTCGGCATCGGCACCGCCTTCTCTAGGTCGTACCGGTTCGCGAGCGTGGTGTCGCCCGCGGCCGTCGAGAAGAACGCGTCCTCGTCGACCTCGGGGTTGACGTTCACCGTGCGCTCGTCGACCAGGTCGGCGAGCTCGGCGGCGGCGCTCCCGCCCGCGCCGAGCAGCTCCTCGGTCCGGTCGGGGTCGAAGCCGAGCGCCTCGGTCTTGTCCTCGTGCGTGAATTCGAGGGGCTCGTCGTCCTCGTCGGTCGGAGGGGATCCGTCCTCGTCGAGGAAGTACTCGTCGCGGTAGTCGTCCCACGTGTAGTATCCCTTGGACACCGGCACTTCGTCGAGGGCGTACCGGGCCGAACACAGGTCGCGAACGACGTCGCCGACAGCCGCGGCCGCCCGAATCCGGCGGGCGGTCTCCGAGGGGTCGGACGCCGGTGTCGCTCCGGTCGCCTCGTCGGGCGACTGCGGCGGGCGCTCGGCGTCCTCTGTTGCCATGGACGTACGAAACCCGTTCCAGTTAAAAAAGGTGTCTCGCAAAACCCCGCGACTGATAATTGCCGAGCGAGCGGTTTTAGGTCGGCGGACGCCGAAGCGACGCCGTGGCACGCTCAGACGACGCTCCGGTTCGGCGCGCGCTCGGGCGCCTCCGGCGGTCGGCCGTCCGCCGGCGGGTCCGCGCCGCGATCGCCGAGGAGCTGCTCGGCACGCCCCGGAGCCTCGGCGTCGTGCTCGCGTTCGTCGCGTTCATGTTCGCGGTGGGGGTCGGCTACTACGCGCCGACCGCGGGCGACGTACCGGTTCCGCTGTGGCCGCTGTACGCGGACTCGGCGGTCGCGGTCGCGCTCGGCGGGGCCGCCCTCGCGGCGCTCGTCCCGACGGTCCGGGCCGGCGGGAGCGTCGTCGACGAGGCGCCCGCGTCGCGACCGCTGGCGTACCTCCAGACCCTCGCGTTCGTCTGGCTGGTCACGTTCGGCCTCTGGCCGCTGGTCTCGCTGAACCTCGCGGTCTCGCAGTACGTCGCCGCTCCCGACGCGTGGATCTACTACTGGGGGGTGCTCGGCACGCACCTGCTGTTCGTCGGCCTCGCGCTGCTGTTCCCCGCGTTCGGTCGGACGACCCGGGGGGCGCTGGCGCTGGCGCTCGCGCTCGCCGTCGGCAACGTCGCCCTCGACTACGGGCTCGGCTACCACCCGCCCCTCTTATACGAGCCCGGACCGCTGCTGGCGGGCTCGACGCTCGCGATCGCCCTGCTCGCCGTGTGGCTCGCGTGGCGGTCGTTTCCGCGACTGGGCGAAGACGAGTGAGCGGGCCTTGTGAACGAGTGCGAGGGCGCGGCGGGATCCACGCGAGCGAACGAAGTGAGCGAGCGTGGAGCCGGTCGCGCCCGTGACTGAGCGAAGCGAAGGAACGGGCGCGACGGGATTCGAACCGGAATCAGACGTGCTCGCTCGCTTCTCTCGCTGTGCGCGACTGATAGGATTCAAATCCCGCTTGCGCCGCTACTGCTCACTTCGTTCGCAGGTAGCGGGCGCGGCGGGATTTGAACCCGCGATCGAGAGGTTAGGAACCTCTCGCCCTGTCCGCTAGGCCACGCGCCCAATGCGGGCGGAGAAGACGTCGAAGCGGGGATCGGTCGGCGCCGCGGGGTCGGTCTACGCGCTGGTCTCTTTGTCGGTTTCGAGGTCCTCGAACTCCTCGTCGTCGTCGAGCGTCGAGTCCGCGTCGACGGTCGAATCCGCGTCGACCGACGAGTCGTCCTCGCCCTGCATCTGCTTCAGCTCGTCCTCGACCTCCTCGCGGCCCTTCTTGAACTCGCCCATCGCCTGGCCGGTCGAGCGAGCGAGCTTCGGGATCTTGTTCGCTCCGAACAGGAGGACCAGGACGAGCAGGATAATGAGGAGCTCCGGGCCCGCCGGGATGCCGCCGATCAGTGGAATCGCAGTTACCATCTCTGTCCGGCAGTAACCCTCTTGCGATTATAGTCTTTTTGCCTCGGTAGACGAGCCTCGGATCGCCGCTGAGCGGGCAACGCGCCGGGAACCGCGGCCGTCCCGGGAACCGCGACCGTGCCGGATGCGCGACCGTCCCGGGAACGCGACCCGGCCGAAAGCGCGGCCGGCGGACGGCGAAACCGTGATACGGCCGCGGCGCAAGCGATGGGTATGACAGCCGTCGGCGACGACGCCCCCGACTTCACCGCCTCGCTCGTGGACGACGACATCGAACCGTTCCGGCTGGCCGAGCATCTCGGCGACGGGCCCGTGGTGCTCGCCTTCTTCCCGGCCGCCTTCTCGAACACCTGCACCGATGAGATGGAGGCGCTCCGCGACGGGTTCGACCGGAGCGCCTGCACGCTGTTCGGCGTGAGCACCGACCTCCCGCACGCGCTCGCGGCCTACCGGACGCAGTACGAGCTCCCGTTCGCGCTCGTCGCCGACCCCGACCACCGCGCGATCGAGGCGTACGACGTGATCGAGGACTTCGACGGCTACGGCGTCGACACCGTCGCGCAGCGCGCGGTGTTCGTGATCGACGGCGGCGGGGTCGTGACCTATCGGTGGCTCGCGGACAATGCGGGACGGGAGCCGGACTACGACGCGCTGGCCGACGCGGTCGCCGAGGCGGCCGAGTAGCGTCCGAAGCGCCGGGAACGGCGACCGTCAGGCCGCGTCGCGGAGGTCCTCCAGCGCCTCCGGGTTCTCCATCGAGGAGAGGTCGCCGGGGTCCTCGCCCCTGTACACCGACTCGATCGCGCGCCGGATGATCTTCCCGGACTGCGTCTTCGGGAACGCGTCGACGAACAGCAGCTCGCGCGGCCGGAACGGCTTCCCGTGCTCCTCGCCCACGAGGGCACGCAGCTCCTCGCGGAGGTCGTCGCTCGGCTCGACGCCCGGTTCGAGCACGACGTACGCGACGACCGCGGTGCCGGTGGTGTCGTCGGGGACGCCGACCGCGGCCGCCTGATTGACGGCGTCGTGATCGATGAGGACGCCCTCGATCTCGGCCGGCCCCACCTTCCGCCCGGCGACGTTGAGCGCGTCGTCGGCGCGGCCGTGGAGGAACCAGAACCCGTCGTCGTCCTTCTGCGCGAAGTCGCCGTGGTCCCAGAGGTCCTCCCACGTCGACCAGTACTCCTCTAGGTAGCGCTCGTCGCCGGACCACAGCGACTTCGTCATCGAGGGACAGGAGTCGCGGGCGACGAGGTAGCCGCGCTCGCCGGCCTCCCGCACCGACTCGCCGCCCTCGTCGACGATGTCGACGTCCATCCCGAGCCCGGGGCCGCCGAGCGTGCAGGGTTTCAGGGGTCGGTTCGGCATCGACATCAGGAAGCAGCCGCAGATCTCGGTGCCGCCGGAGATGTTGATTACGGGGCACTCCCCGCCGCCGACCGCGTCGTGGAACCAGCGCCACGACTCGGGGTCCCACGGCTCGCCGGTCGAGCCGAGGATCCGGAGCGAGGAGAGGTCGTGGCCCTCGACCCACTCGTCCCCGTGTTTGCGGAGCGCCCGGATCGCGGTCGGCGAGATGCCGAACTGCGTGATCGAGTGCCGGTCGATCAGCTCCCAGAACCGGTCGGGCTCCGGGTGGTCCGGCGCGCCCTCGTACATCACCACCGTCCCCCCGAACGCGTGGTTGCCGATCAGCGTCCACGGGCCCATCATCCAGCCGATGTCGGAGACCCAGAAGAACCGGTCCGCGGGCTTCTGGTCGAAGCCGAAGTGGATCTCCTTCGCGCACTGCGTGAGGACGCCCGCGTGGGTGTGGACGATCCCCTTCGGCTCGCCGGTGGTCCCCGAGGAGTACAGCAGCATGGACTCCTGGTCGCTCGGGAGTCGCTTCGTCTCGTAGTCGGTCGACCGCGACGCGATCGCCTCGTCCCACGTCCGGTCGCGGTCGGGATGCCACGGGATGGGGTCCGAGCCGACGGCGTCGGGCTCGCCGGCTCCGTCGCTCGCCGGCGTCGCTCCCAGTCGGTCGTACACAACCACCTCCTCGACGTGGCCCGCGTTCGCGACCGCCTCGTCCGCGGTCGCCTTCAGCCGGACCTCGTCGCCCCGGCGGTAGAAGCCGTCGCCGGTGAAGAGGACCGACGGCTCGGCGTCGGCGATCCGGGTCGCCGTCGCCTCCGTGCCGAACCCGGAGAAGATCGGGACCGCGATCGCGCCGACCTTCAGGCAGCCGTAGAGGATTGAGACGACATCGGGCACCATCGGCATGTACAGCGCGACGGTGTCTCCGGCCTCGACGCCGACGGAGTCGAGATAGTTCGCGACGCGGTTCGTCTGTCGGGCCAGCTCGTGGAAGGTGACCTCCCGCACGTCGCCGGGCTCGCCCTCCCAGATCAGCGCGACCCGGTTCCGGTTCGGCGAGTCGACGGCGGCGTGTCTGTCGACGACGTTGTGCGCGACGTTGATCTCGCCGCCGGGGTACCAGTCGGTGAACTGCGGGCCGTCGCTGTCGTCTCGAACGGCGTCGTAGTCGGTGTAGAAGTCGATGTCGAGGTAGTCGGTGATCTCGTCCCAGAACCAGTCGACGCCGGACGCCGGCTCGCCCGGGACCTCCGAGGTAGTGCGCTCGATCAGCGCCTCGTAGTCGTCGACGTCGTACTCGCGCATGAACGCGGCGACGTTCGTCGACTCGGCGAACGCCTCGCTCGGCTCGTGTACGACCTCGTCCGTCCCCTCGTACTCGTCCATCTCGTCCGGTCGTTCCCGCGGTGACCGTAAGTAACTTTCCTGAACGTTTCCCTACCGCGGGTCCACGCACTCGCCCGCGACCTCGACGCTCTCGCCGTCGACGGCGACCGTCCCGTCGTAGAGGGCGCAGACGCCCGCGTCCCACGCGAGTCGCCCCTCCCAGTCGGCGCCGGTCACGACGGCCTCGTGCCGGCCGGTCTCGCCGACGACGACCTCGAACGCGCGGGCGACCCCGGCGTCGACGCGGTCGGACGTCTCCTCGTACGTCGTCCCGTCGTCGCCCTCGACGACCACGTCGACGTCGACCGGGTCGTCGCCGTCGTTCCGGACCGTCAGGTCGAGCCGGCCGGGATCGGTCCCGCCGAGGCCGAGGCAGCCGGCGGCGCCGACCGCGGTCGCGGTCGCGACCGTCGCCGTGAGGAGTTCGCGTCGGTGCACGGAGGAGCGGTCGGGGCCGAGACCCTTGAACCCCGCACACGCGGGCCGCCGGGACCGGCGCGCCTACTCGGCGTCGACCGGGTCGTCGTCCGCGTCGTCGGCTCCCTCGTCGGCGTCCGCGTACGCCGCCTCGGGCACGATGTCGACGGAGGCGACCGCGTCGTCCGGCTCTAAGTTCATCACGATGACCCCCTTCGTGTTGCGGCTCACCGTGGAGATCTCCTCGACGCGCGTCCGCATGATCTGGCCGTCGTCGCTCATCGCGACCAGGTGATCGCCGTGGGTGACCGCCTCGATGGCGACGGCCTCGCCGTTGCGGTCGCCGGTCTTGATGTCGATCAGCCCCTTCCCGTTGCGGGACTGGAGGCGGTACTCGTCGAGGTCGGAGCGCTTCCCGTAGCCGTTCTCCGTGACGGTGAGCACCCAGTTGTGGTAGTCGTCGTCGACGGCGGCGACGCCGGCGACCGCGTCGCCCTCGCGGAGGTCGATCCCGATCACGCCGCGGGCCGTCCGGCCCATCGCCCGCGCCTCCGACTCGTCGAAGCGGATCGCCATCCCGTTGCGGCTCCCGATGACGATGTCGCGCTCGCCGTCGGTCACCTCGACGTCGACCAGCTCGTCGCCGTCCTCCAGCCGGATCGCGCGGATCCCCGTCGACCTGATGTTGCCGAACTCGTCGACGGCGGTCCGCTTGATGTACCCGTCGCGGGTGACCATCGTGAGGAACTCGTCGTCGTCGAGGTCGTCCGTGTTGACGACGGCCTCGATCTCCTCGCCGTCGTCGAGGTCGAGGAGGTTGACCGCCGACTTCCCGCGGGCGGTCCGGGACATCTCCGGGATCTCGTACGTCTTCAGCTCGTAGATCTGTCCGCGGTTGGTGAACACGAGCAGGTAGTCGTGGGAGTTGGCGGCGAAGACGGAGGAGACGCGGTCGCCCTCCTTCAGGCCGGTGCCGATGATCCCCTTGCCGCCGCGGTTCTGGGCCCGGAAGGTGTCGAGGGGCATCCGCTTGATGTAGTCGTCTTCGCTCATCACGACGACCTGCTCCTCCTCGGGGATCAGGTCCTCGTGGGTCACGTTGCCGGCGTCCTCGATGAAGCTCGTGCGGCGCTGGTCGCCGTACTCCGCCTTCATCTCGTTCAGCTCGTCGACGATCACGGCGTCGAGCTCGTCGGGGTCGGCGAGGACCGTCTCCAGCCGCTCGATCCGGGCGGTGACGTCCTCGTACTCCGACTCGATCTCCTGGGTCTCCATCGAGGTGAGCGACCCGAGCTGCATCCGGACGATGTGGGCCGCCTGCGCCTCGCTGAACTCGTACTCGGCCTCCAGCGCCGCCTTCGCGGCGTCGCGGTCGTCGGAGTTCTGGATGGTCTCGACCACGTCGTCGACCTGTTCGAGCGCCTTCAGGCGCCCTTCGAGGATGTGCGCGCGCTCCTTCCGCTCGTCGAGCTCGTGCTCGGAGCGCCGGCGCACCACCTCGCGGCGGTGCTCGACGTAGTGACGGAGCGTCTCCTTCAGGTCCAACACCTGCGGCGAGCCGTCGACCAGGGCGAGGTTGATGACGCCGAAGGTGCGTTCGAGGTGGCTCTCCAACAGCTGGTTCTTCACCACTTCCGCCATCGCGTCGCGCTTGAGCTCGATCACGATGCGCATCCCGTCGCGGTCGGACTCGTCGCGGAGGTCGCGGATCCCCTCGATCGCGCCCTCGTTCACGTCCTCGGCGATGCGCTCGACGAGCCGCGACTTGTTCTGCTGGAAGGGGAGCTCCGAGACGACGATCCGGCCCTCCTCCTCCATGACCTCGAACTCGGCACGGACGCGGACGCGGCCGCGACCGGTCTTGTACGCCTCGTGGACCGCGTTCCGGCCGACGATGTTCGCGCCGGTCGGGAAGTCCGGTCCCTTGACGTGCTCCATCAGGTCCTCGACCGTCGCGTCGGGGTTCTCGATCAGCTCGACCGTCGCGTCGACGACCTCGCCGAGGTTGTGCGGCGGGATGTTGGTCGACATCCCCACCGCGATCCCGGAGGAGCCGTTGACGAGGAGGTGCGGCACCGCCGCGGGCAACACCTCCGGCTCCTCCAAGCGGTCGTCGTAGTTGGCGGAGAAGTCGACCGTGTCGCGCTCGATGTCCGCCAGCAGCTCCTCGGCGATGGGGGCCATCCGGGCCTCCGTGTACCGCATCGCGGCCGGCGGGTCGCCGTCGACGGAGCCGAAGTTCCCCTGCCCGTCGACGAGGGGATACCGCATCGAGAAGTCCTGGGCCATCCGCGCGAGCGTGTCGTAGATGGCGCTGTCGCCGTGCGGGTGGTAGTCGCCCATCGTCTCGCCGACGATGGAGGAGGACTTCCGGTGCGAGGAGCTGCTCGTGACGCCCGCCTCGTGCATCGCGTAGAGGATGCGCCGGTGGACGGGTTTGAGCCCGTCGCGCACGTCGGGGAGCGCCCGGCCCGCGATAACCGACATCGCGTAGTCGATGTACGACTGCTCCATCTCGTCCTCGATGCGGGCGTTCGTCACCTGCGCGGCGCGCACGTCGCCGGGGTCGACGTCGGGGACGTCCGAGCTCATATGTCCACCCACTCCGCTTCGGTCGCGTGCTCCTTGATGAACTGCTTGCGCGGCTCGACCGCGTCGCCCATCAGCACGTTGAACATGCGGTCGGCCGCGGCGGCGTCGTCGATCGTGATCTGCTTGAGGATCCGGTTTTCGGGGTCCATCGTCGTGTCCCACAGCTGGTCGGGGTTCATCTCGCCGAGGCCCTTGAACCGCTGGACCTGGTCGGGGTTCCCGTCGCACTTCTCCTCGACGATCCGGTCGCGCTCCGCCTCGGTCATCGCGTCGTACGTCTCGCCGCGGTAGCGGACGCGGTAGAGGGGCGGCTGGGCCGCGTAGACGTAGCCGGCCTCCAGGAGCGGCTTCATGTGGCGGTAGAGGAGCGTGAGGAGGAGCGTCCTGATGTGGGCTCCGTCGACGTCGGCGTCCGTCATGAGGATTATCCTATTGTATCGTACATCCTCGATATCGAATTCTTCCCCGATCCCCGCGCCGATCGCGGTGATCAGCGCGCGGATCTCGTCGTTCTCTAAGATGCGGTCGAGCCGGTGTTTCTCGACGTTGAGGATCTTTCCCTTCAGGGGCAGTATCGCCTGATTCTCGCGGTTCCGTCCCTGCTTCGCCGAGCCGCCGGCGCTGTCGCCCTCCACCACGAACAGCTCCGCTTCGGCGGGGTCGCGCGTCTGGCAGTCGGCGAGCTTGCCGGGCAGCGCCGTCGACTCCAGCGCGGACTTGCGGCGGGTAAGCTCCTCGGCCTTCTTCGCGGCCTTGCGCGCCCGCGCTGCCTCCGCGGCCTTGTGGACGACCTTCCGGGCGGTGTCGGGGTTCTCCTCGAAGAAGGTGCCGAGCTTCTCGTGGGTCGCGGACTCGACGATGCCGCGGACCTCGCTGTTGCCGAGCTTCGTCTTCGTCTGCCCCTCGAACTGCGGGTCGGGGTGTTTCACCGAGATGACGGCCGTGAGCCCCTCGCGCACGTCCTCGCCCTTGAGGTTCGCGTCGAGGTCGTCGACGAGCCCGTGCTCGTTGGCGTAGTCGTTGACGGTCCGGGTGAGCGCGGTCTTGAACCCGGTGAGGTGGGTGCCGCCCTCGCGGGTGTTGATGTTGTTCGCGAACGCGTGGACGGAGCCCTGCAGCTCCTCGGTCGCCTGCATCGCGACCTCGACGTGGATGTCCTCGTCCTCGTCCTCGAAGTAGATGACCTCCTCGTGGATGGGCGTCCGCGTCTCGTTGAGGTAGCCGACGAACTCGCGGATCCCGCCGTCGTAGCGGAACGTCCGCTCGTCGCCCGCGTCGTCGGCGGCGTCGGCGTCTCGCTCGTCGGCGAGCGTGATCGCGACGCCGGAGTTGAGGAACGCCAGCTCCCGGAGGCGACTGGCGAGCGTGGAGAACTCGAAGTCCTCCGTCTCGAAGATGTCGCCGTCCGGCCAGAAGCGGATGTACGTCCCGGTCGACTCGTCCGCCGCCATGTCGCGGACGCGCTCGAACCCGCCCTCGACCGGCTCGCCGCGGGCGAACTCGTGGCGGTAGACGCCGCCGTCGCGTTTCACCTCGACCTCCAGCCGCTCGGAGAGCGCGTTGACGACGCTGACGCCGACGCCGTGGAGCCCGCCGGAGACCTGGTAGGACTTCGAGTCGAACTTCCCGCCGGCGTGGAGGACGGTCATGATCACTTCGAGCGCCGGCCGGTCGTACTTCTCGTGGGTGTCGACCGGGATCCCGCGCCCGTCGTCGCTGACGCTGACGGAGCCGTCCCCGTGGATCGTGACGGCGATCTCGTCGCAGTGGCCCGCGAGCGCCTCGTCGATGGAGTTGTCGACGACCTCGTAGACGAGATGGTGTAACCCCCGACCGTCCGTGGACCCGATATACATCGCCGGACGTTTACGGACGGCCTGCAGGCCCTCGAGGACCTGGATCTGGCCGGCTCCGTACTCGCTCTGCTCTGACATAGAACTTGACGGAATTAGTTCGTGCCGGGTTATAAACCCGACGCACGCGCACGCGGGCGTGAGAGGCGCGCGGCGATCACGGGCCGCCTCCGGTGGGGCGACCGGGGGCTACTCCGCGCCGTTCCGACCGCCGGACGCTCCCTCCGAGCGACCGCCTGACGCCTCCTCCGGGCGACCGTCGAGGAACGCCCGCGCGCGCTCGGCGACGCGACGCCCGGAACCGATCGACGTCGACCCCGTCCGGGCCGGACGCCCC
Organism: Halorubrum rutilum; assembly: GCF_042665015.1. GTDB lineage: Archaea > Halobacteriota > Halobacteria > Halobacteriales > Haloferacaceae > Halorubrum > Halorubrum rutilum. Next base: position 231,585 of record NZ_JBHTBL010000004.1, on the reverse strand, counting down.
GCTCCCGAACCCGAGCGCGGTCTCCCTGGCGACCGCCTCGACCGTCCGGTCCGCGAGGGCGTCGACCGTCGCCGGCTCCCCGCGCCGGTCGAGGGCGGCGGCGACCCGCTCGAACCGCTCCGGCCGGGCGTGGGTCGCGGCGAGCTCGTCGGGGTCGGCCGAGCCGTCCGCCCCGGCGTCGGCCGGATCGCGGCCCTCCCCGCGGGCCGCTTCGCAGCCCGTCCCCCTCTCGATCCGTCCGCGCCCGCCGCGCTTGTTCCGGACGACGACGCCCGCGGCCGGCCCGTCGCGCCACGCCGACGCCGGGACCGCGTACTCGTCGGGGTCGAAGTCGCGGGCGTTCACCTCGCGCGCCACCGCGTTGACCGGGTCGAGTCCGACCCCCTCGAATATCGCCGCGGCGGCGTCCGGCGGGCGGAACGCCCCGTCGGTCGCGTCCGCCTCCGGCGCGTCGTCCCCCGCCCACACGTCGGTCCCGAGGAACGGCGGGATCCGGTCCCAGTCGTAGTCGGTCCCGCGGCGGTGGGTCGCGACGCCGAGGAACGTCACGCCGGCGGGGTCGGCGACGGCCCGCCGGAGCGCCTCCCGGTCGAAGCGGTCGCGGACGTGCCGGACCGCGGGGCGGAGCGCGAGCGGGACGGCGTCCGGGCCGTCGTACGCGGTCGCCGGACCGCCGAACCGGAGGAGCCCGGACTCGTCCATCGAGAAGCGGAGGCCCGTCCCGTCGATCAGTTCGAGGAGCCAGAGGTGGCCGTCGAGGAGTCCGTCTGGCGCGTCCGTCTCGTCGAGGTCGGGGAGCGGTGGGAACGGTCGCATGGTGGGGAGTCAGGCGGGCGGATCGGAGCTCCGGCCCGCGTCGGGTTGGCTCTTTGGGAGTCGGCGTCGGACCGCGGGTCGCGGCGCGCCAGTGACGCGCCCGCGACGCCGACCGGCTCGGCGGCCCCGGGACTCCCACAGCTACAAGCGGCCGCCGGCCGTACCGCCTCCCGATGCTACCGATCGCGGACGCCTTCGAACACGACTACCGGGGCTGTGAGATCCTGTACGGACGCGGTCGCGCGAGCGGGCTACGGTCGGTCCTCGCCGACCGGGGGCTCGGCGACGCGCTCGTCGTCTGCGGCTCCAACGTCGGCGCCAACGACGACCTGATGGACCCGATCCGCGAGGGGCTTGGCGACCGGCTCGCCGGCGTCTTCGACGGGACGACCCCCGACAAGCGCGTCGAGACCGCGTACGACCTCCTCGACAGGCGGGCCGAGGTCGGCGCGGACGCCCTCGTCGCCGTCGGCGGCGGGAGCAGCCTCGACACCGCCCGGCAGGCGGCGATCCTCGACGTCGACGGCCGCGACCTCGCCGACCTCCGCGCCGACGCGGCGGCGGGACCGGAGGCGCTCGGCTCGCTCGCGCCCGGGAGCGACCCGACGCTCCCGGTCGTCGCGATCCCGACGACGTTCGCCGGCGCGGACCTCTCGACCGGCGGCTCGCTGGAGGTGCTCCCGGCCGACGAGTCGCCGACCGGCCAGCCGGTGACCGTCAGCGGCGACGGGCCGATGCCGGTCGTCGACCTCGCCGACCCGGCGCTGTTCGAGACAACGCCGCGGTCGGCGCTCGCGGGGTCGGCGATGAACGGCTTCGACAAGGGGATCGAGACGCCGTACGCGAGCGACGCGACCCCGGTGAGCGACGCGAGCGCGGTCCACGGCCTCCGGCTGCTCGCCGACGCGCTGCCCCGGGCTGCGGGGGACCGGCCCGGGAACGAGGCCGCGATGGACCGGGCCGTGGTCGGCGCGCTGCTCGTCCAGCTCGACCGCAGGATATCGGTGATCCACGCGTTCGGTCACGGGTTCGCGCGGCGCTACGACTTCCAGCAGGGGGACGTCCACGCGGTCGTCGCCCCGCACGTCCTCGCGTACCTCTTCGACGAGGTCGACGCGAGCCGCCGGGCGCTCGCGGCCGGGCTCGGCGTCGACGTCGACGGCCGCGACGACGACGCGATCGCGGAGGACGTCGTCGAGGCCGTCGCCGCGGTCCGCGACGCGCTGCCGGTCCCGGATCGCCTCCGCGACGTCCCGGCGACCGACGAGAGCGACCTCCCGGCGATCGCCGAGTACGTCGTCGACGACTGGTGTATGGACCGCGCGCCCGAGGGTCTCGACGCGACGCCCGAGGCGATCGAGGGCGTGTTGCGCGCGGCCTGGTAGCGGCGCCCGGGCGGGCGCGGTGGCCGACCCGCCGCCCCGCTATCCGCCGCCGCTCCCGCCGTAGCTCCCCTTCCGCGCCTCGGCCTCCCGATCGCGTCGGTCTCGCTCGTCGTCCGAGTCCGACGCCGACGGCCGCGGCTCTCGCTCGGACCGCCGCGCCGCGAGCGCCCAGCCGAGGGCGTACGCCGCGACGGCCGAGGCGGCGCCGGCGGCCGTGCCGGCGAGCTGCGCGCCGACGAGGAACCCGACGACGCCGAGCGCCGGGCCGCCGAGGAGCGCGTATCCGGGGTTCTCGCGCGGGGTCCGTGGGATCGGCATGTCGAGACGATTCCGTTCGCGGCCCAAGTGTCTTGTCTCGTTCCGCCGCCGCTGAACCGTTCCCACGACTCCGCCGTATTCAAATACGCGCGCGCAGACCAACGGATATGGACGATATCGACGACCAGTACGCGCCCGCGGACGTCGAGTCGGCGGTCGACGAGTACTGGAACGACGCGGACGCCTACGAGGCGGCGAAAGAGGCGCACGCCGACGACCCGCCCTTCTTCTTCGTGGACGGGCCGCCGTACACCTCCGGACAGATGCACCTCGGCACGGCGTGGAACAAGACGCTGAAGGACGCGATCATCCGGCACAAGCGGATGACCGGTCACCGCGTCACCGACCGCCCGGGGTACGACATGCACGGGCTCCCGATCGAGGTGAAAGTCGAGGAGGAGCTCGGCTTCGAGAACAAGCGGGACATCGAGGAGTACGGGATGGAGGCGTTCATCCGGAAATGCAAGGAGTTCGCCCTGGAGAACCGCGCGGCGATGGACGAGGACTTCCAGTCGATCGGCGTGTGGATGGACTGGGAGGACCCGTACGAGACGATCTCGCCGGAGTACATGGAGGCGGCGTGGTGGGCGTTCTCCAACGTCGCCGACAACGGGCTCGTCGAGCAGGGGAAGCGCTCCATCTCGCAGTGCCCGCGCTGCGAGACCGGGCTCGCCAACAACGAGGTCGAGTACGAGGACGTGGAGGACCCCTCGATCTACGTGAAGTTCCCCCTCTCGGACCGCAAGGGGAGCCTCGTCATCTGGACGACGACGCCGTGGACGATCCCCGCGAACACCTTCGTCGCCGTCGACGAGGAGCTCGCGTACGACGCCGTCCGCGCCGAGAAGGACGGCGAGGAGGAGCTGCTGTACGTCGCCGCCGAGTGCGTCGAGGACGTGCTCGGTGAGGGGCGCTACGAGTCGTACGAGGTCGAGGCCGAGCTGACGGGCGACGAGCTGGTCGGATGGGCGTACGACCACCCGCTCGCCGACCGCGTGGCCGAGTACCCCGACTTCGAGGGCGCCGGTGAGGTGTACGCCGCCGACTACGTGGAGGCCGACCGCACCGGACTCGTTCACTCCGCGCCGGGTCACGGGGAGGAGGACTTCGAGCGGGGCACGGAGCTCGGGCTGGATATCTTCTGTCCGGTCGCGCCGAACGGCGAGTTCACCGACGCGGCCGGCGAGTACGCCGGCCAGTTCGTGCGCGACGCCAACGACGACATCGTCGAGGACCTCGTCGCCGACGGCCACATGCTCGCGCACGGCACGGTCGACCACAGCTACGGCCACTGCTGGCGCTGCGACACCGGGATCATCCAGCTGGTCACCGACCAGTGGTTCATCTCGATCACGGACGTCAAGGAGGACCTCCTCGACAACATGGAGGAGTCCGAGTGGCATCCCCAGTGGGCCCGCGACAACCGGTTCCGCGACTTCATCGAGGACGCCCCCGACTGGAACGTCTCCCGCCAGCGCTACTGGGGCGTCCCGATCCCGATCTGGGTCCCGGAAGACGCGGAGGCCGGGAGCCTCGACGATGACATGATCGTGATCGGCACCCGCGAGGAGCTCGCCGACCGCGTCGAGGAGGACATCGACCCCGACTCGATCGACCTCCACCGCCCCGCCGTCGACGACCTCACGATCGTCGAGGACGGGACGACCTACCGCCGCGTCGACGACGTGTTCGACGTGTGGCTCGACTCCTCCGTCGCCACGTGGGGCACGCTCGGCTACCCGAGCGAGACGGACGCCCACGAGGAGCTGTGGCCCGCCGACCTGATCGTCGAGGCGCACGACCAGACCCGCGGGTGGTTCTGGTCGCAGCTCGGTATGGGGACCGCCGCCGTCGGCGAGATCCCCTACGAGGAGGTGCTGATGCACGGCTTCGCCAACGACGAGGACGGCCGGAAGATGTCGAAGTCGGTCGGCAACATCGTCACGCCCGAGGAGGCGATCGAGCGCGCCGGCCGCGACCCGCTCCGCACCTACCTCCTCAGCCACGACCAGCAGGGGGTCGACCTCGCGTTCGAGTGGGACGGCCTCGCCGAGCTCCAGGGGAAGCTCAACATCCTCTGGAACGTGTTCCGCTTCCCGCTGGAGTACATGGGTCTGGACGGCTACGACCCCGCGGAGGCCGACCTCTCTGACGGCGAGCCGGAGCTCGTCGACGAGTGGGTGCTCTCCCGGCTCCAGTCGGTCGAGACCGAGGTGACGGAGGCGTGGGCCGACTACCGCGTCAGCGACGCGGTCAACGCCGTGATCGAGTTCGTCACGCAGGACGTCTCGCGGTTCTACGTGAAGGCCGTCCGCGACCGGATGTGGGAGGAGGCCGACTCCGCCTCGAAGCGCGGCGCCTACGCGACGCTCGCGACCGTCCTCGACGAGGTGGTCAGGCTGCTCGCGCCGATCGCGCCGTACATGACCGAGCGCATGTACCAGACGCTCGACGGCTCGGCGACGACCGTCCACCAGCTGGGGTACCCCGAGCCCGACGACGGGCTCCGCGACCCGGAGCTAGAGCGCGACGTGGCCGTCCTCCGCGACGTCGAGGAGGCCGCCGCGAACGCCCGCCAGCAGGCCGGGCGCAAGCTCCGGTGGCCCGTGCCGCGCGTCGTGGTCGAGAGCGACGACGAGACCGTGACCGCCGCGGTCGAGCGCCTCGCCGACCTGATCGGCGAGCGCGTCAACGCCCGCGAGGTGACCGTCACCGACGCGTTCGACGAGCTGGTCGAGACCGCGGAGCCGCAGATGGCCGAGATCGGCCCCGCCTTCGGCGGCGACGCGCAGAAGGTGATGGAGGCGGTCCGGGGCGCGACCCGCGCCGCGGTCGAGGGCGGCGAGGTGACCGTCGACGGCGAGCCGGTCGAGCTCGACGAGGGGATGGTCGAGTACGTCGCCGAACCCCCCGAGAACGTCTCCGGCGTCGACTTCGACGGCGGCACCGTCTACGTCGACACCTCGCTCACTCCCGAGATCGAGTCGGAGGGGTACGCCCGCGACGTGATCCGCCGGATCCAGGAGATGCGCAAGGAGCTCGACCTCGACGTCGAGGCGCGGATCCGCGTCGGCGTCGGCGTCGACGACGACCGGATCGCCGGCTTCGTCGAGGAGCACGCCGACCTGATCGCCGGCGAGGTGCGCGCCGACGCGTGGCTCGACGACCCGAGCGACGCCGCCGACGCCGAGGGCGGCCTCGTCGAGGCGTGGGAGGTCGAGGACGTCGTCGTCACGATCGGAGTCGAGCCGGTCGCGTAGGGCGCTCGGTCCGGTCGCGTCGGCGACCGACGTCGCCGGGACGGGCCGCATCCGAGCCGGGTTCCGCTCCCGCCGGGATCCGGTCGTTACTGTGCGAACAATTCCCATCCCGAAACCTATAGGTGCGTTCTTTACTCACGGTCGAACATGCATGTCCGGGCGGCGCGGCCCGACGACGCGGAGACGCTGCGGACGGCGGTCTCGCGGGCCCGCGAGGCGACCGTCTTCGACGACATCGGATCCCCTCTTCTGGACGTGTCCGCCGCCGGCGTCCGCGAGGCCGCCGCGGAGGCGGAGTGGTCGTTCCTGATGGAGGACGACGACGGTCCCGTCGGCGTCGCCATCGCGCACCCCGACGCCGAGGGGTCGGAGGCGGAGCTGCTCGCGCTGTGGGTCCACCCGAGCCACGCGGGCGAGGGGGTCGCCGACGAGCTGCTCGCGCGCGTCGCGTCGTCGGTGACCGGCCGCGGCGTCGACACGCTCCGGGCGAGCGTCCCGGCCGACAGCCCGGGCGCCCAGGAGTTCTTCGCCGCGCACGGGTTCAGCCCCCGCGGCACCCGCCGCGGTCCCGCCGGCGACGAGTCGATCGTCGTCGTCGACGCGGACGAGCTCCGGTAGCCCGGAGGCGCCGGCGCGGGGTGAGACTAAGTGACCGGGGAACGCACGCCCGGTCGACGGACCATGGTCCCCGCCGACTCCGCCCCCGCCCTCCTCGTCGCGCTCGGCGCCGCGCTCGCGATCGTCGCCCTCGCCAGCCTCCCGTCCGGGAGCCGGCTCCGGCGGCTCTACGGGGTCGACGACGGCGACGACACCGGCGCGCGAGCCAACGCCGCCGTGCTCGCTGGCACCGGCGCGTTCCTGCTCGGGCTCGCGGCCGCGATCCGCCTGGAGCTGCCCGACCGGCTCGTCGCCGCCGGCGCGCTCGGCGTCGCGGCCCTCGGAACCGTCGTCCTCGGGTGGCTCGTGCGCTACCGCGACCGGCGCGAGCTCCTGACGACGCCGGACGTGAGCCGGGAGCGCGCGCGTCGGCTCGGCGGCGCCGCGATGTTGACCGGCGCGCTGCTGTGCCTCCCGCTCGCGGGGGTCCTGCTGGGCGCGAGCGAGTCGGCGATCGCCGCCGCGGCGCTGGGCGTCGCCGCGGTGGCCGGACTCCTGATCGCGCTCGCTTACCGGTAGGAAGGAGACGCCGCCGAGCCGGGGAACCGCTCCGCGCTCACTTCAGGCGTTCCTGCAGGAACGAGGGGTGCGCGGCCGTGACGCCGTCGATCGCCAGCAGCTTCTCGGAGATGACGTCGCCGAGCTCGTCGCCGTCGCCGGCGCGGACCTCCGCCATCAGCATGTGGTCGCCGGAGGAGGTGTACAGCGCCTGCACCTCGTCGAGCTCTTTCAGTTCCCGGGTCGCCTCCACGTACTGCCCGGAGTCCACGTCCATCCCGACCATGGCGATCGACTGCGACGAGAGCTTCTTCGGGTCGATCTCCGCCGAGTACCCCACGATCACGCCCCGCTCTTCGAGGCGGTCGATGTACTTCCGCACCGTCGGCTTCGAGACGTCGGCGCGCTCGGCGATCTCCGCGCAGGAGGCCTGCGCGTCCTCCTCTAACACCGACAGGATCCGTTCCTCCGTCGATACCGTGCTCATACGCCTCTCTTTGTCACCACGGAAAAAATACCTTGCGAACCGAAAAACGAGACGAACGGACGACGAACCGCGGCGGGATCGGCGGGCGATCCCGGGTGACGGCCGCGTCGCGGTCGTTTCCGGGGGGTTCGGGCGTGCGCTCCGAACCGTCAGGCGTGCTTGTCGAGGAACATGTCGTGGGAGCGCTCCCACTCGTACCCGTCGTCCCAGTAGCGCTCGGCCAGCGGCTCGTCGGGCATCTCGCCGATCGCCTGCTTCTCCTCGCCGTAGGACGGGCGGTCCTCGTCGACGTAGTAGCGGCCGGTGAGGACCTTCCCCTCGTACAGCGACTCCTCGGTCTCGCGCATCATCTCCGCGGCCTCGACACGGTCCGTCGGGTCGAACTCGTAGTCGTCGGACTCGTTGACGTCGATGTACGGGACGTACTGGCGCGCGTCCTTGTTCCAGGTCGGGCACTGAGTGAGGAAGTCGACGTGCGCGAAGCCGTCGTGCTCGATCGCCTCGACGATGATCTCCTTCGCCTGGTTCGGGTTGACCGCGGCCGTGCGGGCGACGTAGGAGGCGCCGGCGTTCAGCGACAGCGAGAGCGGCTTGAGCGGCTCCTTGGCGCTGCCGGACGGCTGCGTCTTCGACGTGTGGCCCTTCGGGCTGGTGGGCGAGGTCTGGCCCTTCGTGAGCCCGAAGATCTCGTTGTTGAAGACGATGTACGTCATGTCGTGGTTCTCCCGGGCCGTGTGGAGGAAGTGGTTCCCGCCGATCCCGTAGCCGTCGCCGTCGCCGCCGGCGGCGATCACTTCGAGGTCGGGGTTCGCGAGCTTCGCGGCGCGGGCCACGGGCAGCGAGCGCCCGTGGATCGTGTGGAAGCCGTACGTGTCGAGGTAGCTGTTCAGCTTGCCCGAACAGCCGATCCCGGTGCACAGCAGGGTCTCCTCGGGCGTGCGCCCGACCTCGGGGAGCGCCTGCTTGAGCGCCTTCAGGACGCTGAAGTCACCGCAGCCCGGACACCAGGTCGGCTGCGGCTCGACGCCGGGGGTGTACTCGTCGCGGTCGATCTCTCGCTCCTCTCCGATGGCTGAAAACGTGCTCATTGGTTAATCACCTGCGGCGGGGACGAAGGTCGTCTGATGGCCGGACGCGTCGCCGTCGCCCTCGACGATCGCGGCCTCGAACCCGTCGACGATCTCGGCCGGCTCGAACGGGTTCCCGTTGTACTTCAGCAGGCTCGACAGGCGCTCGCCGTAGCGGCCGAGGTGCTTCTGGACGAGCCCGCGGAACTGTCCCGAGGCGGTCATCTCGACGACCAGGACCTCGTCGACGCTCTCGATGAACGCCGCCACCTGCACGGTCGGGAACGGCGCCATGTCGGAGACGCCGTACGACTTCACCGAGATCCCGGCGTCGTTGAGGCGGTCGACGGCCTCCTCGACGGTGCCCTGCTGGCTCCCGAAGGTGAGGATGCCGTACTGCGCGTCGTCGGGACCGGCGTACGAGCCGGTGTCGACGGTGTCGAGGTCGGCGCGGATCGCCTCCAGCTTCTGGGTCCGCCGGTCGATCTGCGCGACGCGGTTGTCGGGCGACTCGGCGATGTGGCCGGTCGGGTCGTGCTCGTTGCCGGTCGCGAGGAAGCGACCGCCCTTCTGACCGGGGATCGACCGCGGGGAGACGCCGTCCTCCACGTCGTGCTGGAAGCGGTGGAACTTCCCGTCCTCAGAGTGCGGCTCGTCGGCGAGCGCGTCCTCGCTCAGGGTCTTCCCGAGCGACGGGTTCGGCTCGCGGTCGAAGTGGCTCTTGGGGACGTTCGTCATCTCGCCGCCGAGCTTCTGGTCGTACAGGAGGATCGACGGGATCTGGTACTCGTAGGCCAGCCGGAAGGCGATCCGGGACTGCTCGTACGCCTCCTCGACGGTCCCGGGCGCTAAGACGACGCGCTGGGAGTCGCCCTGCGAGGTGTAGAGGACGTGTTCGAGGTCGGACTGCTCCGGCTTGGTCGGCATCCCGGTCGAGGGGCCGGCGCGCATGGCCTCGACGAGGACGACGGGCGTCTCCGTCATCTCCGCAAGCCCGAGGGGCTCGGACATCAGGGCGAACCCGCCGCCGGAGGAGCCGGACATGGCCTTCACGCCGGCGTGCGAGGCGCCGACCGCGAGCGCGGCGGCCGCGATCTCGTCTTCGACCTGCTCGGAGATCCCGCCGAGCTTCGGCAGGTTCTTCGTCATGATGGTGAACACCTCGGTCCACGGCGTCATCGGGTAGCCGGCGATGAACCGGCAGCCCTCGTCGATGGCGCCGTAGGAGATTGCGTCCGACCCGGACATGAGCAGCTGCGTCTCGTCGTGTTCGCCCGTCGGGACGCTCACGTCGGGCGCGTCGACGTCGTACTCCTCCCGCACCTGGTCGTAGGCGGTCTGGAGGATCTCCAGGTTGGGGTCGAGGATCTTCTCCGGCATCGCGTCGCGCATGAGGTCCTGGACGTGGTCGAGGTCCATGCCGGTGATCGCGCAGGTGGCGCCGACGCCGGCGGTGTTGCGCATGACCTCGCGACCCATGTCGCGGGCGAGCCCGCGGAGGTCGAGGGAGTACACGTGCCAGTCGTTCTCCTCGGCGCGCTCCTCGAAGTTCGGGATCTCGGAGGCGTCGAGGAGCCCCTCGTCGTAGACGATGACGCCGCCCTCGCGGAGCTCGTCGAGGTTCTCCGAGAGCGGTTTGATCTCCTCGTTCCCGTAGACGGCCTCCTCCTGGGGGTTCCGGGCGAAGGAGTCGCCGAGCGCCAGCAGGAAGTTGTAGCCGTCACCGCGGGAGCTCACCGGGTCCGCCGAGGCGCGGACCTCGGTGTAGGTGTGGCCGCCGCGGATGCGGGACGGGTAGTGGCGATGCGTGAACACGTTGAGCCCCGATCGCATCAAGGCCTTTGCGAAGTTCTGGCTGGTCGAAGCGATCCCGTCGCCGGATCCCCCCGATATCCGCCAGATGAGTTCGTCGTCAGTCATAGTGGTATGGTAGCCCGTGAGGGCCTCGTGCGCTGTGGTTGTGGTGGTTACCTCTTAGGGCTTGCTATGGAATCACAAGGAACAATCATTAAAGATCTTTAGGCGAGCGGGGGACGGGCGCGGGGATCGCCGTTCCGCGCCCTTTTAGCCGCCGCCCGACCGACGGCGCGTATGCTCACGTTCATCGGGCTCGGGCTCTACGACGAGCGGTCGGTCACCGTCGAGGGGCGCGAGGCGCTGCGCGCCGCGGACCGCGTCTTCGCCGAGTTCTACACCAGCCGGCTGGTCGGCGCCGACGTCGACGAGCTGGCGGCGCACCACGGCGTGGAGGTCGAGGTCCGGGACCGCGAGGGGGTCGAGCGGGACCCGGAGCCGGTCCTCGCGGCCGCCGCCGACGGCGACGTCGCCTTCTGTACCGCCGGCGACACGATGATCTCGACGACGCACGCGGACCTCCGGCTGCGCGCCGAGGACCGCGGGATCGACACGCGCGTGATCCACGGTGTGACCGCGCAGTCGGCCGCGTCGAGCCTCACCGGGCTCCAGAACTACCGGTTCGGGAAGGCGACGACGCTCCCGTTCCCGTACGCCCACGGCGGCGGCGACGTGCCGGAGAGCGTGGTCGAGACGGTCGAGGCGAACCGGGGGCGCGGGCTTCACACCCTCGTCTACCTCGACATCAAGGTCGGCACCGGTCCGACCGGGCCCGACCCGGACCACGAGGAGTACATGACCGCCGACGTCGCGGCCGGCCTGCTCGCCGACGGCTGGCGCGACGAGCTGGCCGTCGTCGTCGCCCGGGCGGGCTCGCCCGACCCGGTGGTCGCCGCCGACCGGCTGAGCGCGCTCGCCGATCGGGAGTTCGGCGACCCCCTGCACCTCCTCGTGATCCCCGGCGACCTCCACCACGTGGAGGCCGACGCGCTCGCCGGGCTCGCCGGGGCGCCCGCGGAGCTCGTCGAGGAGTGAGCGCGCCGGTGGGTGAGCGCCCCGGTGGATGAACGCCCCGGTAGGTGAGCGCGCCGCGGGTCGCCCGGGGCCCACGACCGGTCGTTTGATATCCCCGTCCCGCGTTACCACAGTCCATGACAGACGTGCCCGTCGAGCGGCTGATGTCCACCGACCTCGTCACGATCGCCCCGGGAGCGGCCGCCGCGGACGCGGCGAGACGCATGCTGGAGACGGGAGTGAGCTCGATCGTCGTCGTCGACGACGACGGGCGCCTGGCGGGGCTGATCACCGCGACCGACTTCGTCTCGCTCGTCCGCCGGAACGACCCGGACGACGAGACGCCCGTCGAGGCGTTCATGACGACGGACGTGGTCACCGTCTCGCCCGACGACTCCGTCGAGGAGCTCGCGGAGCCGACCGACCGGGGGTACACGCACCTGCCGGTGGTCGCCGGGGACGGCGAGCTCGTCGGGATGCTGTCGACGACCGACCTGACGTCGTACCTCTCGGATCGGCGGTGAAGGCGGCCGGCGGGACCGCACACCGGAAGAGTAATCAGAAGTGGTAGCACACGACACGGCATGGACCTGAACGACCGGACCCGCGTCAGCGAGATCATGTCGACGCCGCTGGAGACCATCGGGGCGGACGAGCCGCTCCGCGAGGCCGCGCGTCGGATGGCCGACGGCGACATCAGCGCGCTCGTCGTGACGACGGGCGGCGGCTGTATCGTCACGCAGAGCGACATCGTCGGCGCCGTCGCGGCGGGCCGCGACCTCGACGAGGCCGTCGTCCGCGACGTGATGACGGAGGACGTGGAGACGGTGACGCCGGACCTCATGATGGAGGAGGTGGCGGCGATGATGACGATGTACGAGGTCAAACACCTCCCCGTCGTCGACGACGACTACGTCGGCATGGTCTCGTCGACGGACGTGGCGGCGCACCTCTCGTGAGCCGGGGCCGCGTCCGGACGGCCGACGCCGCCCGGCTACGACAGGAGTAGCGGGACGCCGACCGCGACCCCGACCGCGATCAGCACGAGGTTCCAGACCAGCACCGGACGCACCAGTTCGCGGGCGATGCTCGCCGCGAACGCGGTCTTGACCAGGATGCTCGCGGCGGTCCCGGCGACGACCCCCGCGACCGCGGTGTCGACCGCGATCTGTCCGGTCCCGAGCAGCGAGACGGCCGTCGTCGTCGCGGTCCCGGAGGAGACGAGCCCCGCGAGGAACGACGTGGCGACGAACCCGCCCGCGCCGAAGGCCCGCTCCGCGCCGGCGGAGGCCAGGAGGACCGCGAGGAACAGCGCGCCGAACGTCAGCGCGTTCCGGAGGCTGAACGGGGAGGTGAGCTCCGCCTCCATCGCCGTCCGCCAGTCGCTCCGCCACGTCGCGATCGCGACGCCGGCGAGGGTGACCGCGCCGAGCGGCGCTCCGACCACGAGGGCGGCCTCCGGGACGAAGGCGGCGACGACCGCGGCGTTCCGGAGCGCCATCGCGGCGTTCGCCAGCAGGATCGAGCCGACGGCGACGTCGAGTAAGTCCGCTCGCCCCCTCGCGCGCTTCGCCATCTCCGCGACGACCGCCGTCGAGTTCACGAGCCCGCCGAAGAAGCCGGTGACCGCGTAGCCGCGCCCCTGGTACCGCTTCACGAGCACGTAGTTGACGAAGCCGATGGCGCTGACGGCGACGACGAGCGACCAGACGAGCCGGGGTTGGACCGCCCCCCACGGGTCGATCGTCTCGGCCGGGAGCAGCGGGAAGACGACGAACGCGAGGATGGTGAACTCCACCGCGCTCCGGACCTCCTCGCGGGAGAGCCCCCACGCGAACTCGTGGAGCTCCCGCTTCAACACGAGGAGGAGCGAGGAGAGCACCGCGACCGTCACCGCCTCGATGAAGAGCTCGGCGGCGACGAGCGCCCCGACCCCGTACGTGACGAGCATCGACACCGAGGTGGTGAGCGAGAGGCCGTCGACGTCCGCCTCGACGAAGCTCCGGACCGCGAGCAGCACCGCGCTGGCGACGATCAGCGCGCCGCCGACGACCAGCAGCCCGTCGGCGTCGAGGATCGAGAACACCGCGGCCGCGAGGCCGATCAGCGCGAACGTCCGGATCCCCGCCGACTTCTGGGACCACTCGCGTTCGAGCCCGAGGAACATCCCGAGCGCGGTCGCTAAGACCAGCTTCGCGACGTTGCTCTGGAGGTAGACGAGCGGGTCGACCGGGGTCGCGGCGACCGGGCTCATCACGACCGATCACCGTCCCCATCGGAGCGTCGCGCCCGCCGAACCGTCGGTTTCATCCCTCGGATATATACCGCAAATACGCCTATAGTTTGCTATATACCGCTATATACCGACCGCGGCGACGGGACCGGGGTCCGGTTCTCCGAGCCCGTCAGCGGTTCGTCGGCTCCCGGGGGAGGTCCAGCGACTCCGTCAGGTCGTGCTCCTCGCCCGTGAGCAGGTAGAGGACGTCTTCGAGGATGACGGCGAGCTCCGGGAGCTCCCGCACCGCGAGGAATGTGATCCCGATCAGCGCGACGACCGCGAGCAGCTGGCTCATGATCCGGTCGGAGATGAGAAAGGAGACCCGATACGGGTCGGTCGCGCCGAACATCGCGAGCACGAGGTCGGTCTGCCACTGCATGTACTGGTTGCCCGCGACGACGGAGATGAACGTCGTCCGGAAGATGTTGAGCACGTAGATGAGCGGGAGCGACACCGCGAGCGCGCGGAGCTTCCGCGAGAGCGGCGCCTGCACGGCGGCGACGAGACCGCCGAAGATCGCCATGCTGCCGAGGCCCGTGCACGCGAGGACGACGTGGATCGTGACCGTGTGACCGTCGTCGAGCGTCCACGCGTACGCGGCGTCGTACCCCTCGTAGCTCGCCACGCGCTCCGGCGCGTAGCCGAGCAGGTCGATGAGGAACCCCGTCTGGGTCGCGACGGCCTCGATGAGGATCCGGCGGGGCTCGGGGAACGCGACCCCGGCGACCGAGAACGCCGGGATCGTCTCGAACGGGAGGTAGATGAACAGCATGATCGAGATGGCCCGGGTGAGCGTGAACAGCGAGGCGCGGCCGTTGTACAGGAGGTAGCCGGCGTAGATACAGGCCGGGACGCCGACGAGCGCCAGGATCGACTCGACGTAGCTCTGGTGTTCGAACGCGAAGTACGGGACCGTCGACAGCCAGAAGAGCCCGAACAGCGCCCACGTGCCCGCCGCGATCGACCGGCCGACCGCCAGCCCGCGGCTGTCGAGCAGCCACGAGGCGGCGAAGAGGATCGCGACGAGCCAGGCGAACGTGAACGTGTCGGGGACCAGGCTCAGGACCGCCGGCACGCCGGGACCGAACATGTCCGAACGGTCGGTCGTCGTCGAATAAAGCCCTTGTCGTTGCCGACGGCTCGTCGGGTAGCTCGGGGGCGAGAGAGAACGTGGGGAGGCGGGGGAAGGGCGAGAGAGGGTGGGGAAGACAGGAGAGAGCGAAAGAGGGTGGGAAAGACGGGAGAGAACGAGGAGGACGGAATCGAGAGGAGACGGGAGAGAGCGAGAGAGCCGAGCGCCGACGCGTCAGCGCTCGTCGGAGTCGAGCACCCGGATCTGGTCGCCGCGGACCGTGACCGGGATCGGGACGGTCGCCTCGTACAGCTCGACGGTCACCTGGTCTTTCCCCTCGTCGATGCGCTGGACGCGGGCCTTCTCGCCCTTGAACGGCCCGGCGATCAGCTCGACGATGTCGCCCTCGGCGATCCCCTCGACGTCGGGGGTCGGCGAGAGGAAGTGCTCGACCTCGGAGAACGGGCTCTCGGCCGGCCCCTCGGAGCCCTGGATCACGCCCCGGGCGTGGGGGATCTCGTCGAGGACCCGGGCGAAGACGCTGCCGTCGGTCGCCTCGACCATCACGTAGCTCGTGAGCTGGTCGGGGGCGATGACCGCCTGGATCTCCGGCATCTCCTTCTCGGCGAGCATGTCGGCGACGGTCCGCTCCTGGCTCGCGGTGGTCTTGACCGAGAAGATCGGCATCAGGCGCCGACCCCCGGCAGGAGGCTCATGATCGCGAACATCAGGAAGCCGATGAAGCCCACGAGGAGGATGCCGGCGCCGGCGATCTTCGACACCTGGAGGAACTCGTCGGTGCTCGGCGTGCTCGCGAGCTTCAGCACCCGAACGTAGCTGTTGAGGTCGTACGGAACGTCCATGTTACGACGCGCTTCGAGACGAGACGGTTTTTACCTTTTGATGCGAGGCGATCGGCGCGGCCGCGAGGAAGCAGGGAAGTCGGGGCGCGGACGCCGCCGAGGGCGGGACGGAACTCTATCGGGACGGGACGCGTCGCCTCACTCCACGTAGTCGATGTCTTCCATCTCCGCGGACGTCCCCTCCGGCGGCTCCCCGTTGCTGCCGTAGATCTGCGGCGACTCGACGCCGGTCACGACGATCATGGTCCGCATCTCGCCCTCAAGCTCGTCGTCGACCGAGGTGCCCCAGATGATCCGCGCGTCGGGGTCGATCCGGTCGTAGATCTCCTCGACGACGCCCTCGGCCTCCTCGATGGACATGTCGGTGCCGCCGGTGACGTTCACCAAGGCGGAGTTCGCGCCGGAGATGTCGACGTCGAGGAGGGGCGAGCGCAGCGCGGACTTCACCGAGTCCTGCGCCTTCGAATCGGAGTCGGACTCGCCGAGCCCGATCATCGCGACGCCGCCCTTCTCCATCACGGTGCGGACGTCGGCGAAGTCGAGGTTGACCAGCCCGGGCATCGTGATGAGCTCCGTGATCCCCTTCACCGAGCGCATCAGCACCTCGTCGGACACCTTGAACGCCTGCCGGACCGGGAGCTTCCCGACCGCGTCGAGCAGACGGTCGTTGGGGACGACGATGACCGTGTCGCTCACGTCGCGGAGGCGTTCGAGCCCGGCCTCGGCGTTCGTCCGTCGGACCTCGCCCTCGGCCGTGAACGGCGTCGTGACGATGGCGATGGTGAGCGCGCCCGACTCGCGGGCGGCCTTCGCGACGACCGGGGCCGAGCCCGTGCCGGTACCGCCGCCGAGCCCGGCGGTGACGAACACCATGTCGGAGCCCTCGATGGCGTCCTGGATCTCCTCCTGAGACTCGATGGCGGCCTCCTCGCCGACCTGCGGGAGGGAGCCGGCGCCGCGCCCCTGCGTCTTCTGCTGGCCCATGAGGATCTTCGTGTCGGCCTCGATGTTGACGAGGTGTTGAACGTCGGTGTTGGCGGCGACGAGCTTCGCGCCGTGGATCCCCTCCTCCCGCATCCGGTTGACCGTGTTGCCGCCGGCGCCCCCGCAGCCGACGACGGTGATGTTGGTCTGGAGGTCCTGCAGGACGTCCTGCAGCTCGTCGTCGGTCATCGTTCCGGACTGCGGCGGGGCGCCGGCGGTCGCGTCGTTCGCGCCGGCGCCGGCCTCCCCGGCGTCGTCGGCCGGGGATTCCTCGGCTTCGTCGATGGCGTCCTCTACGATAGAGTCCATTATGTGGTGAGGTTGCGACCCGGAGGTATTTATTTTTGCCCGATCGTCTGACGCGAGTCAGACGCCGAGAGACCGGCGCGAGAGCGCGGGAGGCGTCGACTTCACTCCGCCGCGTTCGGGGCGTCGATCGGGAACCGCTCCGTCCGCGCCCGCGACACCGCGTCCGGGGTCACGGTCTCGCCGTCGACCTCGACCGGCTCGCCGTCGGCGAGCCGACCGAACGCCGGCCCCTCGGGGACGCCGCGCTCCCGCGCCAGGTCGGGGTCGAAGGCGGTCTCGCGGGCGATCACGGCGCCGTCCGCCACCTCGACCGCGTCGTACCGCTCCGCGAGCACCCCCGCGAGGTCGGCGACGAGGTCGGCGTACCCGGGCGACTCCTCACCGGCGGCGAAGGCGGCCGCGTCGGCGGCGCGGGTGCCCGCCTGCTCCGTGTCGAAGGCGACCGCGTTCGCCTCGACGGCCTCGCGGGTCGCCGCCGGGTCGATCCCCTGTGCGCGCGACAGGAGCCCCCCTGGGAGTTCGAGGACCGAGACAGCGTCCGCGCTCGACTTCCCCGGAACGACCGCGCCGAACCGGAGCCCCTCGTCGACCGTCGCGAGGTCGCGTTCCAGCCGCTCGATCAGGGGGAGCGGGCGGTCGCCGACCTCGCGGACCCACGTCTCGCTCACGACCCGATGCCCGAGGTCCTCGACGACGGCGGCGAGCGCGGGCCGGTCGCCCTCGATCACGGCGCGGTCGGCGCGGCTGCGCGCGAACGCCTGCTCGATCGTATCTCGGTTCGCCTCGGGCGCGCCCGCCTCGCCGAGCGCCCAGTCGGCGCCGACGTGACCCACGGCCCACGCCGTCTCGCGGACGATCCGCGTGAACCGCGGCGCGTAGTGGCCGCCGCCGAAGCCGACGACGTGGCGGGGACGGGCGTCGGCGGGGTCCTCAGCCCAGGGGTCGGTCGCGTCCTCGGCCCGAGCGTCGGTCGCGTCCCCGACTCGGGCGCCGACCAGATCCGGTCCGGTACCCCGGAGGTCGAGGACCGCCCGCGCGACCGCCTCGGCCGCCTCGGCGTCCTCCCACTGCGGCTCGTCGGACCCGAGTTCGACGAACAGCGAGGGGACCGACACGTCGGTCGGCCCGTGGTGCGTGCACTCGATGCCGACATCGTACCCCTCGGGGGCACGCGCCGCCAGCGCCTCGACGACGCGCTTCTCGGCGCCGGGAGCGGCAATCGCGAGCGTCTCCGGCTCGCCGCCGTACGGCGCCGGGCCGAAGTTGCCGGTGACGTGCGCGGTCAGGAGCTTCCCCGTCTCACCGGAGTGCCTGGAGACGAAGACGAGGAAGTCGATATCGGCGTCGGGTTCGTCGGCGTTTTTCTCGTCGGCCTCGCGGCCGCCGCCGAACGCGGCGGTCGGGTCGTTCAGGTCGATGTGGAGGTCGTCGAACTCCCGCAGCTCGAACCCGTCGGTCCGGTAGTAGGTCCCGCCGCCAGCGGCGTCGGGTCGGGTCTCGTCCTCGCGCTCCTCCCAGTCGCCGACCGCGAGCAGCCGCTCGCCGATGTGTTCGGAGGCGCTGTCGGCCCGGCTGACGACGATCGCTATCACGGACACCGGTCGGGGACGGGACGCCGAATAGGCGTCGGTTTATGCGCGATACGACATCGTGTAGTCGGTATTCGATTCCGGTGCACCTACGCCCAAAGTCGAGTGTATATAAATCGTAGGTGGCGGAGCGCCGACGGACTCCTCCAAAGCCCCAGCCGCTCGGTGATACGTCGTTGACTACGGAACGACGGTGGACACCTCCAAAGCCCCAGCCGCTCGGTGATACGTCGTTGACTACGGAACGACGGTGGACACCTCCAAAGCCCCAGCCGCGAGGGCTCGCGCGCCTTGCTGCGCGCCTCGCTCGTTCGCTCCGCTCACTCGCTGCGGTGCTTACTGCGGCGTGCTTCGCCCTTCCGAGAGACTTCGCCTCTCGTCTTCCCGCTCGCTCCGCTCGCGGGAATCGCGGCTGCCCCTTTAAGTCCACCCCACCCTGCACAGCATCGCACCTCACACCTCTCCAGCCTCGTCGCTGGCGGCAGTAGCCGCCAGCGACTCCCTCGCACGCGCTCTCGCCGGCGGCGGAGCCGCCGGCTGTCAGAGAGACCGAAGGTCTCTCTTTACTCGCGGCCTATCGGCCGCTCGGAGGCGCGCGCCACCGCAAAATCCGGACCGATTTATATTACAACATCGCTCGTCGACGACTGTCGTCTGCGATACCTCGTTCGCCCTCACGGGAACAGCAGGTACGCGAAGACGCCGTAACCGGCGACGAGGACCGCGCCGTCGACGCGGGAGATCCGCTCGCCGCGGTACATGAGTCCGACGAGGAGGGCGGTGAACGCGAGCAGCGCGGGGAACTCGAAGCCGCGGACGCCGGGGGCGACGCCGATCGGGCGAATGACCGCGATGAGCCCGATGACGGCGAGGACGTTGTAGATGTTCGACCCGACGACGTTGCCGACGCTGAACTCGGCCTCGCCGCGCACGGCGGCGACGACGCTCGCGGCCAGCTCGGGGAGCGAGGTGCCCAGCGCGAGCACGGTGAGCCCGATGAAGATGTCCGAGAAGCCGGCCGCCGAGAGCAGCGACTCCCCGCCGTCGATCAGCCACTGCGAGCCGAGCACCAGCGCGGCAATGCCGCCGACGACGGCGGCGACGTCGCGGAGGCTCGCGTCGGGCATCTCGGCGCGCTCCGCGGTGGTGATCCCGGACTGCGTCTGCCGGATCCGGCGCATGACCACGACGGTGAAGACGACGAGCGTCCCGAGCATGAGGAGCCCGCCCGGCCGACCGATGCGGCCGTTCCAGCCGAGCCCGACGAGCAGCAGCGCGGCGAGGGCCATGAACGGCACGTGGCGCTCGAACACCGTCTCGGAGACGTCGAGGGGGCGGATGAGCGCTGAGACGCCCAGCACGAGCCCGATGTTGGCGATGTTCGAACCGAGGATCGTCCCGAGTCCGACATCGGTCGACACCGTCACGGCGCCGAGCAGCGAGACGAACAGCTCGGGGGCGGTCGTCGCGAACGCGATGACGGTGACGCCGACCGTCGACGCCTTCAGGCCGACGGCGAGCGCCAGGTCGCTGGCGCCCTTGACGAGCAGTTCGGCGCCCGCGTAGAGGAGGGCGGCGCCCGCGACGAGAAGCAGCAGTTCCGTGAGCGGCGACCCGAGCAACACGGCTCTCGGTTGGCGGTGTCGTTTTAAAAAGCGTCGTGGTTCGGACTCGCCGAGGCGGTGTGTCGCCGTCGTTGAGGGGGACCCGATTCGGTGGGTTCTCAGGCGTGGGTCGCCCGGAACTGGCCGTGTTTTACGCCGATTGCGAACGCGAGCGCCCCGAAGACGAGCATCGACGGGACAACCATCATCAGCGTGATACGCAGCGGCATCACGCCGCTTCCGATCAGTCCCGCGGCGCCGACCGCGACGATCAGTACCAGAAGCGCCGCCGCGCGTGGGAGGTCAAACTCCATGTCCATGATACGTTCCGGGACCGCCTAAACGTTCGGCTCGACGACGGCCGTCGCGTCGGGCGGGGGCACCCTCTCACGCCTCGATGATCTCGTCGTCGTCCGCCTCGTCCGGCAGCGTCAGTTCGCCCTCGGTCGAGACGACCGCGCGGCCGCCGACCCGGACCGCGTCGCCGTCGACGCGCACCCTGACGTGCCCGGGGCGGTCGACGAAGTGACCCTGCTCGAAGCGGAGCTCGTCGGGGAAGTCGCCGTCGAACGCGTCGACCGCCCGGAGGTACGCCCCGACCGCGCCGTTCGCCGCGCCCGTGACGGGGTCCTCGGGGATGCCGAGCCCGGGCGCGAACGCCCGGCCGTGGAGCGTCGATTCCGCGTCGAGCGCGTCGAACGTGAACGCGTAGATCCCGGCGGCGTCGTGCGCGTCCGAGATCGCCTCGACGGCGGCCGCGTCGGGCTCGGCCTCGCCGAGCCGCTCCAGGAAGTTGACGGGGACGACGAGCCACGGGAGCCCGGTCGAGGCGACGGCGACCGGGAGGTCGGCCCCGACGTCGCGGAGGGCCGCGGGGTCGATCCCGAGCGCGGCGCCGAGGCGGTCGGCGTCGAGCTCGGGATCGTCCACGGCGTCGACCGTCGGCGGGTTCTGTCGCATCCAGACGGTGCCGTCGTCGTCGATCCGGACCTCGAGGTCGCCGACGTTCGTCCGGAGGGTGCGCTCGCCGGCGTCGACCTCGCCCGCGGCGTGCAGGGCGGCGTAGCTCGCGATCGTGGCGTGGCCGCACATCTCGACCTCCGTGGAGGGGGTGAAGTACCGGACCCGCTCGTCGGCGCCGTCGCCCGCGTCGGACAGGAACGCGGTCTCGGAGGCGCCGAGCTCGGCGGCGATCCGCCCCATCCGGTCGTCGCTCAGGCCCGCGGCGTCCGGCACCACGCCGGCGACGTTCCCGGCCAGCGGTTCGTCCGTGAACGCGTCGACGAGCAGCGCGCGTCGCGTCTCCATGCCTCACCCTCGCGGGGGCGCCTGAAAAGGGTCCCGAGCCGGCTCGGGGCGATGTCAACCCTTTTGCCCTCGACGGCGGATGTACCCCTATGGGCCTCTTCGACCGGTTGCGCGGGACCGACACTCCGCGCGTGGCGTTCATCGGGATCGACGGTCTCCCGCACGGTCTCGTCGCCGACAACCCGGACACGTTCCCGACGCTCTCGGCGATCGCCGACGCCGGCGACGGCGGACCGATCGACAGCGTCGTGCCGCCGGAGTCGAGCGCGTGCTGGCCCGTCCTCACCAGCGGTCGAAACCCGGGCGAGACCGGAGTCTACGGCTTTCAGGACCGAGAGATCGGCACCTACGACACCTACGTGCCGATGGGGCGGGACGTGCAGGCGACCCGCGTGTGGGACCGCGCCACCGACGCCGGGCTCGACGCGACGGTGATGAACGTCCCCGTCACGTTCCCCCCGCAGCGGACGGTGCAGCGGATGGTGTCGGGCTACCTCTCGCCCGACCTGGACAAGGCCGCCCACCCCGACGAGCTCCGCAAGTACCTCACGGGGAGCGACTACCGGCTGTCGGTGAACGCGAAGCTCGGGCACAAGGCCGATAAATCGGCGTTCGTCGAGCACGCCCGCGAGACGCTCGACGCCCGCGCCGCCGCCTTCTCCCGGTACGTCGAGCGCGACGACTGGGACCTGTTCGTCGGCGTGTTCACGGCGCCGGACCGGGTCAACCACTTCCTGTGGGGCGACTACGCGGAGTCGGGCGAGTACCGCGAGGCGTTCCTCGACTTCTACGCCGCGCTCGACGAGCACGTCGGTGCGATCCGGGAGGCGCTCCCGAGCGACGTCCGCCTCGTCGTGGGGTCGACGCACGGCTTCGCGCGGCTCCGCTACGACGTCTACTGCAACGAGTGGCTGGAGCGGGAGGGGTGGCTCTCGTACACCGACGGCGACGACCACGGCGCGCTGACGGACATCGACGGCGACACCCGCGCGTACTCGCTGGTCCCCGGCCGGTTCTACCTCAACCTGGAGGGCCGCGAACCGGACGGGGTCGTCCCCGAGTCGGAGTACGAGACCGTGCGCGCCGAGCTGCAGGACGCCCTCGAAGCGTGGGAGGGGCCGGACGGGCGGCCGGTCGCGAAGCGCGTCGTCGAGCGCGAGACCGTCTTCCGCGGCGACCACGACGAGATCGCGCCGGACCTCGTCGTCATCCCGAACGAGGGGTTCGACCTCAAGTCCGGCTTCCGCCCCCACGACGAGGTGTTCGACCCGGACGGCCCGCGGACGGGGATGCACACCTTCGAGGACGCCGCCCTCTTCGTCGACCACCCGGACGCGAAGGTCGAGGACGCGGACCTGCTCGACGTCGCGCCGACCCTCCTGCGGCTCCTCGACGTCGACTACGGCCGGACCGACCTCGACGGCGCGAGCCTGATCTGAGATGGAAGAGACGCCGGACGGGACCCCGGTCGGCGTCGACGACCCGTACGCGGTCGCCGGCGTCTGCGACCACCTGACCGACGACGGTCGGTGTCGGTTCGCGCTGACGCGCGCCGGCGACGACCCCGAGTTCGCCGCCGCGCGCCGCGCCGACGGCTACGCCTGCCACGTCGGCCCCGACGGCGACTGGCGGCGGTGTCCCCACTACCGTTCGACGACGGACGGCCGCGAGTGCCGCCGCTGCGGGCTCGAAGAGGTCCGGATCGCTCACGACGACGCCCGCCCGCTGGTGGAGGAACACCACCTCTCGTACGGCGGCGGGGACGGCGGGGAGGCGGATCGGGAAAGCGTCGACGGCGACGTCGACCGAAACGCCGACGATGACGGGGACGCCGACGGGAATCGCGACGCCGACCGAAACGCCGACGGCGACCGCGCCGCCGACGCCGGCCCCCACGAGATCACGGTCGCGCTGTGTCGCTGGTGTCACACGAAGGTTCACAAGTCGTTCGCGCGGATCGACGACGACGCCAGTCCGGATCCCGAGGCGATCGCGGAACGCGAGGGGCGCCGGAGCAAAGAGCGGTCGGAGTCGGCCTTCGAGACGGCCAGCGAGCGCTTCGACGAGACCGAGTAGCCCGGTCCCCGGTCGCCGCCGGCGTCGAGGCCGGAGACCCGTCTCAGGCGTCGTCCGGCTTCGGCCGGATCAGGTTCGCGAGGGCGACGAGCGCGCCGAGGAACCAGCCGAGGGGCACGGAGATCCCGACCCACATCAGCACGTAGCCGAGGCCGGCGACGCCCCACTGCTCGCCGAACGTCTCCAGGTCGAAGGCGCCGCGGAGCGTCTCGTTGATCCCGCCGACGCCGAGGAGCGTGTCGAGGATCCAGACCGCGAGGTCGTAGCTCGGGTCTAAGACGAAACCGGAGACGGCGGGCGTGAGCAGCCCGGCGACCACCGGCGGGAGGAAGATCGCGGTCATCGCGAACGGGTACGCGAGGAGCACGCTGACGAACCGCCCGCCGACCTTCGAGAAGCCGGCGGCCGCGCCCGCGGAGACGACGGCGACGACGCTGGCGCCGCCGATCCCGAGCATCACCGCGGTCGGCAGCTGGAAGTGCGCGAGGAGGGTGAGCGACCCCCAGACGAGCGTCGCGACGACCACGACGCCCGCCACGCCGATGCGGGCGACGGCCGAATCGAGCTTCGCGGCGTAGAACCGCGTGGCGAACCCGACGAGCAGGAGCGGGTACACGACCGCGACGAGCGGGCCGCCGAGTACCGCCCAGAGGTAGTACCCGACCGTCTGGACGGGCGTCTCCGGTTTCCACTTCCCCAGCACCGAGCTCGGATCGAGCTGCCGCGGGAAGACGACCTCCATCCACGTCTCGTGGAGCCGGACCACGTCAAGGAGGAGCGCTTCCACCAGCCCCGTCTGTCCTCGGCGTTCCATTTGACTCATCTCGCACACGCCGCAACGTGAACTTTGTGCCTTCGCTCGCGGATCCGATACTCGTCGCACCGCCGATTATCGGACCGGGATCCGCGCGCCGATCCGGTTAAGCGTACCAGAAGGCCCCTCCGGAGATGGAGGGACGTGAACCGCTCGCGGCCGCCGCCGCATCGGCGTCCGTCGCCGTCGCGGGGTGTACCGCCGGCGAGGACGGGGCCACGATTCCGACGCGAGCCCGGCTCGGATCCCGTCCGACGCGTCGGTCGGCGGGCGGTCGGGCACCCCCTCGTCCGCACGGACGACGCGGAGTTGATCCGCCGGCTGCTGGAACAAGCTAACCGGCGCGGAATCGGCGGCGAGAGCGTTCCGGTGTCCCTCTGCGTCGCGACCGTCACAAGGGGACGCAATCGCGTTCGCCGGCGTCCACCCGACCGCGACCGACGGCGGTGACGCCCTCCTCTCGCTGATGGAACAGGTCGAACACCGGTCGTCGGAGTGGGCGTCGATCCGGTTTCGAGACCCTCTACCGGCCACACAGTGACGTCTCCGATCTCCCGACCGAAGTCCGTTTGTCAACGACGTTTTCGCGATCGGAAACGTCTCTCTCCGTAACTGATTTAATAAACAATCAACCGAGTGAGCGTGTTCCACGACACGAGACCGTGGCGGCGTAGCGAGCTCGTCGGATGTCGCGGCGCGAGCGCTCCGTAGCTCCGGCTCCGTCGATCGTGGCCCTTCACGATGGACCGAAGAAACCCAACTCAACACCGACCGGTTACCGTCCTCGTCATCTGTGTCATTGTTGTTTCAGTTGCTGCGATAATTATATGCGCAGTACCAGTAGATGGTGTTTTGTGGAACGTTGATCAGGTGGAGAATGTTTCGGTGAGCTCCAGCGAAAATCAGACAATCAGCGGAATAAAAGTATATAGTAAAACAGATCCAGTCAAAATTAAGGTAGGAAAGTTGGTTGAGGCAGGTGCTGAGTTTGATGAGAATAATACTTCCTATGATCTTAAGAATGGTAGGGCGACAGATGATTCAGAAGTTATTATCAAAGATCCAGATACTACTGAGGCAACTATTATCGTGAAATCTTCTGCATTACATGATACAGAGTTATTTGGCGTTGAGATTGAAAATATGAACACTTCGAACCTGAGTATGTTCAATCAGGGACTTAATAGGATAAATAGAGAATTCATATATAATTCATCGCAGTCCGGAATATACAATAAAACAGAATTTTCAGTTCAGCCATCTGCAAATATTTCGGTTAAGTCGGAGTCGTATGATAATGAGACAGATACACTCAGCCTTGATGAGGTCAATCTTGGGGATAATCCAGATAACCAGATAGTCGTTTGGAATAAATCCTCAAATGGAAACCTTACTGAGAGGATCAATACAACCCAAGAGAAGCAAAAATCAATATCATTTGAGAATAGTTCTATTGAAGGCGAAGAAAACATTGCAATTACAATTCAGCCAGAGTGGTCAAGTTCATCAAAAGTAATCTATGCAGTAGATAGTACAACAATTACGATACCAAGGTCTCCGGTACAAACCGCAGAGGATAAAGATACGAATATTACTCTCAACTCAAATTTGACTCAACCAGTTTTGGGAGGTGTATACAATGCTAAAATAGGCCCCACATACAATAAATCAAGAATAAGATTGGTCAAAATTTCTAGCAATAGAACCTTCGCTACAGCGAATCTGTCCACACCAGATTCGGGACGGACAACGATCGGTCTCAACACCTACGCGTTCGGTAACGAGTCACTCACCGACGATCTCATCACGGCGGGACCGAACGCGACCGTCGAGTCCGTTAACGCGACGGCGTCGGACGGGACGCTCCCTCCCGGAGAGTACCGGATCGAAGTTCGTTCCGAGCAGGGACTCGCCACGACGACCGATGAGGCGACCGTCGCGATCGGGAGCCGATCGACGAACGGGATGCGCGCTTACGCGACGACCGACCTCGATCGGGCGGACCTCGGAACGACCGACGCGGTGCGGCGAGCGATCGCGAACGGAACGCTCTCGCCGACCTCGACCGTCGCGCCGAACGAGACCGTGGCGTACGCCGTCAATGCCACGGGATTGAGCGGACTGCCGGCCGCCCGGGGCGCCGCGTTGGAGAACGGCTCGGACCTCGCCCGGCTCGACGGGCTCGCGTTCGGCGTGCGGTCGAACGCGTCGACAACGGCGACGGGGGACGCCGGGTCCGACTCGGACGGGGCGGTTCCGAGGAACGCGTCCGTGCACGTCGACGGGAAGGGGCTCTACCTCGTCGCCGAGGGCGACGACGCGCTCGCGACCGACGAGACGCCCGCCGACGGCGAGGCGTTCACCGCCGAGTTCCGCGTGGAGGACGAACAGCTGCGGGAAGCCGCAGCGGATCCGACGAGCGACCACGCCGCGTCGACGACCGTCTCCTTCGAGGCGGCGACATCGGAGGGCGGCGTCGACCCGAGCGACGGGTCGCTTGAGGTGGATGCCGATCAGACCGGTGAGGCCGGAGGCGGTAGCGGCGGGGGCGGTGGCGGAGCGGGTGGTGGTGGAGGAGGTACCAGCGCCGTGGCGGGCGGTGGTGGTGGCGGCGGTGGCGCGGGTGGCGGCGGTGCCAGTGGTGGCGGCGGCGGGGGTGGGGGCGGCGGAGCCGGTGGGACGCCGGGAGCGGGGTCCTCGGTGGAGAACTCGGAAGCGGGCGGCGGCGGTGACGAGACGCGGGCCGGGGTCGGTCGGACCGGTCTCCGGTTCGTGAGTCAGCGGGGTACGAGCGTCCGGCGGGGTGCGCGTAACGGCCCGGACAGGTCGCCCGTGGCCGTCGCGCCCGCGGGAATCGGCTCCGCCGGCGGGGGCGCTGCGTCGGAGGCGGACGAGAGCGAATCGGCCGTGAGCGAATCGACCGAGAGCGAGTCGGAGGCGAGCGAACCGACCGAGGGCGGCGGTCCGAACTCGCCCGCGCCGGAGTCCGACGCGGACGCCGGAGAGCCGGTGACGCCGGCCTACGAGGACGCGCCGATTCGGGCGACCGCCGAGGACGTGCCGGGGTTCGGGCCGGTCGGCACGCTGATCGCGCTTCTCCTCGCCGGGAAGGTCGCCGGATACCGACGGGGCTCGGAACGGTGAAACCGGAACGAGCCGCGGAGCCGGCGGTATCCTTTTGCTGGACCGCTCCCTTCCGTCGCCTATGAGCGTGACGATCACCCCGCCACGGGAGCGCGAGTGCGAGCTGTGCGGTCGCCGGGAGCGGTGGGACGAGGACGCCACCGGCTGGCAGATAGCCGACGAGCCGGGCGAGGTCTACTGCATCCACGAGTGGGACATCAACGGGACGTTCACGCCGCTTCGGGAGTGACCGACTCCGCGGCCGGGGAGGTCGCCGACTCCGACGCCGTCGGCGATCGGACGCCCGCAGTCCGACGACCGGACACCCACCGTCCGACGACCGGCGTCCCGCTCGATCGACGGGGAACCAGGACGCGCCCGCTCCTCGGTTCGGTGCCGCTCGACCGCCGATCGGTTCGGAGTTGACGAAGCCCAACCGAAACGCCGAATATACGCTCGTCTGAGTGAAGATTCGCCTTCGGATTCGGATCGATATGGTTACCGGGCGTCTAAACTGATCGAACAGGGACCGTGTTAACGGTTATCAACCCCTGATGAATAATTACCTTATATTCCCTAATGTGTGTACGAGGGATCCTACCCGTATCAGGGTCATACCTTTAAGCGATCGTTCGTGAGTGGTAGGTATGACCGAGCCACGTAGTAACACCCGGGGGGGTTCGGAGTCCTCGGGTCGCGGTGGGGGGCTTGCGACGGTAACGGACGAGCGATCGAACTGCGGGATCGGCGGCATCGTCGACCTCGACGGCGACCCGAGCCACGACACGGTGACCGACGCGGTCCGGTTGCTGGAGAACCTCGAACACCGCGGCACCACGGGCGCGGAGGAGAACACCGGCGACGGCGCCGGGATCATGGTCTCGCGCCCGGACGAGTTCTTCCGCGACGTCGTCGACGCCGACCTGCCCGAGGAGTACGCGGTCGGCTCCGTCTTCATGCCGACGGAGGGAAGCGTGCAGGCGGAGATCCACGACGTCATCGCCGAGGTGTTCTCCGTCTACGGGCTGGAGGTCCTGGAGTGGCGTTCCGTCCCGACGGACAACGCGGACCTCGGCGCGACCGCGCTCGACTCCGAGCCGGAGGTCGCGCAGCTGTTCGCCGCGCCCGTCGAGGGCGCCGGCCTCGCCGAGCGGTTCACCAGCGAGGAGACCCGCCCGGACGACGTCGACCCGGAGCTGCTCGGCTTCGACCGCGCCCTGTACGCGGCCCGACGCGAGATCGAGAACGCGGTCGCCGACGTCGACGGCGCCGGGCGCTTCTACGTCTGCTCGCTCGACCGCCAGCGCGTCGTGTACAAGGGCCTGCTGAAGGGATCACAGCTCGCCGACTACTTCCCCGACCTGACCGACGAGCGTTTCGCGAGCCACGTCGCCTTGGTCCACGCCCGGTTCTCGACGAACACGCTCGGCGCGTGGCACCTCGCGCACCCGTACCGCAATATCGTCCACAACGGCGAGTTCAACACGATCCGCGGGAACGTGAACTGGATGCGCGCCCGCGAGAACGACCTCGACCACCCGGCGTTCGGCGCCGAGCTCGACACGATCAAGCCGGTGATCGACGACCCGAACCAGTCCGACACCGCGAGCGTCGACAACGCGGTCGAGCTCCTCCTGCAGGCCGGTCGCGACCTCCCGCACACCCTCCGGATGCTGATCCCGGAGGCGTTCCGCGACGACGACCTGATGGACGCGGCCCGCACCGACTTCTACGACTACCACGCCTCCCTCGTCGAGCCGTGGGACGGGCCCGCCCTCGTCATCGGCTTCGACGGCGAGCAGGTCGCCGGGGTCCTCGACCGCAACGGGCTCCGTCCGTGCCGGTACGAGGTGACCGACGAGAACCGGCTGATCGTCGGGAGCGAGGTCGGCGCGCTGCCGACCGATCCCGCCGACGTGCAACGCCGCGGACGGCTCCAGCCCGGGGAGATCTTCGTCGCCGACCCCGAGGAGGGACGGATCGTCCCGGACGACGAGGTGTTCGCCGAGCTCACCGACGAGAAGTACGGCGAGTGGGTCGAGGAGCGGCAGGTCGACCTCGACGACGTCGCGAGCGAGGTCGACGCCGAGGCGGAGACGGTTGACACGCCCGACGCGCCCGACGAGAGCGACGGGAGCGCCGGGGACGACGAGCCGACCGTCCGGGCGCATCAGGCCGCGTTCGGCTACACGACCGACTCGCTGAACCACCTCGTCGAGCCGATGGCGACGGACGGGAAAGACCCCGTGGGATCGATGGGCGACGACACGCCGCTGTCGGTGCTCGCCGACGTCGACCGCCCGCTGTTCACCTACTTCAAACAGCTGTTCGCGCAGGTGTCGAACCCGCCGATCGACTACATCCGCGAGGAGCTCGTCACCTCGCTGGAGACCCGGATGGGGAACCAGCGGAACCTGCTCGACGAGACCCCCGAGCACGCCGAGCAGATCGTCTCGGACTCGCCGATCCTCACCGACGCCGAGGCGGCCGCGCTGAAGGCGCTCGACGGTGAGCCGGTCGACGGCGACGGGCCGGCGTTCGACTCGGTGACGGTCGACATCACGTACGACCGCGACGCGTCGCTCGTCGACGCCGTCACCCGGATCCGCAACGAGGCCGCGGCCGCGATCGAGGACGGCGTCGACGTGGTCGTCCTCTCCGACCGCGCGGTCGGCCCCGACCGCCTCGCGGTCCCGAGCCTGCTCGCGACCGGCGCGGTCCATCACCACCTCGTCCGGAACGGGCTGCGGAACCGGGCCGGGGTCGTCGTCGAGTCGGGCGAGCCGCACGAGGTCCATCACGTCGCGACGCTCGTCGGCTACGGCGCCGACGCGATCGACCCGTACCTCGCGTACGACTCCATCGCGGACGTCGTCGCGGGGCCGGACGGCGCCGACGAGGACGAGGCCCTGGCGGCGTACCGCGGCGCGCTGGAGGACGGCCTCCTCAAGACGATGGCGAAGATGGGCATCTCGACGATGGAGTCGTATCAGGGCGCCCAGATCTTCGAGGCGGTCGGGCTCGCCTCCGAGTTCGTCGGCGAGTACTTCGAGGGGACCGAGATCCGCACCGAGGGGATCGGGATCGAGGAGATCGAGGACGACCTCCGGACGCGCCACGCGATGGCGTTCGGCGCCGATCCCGAGCTGGCGACCACGGGCGAGTACGAGCACCGCTCGTCGGGGATCAAACACGGTTGGAACCCGCAGACGGTCGGTACGCTCCAGCAGGCGGTCCGGGGCGGCGACTACGAGCAGTACCGGGAGTTCGCGGAGCTGGTGAACGACCAGTCCGAGGAGCTCCAGACGCTGCGCGGGCTCTTAGAGTTCGATTCCGACCGCGACCCGGTCCCGGTCGAGGAGGTCGAGCCGGTCGAGTCGATCGTCGAGCGCTTCTCGACGGCCGCGATGAGCCTCGGGAGCATCTCGCCGGAGGCCCACGAGAACAACGCGATCGCGATGAACCGGATCGGCGCGAAGTCGAACACCGGCGAGGGCGGCGAGCCGCCGGAGCGGTTCGACACCGAGAAGGAGTGTTCGGTCAAGCAGGTCGCCTCCGGGCGGTTCGGCGTCACCGCCGACTACCTCGCGAGCGCGGACGAGCTGCAGATCAAGATGGCCCAGGGGTCGAAGCCCGGCGAGGGCGGCCACCTCCCCGGCGAGAAGGTCAACGAGATGATCGCGCACGTCCGGTGTTCGACGCCGGGCGTCGGGCTCATCTCGCCGCCGCCGCAACACGACATCTACTCGATCGAGGACCTCAAGCAGCTCATCTTCGACCTGAAGGCCGCGAACCCCGACGCCGACGTCAACGTGAAGCTCGTCTCCGAGGCCGGCATCGGCACCATCGCGGCCGGCGTCGCGAAGGCGAACGCGGACGTCGTCCACGTCTCCGGCCACGACGGCGGGACTGGGGCGTCTCCGAAGACCTCGATCAAGAACGCGGGGCTCCCGTGGGAGCTCGGCCTCGCCGAGGCGAACCAGATGCTCCGCGCGACCGGCCTGCGCGACCGCATCCGCGTCACCGCGGACGGCGGGCTCAAGACCGGCCGGGACGTGGCCGTGGCGGCCGCGCTCGGCGCCGAGGAGTACGTGTTCGGCACCGCGTCGCTCGTCACCTCCGGCTGCGTGATGGCCCGCCAGTGCCACGAGAACACCTGCCCGGTCGGCGTCGCGACCCAGCGCGAGGACCTCCGCCAGCGCTTCCCCGGCCAGCCGGACCACGTCATCAACTACATGACGTTCATCGCCCAGGAGCTCCGCGAGATCATGGCCGAGCTCGGCTACACCGAGGTCGAGGAGTTCATCGGGCGGCCGGGGCTCCTCTCGCAGCGCGAGACCGACCACGAGAAGGCGAAGCACCTCGACCTCTCGGCGGTGATCGCCGAGCCCGCGGGCGACGCCCGGACCAAGACCCGCGAGCAGGACGACGCCGACATCGAGGACCTCCTCGACTGGGACCTCATCGACGAGGCGACCCCGGCCATCGAGGACGGCGCGCCGGTCGCGCTCACCCGCGACGTGGCGAACGTCGACCGCGCGGTCGGCGCGACGCTCTCGAACCGCGTCGTCTCCGAGCACGGCGGCGAGGGGCTCCCCGACGACACCGTCACCTGCCGGTTCGACGGCTACGCCGGCCAGAGCTTCGGCGCGTTCCTCGCGCCCGGCGTCACCCTGGAGCTGACCGGCGCCGCCAACGACTACCTCGGAAAGGGGCTCTCCGGCGGTCGGATCGTCGTCAACACGCCGGAGGAGGCCGGCTACGACCCCGCCGAGAACGTCGTCGCCGGCAACGTCGGGCTGTACGGCGCCACCGACGGCGAGGCGTACGTCAACGGCGTCGCCGGCGAGCGGTTCGGCGTCCGCAACTCCGGCGTAAAGGCCGTCGTCGAGGGCGTCGGCGACCACGGCTGCGAGTACATGACCGGCGGCGTCGTCGCCGTGCTCGGCGACACGGGGCGGAACTTCGCGGCCGGGATGTCCGGCGGCGTCGCCTACGTGTACGACCCCGACGACCGGTTCGACGACCGCGTGAACCGCGGGATGGTATCGGTGTCTCGGACGCTCGACGAGTCCGACGAGCGCATGCTCCGCCGCCTTGTAGAGAACCACCGCGCGTACACCGGGAGCGACCGCGCGGCCGAGCTGCTCGACGACTGGCCCGCGACGCTGGACGACTTCGTCCGGGTCTTCCCCGACGCGTACGCCGACGTCATCGCCGAGGGCAAGGGCGCCGACGTGCGCGACGAGCCGCCGGCGCCGGCCGAGGCCGTCCCGGGCGCCGCGACCGACCCGACCGGACAGGCGTCGAGCGACGACTGACGCGGACGGGGGTCGGTCGTCTCTGTCGGTAGTTTTAATCGATCGTCGCCGTCGGGGATGTCGGAACCGACACCGTCCGGTTTAAGCCGGGCGGGGACCTGAATACGACATCGCAGCCGTGACCGACGATGAGTGAGGGAATCTCGGAGGGCGACGCCCTCCGTCGAATGTACCGGATCACCGCCGACCAGGAGCGGTCGTTCGAGGAGAAGCTCCCGGAGCTGTTGGACCTCGGTCGCGCGTACCTCGGCGTGGAGGCCGGCTTCCTCACCGAGATCGACGACGAGACGCAGGTGATCGTGGACGCGCGCGGCGACCACGAACTGCTGCAGGCCGGCCGGAGCTGCCCGCTGTCGAAGGCGTACTGCAGGCGGACCGTCGACCTCGACGGCGCGCTGACGGTCCAGCACGCCCGGGTCGAGGGCTGGGAGAGCGACGCCGCCTACGAGGAGTTCGGGCTGGAGGCGTACATCGGCGCGAAGGTCGTGGTCAACCGCGAGGTGTACGGCACCTTCTGTTTCGCCGACACCGAGGCGCGCGACCGGCCCTTCTCGGACGACGAGGAGACGTTCGTGGAGCTGCTGGCCCAGTGGGTCGGCTACGAGCTGTTCCGGAAGCAGGCGACCGATCGGATGCAGCGCCAGCGCGACCAGTTGGAGGAGTTCACTCGCGTCGTCTCGCACGACATCCGGAACCCGCTCGGGATCGTCGACGGCTACCTCGACATGGCGGAGCGGACCGGCGACCCGGAGCACTTCCAGCGGTGCCGCGACGCGCTCGACCGGATGGAGTCGCTGATCGACGACCTGCTCTTCCTCACGCGGGAGGGACAGACGATCGGCGGTCGCGAGGAGATCGACCTCGCGACGCTCGCCGACGAGTCGTGGTCGTTCGTGAGCGGCGAGGCGGCGACGCTCTCGGTCGAGACCGACCGGGTCGTCCTCGGCGACTGGAGCCGCCTCCAGCAGGTGTTCGAGAATCTGTTCAGGAACGCGATCGAACACGGCGGCGACGACGTGACGGTCCGGGTGGGCGACCTCGCGGACGGGACGGGGATCTACGTCGAAGACGACGGAAGGGGGATCCCCGAGGACGAGCGCGACGACGTGTTCGTCGACGGCTACTCCACGGCCGCCTCAGGCACCGGGCTGGGGCTGACGATCATCCAGCAGGTGGTCTCGGCGCACGGCTGGGAGATCGCCGTGACGGAGAGCGCCGAGGGCGGAGCGCGGTTCGAGATCAGCGGAATGGAGTTCGTCGAGTCGGAGACGGACGACGGCGAGTAGCTGAGGGGCCTAGTTGCGACCTCCGCTAAGTGAGGGTCTGTCTCGGTCGCGGTCGATACGGACACAGTGGCGATCGACTGCGGGAGTGAGTGTTGCAGATTGGTAGTGGCAACAGCGTGTTTAAAACAGAACTGAGCGATGGCGACAATCACTTATAACTGAATGCGGTGCGGTGGCGCGCCTGCGAGCGGCCGCCACCGGCGGCCGCGAGCCAGCCCGCGAGGGACGCGGTGAGCGCTCGCAGAGCGCGAACCGCGAGGCTGGGGAGGCGTGAGGCTGCGGTCGCTGTGCGGGGTGGGACTCAAAGGGGCAGCCGACGAGGACGGCGTAGGCGACGTAAGCACCGGAATGAGGGAGCGAAGCGACCGAATGAGAAGCGCAGCGAGCGTACGCCGTCCTCGTCGGCTGGGGCTTTGGATGCCGTCACCGCAGCAGCGTCGATCACTTATAAAACACCGACAGCAACATCGTAATCCGTCTTACAAATAATCACACTCACAACGTGCTATACCCTCTCCCGCGATCGATCGGGGACTGATCATACGCGAACGGGCCTTTCGGACGAACCCGCCTGAAGGAGATGATTTCATCAGCGCCGTCGGAGAGAGCCGATCGCCGTCAGTCGTGGCGGAAGCAGCGCGAGCCGGTGAACGCCATCGCCATGTCGCGCTCGTCGGCGGCGGCGATCACGTCCTCGTCGTTGACGGAGCCGCCGGGCTGGATCATGGCCTCGACCCCGGCCTCGGCGGCCTCCTCGATCGCGTCCGGGAACGGGAAGAAGGCGTCCGAGGCCATCACGGCGCCCTCGGCGGACTTCCCCTCGGCGTCCTTCTCGGCCTTCATCGCCGCGAGCGTCACGGCGTCGACGCGCGACACCTGCCCCATCCCGACGCCGACCGTCTCGGTGCCGGTCGCGAAGAGGATGCCGTTCGACTTGACGTGTTTGAGCGTCTTCCACGCGAACAGCATCGTCTCCAGCTGCTCGTCGGTGGGCTCGCGCTCGGTGACGACCTCCAGGTCGTCGGCGGTCGGCGACTGCCGGTCGCGCTCCTGGACGAGGCGGCCGCCGACGATCGGCTTCTCGGCGAACCGCTCGGCGAAGCGGTCGCCGCCCTCGCCGAGCGGGCCGACGTCGAGCACGCGCAGGTTCTTCTTCTCGCGGAGCACGTCGAGCGCGCTGTCGGTGTAGCCGGGCGCGACGACGACCTCCTTGAACGAGTCGACGATGGCGTCGGCGGTGTCGGCGTCGCACTCGCGGTTCAGGGCGACGATGCCGCCGAAGGCGGACTTCGCGTCGGTCCGGAGCGCGCGGTCGTACGCGTCCGCGAGGTCGTCGCTCGTCGCGCAGCCGGCGGGGTTCGTGTGCTTGATCACGGCGGCCGCGGGCTCATCGAACTCCTTCACGAGGTCCAGGGCGGCGTCGGCGTCGTTGTAGTTGTTGTACCCCATCCCCTTCGCGCCGGGGTTGAGCTGGTCCGCGCCGACGACGCTCGCCTCCTCGCGGCCGTCGTCCGCGTAGAGCGCGGCGTCCTGGTGCGGGTTCTCGCCGTAGCGGAGCGTCTCGACGCGCTCCTCCGAGACGAACCGGCGCTCGGGGAAGTCGCCGCCCGCGTCGCCCTCGACGGTCACGCCGGTCACCTCGTCGACCGGCCCGTCTCCCCCGGTCGCGCCGCCCTCGCGCTCGACCGTCACGCGACTCTCGGCGAACCACCGGACCGCCCGCGGGTACGCCGTGAACTCCGCGTCGTGAAGCACCCGCTCTTTCAGCGCGTCGACGTCGTCGTCGCCGTAGACGGGGACCGGCTCCTGAGTGACGATCGGGCCGTCGTCGATCGCCTCGGTGACGACGTGGACGGTACAGCCCGTCGTCCGGACGCCGGCGTCGAGCACCTGCTCGTGCGCGTCCATGCCCGGGAACGACGGGAGCAGCGAGGGGTGGACGTTCAGCGTCGTCGGCGCCGCGTCGAGGAACGCGTCGGTGAGCACGCGCATGTACCCGTCGAGGCAGACCAGATCGAAGTCGTAGTCGGCGAGCCGGTCTAAGATTCGTCGCTCGTGAGACGCGCGCGACTCCTCCGGCTCGCGCTCGACGACCTCGGTCGGGATCCGGCGCTCGGTCGCGGCCTCCAGCACGGGCGCCTGCTCCCGGTTCGTCAGGACGACCGACAGCTCCGCGCCGCCCGGCGCGACGTCGGCGATGTGTCTGAGGTTCCGCCCCCGGTTGCTCGCGAGTCCGGCGATCTTCATACGCCAGTTGACCGACCGATCGCGTATATCGATTGCGGTCCGGGGCGTCCGAGTATCCACGTACGCGGATACTATTCCCCGAGCGGGGGCGAAAAGCGGATGTACCTATCCACGTCCGTGCGTCACGCCATCGACACGCTTTTGCTGGCTCCGGCGGCAGTCGCGGACATGACCGACGACTCCGAACCGGCGGGCGACGACGCCGTCGCGGGGCTCCCGCGGTCGGACCCCCTCGCGGCCGTCTCCCCGCTCGACGGGCGCTACGCCTCCCGGACCGCGCCGCTGTCGCCGTACGCGAGCGAGGCCGGGCTCATGCGCGCCCGGACCCGCGTCGAGGTCGAGTACCTGATCGAGCTGGCCGCGCTCGACGCCACGCCGATCGCGCTCGACGACGAGACCGAGGCGGCGCTCCGCGACGCGTACGAGTCGTTCTCCGCCGAGGACGCGCGCCTGATCAAGGCGCTCGAAGTGGAGGGCGCCGAGGGGTACGACGCGACCAACCACGACGTGAAGGCGGTCGAGTACTTCCTCCGCGTGCGGCTGGACGACCTGGAGTCGTCCGGGACGGTCGACGACGCCGAGGCGCTCTCCCCGTGGATCCACTTCGGGCTCACCAGCGAGGACGTCAACAACCTCGCGCACCGGCTTCTCCTGAAGCCCGCGGTGAGCGAGGTCCTGGTGCCCGCGGTCCGCGAGGTCAGGGACGCCCTCGCCGACCTCGCGCGGGAGCACCGGGAGACGCCGATGCTCGCGCGCACCCACGGCCAGCCCGCGACGCCGACGACGTTCGGCAAGGAGATGGCGGTGTACGCCTCGCGGCTCGGCCGCGCGCTCGGGCGAGTCGTCGTCGCCAACGGCGACCTCTCCGGGAAGCTGGCGGGCGCCTCGGGCACCTACGCGGCCCACGACGCCGCCTACCCGGACGTCGACTGGCGGGCCTTCTCCGAGTCGTTCGTGCGCGGGCTCGACTTGGAGCACACGCCGCTCGCGACGCAGGTGAACCCCTGCGACGACCTCGCGGCGCTGTTCGACGCGCTCCGGGGCGTCAACAACGTCCTCCTCGACCTGGACCTCGACGCGTGGCTCTACGTCTCCGACCGCTACCTCGGCCAGCGGGCGGTCGAGGGCGAGACCGGCTCCTCGACGATGCCGCACAAGGTGAACCCGATCGACTTCGAGAACAGCGAGGGGAACCTCTCGAAGGCGAACTCGGACCTCGCGTTCCTCGGCGACTACGTGACGAGCTCGCGGCTCCAGCGCGACCTCTCCGACTCCACCGTCAAGCGCAACGTCGGGGGCGCCCTGGCGCACTGTCTCATCGGCTACTCGAAGGCCGAGGACGGGCTCGCGAAGGTCGTCCCGAACGAGGCGGTGATGCGCGAGGAGCTGGCGGCGACCCCCGAGGTGATCGGCGAGGCCGTCCAGACGATCCTCCGGCGCGAGGGCGACACCGACGCCTACGAGCGCGTGAAGGAGCTGACGCGCGGGCGGTCGGTGACGCTCGACGACTTCCGCGAGCTGTTCGGTGACCTCGACGTCGACGAGGACGTGCGCGAGGAGCTGCGGGCGCTGACGCCGGCGGGGTACGTCGGCGTCGCCGACGAGCTCGTCGACGAGATCGACGGGTAGACGGCGGGGCGAGGAGTCCTCGCGGTCGGCGGGGCGACGCCGCGGTCGCCGGGGGCCCGCAAGAGGTTTGTCGATGGCGCGAGCAGGTGCGGTCGATGCCCTCCGACAACGACGACGAGGCCGAGTACTCCGTCTTCGGCAACGAACCGAGCGACGAGTGGAGCGAGGCCGAAGCCGGCGAGCGCGCCGACCCGGATTCGGTCGAGGCGGGAGCGGGGTCCGGGTCGCTGGCGACCGGAGACGGCGACGGCTGTCCGAAGTGCGGGAGCGAGGAGACGGAGACGGACGAGATCGCGACCAGCGGCACCGGTCTCACGAAGCTGTTCGACGTGCAGAACCGGTCGTTCGTCGTGGTCTCGTGTGCGAACTGCGGCTACTCCGAGCTGTACAAGGGCCAGTCGACGGGGAACGCGATCGACTTCTTCGTCGGCTGAGCGCGACGGGAGGACCGCGGTCCGTGGCCGTCCCGCGGCGACGAGAGCGACCGATTTATGTCGGCAGCGATACCGGTTCCGAGCGCGTATGGTCTCCCGCAGAAGCCCCTCCGACCTCCCGGTCGTCGGCGTCGTCGCCGACGGTCGAACGTACAGGCACCTGTTGTACCTCCTGCTCGCGGCCCCGCTCGGGTTCGCCTACTCGGCGCTGTTCGCGTTCGGCGTCGGGGTCGGGCTGGCCCTCTCGGTCGTCCTCGTCGGGCTCGTGGTCCTGTTCGTGACCCTGATGGGCGCCCGGCTCGCCGCGGGCTTCGAGCGCCGGCTCGCGAACGCCCTGCTCGGGACCCACCTGCTGCGCCCGGACGACCTCGCCGACGCCGACGGCGCGCTCGCCGGGGTCAGGACGTACGTCGACGCGCGCTCGACGTGGGCGGGCGTCGGGTTCCTCTCGCTGAAGTTCTGGGTGAGCCTCTTCGCGTTCGTCCCCTTCCTCCTGCTGGCGAGCGCGCTGCCGCTGGTCGTCGCGCCCCTCCGGTACCCCTTCGAGGCCGAGTTCGCCGAGGTCAACGGCGAGCCCGTGACGTGGGCGATCGACACGCTCCCCGAGGCGCTCGTCGCGCTGCCGATCGGCGTCGCCGGCGTCCTCCTCGCGCTCCACCTCGCGAACCTCGTGGCGTACGTCGCCCGCCGGATGGCCCTCGCGCTGCTCGGCCGGCCCGAGCCGACCGGGTCGCGGAGGACGGTCTCCGGCGCCGGCGACGAGCCGCCCGCCGTCGACGACGCCGATGCCACCGAAGCCCAGCTCTCCGACGACGACGGGGACCCGACCCCCGACGTCGACGGCGACGATTCCGACGTCGACGGCGACGATTCCGACGACGGCGGGGTCGATCCCGACGGCGACGGCGAGTTCGACTTCGTCGACGACCCCGAGGGCGACGCCGCCGACCGGGAGTCCGGCGGACGCGACGACGGCTCCGGCTGACTCGGGGACCGCTCCCCGAGCGACTTATTCGCGTGCGGTCGTCAGGGTGGGTATGGCACCGTCGCTGGTCAACGCCGCCTTCGGCGCGCTGCTCGCGGCGGCCCTGCTGGGCGCCGCGTTCGACCGGCGCTCGGTCGCGGTCGTCGTCGCGAGCGCGGTCCTCCCGGACCTCGACGCGGTCGCGAGCCTCGCGGTCCCGGGCGCGACG
Organism: Halorubrum rutilum; assembly: GCF_042665015.1. GTDB lineage: Archaea > Halobacteriota > Halobacteria > Halobacteriales > Haloferacaceae > Halorubrum > Halorubrum rutilum. Next base: position 192,099 of record NZ_JBHTBL010000004.1, on the reverse strand, counting down.
AACGCCCTCCTCCACGCCGTCTGGCTCCCGCTCGCCGCCGGAGTCGCCCTCTACTGGGACACCCGGGTCGCCGACGCGTCCCGGCTCCGCGGCCGGGCCGGGCGACGGGGCGTCCGGATCGCGTGGGTCGCGCTCGCGGCGTTCCTCGTCGCCGGCGTCGGCCCGGACCTGTTCGGCGGCGAGGGCGTGAACCTGCTGTACCCGCTCCACGACGCCTACTACCTCGTGGACGGGGGGCTCCTCTTCTCGACCGAGGACGGGGTCGTCCAGACGTTCGTCGCGTTCGGCGGGCAAGGGCCGGGGATCCTCCCGCTGGAGACGCTCGGGACGACGGAGTCGTACGTCGTCTCGACCGGGATCAACCCCGACGGCGGGACGGGGCTCTCGCTCGGCGCCGACCGCGAGTTCGACCTCGTCCGGGCGGGGTGGCAGCTGGTCGTCGTCGCGAGCGCGGTCGCGTCGCTGTCGGTGCGGTTCCGGCGGGAGGGTCGGACGGGCCGAACGGGTCGGTCGAACCCGACCGGAGACGACGCGGAGGTGCGCCGGTAGATGGTCTCCTCGGTCGTCCACGCCGGCTTCGCGCTGCTGCTCGCGGCCGGGCTGCTCGGCGACTACTACGACCGGCGGGCGCTCGCCGTCCTGCTCGCGGTCGTCGTGATCCCCGAGGCGGACAGCTTCCTCGGGTTCGTCATGTCCGGAGCGCACCGCACGGTGGGACACAACCTCGTGTTGCCCGCGGCGGCGGCGGCGCTGCTCTACTACGACACCCGCCTCCGCGAGCGGTCCGCGCTCCGCGAGCGCCTCGCGGAGCGGTGGATCGCGGTGGCGTGGGTCGGCCTGTTCGTCCACGTCTTCGCGCACGTCTCGCTCGATTGGGTCCACCTCGAAGGGGTGAACGTCCTCTGGCCGCTCCGGGACCGGTTCTACGCCCTCGACGGGGAGATACTGCTGTCGACCGCGGACGGCTTCGTCCAGACGTTCGTCGACCTGCGGACCGACCCGGAGACGGGGCGCCGGGCGGTCGACGCCGGGGCCACGGGAACCACGGAGACGGTCCACGTCAACAACCCGGTCGAGCCGCGCGATCCCGCCGACGAGGTCGAGGAGCCGGTCGAGCGGATCTTCCCGGTCGCGAGCGCCGGCTGGCGGCTCTACCTGGTCGGGACCGGGCTGTTCGTGCTTGCCGCCCGGCGACTGCAGGACCGGACGCCGGGAGGAGACGGGGACTGAGGAGCGCTGGAGAGGAACCGAGGTCGGGCGCCGGCGGACGGATATAAAAGGCCCACATAGTATGGCGAGGGGGTGAACCCCTCGGAGGGCGTACCGTCCGGTGATGAGCCCTGGCTCACGCGACGACGAGCGCCTCGCCGGCGCGGAGATCGCGGTGGTCGGCGCCGGGTTCGGCGGCCTCTCCGCGGCCGCGTACCTCGCCGACGCCGGCGCGGACGTGACGGTGTTCGAGCGCAACGAGCATCCGGGGGGGTACGCCGGCCGGATCGAGCGCGACGGCTTCCGGATCGACACCGGCCCCTCGTGGTACCTCATGCCGGAGGTGTTCGACCGCTTCTTCGGTCACTTCGGGCGGTCGACCGACGAGTTCTACGAGCTGACCGAGCTCGACCCGCTCTACGAGGTGGTCTGGAAGGACGGCGACCGGGCGACGATGCCCGCCGACCGGGAGGGACAGAAGGCCCTGTTCGAGTCGTACGAGGCGGGCGCCGGCGACCGGCTCGACGCGTACCTCGACGACGCCGCGGAGGCGTACGAGCTCGGGATGGACCGGTTCGTCTACCCGAGCCGGTCGCGGCTCCGGGACCTGGTCGACGCGGACGTGTTGCGCTCGGGGCGCGCGCTCCCGAAGCTCCAGGCGATGGACGACTACGTCGGCGACTACTTCGACCACGAGAAGCTGCGGCAGATCGCGGAGTACAAGCTCGTCTTCCTCGGCGGGTCGCCGTACAACACGCCGGCCATCTACACGCTGATGAGCCACGTCGACATGAACCTCGGCGTCTATCACCCGACCGGCGGGATCGCGAGCGTCGTCGACGGGATGGCGGCGCTCGCGACCGACCTCGGCGCCGAGATCCGCACGGAGACGCCGGTGACCGGGATCGAGCCGTCGGTCGCGGCGGCGGGCCCGAAGTTCGAGGTGGAGTTCGACCCGTCCGGAGCCGGGTCCGGGGGCTCGGCGTCGACCGGTCGGTTCGACCGCGTCGTCGCCAACGCGGCCCCGCCCCACGTCGAGCGCGACCTCCTCCCCGACGAGCACGCCCGCCGCGAGGCGTACTGGGAGTCGCGGACGTACGCCCCCTCGGCGTTCCTCATGTACTTCGGCGTCGAGGGCGACGTCGACCTCGACCACCACGCGCTCGTGTTGCCGACCGACTGGCGGCCGCACTTCGACTCGATCTTCGACGACCCGGCGTGGCCCGACGACCCGGCCTACTACGTCCACGTCCCCTCGAAGACGGATCCCGAGGCGGCGCCCGAGGGTCACGAGGCGGTGTTCGTCCTCGTCCCGCTGGCGGCCGGGCTCGACGACGACCCGGAGACCCGCGAGCGCTTCCGCGAGCTGGTGCTCGACGACCTCGCCGAGCACGCCGGCGTCGACTTCCGCGACCGGATCGTCTTCGAGGAGACCGCCTGCGTCGCCGACTTCCGCGAGCGCTTCAACGCCCCGCGGGGCACCGCCCTCGCGCTCTCGCACACGCTCGGGCAGACCGGACCGCTCCGCCCGGCGCACCGGGCGCCGGGCGTCGATGGGCTCTACTACGTCGGCGCGTACACGAACCCCGGGATCGGGATGCCGATGTGCCTGCTCAGCGGCGAGCACGTCGCCGAGGCCGTGATCGAGGACGCCACCGGCGGCGGGGTGTTGCCGTCCGTGGTGCCGACGTCGACGCTGCGGTAGGGCCGACGGTCGGGGGTCGACGCGGTCGGTCCGGACGCGGCGCGCTCAGTCCGACCCGTCGACCGCCTCCTGCACGGCGGCCCAGTGCGTGATCGTCCCGTCGTCGCCCGGGAGGGGTCGGAGCGAGACGCGGTTCAGGAACGGGGTCCCGTCGCGTCGGTAGTTCCGGATCTCGACGGTCACCGGCTCCCAGATCGACACGGCCTCGCGGAGGTCTTCGACCGCGTCGGCTCCCGTCTCCGGGCCCTGTAACAGCCGCGGGTTACGCCCGCGGAGCTCCGCGAGCGAGTAGCCGGTGCGTTCGCGGAACGTCCGGTTCGCGTACCGGATCGGGGTGTCGCGGTACGCCGGCCCGCAGAGCGTGACGCCGACCGGCGCGTCGTCGAGGAGCCGGACGCGCTCGATGAGGCGTCGGTCGCGCTCGGTGAGGTCACCGTCCTCGGCGACCGCCGGAGGCGCGGCCGTCTCCGAACCCCTCCAGGGGAGATCGCGGGGGTCGAGCCGGCGAGCGCGGTCCTGGCCGTCGACGTCGCCGCGGGCGAGGAGATCGCGGAACGCGCGTCGGGCGCTCGCCTCGTCGCACGCGAGGAACTCCAGGATCGCTTCTCTGAGCCCCATCGCGGCCTCAGAAGTCCCGGCCGGTCGCGGCGTCGGGGAGGTCGTACCGCTCGACCGGGAGCCCGAGTTCTTCGAGCGCGACCTCTAAGTGTTCGGTCGCGATGTACTCGTCGCCGGCGGCGACGCGGGCCGCCTGCGCGTGCGCGAGCACCTCGCCCTTCCGGTCGTCCGGAACGTCGAACTTGTCGGCGGCGAGCTCGATGACGAGCCCGTTGTGGTCGTGGGTGTACAGCGAGTGGAAGGCGCCGCGGTCGTACTCGCTCACCTCGTGGCCGGCGTCGAGCAGGCGCTCGCGGATCGCCGGGAGCTCCTCCGGATCGATGCTGAACGCGAGGTGGTGGACCGCGCCGATACCGGGGTCTTGCGTCTCCACCGAGTCGCGGGACTCGTCGACGAAGAAGGTGACCAGCCGCCCGTCGCCCGCGTCGAAGAAGAGGTGTTCGACCTCCTCGCGGTCGAGGTTGGGCTGTCTGATCACCAGGGGAAGCCCGAGCACGTCGCGGTAGAAGGCGACCGTGTCGTCCGCGTTGCTCCCGATCAGCGTGACGTGGTCCCAGCCGGTCGCGTGCAGCAGGCTGTCCGGCCGCTCCGCCGTGACCTCGTGCGTCGGCATACAGTGACCCACGGGAGCGTCCCTCATGAGTCCGCGGTAACACCGATGTCAGTCGCCGAGCGCGGGACGGACCGAACCGGCGGAGGGTAAAACGGCGGTTTGGGGTTCCCGACCGGTTATGTCCGCCGGAGCGGAAGACCGGGACGTGCGACGGAACTCGCCGCGCGCGGTCCGCCGCGCCGCGCTCGCGACCGAGACGTGTACGCTGCCGGACGGCCGGACGCTCGCCTACGCCGTCGGCGGAGACGGCGACGGGACGCCGGTGGTCGCGCACCACGGGACGCCGGGGTCCAGGCTGTTCGGGTCGCTGCTCGCCGACGCCGCCGCCGCGGAGGGCGTCCGACTCGTCGTTCCGGACCGGCCGGGGTACGGGCGCTCGTCGCCCCCGCCGGACGACTGGACCCCGCGGGACTGGCGGGAGGACCTCGCGGCGCTCCTCGATGCGGAGTCGGTCGAGCGGGGCGGGGTCGTCGGCTTCTCCGGCGGCGGGCCGTTCGCGCTCGCGGCCGCCGCGGACGACCGGGTGGACCGCGTCGGGCTGGTCAGCGCCGTCGTTCCGCCGGCCGACGTGGGCCTCGTGAGGCTGTCTCGGGTCCCGTTCGCCGTTCGCGCCCTGTTCCGACTGTCGGGCGCGTACGCGTCGGTCGCCGGGCCGAGCGCGGTCGTCGGGCAGTACACGGACCGCTCGGTGTCGGAGGCCGTCTCGCGGGCGGTCGCCGACGACTTCCACGAGGGTCTCCGGCAGGGAGCGGCGGCGGTCGCCCGGGAGAACCACTCGTTCGGCGACGAGTGGTCCGGTCTCGACCGAGCCCCGGTCCCCGTTCGCGCCTGGCACGGGACCCGCGACGAGAACGCGCCGCTGTCGGCCGTCCGGGCGCTCGCGGACGAGAGCGGCGTCGGGCTCACGACCGCTGAGACGGATCATCTCGGAACGCTGCTCGATCATCGGCGTGAACTGTTGCGGTGGGTCGGCGACGCGTAGCAGCGGAGCGGGGCGTAGGAAGGGGCTGGGCGTGGCAACGAGCGAAGCGGGCGGACTCGCGGGGGTCCCGTGAGCGGAGAGGGACCTCCGGTCCCTCTTGCAGCCGGTGCGAAGCGCCGGCGACGCCAGCGAACGGGACCACGCGAGGGAAGGAGACGGACGAAGTGAGTCGAGTGGACTCGCGGGGATTTGAACCCCGGGCCTTCCCCGTGCCAGGGGGATGATCTACCACTGATCTACGAGCCCTCGGAGGCGTTCCATCGTTCCCCGCTTGATATATTAAGGCCTTCGACTCGGCGATGACGGGGCTCCCGTCTCGCGGGCGCGGGCCGCCGACCTCAGATCCGCTCGGAGTCGACGTACACGTCGAGGTCGACGTCGCGCGTCGACCCCTCCAGGTCGCGGACGGCGCGCTGAACCACGCGCTCGGCCTCGGTCCGGATGAGCGGAATCGCCTTCTTCAACACCCAGTCGAAGGAGACGAGCCGCGGGAGGTCGAGCGCGTCCGGGCTGGCCGACCCGGGATCGAACTCGACTTCGAGCGCGACCTCACAGGCCGGCGAGTCGGCGCGATCCGCCTCGGCGTCTCGGCTCTCGGCACCGCCGTCCGACTCGGGCGGCGTCACGCGCCAGCAGCCGCCGGCGTCGATGTCCTTGGTGATCTCCCAGTCGATCCGTTCGGGCGGCTCGACGCCGGTCACCCGCGAGTGAGCCGTGTAGGTGATCTTCCACCACGCGAAGGTGAGCGCGTAGCGGGTACCGGGGCCGCCGTCCCCTTGAACCGTCCGCACGTCGTCGAGGTACTTCGAGTAGCGCGCGTAGCCCGGGAAGTCGAGCAGGAACTCGTACACCTCCTCGGGGTCGGCGTACACCTCGGTGCTCACGACGAGTTCGTCCACGTACGCCCGTTCGGGCGGCGGGTAATAAGCAGTCCGCTCATGTGTAGGACATTGTTGATGTAGTGCCGTCTTGCGATTCTGGTATCAGGCAATCTAGATAAGAATCATCTATCTGAGTGGTCTACCAGTCATTTCCCATCACCACCACCTTCGAGGGAACTGTATCAACAATCTCCTACGGAAGAGCGTAAGCAGTCCGGCGATACTATCTGAGAGATGACCGAATTGCTCGTCGGGACGTGTTTGGCGTGAAGGTGAGGTCTACCGAAGCCCCGGCCGGTTATTTATAAACAGCTACTGCGAGGTCGTCGGTGAACACCTCCAAAGCCCCAGCCGCGAGGAGGACGCACGCTCGCTGTGCGCTTCAGTCGCTCGCGATGCTCGCTCCTTCCAGTGCTTGCGTCGCCTCCGTCCTCCTCGCGGCTGCCCCTTTGAGTCCCGCCCCGCACAGCAACCGCACCTCACGCCTCCCCAGCCTCGTCGGTCGCCCTCCGCTTCGCTCCGGGCGACCGACTCCCTCGCGCACTCTGCTCGCGCCCAGATGGGCGCTCGCAGGTGCGCGCCACCGCGTTGTCTTTATAATGTATAGTCGTGCTCGCCGGTCTCGGAGTCGAGGAACGCGGTGAGCAGGTCGATCGTCGCCTCGATGTCCGCGCCGTCGGCGGTCTCGGTGACGGTATGGAGGTACCGCGTCGGGACCGAGATGGCGCCGACGGGCTTCGCGCCGGCGGTGTTCTGGAACCCGGCGGTGTCGGTGCCGCCCGCGGGCAGCACCTCGTGCTGGTGGTCGATCCCCTCGGCTTCGGCCACGTCGGTGAGTCGACCGTGGACCTTCGGGCTGGTGATCACCGAGGAGTCCTTGAGCTTGATCGCGGTCCCCTCGCCCAGCTCGGTCACGGCGTCGGCGGGGTCGCCGATCTGGGGGACGTCGTTGGCGACGGTGACGTCCAAGGCGACCGCGAGGTCGGGGTCGACGTCGACGCCGAGCGCGCTCGCGCCCCGGAGCCCCACCTCCTCCTGGACCGTCGCCGCGAAGTGGACCGTCACGTCCGGGTCGTCGATGCGGCGGGCGGCCGAAAGCATCGCGAACACGCAGACCCGATCGTCGAGCGCCTTCCCCGTCACCCGGTCGCCCATCCGCGTCGTCGTCTGGTCGAGGGTGACGAGGTCGCCGACGCCGACGAGTTCCTCGACCGCCTCCGGGTCGCGCCCGAGGTCGATGAAGACGTCTTTCACCTCGTCTTCCGTCTCCTTCTGTTCGTCCGTGAGCGTGTGCGGCGGCACGGAACCGATGACGCCGGTGAGGTCCTCCTCGCCGTGCACGGTGACGCGCTGGGCGCGGAGCACCCGCGCGTCGAACCCGCCGAGCGGATCGACCTGAACGAACCCCTCGTCGGTGACGTGCCGGACCATGAAGCCGATCTCGTCCATGTGGGCCGCGACCGCGACCGAGTAGTCCGAGTCGCCCTCGACCGTCCCGACCACGTTCCCCATCGCGTCGGTGCGGACCCGGTCGGCGACGTCGGCGAACTCGCGGCGGACGATCTCCCGGACGTCGTCCTCGTACCCCGGAACCCCGCGGGCCTCGGTCAGCTCTCGGAGCAGGTCGAAGTCGAAGTCGAACGACATGGACGGGGGTTGTGGCCCGACGACAAAGACTGGCCGGTTCGGACGCCGCCGTCGTCGCTCCCGCGCCCCGACGCTAACCCTCTCCCGCGCCCCGCCGGCGACGCCCTCGCGCTCTCTCGCCGGGTCCTCGTCGTCGCTTGCAAATAGCAAACTCGTTTACCGTTGTTCCGCAACCCTTTTGCGGCGGCTTGCGGGAAGGAACTGTATGAGCGACGTCAGAGCGGAACTCCGCGAACAGTTCCTGGACGCGTTCGGCGGCGCCGACTTCCCCGTCGAGAACCAGATGGACCTCGTCCCGGCGCTCCCGGACGGCCCGGCGACGCGGTTCGAGGCCGGCGACGTGAGCCTGACGGCGATGGAGCTGGCCGCGAAGCTCGGCAGCGAACAGGAGTTCCCCTACGCCACCGCGGAGGAGCTCGTCGACGACATCCTCGACGGCCTGGAGTCGAAGGGGATGATCTGACGCCGGCGCCGTCCTCCCGATCGGTCGGCTCCGGCCCGGAGCGCGTCCCTCGTCGGACCGCCGGCCCGGCGAGGGGTTGATAGGCGCCGAGCCGTTACGGGGGGCGTGGTCGTCGAGCTCATCAGCGTGGTGCCGCCGTGGATCCTGATAGGGATCGCGCTCGGCGGGGTCGCGTCCGCGCTCGCGGCGCTCGCCTTCTATCTCGGCAACCGGTTCGTCGCCCCGAGCGTCGCCGCGGCCGACGGCGACCGGACCGCAGCGGGCGACGAGCGACGACGCGAGGAGATCCGGGAGTACCTGACCGCGATCGACGAGCGGTTCAGCGAGGACCACGCGCTCGGCGAGGTGGCCGTCCCCTTCTACCTCCCCGAGCGCGAGGTCGCCATCACGTTCGACGCGCACGACTACTTCCGGCTGGAGGGCGAGGGCGTCTACACCGTCCTCTGCGAGCACGAGATGCCGGGGCGCGGGCTCGGTCGTCGCCTCCCGTTCGACGTGATCGAGCCGGACTGGGGGCCGGATCCGGCCGCCGAGGGCGGCGGTCGCGACCCGGTCGCCGCGGCGTTCGCGGAGCTCGACGTCGACCGCGACGCCGACGCCGACGAGGTGAAGCGCGCCTACCGGGAGCGCGTCAAGGAGACCCACCCGGACCAGGGCGGCGACGAGGAGTCGTTCCGGCGCGTCCGCGAGGCGTACGCGACCGCCCGCAACCACGCCGGCGGCGCGGGCGAGGAGGGCGCCCGGAAGCGACCCGCCGCCCGCGCCGACCGCACCGAGCCACCGGCGGGCTTCGGCCGGTGACGGGGGTCGCGTTCGCCGAGCGCGCGGCGTACCTCGACCGCCACGACGCGCTCGTCGTCGCCGACCTCCACGTCGGCCGCGGAGAGGCCTCCGCGGTCTCCCTCCCGATCGGCGAGCGCGAGGACCTCGTCGACCGCCTGACGGCGCTCCTGCATGGGTTCGACCCCGCGACCGTCGTCGTCGCCGGCGACGTCGTCCACACCTTCGACCGAGTCACCGACCGGAGCCGCGGAACGCTAGCTGCGCTCCGCGACGCCTGCGAGGGGCGCGGCGCCGACTGCGAGCTCGTCGCGGGCAACCACGACGCGGCCCTCTCGGGCGCGTGGGACGGCCCGATACGCGAGGAGTACGTCCTCGGCGCGGCGGACGGGGAGGGAGACAGCGCGGTCGACGCCGACCCGGACGCCCCTCGCACCGTCGTCTGTCACGGCCACGAGGCGCCGTCGGCGAGGGGGGACCGGTACGTGATCGGCCACGTCCACCCGACGATCGAGATCGAGGGCGACCGCCGCCCGTGTTTCCTCCGCGGCGAGGGCGCCTACCGCGGCGCCGACCTGCTCGTGCTGCCCGCGTTCACCCGGCTCGCGCCGGGCGTGGCCGTCAACGACATGCGGACGAACGCGTTCGATTCCCCGCTCGTCACCGACGCGGACCGGCTGGCGCCGGTCGTCGTCGACCCGGGGGACGACGCGGACGACGCCGGCGGCGCGGACGGCGAGGGAGGCGGCCGCGGAGAACCCCTTCGGTTCCCGCCGCTCGGGGAGTTCCGCGAGCTGTTGTGAACGCTTTTGTCGTCGCGTGCGTATCGTGAGCTATGAACACGGAGAACGCCTGCCTCGGCTGCGGCGAGCCGTTCGACTGGGGCGAGGGCGAGTGCCCGGAGTGCGGCTGGGACCGCGACGAGTGGGCCGCGAGCGGCCGGCACGGGCTGGAGAAGGAGGGCCACGGCGAACCGGACGAGGACGGCGAGTCGGGAGGCGGCGGACTCGGGGGACTCGGCCCGATCCGCTGAGTCCGGGAGGGCGCGGCGGCGGGGCGACGACCACCCGGCCGCGGCTCAGTCGTCCGTGGAGAGCGTCCAGGTCGAGGTGAACTCGTCGACGTCGCCGTCGTACGCGAGCGACCCGTCGGCGTCCGACCGGTCAACGTACGACGCCCCGGACCCGTCCGGGCCGTCGGGCCCGTGGCGCGCGCGGTGAAGCGCGTCGCAGACGGCGCCCTGTCCGCCCATGTTCACGCTCGCGAGCCGGGACCGCTTCTGGACCACGTCCAGCCGGTCGGCCGGGATCGGGTCGCCCTCCGGCGTCAGGAACAGCGTGTCGTCCGGCGCCGTCACGTGCCCGCTCGTCGTGACGCGGTCGAGGTAGTCGGCGATCGGCGCGGCGTCGACGACGATCGACAACCCGCCGAGGTCGACGTGCGCCTCGTCCCCGGCGACCGTCAGGTCGGAGCGGACGAGCGAGACGACCTGCTCGGGGTCGGCCCCCGCGTCGAGCAGGGTCTGAACCGCCTCGCGCTGCGTGGAGACGCGGGCCTTGTCGGCGATGGCTGCCCGGACTTCGGCCACCCCGCCGTCGGCGTCCGGGAACGTCTCGCCGAAGCCGTCGCGGGCGTTGACTCCCGTCGTGATCTCCTCGCCGTGCATGTGGTCGCACAGCTCGATCCGGCTCTCGCCGACCCAGTCGAGCGCCTCGACCTCGTCGCGGGCGTCGACCGCCATCATCCACGCGAAGGCGGGCGAACACCACGCCGTCGGGAGCGTGAACCGGACCTCGACGCGGCCGCCGTCGACCTCGATCGCGTCGATGTAGTCCAGCTCGACGATGGAGCGGGCGAGCTCCGGGTCCTCCACGCGGTCCAGTCGCTCCCTGACGGCCCGTACTCCCGTGGGATCCCCGCCGGAGTCGGTGGCGGGGTCGCCGGTCGGATCCCCGCCGGCGTCGCCCGTCCGGCCTGCGCTGCTCCCCGACATCAGTCCGCCGCGGCCCCCGCGTCGCCGCCGTAGTGAGCGCCGAGGTCGAACCGCTCGGTGATGTCGTCGTCGCGGAACTGCCGCTTCTTCGCCTCGATGTCGATGTCGTACAGCTCCGCGGCGTTCTCGCCCATGATCTTCTTCATCGTGTCGACGTCGAGCTCGACCCCGTACTCGTCTCGCTGCTCGTCGGTGAGCTCCGCGTTCATCACCTGGTCGACGAGCCAGTCCGGGTTCCACAGCGCGTAGTCGGAGCCGAACAGGATCCGGTCCTCGCCGAGCCAGAAGAGGAGCTCGCCCATGATCTCGCCGAACTTCCGCTCGCGGTGGGTCGACATCGCGGAGGCGACCGCGAGCCCGCCGTAGACGTTCGGCTCCTGGGCCGCGATCCAGCAGAAGTCGTCGAGCCGCGGGAGGCCGACGTGGTTGACGATGAAGTTGAGCTCCGGGAACGAGGAGGCGGCGTCGTCGACGTCCTCCACGTCGAACGCGTCGCGGTTGAGCGGGCGGATCGTCGGCCCCTTGTGGGCGTTGATGTTCTCGATGCCGAGCTCCGCGCACTTCTCTAAGAAGTCGAAGGCGTCGTCGCTGTCGAGCCGCCACCCCTTCGAGTCGCCGCGCCACTCGGCGGTGTACAGCTTCACGCCGGGGATGTCGTACTCCTCCTTGAGGTGTTCGAGGTAGCGGAGTCCCTCCTCGCCGTCGCGCGGGTCGAAGCTCCCGTTCAGGACGAACCGCTCCGGGTACTCCTCGGCAAGTTCGGCGTTCTGTTCGGTCGTGTTGAACCCCTCGTCGTAGAAGTCGTCGAGGTACGTCGGCTGGAAGATCGCCATGTCGGCGGCCGCGTTCCCGAACAGGTCCTCGGTCATCCTGTCGGCGCCGTAATGCCGGTAGGTGTCGATGTCCCACTGCTCCTCCTCGGGAGTGAACCCGGTGTGGTAGTCGTAGAAACACTGGAGGAACTGCTCGCCCCCCTCGTGGATGATGTTCTCCTCCCGGGCGTCCCACATGTGGACGTGGCCGTCGATGACGAAGATCTCCTCGCCGTCCATCTCGTACATACGAGTAGCCGTGGGGAGTGGTCACACATAACTATAAGGATTGTTCAGGTAAATTACGGATCGGGTTTCCCGTTTCCCGATTGACTCCGTCGGGTGTCGGCTCCGGCCACCGTCGTCTCCGCACCGCAACGCGTGGAAACAGCAAAGGAGGTCCGGTGAAAAGGCGGGGCGCATGGAACGGGAGATCGACGCCGTCGTCGACGAGCTGACGCTCGGCGAGAAGCTCCGGCTGGTTCACGGTGCCGTCGACCCCGAGGGGAAGGCGACGGGCTACCTCCCCGGCGTCGACCGCGTCGATATCCCGCCGCTGGCGCTCGTCGACGGACCGCTCGGCGTCCGGGTGAACGGGGGGCGCGCGACGGCGTTCCCCGCCTCGGTCGCGCTCGGCGCGACGTGGCGGCCCTCGCTCGCCCGTCGCTTCGGCCGAGCGCTCGGCAGGGAGGCGGCCGCCCACGGTCAAGACGTCGTGCTCGCGCCCGGAGTCAACGTCGCCCGGGTGCCGACGGGCGGGCGCAACTTCGAGTACTACGGCGAGGACCCCCACCTGACCGCGCGGACCGCCGTCGCCGCGATCGACGGCGTCGAGTCGGCGGGGGTCGGCGCGACGGTCAAACACTACGTCGCGAACAGCCAGGAGACGGACCGGTACGAGGTCAGCGCGGCGGTCGGCGAGCGGGCCCTCCGCGAGATCTACCTGCCGGCGTTCCGCGCGGCGGTCGAGGAGGCGGACGTGACGTCGGTGATGACCGCGTACAACCGGGTCAACGGGACGCATATGAGCGACCACGAGCGCCTCCTCTCGGACGTGCTGAAGGGCGAGTGGGGGTTCGACGGCTTCGTCGTCTCCGACTGGTGGGGCACTCGGAGCACCGTCGGGGCGGCGCGCGCCGGCCTCGACGTCGAGATGCCCGGGATCTCCCCCGAGGCGTTCGCTCCCGACGACGTCGACCTCGGCGAGGCGTCCGAGGCGATGCCGCCGGTCCCGGACGTGCCGGCGCTGTTCGGCGAGCCACTCCGCGAGGCCGTCGAGTCGGGCGAGCTCGACGAGGCCGTCGTCGACGAGAAGGTCCGGCGGGTCCTGCGTGGCATGGCCTCGATCGGGCGGTTCGGCAGCCGGCCGGAGGGCGAACTCGACACGGCAGCACACCGGCGGCTCGCGCGCGAGATCGCCGCGGAGGGCGCGGTCCTCCTCCGGAACGACGGCGTGCTCCCGCTCGACGGGGTCGACTCGCTCGCGGTGATCGGCCCCAACGCGGACGCCGCCAAGCTCGGCGGCGGGGGCTCCTCGGAGGTGTCGCCCTTCGTCCGGACCTCCCCCGTCGAGGGGATCGGGGCCAGGGACGTCTCGGTCGCCGTCGAACGGGGGATCGAGCCGGTGTCGGAGTCGCGGGTGTTCGACGCGGGGACCGGCGACGCGGCGCCCGACCCGAGCGTCGACGACGCGGTCGACGCGGCCGCGGCGGCCGACTGCGCCGTCGTCGTCGTCCAGGACGACGCGACGGAGTTCCGGGACCGGCCGGGGCTCGCCCTCCCCGGCCGACAGGACGACCTGATCGAGGCGGTCGCCGGGGTCGCCGACCGGACGGTCGTCGTCCTCCGGACGAGCGGTCCCGTCGAGACGCCGTGGGCGGACGCGGTCGACGCCGTGCTCGAAGCGTGGTACCCCGGGCAGGCCGACGGCGAGGCGCTCGCCGACCTGCTCTTCGGCGACGCCGAGCCCGGCGGACGCCTCCCGGTGACCTTCGGGCGCACCGCGGCCGACTACCCCACGAGCGACGACGCGGCGTTCCCGGGAGTCGACGGCGTGGCCCGGTACGACGAGGGCGTCTTCGTCGGCTACCGGTACTTCGACGAGCGCGGCGTCCGCCCCCGCTTCCCCTTCGGCCACGGGCTCTCGTACGCCGCGTTCGCCTACGGGGAGCCGTCGGTGACCGAGGACGCGGACGGGTTCGCCGTCGCGGTCCCCGTCGAGAACACCGGGGACCGCCGGGGGAAAGCCGTCGTCCAGGTGTACGCCGGGAAGACCGCCGCTCCGGTGCCGACGCCGAAACGCGAACTGGTCGGGTTCGAGGCGGCGACGATCGAGGCCGGCGAGCGGCGCGCGGTCGAGGTGTCGGTCGACCGCTCGGCGTTCGAGTACTACGACGAGGGGGCCGGCTGGACGCTCGCGACGGGAGAGAACGCGCTCTTCGTCGGCCGTTCGTCGCGGGACGTCGTCGCGGCGGTCGACGTCTCGGTCTGACCGCCCGCGGGGCGGCGCCCGCCGTCTCCCTCGGCCTCCCGGCGCGACAATACTTAGTCGTCACCCGCGTAGGGGCGGCCATGGAGACGGACTCGCTGACTGAGACGCTCGAAGACGCGGGGCTGTCGCCGTACCAGGCGGCGGTGTACGTCGCGCTCATCGAGCTGGGGACCGCGTCGGCGACGGACATCGCCGACGCGAGCGGGGTCCCGAACGCGCGCGTCTACGACGTGATCGACGCCCTGGCCGAGCGCGAGTACGTCGAGAAGTACGAACAGGGAAGCCTCAAGGCGCGCGCACACAGCCCCGCCGAGGTCCTCGACGACCTCCGGAACAGGGCGGACCGGTTCGAGACCGCGGCGGACGAGATCGAAGAGCGGTGGGAGCAGCCGCCGCTCGAACGGTCCAGCGCGAGCATCGTCAAGCAGTTCCAGACCGTCATCGACCGCGCGCGGCTGTTCATCGAACGGGCGGAGACGCGCGTGTACCTCTCCGTGACGCCCGAACACCTCGAACGGCTTCGCGACTCGCTGCGGGAGGCCCACGAGCGCGGCGTCGTCGTCCACCTCCTCGTCTACACGGAGTCGGGCGGCGATCCGCCGCCGACCGAGTCGGTGGCCGGACTCTGTCGGGAGGCGCGGTACCGGCGACTGCCGGCGCCGTTCGTCGCCTCGGTCGACCGGCAGAGCGCCTGTTTCTCGCACCACCCCGACGCGGTCAATCAGTACGGGGTGCTCGTCAACGACGAGGAGTACACGTTCGTCTTCCACTGGTTCTTCATGACGTGTCTGTGGGTGCACGGGACGCCGATACACACCGAGCGCCGGGAGACGCCGCCGATCGAGTACGTCGACATCCGCCAGCTGGTGCGCGAGGCGCGGCCGATCATCGAGTCCGGGGCGACGATGACCGTCCGCATCGAGGGGACGGACCTGAACGCCGGCGAGCCGCGGACGATCACGGGTACCGTCGAGGGGGTCCGGTCCGTCGTGGAGGGGAAGGAGTCGGACCCGCAGGTCGCCGGACAGGTCATGCTGGACGTCGACACCGGCGAGGAGCGGGTCAGCGTCGGCGGCTGGAACGCCGTCGTCGAGGACCTCGAAGCGAACCGCCTCGTCGTCACCGATATCGAGGGCGCCGACGACTACCCGCCGCTGCGCGCGGGGACGGCGACCGCCGAGGAGCCCGGCGAGTGAGCGCGGGCCGCGGCGCGAGGTCGATCCCCGACCGGGACCGGGTCACGACCCGTCGACCAGCTCCGCGACCGTCCCCCGGTCGGGGAGCGCGGTCATCCCGCCGCCCCGCGTCGTCGAGAGGGCGGCGACCGCGTTGGCGAACGCGAGGACCGCGTCCGGACCGGCGCCGTCGGTGAGCGCGGCGATCGCGCCCGCGGCGAACGCGTCGCCGGCGCCGGTCGTGTCGACCACGTCGCCCACCTCGTAGCCGGGATGCGACCACTCGCCGGCGCCCCACGCGGCGCCCTCGTCGCTGACGAGGCGCGCGCCGGAGCTGCCCTCGGTCAGGAGGAGCACGTCCGGTCCGGCGTCGAGGATCTCCCGCGGCGCGGCCGGGAGCCCGGCGCCGTCGAGGTCCTCGCGGGTCGCCTTGAGGACGTCCGTCGCCGAGAGCATCCGCCGGACCGTCGGGGCCGGGTCGGTCTCCCACAGCTCGGGGCGGACGTTCGGGTCGAAGAAGACGCGGCAGCCTCGGGCCCGAGCCCGCTCGACGAGGTCGAAGGTCGCCGATCGCGCCGGCTCGGCGGTCAGCGTGACGCCGCCCACGGCGACGGTGTCGACCGATTCGAGCGTCTCGTCGTCGACGACGCTCGTGTCGAGGCGCCTGTCGGCCGTGTCCGAGCGGTAGAAGGTGAACTCCCGGTCGGCGTCGGGACCGTGCGAGACGAACGCCAGCGCCGTCCGACTGTCGGGGACGGCCGTGACGAACCGGTCCGGGATCCCCTCGCGGTCGAGCACGTCCCCGAGGTGCGCGCCGAACGGGTCGTCGGCGAGCGCGGTGCAGAACCACGGCGTCCGGTCGAGCCGCGCGAGGCCGACCGCCACGTTGGCCGGCGCCCCGCCCGCCCGTCGGGAGAACGACTCGACGTCGCCGAGCGACCCGGGACTGTCCGGAATGAAATCGATCAGGGTCTCGCCGGCGACGAGGACGTCACGCGTCATGCGACACCACGCGTGGAGAGCGGGACGACCGGCACGCTCAGTCGGCCTGCACGCCGTCCTCGCCGGCTTCGATGTCCGCCTCGGAGACGACGCCGTGCGAGATCGCGTCGCCGGTCCGGTCGTCGAACAGGTGGATCCGAGCGCGGTCGAAGACGACGTCGACG
Organism: Halorubrum rutilum; assembly: GCF_042665015.1. Taxonomy (GTDB): domain Archaea; phylum Halobacteriota; class Halobacteria; order Halobacteriales; family Haloferacaceae; genus Halorubrum; species Halorubrum rutilum. The sequence goes on along the minus strand of NZ_JBHTBL010000004.1, from coordinate 175,564 downwards.
TCCTCCTCCTCGCCGATGTCGGTCGCGGGGTCGACGCTCATCAGCAGTCCCTGTCGCTCCTCGAAGTCGGCCGTCTCCTCGTCGACCGATTCGAGGATCGGTTTCAAGTAGACGAATATCTCGTCGCCCATCGGTTCGAGCACGTCGGTCTCGACCGAGAACGCTCGGCTCGGGTCCGCGGCCTCGGCGCTGTTGTCCGTGAGGTAGATGTCCTCCGGACGGATCCCGACCTCGACCGGGTCGCCGGTCCCCACGCCGTCGATCGCGGCGGTGTCGAAGGAGACGGAGTAGCCGTTCGCGTCGAGGCTGTCCTCCCCGACGCTCGCGTCGAAGAAGTTCATCGACGGCGACCCGATGAAGCCCGCGACGAACCGGTTGGCCGGCTGGTTGTAACAGACGAGCGGCGGGGCGATCTGCTGGAGCTCGCCCTTGTTGAGCACCGCGATCCGGTCGGACATCGTCATCGCCTCCGCCTGGTTGTGGGTGACGTAGATGATCGTCGTGTCCAGCTGCTTGTGGAGCCGCTGGAGCTCGGTCCGCATGTTGACGCGCAGCTTGGCGTCGAGGTTCGCCAGCGGCTCGTCCATCAGGAACACGTCCGGGTCGCGGACGATGGCCCGCGCGATCGCGACGCGCTGGCGCTGTCCGCCGGACATCTCGCTCGGCATGCGGTCGAGCATTCCCTGCAGCCGGACGACCCGCGCCGCCTCGTCGACGCGCTCGTCCATCTCCTCTTTCGGGAAGTCGCGCAGGCGGAGCCCGAAGGAGATGTTGTCGTACACGTCCATGTGCGGGAACAGCGCGATGTTCTGGAACACCATCGCGATGCCGCGATCCTTCGGCGGGAGGTTCGTCACCTCGCGGTCGCCGATCAGGATCTCCCCCGACGTCGGCTTCGTGAGCCCCGCGACCGTTTCGAGCGTCGTGGACTTCCCGCAGCCCGAGGGACCGACGAGGCAGATGAACTCGCCGTCCTTCAGGTCGAGGTTCATGTTGTCGACCGCCGTTACGTCGTCGTACTGTTTCGTGACGTCCGTGAGTTTGACTCGTGCCATGTGGTATCACTCCTTGAGCGCGCCCTGCGTGAGGCCGCTGATGATCTTGTCCTGTGCGACGACGACGAGGATCGCGACCGGAACGATCGCGATCAGGCTCGCCGCCGCCTGGAGGTCGTACCGGACCGTGTACTGCGTCTGGAACGCGATGACGCCGTCGACCACCGGCGCCCACTCCGCGGCGCTGTTGCCGGTCATCAAAAAGGAGAAGAAGAACTCCGTGTACACCGTGATGAAGGTGAGGATGCCGGCGGTCGCGACCCCGGGAGCCGAGAGCGGCATGATCACGCGGAACAGCGCGCCGAGCCGCGTCGTCCCCTCCACCCTGGCCGCCTCTTCGAGCCCGTCCGGGATCTGGCCGTAGAACGTCGTCAGGATGAAGATCGCCAGCGGCATCGTGAACGCGCTGAGCGGCGTGACGACCGCGCCCGGCGTCCCGTACAGCTCCACCGGGAGGGTGAACAGCCCGAGCATCGGGACCTGCTGGTTGAACGCCCGGAACAGCGGGATGAACAGCGTCGCCGGCGGGAAGAAGCTGAGCACCAACAGCGAGAAGAGGAGCGGCGTCTTCCCGCGGAACTCCAGGCGCCCGAACGCGTACCCGGCGAGGCTCCCGACGAGGAGCACGAACACCGTCACGGTGAACGCGTAGAACAGGCTGTTGAACATGAACCGCGCGAACGGGACCTGCACGAACACCTGCACGAACGCCGACAGGTCGATCGTCGTCGGGACGAGCGGGATGTCGGTCTGTCCCGGCGGCGCCATCGCGACGTTGAACAGCCAGTACAGCGGGAACAGCGAGGTCGTCAGCAGGACCCCGCCGAGGAACACTAACATCACGGCGTACGCCTTCTCGGGGTTTCGGATCCAGTCGTCGGCCCACCGCCCGACGCGGGACTTGTTCTCGCCGTCGCCGCCCGTTTCGTCGCCCGATCCGTCGAACGTTTCCGCGTCTTCGTGGTTGCGTGCGTCGATGCTCATGTTACGCTAACCCCAGGCTCTGGTTGCTCTGTCGGATGAATATCAGGTACACCATGATGAACAGTCCGACGACGATGGCGATCAGCACGCTCACGGCGGCCGCGGAGCCGTACAGCGTCGCCGAACCGAACATCAGCTGGGTGACGAGACAGGTCATCGACGGGACCGTCGAGCAGCCGACGGTGGTCGACTCGATGATCCCGTACACCCGCAGCGCGCCCATCGTCCGGAACAGCATCGCGACCATCAACACCGGGAACACCAGCGGGAACGTGATGTAGCGGAACCGCTGCCACCGGGAGGCGCCCATCACGTCGGCCACCTCGTACAGGTCCTGATTGACGCTCTCCAACCCCGCCAAGATCAGCAGGGCCATGAACGCCGAGGTCTTCCAGATGTCCGCCACCGTCACGATCACGAAGCTGTCGAAGGTCGTGTTGAGCGGGAGCTGGGAGAAGATCCCGAGCTGCTGGAGGGGCTCGGTCAGCAGTCCGTACCCCGGCCGGAACAGCAGGAAGAAGATCATCCCCTGGATGACGATCGGGATCGCCCACGGCAGGATGATGAGCAGCCGGACGAGCCGCCGGCCCTTGTACTCGGCCTTCATCAGCATGGCGTAGAGGAACCCGAGCAGCGTCTCGCCCGTGACGCTCAACACGGCGAACAGGACCGTCACGAACAGCGCCTGCTCCAGGATCGGCGTCTGGAACGAGGGGTCCACGAACGCCGCCGGCGCGAGCGCGTTGGTGTTCGTGAGCAGCTGGACGTAGTTCTGTAGCCCGACGAACTCCCCCAGGTTGCCGCCGGTGATCACGTCGGCGAAGAACGACATCCTGACGGCCGAGGCCAGCGGCCAGAACGCGAACAGCAGCAGCACGACGAACGCCGGAGCCAACAGCAGGTACGCGTACGCCTGCTCGCTCAGGTTCTCCGTCCACGTCCCGAGCCGCGTCAGGACCCCGCCCGATCCCTCGGCGATCTCCGGCCGCCCCTGTTCAGTCGCCATGGCGACCTCCACCTCCGCGTCCGATCGCCCGTCGTGGTCCGAGCATCGACCCCTTGTATATCGTGCGAATATTTATCATTATTGTTTGTTTTATATACGGATCACCTCCCGGAGACGCGAGACGCCCCGGGAGCCGACTCGTCGGCGGTCGTCACCCCGACTGCTCTTCTATCGCCGAGATCTGCTCTTGCATCGCCGCCGCCGCCTCCTGCGGGCTCTTCTCCTGGCGGAGCGCCGCGTTGACCTCGTTGGCGACGATGCTCCGCTGGTTCGGCCACACCGAGGTCGTCGGCCGGGGGATGAGGTTCTCCGCCGCGTACTGGAGCGCCTCGAAGTACGGCCCGTACGTGTCGCTCTGCTCGACGTAGCTGTACAGCGACGGCTTCGGCGGCATGAAGTTCGCCGTGTCGAACTGGTACTCGAGGACCGAGTCCTCCCACCACGCCTTGATCACTTCCTTCGCCGACGCCATGTTGTCGGTAAAGGGGTTCATCGACATGATCCATCCGCCCTGCGCGTGCCAGGAGCCGTTCGGGCCCGCCGGGAGCGGCATCACGCCGAGCTCCATGTCCGTCCCCTCGAAGGCCGTCTCGGCCCCGCCGATGGAGTAGGTCCAGTTGCGCTGGGTGACCGCGGCCCCGCTCTCGAAGGTGCTCTTCGTGTCGGGCTCGGACCAGCCGGCCACCTCCTGCGGGGAGATGGCCGCGATGTCCATCGGGGCGCTCCCCGTGCCGTGGATGGTGTCGACCGCGGCCTCGACCCCGTCGATCGACTCCTCCGTGTCGAGGGTGACGGGGCGGTCGCCGATCGGACCGAAGAGGTTGTCCTGCCCGCCGAAGAAGGCGCCGCCCATGCTCGTGAGGAACTCGTTGAACGTGCAGCACGCCAGGCCGGCGTAGTTGTTCCCCTGCCAGAGGTGGCCGTACTCGACGTCGGCCCCGCTCATGACCTCGGAGACGATCTGCGAGAACTCGCCCCACGTCGGCGGCTCCCCGCGCCACGTCTCGAAGTCGGAGTCGCCGTAGCCCGCGTCCCGGAACAGGTCCTTCCGGTAGGTGATGGTCGGGTAGTCCGGGAACACCGGGACCGAGTACAGGTCGCCGGTCTCGGGGTGAGTCCCCGTGTTGATCATCGACTGGACGCCCTCCTCTCTGACGCGGGAGATGAACTCCTCGTCCATCTCCTCTTCGAGGTTGACCAGGTCGCCGCGGACGATGAACGGGATCGTCCACCCGTTGTCCGTCAACACCAGGTCTGGGTCGGACTCCTCCGCGTTGATCGCGGTCCGGAGCTGCTGCTGCTTGCTGCCGGTGTCCTGCGGCGGCCGGGTCATCTCGATCGTGATCGAGTCGGGCACGCCCGCCTCGTGCAGGACCTCGGGGAACCCGGCGTCGACGAACTGCGGCCCGGAGAAGACGGTGACCGTCCCGCCGATCTCGTCGCCCGACGAGCCGGTCGTTCCGCCGGATCCCCCGTCGCCGCCGCCGGAACAGCCCGCTAGCCCGGTCACGCCGATCGCGCCGGTTGCCGTGATGTATTGCCGCCGTGAGACGCCGGTCTCGCTGTCGTTGCCAGACATACTGCGTACGTGAGGAACGATCATTAATATAATTAAGGTGGTTTACAACCGGTGTTGTAAAGAAAATTCCACCGGGGGACGGCGGCCGCTACACGGGGAGAGGACCGACCGTTTTCGCCACCGACCGGTTCCCGCCGCCGATCGACCCTCGCCACCAACCGGTTCCCGCCGCCGATCGGCCGGTGTCGGACGCGGTATCGACGCGCGTTCCCGGGCCGATCCCCCTCGGATCAGTCCTTTCCCGGGGCGGGCCACCGCGGCGTGATCGGGGCCTCGATCCGCGACAGCTCCTCGTCGGTCAGTTCGACGTCGAGCGCGCCGACGTTCTCTTCGAGGTGCTCCGCCTTCCGCGGCCCGATGATGGGCGCGTCGACGACCTCCTTGTGCAGCAGCCACGCGAGGCTCACCTGCGCGGGCGTCGCCCCCTTCGCGTCGGCGATGTCCCGGACCGCCTCCAGCACCGCCCAGTTCTCCTCGGTGAACCGCCGCGCGGTGTAGTCGTCGGTCGCCGCCCTCCCGGACTCGGGCTGCTGGTCCCGCGAGTACTTCCCCGTCAAGAAGCCGCCCGCGAGCGGCGACCACGGGAGCACGCCGATCCCCTCGGCGGCGCACACCGGTAACACGTTTGCCTCCTCGTGCCTGTCGACGGCGTTGTACTCCGGCTGCATCGAGACGAACCGTTCGCGGTTCTCGACGTCGGCGGCGTACAGCGCCCGGGCGAACTTCCACGCCGGCATCGTGCTCGCCCCGACGTAGCGGACCAGCCCCTCGTCGACGAGGTGGTCCAGCGCCGAGAGCACCTCCTCGACGGGCGTGTCGTCGTCCCAGCGGTGGATCTGATAGAGGTCGATGTAGTCGGTCCCGAGCCGGTCGAGCGACGCCTCGGCCTGGTCGAGGACGTGCTTCCGCGAGAGCCCGCGCCCGTTCGGTCCGTCTCGCATCCGGTGGTACACCTTCGTCGCGACGACCAGCTCCGAGCGGTCGTATCCCTCGATCGCCCGCCCGACGATCTCCTCGCTCTCGCCGCGCGAGTAGACGTTGGCCGTGTCGAGGAAGTTGATCCCGAGCTCCAGCGCGCGGTCGATGATCGCCCTCGACTCCGACTCCTCGTGGATCATCCACGGCTCCTCCGTGCCGAAGTTCATGCACCCGAGCGCCAGCCGGGATACCTCCAGTCCCGTCTCGCCGAGCGTGGTGTACTCCATGTCGGTCATCGCTCGCGCTACCAGAGGGAGCGATAAAAAAACCACGCGGCTGGACCGGCGCGCGGGAGAGCGTCGCTTCCGACGACCCCGACGGGAGGCGACGCCGGCGCAACGTTGATACCGCGACGGCGGATAGCTCGCGGGGATGCGTTCGTCGTTCGGGGCTCGACTGCGCCGGCCCGAGCACACCGGCGAGAACCGCTGTTGGCCGTGCACGGTCGTGAACGTCGCGCTCGTCGGCGTCTGCGCCGGAGGACTCGGCGTTGCCGTCGCCCCGTTGGTCGGCGTCGCCGCCGCGGGAGGCGGCCTCGCGCTGGTCTGGCTCCGGGGGTATCTGGTCCCGGGGACGCCTCGGTTCGCGCCGCCGCTCGTCGCCGCGCTTCCCGGGGGAGCGGCGGTGTTCGACGAGGCGTCGGCGGGGACGGGCAGTCCTCCGAACGAGGGGGGATCGCTCGGGACCGCGGACGGTCCGGACGACCCCGAGGACCTGCTCGCGCGCCTCGTCGAGAGCGGCGTCCTCGAAGTAAACGACGGGACCGTCGTCCCCACCGCGGCGTTCGACGAGCGGTGGCGCGCGGAGATGGACGAGCTGCGGGAGCGGACCACGGCGGAGCTGGCCCGCGCCGCGCTCGACGCCTCGCCGGCGGCCGAGGGGAGGGCGGTCGACGGCGAGTGGGTCGCGCTCTCGCCCGAGGGCGGCGGCGTCGTGGACGAGACCTGGCTCTCCCGTCCGGTGGCGATCGCCGAGGTCGCCGGCTACCGCGCGACCGGGTCGTTCCTCTCGGACGACGGGACCCGGTTGGCGGCCGCCCGGACGAACCGGATGCTGCTCGACGACTGCCCCGACTGCGGCGCCGCGCTGGAGCGGGGAACGGACATGTCGTGTTGCGGCGGTCACACCGGTCCCGGCGAGGAGCCGTCTCCGACGCTCGCCTGTCCGGACTGCGAGGTCCGGCTGTACACCTTCGACTGAGCCGGCCGGGCGCCCCCGACCGTGGCGGAGCAGCCCGCGTCGGGCGGAACGGGCGGGGACGGGGTCTCGCCCTCGGACGACCGTGCAGAGGGGCGGGGACGCGGCGCGGCGGAGCTCGGACCGGGACCAATAAGTGAACCTGCCACGGACGGGGCCGTAACCGAAATGACTGAGAACGACGCCGGCGCCCGGCGCGACGCGGAGGGCTGGCGGCCGCCGCGGTGGACGCGGTCGCAGGCCGCGCGGATCGAGCGCACGCCAGAGACCGTCGCGCCGGTCATCGAACCGCCCGCGGAGGACCCCGCCGCGGACCTCCACATCTGGGACACGTGGCTGCTTCGGGACCGCCACGGGGAGATCGCCGAGGTCGACGGCTGGCGGGTGCTCTTCTCGCTGACCGCCCCGGAGGAACTGCTGCCCGGGAAGCGTCACGACGTCGCCGAGATCCGGTTCTTCTACTCCCGGAACGGGACCGAGTGGCACGGCGGCGAGCCCGTCTTCGACGCCGACGCGCTCGGGCAGCGCCAGTGGGCCGGCTCCGCGCTGTACGACGACGGCGACCTCTACCTCTACTACACCGCCGCCGGCGACGAGTCGGCCGAGGAGCTGAACTACAACCAGCGCATCGCCGTCGGGCACGGCGGCCGGTTCGCGGCCGACGACGACGGCGTGCGGAGCGAGGGCCCCTGGACCCACGAGGTCCTCCTCGAACCGGACGGGGAGTGGTACGAGAGCGAGGACCAGTCGCGGGGGATGATCTACACCTTCCGCGACCCCTGGTTCTTCGAGGATCCGAACACCGGCGAGACGACCCTGCTGTTCGAGGCGAACACGCCGGTCCCGACCGACAGCGGGCGATGCGGCGGCGACGAGGCCCAACAGGAGTTCAACGGGAGCGTCGGCGTCGCGGCGTCGCGGAGCGGCGACCCCCTCGACTGGGAGCTCGAACCGCCCCTCCTCGACGGCGTCTGCGTCAACCAGGAGCTCGAACGCCCCCACGTCGTCGCCCGCGACGACCGATACTACCTCTTCTTTTCGAGCCACATGCACACGTTCGCGCCCGGGCTCCGCGGCTTCGACGGCCTCTACGGGTTCGTCGCCGACTCGCTCCGCGGGGAGTACGAACCGCTGAACGGGTCCGGGCTGGTCGTGGCCAACCCGGCGGGAGTCCCCTTCCAGGCGTACTCGTGGATGGCGTTCCCATACCGCGACGAGGTGCTCGTGCAGAGCTTCTACAACTACCGCGAGTTCGCCGGCGAGTCGCTCGACGGGATCGCGGACCTCTCGGAGGCCGAACAGCGACGCCGGTTCGGCGGCACGCTGAGTCCGACGCTCAGGCTCGATGTCGGCGACGACCGGACGCGCATCCACGGCACGCTCGCCCACTGGCACATTCCCACGGCGCGCGAGGAGCTCCCGGCCACCGACGGGTATCGACCGCCGGACGACGTCGACCCGGACGAGGGGTACGTGGACCGCCCCGACACCCGGATGGACCGACACCGCACCGGCAGGTACCCGCGGAACGGCTACTGAGGCTCCGCGTCGGTCCCCGCCGAGGCGGGTCGCGTCGGCGGCGTGATCGCGGGTTCGAGCTCCCGGATCTTGAGGGCGGAGACGGTCGCCCGCCCCCCCTCGGCCCTCACCGACAGCCCCGTGCTGTCCGCGTCGGGGTACACCCGGCTCGTGAGGCAGTGCCGGTCGTTCGCGAACAGCTCGATCACCGACCCGTCGAGGAACGCGCGGAGCGACAGCGGCTCGTCGTACGGCGTCACGGGCATCCGTTGTGCGTCGCTCGCGCCGATTCCCTTCCGGCTCGACGCCGCGCGGTCGACCGTCAGCTCGTTCTCCCGCGTGTAGCGGATCGCCGTCCGCTCGTCGCGGTCCGCGGACTCGAACACCGAGAGCTCGAACGCCGAGGCGTCCTCCAGCGACACCTCCAGTTCGACCTCCAGCGTCCGGCCGCTCGCCTCCAGCGCGTGGCGGTCGTCGTCGACGACCGGCGGGACCGCGGCGGGCAGATCGCGCCGCCGGAGCCGGTCCACCTCGGCCGCGGGTCGCTGCCGGAGCCGGCCGTCGTCGCCGAGCGAGAGCACCCGCGGGAGCGAGAGCGCCCCGGACCAGCCGGACTCCCACTGCGCGCTCGCGTCGCGCGTCTCCGGGAGCCACCCCCACGTCAGGTGTCGGTCACCGTCCCGGAGCGACTGCGGGGCGTAGAAGTCGCCGTGGTCGAGCAGTCCGCGGTGGGCGACGTCGAACTCCCCGTCCGCGACCGTCCCGAGGAAGTAGACGACGTCCTCGTAGTTGGAGACGTGAAGGAGCGAGCGATCGCCGAGGTCCAGCAGCTCGGGACACTCCCAGACGGCCCCGTGGCCGTCGTCGCCGGTCAGCAGCGGCCCCTCGTACGTCCACTCGCGGAGGTCCGGCGACGCGTACAGGAGGGCCGTGCCGCCCCGGTCGGCGATCCCGCTCCCGATGAGCTGGTACCACCTGTCGCCGTCCCTCCAGACCGCGTGGTCGCGGAACTCGATCTCCCAGTCCTCGGTGGAGAGGAGGTCGAGGTCGGACGGCGGCTCCTCGATGACGGGGTTGCCCGGGTCCTTGTCCCACTCCGAGAGGTCAGGGTCCGCGCTCGTCGCGAGACACGGGAGCTGCCACCGCCCGTCGCCGCCGGTGTAGAGGACCGTCGGCGTCCCGCCGTCGTCGACCGCGCACCCCGACCAACACCCGTGCCGGTCGGGGCCGTCCGGCGACGGCGCGAGCGCGATCGGCTCGTCGCTCCAGTGAAGCAGGTCGTCGCTGACGGCGTGGCCCCAGTGGATGGCGTTGTGAAACGGCCCCGCGGGGTTGTACTGGTAGAACAGGTGGTACCGCCCGTCCCAGCGGATCAGGCCGTTCGGGTCGTTCAGCCAGTTCGCCGGCGGCGTGAAGTGATAGCGCGGCCGCGCGGAGTCGTCGGCGAACGCCCGGCGCATCGCCGTCAGCTCGTCGGCCGTCTTCGGGCGACCGGGCTGGTCGCCGGCGGCGACCGCGGACAGGCACCCGGAGACCAGCTCCGAGCGCGCGTCGGCGACGGACGGGTCGGCGGGCTCGTCGAACGCCAGCGGCGCGCCGACGCCGACGACGCCGCCGCCGCGGTCCCACGAGACGACCGTCATCTCGTTCGGCACGTCCCGGTCGCCGCGGAGGGTCGACGCGAGCACCTCGCCGCGCGCGGGGACGACGGCCTCGTAGCGGGCCGTCGGGACCGCCCCGCGGTCGCAGGTCGGAACGCGGATCGAGTCGAACGCCGCGATCGCTCGGTGGTCGCCGTACAGCGTCCGCCAGAGCACGCCCGTCGGCTCGGCGACGCTCTCGACGCCGACGGCGTCCGGGGCCACCGGGTCGATCCCGAGGTCGTCGACGGCGGCCATCGCCCGAAGGGTGAGCAGCAGCCCCCCGCCGTCGTCGAGGAAGGCGTCGACGGCGTCCGTCGAGCGCGTCGAGAGGGGGTCGTCTCCGAGCGGCGCGTCGCGGTGCCACCACAACACGTCGCAGCCGTCCGTCGCCTCGCCGACCTCGGCGAGGGGAACCCGCACGGCGTCGACCGGCCGCTCCTCTAACCACGCCAACGCCGCCCGCTGTTCGTCCGACGGCGCACCGTCGCAGACGAATCCGACCCGTGTCCCGTGGCCAGCCATGTGGGATACAATTCGGTGCCGAGTGAAAGTCGTACCGTCTCCGGGTCAGACGGGCGCGCGGAACCCTCCGCGACGGGACGAGTCGTTGACGCCCGGAACCACTCGACGAGACGAGTCGTCGACGCTCGGAACCACTCGACGGGACGGATCGCCGGTACCATAACGAACGTTTATGACGGAGGCTGTGAGACAATACGTCACATGCAAGCCGCCAGACTCCACGAGTACACCGACGACATGAGCGAGGGGCTGACGATCGACGAGGTAGACCGACCGCACGCGACGGGCGCGAGCGACGTGATCGTCGAGGTCGAGGGCGCGGGGTGGTGTCAGACGGACAATCACATCATCGAGGGGATGTGGGAGGAGTACGTCCCGCAGGACCTCCCGATGACGCTGGGCCACGAGAACGCCGGCACCGTCGTCGAGACGGGCGAGGACGTCGAGATCGTCTCGGAGGGCGACCCCGTGATCTGCCACCCGGTCCAGACCTGCGGCACCTGCCGGCCCTGCCGGCTCGGCGAGACGATGTACTGCGAGAACGACGCGTTCAACGGGCTCACCGTCGACGGCGGCTTCGCCGAGTACCTCCACACGGGCGAGCGCTCGGTGATCCCGCTGCCGTCCGGCGTCGAACCGATCGACATCGCGCCCCACGCCGACGCCGGGATCACGGCGTACCACGCCGCGAAGAAGGCGGTCGCCGACCTGAACCCCGGCGACCACGCGGTCGTCATCGGCGTCGGGGGGCTGGGCCACATCGGCCTGCAGTGCCTCGACGCGATGAGCGCGGCCCGGATCACCGCGGTCGACCTGAAGGAGTCCGCGCTCGACCTGGCCGACGGCTACGGCGCCGACCACCTGATCAACCCCTCGGAGGCGGACGTCCCGGCCGAGATCGAGGGGATCACCGACGGGACGGGGGCCGCGCAGGTCCTCGACTTCGTCGGCGAGGACGTCACGACCGCGTACGCGCCCGACATCACCGCCGCCGGCGGCGACCACCACATCATCGGCTACGGCGGCCACGTCCACGAGCCGGCGCAGGCGCTGGTGAACGGCGAGTTCTCCTTCGTCGGCAACATCGTCGGCCGGTACGCGGAGCTCCAGGAGCTCGTCGCGCTCGTCGAGCAGGGCGACGTCGACCTCCACACCAGCCGGTACGACCTCGGCGACGTGAACACGGTCGCGGAGAAGCTCGAACACCGCGAGATCGACGGGCGCGCCGTGATCACGCCGTGATCCGATAGCTCAAATCCGCGTTTCACCCACGCCAAACGCTTTCCCCCCGGCCCGCGAGCCCCGGGTATGGGCGATTCGCTCGGATCCGAGTCGAGGCTCTCGTCGTCGCAGCGGTGGGCGCTGCTCGCCGGCGGCTACGCGTTCGGCTGTGCGACCCTCACGGCGGTCCTGCTCTCCAGCGCGCTCGGCCTGTTCGCGGAGGTGATCGGGCTCCCGACCGCCTTCGCGATGCCGCTCCTCGCGGCCCCGGCGCTCGTCGCCGGCGCGAGCGTCTGGTGGGCGCTCGTCGAGCGGCCGGGGACCGTCACGTACCTCCGCGGGGCCGCGTTCGGGCTGGTCAGCGCGCTCGTCACCGGGGGCTTCTGGACCGCTCGGTTCGCGTCCGTCTGGAGCGTCGAGATGCTGACCGCCGGTCCCGTCCCGCTGCTCGTCGGGTTCGTGTTCGGCGCGGTCGCCGTCGCGGGCGTCCTCGTCGGGCTCCCCTTCGCGTTCGTCCGTCGCCGGAGTCGGGAGCGGTCGGCGGCCGCCGCGACCGCTAACTCCTTGTGATCGGCGCGCACACCGATCGCGTATGGACGAGAACGGTACCGGCGCGAACGCGCCGGCGGACGCCGCCGCGCACGGGCGCGAGGACGCGACCGATCCGCTCGCGGACGCGGACGTCTTCAGGGTGCTCGGGCCGGACGGCGGTCCCCTGCCGGACGCGACGGTCCCGGACCTCTCCGACGAGCGGTTCCGCGCGATCTACCGCGACCTGGTCACCACGCGCCGCTTCGACGAGCGCGCGGTGAGCCTCCAGCGACAGGGGCGGATCGGGACGTACGCGCCCTGCGCCGGGCAGGAGGGGTCGGCGGTCGGGTCGACCCACGCGCTCGCCGACCGCGACCTGATCAGCTACCAGTACCGCGAACACGGCGCGGTCGTCGTCCGCGACCTGCTCTCGGCGTACCTCCCCTACTGGATGGGCCACGAGTCCGGGACCGAGGCGATCGCCGACGGCAACGTCTTCCCGCTGAACATCGGGATCGCGGCGCACCTCCCGCACGCGGTCGGCGCCGCCTGGGCGTTCGACTACCGAGACGAGGACCGCGTGGTCGCCGCGCACTTCGGCGACGGCGCGACGAGCGAGGGCGACTTCCACGAGGCGATGAACTTCGCCGGCGTCTTCGACACGCCGACCCTCTTCTGCTGTCACAACAACGGCTGGGCGATCTCGATCCCCGAGTCGCGCCAGACCGCGAGCGACACCTTCGCGGAGAAGGCGGCCGCCTACGGCTTCGAGGGCGTCCGCGTCGACGGGATGGACCCCCTCGCGAGCTACGCGGTCACGCGGGAGGCGGCCGAGCGGGCGCGGGGCGACGCGTCGGACGGTGACACCGCCCGTCCGGTCCTCGTCGAGTTCGTCGAGTACCGGTTCGGCGCGCACACCACCGCCGACGACCCGACCGCCTACCGCGACCCCGACGACGTGGACCCGTGGCGCGCGCTCGACCCGCTCGACCGCATGGAGGGCTTCCTGCGGGAGACCGGGCGGATCGACGACGAGGGGGTCGCGGCGATCCACGACGCGGCGGACGAGGTCGTCGCCGACGCGATCGACGTCGCGGAGTCGGTCGAGGCCGACCCGAGCGACATGTTCGACCACGCGTACGCCGAGCTCCCGCCCGAAATTCGGCGCCAACGCGACGAGCTGCTCGCGGCGGTCGACGAGCACGGGGAGGCGTCGTTCCGGCGGGAGGAGTAGGGGCGCTCGGGGAGCGTCCCGCGGCGGCTACAGGTGCTCACCGGCCGCGGCGGCCGCCCGCCTGCCGCTCTCCAGCGCGCCCTGGATCGACGACCACTCCGTGTAGTCGCCGGCGAGGACGACGGGTCCCTCGGGGTCGTCCGGGTCCGGGAGGTCGGCGTGGACGCCCGGCGGCTGCGCGAACTGCGCGAACCGGAGCCGGTGGACGTCGAGCGTCTCCAGTCCCTCGAAGGCGCGCTCGGGGAACCACGCTTCCAGCGCGTCGCGGACGTCGTCGCGGAGCGCGTCGGCGGGGCGGTCCAGCGACCCCTCGCCGAGGAACGTCGCCGCGAGCAGCGCACGGTCGTCGGGGGCGTACTCGGGCGCGACCTCGGACATCGGGACCACGGCGTTCGGCGACTCGGTCGCGGCGTTGAGCAGTATCCGCCCGCCGGTCTCGAACGACTCCCCGGCGGGGAGCGCGTACCAGCCGGTGACGTTCGGCACGCCCTCGGTCGGGATCGACCCGACGCCCGTGAGGCGCCGGGCCTCGGGCGGGGTCGCCGCGACGACGACCGCGTCGGCCTCGCGCGTCGAACCGTCGGCGAGTTCGACGGTGGCGCCCTCGGCGTCGCCGCTCCCGGTCCGGAACGGGATCCGCCCTTGTCTCGCGATTCGAACCGACTCCACGTCCTCGCCCGTCTCGATGTCGACGCCGGCCTCCCGGGCGCGGGCGGCGAGCGCCTCGGGGATCGCGGCCATCCCCTCGGCGGGGACGCCGATGCCGCCGCGGCTCATCGCGCGGAACGTGTACTCGAACACCGCCTTCGAGGTCGCGAGGCTCCGGTCGAGCGTGATCCCGCCGTAGAACGGCTCCACGAAGTGCTCGACGTAGTCGTCGGCGAACCCCCAGTCCCGCAGGTACTCGCGGATCGGGGCGTCCCGTCCGGCGAAGAAGTCGTCCTCGTCGCGCTTCGAGAGGTCGTACCGCAGCGCGAGCGTCCGGAGCTTGTCGGAGAACGACACCTCGTCGTTCAGGAGCGAGGGGATCGCGCCGCGAGGGTCGCGAAGCGGGTCCGAGAGCGTCGAGCGCGACCCCGGCCGGCAGATGGTCGCGCCCGGCGCGAACGTCCGGAGGTCGAGGCCGTCGGCGTCGAGCCCGCCGGCGTCGAGCTCGCCGGTGTCGAGCTCGCCGGCGTCGAGCTCGCGCTCGACCGCCGGGTAGCTCGTGAACAGCACCTGGAAGCCGCGGTCGAGCGTGAAGCCGTCGACCGTCTCGCTCCGCACGCGCCCGCCGACTTCGGGGCGTCGCTCGTACAGCGTCACGTCCGCGCCCGCCTCGGCCAGCCGGCTCGCCGCGACGAGCCCCGCGAGCCCGCCGCCGACGACGGTGACGTCTCCGGTCATACGTGAGGTATCGAGTTGTGGGTTTATAAGCGCCTGCGAGTCGGGTCCGTCGCGGTGACCAGCCCGAAGCCCCAGCCGCGGGGAGGCCGTACGCTCGCTGCGCTCCTCGCTCGGTCACTCCGTACCTTCGCTGCGGTGCTTGGCGTCGCCTACGGCCTCCCCGCGGCTGCCCCTTCGAGTCCCACCCCGCGCAGCGCGGCACCGCAGCCTCACACCTCCCCACCCTCGTCAGTCGCCTCCGCTTCGCTCCGGCGACTGACTCCCTCGCGGACGGTTCGCGGTCGCCGATGGCGACCGCTCACCGGCGCGCCACCGCATCCGGGAGTGAGAAGCGATTAGTCGCCGCCGCCGCAAGGGTTCGTATGGAGTCGACGGAGACGACGACGGCGTTCCGCGGGCTGGAGAGTCGCGCGTCGGGGCGCGTCCACGAGACGGCCGACCCGACGGCGGTGTCGGCCGAGGAACAGGCGCGGGGGCTCGACCCCGCCTACGACTACGACGCGGTCGACCCGGAGGCGCTGCTGGCGGGGCCGCGCGACGGACCGGCGGGGGCGGGCCGCGGCCACTGGCGCTTCGACGCGCTGCTCCCGTTCCCGGCCGGGACGGCGCTCTCGGCGGGCGAGGGCGCCACGCCGCTGGTCCCGACGGAGCGGCTCGCGGACGTGCTCGGCGTAGAGTCGGTGTATGTCAAAGATGAGGGACGGAATCCCACCGGAACGGTGCTCGACCGCGGGCTCTCGGTCGCGCTCACCGCGGTCGCGGCGCGGGCGTCTGAGGGTGCCGACGTCGAGCCGCTCGCGTGCGCGAGCCCGGGCAACGCCGGGCAGTCGATGGCGGCGTACGCGGGGCGGGCCGACCTGCGCTCGTACGCGTTCGTGCCCTCCCGGTGCGCCTTCTCGAACAAGGCGATGACGAACGTCCACGGCGGGGACATGCGCGTGGTCGGCGGACGGTTCCCGGACGCGGCCGCGGCGGTCGACGAGCAGCTGGAGACAGAGTACACCGACCTCGGCGAGTTCGCGACGCCGTACCGCCACGACGGCGTGAAGACGCTCGCGTTCGAGCTCGTCGCCGACCTCGGCGAGGCCCCAGACGTCGTCGTCGTCCCGACCGGGTCCGGCGAGGTGATCGCCGGCGTTCACAAGGGGTTCACCGAGCTGGAGCGGGTCGGCGCGATCGGCGCGGTCCCGCGGATCGTCGCCGCGCAGGCGGCGGGCTGCGCGCCGATCGCGGCGGCGGTCGAGCGCGGCCTCGACGAGCCGGAGCCGTGGGAGACGCCGGACACGATCTGCGGCGAACTGGAGATCGCCGACCCCGCGGGGGGCGCGGCCGCGGTCGAGGCGGTCGCGGAGAGCGGGGGGACCGCCGTGGGCGTCGAGGACGAGGACGTGCTCGCGAGCGCGGTCGCCGTCGCGCAGAACGAGGTGATGGAGATGGGCGCCACCGGCGGCGCTGCTCCGGCCGGCGCGTGGGCGCTCAAGGAGGAGGGGTTCTTCGACGGAACGGAGACGGTCGTCCTGATCAACAGCGACGCCGGGCTCAAGACGCCGGACGTGCTCCGCAGCCACCTGATGGGACAGGGGATCTGAGCCGCGGTCGACGCCGTCCGGTCTCCTCATCGCCGACGGCACTCCTCGCCGGCGAGCGCCGCCGAGAATCAGGGCCGCCGGGGATCAGGGCCGCCGTTCGAACTCCGGGTCGAACAGCCGCGCCGACATCGGCGCCGGGTCGCCCTCGGTGAGGTTGTACCCGGAGAAGTCGGTGACGCCCGCCTCGCGGAGCAGCTCCTCGTCGTAGAAGCTGTTACCCGTACACTCCGCCGGATCGCGAGCGAGGATTTCGAGCACCGCGTCGGAGACGACCTCGGGGGTGCGCCAGTCGTCCTCGGTCCCGAGCCCGAAGTAGCGCGTCGCGCGGGTGTCGATCGTCGTCACCGGCCAGAAGGTGTTACAGCCCACGTCGTCGCCGGCCAGCTCCTCGGCGAGCGAGAGCGTGACGAACGACATCCCGAGCTTCGACCACGCGTACGGCGCCTTCCCCGGCGACCGGTCGGTCGTGACCGGGGGCGCGTTCGTCAGCAGCCACGCCCCGTCGAGGCCCGCGAGGTGGTCGGCGAACGCGTGCGCGACGAGGTGGGTCCCCCGGACGTTCACGTCGGTCAGGAGGTCGAAGCGGTCGGCCGGCAGGTCGGCGATATCCGCCAGCTGGATCGCGCTCGCGTTGTTGATCACGACGTCGACCTCGCCGAACCGGTCGATCGACTCCTCGACGACGGCCTCGACGCGGTCCTCGTCCCGGAGGTCGAGTTCGAGCGCGAGCGCCTCCGGCCCGCGCTCGCGCACCTCGCGGGCCGTCTGCTCGACCGACCCCTCCAGCTCGGAGTCGTCGGCGTCCGTCGTCTTACCCGTCGAGACGACGTTACAGCCGTGATCGGCGAGAGCGAGCGCGATCCGCTTGCCGATGCCGCGAGTGGCTCCGGTGATAAAGGCCGTCGAGCCGGCGAGGTCGGGGGCCGCGAGTGCCATGGCTCCGATCCGGCCGACCGGCGTATAGTTCCCCGTGTCGAGGCCGCGCGACCCAGGGAACCGTTTTTACGTCGGCCCGCGTACGTGCGGACATGTACGTCCGCGACGCCAAGAACCGTGACGAGGCGTGGTTACTGGACGCGATCGAGCGGCTCG
This sequence comes from Halorubrum rutilum, assembly GCF_042665015.1. GTDB lineage: Archaea > Halobacteriota > Halobacteria > Halobacteriales > Haloferacaceae > Halorubrum > Halorubrum rutilum. Next base: position 158,029 of record NZ_JBHTBL010000004.1, on the reverse strand, counting down.
GGCTCGACGACGTCGCCTTCCGGTCACGGGACTACGTGATCGCGGTCGACCAGGAGTCGGGCGACCGGGCCGGGTTCGGCCGGCTGCGCCTGCACCGCGGCGACGAGGGCGAGGAGAACCGGATCGAGCTCACCGGGATCGGCGTGCTCCCCGAGTGGCGCGGCCGGGGCGTCGGCGCGCACGTGGTCGAGCGCCTCGTCGACACCGCGGCCGCGGACGGGTTCGAGACGGTGTACGTGCTCACCGACCAGCCCGACTACCTGACCCAGTTCGGCTTCGAGGCGGTCGACACCGACGCGCTCCCGCCGGCGCTCTCCGACCGGCTCGACGAGAAGCGCGAGTTCCTCGGCGGGGGCGTCGTCGGCCTGCGGCTCCCGGTCGACGAGTTCGAGATGCCCGACCGGTTCCGCGAGGCGTTCAAGGAGGCCGAGCCGGCGGCGGCCGCCGAAGAGGAGACGACGGAGTCGCCGGAGGACTTCGGGATCGATCCCGAGTCGGCCACGTACAAGTACGACACCGGACGCTGAGGCCGAGTGGGACCCGGCGCGCGACCCGCCCCCGCGACCCCGGCGCTTATCGCCCCGCCGACCGACGGCCGGGTATGGACCTGATCGAGGCCGCGCGCGACGCGCTCGACGACGCGCACGTCCCGTACTCCGAGTACCGCGTCGGCGCCGCGCTCCGGACCGCCGACGGCACGGTTTACACGGGCTGTAACATCGAGAACGCGAACTACTCCAACAGCCTCCACGCCGAGGAGGTCGCGCTCGCGGAGGCGGTGAAGGACGGCCACCGCGAGTTCGACCGCATCGCCGTCGCCTCCGGCGTCCGCGACGGCGTCACCCCCTGCGGGATGTGCCGGCAGACGCTCGCCGAGTTCGCGGCCGACGACCTCGTCGTCGTCTGCGACGAGGGCGGCGGCGAGACCAGCGAGTACACGCTGGGCGAGCTGCTCCCCAACACCATCTCCGAGGGCACGCTCGACGACGCGAGGGGGGCCTGAGGGCGGGAGGGGCCCGCCGAACGACCGGGGATCTCCGACGGACGGCCGCGAGGCGGAACCCCTTTGAAACGGCTCGCCGAAGGGCGGAGACATGACCGACGACGAGGCCCCCCACGAGACCGCCGGCGACGGCGGCGCCGACCCCGACGGCGCCGCGGGCGGCGACAGCGAGGACCCCAACGACGACGTCCAGTACCACGTCAAAGTGGGGCCCGGCGACGTCGCGGACGCGGTGCTCCTCCCCGGCGACCCCGAGCGCGTCGACAAGGTCACCGCGCTGTGGGACGACTACGAGGCGGTCGCGCACCACCGCGAGTACCGCACCGCGACCGGGACCTACGGGGACGCGCCGATCTCCGTGACCTCCACCGGGATCGGCTCCCCGTCGGCCGCCATCGCGGTCGAGGAGCTCGCGAGGGTCGGCGTCGACACGTTCATCCGGGTCGGGTCCTGCGGCGCGATCCAGCCCGGGATGGAGGTGGGCGACCTCGTGATCACGACGGGCGCGGTCCGCCAGGAGGGGACGAGCGACGAGTACGTGCGCGAGGACTACCCGGCGGCCGCCGACGGCGAGGTCGTCTCGGCGCTCGTCGCCGCCGCGGAGCGGCTGGGGTACGACTACCACACCGGCGTGACGATGAGCGCCGACTCCTTCTACGCCGGGCAGGGCCGCCCCGGCTTCGAGGGGTTCGAGGCGGCGGGCTCCGACGAGCTGGTCGCGGAGCTGCGGGAGGCGAACGTGAAGAACATCGAGATGGAGGCGTCGGCGATCCTCACGATCGCGAACGTCTACGGGCTCCGCGCCGGCGCGGTCTGTTCCGTCTACGCGAACCGCGTGACCGGGGAGTTCCGGACGGAGGGCGAGTCGCGCGCGGCCGAGGCCGCGAGCCTCGCCGTGAAGCTCCTCGCGCGGATGGACGAGGTCAAGCGGGAGGCGGGCGCCGACCGCTGGCACGCCGGGCTCTCGCTGTAGACCGGAAGCGGTCCGCCGGTCTCCGCCGCCGTCACGGACGTTCCAAAGCGACTTTACCCGCGCACCGCGGAGCGGCAGGCATGAGTACACAGGTCGTCGTCGTCGGCTCCGGGTACGCCGGCGCAGGGGCGGTGAAGGCGTTCGAAGACGAGGTCGGCGAGGGCGAGGCGGAACTCACGTGGATCTCGGAGCACGACTACCACCTCGTCCTCCACGAGGTCCACCGCGCCATCCGCAACCCCGCGGTCGCGGACAAGATCACGATCCCCGTCGACGAGATCAAGTCGCCCGAGTCCGACTTCGTGCAGGGCCGCGTCGTCGACGTCGACACGGACGAGCGCGTCGTCGAGACCGACGACGGGACGACCGTCGACTACGACTACCTCCTCCTGGGCGTCGGCTCCACGACCGCCTTCTTCGGCATCGACGGCCTAGAAGAGCACGCCCACCAGCTCAAGGGCCTCGACGACGCGAAGGCGATCCACGAGGACGTGCGGTCGGCCGCGGCCGACGCGACCCGCTCCGACCCCGCCGAAGTGGTCGTCGGCGGCGCCGGGCTCTCCGGCATCCAGACCGCGGGCGAGGTCGCGGAGTACCGCGACAAGCACCGCGCCCCGATCGAGATCACGCTCGTCGAGGGGCTCGACGAGGTCTTCCCCGGCAACGACCCGCAGCTCCAGGGCGCGCTCCGCCAGCGGCTGGAGGACGCCGACGTGGAGATCCTGACGGGCGACTTCATCTCGGAGGCCGACGAGGACGCGGTCTACCTCGGCGGCGGCGACGGAGAGGAGCCCGAGGAGCTCCCCCACGACGTCCTCGTGTGGACCGGCGGCATCACGGGCCAGCCGGAGCTGGAGAACGTCGACGTCGAGAAGGACGAGCGCTCGAACCGCGTCCACGCCGCCGCCGACTTCGCGACCAGCGACGACCGCGTGTTCGCCATCGGCGACACCGCCCTCGTCGAGCAGGGCGACGACGAGGTGGCGCCGCCGACCGCGCAGGCCGCCTGGCAGGCCGCCGAGGTCGCCGGCGAGAACCTCGCGCGGGCCGCCCGCGGCGCGCCGCTCCAGTCGTGGGAACACAAGGACAAGGGGACCGTCATCTCGGTCGGCGAGGAGGCGGTCGCCCACGACGTGATCGGGATGCCGATCAAGACGTTCGGCGGCACCCCGGCGAAGCTCCTGAAGAAGTCCATCGCGGTGCGGTGGATCGCGAAGGTCTCCTCGGCCGGGCGCGGCGTGAGCGCGTTCGGCGACATGTAGGGCCGGCGCGTACGACGCGGTCGAAGCGGCTTTTCGCGCTCGCGAGGGTTGGATTCGGCAGCGACGGCGCCCGGGCTCTCGGCGGACCTCTGGCTCTCGGCGGCCGAATGAGAAGAGAGGCGAGGAGAGAGGAAGGGAGAGGGGTCGGCGTCGGCGGCGAGCGGTCAGTGTTCGGCGGGCTCGTCGGGGGCGCGCATGTCGTCGATCCGGAGGATGAGGATGTTCGCGGTGTCGTCTTTCCCGTCGACCGTCCCGTCGATGACGAGCTTCGAGAGCGGCGTCGGACCGACGGTGACGGAGTCGCCCTCGTGGAAGTCCCGGACGGAGCCCTGAACGTGGATCTCGGCGCGGCAGAGCTCCGGGTGGTGGACGCTGGAGAGGTCGATCCCGTCGACGTTGACGCCCGTTACCTCCTCGCCCTCGTGGAAGATGGGGACGTCCGCGGGCTCGTCCATGCGCTGGATGTCGAGCGCCTCGTAGGCGTTCGAGGTGGGCTTGTAGCCGCCCTTCGGGCCGGGGACGCCCTCGACCAGCTGGAGGGCCTTCAGGCTCTGCATCTGGTTGCGGATCGTGCCGGGGTTGCGGTCGACCTCCTCGGCGATCGCCTCGCCCTTGACGGCGTCCTCCTGTTCCCCGTACAGGTTGATGAGGGCCGTGAGGATGCTTTTCTGACTGGATGTGAGCTCGATCGATGACATGGACGCGAATAGATGGCCGCACCGCTTAAATGCGATGGAAGGCCGTTATAAACGATCGCGCGGATTCCGCGTTCGCCGCCGTCGACGGCTACCCTCCGTATCGCCGGCGGAGCCGGACGTACGCGAGGGGACTGGAGAGCGCGACGGCGACGCCGACGCCGATCAGGGCCAGCCCGAGGTCGCTGACGAACAGCGCGACCCCGGCGCCGACGAGCCCGATCACGGCCCCGGTGAAGGCGACCGCGATCATGGCGCCGACCGGTTCGACGTCGCTGCCGGCGACGTCGGCGGGATCGAACTCCGGGGGCGCGTCGCCCGCGCCGAGGTCGTCGTCGTCAGTGTCCTCGTCGGGACCGGCGTCGTCATCGACGGGACCGGAGCCGCCGTCTGAACCGCTCATACCGGCCAATCGGGGCGCGGCGGCAAAACCGTGTGCGATCGCGTCCGATCGGTCGCCACCGCGGGACCGCACCATTCAAGCGTCGGGGCGTCGCGCGGGCTGGTATGACCACCGTCAGGATCATCGGCGCGCCGACCGACTACGGGGCGAACCGACGCGGCGTGGATATGGGGCCGTCGGCCATCCGATACGGCGGGCTCGCCGACCAGCTCGCGAGCGCGGGCGTCGGCGTCGTCGACGCGGGCGACCTCGCGGTCCCGCGCGCCGAGGAGCGCGACCCCGACGCGGACGCGCCGAGCGCGGGGAAGGCGAAGTTCCTCCGGGAGACGGCCGACGTCTGTCGGCGCCTCGCGGACGAAGTGAGCGGGACGCTCGCCGACGGCGCGGTCCCGCTCGCGCTCGGCGGCGACCACTCGATCGCCATCGGCTCGCTCGCGGGCTCCGCGCGGGACGCCGACGTCGGCGCGGTGTGGTTCGACGCCCACGCCGACCTCAACACGCCCTCGACGACTCCCTCGGGGAACGTCCACGGGATGCCGCTGGCGGCCGCGCTCGGCCTCGACGAGTTCGCGGGGTCGGAGTGGGCGAACGCGCCCGGGCTCTCGCCGGAGAACGTCGCGCTCGTCGGCCTGCGCTCCGTCGACGAGTCGGAGGTCGAGGTCCTCCGCGAGCGCGGCTTCGCGGCGTACACGATGTCCGACATCGACGAGCGCGGGATCACCGAGGTCACCGAGGAGGCGATGGCGACCGCGGGCGACGGCGTCGACGGCGTCCACGTCAGCCTCGACCTCGACTGGCTCGACCCCAACGAGGCGCCCGGGGTGGGGACGCCCGTCCGCGGCGGGGTCACCTACCGGGAGGCCCACAGCGCGATGGAGATCGTCGACGACGCCGACTCGCTCCAGTCGATGGAGCTGGTCGAGGTGAACCCGACGCTCGACCAGCACAACGAGACGGCCGAGCTCGCGACGGAGCTGGCGGCGAGCGCGTTCGGAAAGCGGGTGCTGTGGTGAGGGCCGGCGGAGCGAGGGGGGCGCCGCTCAGACGCCGCGGTCGAGCTCGTCGACGACGCGCTGGAGGTCGGCCTCCCGTTCGACCTCCCGCTTGATCTCCTCGCGGCGGCGGACCGCCGCGGAGTCGGCGTCGTACGCGCGGACGAACTCGGCGCGGGTGTGCTCGTCGAACGCGTGCCGGATCGCGAAGTAGCCGTCCGGGACGATCGTGCCGCACACCTTGCACTCGTGGCGCTGGTGGCCGTCGGTCTGGTGGACGATGGCCGACTCCACGTCGTCGAAGGCGGCGTCGCAGCCGTCGATTCCGCACGTCCAGCGGGGCATGATTCCCCGTCTCGCCCGCGGGGGATTAACCGTTTCCCCCGCGAGTCTTCCTTCACTCACTCCGTTCGTTCAGTCGTTCCCTCGCGTGGTCCCGTTCGGTACGCTCACGAGACCCCCGCGCGGCGGTGGGGGAGAGCGTCGGGGCGCGCCGGGACGGCGGCCGCGACCGCCGGCGTCCGACGCGTCCGCCGTCGCCGGACCCGGATCCCCTCGGAGTCAAACGATACGCCTTTGCTCGGGGACGCACACCGTCCGGTACCGTGACCCGATCGAGAACGCGCGTCGACGCCCACGTGAAGGTGCTCGACGACGACGTCGTGGCCCTCGCGAAGGAGCGGGGGATCGACGCGCTCGTCTACGCGCCGCACTTCACCCGGCTGACGACGGTCCGGGAGCGCGCGGCCCGGTACGCCGACGACGACCTGACGGTCGTCCCCGCCCGAGAGGTGTTTACCGGCGACTGGGGGAACCGCCGGCACCTCCTCGTCCTCGGCCTGGAGGACCCCGTGCCCGACTACATCACCTTCGAGGCGGCGATGGCCGAGTTCGATCGGCAGGACGCCGCCGTGCTCGTCCCGCATCCCGGCTTCGCCACCATCTCGCTCACCCGACCGGAGATCGCGGCCCACGCCGAGCGACTCGCCGCGGTCGAGACGTACAACACCAAGCTCCTTCCGCACCAGAACACCCGGACGCGGCGGATCGCCGAGGTGACCGACATGCCCGGCTTCGGCTCCTCGTACGCGCACCTGCCCGGCACCGTTGGGGAGGCGTGGACCGAGTTCGACGGCGACCTCGACGACGCCGACGCCGTCGTCGACGCCTTCCGCGAGGATCGTCCCCGGACCGTGGTCCACCGCGGCGGGGTCCGCCATCAGCTCCGCGGGCTCCTGGAGTTCGCCCACCTCGGCTACGAGAATACGTGGGAGAAGCTCGACCGCCTGTTCCTCTCCGGCGACGAGCCCACCCTCCCGACGAACGTCGTCTACGAGGGGCGGTTCAACGACGTGAGCGTCTACTCCGGGACGCTGTCGGACTACCGGCCGAAGTGAGGGCGTCGCCGCGTCGCGACCACGCCGACGGGACCGAAGCGAAGCGGACCGCGCCGAACCGAACAGAAACCGCTCAGATCCCGATCCCGGCCGCCGCCTCGCTCGCCGCCCGGGTCGCGGCCGAGACGTCTAGGTCGAGCGTCACGACGTAGGTGTGAAGCGCCCAGAACGCCGCCAGCTCCACCGCCGTGACGACCACCGTGACGAGGTCGGCGTACTTGCTGCTCGTCGTCACGCCGGAGGGGAGGCCGAACTCCCTGTCGGACAGGGGGTGGAACAGCGCGATGCCGCGCCGGCTCCCGACGACGTCGAGGAGGTAGTGGGTCAACACGCCGATCCAGACGTACTGGAGGTTCCCGAACACGATCGGGTACGCGAGGAAGATCCCGAGCACCGGGAGGCTGTGGAGCGTCTTCCGGTGGCGGCCGAAGGCGGTGTCGACGTCGGGGAACAGCGCCCCCAACACGATCGGAACGGTGATCTCGGCGACGGTCCGCGCGGTGGCCGCGCCGAGGCTCGGCTCGATGACGAAGCCGAGTCCGATCGCGAGCAGCAGGGCGTTGAGGACGTGGCCGCGTTTGTTCATACCACCGCGTGGCCGGGGCCGTAGGTGAAACCACCGGATTCCGGCGGTCGGGAAGGTGGTCGGCGCGTCGCTCGGACCGCCGAACGGATCCCTCACGCGCAGACGGGGAGTCGAAAGAGCCACGGGAGACGCCGCCCAGCGGTCCGTATGGAGTACGAGGAGCCGAAGTTCTTTCACGTGATGCAGTACGCGGCCGCGGCCGACGGCGACGTCATCGACATGGTGAGCGGCAACCCCGACTGGGAGCCGCCGGCCGCGCTTCGAGAGGCGCTCCGCGACTACGCCGACCTCCCGCCCGACGACTTCCAGTACCCGCCGAGCGAGGGGTTACCGGAGCTCAGGGAGGCGATCGCCGAGCGCCGGAACGTTGACGCCGACCGCGTCGTCGTCACCAACGGGACCGGCGAGGCGAACTACCTCGCGATGGCGCGCGCGTTCGAGCGCGGCGCGGGCGACGAGGCGGTCCTCACCGACCCCGTCTACCCGTACTACCCGGGGAAGGTGGACATGCTCGGCGGCGAGGCGACGCTCGTCCCGACCGAGCGCGACGGCGGCCTCGACCTCGCGGCGATGCGCGAGGCCGCGAGCGACGACACCGCCCTGATCGCCCTGAACACGCCGAACAACCCGACCGGAGCGATATACGACCTCGACGCGGTCCGCGAGGTCGTCGAGATCGCGCACGCGGTCGACGCCCTCGTGATGGTCGACGAGGTGTACGACCACTTCGACCTCACCGGCGAGTTCGAGTCGGCGCTGACGCTCGACTCCGACCGGGTGATCGTCACCAGCGGCTTCTCGAAGTCGATGGCGATCACCGGGTTCCGGGTCGGCTACGGGGTCTTCCCCGAGGCGCACGTCGGCGAGGCGAAGACGCGACACATGCTCGTGAACGTCGCCGGCGCGCGCCCCTCGCAGTACGCGGTCCACCACGCGCTCGCGGAGACGCCGCCGGGCTACTACGCGGAGGCCCGGGAGCTGCTCGCCGACCGCGTCGACGCCTTCACCGACGCGCTCGACGCGGCCGGGGCGGAGTACAGCCGCCCCGAGGGCGCCTTCTACGTCCTCGCGCGCTTCGAGGGGTTCCCCGGGACGATGGCGAACGTGAAGCGATTGGTCGACGAGGCCGGGGTCGCGGGGATGCCCGGCGAGGCGTTCGGCAGCGCGCGCGACGAGTGGATCCGGTTCGCCCTCGTCACGCCCCGGGCCGTCGAGGCCGCGGAGCGACTCGCCGACTACTTCGGCGACTGATCCGGAGACGAATTGCGGTGGCGCGTGCCGATGAGCGCCCGGAGGGCGCGAATCGCACGCGCGAGGGACGCGGCGAGCGAGGGCGACCGGAGGGAGTACCGAGCGAGCCGCGAGGCTGGGGAGGTGTGAGGTGCGGTCGCGGTGCTGTGCGGGTGGGGCTCAAAGGGGCAGCCGCGAGGACGAAGCACGGCGCAGCAAGCACCGCAGCGAAGGAGCGGTAGCGACTGAGCGAGGAGCGCAGCAAGCCGCGCGAGTCGTCGCGGCTGGGGCTTTGGAGGCCATCACCGTCGATCCACGGACAGCCACTCACGAATTGACGGCCGAAACGTCTCGAACCGCGTCTAACCGAAGTTCTCGACCTTCGCGGCGTCGGCGTCGCCGCCGGCTGCCTCGACCGCGGCCTCGGCGTCGGCCACCAGATCGGCGAAGCCGTAGACGAAGACGGTCTCGCCCTCGCTTCCCGTCAGCGCCTCGGCGACCGCCTCGTCCAGCGCCTCGTCGGCGTCGAGGAGGTGGACCGCGGCCCCGCGCTTTTTTAAGCGATCCAAGCGGTCGGCGTGCGACACGTCGTCGTCGCGGTAGACCACTGCGGCCTCGGCCCCGTCGTCGAGCGCGCGCTCGGCGATGGCGACCGCCGGGCCGACGCCCGGCCCGCCCGCGATGACGACCGCGCGCGGCTCGCCGTCGTAGTGCTGGTCCCCGAACGGCCCGGAGAGCGTCATCTCCGTGCCCGCCTCGGCGCCGGCGAGGAACCCGGAAAAGTCGCCGCCCTCCTCGGGGTCGATCCCGACCGTGACCTCGAACGTGTCGCCGACGGTCGGCGACGAGAGGGTGTAGAAGCGGGCGACCGACTCGCCGTCGATCTCCGTGCCGAGCTTCACGAACTGCCCGGGTTCGGCGGCGAACCCGTCGGGCGCGTCGAACCGAAGGGCGTACGTGTCGCGGCCGACTGACTCGACCGCGCTGACCGTCGCTGTCGTGTCCATACGCCCGATCCGGTCGGCGGACACAAACGTGTTCCCGTCCGCGTCGGCGCCGCCCGTCGTCGAACGCGTGCGAGGCGCGACGAGCGCGACGACCGGACCCCGGAACGATCGGACTTCGAGTTATCCGGACTCCGGGCCGACCGGACACGGGGACGGACTCCGGAACGTCCGGACGCCCCCACAATAGTTCGACGAACGTCGAAAGTCAATGCGACGAAGTGGGTCGATCGTGAGGATTAGAGAAAACGAATGTCCAAATAATACCTATATATTTCAGTTTACAAAATAATCTCGGCTATATTTGCAAATTGCTGACCGATCGTCCGAGAAGGCGTCGGTAGCTCCTTCCAGAAGTCTTTTGATGAGTCCGGCGAAAGCCCCGTCATAGCATGGCCGCGGACTTCAATTGGGCCGTCGGCGGAGAGGCCGGCGACGGCATCGACTCGACCGGGAAAATCTTCGCGCAAGCGCTCTCTCGGGCGGGTCGACACGTGTTCACGTCGAAGGACTTCGCCTCGCGGATCCGGGGCGGCTACACCGCGTATAAGGTGCGGACCTCCGTCGACAAGGTACAGAGCGTCGTTGACCGGCTCGACGTGCTCATCGCGCTGACCCCGCGGACCATCGAGGAGAACCTCGACGAGCTCCACGAGGGGTCGGTGATCATCTACGACGGCGAGCGGACCACGATGCAAGACGTCGAGATCCCCGAGGAGATGGTCGGGATCGACGTCCCGCTCAAGCGGCTCGCCGAGGAGGCCGGCGGGGCGATCATGCGGAACGTCGTCGCGCTCGGCGCGGCCTGCGAGGTCGCCGAGTTCCCCATCGAGAACCTCGACTCCGCGCTGGAGAAGCGGTTCAAGGACAAGGGGCAAAAGCTCGTCGACAACAACAAGGAGGCCGCCCGCGCGGGGCGGTCGTACGTCGCCGACGAGTACGACCACGAGTTCGACTACGACCTGGAGACCACCGACGAGGACTACGTGCTCCTCAACGGCGACGAGGCCATCGGGATGGGCGCCATCGCGGCCGGCTGCCGCTTCTACGCCGGCTACCCGATCACGCCCGCGACCGACGTGATGACGTACCTCACCGGCCGGATCGAGCACTTCGGCGGCCACGTCGTGCAGGCGGAAGACGAGCTCTCCGCGATCAACATGGCGCTGGGCGCGGCCCGCGGCGGCGCCCGCGCGATGACCGCGACCTCCGGCCCCGGGATCGACCTGATGACCGAGACGTTCGGGCTCATCGCCACCTCGGAGACGCCGCTCGTCATCTGTAACGTGATGCGCTCGGGCCCCTCGACGGGGATGCCGACGAAGCAGGAGCAGGGCGACCTGAACCAGATGCTGTACGGCGGCCACGGCGAGGTCCCCCGGTTCGTCCTCGCGCCGACGACGATCGACGAGTGCTTCTGGAAGACGGTCGAGGCGTTCAACCTCGCCGAGAAGTACCAGCTCCCGGTCTACCTCACCGCCGACCTCTCGATGGCGGTCACCGAGCAGACGTTCTCCCCGGACACCTTCGACATGGACGCGGTCGAGGTCGACCGCGGCTTCGTCGTCGACGAGGCCGACGTCGACGACCACACGAGCGACACCGACGGCTTCCAGCCCCACGAGATCACCGACGACGGGATCTCGCCGCGGGCGTTCCCCGGCACCGCCGACGGCGCGCACATGTCGACGGGCCTCGAACACGACGAGCAGGGCCGCCGGACCGAGGACACCGACATGCGCGTCGCGCAGGTCGACAAGCGCAACCGGAAGGTGGAGACGGCCCGCGAGCGCGAGGACTGGAGCCCGCGCGAGTTCGGCGACGCCGACGCCGACACGCTCGTGATCACGTGGGGGTCGAACGAGGGCGCGCTCGCTGAAGCGGTCGAGCTCCTCGACGACGAGGGGCGGGACGTGCGGGTGCTCTCGGTGCCGTACGTCTTCCCGCGACCGGACCTCTCCGAGGCCGTCGCGGCCGCGGAGAACGTCGTGGTGGTGGAGTGCAACGAGCGGGGACAGTTCGCGGACCTCGTCGAGCACGACGTGCTCGAACGGGTCGACCGCGTCAACAAGTACAACGGCGTGCGGTTCAAGGCCGACGAACTCGCAGCGGAGATCAAAGCGACCCTCACGGAGGGGGTGGAGGCGTAACCAATGAGCTCAGACATCCGATTCACCGACTTCAAGTCCGACAAGCAGCCGACCTGGTGCCCGGGATGCGGCGACTTCGGCACCATGAACGGCATGATGAAGGCGCTCGCGGAGACGGGCAACGACCCCGACAACACCTTCGTCGTCGCCGGCATCGGCTGCTCCGGCAAGATCGGTACGTACATGCACAGCTACGCGCTCCACGGCGTTCACGGACGCGCGCTCCCGGTCGGGACCGGCGTCAAGATGGCCCGGCCCGACATCGAAGTGATGGTCGCCGGCGGCGACGGCGACGGCTACTCCATCGGCGCGGGCCACTTCGTCCACGCCGTCCGGCGCAACGTCGACATGACGTACGTCGTGATGGACAACCGGATCTACGGGCTGACGAAGGGGCAGGCGTCGCCCACCTCGCGCGACGACTTCGAGACCTCGACGACCCCGGACGGACCGAAGCAGCCGCCCGTCAACCCGCACGCGCTGGCGCTGGCGTCGGGCGCGACGTTCATCGCCCAGTCGTTCTCCTCCGACGCGCTCCGCCACCAGGAGATCATCCAGAAGGCGGTCGAGCACGACGGGTTCGGCTTCGTGAACGTCTACTCGCCGTGCGTCACGTTCAACGACGTCGACACCTACGACTACTTCCGCGACTCGCTCGTCGACCTGAAGGAGGAGGACCACGACCCGTCGGACAGGGACGCCGCGAAGGACGTGATCCTCGACTCCGAGCAGGAGTACCAGGGCGTCATCTACCAGGACGAGGAGTCGGTGCCGTACCACGAGCAGCACGGCGTCGACGAGGACATGTCCGTCATCCCGGACGGCGCGCCCGAGGGCGCGACGGACCTCGTCCGCGAGTTCTACTGACGGCGCCGCCCGTTCTTCCGACCCGTCTTCCGCGATCGGCGACCGCGGCGACCGCCGGTATTCCGACCTCCATCGATCGCCAAATTTCGGCGACCCAGCCGGGTCACGGCCCGTTCCCGACCGGTTTCAGCAAGCCTAATTACGTGGGTCCGAATTACGTGGTATATGAGTGATCGCTACGACGTCGTCGTCGCGGGCGCCGGTCCGGCGGGGGCGCAGTGCGCCCGCGACCTGGCGACGCGCGGCTACGACGTCGTCGTCCTCGAAACGGAGTCCGAAGACGGGTTCCCCCGCCAGAGCAACAAGTCGACCGCCGGGACGTTCCCGTCGATGATGTCCGCCTTCGGGATCCCCGACGACGTCGTGATGTCGTACACCGACGACGTGGTGTTGGAGTCGCCGAACAGCTACTACGAGAGCTACCAGCCGGGCGCCGTCCTGGAGTTCGCCGACTTCAAGCGGTTCCTCGTCGCGGACGGGCGCGAGAACGGGGCCGAGTACCGGTTCGACTCGCGGGTCTCCCGGCCGATCCTCGACGACGACGGCGTCATCGAGGGCGTCCGGTACGACGGCGACGAGGAGGTGTACGCCGAGGTCGTCGTCGACGCCACCGGGCCGGCCGCGCCGATCGCGAGCGCGCTCGACGTGGTCGACCTGGAGCGGGAGAACCAGGCGATCGGCATCGAGTACGAGATGGAGGGCGTCGAGATGAACCACCCCGAGTACGCCGACCTGCGGCGGGCGATGATGCTCCGGCTCGACCACGACATCGCGCCCGGCGGCTACTCGTGGATCTTCGCGACGGGCGAGGACACCGCGAAGGTCGGCATCTGTTACATCCAGAACGACCGCCACCGCGAGTTCGCCGAGGAGGGCAAGACCGTCGACGGCTACCTCGAGGACTGGATCGAGCGGGACCCCCGGTTCGCCGACGCCGAGCAGATCGGCGACACGGTCCACCGCGGCTCGGCGCACATCCAGATGCCGGACGAGATGCACACCGACCGGTTCCTCGCGATCGGCGACACCGTCCCCACCATCGACCCGCTGTGGGGCGAGGGGATCCACAAGGGGATGAAGTCGGCCCGCGCCGCGGCCGCCACCATCGACCGCTGTCTCACGGACTCGGAGCGCCGCCTCGACGCCGAGAGCCTCGCCGTCTACGAGCGGCTCTGGCACCGCGACGTGGCCCCGCGGATGCGCGCCCGACTGATGCTCACCCGGCTGCTGTACCTCGCGCCGAACGAGCGGTACGACCGGTTCATGGAGGACCTCCGCCGGACGGACGACGACACCCTCGAACGGGCGAACCAGGGGGACAAGAGCGCGATGGCGAAGCTGCTCCACCTCGACGACCTCCCGCTCCTTGCGAAGTTCGCCCGCGAGCGGCTTGGGTCGTAGCCGGCCTGTTTTTAAACAAAGCGTTCGGGCGTCCGGAACCCGCTGCGTCTCCTATCGCTCGTCGATCGGGACGAAGTCGGCGCTCTCGGGACCGACGTAGCGGGCGCGCGGGCGGATGAGGCGGTTGTCGGCCTGGTACTCGACCATGTGGGCGATCCAGCCGCCGGCGCGGCTCATGGCGAAGATGGGCGTGTACATGTCGACCGGGATCCCGAGCGTGTCGTAGACGGAGCCGGAGTAGAAGTCGACGTTCGGGGCGATCCCCTTGTCGAGGAGCCCCTGGTCCGTTAGGTACTCCTCGATCGCGGTGGTGTAGTCGAGCCACTTCGTGTCGCCGGAGGACTCGGAGAGGTCGCGGAGCTTCTCCTGAAGGATCTTCGCGCGGGGGTCCTTCACCTTGTACACGCGGTGACCGAAGCCGGGGATGCGGCGGCCGTCCTCGCGGGCGTCTCGCACCCACGAGATGGGGTCCTTCGACGAGTCGTCGATCTCGTGGAGCACCTCCATCACGTCCTGGTTCGCGCCGCCGTGGAGCGAGCCCGAGAGCGCGCCGATCCCGCCGGTGACGCCGGAGTAGACGTCGGCCAGCGTCGAGCCGATCACCATCGCCGTGAACGTCGAGGCGTTGAGCCCGTGGTCGGCGTGGAGGGTCAGCGCCATGTCGAACGTCTCCTCGCTGACGGCGTCGGGCTCGGTCCCGGTGAGCATGTAGAGGAAGTTCCCGGCGTACGAGAGGTCGGGGTCGGGGGAGACGGGCGGCTCGCCCTGTCGCGCGCGCTCGAACGCGGCGAGCACCGTCGGGACCTTCGCCGTGATCCGGCGGCCCTGCCGGCGCGCCGTCTCGGTGGGGTGATCGTCGCCGAGCGCGTCGGCGTCGTCGTCGTACGCCGACAGCATGGAGGTGGCCGTCCGGAGCGCGGCCATCGGCCGCTCGTCGGCGTCGGCGAGCGTCCGGACCGTGTCGAGCACGTCGTCGTCGACGGCCCGCTCCGCGGCCAAGTCCGCGGCGAACGCGTCGAGCTCCTCGCGGGTCGGCAGCGAGCCGTGCCAGAGGAGGTATAACACCTCCTCGTAGCTCGCGCCCCGGGCGAGGTCCTCGATGTCGTACCCGCGGTACACGAGCTTTCCGACCTCGCCGTCGACGTGGCTCAGCTCCGACTCCGCGACGAGGACGCCTTCGAGCCCGCGCTTTAACTCGTCTGACATGGAGTGACGTTCCGACCACCGCCAAAAAAGCGTTATCTTTCAGGAGGGATGGAATACGACGATCGACGAACCCCGTGGAGTCGAACGACGGCGGCGGAGCGAGCGGGATCCCGCCGGCCGAGTCAGCGCGCCGGGACGACCGTGACGGTCCGCTTGCGGTCGATGGCGTCCTCCAGCTCCTCGGCGATCGCGGAGCCGCGGGACACCTGCACCTCGCCGCCGCGGCCGACGGTGGCGGTGAAGAGGTACTCCCCGTCCGCGCGCACCTCGACCGTCTCGCCGACGCCGTCGTCGACGTCGATGACGACGTGTCGGGAGGTGATCTCCGGCCGGACGACGGTGCCGCGCTCCTCGCCGACCTGGCCGCCCCGCCCGTCTCCCTGCCCGTTCGCGCCGCGGCCGTCGCTCCCGGCGCCGCGGGAGTCCTCCGGCTTCTCGTCGTGGGTGCGGACGTCGATCTCGATGCCGAGCCGGTTCTCGATGTCGCTGATGCGGCCGCCGCCCTTGCCGATGACGGTGCCGATGTCGCCCTCCGAGACGTAGACGACCGCCTCGTCGTTCCCCTTGAGCTCGACGTCGACGTGGCCGTGCGCGACCGACTTGATCTCGCGTTCGATCTCCTTCTTGGCGATGCGGCCGACCCCGGTCTCGCTCTCAGCCTCGCCGCCCTCCTCGTTCAGCGGGACCGTGACGACCTGCCGGTTGAACGTGTAGATCTCGTACTCCGGGCGGCCGGTCTCGAAGTTCGACACCTGAATGACCGGCCGCGCGAGGTCCTCGGCGGTGAGCCCGGCGGGTACCTTCACTTCGGTCGTCACGTCGTAGACGGTGTGGACCTCGCCGGCCTCGATGTAGACGACGGTGTCGACGATCTGGGGGATCATCCCCAGCTCGACGCGGCCGACGAGCCGCTGGAGCGCGTCGATGGCGCGCGAGGCGTGGACGACGCCGACCATCCCGACGCCGGCCATCCGCATGTCCGAGAACACCTCGAAGTCGTTCGTCTTCCGGACCTCGTCGTAGATGGTGTAGTCGGGCCGGACCAGGAGTAGGGAGTCCGCCGTGTTCTCCATCTCGCCGCCGAGCGCGCCGTACTGGGTGATCTCCGGGCCGACCTGGAGGTCGCGCGGCTTCTCCATCGTCTTCACCGCGTAGTCGCTCTCGTTGAGGAACTCCGCGACCGCCTGCGCGAACGTCGACTTCCCGGCGCCGGGCGACCCCGAGATGAGCACGCCGCGCTTCCGCTCCACGAACCGCTCGCGGAGCTCGTCGGCGAACTCGTAGTCGTCGAGCGTCGTCTTCGCGATCGGTCGGACCGCCGTGATCTCGATCCCGTCGGCGAACGGCGGCCGCGCGACCGCGATCCGGTAGTTCCGGAACTGGACGATGTCCATCCCGTCGTCGGAGAGCTCGATGAACCCCTCGTTGGACTGGCGGGCCAGGTCGACGATGGCGGTCGCCCACTCGTCCATCTGCGCCTCGCTCGTCTCCGCCTCGTCGATGACCTCGTACCGCATCTCGCCGAGGCTCCCGCGCTTCGCCTTCGGCTTCGTGCCCGTCTTGAGGTGAACCGACATCGTCTCGTCGGTGAAGAGGTCCTGAATCGGGAGCTCGTCGACGACGCCGCGGGCGACCGGCTCGACGTACTCGACGGCGATCCCCTTCGCCCGAGCGACCTCGGCCTGGACGATGTCGCTGGAGAGGAGCGTGGCGTCGCGGTCGGCGGCGATGTCGCGGATCAGGGCGTCGACGTCGCCCTCGTGGGCGTTCGAGCGGGCGTCGCCGCTCGCGCGCTCGCCGACGTACCGCAGCTCGATCGTCCCGTCGTCGGCGAGGTCGGCGAGGCGCTTGAGCTCGCTCAGCCCGTCCCAGCCCGACTCCAGCCCGTCGTTCGCCTGCGACTCCAGCTCGCCGACGACGGCCTCGGGGACGAGCACCGTCGCCCCCTCGTAGGTCCCGTCCGCGACGCGTTCGGACACGCGGCCGTCGACGACCGCACTGGTGTCCGGTACTACGTTCATACCGCCGTTCCGGGCGGGAACGGTATAAGGGTGTTCGACCCGAGCGGCGGCCCCGCCGGCGGCGAGCGCGTCCGTCGAGCGCCGGCGACGCCCCCGCTCAGTCGTCGGCCGCCGCCCGCGACTCCCGCTCCGCCCGCAGCCGCCGGGCGTACTCGGTGAAGTTGTCGAACAGCGCCTTCGCCTCGCAGGCGGCGTCGTGCGCGGCCGGGGTGATCTCGCCGAGGACGGCGTCCACGCGCGCGTCACCGAGGCGCTCGCGCTTCCCCTCGGTGACCTCGCGGGCGGTGTCGACGTCGTACTCCGGGTGGAACTGCACGCCCCAGCAGTGGCCGTCGCGGAACGCGTGGACGCCGTGGTCGTTCTCGGCGAGCAGCGTCGCGCTCGGCGGGAGCTCGACCACCGTGTCGCCGTGAGTCGTGAAGGCGGTGAACTCCTCGGCGATCCCGTCGAACAGCTCGTCGTCGCCGCGCCGGCGCACCGCGTTGTACCCGATCTCGAACTCGTCCATCCCCGCCACGCGCCCGCCGAGCGCCTCCGCGAGCACCTGGTGGCCGTAACAGACGCCGAGCACCGGGACGCCCGCGTCGGCCGCGTCCGCGACGTAGTCGACGAGCGGGGGGATCCACGCCTCGTCCCAGTAGACGGACGACCGCGAGCCGGTGACCACGACCCCGTCGAACTCGGTGTGGTCGGGGAGGTGGCCGTCGGTCGCGTCGAACTCGACGAGGTCGGCGTCGAGCTCCCGTCGGAAGTTCCGCCGGGTGTTGGCGCCGTCGTGGGCCGCGTTCAGCAGGGCGAACCGGAGCCGTGTCATTGGCACCAATGAGACGCGACGGACGCAAAACGGTTGCGGCGACGGGGAGCGCTACCGGCGTCGAGGAGGGCGGGAGACGACCGCCCGGCGGAGACGGACGACCTACCCGGAGAGCGGGTCGGCGCCGTGCTCCGCGAGCCACCCGACCAGCGCGTCGTTGACCGCGGCCGACGCCTCGACGCCGACGAGGTGGCGCGCGCCCTCGACCGCGCGGAGCTCGCCGCGCGGGAGGCCCTCGGCGAGCGTCTCCGCCGCCGACGCCGGGCAGACGGCGTCGTCGGTCCCGTGGACGACGAGCGTCGGCGTCGTGAGCTCGTACAGCCGGTCCGAGAGGTCGAACCCCTCGACGGCCGCCCGGTGGGCCTCGAACGCCTCGCGGCCGGCGTCCTCGGCGAGCCGCCACTCGGCGATCCGCGACAGCGCGTCGGGGTGCGCCTCGCGGAAGTCGGCGGAGAGGAGGCCATGGAGCGACCCCTCCACCGCCGTCGGGTCGGCGGGGTCGGCCCACACGGCGTCGGGCTTGTAGGCGTCGCCGGCGGGCGGCGTGCCGAGGACCGTCAGGCTCGCCGGGCGCGAGGAGGCGAGCGCGGCCGCGAGCGCGACCATCCCGCCGAGCCCGTACCCGACGAGGTGGGCGTTCCGGACTCCCTCCGCGGCGCACACCGCGTCGACGTCGGCGACGAGGTCCTCGACCGCGTACGGCCCGGGCGGCGCGTCCGACCGGCCGACGCCGCGCGTCTCGGGCGTGACGACCGTGTGCGGCCCCGCGAGCGCGGCATGCTGCCAGCCGAACTGCCACGCGCCGAGCCCGACGTCGCCGCAGAAGACGACCGCCTCGTCGGGGTCGCCGGCGTCGGGCGCGTCGACCTCGTAGCGGATCGAGACGCCGCCGTTGTTCGCGCGTGGCATGGATGAGAGACGTGGTGCGAGGCCGTCAGGCCTCCTGCAGGCTACGGAGGACGTCCGGCGCCGCCGCGAGCGCGTCGTCGAGCGCGTCGACGTCCGGGCCCCCGCCCTGCGCGAAGTCCGGCGGGCCGCCGCCGCCGCCGCCGACGCGACCGGCGAGCTCGGCGACGACCTGCCCGGCGTTGACGTCGACGCCGTCGGGGACGCCGACGACGAAGCTCGCGGAGCCGTCCGCCCCGCTCCCGACGACCGCGACCTTCCCGTCGTCGACGTGGGCGTTCGCGGTCGCGCGGAGCTCGTCGGCGTCGCCGTCGAGCCGCTGGATCACGGCCGTGGCGCCGCCCAGGTCGACCTCCTCGGCGTCGGCGCCGCCGGAGGCGCGCGCGGCCGCGAGCTCCTCTTTCAGCGACTCGACCTCCTTGCCCCGCGCCTTCCACTCCTCGAAGAACCGCTCGGCCGTCTCGGGGACGTCGAGCGGGTCCACGTCGAGCGCGCTCGCGGCGTCGTACAGCGCGTCCTCCGTGCGCTGGGTGGCCTCGATCGCCGCGCCGCCGGCCGCGAACACGATCCGCTCGACGCCGTCCTGCACGGGCTCCGTCTTCAGCACCTTCACGGCGCCGACCTCGCCGGTGCGCTCGACGTGGGTGCCGGCGCAGGCCTGCACGTCGGCGTCGCCGACGTGGATCAGCCGGACGTTCGTCCCCGGCGGGACGCCGCCCTGATAGAGGTCGAAGCCGTGCTCGGCCTCGGCCTCGTTGCGGTCGGGCCACTCCTGTCTGACCGGCACGTCGTCGCGGACGAGCTCGTTGGCGACGCGCTCGATCCGCTTGACCTCCTCGCGGGTGATCCGCTCGTAGTGGCGGACGTCGAGCCGCGAGGAGTCGATCCCCTTCTGCGCGCCCGCCTGCCGGACGTGCTCGCCGAGCACCTCGCGGGCGGCGTGGCCGATCAGATGCGTCGCCGTGTGGTGGGCGCGCAGCCGGTCGCGGCGCTCGCCGTCGACCTGTCCCGTGACGAACTCGCCCTTCCCCGGGTCGGCGTCGGTCCGGTGGAGCACGACGCCCGCCTCCTCCTGCACGTCGACGACGTCGACCGTCGTCTCGCCGACGGTGAGCTGGCCCCGGTCGGCGGGTTGGCCCCCGCCCTCGGGGTAGAACATCGTCTGGTCCAAGACGACGTCGTACCCCTCCCCGCGCTCGAACACGTCGAGGACGACCGCCTCGAACTCGGTGCGGCCCTGGTCGTCGTAGAACAGCTTCTCCGTCTCCGGGAGGTCGCCGAGCCGCTCGTCGGCGTCGTCCGCGGCCTCCTCGCCGTCCGCCTCCTCGTGGCGGTCGGCGACGAGCGCGTAGAAGTCGTCCGGCACGTCGACCGTCGCGCCGCGTTCCTCGGCGATGTCGGCGACCATGTCCGGCTGGATCCCGTGGGAGTCGTACAGCTCCAGCAGCGCCTCGGTCGGGATCGGCTCGCCCGTGCCGGCGTGCTCGTCGGCGAGCGACTCGACCTTGCGGGAGCCGCGTTCGAGGGTCCGCCGGTACTTCCGCTCCTCGGTGCGGACGATCTCGCGGATCGTGTCGCGGTTCTCGTAGCCGAGCCGCTCCGCCTGCATGTCGACCAGCTCGTCGAGCGGCGCGTCCACGTCGACCTCGTCGACGAGCCGCTTCGTCCGCCGGAGCACCATCCGGGCGAGGTAGCCCGTGCCGACGTTCGAGGGGACGATCCCGTCGCCGAACATGTACGCCAGCGTCCGCGAGTGGTCGGCGATCGCGTAGATGGATTCGAGCGGCTCGACGAGCTCGCGCAGCCGGTCGACCCCGACGTCGAGCCGGTCGGCGATCTCGCCGCGGGCGTCCTCCACGTCGTCGACGTCGTCGATGTCGAGCCGGCCGGAGAGCTTCGCGGCGCGGTGGACGAGCCGCTGCTCTTCCTCGGTGTGCTCGATCCCGGCGTTCTCCTTGAGGAAGTCGATCGCGTCCGGGTAGACCGCCTCGTAGACGGTCGCGGTCCCCTGGCTCATCCACGTCCACCGTTCGAGCCCGTAGCCGGTGTCGACGATGTACGTGTCCATGAACGAGTACGTGTTCCCGTCCTTCATCTCGTACTCGCCGTCCGGGTCCCGCTCCATGCACATGAAGACGAGCGTCGCCAGCTCGGCGCCTTTATAAATGACTTCGATCGCCGGCCCGGCGTTGCCGCCGCCGACCCACGGGTCCTCGATGTAGGTGATCTCGTTCAGGTCGGCGCCGAGGCTCTCGAACAGCTCGTCGCAGTACGCGACCGTCTCGTCCTTCCAGTACACCTCGCCGTGGTAGGCGTACTCGTCCTCGTCGACCGCCTCGCGGGTGTTGAACGCGTGGTGGGCCATCATCTCGAACGCCATCGTGTGCCGGCCCGTCTTCCCGACGTTGTCGATGTCCTGCATCCGGATGCAGGGCTGCGAGATGGTGAGGGGGTTCGCCGGCGGGGGGGTCCGCCCCGACGTGACGAGCGGCTGGAAGTCGTAGATCGACGCCTGCGTTAAGAGCACGTCGTCGCGCCAGCGGTTCGCCGCGACCGGGTACGGCTCGATCCGCTCGTGGCCGTGCTCCTCGAAGAAGGAGAGGAACGCCTCCCGCATCTCCGACAGCGAGCGCGGCTCCGGGAAGCCGGGGTCGTCGATGAAGCTGTAGTCCTCGCACGGCGGCTCCCCGCAGAGCTCGCGGTCGCCGTCCCGGGTCCAGAAGTGCGCGCCGCAGGAGGTACACTCCCTCCGGACGAACCCCTCCTCCTCGAAGTAATCGAGACGGTACTCCGCTTCGAGATCGCTCATTAGGGGAACGTGACCCGTGTTCGTGCAAAAGGGTTCCGGGGTGGCCCGAGGGCGAACGCGTCGGGGCGAGCGCCCCGCGGAACGCCCCGTCGAAAGGAAAATTTATGCTCGCGGCGGGCGGTACGGAAGTACGTCGTGGAAACCGTATCGAGCGGGGATCCGGTCGCCGTCGTCCTCGCCGCGGACCCGCGCGCCGCGGCGCCCCTCCCCGACGACGTGACGGGCCGAACCGTCGATCCCGCCGACGCCGACGCCGACGCGTTCGCCGACGCCGCCCTCTCAGTCGTCCGCGACGCCGACGGGCTCGACCGCGTCCGCGAGCACGGCGGATCGGTCCCGGTCGTCGCCTCGGTCGACGACCCGACGGGCGACGTGGCCACGGCCCCCGGCGTCGACGCCGTCGCGACGACCGCCGAGGACCTGTCGGCGACCGTCCGGTGGGTCCTCGCGCGCGACGGGACGGTCGGGGCGCCGCCGGCCCGGACGCCGTCGCGGATCGAGCGGCTCAACGCCGGCGCGACGCGGCTCGCGTCTGTCCGGTCGACCGAGGCGGCCCACCGGGCCGTCGTCGCGATCGCGGACGAGGTGTTCCCGGCCCACCGCTGCGTCGTCGGCGTGCGCGACGGTGAGTGGGTTGAGCCGGTCGCGGCCTCGGCCGACGTGCCGATCGAGGACTGCAACCGCGTCCGGGTCGGAGCCGAGTCCGCCGAAACCGTCGTGGAGACCGACGAGCCGGTGATCGAACCGAATCCGAACGGTGAGCGCCCGTACGACACGCTGCTCGGCCTGCCGGTCGGCGACGACACGGTCTTCCAGCTCGTGACGGCCGGCCCGGACGGGTTCGACGACGACGACCGCCGGCTCGCCGGCCTGCTCGCCTCGCACTTCGAGGAGACGCTCGACCGGATCCGCGTCGACGAGGCGCTCAGGACCGAGCGCGACCGCCTGCTCGCGCTGTTCTCGAACGTCCCCGACCCCGCGGTCGCGTACGACTACGCCGACGGCGAGCCGATCGTCCACCGGGTCAACGACGCCTTCGAGGAGACGTTCGGCTACGACGAGGCGACGGTCGTCGGCGAGTGCGTCGACGACTACATCGTCCCCGAGGAGGAGGCGGCGATCGAGGAGGCCGTCGAGCTCAACGAGCGGCTGCGGCGCGGCGAGAACGTCCGGCGGGAGGTGACCCGGACGACGGTCGACGGCCCTCGGCACTTCATCCTCCACGTCGTCCCGATCCGGCTCAACGAAGAGAACGTCTCCGGGTACGCGATCTACACCGACGTCACGGAGCGGCGCGAGCGCGAGGCGACGCTCCGGCGGCAGAACGAGCGGCTCGACGAGTTCGCGAGCATCGTCTCGCACGACCTCCGGAACCCGCTCGCCGTCGCTCAGGGGTACGTCGACCTCGCGAGCGACACCGGCGACCCGGCGCACGTGGCGAAGGCGGAGGAGGCGTTAGAACGCATGGACGAGCTCGTCGGCGACCTCCTCTCGCTCGCGCGGCAGGGCCGGTCGGTCGGCGAGACGGAGCCGGTCTCGATCGGAGCGCTCGCGAGGGACGCCTGGGAGGGCGTCGACACCGGCGGGGCCGAGCTGGTGATCGAGAGCGACGTGACCCTCGACGCGGACCTCGCTCGGACCCGCGAGCTGCTGGAGAACGTCTTCCGGAACAGCGTCGAGCATGGCTCGACTGGCAATCGGACAGAGTCCGATGACAGCGTGGAACACGGTTCCACGAGCAGTCGGGCGGAGCCCGACGACAGCGTCGAGCACGGCCGCGACTCGGCAGACGCCCTCACCGTCCGCGTCGGCGAGGCCTCGTTCCGCTCCGACGGGGGCGAGGGGACCGGCTTCTTCGTCGAGGACGACGGTCGGGGACTCCCGGAGGAGGGGGACCGCGTGTTCGAGAGCGGCTTCACGACGGACGAGGGAGGGACCGGGCTCGGCCTCGCGATCGGTCGACGCATCGCCGAGGCCCACGGCTGGGAGGCGCGCGCGCTCACCGGCGAGTCCGGCGGCGCCCGGTTCGAGTTCCGGACCTCGTGAGCGCGGGTCCGAAACGACCTTAGGCCGCGCGCTCGCCTCTCCGGTATGGTCGAGAACGTCGTCTATCCCGCGTACTTCGACGCCGAGCGGTCGCGCTCGGAGGGCCGTCGCGTCCCGACGGACCTCGCGGTCCCCGAGCCCACCGTCGACGAGATCGCCAAGGCGGTCCAGCAGGTCGGCTACGACGCGGTGATCGAGCGCGACAAGACGTACTCCCGCGAGTTCGAGCCGCGGGGCGCGGTCGTCGTGCGGGGGACCGAGGACACCGCGAAGAACGACCTCGTGCAGGCGGTCGCCGCCTACCTCGGGGTCATCCGCGAGTGACGATGCGGCGAGTCGGCACCGTCGTCCGCACCGCCGGCGGACTCGCGATCGCGCGCGGCGACCGCGGCGAGGAGCCGCCGCGGATCGGCGCCGCCGTCGTCGACGAGTCGCTCTCGACGGTGGGCCGCGTCGTCGACGTGTTCGGTCCGGTCGACAGACCGTACGTGGCGGTCACGCCGAGCGACGGCGACGGGCTCGCGGCGCTCGTCGGCGGGAAGCTGTACGCGCGCTGACTCAGTCGCCGGCCGACGCCTCGCCGTCCCCGGGCGTCGGTCCGCCGCTCTCCGTCGACGTGTCCCCGCTCTCCGGCACCGCGTCCTCGTTCTCGGTCGACGCGTCTCCGCCCTCCGGCGCGTCTCTGTTCTCGCCCTCGGCCGGCGCTTCCCCGGTCTCGGCCGACGCTTCCCCGGCCGACGCCTCCCTGCCTCCTACCGGCGCGTCCCCCTCGACGACGTCGAAGTCCGCCAGCGTCTTCGTCGAGCGGACGAGCCGCTCTGCGACGACCAGTTTCTCCGTCCGGTCCAACCGCTCCCAGTCGATCTCCGCCGGCGGCGACTCCTCGAACGCGCGGAACTGCTGGAACACCGCGTCGTTGACGAACCGCTCGAACGAGTCGCAGCTCGGACACGTCACCGAGAGGTGCGACACGTCGAACGTCCGGCTCACGGTGTGCTCCAGACAGTTCAGACAGCGGTACGTCCGATTCCTACTCATACGCGAACGACGCGCCGGAGGCGGGAATACCTGCGGGTACCGGACGCGTAGTCGAAGCGAAACGGACGAAAGCGGTGCAGGGACCGCGAGACCGTTAGAACAGCGCCGACGCGGCCGCCTCGGCGGTCTCGATGACGGGCCCGAAGCCGGGGAGAAGCAGCACCGTCGCGACCGCCGCGAAGACGACCGCGGCGTACAGCGCCGTCGGCCGCACGTCGATCGCGTCCAGCGCGGTCGCCGACGCGGGGTCGTCGAGGAACAGCGCCTTCACGACTCGACTGTAGTAGTACAGCGAGATCACGCTGTTGACGGCGCCGACGGCCGCCAGCCACACGAACCCGTTGTCGATGGCGCCCATGAACAGGAAGTACTTCGAGAAGAAGCCGGCGAACGGCGGGAGCCCGGCCAGCGAGAACATGAACACGGCCATCGCCGTCGAGGCGACGGGCGCGCGCTTCGCGAGCCCGGCGTAGTCCTCGAAGGTCCGCCCGACGCCCCAGCGCTCCGCCATCGCGACGAAGAGGAACGCGCCGGTGTTCATGAAGCCGTAGACGAGCAGGTGCGCCATCGCGGCGCCCATCACCGCGCCGTTCCCGCTCCCGTCCGCGGAGAGCGCCGCGACGCCGATGAGCGCGTAGCCGGCGTGACCGATCGAGGAGTAGGCGAGCATGCGCTTGACCTCCTCCTGTACGGCCGCCGCGAAGTTCCCGAGCGTCATGGTCACGGCCGCGAGGATGCCGAACGCGAGCACCCAGTTGACGTCGGCCGACAGCGACGCGCCGACCGGGAACGCCTCGGTGAACACGCGGAACGCGACCACGAAGCCGGCCGCCTTCGAGGCCGACGAGAGGAAGGCGCTCACGGGGGCGGGCGCGCCCTCGTACGCCTCCGGCGCCCAGAAGTGGAACGGGACGGAGGCGGTCTTGAACGCGACGCCGCCGAGGATCATCACGACCCCGAGGCCGGCGATCCCGCTTCGGCTCCCGATCCCGTCGGCGTTCGAGGCGATGTCGCCGAGGACGCCGGCCACGTCGCCGAGCATCAGCGACCCCGTCGCCGCGTACACCAGCGAGATGCCGAACAGGAAGATCGCCGAGGAGAGCGCGCCGACGAGGAAGTACTTCAGCCCCGCCTCGACGCTCCCGCGGTTCTGCTTCAGGAACGCGACGAGCACGTACGACGGCAGCGACACCATCTCCAGGGCGACGAACACGACCGCCAGCGAGTTCGCGACCGCGAGCAGCGACATGCCGGTCGCCGCGAACAGCGTCAGCGAGTAGAACGTCGCCGGGTTCGGGTGGTCGTGGAAGTAGTCGTGGGCCGCGACGACGACGAGCGACGTCACGGACGCGAAGATGGCCGTGAAGAACAGCCCCAGCGTGTCCACCTTGACCGCGTCGGCGAACAGCAGGATCGCGCCGCCGGTGTCGCCGCTCCCGGTGCCGGAGGCGACGAACCAGACCGTCGCGGCCAGCGAGGACAGCGCGCCGAGCGCGCTCACGACCGCCATCGAGGTGTTCGACCGCGCGTCGGGCGCGACGGTGTCGACGAGCAGCAGCGCGAGCCCGGTGAACCCGAGCAGCAGCGCAGGCAGCAGCGCCGTCACCTGCGGGAGCGCGTTAACCATCGACGCTCACCCCCTCGACCACGGGGACGGCGGCGTCGCGGATCATCTCGAAGAAGATGTCCGGCGCGACGCCGAGCACGATGATCGCGATCAGCAGTGCCGCGAGGGGAGCGACGTCGTGGAACGGCGCGGGCCCGATCTCGTAGTCGGTCGCGAGCTCGAACGGCCCGAACAGCGTGCTCTGCATCGCCGACAGCAGGTAGCCGGCGACGATGACGATGCCGAACATCGCGAGCGCCGTGAACAGCGGGGCGTACGGGAGCGCCGGCGCCGAAAAGGAGCCCACGAAGATGAAGAACTCGCCCGCGAAGCCGGCCATCAGGGGCAGCCCCATGTAGCCGAACGCGCCGGCGACGAGGATGCCGACCGTGACCGGCATCCGGTCGGCCATCCCGGCCATGTCGCCGACCATCCGCGTGTGCGTCGCGTTGTAGACGACGCCGACGGCCATGAACATCAGCCCCGAGATGAGGCCGTGCGCGACCATCTGGAACGTCGCGCCGCCGACGCCGTACTCGGTGAAGACGACCAGTCCGAGGATGACGTACCCCATCGACGAGACGGAGGAGTAAGCGACGATGCGCTTGAGGTCCTTCTGCGCCAAGGCCAGCATCGCGCCGTAGATGACGCTGACCACGGCGACAGCGGCGATCGGGACCGCGAGCGCGGACGCCTGGTCCGGCAGCATCGTGAAGTTGAACCGGAGCAGCGCGTACGTCCCCATCTTCAGGAGGACGCCCGCCAGGAGCACCGACACGGGCGTCGGCGCCTCCACGTGGGCGTCCGGCAGCCACGTGTGGAACGGGACGATCGGGACCTTCACGGCGAACCCGAGGAACATCGCGAGGAACGCGACCGTCGCGATCGTCCCGGGCGCGACGCCGAACCACGTCCCGAGGCCGCCGTCCGCGATCGCCTGGGTGATCTCCGGGAGCGCGAACGAGCTCACGGAGTCGCCGAGCGCGAACGTCAGCGACATGAACCCGATGAACATCAGCAGCGACGCCGCGTTCGTGTAGACGAAGAACTTGATCGCGGCGTACTTCCGCCGGGGACCGCCCCAGATACCGATGAGGAAGTACATCGGGACGAGGACGGCCTCCCAGAAGACGAACCAGAGGAAGAAGTCGAGCGCCGTGAACACGCCGAGGAGGTTCGCCTCCATGAACAGCATGAGCCCGTAGAACTGGCTCTGGCGCGCGTCGATCGGCGTCCACGCGCTCACGATCGCGAGCGGCACGAGGAACGTCGTGAGCACGACGAGCGGGAGACTGATGCCGTCCAGCCCGACGAACCACGAGACGGAGCGGCCGCCGACTTCGAGCCACTCGATCTGCGTCCGATACGCGATCTCGCCGCCGGTGAGGGCGTTCCCGGAACCGTCGAAGCCGGACCAGAGGTATAACGACCCGAGGAACGGGATCAGGCTCAGCGCGAACGCGAGCCGTCCCGCCCACTCGTCCGGGGAGAGGAGGACGACGAGCGCGCTCGCGAACGCGACCGCGATGAGCGCTTCGAGTATCACAGGAACCACCCCCCGGAGACGCCGAGCACTAAGATTAGCGCGACCAGCCCCAGCGTGAGCAGCGCGGCGTACTGCGAGACGACGCCGTTCTGGATCTGCCGGACCCGGTCACCGCCGATGAGACTCACCGAGGAGACGCCGTTGACGACGCCGTCGATGATCCCTTGGTCGAAGGTGTCGGCGCCGCCGGCGACGTCCTCGGTGCGATACGCGAGCCATACCTGCAGTTCGTCGAGGTAGTAGTTGTTGTACAGCACGTCTTTGATCCCGCCGAGCTTCGCCGTGTGCTCCGTCGGCGACGGAACGTTGTAGAGCCGCCACGCCACCAGCAGACCGGTCAGCGCGAGGCCGAGCGAGACCGCCGCGCCGGCGAGCACCGTCGCGACCTCGCCGCCGACGAGGTACTGGCTGCTGTACGGGCCGACGTCCGCGTAGTGGTGCGAGGAGAGCCCCTCGATCCCGCCCCACTCGTTGTCGAGCCAGCGGTGGAGCAGGTCGATCCCCTCCAGCCCGAGGACCTTCTGGACCGGCACCATGTTGATGAGACCGGTGACGACCGCGAGCGAGCCGAGGACCGTCAGCGGCCCCTTCACGTTCCAGCGCACGGGTTCGGGGTCGCGTGCGGTGTCGGTGCGCGGCTCGCCGTGGAACGTCAGGAACACCATCCGGAAGGTGTAGAACGCCGTGACGGGGACCGCGAGCAGCCCCATCAGGTAGCCGCCGAACAGCAGCGGCTCGCCGGGCGCGTGAACGAGCGCCTCGTAGAGGATCTCGTCTTTCGACCAGAACCCGGCGAACGGGAAGATGCCCGCGAGCGCGAGCGAGCCGGCGAGGAACGTGTAGTAGGTGACTGGCAGCTTCGACTTCAGCCCGCCCATGTCCCACATGTCCTCGTTGTGGTGCATCGCGATGATCACCGCGCCCGCGCCGAGGAACAGCAGCGCCTTGAAGAAGGCGTGCGTGGTCAGGTGGAACACGGCGGCCACGTAGCCGCCCGCGCCGAGCGCGAGCATCATGTAGCCGTACTGCGAGATGGTGGAGTACGCGAGCACCTGCTTCAGCTCGTCTTTCACGACGCCCATCGTCGCCGCGAACAGCGCCGTGAAGCCGCCGATGAAGGCGATCACCGCGAGCGTCGTCGGCGTCAGCGCGTAGAAGCCGTACATCCGCGCGACGAGGTAGACGCCGGCCGCGACCATCGTCGCGGCGTGGATCAGCGCGGAGACGGGCGTCGGGCCCTCCATCGCGTCGGGGAGCCACGTGTGCAGCGGGAACTGCGCCGACTTCCCGACCACGCCGCCCAGCACGAGCAGGCCGACGACGGTGAGCCACGTCTGCAGGTCGAGCCCGCCCGGCGTCCACGCGACCGACGCCTCGCCGGCGAGCGCCGCCTCGGCGAGCGCCGGGAACGACTCCGGCCCGGCGAACTGCGCCGTGCCGAACGTCCCGATGACGGCGACGACGCCGATCAGGAAGAAGTAGTCGCCGAACCGCGTGACGAGGAACGCCTTCTTCGCCGCCGACGGCGGCCCGGGCTCCCGGAAGTGGAAGCCGATGAGCAGGTACGAGCAGAGCCCGACCAGCTCGAAGAACATGAACGCCATCAGCAGGTTGTCGGCGACGACGAAGCCGAGCATCGACGCCGTGAACAGGCCGAGGCCGGCGTAGTATCGCGGCAGCCCCGTCTCGCCCTCGTCGTTCATGTAGCCGAGCGAGAACACGTGCACGAGCAGCGCGACGAGCGTCACGATGACGAGCATAAGCGCCGACAGCGGGTCGACTAAGAGTCCGAAGGAGAGCTCGACGTCCGTCGGGCCGATCCCGCCGGCGCTCGCCCACGTGTAGATCGTGCGGTTCGCCGCCGCGCCGCCCGCGACCGTCGCGAGCACCCACAGCGAGAGCAGGAACGACCCCGCCGTCGCCGCGATGCCCCCGAAGGCGCCTCCCTTGGGGAGGTACTTGCCCGCGCCGAGCGCGATCAGGAACGAGAAGAACGGCAGGAGGACGATCGCCGGAACGTATGAGAACACGTCTATCATGTTACCACCTCATCTCCGTCGGAACGGTCACGTCGGTGACGCCGAAGTTGCGGTACAACACGAGGATGATGCCGATCCCGATCGCGACCTCCGCGGCCGCGAGCGCGATGACGAACAGCGCGAACACCTGTCCCGTGAGGTCGCCGTAGTACAGCGCGAAGGCGACGAAGTTGATGTTCGCGGCGTTCATCATGAGCTCGACGCTCATCAGGAAATACAGCGCGTCGCGCCGCGTGAGCACGCCGAACAGCCCGATACAGAAGACGGCGGCCGCGAGCAGCAGGTACCACTCCGGCGGGATCGAGGAGGCGACGGCGGTCACGGGCGGTCACCCCCGTCGCGGCCGCCGTCCGTGAACGCCTGCCCGACGGCGGCGATGATCGAGCCGCCCTCCTCGCGTTTCGCCAGGTACACCGCGCCGTCGACGGCGACGTCGAGCGCGACGGCGGCGATCAGGAACGCGGCGAGGAACCCCTCGGAGGGGATCGTCGCGACGTCGTACTCGCCGAGGTTGAAGAGGGCGTACCCGATGTTGTGGACGACCGACGCGTCGGCCGGGAAGCCGGCCGCTCCGCCGGTGAAGTCGGCCGAGAGCGCCGTCAGGGCCAAGGTGACGAAGAGGAGTCCGACGGCCGCGGCGGGGACGAGGCGTCCCCCGGGGCCCGAGTCGTCGCTCATGCGCTGTTCACCTCCGTTTCCGTCTCCGATCGCGTGAGCATCACGCCGAACGTGACGAGTATCAGGACCCCGCCCACGTAGACGAGGATCTGCATGGCGGCGATGAACTCCGCCTGTAACATCACGTAGTGCACCGCGACGCTCGTCAGGGCTCCGCCCAGAAGCAGCGCGGCGTGGAACACGTCGCGCGCTAAGACGACCCCGAGGCCGAACGCCAGCGTGACCGCGGCGAACAGCCCGAACGCGATGGTAGCATAAACCATTGTGTTTGTCTCCTATGAGAACCCCTTTGAAGATTTCGAGACGCGCCCGCTACTGGTAGTCGACCTCACCGTCGCCCTCCCCGATCCACGCGCCGCGATCGGGGTTCCGGGACTCCAGCGGGTCGATTCCCTTGTACCACGGGACGTTCTTGAGCTGTTCTTTGTTGAACACGAAGTCGTCCTTCGTGTCCGCGGTGAACTCGAAGTTCTGCGTCAGCAGGATGGCGTCGACGGGACAGACCTCCTCGCAGAGCCGGCAGTAGATGCACTGCCCGATGTGGAGGTTGTACTGCTCCCCGTTGCGCTGGTCGTCCTGCACGATCTGGATCGTGTCGTTCGGGCAGACGTTCTCGCACTGCCGACACCAGATACACCGCTCTTGGCTGAACTTGTGGACCCCGCGGAACCGGGGGCTCACCTCGGGCGCGTCCTCCGGGTATTCCACCGTGAACGTCGACCCGTCCAGCGCGTGTTTCATCGTCGTCGCCATGGATTTCATGAGTCCGATCATGTTACGCGATCACCCCCACGATTACGGCCGTGAGCACCAGGTTCGCGAACGACAGCACGAGCATTCCCTTCCAGCCGATCTCGATCAGCTGGTCGATGCGGACGCGCGGCAGCGCGGAGCGGGCCCACTGCGTGAACAGGAAGAAGCCCCAGATCTTCACCACGAACCAGATGAAGCCGATGCTCTCCGGGCCCGGCCCGGAGGCGCCGCCGAGGAACGTCACGGCGAGGATGGCGCCCCCGAGGAAGATGTGGACGAACTCGCCGAGGTAGAAGAGGACGAAGTACGCCGAGGAGTACTCCGTCTGGTAGCCGGCGACGATCTCCGTCGGCGCCTCCGGGATGTCGAACGGGTTCCGGCCGATCTCCGCCATGTTCGCCGTGAGGAACAGGACGAACGCGAACGGGTTCACGAAGGCGTACCACGCCGGGATGTCGATCCCGGCGACCGTCACCAGCGTCGTCGTCTGCGCGCCGACGATGCCGCTCATCTGGAGCGTGCCCGCGAAGATCACGACGGACATCGCCGTGACGATGAGCGGGATCTCGTACGCGAGGTTCTGCGCGACCGCGCGGAGCCCGCCGAGCAGCGAGTACTTGTTGTTCGACGCGTAGCCGGCCATCACCAGCGAGACGGAGGCGATGGAGGCGAACGCGAACACCAGCGCGAATCCGACCTCCGGGTCGGCGAGCTGGAAGTTGATCGGCCCGAGCCGCCCCATCGGGATCACCGAGAAGCCGAGCAGCGCCGACGCCGGCAGGATGACCGGCGCGATGTCCCAGGTGGGCCGGTCGACGCCCTCGGGGACGATGAGCTCCTTCGCGAGCAGCTGAACGGCGGACGCCGGGATGATCAGGAGCCCGAACGGGCCGACCCGGTTGACCGCGATCCGGTCGGTGAACGCCGCCGTGATCTTCCGTTTCGCCCACGGGCCGGCGACGCCGGTGAACGCGAGGACGATGTTCCCGACGACGGCGGCCGCGATCAGCGCCGCGACGACCTCGCCGAGCACGCCCGGCAGCCCGAACGTGTCGACGAGGAACTCCGGGAACAGCTGTGCGGGTGCCGTCCCCATCAGCGGTCCACCTCCCCGAGCACGATGTCGAGGCTCCCGAGCGCCGCGATGACGTCGGGGATGTACTCGCCGTTCGCCATCTCCGGCAGCGTCTGGAGGTTCGAGAAGCACGGCGACCGGATCTTGAACCGGGCCGGCTTGTCGGTGCCGTCGGAGCGGATGTAGATGCCGAGCTCGCCCTTCGCGGCCTCGACGGCCCGGTAGATCTCGGCGTCGTCGTCCGGGCGGAGCGTGCGCGGCACGTTCGCCTGGATGTTGCGCTCGTCCTCGGGCCAGTCCTCGAGCAGGTCGACGCACTGCTCGATGATCTTCGCGGACTCCTCGACCTCGCGCATCCGGACGAGCAGGCGGCTGAAGTTGTCGCAGCCGTCCTCCGTGACGACGTCCCAGTCGAGCTCGTCGTAGTAGCCGTACGGGTCGTCGCGGCGCAGGTCGTAGTCGACCCCCGAGCCGCGGGCGACGGGACCGGTCGCGCCGTAGTCCTTGGCGACGTCCGGCGGGAGGATGCCGGTGTCGATCGTCCGCATCTGGAAGATCTCGTTGGAGGTGACGAGGTTGTGGTACTCCTCGACGGACTCCGGCAGCTGGTCGAGGAAGTCGCGGGTCTTCGAGAAGAACTCCTCGCGGGGCTCGGGGAGGTCCCAGACGACGCCGCCGAGCCGGAAGTAGTTGAACATCAGCCGCTGGCCCGTCAGATCCTCCAGTAGGTCCTGGACGCGCTCGCGGTCGTTGATGGCGTACATGAACGTCGCCGTGAAGTCGCCGTTCACGTCGAGCGCGAACGTCGCGAGCGCGAGCATGTGCGCGGCGATCCGGCACATCTCGGCGCCCATCGTCCGGATGACCTGCGCGTACTCCGGGACCTCGATGTCGGCGAGGTCCTCGGCCGCGCGGGCGTACGCCCACTCGTTGAGCAGGCCCGCCGAGATGTAGTCCCAGCGGTCCGGGTACGGCATGATCTGGTGGCGGTACGTCCCGGACTGAGCCATCTGCTCCTCGCTGCGGTGGAGGTAGCCGATGTCGGGCTCGACGTCGACGACCTGCTCGCCGTCGAGCGTCGTCTTCAGGTGGAGGACGCCGTGCGTCGCCGGGTGGTGCGGCCCGATGTTGAGGAACATCGTGTCGGACTCGCTGTCCTTGTGGTGCTCCTGCAGCGGGTTCGCGTGCTCCGGCAGCGTGGCGATCTGCGGCCGGTCCCTGTCGTAGTCCATCGACAGGGGGTGACCCTGCCACGTCTCCGGCAGGAGGATCCGGCGCAGGTCGGGGTGGTCGTCGTAGTCGATGCCGATCAGGTCGTACGCCTCGCGCTCGTGCCAGTCGGCGGTGCGGAAGACGGGCTCGGCCGACTCGGAGACGGGGTCGTCCTTGTCGGCGGGGACGACGACGCTGACCTCCTGCGTCGGGTCGTCGAACTTCTTCAGGTGGTAGACCGACTCGTAGCGGTTCTCGTACTCCTGCGCGGTGACCACCGAGAGGTGGTCGTATCCGGCCTGCCGTTTCAGGATCGAGAGCGTCTCCTGGACGGTGTCCGGGCGAATGACGAAGCCGGGGGCGTTCAGGTGGTCGTCGCGCTCGACGACGAGGTCGCCGAGGAGCGCCTCCAGCTCGTCGGGCGTGCGCTCGATCGCCGCGTCGTCGGGGGCGTCCGGTCGTTCGAGGCTCATGGTGAATCAGCGAAGTTGTACCGCATGACGAGTTCGTCGTCGTCGATCTGGTCGGCGAGCTTGTCGACGAGCTCGTCGCGTTCGAGGTCGGAGAACTCCTCCAGCTCGTACGGCTTGACCGTCACGGGCGAGGCCTCGCCGTTGGCGACGCGCTCCTGCAGCTTCACGACGCCGTAGACGAGCGCCTCGGGACGGGGCGGACAGCCGGGGACGTGGATGTCGATCGGGATGACCTCCTCGGCGCCCTTGATCACGTTGTACCCCTCCTGGAACGGGCCGCCGGAGATGGTACACGAGCCCATGCCGACGACGAACTTCGGCTCGGGCATCTGGTCGTAGACGCGCTTCATCCGCGGCGCGAACTTCGAGACGATCGTCCCGGGGACGATCATCACGTCGGCCTGTCGGGGCGAGGCGCGGGGGACGCCCGACCCGAAGCGGTCGAGGTCGTGTTTCACCGCGTAGGTGTGCATCATCTCGATGCTGCAGCAGGCGATGCCGAACTGCAGCATGAACATCGAGGAGCCGCGACACCAGTTCAGGAACTTGTCGAACTTGGTGAGGATGAACGGCGAGGAGCCGAACGCCTCGCGGAGCCGGGAGTTAAACCGGTCTCCCTGCCCGGTCATCCGGGCGTCCCGCGTCTCGGTCACGACTTGCGATTCGTCGGTGATGAATGGTTGGTCGCTGCTCATTAGTTGAGGTCACGCTCCGTTTTTCTGCTGGTCGCGCGGGGGCTGCGGGCCCAGCTGATCGCCCCCGACCGCCACGCCCAGACGAGCCCGATCGCGAGGATCCCGACGAAGGCCAACATCGGCCACAGCAGGGCGGTCATCGGCACGCCGGCCTGGATCGCCGGGCGGTAGATGACGGCCCACGGGAACAGCAACACGGTCTCGATGTCGAACACGACGAACAACAGCGCGACCATGTAGTACTGGATGTTGAACCGGATCTTCGTCCCGCCAGTCGGGGTCTCGCCGGACTCGTAGGTGGTGCTTTTACCGGTCTCAGGCACGCTCGGACGGAGCAACGCCGACACGGTCATCATCCCGATCGGGATGAGCAGGCCGACGGCCGCCAAGGCGCCGATCGCTATCCAATCGCTCATATAGGTCTCCGTAACGTGCTGGCGTTTGGACCGCCCCCTCATAAGCGTTGAGTCTTGTGCGTCCGCGGGCGTGCGGGCCGATATCGGCCGTTCGCGGTCGAAGCGGCGGCGAACCCTCGAAGAGCGGTCAATCCGGTGATCGACCGTAGCGAGGAGTGGCCGTCGCCGGCGCCGAGGGCGAGTGGAGCAATATCGGAACACGCGGTGCGGTCGGCGCGTGCCCGTGAGCGGCCGAAGGTCGCGAGCGGCACGCGCGAGGGACGCGGTGAGCGACGGGGCGACGCAGGGAGCCCCGAGCGAGCCGCGAGGCTGGGGAGGCGTGAGGTGCCGTGCGGGGCGGTGCGGGGTGGGACTCGAAGGGGCAGCCGCGAGGCCGCCGTAGGCGACGCGAGCAGGGTGGCGCTACGCGCCACGGGCAGCCGGCGGCGAAGCCGCCGGCGACACCGCAGCGAAGGAGCGAAGCGACTGAGCGAGGAGCACAGCGAGCGTACGGCGGCCTCGCGGCTGGAGCTGTGGCGGTGTTCGCCGGCAATCCGGTGGCAACCGCGTGGAGCCGAGCGGCTGGGGCTGTGGCGGTGTTCGCCGGCAATCCGGTACCAGCCACGTATCGCTGAGCAGCCGTGGCTTCGGAAGCGGTCGCAATGACCTCTAATCAGACGTAAACGGTCGGGGCTCTACGGCGGGCCACCGCGCCGGCAACCGCTTACCGATCCCGGAACCCGTCGATACCGAGGTCGTGGAGGTCCGCGGAGACGTCGGCGACGCCGCCCTTGAGGTCCTCGTGGTACTCGATCAACCGCTCCTCGACCTCGTCGTGCTCGCGCGCGAGCACCTGCGCGGCCGAGAGGGCGGCGTTGAACGACTTCCCCGCGTCGACCGCGACGATCGGCGCGCCGGTCGGCATCCCGATGACGGAGTCGACCGACTTCTCCTGGACCGGGACGCCGATGACGGGCACCGGGTACGCGATCGAGGCGGTCATGTTCGGGAGGTCGGCAGACTTTCCGCCCGCGCCGGCGATTATCACGTCCAGCCCGCGCGCCGTCGCCGTCTCCCCGTACGCGTACATCAGCTCGGGGGTGCGGTGCGCGGAGACGACGTAACTCTCGTAGGTGAACCGGGCGTCGGGGGCCGCGTGGAAGTCGGTCTGCTCCGCGAAGCCGAGCTCGTCGAGCGCCTCGTACGTGCCCTCCATCGTCGGGAGGTCCGAGTCCGAGCCCATGACGATCCCCACGTCCGGGGTGGTGTCCGGGTCGGCGTCGGCCGCCGCCTCCGCTTCGAGCCGCTCGATCAGGTCGTCCACCGTGGTCATACGCGTGGGTTCGGCGGAGGGTTACAAGGAACTCCCGGATGCGGCGACTACGCGGATCAGTGGGTAGCCGCGGTTGCCGTCGCGGTCGACACCGACAAAGTCCCAGCCGCTCGGCAATACGTGGTCGCTGCCAC
The DNA here is from genome assembly GCF_042665015.1 of Halorubrum rutilum. Taxonomy (GTDB): domain Archaea; phylum Halobacteriota; class Halobacteria; order Halobacteriales; family Haloferacaceae; genus Halorubrum; species Halorubrum rutilum. Next base: position 121,287 of record NZ_JBHTBL010000004.1, on the reverse strand, counting down.
AGGAACACCGCCAAAGCCCCAGCCGCGAGGACTCGATGCGCTCGTTGCGCGCTTCGGTCGTTCGCTTCGCTCACTCCCTCCAGTGCTTACGTCGCGCGTCTTCGTCCTCGCGACTGCCCCTTTGAGTCCCGCCCCGCACCGTTCTGCACCGCAGCCTCACGCCTCCCCAACCTCGCGGTTCGCGCTCTTCGAGCGCTCACCGCTCCCTCGCGCGTGCTGACTCGCGGCCGCCGAGGGCGGCCGCTCGCAGGCACGCGCCACCGCAGTTCGTTCATAAACGGTCGTCGCCGTTGCTCCCGAAATCTACGCGTCCCGGAACGTCAGCCCGTCGCGGAGTTCTCGCGCCCGAGAGAGCAGGGCGTCGCGGTCGGCGTCCTCGGGGTCGCCGCCCGTTTCGGCCACCGTCAGGTGCCCCATCTTCCGGAGCGGGCGGGCGTCGGCCTTCCCGTACCAGTGGAGGTCGGCGTCGGGCGCGGCGAGGACCTCGTCGACGCCGCGGAGCGTGGCGGGCCGGGTCTCGTCGACGTCTCCGAGGGCGTTCGCCGTGACCGCGGGCGCGACGAGGTCGGTCGGACCGAGCGGCCACCCGAGCACCGCGCGGACGTGGTTCTCGAACTGCGAGGTGCGCGCGCCCTCGATCGTCCAGTGGCCGGAGTTGTGCGGGCGCGGCGCGATCTCGTTGACGAGCACCTCGCCGTCGCGGGTCTCGAACAGTTCGATCCCGTAGACGCCGCGACCGTCGAGGAACTCCAGCACGTCGCGGGCGACCGACTCGGCCTCGGCGACGACCGCGTCGTCGGCGCGGGCGGGCGCGACGCTCTCGCGGAGGATCTCCTCGCGGTGGATCGTCTCTGTGACGGGATAAGTGCGCGTCTCGCCGTCGGCGCCCTTCAGCCCCATCACGGCGATCTCGCGCTCGAAGTCGAGGAGCTCCTCGGCCATCGCGTTCCCCCCGACCTCGTCGAGCGCGTCGGCGGCGTCGGCGAGGCCCTCCACCGGGACGTTCCCGCGGCCGTCGTACCCCCCCTCGCGGGCCTTCAGCATGACGCCCCCGAACTCCTCGACGACGCGTTCGAGCCCCTCGGCGGTCGCGACCGCAACGAACTCCGGGACGGGGATCCCCGCGTCCGCGAGCGCCTCCTTCTGGACCAGCTTGTCTTGGATCGTTTCGAGGGTCCCGGGGTCCGGCTGGACCGGGACGTCGTGCTCGGCGCTCGCCTCGGCCAGCAGCGCCGGGTCGGCCAGCTCGATCTCGAAGGTGAGCGCGTCGGCCCGGCTCGCCAGCTCGTGGACCGCGTCGGGGTCGTCGAAGTCGCCGACGATCTGCTCGCTGACGACGGGCGCGGCCGGGCAGTCGGGCGTCGGGTCCAGCACGACGACCTCGACGCCGAGCCGCGCGACCGCCTCGCCGATCATCCGACCCAGCTGTCCGCCGCCGACGACGCCGAGCGTCGGTCCCGGCAGGGTGATAGACATGCGCGGCGGTACCGAACGTTACTGCATAAATATTCCCACATCGACCGGTACAATAGACACGTTCGTGTGTACACGACCGGTTCGGTCGCGGGCGCCGACCGCCTACAGGTCGACCGTCGCGAGGTCGCTCTCCAGCTCGTCGACGTACTCGTTGTACGCGTCGACGAACCCCCTGAACGAGTCGGCGTACTCGCGGACGTCGGCCGCGGAGGGCGCCTCGTACTGCGAGAGGAGGTAGAGCCCCCCGGAGCCGCCGACGCGGAGGTACGAGACGGCCCCCTCGTCCCACTTCAGCTCCCAGCGGTCGCCGTCGACGCGGGCGGTGTAGGTCCCGTAGTCGTCGCCCTCGTACCGGTGTATCTCCCCGGCCATGACGGAACAGGCCTCGCGGATCCGGTCCAGCACGCGGTCGCGCTCGGCGACGACGCCGTCGGTCGAGGCGGGCTCGGGGAACTCGGCGCTCACGCCGTCGAGGACGCCCGACAGCGACTCGACGTACTCGTTCCACGCCGCGACGAACGCCGCGTAGTCGTCGAGCGCGGCCGCGAGCTCCTCCGGGTCCGGCGGCCGCTTCGTCGAGATCACGTACACGTCCGAGCCCGATTTCGGCGAGAACAGCAGGAACTCCAGCTCCCCGGCCTCGTGTTTGACCGTCCACGTCCCGCCCGGCGTCGACAGCTCGCGACGCCCGTAGTCGCCGCCCTGGAGCTTCGCGAGCTGGTAGGCGATCGCTCCGGCATGGTCGCGGACCGCGGCGACGAGCTCGTCGCGCCGGTCGGCGATTGCGTCCGCGTCACGCACGTCGAGGTCGAGCCCGAGGTCGGCGTGGGTGGTCACGGCCGATCTGGGCGCCACACGGGGTTAATCGGTTCGGGTCGGAGCGAGGCCGGCGGGGCCGGGCTGGGCTGGTGCGGCCGGCGGAGCCTCGGACCCGCGCCCGCCGGTCACGCGATCGACTCCCGGAGCTCTCGGACCCGCGCCGGCTCGTCGATCCCGGAGCGCAACACGACGGCGAACACCGCCTCGCCGTCCGGCTCCGGCGCGTCCCCGCTCAGGATCGCGCCCGACCCGGTCTCCTCGGCGAGCCACCGCCGCCCGTCGGCGATCGCCTGTCGGTTGAGCCACGCCGGCGGTCCCCCGACAACGAGCAGCGTCCGGTCCGCGCGCCCCTCCGGGACCTCGACGGTCGACTTGCCGCGGGCCGCCTTCCGGATCGTCGTCTCGATCGCCGACACCGCGGCGCTCGCGTCGACCTCGGCGGGCTCGTCCGAGCCGAACAGCCCGAGCCCGAACCGGGACCCCGACTCCGGCGGATCGACCGCCTGCGTCGCGTGCCCGACCGCGGCGATCTCCCCGTCGTCGCCGACCGCGCGGGCGATGTCGCTCGCGTCGAGCACCTGCTGCGGGGTCGACTCCGCCTCGCCGGAGTCGCCGGCCCCGAACAGCGCCGCCACCCGCTCGGCGACGACCTCGTTCAGCCGACCCCGCCCGTCGCGGAGCGTCTCTCCCGGCCGAAGCCACGCGTCGTTGTCGAAGGGGAACAGGGCCGCACAGCGGTCGGAGAGGGCGTCGAGCGTCCGGGCCGCGTTCTTCTCCGCGAGGGGGCGCCGAGGCTCGCGGTCCTCGGACTCGGGCGCGCTGCCGCGGGCGGCGTCGGTCCGGTCGACCGCCGATTCCGCCGACTCGCCTGACCCCGCCGACGTCCCCGACTCCGCCGGCGTCGGAAGGAGTCCGACGGCGTACACCGGGGCGTCGTAGAGCCGCGACAGCTCCTCGGCGAGCGCGGGGGCGGCGCCCGCGCCCGCGCCGCCGCCGAGACCGACGACGAGCACGAACGCCTCCGCGACGGACGGGTTCTCGTCGTCCATGGCGCGGCCGAGCTCGCTCGCGTGGGCGTCGCCGAGCCGCCGGGCGGCGTGGAGGTCACCGTCGAGCCCGCTCCCGTCGGCCGCGTCGCCGAAGCGGTAGCGGCGCGACTCGTCGACCGACCGGAGCGCGTCGAGGGCCGCCGCGTCCGTGTCGAACGCGTTGATCCCGTGCAGGAACCGCTCGTGGCCGTGATCGGCCGCGAGCCGGTCGACGATCCGGCCACCGGCGCCGCCGAGACCGATGACGTGAAGGCGCATACGTCACCCGGTCGGCGAGCGGGGGCTTATCTCTTCGGCTCGGCGGTCAGAACTCGTCGAGTCGCCGCTGTCCGCGGGGGACCGCCGCGGGGTCTCCCTCGGCGCCGACCTCGTTCGGATCGCCGCCGAGCAGCCGGATCAGCGCCGTGTCGGCGAACGTGAGCGCCAACACCAGCACGATGGGCGCGAGGAACAGCCCGTGGAAGCCGAAGACGACCGGACCGAAGATGTACGCGAGCATGAGCAGCCCGACGTGAGTCGTCTTCCCGCTGAAGTACGGCCGGAGCACGATGTCGGGGATCGTGTCGACGACGACGGCCGCGACGACGAGGAAGCCGGCGACGTAAGCGAGCAGCGAGACGTCGCCGCCGCCGAGGAGCGTCGGCACCGAGGTCACCGCCGCCAGCGGGAGGTACACGATCTTCATCCCGATCACGGGGATCAGGCTCGCGACGCCGGTGAGCGCGCCCGCGAGCGCCGGGTACGGGACCTCGACCGCGGCTGGCACGGCCACGTTGTACGCGGTGTACGTGACGACCGCGATGATCGAGATGGCGATGACGTTGAGCAGGTTTCCGTACAGCACCGCCTCCAGCTCGTCGTCGGCGGTTTCGAGGTACTCGCGGACCACCGCGTCGTCGTCGAAGGTGAGCAGCCACTCGTGGAACTTCGAGCCGTCGAGCAGCAGGTAGTAGGTGACGACGACGACGATCAGGAGGTTGAGGGCGAGCCCGGAGAGCGTGCTCGCGAGCAGCGGCGCCTGCTCGGAGACGAACTCGATCAGCGGGTCGAGCTGCCCCGAGCGATAGGCGGCGACGAGCCCGTCGAGCGTCGGGTCCGAGAGCTGAGCCAGGTCTCCGACCCAGGAGTCCTCCGCGCCGACCGTCTCCGCGACCGGGTACCGCTCGATGAACCGCCGCGCCTCGATCAGCACCAGCAGCACGGTGTAGCCGATGAGCCCGACGAGCGGGACCCCGATGAGCGACAGGGAGAGCACGGCCCTGGCGCGGGCGGGGAGTCGGAACCGTTCGAGCCGGTGGAAGAGCCGGCGCGTCGAGTAGTAGAGGAACACCGCGACCGTGAGCGGGGCGACGAACCGGTACCCGATGAACCCGACGACGAGCGCGACCGCGAGACCGAAGAGGGCGATGACGAACCGCTTCTCGTCCATGGCCCCGCGTCTCGGTGTGCCGACATAAACTATGTGCCTTCGCTCCGGGACGGAAACGGGCGTTCGGCCGTCCCCGCGGCCGTTCGACGGGCGCGCGTCAGTCGTCGTCCCCCTCCGGCGGACGCTCGATCCGACCGCCGTCTCGGTCGCCGTCCCGCTCGCCGTCTCGGTCGCCGTCCCGCTCGCCGTCTCGGTCGCCGTCCCGCTCGCTGCCTCGGTCGCCGTCCCGCTCACTCTCCCGCGAACCGTCGGGCCCGCGCTCCTCGATCGCCCGCTCAAACCGGGTCACCTGCTCCCGGTGCAGCGAGAGGATCATGTCCGCCAGCACGCCGAAGATCAGGAGCTGGATCCCGAGGACCGCCGAACCGACGGCGCCGATGGCGATGACCTCGTGGGTGATGCCGTACGCGAACCACTCGTAGAGGACGTACGCGGTCATCGCCGCGCCCACCGCGGTCGACACCGCCCCGACGCTGCCGAAGTAGAACAGGGGGTTGTTCGTCTTCGCCTTGCGGTACAGCTCCAGGAAGATCACGCCGCCGTCGCGGATCGGGTGGAGGTTGGTCGCGGAGCCGCCGGGACGCTCGCGGTAGGTGATCGGGACGACCGCGACGTCGACCTGGTTCTTCACGCATTCGACCGCCATCTCGGTCTCGATCCCGAAGCCGTCGGCGGTGAGGCGGAGCCGGAGGAACGACTCGCGGGTGAACGCCCGATACCCCGAGAGGATGTCCCGATAGCCCTCCCGGTGGATCGCGCGGAACGCGAGGTTGATGATCCGGTTGCCGACCCGGTTCAGCCGGGTCATCGCCCCCGGTCGCATGTCGGCGAACCGGTTCCCGATGACGTGGTCGGCCTCGCCGGCGAGCAGCGGGTTGAGCATCGCGTCGACGTCGGCCGCGTCGTACGTCGCGTCGGCGTCGGCCATCACGACGTACGGCGCGTCGACGTGGTCGCGGACCGCCTCGCGGACGGCCTGTCCCTTCCCGCGGCCCGACTGTTCGACGACGCGCGCGCCGGCCTCGCGGGCGGCCGCCCTGGTCCCGTCGGTGGAGCCGCCGTCGACCACGAGGACGTCGTCGATCCCGGCGTCGCGGAAGGCCTCGACGACGCGCGCGACCGTCTCGACTTCGTCCATCGCGGGCAGCAGGACGCAGACGTCGTCGTAGTCGCCCATGGCGGGTCGACGGCGGGGGAGTCCCTAAACTCTGCCCTTCGGGCGCGGTCGACGGAGCGCGAAGCGCCCTAGTTCGGCGCGACGATCGGTCCGCTCACCGGTTCGACGACGGTCCTGCGGCCACCCACACGCTCATGTACCCCACGATAGATCGTGTTAGCATGTCGCAGCCACCCGACCCTCACGTCGACGAGCTACTCAGCGCGGCGCGGACGGCGACCGGCGACGAGCTCCGGAGTCTCACCTACTTCACCGAGGACGACGTCACGCAGCTGTACCTCCGCAGCGACCTGAGCCGGACCGCGGACCTCGTCGGGTTCGCGGAGAACGAGCGCCAGGGGTTCCACTCGCAGTCGCTGTACGCCAACACGCAGCTCGGCGACTACCGGTTCACCGTCCGCGTGTTCGAGAACGGGTACCTGACGCGCGTCATCGCGGGGGAACACGGCGTCTGGGTGACGACCGACTCGATGGAGATCGACCGGTTCGAAGAGCTCGCCAGCGCGCTCTCGTCGATCCTCCGGTCGTTCGACCCGGCGTGACCCCTGCGAGCCGACTCCGGTCTCCGCCCGTCAGCCGAGGTGACTCTCTATCTCCGGGACCAGCTCGTCGGGGTCGACCGGCTTCGTGACGTAGCCGTCGGCGCCGGCCTTCACCGCCGCCATCATCTTCTCCCGCTGGTCGACGCTCGTGCACATCACGACCACGGCGTCCGGCCGCCGCTCCTTGATGGCGCGCGTCGCCTCGATCCCGGTCATCTCCGGCATGACGACGTCCATCGACACGGCGTCCGGCTCGTACGCCTCGAACAGCTCCACGGCCTCCGCGCCGTTCTCCGCCTCGCCGACGACGTCGAACGACCCCTCAAGCGCGTCCCGGACCACGGTCCGCTGGAACGAGGAGTCGTCGACGACGAGCACCCGGGCTGTCATGACCGATGATCGGCGGCTGAACGACAAAAGCGCGCGGATCGTCGGACGGTCGGAGCCGTCGAGCGCGTCCGATCCCCACACAACACCTTGTATATTCGATCAAGCGTATAATGAACATAGGAACAACGTTAAGGTGTATCCCGCGGTACGTCGCGACATGGAAACGCGGAAGGTCCAACGGCTGGGTCCGTCGACGCTGGCGATGACCCTCCCCGCCGAGTGGGCGCAGGAACACGGCGTCAACAAGGGCGACGAGGTGTCGCTCCGGATGGGCGGCAAGGGAACGCTCACCGTGCTCCCGGAGTCGGTGAGCACGGAGGAGTCGGAGGCCGTCATCAACGCCGACGGGCTCGACGCGCGGTCGCTGGAGCGGGCCATCGTCGCGCAGTACGTGCTCGGGCGGCGCGTGATCCACGTCCGGAGCGAGGGGACGCTCGACAGCGAGCACATCAACGCCGTCTACAAGGCCGAGACGCAGCTGATGGGGCTCGGCGTCATCGAGGAGACGCCCGAGGACATCTCCATCCGCTGCTCGGTCGACCCGGAGGACTTCACCCTCGACAACCTGCTCGAACGGCTGGAGAACACCGGGTCGACGATGCGCGGCGAGGCCGTGAAGGCGCTCGCGCACGGCAACCCCGACCTCGCGCAGCGCGCGCTCAACCGCGAGCGGCAGGCGAACAAGATCTTCGTCCTCCTGCTCCGGCTCATCTTCACCGCCTACCAGAACCCGAACCTCGCGCGTGCCGTCGGCCTGGAGGAGGGGTTCCCCCTCATCGGCTACCGCTCCGTGGCGAAGAACTTAGAGCTCACCGCCGACAACGCGGAGGACATCGCCGACATCGTGATGGAGGCCGACGGCCACACGCTCGACGTCGACAGCGCGACGATGCGGCAGATCCGCGAGTTCACCGATCAGGTGGACGAGCTGACGGCGCTCGCGGTCCGGGCCGTCGTCGAGCGCGACTACGACCTCACCGTCGAGTGCCGCGACCTGTTCGCCCGGCTGGAGGACCGCGAGCAGGAGATCCTCGCCGAGCTGCCGGACGACCTCGACAACGAGACGCTGCTGATGACCCGCGAGGTGCTCGTCAGCCTCCAGCACACCGCCGAGTACGCGATGCGGAACGCCGAGATCGCCGCGAACCTCGCCCTGAACGAGGAGTCGGAGCACGTCGAGATCATCTGAGAGCGCGGATCTCGTCGGCGCGGTCGCGCCCTTCGCATGAACTAAGTAGCCGCCCGCGAAGCGACGGGTATGAGCGAGGGATCCATCGAGTCTGACATGGAGATCGGCGTGGCGCTCGCGTTGGGGGCCGTCGCGCTCGTCGGGACGGTGCTGATGTTCGGGTACCCGTCGCAGATCGGTCGCGCGTGGGGGTTCGCGGCGGCGTTCGTCTTCGCCCTCTGTTCGGTCGCCGCCGTGCAGCTCTTCGACTGAGCGACCGGGAGACGAGAAACCGTTAAGGACGTTAGACGCCAACGTTGGCGACATGAGCGAGTACACCGAGGAGGAGCAGCGGATCCTCGCGTACCTCACGGACAGCGTCACCCGTGGCGAGCGCTACGTCCGCTCGAAGACGATCGCCGACGCCATCGGCCTCACGGCGAAGCAGGTCGGCTCGCGGCTCCCCCGACTCGCCGAGAAGTCCGACGACGTCGACATCGAGAAGTGGGGCCGAGCGCGGTCGACGACGTGGCGCGTGACGCCACAGGGCTGAGGTCGCGCGACGCCGCCGGGCCCGCTTCGTCCCCGCGTTACCGATCCCGCCGTCTCCGTTCCACCGGATCCCCGCCGCCTCCTCGCCGTCGGACTCCCGCCGCCTCCGCGCCGTCGGACTCGCGTGTTTTTAACCCCCGTGGCACCAACGGGCGGGTATGACCGTCCGAGTCTCCCGGACGTTCGAGTTCGACGCGCCCGCGGACGACGTGTGGGCGTTCATCTCGGACGCCGAGAAGCGCGCCGGCGCGATAAGCGTGGTCGACACCTTCGACGTCCACGGCGACGGGCGCGCGACCTGGCACGTCGCGCTCCCGATCCCGATGATCCGTTCGACCATCTCCGTCGAGACCGAGGAGGTCGAGCGCGACCCGCCGAACCGGGTGAAGTTCGTCGGCAAGTCGAAGGCGTTCCGCGTGACCGGCGAGCACACGATCACCGAGACCGACGGCGGCTGTCGGCTCGCCAACGAGTTCGTCGTCGACGGCCGGCTCCCGGGCGTCGAGTCGTTCTTCGAGCGCAACTTCGACGAGGAGCTCGACAACCTGGAGGACGCGCTGCGCGCCTCGCTGGGCCCGACGGCATGAGGGTCGCCGGCGTCCAGCTCGGCGTCGAGGGCGGCGCCGTCGCGGACAACGTCGAGAGCGCGGTCGAGCGCGTCCGGGCGGCCGCCGCCGACGGGGCGGACCTCGTCGTCCTCCCGGAGCTGTTCGACGTTGGCTACTTCGCGTTCGACTCGTACGCCCGCGCCGCCGAGAGCCTCGCCGGCGACCGGCTGTCGCGGTTCGCGGCCGTCGCGGCCGACGCCGACGTCAACGTCCTCGCCGGGACCGTCGTCGAGGACCTCGCGGCCTCCGCCGCGGACGGGATCGACGTCCCGGCCGAGGCGGGGCTCGCGAACGCGGCGGTCCTCTTCGACCGGGACGGGGAGCGTCGACTGGTCTACCGGAAGCGGCACCTGTTCGGGTACGGCTCGGAGGAGACCGACCGCATGGTCCCCGGCGAGCGCGTCCCGGTCGTCGACCTGGAGGGCGTGCGCGTCGGCGTCACGACCTGTTACGACCTCCGCTTCCCGGAGCAGTTCCGCGAGATGGCCGCGGCCGGCGTCGACTGCGTGCTGGTGCCGAGCGCGTGGCCGTACCCCCGCGTCGAGCACTGGCGGACGCTCGGCCGTGCGCGGGCCATCGAGAACCTCGCGTACGTCGCGACCGTCAACGGGAGCGGCGCGTTCGAGTCGGACGCGCTCTGCGGCCGGACGACCGTCTACGACCCGTGGGGGACCACCCTCGCGTCCGTGGGCGAAGAGCCGACGACGGTGACCGCCGAGATCGACCCGGAGCGGGCCGCGGCGGTGCGCGAGGAGTTCCCGGCGCTGCGGGACCGGCGCTGACTCCCGGCCCGGCGCTCCGACCCCCGTTCCGATCCGGATCCCCGAGCCCGGACCGTCTGGTTTATACCGGAGAAGCGACTACGTGGAGTTGCCGAAGTCCGACGCTTTTCTCGTTGGAGTTCGGCGACAACACCGCGCGCCCGTCCCGACCGCTCGGGCGGCGACGCCGACGACAGCCCGGGGGTCCGCTGTCCGGCCGCCGCCCGCCCGCCTCCCGTCCCGCCTTCGCCGCGTTTCGCCTCCCTTCCCTTTCCGCGCGTGACTCGCGACGACGCTTCCGGTCGCGACCGCCGCGTTCGTCGCTAAGAATATCTGATTTGATAATCTGGACGGTAGCTTCTTGTTCCGCATCGGGCTGGTCGTACACGCCGCGGACGAAACCGGCCGGCCCGCCTAACGTCGGGCGGGCCGGCCGGACACTCGCTTCCACCGTCCGTCGTCCGTCGGCTCTCGGGTCCGGGTCCGACCCGCTCCCACACCGTACCCGGACCCCTTCTGCGGCGCGCGACGGCGTGCCGTCGGCGTTCGCGGCACCGGATCCCTCTCGCGGCGAGCGAGCGCGTCCCGGAGCGACTCTGGCAGAGCGGTCCGACCGGAGCGACCCGACCGGCCCGCCGACGCGAAGCGCAAGGACGAAACCTCCGGACGCCGAACCCTCGGTCGAATGTTCCCCCGGGAGTACCGCGGCGTCGCCTTCGTCGTCGGACTGTTCCTCGCCGTGCAGCTGGGCGCGCTGGCGCTGGTCCCCGAGTTCGCCGAGAGCGGGTATCAGGCGGTCGAGAACCCCGACGACCCGACGAACAGCGTCGTGTACGTCCTCGCGATCCTGGTCATGACGGGGGTGATGCTCGCGGCTTTCAGGTACGACTTCGACGGCGCGGTCCGGCTCCTCATCGTCGGCACCTCCGCGTGGCTCTCGTGGTACGTCTTCTCCGCGCTGGTGTCGCCGCTGGCGGCGGCCGTGCCGGCGGCCGCGGTCGGCGTGGGGCTGCTCGTCTACCCCGAGTGGTACGTGATCGACGCGGCCGGGGTGTTGATGGGCGCCGGGGCGGCCGGACTCTTCGGCATCTCGTTCGGGCTGCTCCCCGCGCTGATCCTGCTCGCGTTCCTCGCCGTCTACGACGCCGTCTCGGTGTACGGCACCGAGCACATGCTGTCGCTCGCGGAGGGCGTGATGGACCTGAACATCCCCGTGGTGCTCGTGATCCCGCTGTCGCTGTCGTACACGCTGCTCGGCGACGACGAGGAGGGGGGCGCCGGCGGTCCGGACGACGCGACCGACGCGGAGGCCGACGAGGCGGACGGCGCCAGCGAGGCGGCCGGGGACGACGGGAGCGTCGGAAGCGATGGGGCCGCTGGCGACGACGGGACCGCCGGAGACGACGAGGCCGCCGACGTCTCGGACCCCACGCCCATCGAGGAGCGCGACGCCTTCTTCATCGGGCTCGGCGACGCCGTGATCCCGGCCGTGTTGGTCGCGAGCGCGGCGACGTTCTCCCCCGCCGCCGGGCTCGCGGTCCCGCTCCTCGGCGTCAACCTCCCCGCGCTGCTCGCGATGGTCGGGAGCCTCGCCGGGCTCCTCGTCCTGATGAGCTGGGTGATCGAGGGCCGGCCGCACGCCGGGCTCCCGCTGTTGAACGGCGGCGCCATCGGCGGCTACCTGATCGGCTCCGTCGCCGCCGGCGTCCCCCTCGCGAACGCGGTGGGGCTCGCCGGGGTCCTCTGATACGGGGACATCTGGGCCGACACGATTTTTAAATCGCTCGCCGTCGTTCGACCGTGTCCGATCCGACCCCACACCACGTCGGCCTCACCGTCGCCGACCTCGACCGCGCCGTCGACTTCTACGCCGAGACGTTCGACCTCGACCTCGCCGCGGAGTTCGCCGTGGGCGGCGAGGCGTTCGCGGACGCCGTCGCCGTCGACGGCGCGGCCGCAGACTTCGCGCACCTCGTCGCCGGCGGGGAGGGCGACGGTAACGAGACGATCGTCGAGTTGGTCGCGTACGACCCCGAGGGCGAGCCGACACCCGATCCGGAACTGAACCGACCGGGCGCGGTCCACCTCGGGCTCTCCGTCGACGACGTGGAAGCGTTCCACCGCGGGCTCGACGACGACGTGGAGACCCTCAGCGAGCCGCGGACGACCGAGAGCGGGACCACGGTCCTGTTCGTCGTCGACCCCGAGGGCAACCTGATCGAAGTGCTGGACGCGTGAGATCGGGAAGATCGGGACCGGCTCTCACTTGACCTTCGTGCCCGGCCCGGCGTCCCCGTGGGTGGTGAGGAGGTCGGCCTCCTCGCCGGCCGCGAGCACCATCCCGTTCGACTCGACGCCGAACAGCTCCGCCTTCTCCATGTTGGCGAGCACGACCACCTTCGTACCGGGCAGGTCGTCGACGTCGTGGAGCCGCTTCAGCCCGGCGACGATCGTCCGGGTCTCGGCGCCGAGGTCGACGCGGAGCCTCAGGAGGTCGTCGGCGCCCTCGATGCCCTCGGCCTCCTCGATCCGGCCGATCCGGATGTCCAGTTCCTGAAAGTCGTCGAAGCCGATCCGGTCGTCGCTGAGGGGGTCGACGTCGGTCGCGTCGGGGTCGTCGGTGGCGTCGTCTGCGTCTCCGCCGTCGTCCTCGTCATCTGGCTCGTCGCCCTCCTCGTCGCCGGCCTCCGCCTCGGCGACCCGCGACTCCAGCTTCTCGTTGAGCGCCTCGACGCGCTCGTCCTCGATCTGATCGAACAGCTCGGTCGGCTCCGCGAGATCGCCGGCGGGCCCCTCGCGGGCGGCCTCGACCGTGACCTCGTGGACCGAGCCGTCCTCGCCGAGCTGGGCCCACAGGCGCTCGCACTTCTCGGGGGCGATCGGCTCGAACAGCACCGCGATCGCCTTCGCGACCGCGACGCAGTCGTGGATGACCCGCGCGGCCTCGTCGGGGTCCTCGTCGACGAGGTTCCACGGCTCGTTCCGCTGGATGTACTCGTTGCCGAACCGCGCGAGGTCGGTGACGGCGTCGCCGAGCGCGCGCACGGAGTAGTCGTTGACGGCCGCCTCGACGTCGGCGATCGCCGCCTCGATCCGCGCTTCGACCTCGTCGCTCGTCGCGTCCGCGATCGGCGCGTCGTCGTAGTTGCGGTGGGCGAACAGCAGGGATCGGTAGAGGAAGTTGCCGACGGTCCCAACCAGCTCGGTGTTGACGCGGTCGCGGAACTTCTCCCACGAGAAGTCCACGTCCTGCTGGAACCCGCCGTTGGTCGCGAGGTAGTAGCGCAGCGGGTCGGGGTGGAACCCCTCGTCGAGGTACTCGTCGGCCCAGACGGCGCGGTCGCGGCTCGTCGAGAACCCCTTCCCGCCGAGGGTGACGAAGCCGCTCGCCATCACCGCGCGCGGCTCGGCGTGGTCGGTCGCCTCCAGCATCGCGGGCCAGAAGATCGTGTGGTGCTGGATGATGTCGCGGCCGATCACGTGGACGATCTCGCCGCCCTCGGGGTGGGCGTCGCTCGCCCCCTCCAGCCAGGCCGCCTCCCAGTCGTACTCGTCGGCGCCGACGCGCTCGGAGTACTGCTTCGTCGAGGAGATGTACTCGATCGGGGCGTCGACCCAGACGTAGAGGACGAGGTTTTGGGGATTGTCCCCCGGATAATCGATCCCCCAGTCCATGTCGCGGGTGATACACCAGTCCTGGAGCCCCTGCTCGATCCACTCGCGGGGCTGGTTCCGGGCGTTCGAGGTGCCCTCCAGCCGGTCGAGGAAGCCGGAGAGGTACTCCGAGAACTCCGAGACCGCGAAGAACTTGTGGGTGCGCTCGCGGTACTCGGCGGGGTTGCCGGTGATCGTCGAGACGGGGTCCTCGACCTCGCCGGGTTCGAGGTGGCGCTGGCACCCCTCGTCGCACTCGTCGCCGCGGGCGTGCGCGCCGCAGTACGGGCAGGTCCCCTCGACGTAGCGGTCGGGGAGGTACTGGTCGTCGACCGGGTCGTACGCGACCATGATCTCCTTCTCGTAGACGTGGCCCGCGTCCTCCAGGTCGCGGACGAGCTCCTGGGTGACCGCGGTGTTCGTCTCGTCGTGGGTGTGGCCGTAGTTGTCGAACTCGACGTTGAACTTCGGGAACGTCTCGGCGTACCGCTCGTGCCAGTCGAGCGCGAACGCCTCGGGGGAGACGCCCTCCTGCTCGGCGTTGACCGCGACGGGCGTCCCGTGCATGTCCGAGCCGGAGACGAACGCGGTCTCCTGGCCGAGTCGCTCGAGCGCGCGGCTGTACACGTCGCCGCCGACGTAGGTGCGCAGGTGGCCGATGTGGAGGTCGCCGTTGGCGTACGGCAGCCCGCAGGTCACCACCGCGGGTCGGTCGGTGGGGAAGTCGTCGTGGCTCATGTGGTGCGTGTATCGAGTTGTCGTGGATACGGGCCTAAAGCCCGCTGGTTCGGGGCCGAGCGGACGGCCCGGACGTTTCGGGAAGACTCACAACAGGTCGCGAACGATCCGCGCCGCGTCGGCGGCGGTCGGCGCGAGCACGTAGACGATGGGCTCGACGCCGACCGCGCCCGTCTGGTAGCAGACGAGCGTCGCCGCGTCTCCCCCGGTCGCCGAGGCGTCGGCGCCCGCGACCGCGTCGGCGACCGCCGCGCGCGTCCCGCGCTCGGCGTCGAACTCGACGGTCGGATACGACTCGGCGAGCGCCGCGACGGTGTCGGGGTCGTACCGGACGTTCACGGCGCCGCGAGCGGTCGCGCCCGCCTCGCGCGCCGCGAGCAGCACCGTGGCGACGTGCTCGCTCACGCCGAACTCGGGCTCGCCGGGGACCATGGCCCGCCCCTTCACGTCGACGAGGCGGCCGGGGACCGCGGCGACGTCGTCGATGGTCCGCGCGTCGTCGAGGCACTCGGCGACGTTGGCCCCGACGTTCGGGATGAGCGCGGCGAAGCCCGAGGCGTTCGTCAGGGTGCGGAGCCCGCGCCGCACCGAGCCGAGGACGCGCTCGCGCTCGCGGAGCCCGCTGTCCGGGTCGTGGACCGAGAACTCCACGTCGGCGTCCGCGAGCGCCGGCATCGCTTCCTCGTGGAGCTCCGCGAGGAGGTCCCCCTCCTCCAGCCGCCGGATCAGCACCTCGATCTCGACGAGCGCGCCGACCGGGCTCAGGTCGCCGTCGGCGAGCCCCTCGCCCACCCGATCGACGAGGTCGCGGACGCGCTCGTCGGCGACGATCCGGTCGTGGCGCGCCACGTCGCCGTGGGCGTACTTCGAGACCGCGGACTGCGAGATGCCGAGCGCGTCGGCGACCTCGCGCTGCGTGAAGCCGCGGTCGCGGAGGTCCTCCGCCAGCATCGAGCGCACGGTCGGGAGGAACTCGTCGACGACGACCTCCTCGATGAACTTCATGACTCGGCCTCCGCATTCCCGCCGACCTCCTCGTTCCCCTCGCCGTCGAACTCCGGGTCGTCGCCGATCCGGGACGCCTGCGGCCCGTCCTGATCCTGGTACTTCGAGCCGCGCTCCGCGCCATACGGGCGGTCGGCGGGCGACTTCAGCTCGGTGAACGTGAGCTGCGAGACGCGCATCCCCGGCGAGAGCGCGACGGGCGCGGTGCCGAGGTTCGACAGTTCGAGCGTGATCTGCCCCTTGTAGCCGGGGTCACAGAGGCCGGCGGTGGCGTGCACGACGATCGCGAGCCGTCCGAGCGACGAGCGGCCCTCGACGTGCGCGACGAGGTCGTCCGGGATCTCCACGCGCTCTGTCGTCGTCCCGAGGACGAAGTCGCCGGGGTGGAGGATGAACTCGCCGCCCTCGTCGACGGTCGTCTCCGTGACGTACTCGCCGACCTCGTCGGCCTCGGTCGGGTGGATGCAGGGGATGTTGGTGCGCTGGAACTCCAGGAAGCGCTCGCCGAGCCGCAGGTCGACGCTCGCGGGCTGGACCTGCTGGTCGACGTCGCCGAGCGGCTCGACCACGAGGTCCCCGTCCGCGAGCCGGCCGAGGATGTCCGCGTCCGACAGGATCATACCGAGAGGGGGAGCGCCGGCGGGTTAAAAACTCCCGAATGCGGCGGCTCGCGGCGCGGGGGATCGCGGGTCGCGTCCGGTGTCGCGAGTGCGAGGCCGGCGCTCACACCGCCGCGAGCAGGAACCCGAGCGCGGCGAGGACGCCGGCGACCGTCCCCGCGGTCCCGCGGTCGAGGTCGTGGGTCGCCTCCAGCCCGCCCGTCACGATCGCCCACTGGACCGCGATCACGACCGCCGAGGCGGCGAGCAGGGGGACTCGCACCGTCCCGATCGCGGCGACGACCTCGTTCGCGATCGCCTCGACCGTCGCGCCGTCGACGGTCGTCGTCGCGAGCGCGCGCCAGATCGCCGCGAGCCCGGCGGTCAGCCGGAGGACCTCCGGCACGATCGCCCACGCCGCGATCGCGAGCGAGTCGCCCAGAGAGCCGCTCCCGCCGGCGAGGCGCGCGCCGCCGTGGAGGACGAGCGCGAAGATCCCCCACCAGATCGGCACGCCGAAGGCGGCGTACGCGGCGTAGTCGCCGGTCGCGTCCCGGAGCTCCTCGCCGACGTCGACGTCGACCCGTTCGGGCCGGTCGCACTGCTCGGCGAACACCGAGTCGTCGTCGCCGAACGCCTCGCAGGTCGTCTCCGGCGGCCGGTCGGGGTTGTCGACGGTGACCTCTCGGTCGATCGTCGCGTCGAAGGCCGCGCCGAGCGCGAAGACCCCGGCGACCGTCGCGAGGGTGACGAGCAGGACGAGCCCGGCCGCGACCGCGCCGGACCGCGGCCGGACCGCCTCGAAGTGGTCGCGGGAGCGGTCGAGGAGCGAACCGACGGCTCCGGAGAGGGGGGCGAGCGGGGAACGCATGGCCGAGGGATCCGCGAGACCGAACAAGTGTCTTGTCCATCCGGACCTCGGTGCCCCGGTCCGGACCGCGGTCGGCCCCGATCGCGGTCACCCGCGCTCGGTCTCGGTTTCCGCGTCGATCTCGGTCTCCGCGTCGGCCTCGGTCCCCGCGTCGGCCTCCGCTTCCCCCTCCGCGGCCTCCTTCCGGGCCCGGTCCGCGGCGAGCTCCCTGTCGATGTCGTCCTCGACGTAACCCATCGACTCCACGGTGACGACGTTGCCGCCGCCGGGGTCGACGACCATCACCTCCTCGCCGGCCTCGATCTCGCCCTCGATCGACCGCGCGGAGTAGTAGGGGTTGAAGCCGCCGCCGGAGAGCTTCACCTCGCCGCCGGAGGGCGTCACCGGCTCCGTGACGGTGCCGGTCTTCCCCTTCAGCGAGTCGCTGTCGCTGGTCTGCTGTTGGCCCTTCCCGCCGTACAGGTCGAACTCGTGGTAGCCGTAGAAGGCGGCCGCCCCGACGACGAGCGTCAGCAGCGCCATGACCAGCGTGAGTCCCGCCCCCGCCACGCCGAGCGACGTCAGCAGGAGCCCGCCGAGCCCCGCGCCGATCAGCGCGATGCCGACGACGATGAAGTTCGCGCCCGGCGCGAGCGCCTCCGCCATAGAGAGCAGCAGGCCGGCCGTCAACAGCAGGAGCGGCAGCGTGTCCGGACCGATCAGCCCGGACTGGAGGAGCGGTCCGAGTCCCGAGAGCAGATCCATGTCCGGACGTACGGCCGCGTCGGTATAAGTGATGGTGCGCGCGGGGCCGTCGGCGGTCGGGAGGCCCCCGCGACCCCGGCGATCCGGACGGGGTTCAGAACCCGAACAGCAGCACGGCGACCGTGATCGCGACGCCGAGCGCGACTAGGGCGGCGTTCTCGGCGTCGATCGACCCCGGCTCGATCGGCTCGTCCTCGGGGGTCCCGGTGTCCTCGGTGACGCCGTCCGGCCCCACGTCGTCGACGGCGAACCGCCACTGGCGCTCGTCCCCCGCCTCGGCGTCGGCCCGGGTCTCGTTCGCCCGGACCCGGGCGTCGTCGGTGGCGTCGGCGCCGCTGGCGTCATCACCGGTGACGGCGTCGGCGCCGTCGGTGTCGGTGGCGTCGGCGTCGTCGCCGGCGGCGTCCCGGTCGCTTGGCATACCCGCCGGTAGGCGCGTCGGCGGTAAATGGCTGGCGGGGGGATCCCGGTCGGCGCGAGGCGCGGCTATCGCTCGCGCGCCGCCGCGATCACGTCGCCCTCGTAGACGATCCCGCGCTCGCCGTCGAGCGTGACGACGTTGCCGTCGGCGACGCGCTCGGGGAGCGTCGCGCCGGAGACCATCGGGACGCCGAGCTCGCGGGCGACGACCGCGGGGTAGCCGGTCATCCCGTCGTCGGCGTCGACGATCCCGGCGAGGGCGTCGAGGTCGCCGGAGAACTCGCCCTCGAAGCCGGGACTGAGCGCGACGATCGACCCGTCCGGGACCGCGCTCAGGTCGCCGTCGTCGGTCCGGTAGACGGGCGCGGCGACGCGGCCCGCGACGGCCGCCTTCCCGGTCACCAGCGTCTCGGCCGCGACGTGGACCTTCAGCGTGTTCGTCGTGTTCGTCCCCTCGAACTCCGTCAGCATGCCGGAGAGCACGACGAGCGTGTCGCCGGAGGCGGCGCCGCCGATGTCGAGCGCGGCGTCGACCGCGTTGTCGAGGATCGTCTCCATGTCGTGGGCGTACTCCGTCAGCACGGGGCGGACGCCCCACGAGAGCGCGAGCTGTCGCCGGACCCGGTCGTTCGGCGTCGTCGCGACCACGGGGACGCCCGGGCGGAACATCGCCGTCTTGCGGGCGGTGAAGCCGGACTCCGAGACCGCGACCACGGTCGAGGCGCCGATGTCGCGGGCGAGGTAGCGCGCCGAGCGCGCCAGCGCCTCTGTCCGGGAGCCCTCCGCGGCGGCCGGGACGCGCTGCTCGCGCGTCTCGGCGTACTCCTCGCTCGACTCGACCTCGCGGACGATCCGGTCCATCGTCTCCACGACGTTGACCGGGTCGTCGCCGATCGCGGTCTCGCCGGACAGCATCACCGCGTCGGTGCCGTCGAGGACCGCGTTGGCGACGTCGGAGGCCTCCGCGCGGGTCGGCCGGCGGGAGTGGACCATCGAGTCGAGCATCTCCGTCGCGGTGATGACCGGGACGCCCGCGTTGACGCATTTGCGGATGATCCGCTTCTGGATGACGGGCACGTCCTCCAGCGGGCACTCCACGCCGAGGTCGCCGCGCGCGACCATCACGCCGTCGGCGGCGTCGACGATCCCGTCGAGGTTCTCGACCGCGCCCGCCCGCTCGATCTTCGCGACGATCGGGATGTCGCCGCCGCCGCGCCCCTCCAGCTCGTCGGCGATCTCGTAGACGTCGTCGGCGTTTCGCACGAAGGAGGCCGCCACGAAGTCGGCGTTCGTCCGGACGGCCAGGTCGAGCTCCGCCTGATCCTCCGGCGTGATCAGGTCGACGTCGATCGCGACGCCCGGGAGGTTGACGCCCTTCCGCGAGCTGAGCTTCCCGCCGGAGACGACGGTCGCGACGACCGACTCGCCGTCGACCCGCTCGACGCGACACTCGATCCGCCCGTCGTCGAGGAGGATCGTGTCGCCCGGGGTCGCGGCCCCGATCGAGTGCGTGAGTCCCACGCGCTCGGGCGTGGCGTCGTCGCCCTCGGCGAACGTCACTTCCGAGTCCGTGGCGAGCCGGATCGGCTCGTCGAGCTCGGCCGTGCGGACCTCCGGCCCCTTCAGGTCGACCATCACCGCGAGCGGGTCGTCGATCGCGTCGTCGACCGCGCGGGCCCGTTCGATGACCTTCTCGCGGTGGGCCGTCGTCCCGTGGCTGGCGTTCAGCCGGACGACGGACATCCCCGCGTCGGCGAGGGCGCGGATCGCGTCCCGCCCGTCCGAGGCGGGACCGATCGTACAGACGATCTTGGCGTTGCGCATACCGCCGGGTTCGACGCACGCCCGCAAAAAGGCACACGGTTGAGTCGGGAGCGAGTGAACGTTCGTGAGGGACGGTTACGATGCGGGTTCCGGGCTCGGAATGCTGCGACCGTTCACAGATTACCACGCGGTCGGCGCGTACCTGCGAGCGGCCGAAGGCCGCGAGCCAGCACGCGCGAGGGACGCGGCGAACGCGAGCGGCGTAGCCGCGAAGCGTGAGCCGCGAGGCTGGGGAGGCGTGAGGTGCGGTTGCGGTGCTGTGCGGGGTGGGACTCAAAGGGGCAGCCGCGAGGGCGAAGGCGCGCGACGCAAGCACCGCAACGAGGGAGCGGAGCGACCGAGTGAGGAGCACAGCGAGCGCACCGAGCCCTCGCGGCTGGGGCTTTGACGGTGTTCTGGTCAGCAGCGATCACGTACCACCGAGCGACTGAGGCTTCGGAGGGCTCCGGTGCCGGAGCGTCAGCGGTAATTCCCCGATAGGCGACCGAAATTTCGACTCTTCGTCTATTTCCGTCTCAGTCGTCTGCGGGCGCCGGCGCGCCGCCGGTCGACAGCTCGACGTCGGGGCCCTCGACGCCGAGCTCGTCGAGCGCGGCCTGTGCCGCGCGCTTCCCGGAGACGAGCATCGCGCCGAACGTCGGGCCCATCCGCGGGAGGCCGTGGGCGGTCGCGACCGCCATGCCGGCGGCGATCAGGCCGTCGTGGACGACGCCGGTGTGCTCGACGACCTGGTCCTCGCTCTCGCCGACCCACATCGAGTCGTGGCCGGGCGAGTCGTGGCCGGGGGCACCGTACTGGTCGTCGCCCGTCTGGTCCATTCCGGTGTTGTGCTCCTTCGCGTGCTCGATGCCGGGCGCCGAGAGGACGCCGCGCTCGTCGAGCTTGCTGATCGCGACCGCGTCGTGGCCGGTCGCGTCGATGACGAGGTCGGACTCGACCGCGATCGGGTCGACGCAGGTGATCTCCCGCGGGAGCGCGTGGACCGGCGTCCAGTTCATCACGATCCCGCCGACCTCGTGGTCGTCGCGGACGACGAGGTCGGTGAACTCCGTCATGTTCTGGACGCGCGCGCCGGCGTCGCAGGCGGCCTTGATCAGCCCGGAGCAGGCCTCCGGGCCCGCGGCGGTGTAGAGCCCGTCCACGTCCTCGACGGGGTCGTAGTCCACGTCGAGGTCGTCGAGGATCTCCTGGGCCGGGTCGCGTACGGTGACCGTGTTCATCAGGAACCCGCCGAGCCAGAAGCCGCCGCCGAGGTAGTTGTTCTTCTCGACGATCATCACCTTCACGCCGCGCTCGGCCAGCTCCTTGGCGGCCATCAGCCCGGAGGGACCGCCGCCGAGGACGATCACGTCCGAGTCGGTGAAGTCGAGGAACCCGTCCGTCCACTCGTTGCCGATCGCCTTCGTCACGTCGGTCTCGCTCACGTCGCTGAAGCCGTCGAATCCGTGCATACAACTTAGTAGTATTACTTGGTTGTGAAATGCGTTGCGGTCGAGACCGAGTCGTATCTATGCTGGCTGTCGGTAGATCGACGGTGAACACCTCCAAAGCCCCAGTCGCGAGGCGGGCGCACGCTCGCTGTGCTCCTCGCTCAGTCGCTGCCGCTCCTTCGCTGCGGTGCTTACTTCGCCTGCGCCCGCCTCGCGACTGCCCCTTCGAGTCCCACCCCGCACAGCACCGCAACCGCACCTCACGCCTCCCCAGCCTCGCGGCTCACGCTTCGCGGCTGCGCCGCTCGCGTTCGCCGCGTCCCTCGCGCGTGCGACTCGCGCCCCGCGGGCGCTCGTCGGCACGCGCCACCCCTTCCGTCATCCGTGTTCCATCGTCACCGGACCGCTTCCGACCGCCGCAACTCGCAGCCTTTTTACCCGCGCTGGCGGTAGACGGACTTACTATGGCTGAGGACAAGGCACGAAGCACCGGTAGTGCGGGCCGATTCGGCGCTCGCTACGGCCGGGTCTCCCGCAAGCGGGTCCAGGACATCGAAGAGGAGATGCGCAACGCGACCGTCGACGGCGACGACGTCACGCGCAAGGGCACCGGCATCTGGGTGAACGAGGAGACCGGCGAGACGTTCACGGGCGGGGCGTACCGCCCCGAGACGCCCGGCGGCCGCACCGTCCGCCGCTCCATCCGCGCCGCGCTCGCCGACGAGGAGTAGGACGATGAGCTACAAGTGCTCCCGCTGTAAGCGCGACGTCACCCTCGACGAGTACGGCGGCGTGCGCTGCCCGTACTGCGGCCACCGCGTCCTCCTGAAGGAGCGCGGCGGCGACGTGAAGGAAGTCGACGTCGAGTAACGTCGGCTGGTTTTCCCGACCGTGACGGCGTCCCGCGCACACGAGACGGTCCTCTCGTTCGCCTACCCCTCGGAGCGGCGCGCACGGCTCGTCGCCGACGCGCTCGCCCCCGAGGTCGGCGAGATCGACGACGCGCGCTCGGCCGCGACCGTCTCCCGCGACGGCGACGCGGTCCGGGTCCGCGTCGCCGCGGACGACCTCGTCGCCCTCCGCGCCGGGATCAACAGCTGGTCCCGGCTGGTCGAGGTCGCGGAGCGGGTCGGGACCCGGTGAGGTCGCGGGGCGAGCCGAGGCCGGACCCGCGCGCTGGGACCGTCGATTCGGTTCGACCATCCGGCGGGAACGGTCCGTTCACGGCTCCTCACGGCCGTTTGGTCCGAGAGGCGAGAAGACGTGGGTTTTTCCGTCCGGGTCGCCTCGCTTCGCCCATGCAAGGGAACATGCCGCCCGAGGCACAGGAGAAGATCGAGGAGCTCCAGGAGCTGCAGGAGACCGCACAGCAGGTCGCCGAGCAGAAGGAGCAGGCGCAGGCCGCGCTCAACGAGTCGAAGACGGCGCTCGACGCCCTCGAAGACGTCGACGAGGACGCCGGAATGTACCGCGAGATCGGCGAGGTCCTCGTCGAGACGGACTACGAGTCCGCCTACGACGACCTCGAGAACAAGGTCGACTCGCTCGAAGTCCGCGTCGAGCAGCTCCAGAAGCAGGAGGAGCGCGTCGAGGAGCAGTTCGACGACCTGCAGAGCGAGCTCCAGCAGATGCTCCAGGGCGGCGCCGGCGGCGGCGGTCCGATGGGTCCGGGCGGTCCGGGCGCGGGCGGCGCGTAAGCGGTCGATGAGCGACGAGCCGACGGACGACGAAGTGGTCCGCACCGCGGCCGAGGCGGCGGAGGGCGTCGTCTTCGCCCGCTACGACCAGTCGGCGGTGACCGACCTCGACGTCACGGTGACGTTCGAGGAGGGCGTGCTCGACGTCGACGTCTACCTGAACGCCCCGGAGGACCCCGACCCCGACGCGGTCGCCCGCGAGGCGGCCGAGGCCGCCGGCGAGGCGGTCGACGAGCTGTTCGCGGAGTAGGCGTCGGCTCCTCCCGATTTTTCGACGGGTCCGGCGACCCTAGCGACGGCTCCGACCGGCGCGACGCCGACGCGCGGCTCGGGTCCGGGGGCGACGGTCGGGAGCGGCGCGGCGCGAGTCCCCACCGATAGCTATTAATCGAAGCGTTGTGAACTGTTACCGCATGTCACGAAGCCACGGCGGAACGTCGGCCTTCGAGCGGCTCCGCGCGCGGCTCGACGAGGGGTCGGACGCCTGCGAGGAGTGCGGGTTCGTCGACGACGCCGGCGAGTGGGAGGCGGTCACCACGGGGGCGACCGTCGAGTACCGCCGGGAGTGTCCGAGCTGCGGGACCGAACGCGTCCGGCGGTACCGGCTCTGAGCCGGGGTTGGAGTCGGTATCGATGTACGACGAGATCCTCTGTCCGACTGACGGGAGCGGCGGGAGCGACGCCGCCGTCGAGCACGCGTGCTACCTCGGGGAGCTGGCGGACGCGCGAGTCCACGCGCTGTTCGTCGTCGACGAGGGGATCGCGGGCGCCGACGGCTGGGACGTAGTCGTCGAGCGCGAGGAGGCGCGCGGCGAGCGCGCGCTCGACGCCGTCGCCGCGGCCGGCGCGGAACGCGGCGTCCCGGTCGAGCGGCACCTCCGGCGCGGCCGCCCGCACGAGGAGATCCTGGACGCGGCGGCCGACTACGGGGTCGACCTGATCGTGATGGGGACCCACGGCCGGACCGGCGTCGGCCGGTTCCTCGCGGCCGGATCGGTCGCCGAGCGGGTCGTGCGACACAGCGAGGCGCCGGTGTTGACCGCGCGGTTGGAGGAGTGACGCGGGCGGCCCGGAGAGCGGCGCGGGCGGTTCAGAGAGCGGCGCGGGCGGTCCTACGCCGACTCGCAGATCGCGACGAAGTTCTCGAAGACCTCCTCGCCGCGCTCGGTGTGCGCGACCTCCGGGTGCCACTGGACGCCGTACAGGTCGGCCTCGGGGTTCGACATCGCCTCGATGCCGCAGACGTCGGAGGTGGCGGCCCGGGTGAACCCCGCCGGGAGCGACTTCACCTCGTCGGCGTGCGAGGCCCAGACGCGGGTCTCCGGCGCGAGCGACCCCACGAGGGGGTCCTCGTCGTCGACGATCTCCACGTCGACGTCGGCGTAGCCGCCGTAGTCGCCGCCGCCGACCTCGCCGCCGAGCTCGGCCGCGATCAGCTGCATCCCGAGGCAGATGCCGAAGACGGGCACGTCGAGGTCGAGGTAGTCCGGCGCGTTGCCGACGCGGTCCATGTCGGGGCCGCCCGAGAGGACGACCCCGTCGGCGTCGACCTCGTCGGCCGGCTCGTCGGCCGAGACGATCTCGGTGTCGACGCCGATGTCGCGGAGCGCGCGCCGTTCGAGGTGCGTGAACTGGCCGTGGAGGTCGATAACGACGATCCGGGTCATGGCCTCGATTGCGGGCACCCGCACAAAAACGGCTCGGAACGGGACACAGTAATGTGGTGGTTTCGGGGCGCCCGGACGCTCGATGATACACGAACGCGGATCATACCGGCGGCCGCCGGGCGCAGGAGGCGCCGTCCGCCGCGGTCACAGGTCGAGCGGTCCCCGCTTGAGGAACTCCCGGAGCAGCACGGTCGCGTACGACCCGCTCGGGAGCGCGAACGCGAACCGCGGGTCGCCGCCGTCGACCGTCGCGTCGAGGTCGGTGCGCAGGAGGATCGCCCGCCGGGTGCCGGCGGAGTCGAACTCGCCGGGGAGCGCGAAGTCGCCGGGCTCGATCCCCGCGTCGGCGAGGACCTCGCGCTCGATCTCGCCGGGCTCGCCGCCCCCGAGCTCGGTCTCCGTGCCGACCAGCGGCGCGGTGACGAACGCCCGGCCGCGCTCGCAGTGGCGGGTGACGGTGTCGACCCGTCCCTCGTCGACGCGCTGGAGCCGATCGGTGTCGGGCGCGTACAGGTCGTCGGGGGCGTCGCCGTCGGCGAAACAGACCACGTCGCCGGCGACGGGGCGGTCGAAGGGGAGCCCGCGGCGGAGCCGCTCGCTCAACACGCGGTTGAAGAGGAACGACTGCGCGGCGTTGACGAACAGCCGCCGGAGGTTCGACGGCACCGCCTCCAGCGCGTGCCACCAGTCCTCGTCGTCGGGCGGCGCGTCGGGGGCGACGCCACGGTCGGCGAGCCGGTGGACCATCGAGCGCTCGAACCGGAGCTTGCCGGGGATCGCGTCGAGGCAGGCGGCCCAGTCGCCGTCGCCGGTCCCGTCGGCGGCAGGGTCGAGATTCCCCGTCACTCCGAACGCCGCGTCGACGCGGTCGCGGGCGGCCCGCGTGTCGTCGGGCTCCGTCTCGGCCGGGTTGCCCGCGTACAGCCGCACCGCCTCGCGCGGGTCGTTGCGGGCGATCGCGAGCCCGACGACGTGGGTAACGGGGCGCCGGCTCCCGAAGCGCTGCTGGCCGAAGTAGTTCGGGACGCCGACGGGCGCGCCGATCGCGAGGTCGCCGTCGGCGCCCGCGGCGTCGGCCGACTCGCCCCCGGCCCCCGCGAACGCCCGGAGGTCGCGGACCGTCTCGGCGACGCGCTCGGGCGCTTCCGCGACCGCGTCGGCGACGCGGATCTCGAAGGCGTTGCCGGCGAGGTCGCCGAAGGAGAGCCGCCGGCCCGCCCGGCCGAGCGGCTCGATCTCGGCGCCGCGGATCGTCGGGAGGTCGTCGGGGTCGACCTCGCGGAGGGTGAACAGCTGCGTGGTGACGGCGCGCTTGTCCTTCGTCCCGGCCCAGGAGACGCGCTCGCGGCTAATCTGTAGCGCGTCGGAGATCCGGCGCGCGAAGTCGTTCGTGTCCCAGTCGCGCAGCGTGACGCGGACGACGAGCTCGGGGTAGCTCCCGCGGTCGGCGCCGAGCGGCTCCGCGTCGAACGCCTCCAGCTCCCGGACCCGGAAGTCCTCGGGGGACTCCCGGAGCCGGCCGCCGATCCCGTCGGCGTCGCTGACGTAGTACGCCACGCCGACCGCGCGTTCCGTGGGATGCGCCTCGCGGAGGGTGTGTTCGGCGACCATCTAATAGAGCGAGAGGTCGCCGGTCACGCGGTCGACGCTGTCGTCGCGGCCGGGGCCGACCGCGAGCGCGGTGACGGTCCCCGGCTCCAGCTGCGTGTGGCCCGCGTCCCGGACGATGGCGTACGGGAGTCCCTCCGTCTCCGCCTTGTCGGCCAGCGCGAACAGCTGGCTCTCGGAGTCGCCCCTGAGCACGACCTTCTTCTGTCCCTCGCCCTGCCACTCCTTCCGGGCGCGCCGCGACGCGTCCTGGTACGCCGACAGCGACGCGTGCGCGACCTGCGCGGCGAGCTTCCCCTCGCCCATGCCGATGTCCGTCCGGGCGACGATGGCCTGTTTCATGTTCCGATTCACCGCCGCCGCGGGTTTAGCGCTTCGCTCTCGGCGGCCGTGCCGGGGGCTGGCGGCGTGAGAACGCGCGAAAAGAGAGTCGCGGAAGAGAGCCGTGACGCGGTCGCCGTCGGCCTCAGTCGTCGGCCGGGGCCGCGCCGCCGCGGGAGGCCGAGCCGAGCCCGGACGCGATGTCGGCGATCGTCCGCTCGTTGTCGACGACCCAGCGCAGCAGGAGGAACGCGAAGAGGTACTTCGCGATGATGTCCATCCCGCTGTAGGCCCACGAGGTGATCGCGACGTCGAGCACCGCGAGGCCCTCGGCGCCGAGGGCCCAGAAGATCGGGTAGCCGAGCCAGAGGACCACGGTGAGCACCTTCAGCGTGTTGAAGATCTCCGCGGTGCCGGCGGCCTCGGCGTCCTCGGCCCACTCGGCGAGCAGGATGTAGAGGACGACGACGAAGAACGCGCAGCTGATGACGTACCAGACCCAGCGCAGCATGTAGGAGGAGGTCGTCAGGGCGGCCGCGAGGCCGGTGACGCACATCCCGATGTCGGCCACGACGGCCGTGAACAGCTTACTCAGGTTCGTTCCGGCGAGGAGGCCGAGCGAGATGAGGATCATCGGCGTCGACAGCGCCCACGTCAGATACCGTCCCCACGGGGTGAGCACCTCCTGCCCGGCCAGCGCGTGACCGGGCGGCATCTCGAGGAAGCTCACCGTGAGCCCGGAGACGAGGCCGGTGTAGCTGGAGATGGACACCAGCGGTACCATCAGCGCGGCGACGAAGATCAACTGCGCGCGCGGGTCCTGCACGTCGCGACCCATGTAGACGAACAGGAGGATCGCCAGGCCCGCGAGGGCGATGTTTATCCAGAGCGACGCGCTCAGGAGCGCGTCGGACTGGATCGCTTGGAATATCTCGGTCTGCGTCATTTCGAGCGGGACTGTGCCGCCGGCGAGTACGTCAGCCGCTGCTGTTTCGATCATGCGACACCGGAGGGTATGTGTCTATCTTATTAAAGGTGCTAACCTGACAGGTAAGGGTTTTCTGACGGATTTCGATCTCGGACGGGATTATTTGAGATGTTCCGATTATGCGAGAGAGAAGTGGACGCTAGATTTCGTATCTGGCGTGTCAACGCCCGATCATCGGGAACCGGTCGAGCGGCCCGCGAGCGACGTCGGCGGCGACCGCCTCGGCGCAGTGTTCGCCGCTCAGCAGGCACATCGGGACGCCGATCCCGGGGTTGCTGCTCCCGCCGACGTAGTAGAGCCGGTCCACCCCGCGGACCCGCGGGCCGGGGCGGAGCGGCCCCGTCTGCGTCACCGTGTGCGCGAGCCCGAGCGCGCTCCCCCCGGGCCGGTCGAACCGGTCCGCGAAGTCGGAGACGCACGCCGACTCCTCGACGACGATCCGGTCGCGGAGCTCCGTCCCGGCGTACGACGCGACCGCGTCGAGGACGCGCTCCCGGAACGCGGCCCGGCGGTCGGGGCCGTCGTCGAGCCCGGGCGCGAGCGGGACGAGCGTCACGACCGCCTCGTGGTCCTCCGGCGCGACGGAGGGGTCGGTGCGCGAGGGGACGTTCACGTACACCGTGGGGTCCTCGGGCCACGCGGGCGACTCGAAGATCGCGTCGAAGTGGGGCTTCCAGTCGGTCGGCAGCGCGAGCGTGTGGTGCGCCAGCGAGTCGAGCGACCCCTCGACGCCGAGGTACAGGAGGTACGCGCTCGGGCCGTACGTCCGGCGGTCCCAGTAGTCGCCGAACCGCGACACCGCGCCGTCGGGGAGCAGCTCGCGCTCGACGTGTTCCGGCGGCGCGTTGCAGACGACCCGGTCGTGGACGTAGCGGTCGCCGCCGAGCTCGACGGCGATCCCGTCGGCCCCCGGCTCGATGCCGGTCACGCCGACCCCGGTGTGAACGTCGGCTCCGCGCTCGACCGCGACCGACTCGATCGCCTCGATCACCTCGTACATCCCGCCGAGCGGGTAGTACACGCCGAGCCCGAAGTCGACGTGGCTCATCAGCTGGTACAGCGCCGGCGTGTTGTACGGCGAGCCGCCGAGGAAGACGAGCGTGTACTGGAGCAGCTGGCGGAGCTTCGGGTGCTCGACGTACGACCGCACGCGCTCGTCGAGCGTGCCGAACAGGTCGAGCTTCCGCCCGCCTGCGAGCACGTCGGTCGACAGGTAGTCGCGGAGCCGCGAGCGCCCCGGGAGCACGAAGCGGTTCATGCCGACCTCGTACGCCGTCTCCGCGTCGTCGAGGTACCGCCGGAAGGCGTCGCCGGCGCCGTCCTCGTACGACTCGAACAGCCCCGCGGCCGCGTCCGGGTCCGCGGGGACGTCGACGCGGTCCCCGTCGTCCCAGAACACGCGGTAGTGCGGGTCGAGCCGCTCCAGCTCGTAGAAGTCGCTCGGTTCGTGACCGAACCGCTCGAAGAAGCGCTCGAACACGTCCGGCATCAGGTACCAGGAGGGGCCGGTGTCGAACCGGAACCCGTCGCGTTCGAGCCGGCCGGCGACCCCGCCGACGCGCTCTCGGCGCTCGTACAGCGTCACCTCGGCCCCCGCGTCGGCGAGGTGCGCGGCCGCGGAGAGCCCGCCGACGCCGCCGCCCACGATCCCGATCGAGACCCCGTCGAGCCCACGCGCTGTCATCGTCGATCGAAGGGCGGCCGGCCGGGAGAGTCGTGTCCGTCCCACGACGGGGTTTTATAAATCGACCGCGGGGCGGCAGCCGGGGACGTACTCGTTCGGGGCCGTTTTTTTACCGGTTCGTCGGCAGGATTCGAACATGTCACGGGGGTCACGTCGCCCGGTGTCCGCCGACGACTCGACCGATCCCGTCGGCGGCGGCTCTCCCGACGGCGACCCGCCGGACGACCCGTCGAGCGGCGACCCCGACGACGCGGTCGCCGAGGGAGCCGTCGGTCGGTCGCGAGGCGTCCGCGCTCGGCTCGCCGTCCGCGACCCGCCGCACGCGCCGGTCGCGGACGCGCTCCCGGAGGGGGCGGTCGCCACGGACGTGGAGCGCGTCCGGCTCGACGACGCCGTCGTCTCGGAGTTCCGCACCGACCGGGAGATCGGCGCGGAGCCCGTGTTCGCGGCCGACGGCGAGTACGTCTACCGGACCCGGAGCCCCCCGACGGAGCCGTATCCCTGTCGGTCGATCGAGTCCCTCGGCCACCCGGTCTCCGACGTCACCGTCCGGACGGGCCCCGACCGGATCCTCCTGACGCTCTCGCTGCCCTCGGTCGACCCGATCGACGAGATCGTCGAGACCGTCGAGGCCACCGGGGCGTCGGTCACGCTCGAACGGCTCACCCGCTCCGGCGGATCGGCCGGCTGCGACCCCGTCGTGATCGACCGCGGGCGGCTCACCGACCGACAGCGCGAGGTCGTCCGGACCGCCCAGCGGCTCGGCTACTTCGAGTACCCGCGCGGGGCCGACGCGGAGGCGGTCGCGGCCGCCGTGGGGATCGCGCGCTCGACGTTCGCCGAGCACCTCGCGGCCGCCCAGCGCCGGGTGTTCGGCGAGTTCGTGGACCCGTGACGGGCGCCGGGTTCGCCCGGGAGCCCGCGCGCGCGACGACGGCGCTCGCGAGGTCCGAGCCGTTCCCGTGCGGTGGGTCGAACCGCGGTATTGAAACGCGCGAGGGCCCAACCGACGGTATGCACCGCAGACGGTTCCTCCGACGGGTCGGCGCGGCCGGGATCGGGACCGGATCGACGGTCGCGCTCGCCGGCTGCACCGGCGTCGGCGGCGAGCCGGACTACGACGTCGGGATGGTCGCGTCGGCCTATCGCCCCGCGGAGCTGACCGTGTCCGTCGGCGACACCGTCGTCTGGGAGAACACGAGCGCGCGGGCGCACACCGTCACCGCGACGGCGGGCGGAATCCCCGACGAGGCCGAGTTCTTCGCCTCGGGCGGCTTCGACGACTACGCGGCCGCCGAGGCGGCGTGGCAGTCCGACTTCGGCGGGAGGCTGGAGAGCGGCGACCGGTTCGAGCACACGTTCACCGTCCCCGGCGCCCATGAGTACGTCTGTATCCCCCACCGCGAGGGCGGGATGTACGGGACGGTCCTCGTGGAGGAGTGATGCGCCGGCACCGGTCCGGACGGTCCGACCCGGGACCGACGAAACCCATTACCGCCCGCGACGCCAAGCCGAGGTAACGCACGGCCATGGATATCTCGACGCTCCTGGGGACCGACGTCCTGCTGTTCCTCGCCATCGGGCTGCTCGGCGGCGCCCACTGCATCGGCATGTGCGGCCCGCTCGTCACGGTGTACGCCGGCCGGATGCGAGCTGAGGGCGGCCGGACCGACGGCGGGGGCGCGGCGAGCGACGGGGCCGGCGGCGCCGCGTCCGCGGCCGCCGACCGCCGCGGCGGCCACCTCTCCACCTACGAGGTCCGCCAGCACGCGCTGTTCAACCTCGGGCGCGCGGCGAGCTACACGGTCATCGGGGCCGCGCTCGGCGCGCTCGGCGGCGTCGTCCTCGTCACGACGGCGACGCTGACCGGCGCGGCCGAGGTCGTCCGCGGCGTCGTCGGCCTCGGCGTCGGCGCGGCCGTGATCTTGGTCGGGGTCCGGTACGCGCTCGGCGGCGCGACCGGCGGGGTCCACCTCCCGGGGCTCGAACGGGTCACCGGCTGGCTCACCGGCCACGTCGACCGGCTCGCGAACGGTCCCGGGATCGTCGGGCTCGGCGCGGTCCACGGGCTCCTCCCCTGCCCGATCCTCTACCCGGCGTACCTCTACGCGTTCGCCAGCGGCTCGGCGGTCAGCGGGGGCGTCGCGCTCGCGGCCCTGGGAGTCGGCACGATGCCCGCCGTCTTCCTCTACGGCACCGTGATCGAGAGCGTCGACGCGGTCCACCGGCGCCGGGTCCACCGGCTGCTCGGGGTCGCCTTCGTCGCGCTCGGCTACGTCCTGTTCGCGCACGGGCTGATGTCGGTCGGGATCCACGTGCCGCACCCGCGGCTCCCGTTCTGGAACCCGCTCGACGCCGGGATGACGGGGGGACTGTGACGATGACGGAGGCGATCGACCGATGAGCGCGCCCGACTGCACCCTCTGCGAGCTCCCGACCGACGGCGTCGACGTGGTCGACGACGCGGGCAACGAGTTCTGCTGTCCCGGCTGCCGGGACGTGTACGCGGCGCTCGGCGACGCCGAGGTCGACGCCGACGCGGTGCGCGAGCGACGGCGCGCCGGCGAGGCGGGAGAGGAAGCGGGCGCAACCGGTGACGGACCGGGCGACGAGGTCCCCGCCGACCACGAGGCGACGTTCCTGGAGGTCGACGGGATGCACTGCGCGACCTGCGAGGCGTTCATCGAGACGGTCGCGACCCGGACCGACGGCGTCAGCGCCGCGAGCGCGAGCTACGTCACGGACACGGTGCGGATCGACCACGACCCGGAGTCGGTCTCGACCGACGACCTCGCCGAGGCGGTGAGCGGGCTCGGCTACAGCGCGTACGACCGCGAGGACGCCTTCTCGCGCCGGCGGGCCGACAACATGGCCACGGCGCGGCTCGCGGCCGGCGTGCTCGTCGGGATGGCCGTGATGTTGCAGTACATCGTCATCATCTACCCGACCTACTTCGCGTTCCCGTTCTACAACGAGCGCACCCTGGAGTATCTCGGCCAGGCGATGTCGTCGACGTCGGGGACCTACTTCTTCATCGTGATCGCGGTGCTGACGACCGTCGTCCTCTTCGTCACCGGGAAGCCGATACTGCGGGGAGCGTACGTCAGCGCGAAGACGCGGTCGCCGAACATGGACCTCCTCGTCGCCATCGCGGCCGTGAGCGCGTACGTCTACAGCACGCTCGCGGTGATCTTCGTCGAGTCGCCCTCGGTCTACTACGACGTGACGGTCGCGATCATCGTGATCGTCACCGTCGGGAACAGCTACGAGGACTCGATCAAGAAGCGCGCGACCGAGCTCCTCTCCGACCTCACCGCGGTGCAGGTCGACAGCGCGCGGCGGGTCGTCGGCGGGGACGACGCGGGCGGCGGCGACGCGCCGGACCCCGCCGCGACCGGCGAGACGGAGGAGGTCGCCATCGACGCGCTCGACCCCGGCGACCGCCTGCTCGTGCGCGCCGGCGAGCGCGTCCCGGTGGACGGTGAGGTCGTCGCCGGCGACGCCGCGGTCGACGAGTCGGTCGTCACCGGCGAGTCGATGCCGGTCCGGAAGACCGCCGGCGACGACGTGGTCGGCGGCTCCGTGGTCGCGGACGGCTCGCTGAC
The DNA here is from genome assembly GCF_042665015.1 of Halorubrum rutilum. Lineage (GTDB taxonomy): Archaea > Halobacteriota > Halobacteria > Halobacteriales > Haloferacaceae > Halorubrum > Halorubrum rutilum. The sequence continues at coordinate 88,461 of NZ_JBHTBL010000004.1, read as the reverse complement.
GGTGGCGGTGGGTCCGGACGCGAGCTCCAGCCTCGACCGCGTCGCGGAGCTCGTCTGGGACCTCCAGAGCGGGAACCACGGCGTCCAGAAGCTCGCCGACCGGCTCGCGACCGTCTTCGTCCCGGTCGTCCTCGCGGTCGCGGTCGCCGCCGCCGCGGCCAACCTCGCGCTCGGGAACGGGGTCACCGAGGCGATGCTCGTCGGCCTCACGGTGCTCATCGTCTCGTGTCCCTGCGCGCTCGGGCTCGCGACCCCGCTCGCGGTCGCCGCGGGGATCCGCGACGCGCTGGAGCGCTCGATCGTGATCTTCGACGACACCGTCTTCGAGCGGGTCCGCGACGCGAGGACCGTCGTCTTCGACAAGACGGGGACGCTCACCACCGGCGAGATGGAGGTGATCTCCGCCGACGTCGACGACGACCTGCTCCGGCTCGCGGCCGCGCTGGAGGAGCGCTCGGCGCACCCGGTCGGCCGGGCGATCGCCGCCGCGCGAGCGAGCGCGGGCGAGGGGCCGTCCGCGCTCGCGGGCGGCGACGAGACGGCCGGCGGGGGGACCGCGGTCGCCGACGGCGGGTCGGCGGAGTCGGCGTCGCCCGGCGGCGGGGCCGACGGGGGAGGCGCGAGCGCCGACGACGCCGGGGACGCGACCGAAGCCGGAGACGCCGGCGACGCGGTCGCGGTCACCGACTTCGAGAGCCACGCCCGCGGCGTCTCCGGGACGGTCGACGGGACCGAGATCGTCGTGGGCCATCCCGCCCTCTTCGACGAGCGCGGCTGGACCGTCCCCGACGCGATCCGCGAGGCGGTCGCCGAGGCGCGCGACGTGGGCCGCGTCCCCGTGGCCGTCGGCCGCGACGGCGCCGCCGAGGGCGTCGTCGTGGTCGGCGACGAGCTGCGCGAGGGGTGGGAAGAGACGGTGACGGCGCTCGACGACTCGGGCGTCGACGTGGTGATCCTGACCGGCGACGACGAGCGCGCGGCGACCGTCTTCGCGGAGCACGACGCGGTCTCGTCGGTGTTCGCCGGCGTCCCGCCCGAGGGGAAGGCCGAGACGATCGAGCGGCTGAAGGCGAGGGGGCTGACCGTGATGGTCGGCGACGGGACGAACGACGCGCCCGCGCTGGCCGCCGCCGACCTCGGGATCGCGCTCGGCGGCGGGACGGCGATGGCGGCCGACGCCGCCGACGTGGCGATCGTCGACGACGACCTCGGCTCGGTCGCGACCGTCTTCGAGCTCTCGCGGGCCGCGGGACGGCGCGTGAAGGGGAACGTCGGCTGGGCGTTCCTGTACAACGCGGTCGCGATCCCGCTCGCGGTGACCGGCCTGCTGAACCCCCTCTTCGCCGCGGTCGCGATGGGCGCGTCCAGCCTGCTCGTCGTGACGAACTCCTCGCGGGCGCTGCTCTCCGAGGAGTGACCGCCGCGCCGGCGTCCTCGACTGGGACGCCGCCCTCGGCCGAGACGCAGCCGGCCCCAAGACACATGTCGTCGCCCGCGGTGGACCCCGACATGCCACTCGGCGAAGCCGAGCGGCGCGGAAGCCGCCGCTCGACGCCCTCCGACGACGCGACGACCGAGGAGTCCGACGACCGTCGGGTCGGTGTCGCCCTCGTCGCCACGGTCGGCCTGCTCAGCGGGCTGGCCGACCTCGGCACCGGACTGCTGATGAGCCTCGGCCCGCTCTTCGTCGTCGGCGTCCCGGTCGCGGGCATCGGCGCGGTGAAGTGCTGGGCGGCGATCGGCCTCTACCGGCTTCGACCGCGGGCGGTCGGACTCACGGCGCTGTTCTTCGGCGTCGCCGCCATGCTGGCGGCGGGTCGGGTCCTGTTCGCGCTCCGCGCCGGCGACGGCGTCGCCGCGCCCGCCATCAACCTCGCGATCGACCTCGCCGTCGTCGGCTACGTGCTCGTGCTCGTCGACGAGGTCGACTGACCGTCGGCGCTCGCTCCGGTGCGACCCGGCCGCGCCCGCCCCTACCGCAAACGACTTTCGGCTCACGCGAGTAGCCACGGACGATGACGGACCAACAGCAGCAGCCCGCGGTACCGACCCGCGACGGGATGCCCGTGCTCGGGCTCGGCACGTGGGAGAACGACGACCCCGCGCAGTGCACCGAGTCGGTGAAGACGGCGCTGGAGACCGGCTACCGCCACGTCGACACCGCGCAGATCTACGGCAACGAGGCCGCCGTCGGCGACGGGATCGCCGCGGCCGACGTCGACCGCGACGACGTGTTCCTCGCGACGAAGGTGTGGATCGACCAGCTCGCGCCCGAGGACGTGGTCGCGTCCACCCGGGAGAGCCTCGAGAAGCTCGGCACCGACTACGTCGACCTCCTGTACGTCCACTGGCCGGCGGGCGCGTACGACCCCGCGGAGACGCTGCCCGCGTTCGCGGAGCTCCGCGACGACGGCCTGATCGACCGGATCGGCGTCTCGAACTTCGAGCCCGAACACCTCGACGCCGCGACCGACGCGCTCGGCGAGGCGCCGTTCGCGAACCAGGTGGAGATGCACCCGCTCCTCCGGCAGGAGGAGCTCCGAGAGTACGCCGACGCCAACGGGATCGAGCTCGTCGCCTACTCCCCCTTGGCCCGCGGCGAGATCCTCGACGACCCGGCGATCGCGCACATCGCCGAGAAGCACGGCGTCAGCGCCGCGCAGGTGAGCCTCGCGTGGCTCCGCGAGAAGGGCGTCACCGCCATCCCGAAGGCGACGGGCGGGGACCACATCGCCGACAACTGGGCGAGCCTCGGACTGGAGCTGGACGACGAGGACGTCGAGGAGATCGACACGCTGGGCCGGACCGACCGCCAGCTGAACCCCGACTTCGGCCCGGACTGGGAGTAGGTCCCGGTCAGTCGACGACGCGGGGCAGGGTGATCGCGACCTCGTTTCCGCGGTCGGCTCCGGACTCCACGGCGACGCTCCCGTCGGACAGCTCCACGCTCCAGTAGACGAGCCAGAACCCCAGCCCGCTGCTGTGGTACACGTCGGTCATGTCGTGGTCGCCCGTGAGCACGTCGGCCTCGACGGCCGGGATCGGGGCGTGGTCGTCCCGAACGGTGATCTCCGCGCCGGCGGGCGTCCGGCGGAGAGCGACGCCCACCGTCGGGTCGTCGACGTCGGCGTGGCGGACCGCGTTCTCCAGCAGCTCGATCACCGCGGCGCGGAGCTCCGGACGCCCCTCGACCGCGATCGGGTCCGGCGTCGAGGCCTCGATCGAGGCGTCCGGATGCCGGTCCCGGACGGTGTCGACGCACTCGGCGACCGCCTCGCGGAGCTCGATCCGCTCGCACCCCTGCTTCTCGGTGATCAGCTCGATGATCTCGCGCTCCTTCTCGGCGGTCCTGAGGAGCCCGTCGCCGACGCGCCGGATCAGGGCGGTGTGGGCGGCCGCCTCCGGCGCCTCGGCCTCGATGCGCTCCGCCGTGCCGAGCATGACGTTGAGGTCGTTCCGGAGGTTGTGCCGGAGGAGGTTGTCCATCACGACCAGCTGGCGCTCGCGGCGCCGCCGGTCGGTGACGTCCTTGGCGAACCCCGTGATGCGGACGACCTCGCCGTCCTCCGTGATCGGCTCCGCCTGCACCCAGACCCACCGGTTGTAGTTCTCGTCCGGGTTCACGCGGTACTCCATGTCGATCGACTCCCCGGCGGCGATCCGTTCCATCGCCGCCTCGACCGCCGGCACGTCTTCCGGGTGGATCGCGTCGAGGAACGTCTGCGGGTCGTCCTCCAACTCGTCGACCGACCCCCCGTAGATCTCCTCGTACGCGGGGTTCACGAAGCGCAGCTCCGTCCAGTCGGCGTCGAACATCCACAGCACGTCCCTGGAGACGGTCGCGATCTCCCGGAGGTGCGACGCCGTCTCCGCGCGCTCCCGCTCGGCCCGCACCCGGTCGGTGACGTCGCGGGAGCTGACGACGTACCCGTCGAGGGCGTCGTCGGTGAGGTTCGACATCCGGCTCTCCAGCCAGGCCCACGAGCCGTCCGCGGTCCGGTGCCGGTACGTGATCGACTCCTGGGTGAACCCGTCGCCGTCGACCGTGCGGCGGAACGCTCGCTCGACCGCCTCCCGCTCGTCCGGGTGGACGTACTCGAAGGCGACGTCGCCGCGGAGGTCCGCCGGCGCGAACCCGAGGATCCGCTCCGCCGCCCCGTTGACGTAGGTGAACCGCCCCGCCTCGTCGAGCAGGGCGATCTTGTCCTGCGCCTGATCGAGCAGCAGCTCGAACGGCTCGGATCCGGTCATTATCTCGCCGTCTCTCACGGAGAAAAATAACGGTCACGACGCTCACGCCGGCGTTCGCGGCCGTCCGGGGGATCAGACGTGTTCCGCGAGGAAGTCGACGACCGCGCGGTACGCCTCGACGCGGTTCTCCAGCTTCGAGAAGCCGTGCCCCTCGTCGTCGAAGATCAGCTTGCGGACGGGGACGCCCTGCTCGCGCGCCCGCTCGACGATCTGCTCGGCCTCGCCCACCGGCACCCGCGGGTCGTTCGCGCCGTGGAGGACGAACAGCGGCGACTCGATGGCCTCGATGTTGTTGATCGGCGAGATCGACTCCAGGAGCTCCCGATCCTCGTCGAGCGAGCCGTACTCGGCCTCGCGCAGCTCGCGGCGCCAGTCGCCGGTGTTCTCCAGGAACGTGACGAAGTTCGCGATGCCGACGACATCGACGCCGGCGGCCCACAGCTCGGGGTACTCGGTCAGCGCGGCGAGCACCATGAACCCGCCGTAGGAGCCGCCCATCGCGACGACGCGGTCGGGGTCGACCTCGGGGTGGTCATGGAGCCACTCGACGCCGGCCCGGACGTCGGCCACCGAGTCCATCCGCTTCTCCACGTCGTCGAGCGCGGCGTACGCCTTCCCGTACCCCGAGGAGCCGCGCACGTTCGGCTCGAACACCGCGTAGCCGTTGTTCAGCAGGTACTGCTTCACGGAGGCGAACGACGGGCGGCGCTGGGACTCGGGCCCGCCGTGGATGTCGACGACGACCGGGTAGCCGTCCTCGGGCGGCTCCGTCTCCGGGACGGAGAAGAAGGCGGGGATCTCCCGGCCGTCGAAGGTCGGATAACGGACCAGCTCGGGCTCGACGAACGTGTCCGGCGGGATCCCGGCGGTCGAGGCCGCGGTCCAGCGCTCCGCCTCGCCGGTCGCCGCGTCGATGACGTAGGCGTTCGCGTTGTGCGTGCTCCCGGTCGCGGTGACCGCGAAGCGGTCGCCGTCCGGTCCGAAGCTCACGCCGCCGGCGACCCCCCTCGGGAGGTCGGGCGTCGGGAAGGGATCGATCCGGTCGGGTTCGACCAGCTCGCCCGCAGTGAGCTCGGTGTAGCCGTCGACGTTCCGGGAGTAGACCACGCGCCGGGACTCCTCGTGGACCGCGACGCCGTCGACGTTCCAGCCGTCGTCGCCGCCGGGCTTCGCGGGGGTCGCGCCGGCCTCGTCGTCCCCGTCACCGTCGTCGTCCGCCGCCCGTCCGCCCGTCCCGGACGCGACCACGGCGAACTCCCCGGTCGCGAGGTCAAGCCGCTCCAGGCGGAGCGTGTCGCTGTCGCGGTCGGTGACGAGGTAGAGCGCCTCGCCGTCCGGTCCCCACTCCGGGCTGCCGTACCGCACGTCGCCCTCGTGGGGCGTGTGGTGGAACAGGTCGCCGGACGCGACGTCGAGGGTGTACACGTCGTGGTCGAACGAGGAGTGCGCCTCGTGGACGATCAGCCGGTCGTCGCTCGGCGACCAGCCCGCGACGGAGAGCCAGCCGTCGCCCTCGTACACCAACTCGGCGTCGTCGCCGGTCGCGTCGCGCGCCTGCACGTACACGTCGAACACCGACTCGTCGCGCCGGTTCGAAGCGAACGCGAAGCGGTCGCCCTCGGAGTCCCAGCCGCCCCAGCGGTGCTTCGCCTCGGGGCGCTCGGTGAGGTCGACGATCTCGCCGGACTCGTAGTTGAGCCGGTAGAGCTGCGCGCGCTCGTCGCCGCCCTCGTCCATGCCGAAGACGGCCTCGGCGCGCTCGGGCGACGAGTCGACGAACGAGACCGCCTCGTCGAAGAACGTGTGCTGTTCGGGCCACCCCAGCGGCTCGTCGAGCGACCACACCTGCCCGGTGCCGGTCGCGTTCAGCAGGAAGGAGAGCCGCCCGTCGGGGCCCAGGTCCGCCCCGCCGGCGCTGCGCACGTTGAGGTACCGCTCGATGTCGTATCGATGCATGGAGTCCGGTTCCGGCCGCGGTGGGAAACCGTTTCGGGTGGGGACGGACGCGCGCGCCTCGGTTCCGCCGGACGACGCCGCGATGCCGTGTCTTTTTATCCGGCCCCGCCGTCCGGTCGGCGTATGCGCGTCGCGTTCGTCTCGCTCCTCGCCCCCGGTCACGGCGACACGCCGGCCCGGGAGCGGACGCGACGGGTCGCCCGGGGGCTCGCCGCCCGCGGCCACGACGTGACCTGGCTCTGCGCGCGCTGGTGGGGCGGCGACCACGACGCCTTCTCCGAGGACGGGATCGAGTACCGGTCGGTGACGGTCGACCCGTCGCCGACGGCGTTCGCGGCGCGGCTCCCGCTCGCGCTCCGCCGGGTCGACCCCGACGTCGTCCACGCGGTCAACAGCCCCCCGACGCCGGGGCTCGGCGCGACGGTCGCGGGGACGCTCGGTCGGACGCCCGTCGTCGTCGACTGGTGGCGCGACCACCCCGCGGACGCCGCCCGGCGCTACCGGCTCCTCGCTCGGGGCGCCGACGCGGTGACGGCCCCCTCGCGGACGACGAAGACGCGGGTCCGCGAGCACGGCGCCGACGGCGACGACGTGCGGGTCGTCCCCGAGAGCGTCGACTTCGACCTCGTCGAGTCGGCCGGCGTGGACGACCGGTTCGACGCGGTGTACGCCCGGCGGCTGGACCGCCACGCCAACGTCGAGACGTTCCTGCTCGGGCTCGCGGAGCTCCGCGGGCGCGACTGGACCGCCGCCGTCGTCGGCGACGGCCCCGAGCGCGAGCGGATCGAGGCGACCGCGAGCGACCTCCGGATCGCCGACCGGGTGTCCTTCCTGGGCGACCTGTCGCGCCGCGAGCGCGTCGAGCTGTTCAAGGGGACCCACGTCGTCGCCGCGACGGCGACGTGGGAGACGTTCGCCACGGAGCTGCTGTGGGCGCTCGCGTGCGGCTGCGTCGCCCTCGTCGAGTACCAGGCCGACTCCAGCGCCCACGAGCTCGTGGAGGGCCGCGAGCGCGGCCGGCTCGTCACGAGCCCCGCCGAGCTCGCCGACGAGTTCGTCGCCGTCGCCGACCTCGAACGGAAGTCGATCGAGCGCGACTTCGCGGGCTACGACCGCGGCGCGGTGTTGGACCGGTACGTCGAGACGTACCGGGAGCTCCTCGGCGACGGATAGCTCGGGAACGAAGACGGACGACTCGAAAGGCGGGCGGGCGTCGGGACGCCCCGAACGCGGCTACTCCTCCTGCGTGATCGTCCCGCCGTACTTCATGAAGACGAACGCCAGCCCGAGCGTGCTCACCATCGCGATGAACGTCGCGACGCCGAGCGCGCGCGCGCCCTGCGGGACGAAGACGGCGTTCGAGCCGCCACCGCCGCCGGTCGACTCGGTCTCGACGTCGCCGCCGACGGCGAGCCCCCCGTGCATGCCGACGGCCGTGTGGGGGACGCAGTGGTAGTGGGTGATGCCGGCGTCCTCCTCGGTCACCTCGTACTCGTAGGTCGCTCCCTCCTCGCCGACCGCCTGGCCGCTGTCGAGGCTCGCCGGGCCGCCGCCCTCGACGGTCCGGACGTTGTGCGCGCCGCCGTTCCCGGTCCACTCCCACGTGATCGTGGTGCCCGTGTCGACCCATAACTGGGTCGGGTCGAACGCGAGCCCGCTGTCGCCCGCGCCGACCTGCACGGTCACCTCGCTCTCGCCGCGAGCGTCCTGATACGACCCGAGGTTCCCGCTGGTGACCCCGCTCGGCCAGACCGGCTGTTCCTCCTGTGCCGCCGCGGTCCCCGTCGTCGCCGTCGCCGCTCCGGCTGCGGCGGTCGCGCCGCCGGCGGTCCGGATGAACGCGCGCCGGGAGACGTCGTCCGAGCTCATACCACCCGGTTCGTGACGGGCGGTAGTGAATATGTTGATCCGGACGCGGTCCGCGCGTCGTGGTCGAGCGCGACGGAGGCGACGCGGCGCGCCGGCGGGGACCGCGCGTCGCCGGCGAGGGTATGTCCCGGCACCCGCGCGTCGCCGACGGGCGTATACAGGCGGGGCTCGTACGTCCGCCGTGAGCTATCCGGTCACCTACTACTGTCCGCACTGCGGGACCATCGTCGAACTCGAACGCGACGGCTACCTCGCGGACAAGGCGGTGACGCCGTACCCCTTCGAGGGATGGACGTACGTCGCCCCCGCGGAGCCGTTCGAGGACGAGCGCGACGTCGACGGGGTCCGGTTCGTCTGCGGCGAGAGCGACGGCGCCGTCTGGGACCCGCGCGACGGGGTGCGCGGGACGGACGTCGGCGGAGAGGCGGCGAGCGTCGGCGGGAAGGAGGCGGGCGTCGGCGACGGATCGAACCGCGACGGCGACGGCGGAGACCGCGACGGCGACGATCCCGGCTGCGGCGAGCCGTTCTACCTCTCGTTCGTGCGGTACGACGAGGGGCGCGAGGTCGACCCGCGCGCCGAGAGCGAGCTCGTCGAGATCGACCCCGACCCGCGACCGAGCGGGCCGCGGGGACCGGGCGGCCCGAGCGGGGTCGGGGACGCCGGCGACTCCGACGGCGGGTTCTGGTGAGGCCGGTCGGGAGCGCGAGTCGGTCTCGCTCCGGGACCCGGCGACCGCGACGGACAACCCCTTAACCGGGGAGCGAGAAGTATCGGCCATGGAAAGCATCAATCGGACCGCGATCGAGCTCGTCGACGAGGCGCTCGACTTCGCCGGCGAGCTCGACGTCGTCGGCTACGAGCTGGACAACGGCGCCACCGTCGTCGACTTCGGGATCGACGCCGCCGGGGGCGTCGAGGCGGGGCTGCTCCTCGCCGAGATCCAGACCGCCGGCCTCGCGAACCTCCGCACCCGCGTGGGCGAGGTCGCCGGCGCGCCCCGCCAGTACGTCGAGCTGTCGACCGACCACCCGGCGGTCGCCCTGCTCTGCTCGCAGAAGGCCGGCTGGGAGCTCGGCTTCGAGTCCGGCTACGAAGGGCTCGGCTCCGGGCCCGCCCGCGCGCTCGTCGGCCAGGAGGCGGAGTTCGAGCGCGTCGGCTACTACGACTCCTCGGAGTTCGCGACGCTCGCGGTGGAGTCGACCGAGCTCCCGACCGAGGAGGTCGCCGAGCACGTCGCCGACCTCGCCGAGGTCGACGCCGAGGGCGTCTTCCTCCCGGCGTACGCGACCGGGTCGACCGCCGGCTCCGTCGCCACCGCGGCCCGCGCCGCGGAGCTCGCCGTCTTCCGCCTGCTGGAGCTGGGCTACGAGCCGACCGACGTGCTCCACGCCTCGGGCGCCGCGCCGATGGCCCCCGTGACCCGCGACGAGGACCTCGCGATGGGGCGGACGAACGACGCCCTCGCCTACGGCGGCGAGGTCCACCTGCAGGTCGCGCGCGACGACGACCGCTTCGACCGGATCGTCTCGACCGCCCGCGAGGAGTACGGGACCCCCTTCGTCGAGGTGTTCGAGGACGCGGACTGGGACTTCTACGAGGTCGACGAGGCCGTCTTCGCGCCCGCAGAAGTGACCGTCGACGTCGTCGACGGCCCCGTTTACACGGTCGGCGAGACGGACGAGGCGCTGCTCGCCGAGTCGTTCGACTACCGCTGAGCCGGTCGCGATACCCGACTGACACGCAATCGACGAGGACCACCGTGCGAATCAAGCCCGTCCCCGACCCCCCGACCGAACTCGGCGAGCTCCGCGAGCTGCGGCGAGCGGTGCCGCTCGTCCCCGGCAGCACCGACGACTGCTGCGCGCGCCTCCGCGACCGGTGCGGGCTCTCCGACCGCCGGACCGCGAACGACTGGCTCGCGTTCCTCCGCGCGCTCGGGCTCGTCCGCGAGACGCCGCGGGGGTTCGTGCGCGCCGACGCGGAGCCGACCCCCGAGCGGGTCCGCGAGGGGCTGCGCGAGGGCGTCCTGCTCGTCCCGGAGGCGCTCGCGGCGCTCCGGGACGCCACCCGGGAGGACCCGCTCACGCCGGACGACCTGTTCGAGGCGACCCGGGAGTCGGTCCCGCGACACGACCGCGCCCGCGACCCGGCGTGGGAGGCGACGTGGCGCGACCGCGCGGCCCGGCTCCTGGGGTGGCTCGCGCTCGTCGACCTCGCGGAGCGCGTGCCGGCCGGCAGGGCGGGCGACGGGGACCCGAGAGAGCCGCCCGCCTACGTCGCCGGCGACGCGGTCGGCGGGACGGACTGAGCGCGTTCCGCTCGGGAACCGGCCGAACGCGCCGCAACAAGCCTTTTACTCGGTGCCGGAGACGGTGTTCGCATGGGACGATTCGACCGGCGGGAGTCGCCGCTGTCGGTCACGTACGAGCCGACGAGCGTGAAGGACCTGCTCGTGGAGATGAAAGACACCGCGGAGCTGCTGATCGACCTGTCGTACTCGGCGGTGCTCCACGGGAGCCCGACCGTCGCCGAGGAGGTCGTCGAGCTCGAACACCGGATGGACGTCCTCCAGATGCGCGCGCGGATGAGCCTCATGCTCGCGGCGCGGAGCCCCGACGAGGCCGAGACGCTCGCGCCGGTGCTCGGCGTGGTCGGCGCGGCCGACAAGATCTCCGACGCCGCCGGCGACATCGCGAAGATCGTCACCGAGGAGATCGGCCTCCCGGACGCGATGCGCGGCGCGCTCACCGAGGGCGTCGAGACGCTCGTCCGCGGCACGGTCGCGCCGGACTCCGCCTACGCCGGTCGCACCCTGAAGGCGATCGACCTGGAGTCGGAGACGGGGGTCCGGGTCATCGCGATCCGCCGCGACGACGACTGGATCCTCAACCCCGGCCCGAAGACCCGGATCGAGGCCGGCGACGTGGCGCTCCTGCGCGGCCCGGAGACGGGGGTCGCCGAGGCGTACCCCGAGCTGACCGGCGAGCCGTTCGAGCCGGACGAGCCGGTCGAGCCCGCGATCGACGACTTAGAGCGCGCGGTCGACTCCATCGTGCTGATGAAGAACCTCTCTGAGCTCGCGGTCGACCTCGCGTACGGCTCCGTCCTGTTCAACAACGAGGAGCTCGCCGAGGAGGTGTCGAACCTGGAGATCGAGGTCGACGCGCTCCAGTCGCGGTTCGAGGCCTGGACGCTCCGCGCCGCGCGGGAGGCCGACGACCCCGTCTCGCTCCGCGGGCTGATCCACCTCGGCGTCGCCACCGAGGAGATCTCCGACGCCGCCCTGGAGATCACCGAGGGCGTCGCGCGCGACCTCGGCGTCCACCCGGTCGTCGAGATGGCGGTCCAAGAGTCCGACGAGATCATCACGCGCACCGTGGTCCGGGAGGGGAGCGACCTCGCGGGCACGGCGGTGGAGAACGGGATCCCGACGACCGACGTCTCGACGAGCGTGATCGCGATCCGCCGCCCCGACGACGGGTGGCTGATCGGTCACGACATCGACACCGTCCTGCGTCCCGGCGACGCCGTCATCTCGAAGGGGACCCGCACGTCGGCCGAGGAGTTCGGGGCGCTCGCGTCGTGACCGCCCCGCCGACCGCGGACCCCGAGGGGCTCGCCCGCGCCTACTACGACGCGATCGACGCCGGCGACTACGAGCGGCTCCGCGGGCTGCTCGACCCCGACTTCGTCCAGCGCCGCTCGGACCGCACCTTCGAGGGGCGCGACCGCTTCGTGACGTTCATGCGCGACGAGCGGCCGATGACGGACACGACCCACGTAGTCGACGCGGTGTACCCGAACGGCCCCGGCGTCGCGGTCCGCGGCCGGCTGCTGGACGCCGACGGCGACGAGCTGTTCGCGTTCGTCGACGCCTTCGACGTCGCGGACGGGAAGCTGGCGGGACTGGAGACGTACGCGGGCGGCGGCGGGGAGTAATGTAGACCGCCGAGAGCGGAGCGAACCGGGCCGCCGCGGTGGGGGCGACTCGGACCGCGTTCACGCCCGGATCCGGTCGAGGTCGGCGACGAACGCCCGGAGCGCCTCGCGGCTCACGTGCGGCATGCAGACGACGCGGAGCTCGCCGGCCGCCGTGCGCGACACCTTCCAGCCGGCCTCGCGGAGCGCGTCGAACTCGGCCTCGGGGAGCGCCGCGGCGACGAGCGGGAGGGTCGGCTCGACGACGTCGTAGCCGCGCTCGGCGAGGGCCTCGGCGAGCCACGCGGCGTTCCCGGTCGCGCGCTCGGCCGCCTCGCGGTAGCCGTCGGGCCACAGCGCCTCCATCGCGGCGACCGCGCCGGCGACGCCCGCGCCGCTCCGGGTGCCGGTCAGGGTCGCCTGCGACCGGGTCTCCAGGTACGGCGTGTCGACCGCGAGGGCGTCGAGCGCGGCGTCCTCGCGCGCCAGCAGGCCGCCCGCCGGGACCGGCGCCTGCCCGAACTTGTGGGGGTCGATCGTCAGCGTGTCGACCGGGGCGTCGCCGAACGACCAGTCGTGGTCCGAGAAGGGAAGGAGGAACCCGCCCCACGCGGCGTCGACGTGCATGAACGCGCCGGCGTCGTGGGCAATCTCGGTCAGCGCCGGGATGGGGTCCACGCGCCCGTACTCCGTGCTCCCGGCGACGCCGACGACCAGCGCGGTGGCGTCGTCGACCGCGGCCGCGACCGCGTCGGTCCGGGCCCGGTAGTCGCCGTCGACGGGGACCGTCCGGAGCTCCACGTCGAGCAGCTCCGCGGCCTTGTGAAAGGAGAAGTGAGCGCTCTCGGGGACGACGACGTTGGCGTCGCTCGCGTCGCGTCGGTTCCGGGCGGCGCGGACCGCCTGCACGTTCGCCTCGGTCCCGCCGGAGGCGACGTAGCCGGCCGCGTCGGTCGGGGTCGGGTGGTCCGCGAGCGTCGCGAGCAGCTCGACCGCGCGGTCCTCCAGCGACGCGACCGCCTCGTAGGTGGCCGGGTCGCCGGGGTTCGTCGCGAGGTAGCGCTCGGCCGCCTCGCGGGCCGCGGGGTGCGGCTCGGTGCACATCGAGGAGAGCACCCGGTCGAACGACTGCGGCTGGGGGCGCTGCATTCGGCCGAACGTCGCCGCGGAGACGCTTACCCGTTCCGTTTTCGGCGCTCTCGGCCGCGCGACGGGGGACCCGGAGGCGTTACCGCACCGAGTCGAGGAGGAGCCGCTGTTCGGTCCGCTTCACCTCGTGTTGCACGTCGCGGACGGCGTCGATGTTCGCCGAGATCGAGGAGACGCCCTCGTCGACGAGGAACTCGACCATCTCCGTCTTCGAGCCGGCCTGCCCGCAGATGCTCGTGTCGACGCCGAGCTCGCGGCACGTCTCGATCGTGTCGCCGATCAGCTTGAGCACGGCCGGGTGGAGCTCGTCGAACCGGTCGGCGACGTGCTCGTTGTTGCGGTCGACCGCCAGCGTGTACTGCGTGAGGTCGTTGGTGCCGAAGGAGGCGAAGTCGATGCCGGCGGCCGCGAGCTCCTCGATCTGCAGCGCGCTGGCGGGCGTCTCGATCATCACGCCCCAGCGGTGGCTCTCGGGGTCGATGCCGGCCTCCCGCATGTGGCCCTTGACCCCTTCGAGGTCGGCCGCGTCGTTGACGAGGGGGAACATCACCTCCAGGTTGTCGTACCCCATGTCGAAGAGGCGCGCGAACGCCGCGAGCTCCTGCCGGAACGGGGCGGGCTTGTCGAGGCTGCGCCGGATCCCGCGCCAGCCGAGCATCGGGTTGTGCTCGTTCGGCTCGCCCTCGCCGCCCTCCAGCTCGCGGAACTCGTCGGTGGGCGCGTCGATGGTGCGGACGCGGACCGGTCGCGGGTAGAACTCGTCGGCGACGCGGCGGACGCCCTCGATCAGCTCGTCCTGGTACGCGCGGGCGCCGTGCTCGGCGATGTACCGCTCGGGCGTCTTCCCGAGCGAGAGCACCATGTGCTCGATCCGGAGGAGTCCGACCCCGTCGGCGCCGGTCGCGGCCGCGCGCTCGGCCGCCTCGGGGATCGAGACGTTCACCTTCACCTCCGTCGCCGTCATCGGCTTCACCGGGGTCTCCGGGCGGGCCGCCTCCACGGGCTCGAACTCCTCGCCGGGCTCGGCCTCGTCGTCCGTCCCGGCGCGGACGGTCCCCTTGTCGCCGTCGAGGGTGACCCGCTGGCCGTCTTCGAGGACCCGCGTCCCGTTCCCGCTCCCGACGACGGCCGGGACGCCGAGCTCTCGGGAGATGATCGCGGCGTGGCTCGTCATCCCGCCCTCGTCGGTGACGATCCCCGCGGCGCGTTTCATCGCCGGGACCATGTCGGGCATCGTCATCTCCGTGACCATCACGTCGCCCTCCTGGACCTGGTCGAGGTGGTCGAGCTTGTGGACGAGCCGGACCGCGCCGGAGACGACCCCGGGGCTCGCGCCGAGCCCGTCGACGAGGACGTCCTCGTCGTCGCCGGCGGACCCGCCGTCGGCCGTGCCGGGTCGGCCCGCCGCGTCCCCGACGGCGGACTTCTTCGGGGTCTCGCCGCCGGTCCCGCCGGCGTCGGCGTCGTCAGCGTCGCCCTCGCCCTCCTGGATCGTCGTGATCGGGCGCGACTGGAGCATGTAGATCTCCCCCTCGCGGATCGCCCACTCGACGTCCTGCGGGGTCCCGTAGTGGTCCTCGACGCGCTCGCCGAGCGCGACCAGCTCCTCGATCTCCGCGTCGGAGAGCACCCGGGCGGTGCGGCGCTCCTCCTCGACGTCGAGCCGGACGGTCTCCCCGGTCTCCGGGTCCTTCACCATCTCGACTTTCTTGTCCGCGACGGTGACCTCGTCGACCTCGCCGCGCCCGCGGTCGTACACGTAGTTGTCGGGCGAGACGGTGCCGGAGACGACCGCCTCGCCGAGCCCCCACGCGGCCTCGATGGTGATCTGCGGGTCGCCGGTCGAGGGGTGGCTGGTGAACATCACGCCGGACTTCTCGGCGTCGACCATCCGCTGGACGACGACCGCGATGTCGACGTCGGCGTGCGGGAACCCGCGCTGCTGGCGGTAGTAGATCGCCCGCTGGGTGAACAGCGAGGCCCAGCACTCCTTCACCCGGCGCAGGAGGTCGTCCTCGCGGACGTTGAGGAACGTCTCCTGCTGGCCGGCGAACGAGGAGTCCGGGAGGTCCTCCGCGGTCGCGGAGGAGCGCACGGCGACGAACGCCTCGTCGCCCTCGCCGCCCATCGACCGGTACCGCTCCAGGATCTCCTCGCGGACCTCGTCGGGGAACGGCGTCTCCAGGATGAGCTCCTCCGCCCGCTCCTCCGCCGCGCGGAGCGCCGCGGAGTCCTCGGGGTCGACGTCGACGGCGGAGAACAGCTCCTCGTCGATTCCCGCCTCCTCGATGAAGGTCCGGTACGTGCCCGCGGTGACGGCGAACCCCGGCGGGACCGGGAGTCCGGCGCCGATGAGTTCACCGAGCGAAGCGGCCTTCCCGCCGACGGTCCCGACGTCGTCGGCGTCGACGTCCTCCAGCCAAAGTACTGCCATTCGTGTACCCGGAGGATCCGGGAGCCGACCTATGAAGCTTCCGGCCGGTGCAACGCTGAATAAAAGATTACTCAGTCGCGAGTTACGGAACGTTCAAAGGCGGAGGGCCGCCGGGTCGGTCGAACGTGGAGAGGGCCGAAGCGGTCGGGAGCCACGAACCGGCGGTCGGTCCGTATCGGTCGGTACGCGTCTTCCCGTCCTATACTTATCCTCGGACAGCTGAATCGGTTTCCGTAACGTGTTACGAGTCCTGTAACAGCTCGGGTCGACGGTCACTCGCCGGCGAGCCGCTCGCGCTCGTCGCGGAGGATGTCCTCCCAGAGGGCGAACAGCCGACTGTGCAGGTCGTAGCGGTCGTTCACCCGGCGGACCCACGCGTCGTCGGCGAACAGGAGCCGCTGGAACCGGCGGACCGCCGGCGAGAGCGACTCCCGATCGCCACCGTAGTACGACAGCGACTCCCGCCGGGTTCGCGCGACGAGGGCGGACGGGACCTCGATCCCGTCGGCCGCGGCGGCGTGGACGAACCACTCCAGGTGTAACAGCGCGTCGGCCAGCAGGAAGCGGTCCCGGAACCCAGAGACCCGGGCGAGCGCCGGCCGCCCGTCGATCGTCACGTCGCGCGGTCGGGAGAACCGGGGCGCCGTGACCGTCACGCCGGCCGCCCCGGCGACCGCCGCGGCGACGCGACGGAGGCGACGGTCGGCGTACCGCACCGGCGCGATCAGCGCGAGCTCGTACCACGCCGGCAGCCACTCGCAGTAGGGCTCGGAGAAGGCGCCGTCGGCGAGCAGGGTCGCCGCGACGGACCGCGCCTCGGCCGGCGACAGCGCGGCGTGGTCGGTCCGGAGGCGGTCGGCGGCCCGCGCGCCGTCGATCGCGTCGGCGCCGGCGAAGTCCATGCCCTCGGCGACGCGTCGGGTGTACGCGCGGCTCGCCGCGTACCAGTCGGCGAAGTCCGCGGGCGCGGTCAGTCGGAGGAGTCGGAGGACCGTGATGCCGTCCGTACGCTCGCCGCCGACAAAACGCTCACCGTTCCGGGCCGCGGTCGGCGCCGACTCCGCCGCCGTCGTCGCCGTCGGGACCGTCGTCGTCGCCGTCGGGACCGTCGTCACCGGGACCGCCGGGATCGGGACCGTCCGCGAGCGCGGCGTCGAGCCCCCACTCGTCGGCGCGCTCGGCCGCCTCCTCGCGGGCCCGCTCGCGGATCGCCTCGATCCGGTCGTCGTCGTCGAGGAACGCCGCGACGGCGTCGGCGTCGTCCGCCTCCGGGTCGGCCAGTCGCCCGTCGGGCGCCGCCTCGCGGGTGCGGTCGGCGAGGGCCGGGTCGTCGGCGAGCTCCGTCGCCGCCGCGCCGGGCGCGACGCGGAGCGCGTCCGCCTCGTGGGCCGCGTCGAGCCCGTCGTCGTCGACCGCGTACAGCTCGGCGCGGTAGGGGCCGGGCACCGCGAGCTCCGCGAGGGCGTCGGGGCCCCCGCTGTCGGTCACCGTGTTGTACGCGAGCACGGGGACCCCGTCGGCGAACGTGAGGACGCCGCGCGCGTCGCCCTCCAGCAGGAGCGTCTCCTGCGGAACGAGCGTCGCGTAGCCGGTCAGCTCGCGGTCGAGCGCCCGCGAGAGCGTCGTGGCCACGTCGGAGACGACCCGCGACCGGAGGAGGGCGCCGCGGGGGATCCGGAGCTCGGGGGCCTCGGTCGACTCCGTCCCGTCGGTCCGCGGCTCCCTCGGTCCCCCGGTTCCGTCCCCGGGATCCGTCATGGCGTGTCCGGCACGACCGCGCTGCGGAAGCGGTCGGCGACCGCGTCGCCGTCGCCGTCGCGCACGTCGAGCCGGGCCGCCGCCCGCCGGTAGCGGGCCGCCGCGTCGCTCTCCGGCGCGTACGCGAGGAGGGGCTCGCCGGCGCGGCGCGCGTCCCTGACCGCGTCGCTGTCGGGGACGCGGGCGAGCACCGGTCCGCCGAAGTGGCGCTCGGCCCGCTCGGCGACGTCGGCGGCGTCGTCGCGGACCTTGTTGAACAGGACCCCCGCGGTCTCGGTGCCGTACGAGCGGGCGTACTCCTGGACCTTCAGCCCGTCCGAGAGCGCGGGGATCGTCGGCTCGACGACGACGGCGACGCGGTCCGCGAGGACGACCGGCAGGACCGCCGACTTCGAGCCGAGCGCGGCCGGCGAGTCGAGCAGGAGCACGTCGGTGTCGGCCGCGAGCTCGGCGACCACGTCGCGGAGGCGGGTCGGCTCCGCGGCCTCGAAGCCCGCGAGCGACGTGCCGCAGGGGACCACCGAGAGCCCGAAGCGGTCGTACGTCGCCTCGGCGACGTCGGTCGCGGTCCCCTCGACGAGCAGGTCGTGGAGGGTGACCGCCGCGTCGTCGAGCCCGGCGTGAAAGAGGAGGTTCGCCATCCCCGTGTCGGCGTCGACGACGGTGACGTCGTGCTCGTCGGCCAACGCCAATCCGAGCGCGAGCGTGCTCGTCGTCTTGCCCGTGCCGCCCTTCCCGCTGGCGACCGCGAACGCCTCGACCATGCGCACACCTGTCCGGGCGGTCGGCTAAAGCCTGTCCATCGCGGGCGCGCCGGGAACGGCCGTCGCGGGCGCGTCGAGGGCCGTCGCGGGCGCGTCGAGGGCCGTCGCCGCGGCCCGACCCCCCACCGGACAGCGTTTTGCCGTTCGGCGCAGAACGTCGACCATGCCGACCGTCATCGACGCCGACGCGTTCCGCGACCGGATCGACGAGCGCCGGCGCGGCGAGCGCTCGTTCGCCGTCGTCGACACCCGCCCCCGCGAGAGCTACGAGGGCTGGCGGATCGCCGACTCGGTTCACTACTTCCACAAGCCGTTCCGCGACTTCGACGTCGACGACTTCGAGGCCGAGACCGGGCTCGGTCCCGACGACGCGATCGTCACGACCTGCGCGAAGGGGAAGGCGTCGCTCGATCTCGCCGAGGAGCTCGAGGCCGCGGGCTACGACGACGTGACGGTCGTCGCGGACGGGATGCGCGGCTGGTCGGGCGTCTACGACCGGACCGCGGTCCCCCTCCCCGACGCCGGAGACGACCCCCTCGACGTCGTCCAGATCCAGCGGCGCGCGAAGGGGTGTCTCGGGTACCTCGTGGTTGGCGGACGGCCGTCCGAAGGGGGAGCCGAGCCCGACGGCTCCGACCGCGTCGCCGTCGCTGGTTCCGACGGCTCCGACCGCGTCGCCGTCGCTATCGACGTCTCGCGTCACGGCGACGAGTGGCGGGCGGCGGCCGCCGAGCGCGACGCGTCGATCGCGGCGGTCCTCGACACCCACGTCCACGCCGACCACCTCTCCGGTGGCCGAGACCTCGCCGACGAGCTCGGCGTGCCGTACTACCTCCCGGCGGCCGCCGCCGAGCGCGGCGTGGCGTACGACTTCGAACCGCTCGCGCGCAACGAGACGCTCGACGTCGGCGGCGTCGACGTGAAGGCGCTCGCGACCCCCGGGCACACCGACGACGCGGCGAGCTACCTGATCGGGCGGTCGGCGGTCCTCGCCGGGGACACGCTGTTCACCGACAGCGTCGGACGGACCGAGTTGCAGTTCGCGGCGGGCGGCGACGGAGGGGGCGAGTCCGCCGGCGCTGCGACCGGCGCCGAGCGCCTCTACGACTCGCTCCACGGGACGCTGCTGGCGCAGCCCGACGAGGTCGTCGTCTGTCCCGGCCACTTCGCGGTCGCGAACGACGGGACGACCGGCGACGTCGTGCCCGGCGAGCCGGTGGCGACGACCGTGGGAGCGGCGCGCCGTGGACTCGGCGTGCTCGGGCTCGACCGCGAGGCGTTCGTGGAGCGGGTCACGGCGACGCTCCCGGAGAAGCCGCCGAACTACGAGTCGGTCATCGCGGCGAACCGCGGCGTCGAGTCGCCGCCGGACGAGACCGCGGCGGTCGAGTTGGAGCTGGGACCGAACCGGTGCGCGGCGGACGCGGGCGGAGAGTCGACGGCTGACGCGGACGGGGAGTCGACGGCGGACGACTGATACGGCGGTCGTCGAGACCGCCGTCGGTCACCCGCCGTCCGACCGGTTCGCGATCCGAGTCGCGAGCTCCCGCGCGGCGTCGACGCGGTCGTCGGCCTCCGGGTCGCCGGTGTCGTCGACCTCCGCGAGCAGCGTCCGGATCTCCGCGGCCCGCCTGACGACGGTCGCCTCGTCGACGTCGCCGTCGGCGATCTCGGCGGCCAGCGCCTGCGCCTCGCCGAGCCGCCAGCCGGCCTCGCGCTCCACCGGGCGCTCCTCGGTGGCCGCGAGGTGGTCGCGCAACGCCGCGACCGGACCGAACGCGTCGCTCACGCTCGCGTCACTCGTCGTGGATGAAGACGAGCCGCTTTGTCTCGGTGTTACACAGGCAGAGGTCGATCCCGTCGCGGGTCGCGCCGATCTGCTGCCAGCCGTGGTCGCTGACGAACAGCGTCTGGAACACGCCGCGGTCGCAGTCCGGGTTCGGGCAGCCGACGCCGGCGGCGTTCTTGTACACCGTCGTCCCCCCGCCGGAGCTCTGGCGCACCAGGCCGTCGCGCAGCGATCGGAACTCCTCCGCAGACATCGGTCCGTCCGTGTCTTCGTCTCCCATACCTCCGCGTTCGCGGGCCATCGTAAATAAACCGACGGGCCGAGTCGCCCGGCCGGGATCAGTCGCGCTCGCGCTTCGGGTCGATCCCGCGCTTCGCGTCGTCGGCGTGCGCGTCCGCGAGCCGAGTGGGCTCGGGCAGTTTGTACCGTGCGCACAGCGCGTCGACGAGCCCGACCGCCGTCTCGGCCGAGACCCGGTGGCCGGGGCTCACGTACAGCGGGTTCACGCGGCGGCTGTTCGGGTACTGCCGCGACTGGAAGGCGTGGCCGATGACGGTCGCGTCGTCGGCGTCGGCCGTCGACCGCGTCCCCGCCGTCTCCACCGACCCGTCGGCGCGGACCGGCGTCCGCCACCCCTCCGGCCGCTCGTCGGTCGGCTCGTCCGGCTCGCCGCACAGCAGGTTCTTTGCGACGCCGACGCTCGGGACGTCAAGCAGGACGCCGACGTGGGTCGCGATCCCGGCCTCCCGGAAGTGGATCCGGCCGGAGCCGTCGCATACCAGGAGGTCCGGATCCGCGTCCAAGGCGTCGAGCGCGGCCAGCATCGGCTCCCCCTCGCGGAACGCGAGGAGGCCCGGGACGTAGGGGACCCGGAGGGGCGTGACCGCGCTCGCGCACTCGATCACGTCGCCGCCGCGGATCGCGACCGCGGCCGAGACCGCCTCGTCCTCGCCGTCGTCCGGGGTCAGGAACGCCTGGTCGACGCCGACGACGACGGGGGCGTCGCAGTCGTCCGTGTCGTCCCCCTCCGCGTGCGTCCCCGGGAGCGACCCCTGACGCGCGTCCGGCGGTCCGTCGGTCAGGTCGGCCGGCTCGTCGATCGCGACCGCGGCCGGGTCGAGGGCGTGGGCGTCCGCGAACGTCGCCGTCGCGGCCAGCTCGCGCTGGAGCGACTCCATCTCGGCCCGGGAGAGCGCCGGGTCCGGGAGGAACTCCGGGCGGGCGACGGCGTCCGGATCGACGCCGGGGACCTCGCCGGACATTCAGCGGCGCCCGCCGGGACCGCCCGGACCGCCGGGACCGCCCGGACCGCCCGGGCCGCGAGCCCCGCCCACGTTCATCCCGCCCATGCCGCCCGCGGAACGCGCGAGGCCCTCGTTGCGCTTCCCGAACGCGAGCCCGATCGCGAAGCCGATCAGGTGCGCGAGGTGGGCGATGTTGCCCGCGGTGCCGGCCCCGCCGGCCAGGACGCTCTGGACGACGAGGACCGCCGAGACGACGGCGATCCCCCACGTGAGGTACTTGATCTTCATCGGGATCACGAAGAAGAGGAGGACCTGCATGTTCGGTCGCCAGACGGTGAGGACGCCTAAAATCGCGAATCCGGCGCCGCTGGCACCCAGCACGCCGGTCGAGGTGGCGCCCATCCCGAGCGCGAACAGGATGTGGCCGAGCCCGGCGACCATCCCCGACACGAAGAAGAACGCGGCGAAGCGCTTCGACCCCACGGCGCGCTCGACGAGCGGGCCGAAGAAGAACAGGACGACGCTGTTGCCGAGGATATGGTAGATCCCGACGGGCGAGTGGGACAGGACGGCGGTCACCCAGGTCCAGACCCGCCCGATCGCGTCCGCCCGGAGCACGAACAGCTGGTCGTGGAGCGCGGGGCTCACGCCCCAGAAGACGACCAGCTGCGCGAGGAACGTGACCCAGATCGCCAGCAGGATCGCGTACGTCGCGTTCCCGCGGAAGTAGCTCACGAGCCCGCCCGTGCTCGTCTCGCGGTCGACGCGGCGCTTGACGCGGTCGACGACGCCCGCGTCGCCGCCGGCGTCGCCGGTCCCGCCGGCCGGTCCGCCCTCGACGCCCTCGTCGAAGCCGCTGTCGAAGACGCCGCCCGGGTCGTTCCACTCGGAGAGCCCCGGGCAGTCGTGGTTCTCCGGAAGGCGGTGTTCGGCGCAGAACGTCTGGCCGCACCGCTTACACTGGTACGGGAGGTTCTCGTACTCCCCGCACGCGTCGCACGTCGCCATTGGCGTCACTTACGGGGGCGGTCGTAAAGCGGTTTGGCTCCGTACGTGGTTTACGATGAGCCCGTCGGCGGTCCTGATAACGGCTTATAAATCGTATTTGATCGTGTTGCTGGGAACACTTCCAAAGCCCCAGCCGCTCAGTTATAAATGGCCGCTGTGGGATCGGCGGAGAACACCTCCAAAGCCCCAGCCGCGAGGCGGGCGCACGCTCGCTGCGCTCCTCACTCGGTCGCTCACGTTGCTCGCTCCCTCGTTGTGGTGCTTGCGTCGCCTGCGCCCGCCTCGCGGCTGCCCCTTTGAATCCCTCCCGACCCGCACAGCACCGCGCCTCACGCCTCCCCAGCCTCGTCGCTGGCGCCGTCGGCGCCAGCGACTCCCTCGCGCGTGCGCCTCGCGGCCGCCTTCGGCGGCCACTCGGAGGCACGCGCCACCGCACCGTGTTCATCTACAAATAGTCGTCGTAGCTGCGGTTAGTCGTTTATAAATAACTACTCGCCCGCTCCGCCCTCCCGAAGCCCGTCGACGAGCTCCCTGAGCGTCGCGAGCGGGTACTGACCGGGCGCGGTCGCGTTCGCGGGATCGACGGGCGCGTACCCGATCTTCGAGCCGTAGAGGGGCGTGACGGCGCGGGTGTGGCGACCGGGTTCGCCCATGCACATCGTCGCGACGCGGTGCCCGGCTTCGGTCGCCTCGTGGGTCGCCTCGATCATCGCGAGCGCGTCGGCCGGCGCGGTCGCGGTCGTCGCCAGCTTCCCCACGTCGCCCTCGCTCGCGGCGTCGGCGAGCAGATCGACGAGCGCGGCCGGCTCGGGCGTCGACTCGAAGTCGTGGACGGACGCGACCACGTCGACGCCCGCCTCGCGCGCCGCGTCGCGGAGCGCGGTCGCGTGCGACTCCTCGGCCGGGTCCGGGTGCGTCCCGCGCAGCGCGGCGAGCTCGACGTCGACCGCGGCCACCGCGTCGCGCCCGAGCGCGTCCGAGAGCGCGTCGTAGCGCCCGAGCCCCTCGGCCTCGCCGCCCTCCCACGACGCGCGGTTCGTGACGAGCAGCGGGAGCTCGCCGCCGTAGCTCGCGAGCTGGTCGAGCGGCGACTCCGCGAGGTCCATCCGGAACTCCACGGCGTCGGCGTGCTCGCGGGCCGCGGGCTCCTCGGAGAGGTCGGCCGTGCTCGCGGTCAGGACGAACGCCTCGAACATGCGCGAGCGTTCCGGGGCCGGGGACTTAGCTGTGTGGCCCCGGGCGGAAGCGGGTCCCTGAAAAAGCGGCGCGCGTCCTCAGGCGACGAGGCCGTCCTCGGCCTCTAACAGCTCGTGGTACCGGTTCCGGATGGTGACCTCGGAGATGTCGGCGACCTCCGAGACCGCGGCCTGCGTCGTCTTCTCGTTGGTGAGCAGCGCGGCGGCGTAGACGGCGGCGGCCGCGAGGCCCACGGGCGACTTGCCCGAGTGGACGCCCTTCTCCTTGGCGTTGCGCAGGAGGCTCTTCGCGCGCATCTCGGACTCCTCGGAGAGCTCCAGGTCGGAGGCGAACCGGGGGACGTACTGCTCGGGGTCGGCCGGCTTCACTTCGAGCTTCAGCTCGCGGACGACGTAGCGGTACGTCCGGGCGATCTCCGCCTTCTCGACCCGCGACACGTCGGCGATCTCGTCGAGGCTGCGCGGGACGCCGGCCATCCGCGCGGCGGCGTACACGCAGGAGGTAGAGACGCCCTCGATCGAGCGGCCGGGCAGGAGGTCCTCGTCGAGCGCGCGGCGGTAGATGACCGAGGCGGTCTCGCGGACGTTGTCCGGGAGCCCCTGCGCGCTCGCCATGCGGTCGATCTCGCCGAGCGCCTGCTTGAGGTTGCGCTCCTTCGAGTCGCGGGTGCGGAACCGCTCGTTCCACTTGCGGAGCCGCTGCATCTTCTGCCGCTGGCGCGCGCCGAGCGACCGGCCGTACGCGTCCTTGTCGCGCCAGTCGATGTTGGTCGACAGCCCCTTGTCGTGCATCGTGTTCGTGGTCGGAGCGCCGACGCGGCTCTTCTCGTCCTTCTCGCGGGAGTCGAACGCGCGCCACTCCGGGCCGCGGTCGACCGAGTCCGCCTCGACGACGAGCCCGCAGTCGGCGCACACGGTCTCGCCGTGCTCCTCGTCGGTGATGACGTTGCCGTCGCACTCCGGACAGGTCAGCGTCTCGTCGGTGCGTTCCGATTCCTCTTCGTCCGTCTCCGTTCGGGAGCGACTCCCCCGCGTGTGTAGTCGTTCACTCATGGCTAAACCCCCTCTCGGTAACTGAACACGGTCCGAGAGCGATCTTACCCAGTAGACGGCGGAACCGAACTTAAAACGACCGGAACGTGTCGCCGGAGACCCGACGAAAGGACACGATCTATCACGCGTTTTCGGCGGCGACGGGACCGGGGAGGCGACCCGGTCGTCGCTCGGGCGACCGCCGGACGACCCGGACGGTCCGGACGACCGCCCGCCGACCGAAACGTTTGGGCCGCCGGCGCACCGAGACCGAAGCGATGACCGCTCCCCGCGTCGTCTCGCTGGCCCCGAGCGCGACCGCGACCGTGACCGCGCTCGGCGGCGCCGAGACGCTCGTCGGCGTCACGCACCACTGCGACCCGCCGGCCGAGGCGGGGTCGGCGCACGGCGGGGAGTCCCCGGTCGGCGTCGGCGGCTGGCTGAACCCCGACCTCGACCGCGTCGCCGACCTCGACCCCGACGTCGTCCTCACGAGCGACGGCCTCCAGGCCGACCTCGCCGACGCGTGTCGCGACCGCGGGTTCGACGTCCGGCACCGCGAGCCGGCGACGCTCGACGAGGCGGTCGCGTCGTTCGCCGCCCGCGGCGACGACGTGGGGCGTCCCGAGGCGGGCGACCGGCTCGCCGAGGAGTCCCGAGGGCGGCTCGATCGGGTCGCCGAGGCGGTCGCCGACCGCCCGCGCCCGACCGTCTACTGCGAGGAGTGGTCGGACCCGCCGATGGCGGCCGGCAACTGGGTGCCCGACGCCGTGCGCGCCGCGGGGGGTCGTTACCCCTTCGTCGACCCCGGCGAGCGCTCCCGCGAGGTCGACCTCGCGAGCGTCGAGGGCGCCGCCCCCGACCACCTCGTCGTCCACGTCTGCGGTCACGGCGACCGGGTGGACCCCGCGACGGTCGCGGAGCGCGACTGGGCCGTCGACGCGCCCGTCCACGTGATCGACGACTCCCTGCTGAACCAGCCGAGCCCGGCGCTGATCGACGGCGTGGAGCGGCTGGCCGCGCTGTTCCACCCGGAGGCGTTCCCGGGGGCGAACCCGTAGCCGCGCGGGAGCCGTCCCCGAGCCCGACCCGACGCCTATTCGTACCCCGTCGCCCAACCGCCGGTATGCGAGTCGGCGTCGGCAGCGGCAACCCGGTGAAGCGGCGCGCGGTCGAACGGGTCCTCGAATCGTCGCGGGGGCGCGACCTGGCGGACGAGCTCTCCGGGGACCCGGCCACCGTCGCGGTCGCGTCGGTCCCCGTCCCGTCGGGCGTGAGCGAGCAGCCGACGGGCCACGCGGAGACGGTCGCGGGCGCGGAGAACCGCGCCGCCGCGGTCCTCGACGCCGGGGCGTACGACCTCGGCGTCGGGATCGAGGGCGGCGTCGCGCGGTTCGGCGGGGCCGACGAGCTGTTCCTCGTCATGTGGGCGGCGGTCTCGGACGGGTCGCGGACGGGGCGGGGGGCGGGTCCGAGCGTCGCGCTGCCCGACGACATCGCCGCGCGGATCGACGGCGGCGAGGAGCTCGGCCCCGTGATGGACGACGTCCTCGACGCGTCGGGCGTCGCGCGGCGCGGAGGCGCCGCAGGGGCGCTCACGGCCGGCCGCGTCGACCGCGCCGACGCCCTCGCGACCGCGGTGGCGGGGGCGCTCGGGCCGTTCGTCTCCGACTCGTACTGAGCCGTCGGTCGCCGGCCGGAGTCGGAGCGCCGGCGGTTCGGTGTTCGTACCGGAATCGGAGGCTGAGAGGTCTCCCCGAACGGCGCTCGTGGGAGGAACCGCCCGACTGCGGCGTGTTAATCGGGTCTACCAACCCGCTTATGAACGGACGCCGCCTGTGTCGGGTATGAGCACTGCCCACCCGGACGCGGTCGCCGTCGAGTCCGCCGGCCTCTCCGCGAAACAGGCGCGCATCTTGCGGTACCTGCGCGAGAACGCCGGCGAGCGGACGTACTTCAAGTCGCGACTCATCGCCGACGACCTCGACCTCTCCGCGAAGGAGGTCGGCGCGAACATGGGCGCCGTCGCCGACGCGGCCGCCGACATCGACGTCGAGAAGTGGGGATACTCCTCCGGGACGACGTGGATGGTCACGGAGTAGGCAGAGAGAGGGTCGAGAGGGCGGCGTCGGCTACGGCTCGTCGGTCACGGGTCGTAGGCGACGAGCTCGGCCGCGTCGTCGGCGAACGCGACGGCGTCGGCGTCGAAGGAGTCGGCGTACCGGACCGCGAGCGTGAGCAGCCGCTCCGGCTCGGTCAGGGCGTAGCCGTCGCTGCGGTCGAGCAGCCCGGCGTCGTCGAGCGCGGCGGCCGCGGCGCTGATCGTCGGCCGCGAGACGCCGAGGTCGGCCGCGAGTTCGGCCCCGGTCGCCCCCGGGTCGCGCAGCAGCGCGAGGATCATCCCGCGGGGGGTGTCGCGGCGGAGGTAGCCGAGCGCGCGCTTGTCGAGGTCGTCGAACCGGTCGGCCGGGAAGTACCGGCGGTAGTCGGCGTCCTTCGCCGACTCGATCTCCCCCGCCTCCTCCAGCTTCCGGAGGTGGTACTGCGCCTCGCCGGTCCCGAGCCGGAGGTCGTCGCGGAGCTTCGAGAAGTGCGCGCCGGGGGTCGTCGGCACGTAGCCGCGGATCGCCTCGCGGGTCTCGTTGGCGTCGGCCCCGTCGCTCCCGGCGTCGGCGCTCGCGGTCCCGACGAACGGCGCGGCGGCTCCGATCGCGGCGAACCGTCGGAGCGTCTCGCGCTTCCGCCCGTCGAAGCCGTCAGTCACGCAGGTCGCTAGTCGTCGGCTCGACAAAAGCACTTCGTTCGGGGCGACCGCGGCGGATCCGAGCGGCTATCGACCCCAGGCGCGGCCGATTAGGTCTCGCGCTCGACCTCGCCGTCGGTCGGCTCCTCCTCGTCCATCTCCTGGATGACCTCGTCCGCGGACTTGATATCCGCGCCCGCGCCGCCGGCCTTGACCGCCTCGGCCTCCTTCTCCAACTCCTCGACGTCCATCTCGGCCGACTCCTCGATCTGGCCGAGGATCTCGTCGATGTCGTCGAGCCCGAGCATCTTCCGGGTGTCGTCGTCGAACTCCTTCCCGTCGAGCCCCTCCATCTCCTGGACGTCGGAGCCGGAGAGGGCCTTCCCGTAGCGCCCCACCAGACTCGTGAGCTCCTGCGGGAGGACGAACGTCGTGGACTCGCCTTTCCCGATCTCTTCGAGGGTCTCCATGCCGCGCTCGATGATGGCGCGCTCGCCCATCGACTCGGCGGAGCGCGCGCGCAGCACCGTCGAGATGGCGTCCCCCTGCGCCTCGAGGATCTGGGACTGCTTTTCCCCCTGTGCGCGGATGATGTTCGACTGCTTGTCGCCCTCCGCCTGCTCGACCGCGGAGCGGCGTTCCCCCTGCGCTTCGAGGATCATCGCGCGGCGGCGGCGCTCGGCGGAGGTCTGCTGCTCCATCGCCTGCTGGACGTCCTTTGAGGGATTGACCTCGCGGACCTCGACGCTCTCGACGCGGATCCCCCACTCGTCCGTCGGCTCGTCCAGCTCCTTGCGGATCTTCGCGTTGATTTCCTGGCGCTTGTTCAGCGTGTCGTCGAGCTCCATGTCGCCGAGGACCGCGCGGAGCGTGGTCTGTGCGAGGTTCGAGACGGCCTTCTTGTAGTCGTCCACTTCGAGGAACGCCTTCTTCGCGTCCATCACCTTGATGTAGACGACCGCGTCGGCCGTCACCGGCGAGTTGTCCCGCGTGATCGCCTCCTGACGGGGCACGTCGAGCGTCTGCGTCCGCATGTCGAACGGGTAGGTACGGGAGACGAACGGCGGGATCAGGTTGATCCCCGGTTCGAGCAGCTTCCGGTACTCTCCGAACACCGTGAGCGTCTTCTTCTCGTAGGCGTCGACGATCTCGAACGACTGCCAGAGCGTGATGACCACTAAGAGCAGGAAGAGCAGGCCGATGCTCACCAGACCGAAGCCGAAGCCGAACTGGAGGGGAGTCGGATCCATGCCCCGAGGTTAGGCTATCCCGTTCTTAATACTTCGCCCGAATCGCCGCCTGCGCCGCCGATACGCGGCGGCGGTGGGGCGGCGGCGGCGTGGCGGCGGGGCGGTGGCGGTGGTTCCGCGGGTCGGCGGCGCTCACGTCCCGTCCCCGTCACCCGTCTCGAACCGCTCCGCGACGGCGTCGAGCGTCGCCCGCACCTGCCGCTCGTTGAACCGGCGGACGACCGGCTCGCCGAGGGCGGTCAGCGCGTTCTCGGGGAGGTCGTACTCCGCCGCGTAGGTCAGCCGCGTCCCGCCGTCCGTCGGCTCGAACGTCAGGTCGATCGTCCCCGTCAGCCGACCGCGGAGCTCGAAGGTCATCCGCTCGTTCGGCTCGTGGACCGTCTGGACGATCTCCCCGTCGATCCCGAGCCCCGCCATCCGGTAGGTGTACGACAGTCGCTTCCCGCCGTTGGGGAGTCGTTCGACGTCCCTGACAGCTTCGAGCCGGGGCGTGACGGCGGCGTGGTTGTGCGGGTCGTCGAGGAAGGCGAAGACGGCCTCCACGTCGGCGTCGATCTCGGCGGAGTCGCGTGCGGTGAACATGGGTCGTCCGAGCCGTCGCTTCAGTTCCGCGAGCGCGGGTCCACGTACGCCTCGACCAGCTTGCGCTCGGCCGCCCGGAGGTGCTGGTGGAACGTCTGCCGGGTGATCCCCATCCGCTCGGCGATCTCGGAGCCGTCGACCGGCCGGGGCCACTCGAAGTAGCCGTTCAGCTCGGCCGTCTTCAGCGCCGACCGCTGGCGGTCGGTGAGCCGGTCGTCCACCGCCGCCGCGAACTCGGTCAGGCTCCGGTCGCGGCTCTCCCGCTCGACGCGGGAGCGGAGCTCGACGCCCTCGTACTCCGCGCGGAACACGTCGAGCATCCCGCGCACGTCCTGCTCGGGCGGCGCCTCGATGGTCAGGTTCGCGCTCGTGGCGTCCGCGGTGGCCTCGACGACGACGCCGCCGAACTCCGCGAGCCGCGTCAGCGGCGGCGACTCGGTCGCGGTCACGGCGAACGTGACGTCGCCGTTCGTCTCGGACACCAGTCGGACGGACTCCACGAACGGGAGCGCCTCGACCTCGCTCACGGCCTCCGCGGGGTCCGTCACCCTGAGGTACAGCTCGCAGGCGTCGTCGTCGAGGCGCGTGGTCCCGAGGTGTTCGATCCGACCGCCGACCGCGTCGGCGACGCGCGAGAGCGAGAACGAGCGGTCCCCGATCGCGACCTCGAGCTCCACGACCCGGTCGGTCGTGAGGATCCGGGTGGTCTCGACCGAGTGGAGGCCGTTGGCGATCATCTTCCCGACCGACTCGCACACCTTGCGCTCGCGCCGGTCGAGGGCGTTCCCCTCGCTGCTGTAGATGCCGAGGAGACCGTACCGCCGGTGACCGTAGGTGATCGGGACGACGAGGAGGCGGGGGGCGCCGACCGCGCTCGGCGCGAGCCGGCTCTCCGAGCCGCTCCCGGCCGCCCGCCCGTGGACCTCCTCGGTCTCGATCGCCTCCCGGACCTCGCTGGGGGTCTCGTCGAGGGCGAACGACGCGTCCGGCTCGATCGGGATCCCGCACGTCGCGGTCAGGTCCAGCCGGCCCGTGGCCGACGACACCTCGCCGATCCAGCCGCCCATGTACCCCGGCTCGTCGGCGATCTCCTCGCAGACGCGCTCGGCGATGGTCTCCGAGTCGCGGCTCTCGACGAGGATCCGGCTGATCTCGCTGAGCAGCCCGTTCACCCGACCGAGGACCCGGTCGAGGGCCTGTCGCTCCGTCGCGAGCTTCTCCGCGCGCTCCTCGGCGAGCTGCTCGGCGCGCTTGCGGTCGGTGACGTCGTTCTGGAACCCGACGTAGTGGGCCAAGTCGCCGTCGGCGCCGTACACCGGGGCGACCGTCAGCTCGTTCCAGAACGGCGTCCCGTCCCGGCGGTAGTTCCGGATCTCGACGGTCACCTGCTCCTCCTCGGAGATCGCCGTCGAGAGCCGGTCGACCGTCTCGGGGTCCGTTCCGGGACCCTGCAGGAAGCGGGGATTCCGGCCGAGTGCCTCGTCGGCCGGGTACCCGGTGTGCTCCTCCCACGCGTCGTTGACGTAGACGAGCGGGTAGTCCGGGAGTTCGGGGTCGCTGAGGCTGACGCCGACGGGCGCCTCGCGCACGGCCCGGCTGACCTCCTCCTCGCTCGGTTCGTGTCCGGAGACGTCCTGCTTGGCGCCCGGCGCCCCCTTTCGGGAGCAGACCGTGGAGACGTCGGTCACGAGCCGGTCGATCGAGGCGGAGCCGTTCTTGTGGAGGAACTCGTCGACCCCGTTCTCGAAGGCGGCCTCGAGGACCTCGTCGTCCTCCACCGCGGAGAACATCACGACCGGAACCCGCGCGTCGGACTCCTCGATCGCCTCCGCCAGCGCGAGACCGTCGTCGCCCGGCAGGGAGTACTCGCTGACGATGCAGTCGTACTCCCCGGTGGTCACCTTGGCGATCGCCGACGTGGCGCGGTTGACCGTCGTCACGTCGAACCCGGCGGCGCCGAGCGCCGACGTGATGCGATCGCTCCCCTCCTCCGGATGGACCAACAGGGCCCGGGAACCCGGCATGGCTTGCCCTTCGTCGGCGGACGAATTAAGGTTTGATACTCTTGGCCGTCGGAAGATGTTATTAAAAGACTCCATAATTTCGGCGTGCACACAACACCCCCGCACCCGTACATATGGATATGTCCACGCGAGCCGTGAGCCGCGCCCGTCGCCGACTCCTCGGAGAACCGGAACGGACCGCCGTCGACGCCTCGCGCGCCGCGCTGCTGGTCCTCACCGTCGCGTTCGCCGGCGTGTACGCGACCGGAAGCGAGCCCGCACTGCGGACGCAGATGCTCGTCTACCTCGTCGGGATGGTCGCGCTGAACCTCCCGCACGGCGGCTACGAGCACTTCTCGAACCTCCGGCGGCGCGGGCTCCCCTTCGGCGCGCGCTACGTGGGGCTGTACCTCGCGTTCGTCGTCGGCTTCGTCGGCCTGTTCGTCGTCGCCCCGCTGCCGGCGCTCGCGCTCGCGTTCGGCACGGCGGTCGCGAAGGGCGGCCACGGCGACCTCCACGTGATGGACGCGCTCGTCGGCACCGACCACCTCGCCTCGCGGCCGCAGCGCGCGCTCGCCGCGCTCGTCCGCGGCGGCGCCGTGATGATCGTCCCGGCCGTCGCGTGGACGGAGACGTTCTACGGGTTCACCGGGTACATGCTGACCGTGTTCGACGGGGCGCTGGCCGGGCCCGCGGTGAGCTCGCCCGAGGCGTTCACGACGGCCCTCGGCGCGGTCTACGGCCTCGGCGTCGCCCTCCACCTCGGCGGGGGGCTCGCGACGAGCGGGGGCGTCACGCGCTCGTGGCTGCTCGACGCCTTCGAGACGCTGCTGCTCGTCGCCTACTTCGTCTTCGTGCCCGTCGTGATCGCCATCGGGCTCTACTTCCCGCTGTGGTACTCGCTGCGGCAGTCCGCCCGGAGCATGGTCGTCGAGGAGGAGCGACCGAGCCGGACCGAGGGCGTCTCCGTCGTGATGGCGTGGGGCGTGCTCGTCGTCGGCGCGCTGGTGACCGCGCTGGTCGCGACGTCGCTGTGGGTGGTCGCGCCGAACCCCCTCGCCGGCGGGTCGCTGCTCCCGGGGGCGGTCGCCTTCTACACCATCTTCGTCTGCATCATCGCGCTCCCGCACGTCGTCGTCGGGGAGTGGCTCGACTTCGGCCGGGGGATCTGGTACGTGCCCTGAGCCGGGAGCGCGCGTCCCCGAACCGGGACCTCGCGTCCCCGCGGGCCGACCGCTCGACAGATAACAAGCACTAAAACCCGCCTCGTCGACCGATCCGGTATGCGTTTCCGGTTCGTCGGGCGGCTCGGGCTCGCGGACGCGGTGACGGTGGCGAACGCGGCCGTCGGCTTCCTCGCCGTCGTCGCGGCCGCGGTCGACCTCGAACTCGCGGCCCGGCTGGTGTTGCTCGCCGCGGTCGCCGACGGGCTCGACGGCGTGGTCGCCCGGCACCGCGGGTCGACGGACGCCGGGCCGTACCTCGACTCGCTGGCCGACGTGGCCTCGTTCGGCGTCGCGCCCGCGGCCCTCGTGGCGGCCGCCGTCCTCGGCGCCGGCTCGCTCGCGAGCGACCCCCTCCTCGTCGGCGTCGGCGTCGCCGTCGCGGCCCTGTTCGTCGCCGCCGCGGTCGCTCGGCTCGGGCTGTACACGGCGTACGACAGCGACGCCCGCGAGACGGTCGGCGTGCCGACCACGCTGGCGGCGACGATCCTCGCGGCCGCGGTGATCGCCGGCTACACCGACCCCGCGCTCCTGACCGCGGCGACCGCCGCGTTCGCGGTGCTCATGGGGACGACGGTCACGTACCCGGACCTCCACGCGCAGGACGCGCTCGTGATGGGCGTCGTGCAGGCCGCCGTCATCCTCACGCCGGCCGGCCACATGGCCACCGCCGCCCTCCCGGCGTGGATCGGCGAGGGGTTCGCGTTCGCGCTCCTCTTTTTAGCGTGCGGCTACCTCCTCCTGGGCCCGCGGTTCTACTGGGGCGACGGGATCCGGTCGCCGCCCGGCGACGCGGGGCGGCGTCGGGTGTGACCGGCCCGAGTGCGCGGACCCGGAAGGGATCCCGGGCGGGAAAGTCCGCAGAACCCGCGGCTCGAAGGAACGAGTTCGGAAGGAAGTGAAACGCGAGTCGTCGAGGCGGCGCGGATGGAGCCGCTTACAGCAGCTCGTCGAACTCCTTGTGGCGGGTGATGTCGACGCCGTCCTCGGTGACGACGGCGACGTTGATCCCGTTGCCGGACGCGAGGTCGCGCTCGACGGCGGACTGGATCGCCTTCGCGGCGATGGTCTTCGCCTCGTCGACGGTGACCTCGTCGTGGTACTCCTGTTCGAGGACCCCGAGCGCGTACTGGGAGCCGGAGCCGGTGACGGTGTACTCCTCCTCGGTGGTGCCGCCGAGGGCGTCGATGGAGTAGATGTGGGCGCCGTCGTCGTCGACGCCGCCGAGGATCGGCTGGACGATGAAGAACGCGCCCGTCCGGAGGAGGTTCCCGGTGAGCGTCGACAGCGCCTCCATCGACATGTCCTTGCCGCGGCGGGTCTCGTAGAGGCTCGTCTCGGCCTTCAGCGTGGAGATGAGGTTCTGGGCGGCGGAGACGGAGCCGGCGATCGTCAGGGCGCCGCGGGGGTGGATCTCCTCGACCTTCTGGACGTCCTTCGAGGAGACCATGCCGCCGAGCGAGGCGCGCATGTCGGTCGCCATCACGACGCCGTCGGCGGTCTTGATGCCGACGGTCGTCGTGCCGGTCTTCATCTCGCCCTCGCCGTCGGCCTGCGCCGCGCGGCGCTCGCTGTGTTCGAACTCGCCGAGCTCGGGTCCGAAGACGGGCTGGTCGCGGCCCAGCTCGTCGGCCGTCCCCTCGGAGAGGTCGCCAGTCGGTGTTCGCATTACGACTCCGTTGGCCCGGCGCGCTGATAAAGGCAACCCTTCGGGGACCGCCCGCCGGTTCCGACGGGCCTATTCGTCGCGGGCCGTCGCGGTCCGCGCGTCGCCGTCGCATCCCCGTGACACCTCCGTCGCGTCGCCGGCGGCGCGGTCGCTAGGGGGGGGCGACGAACGGTTCGGATCGGAAGGGGATCGCCTACTCCTCGACGCGCTCGTACACCTCGCCGGTGGTCTCCACGAGCCGGCCGACGGGGACGTTGATTCCGAGGCGCGTGCGAGCGAAGACGGCCACCGGGAACAGCGAGATACCGATCGCGACGGTCGCTTGGTGGATCCCGAAGAGGGCCGCCGAGCGGATGCGGTCGAACATGGGTCTTCGGACGACCGGAACGGAGGAGTATATAAATACTTTCCGGGGCGCGTTCGTCGAGAACCTCGACGCTGTCGTGCGGTTTCGGGTCGTAAATTAACGATTATGAAATATAACCGGCGGGGCGTCGGAATCGGGATATCCACGGCGGTGTGAACCCCGCTCATTTCCGTAAGTTACGCGTAACCATCGCGCCTCGTGCGCCTCGCATCCGGGGCTCTCGGGGACCCGAGGGAGCCCTCGCGGTCGGTGTGGCGGGGGCGGCGGCGGAGCGGCGGCGAGGGCGTCCGGCCGCGGACCGAACGGGATTTATTCTGGGCGTCGCCTACGGTGTGGCGTGCAGAACGTTACGGACCGGACCCGCAACCCCTTCGGGATGCGGCCGGACTGCGGGTCGTTCGTCCCGGGCTACGGCGACGCCAACGCCGACTTCCACGTCGTCGGCGACCACCCCGGGACCCACGGCGGCGTCGGGACGGGCGTCCCGTTCACCGGCGAGCCGTGGTCGCCGGCGTTCCTCTCGGCGCTGACCGAGGGGGGACTGATCGCGGGAGTCGCCGAGGGCGTCGCGCCGGACGGGACGGGCGGAGACGCGGAGTCGGAGCCGGTCCGCACCGAGCGCACGTACCTCTCGTACCTCCACATGTGCGTGCCCGACGGGGAGCCGACCGCGGCGTCGTACGACGACATGGAGCGGTTCTTCGACGCCGAGCTCAGGGCGATCGCCGCGCACGTCCTCCTCCCGGTCGGCGCCAGGGCGACCGAGCACGTCCTCGAACAGTACACGGCGCGGGCGTGGAAGACCGAGGTCGACATGGCGGCGCTCCACGGCGAGGAGCTCCTCGGCTCCGGCTGGCTCGTCCTCCCGATCAGGGACCCCGCCGAGTGGGAGGCGGGCGACGCCGACCGGCTCGTCGACGCGCTCCGAGAGCTCCGGTCGACCGACTTCCGTCGCGAGAGCGACCTCGGGCGCTTCGTCGCGGGGAGCGACCCGTACCTCGTCCGGTGAGCGCTCGGTCGGGACCGAGCCCGTCGCGGTCGGCCCGCGGTCGACCGCGCGTAGCAGTCGGCCCGCGGTCGACCGCGCGTCGATCGCGGGTCGGATACGCGTGCGGTTTCGTTTCCCTTCCGACACGCAGACCGGCGTATCTGACTCGAAACCGCCGTTTCAGTGCCCGATCGTCAGCTATACGCCGACCGCGACAGTCATATTTGTCACTACTCCCCGTATTTTATACCGGTCCCCGTCATTCGTCACCAGACGCCCGAACGATCGGGCGTCGGCCGTAGGACTGGTACTCCATACGGCGGCTTGGTCAGCAGCGGCCCTCGCGGGCCGTTTTTCGTCGAACTCCGTCGAACGCGGAGCGACCGCGTCGCGAGTCAGTCGCCCGCCAGCAGGTCGTCGAGGTACCGCCCGACGTGGTCGTCCATGCGCCGCTTGAACCCGGCCCGCCGCGCGAGCCGGTCGAGCTCGCGGGAGACGTACGTCCCGTACTGGACCGCCTTCTTGTCGGCCGTCCGGACCGATTCGGGCACGCGCCCGGTCGCCGCCCGCCGGAGCGCGACCTTCCGCTCCCCGTCGCTCGCGAGCAGGTCGCCCGGGAGCGCGAGCGCGGTGGCGACGACCCGGTCGTCGAGCAGCGGCGCGACCGGGTCGACCCCGGCCGCGCGGAGCGCGGGGACGTCGCGTTCGAGCTGGTCGGGGAGCGTGCGAACGGTCTCGGTCCGGGCGCCCCGCACGGTGTCGGCGTCGACCCGGTCGTCGGCCACGGGGTCGACGACCTTGCTGTACCCGCCGAACAGCTCGTCGGCGCCCTGACCGACCGCGAGCCGATCGATTCCGTCGGCCGCGGCCGCCTCGGCCGCGAGGTACAGCGGCGCCGCGATCGCCAGGTCCATCGGGTTGCGGCGGCCCGTCGCGGCGGCGACCTCGCGGACGGCGCGCAGGAGCGTCCCGTGGGTGATCTCGACGACGCGCAGGTCGCGGTCCATCGCCGCGGCCGCCTCGCGCGCCGCCGCGACGTCGTGGCACTCCTCGAAACCGGCGACGTAACAGGGCGCGTCGGGGGCGCCGGCGGCGACGAGCCCGGAGTCGACGCCGCCGGAGAAGGCGACCGCGAGGTCGGCTCCGCCGCCTTCCGTTTCGGGACCGGCCGCATCGGAACCGCCCGCGCCGAGGTCGTCGAGCGCGGCGTCGAGCGCGTCCTCGACCGCCGCCTGCGCGGACTCCGGATCGGCCGGCTCCTCGCTCGGAAGCGACCAGACGCGCTCGGTCTCCGCGTCCGACGCGACGCTCCCGGCCGGAACCGGCGTCGGGTCGTCGAGGGCGGTCCGGTCGAAGCTCCACGCGCCGGGGGCCGTCGGATCGCGCCCGGCCGCGGACCGGTCCCCGGATTCCGGCTCCGCCGCGCCCCGCTCGACGAACAGCGGCCGGCGGCCGAGCGCGTCGCGGACGAGGACCGGGCCCTCGCGGTCGGGGGGATCCGCGAGCAACCCGGCGAAGCCGCGCCCGCCGGGGAAGGGGTCGCCGTCGCGGAGGGCGTCGCGAACGGTCTCGGGCGACGCGCCGCGCAGGTCCGAAGAGAGAGTGTCCGCCATCGCGGGCTACCGGAGCGCGTCGAGCGCGCGGAGCGCGCGGCGCTTGGCGCCGCCGCCGAACTGGCGGAGCGAGACGCGCCACGGGGTGCGCTTCCCGACGACGCTGGTCCGGCCGTCGCGGATCGCGGAGAGGATCGCGTCGGCCGAGCGCTCGTCGGCGCCGACCTCGGTCACGGCCTGGCCGACCATCTCCGAGATGTGGGCGTCGCTGCCGGCGGTCATCGGGATCCGGTTCCGGAGCGCGAACTTCTCGGCCTGTCGGTTCGAGCGGCCCGTGAACAGCCGGGAGTTGTACACTTCGAGGGCGTCGGCGCCCGACAGCTGCTCGTCGGTGATGTGGGCGGCGACGCCGTGGCGGGACTTCTGGAAGGGGTGGGGGACGACCGCGATCCCGCCCTGGTCGCGGATCCGGTCGAGCGTCTCGTCGAAGGGGAGCCCGCTCTCGACGCGCTCGTCGATGCCGAACGCGAGCACGTGGCCGGCCGCGCAGGTCACCTCCATGCCGACGATGCCGACGAGCCCGTAGTCGGAGGCCCGCTCGGCCGCCTCGACGCTGGCGTCGATCTCGTCGTGGTCGGTGACGGCGAGCGCGTCGAGCCCGACCGCGGCCGCCTGCTCCAAGAGCAGATCGACCGGGTCGCGCCCGTCGTAGGACAGCGCGGAGTGCGCGTGGAGCTCGACCGATAGCACGCTCCGTACTTCGGTAGTCGACTTAAAAAGCGCCCCGGTCCGCGGCGATTCGCGTCGGTCGAGATGGAAGCAATGCGGTGGCGCGCGCCTCCGAGCGCCCCTCGGGCGCGAGGAGCGCGTGCGAGGGAGTCAGTCGTCCGGAGCGAAGCGGAGGACGACTGACGAGGCTGGGGAGGCGTGAGGCGCGGTGCGGTTGCGGACGGGCGGGATTCAAAGGGGCAGGCGCGAGGACGAAGCCCGGCGCAGTAAGCACCGCAAGGAGCGAGTGAAACGAGCGACTGAGGAGCGCAGCAAGCCGCGCGAGTCGTCGCGCCTGGGGCTTTGGGAAAGGTCACCGCGAAGTCAGCGATCACGTATAGCCGAGCGGCTGGGACTTTGGAGGGCTTCACCGTCGACTCGCAGCCATCGAATTCGAGAAAAGGGAGTGACGCGAGCCGATCAGAACGCGCTCTCGCCGACCGTCTCCCTGTAGGTCCCGGTGCCGCGGTGGGCCGTCTCGTCCCACGTCTCGACCGCGACCCGGACGCGAGTGTCGAGCGCGTCCTCGGGCGCGCCGTCGATCCGCAGCGTCGAGTCGCCGATGCGGGCGACGGCCCCGTCTCCCTCCGCACCGGTGACCATCACCTCGATCACGTCGCCGGGCTCGTAGTCGGGGGTCGAGCTCCGGAGCGACCAGCCGGCGAGGAACTTCTCGAAGCGGCTCACGCGCGCGACACCTCCTCGGAGATCCGGTCGGGGATGTACTCCCGCCCGAAGCCGGTGACCGCGGCCAGCAGGAAGACGATAACGAGGAACCAGCCGTGGAACACGTACGGCACGACCTCGATCGGGTTGACGACCATCTCGGGACCGTACTGCTCGCCGAGCCCGTCGGGGCCGACCATCACCTGGTACCCCACCAGCACGCCGCCGGCCCACGGGAAGATGTACCCCAGCGCCGAGGTGTTGGCGTCGAGGATGTTCGCGCGCCGGTAGCCGTTGATGTTGAACTTCTCGCCGAGCCGGGCGATATACGGGGCGATCGCGATCTCCGCGGCGGTGTTGATCGTGATCATCCCGTTGATCGCCGCCGTGCCGAGCACCATCGTCAGCTCGGCGCGGCGGACGGTGGTCGCGACCGAGTCGAGCAGGAACTCCAGGATCGCCTCGAAGCCGCCGCCGCGGATCATGATCTGCGCCATCGCCACGATCAGCAGGGTCAGGACGATGAGCGGGAAGAAGCCGACCGCGCCCGAGTAGAGGCTGCCGCCGACGCCCGCGGTCTCGCCGACCCGCACGAACGGGAGCGCCGCGGCGGGCGTCGGCTCGGTCGTCGTGAACACGAGGACGTCGGCGACCGACGAGAGCCCGAACGCGAGGTTGAACGCGACGGCGACGATCAGCCCCCACGAGATCGCCTCGACGATGTGGCGGCCCGCGACCGCCGTCGCGATGACGACGCCCATCGAGATCAGGTGGACTAGTCCGGGCGCCGTCGCGGACTCGCGGAGCGCGGCCGCCCCCTCCAGGCTCGCGCCCGAGAGCACCGACCCCATGATCAGGTACGCGGCGAACGCCGGCACCGCGGCGAGGATCGCGTACTTGAACCGCGAGGCGACGACGCCGCCGATGTCGGCGTCCTGGGTCACCGCGCTCACGATCGTCGTGTCGCTCACGGGCGCGAGATTGTCGCCGAAGACGGCACCCGAGAGGATCGCGGCGAACAGCAGCACCGGGTTCGCGCCGAGGAGGACCCCGGCCGGGAAGAAGAGGGTGACGAACGCGACGGTCGCGCCGTACCCCGTCCCAATCCCGGTCGCGAGCAGGCCGCAGAGGACGAACGCGGCCGCGGGGAAGGTGGTCGCGCCGACGTTCAGCGCGTCGGCCGCGAAGATGAGCCCCTCCACGAAGCCGCCGACCTGCAGCGTCTCGGCGAACATCCCGGCCCACAGCCACGCCACGATCGCGGTCGCGGCGACGCGCTGAGTCATCCCCTCGAAGATGGTGTCGGCGTACGCCTTCCAGTCCCCGCGCACGAGGAACATCCCGAGGATGGTCCCGACGAGCGCGCCGATGACGAGGCCGTTCGTGTCGCCGATGCCGAGGACCCCGCTCTGGACGATCGCCCAGGCGATGAAGAAGGCGATCGGCACCGTGCTCGCCCACTTGCCGCCGTAGAAGCTGATCCGGGGGCTGTCCGTCGACGCCGACTCGTCGGCGAATCCGCCGTCGGCGACGGGGACCGGCTCGCCGGTCGCGTCATCGGGTGCGTCCGCGGGTGGTTCGCCACCGGGCGGTTCGTCGTCGATCCGATTTCGCGTCTCGTCGTCTGGGGGACCCGTCATGCGTTTCTCCTACGCGCTCGGAGACGGAGGGTCCACCTAAACCCTCCTTTTTCGGGTCGGCCACCCGGCGGCCGGATCCCGAATCGGTTTCCGCCCGGACACGCCGCGATCCACAAGAACACGCTTAAGAACCCCGCCGGCGTCGTCACGGACGGGAACAGCACAGCTGCAAATCCGACTCGCCGGGGCCTCTTCGCCCGCGGCTTGGGAATGTAGCAGTGCACCGACGCCTCCGGCGTCGCGGCTCGGGCCGGTCCGTTCGCGCGGATCGGCCCCCGACCGCTCGCTCGACGCGAGCGCCCGACAGCCGCGCCGCGCGGAGCCGCGGTCACGTTGTGGTTGTGCCGTTCCAATTTCAGACAATGGCACGAATGCACACGCGCCGTCGCGGTTCGTCCGGTTCGGACAAGCCGGCGACGGACGAGAACCCGGAGTGGAGCGACGTCGACGCGGAGGCGATCGAATCCCGCGTCGTCGAACTGGCGGAGCAGGGCCACGACCCCAGCGTCATCGGCCTCAAGCTGCGCGACGAGGGCGTCAAGGGCGTCCCGGTGCCGGACGTGAAGCTGGCGACCGGCAAGAAGGTCACCGAGATCCTCGAGGAGCACGACGCCGAGCCGGAGTACCCCGAGGACCTCTACAATCTGATGGAACGCGCCGTTCGCCTCCGCGAGCACATGGCGGACAACGGCCAGGACCACCAGAACAAGCGCGCGCTCCAGAACACCGAGTCGAAGATCCGCCGCCTCGCGAACTACTACCGCGGCGACGAGATCGACGAGGAGTTCACGTACACCTACGAGCGCGCCGCCGAGCTGGTCGGCGACGAGTAACGAC
The DNA here is from genome assembly GCF_042665015.1 of Halorubrum rutilum. Taxonomy (GTDB): domain Archaea; phylum Halobacteriota; class Halobacteria; order Halobacteriales; family Haloferacaceae; genus Halorubrum; species Halorubrum rutilum. The sequence continues at coordinate 47,801 of NZ_JBHTBL010000004.1, read as the reverse complement.
GCCGGGCAGCGACACCGACGAACCGAGAGGTAACCGGAGACGACGCGACACGCAGACCACACGAACCCGTACCCATGACCGAAGCGACGACCGCCACGCCCGCCCCCGACGCCCTCGCCGACGTCCTCGCAGACGCGCCGTTCGCCCGGCTCGTCGCGACCGACGACGGCGACGCGCTGGCGGCCGCGGGGCTGCTCGCCGGAGCGCTGCGAGCCGTCGGCACGCCGTTCCAGGTCCGGGTCGCCGCCGACCCCGTTCCCGACGACGCCGACGACGGCGTCGCGGTGACCGTCGGCGCGGCGCGCGGGGCGCACGCGATTCCCGGCGCCGGACGCCCGGCGAGCGCGGACGCGTTCGCGGTCTCGCGCGCGCTCGGTATC
>NZ_JBHTBL010000004.1:46759-47335 GCF_042665015.1 Halorubrum rutilum | reverse complement strand
ACGCCGCGGAGGCGTCGGAGCTCGTCCGCCGGCGGCCCGGCGTCGCGATCCCGACCGCGGATCTCGCGGACGGACTCGCGGCGTCGACGCTCGTCCGGACGCCGTACTCCGGCGACACGGAGGGCGCGCGCGCCGCGCTCGCTGAGCTCGGACTCCCGGCCGAGCTCGACGACGACGCCCGGCGACGCCTCGCGTCGCTGGTCGCCGTCGACGTCGCGGACGCGGACGGGGCGATCGCGCGGGCCGCCTCCGCGGTCGAGCGCGCGCTCCGTCCGTACGAGGCGGTCGGGGACGCGGCGCCGTTCGAGACGGTCGGCGGCTACGCCGACGTCCTTGACGCGCTGGCCCGCGAGGCCCCCGGCACGGGGGTCGCGCTGGCGCTCGCCGCCGACCCGGGCGACGACCTCGCGACCGCCGCGCTCGACGCGTGGCGCTCGCACGGACTGGCGGCGCACCGCGCGCTCGACGCCGCGACGACCGGCCGGTACGACGGCTGCGTCGTCGTCCGCGCCGACGTCGGGGCGGGCGTCGGCGCCGGCCGCGCCGAAGATGGCGACGCCGCGGGCGACGCGGCGA
>NZ_JBHTBL010000004.1:0-46685 GCF_042665015.1 Halorubrum rutilum | reverse complement strand
GAGGTCGGCGGCGACGGCTGGGGGACCGCCGACCGCGGCGGGATCGCGGTCGGCGCGGTCGACGAGGCGAGCGAGAACGGACGCGGGAACGAGACCGACGGCGACGTCACGGGCGCGCTCGCCGCGCTCAGGGAGGCGCTATGAGCGGGGACGAGCCGCGGACCGACGCCGGCGAGTCCGCCGGCGGAGCCCGAGGCGACGAGACGCGGGGCGACGGGGCGACCCGGACGGCGACCGTCCGGACGACCCACGCCGACGCCGCCCTCGTCGCCGCCGCGCTCGCGCCGGACGAGACCGACTCGATGGCCACCCGCGTCGACGGCGACGCGATCGAGTGCGCGATCGAGCGGCCCACCACCGGCGGGCTGCGGGCGACCGCGGACGACCACGTCGTGAACCTGCGCGTCGCGGACAGACTCGTCGAGCGCGCGAGGGCGCACCTCGCGGCCGACGGCGGAGCGCGCCGCTCCGACACCAACGGCGACACAGACACTAACACATGAGCGAACGATCCGTATCCAAGAGCAGAGAACAGAAGCGCTGGTACACCGTGCTGGCGCCCGAACAGTTCGACCGGCAGGAGCTCGGCGAGACGCTCGCCGAGGAGCCCGACCAGGTCGTCGGCCGCACGATCACGACGACGCTGGGCGAGCTGACCGGCGACTCCGGCGCGAACAACACGAAGCTGACCTTCAAGATCACCGACGTCGGCAGCGACACGGCGTACACCGAGTTCATCACGTACGAGCTCACGCGGGACTACCTGCGCTCGCTCGTCCGCCGCGGCGCCTCGAAGGTCGAGGCGTCGATCACGGTGCTGACGACGGACGACTACCGCATCCGCGTTCAGCCCGTCGCGCTGACGACGAAGAAGGCCGACCGCTCCCAGGAGAAGGCGATCCGCCGCGTCATGATCGACAAGGTCCACGCGGCCGCCGAGGAGCGCACCTTCGAGGCGTTCGTCGACGCCATCGTCGAGGGGAACCTCTCCTCGGCGATCTACGGCGAGGCGAAGCTGATCTACCCGCTGCGCCGCGTCGAGGTCCAGAAGCTGACCCTCGAAGCGCGGCCGCGCGAGGTCGCCGCCGAGGAGGAGGCCGCCGTCGACGTCGACGCCGACGAAGTGGCCGTCGACGACGAGTAACGTCTCGCGACGCGCCGACGCGACTTCTCCGTTTATCAGCCGCGGAGCGGCGGCGCCGACGTGAACGCCCGTGAGCGAGAGCGGCGGCGACGATCTCGCTCATAAATAGAGATCGTGATAAGACGGTTCGTAATGCAGTGGCGCGTGCCTGCGAGGCCGTATCGCGGCCGAGCAGCACGCGCGAGGGACGCGGTGAGCGCTCGCAGAGCGCGAACCGCGAGGCTGGGGAGGTGTGAGGCTGCGGTTGCGGTGCGGTCGGGTGGGACTCAAAGGGGCAGTCGCGAGGACGCCGCAGGCGACGCAAGCACCGAAACGAGGGACCGAACGAAGTGAGCGACCGAGTGAGGCGCGCAGCGGGCGTGCGGCGTCCTCGCGACTGGGGCTTTGGAGGTGTTCACCGCCGATCCGCCGTGGACCAGTTATAAACGGCCACTCACTCCATCGATCGCGTCAACTGCTTTCGATACGGCTCGAACCCCTGTGTCTCGTAGAACGCCATCGCTCGCTCGTTGTTGACGCCGAGTCGAATCTCCGTACACTCGGCTGCGCCCGCGCTATTTAAAAAGGATCCCGTGGCGTGCGGGTCGTCCGCATCCCCCGATATCCGGGAGACGAAAGCTTGAAACGCCGCTCGCCCGACCGCACGAGTATGGAACTGCGGGTCATCGAGAAGACCGACACGGAACTCCGCATCGAGATCGCCGGCGAGGACCACACGTTCATGAACGTGCTGAAGGGCGTCCTCCTGGAGACCGACGGCGTCGCGGCCGCGACCTACGACATGAATCCCGAGCAGTCCGGCGGCCAGACGGAGCCGGTGCTGACGGTGAAGTCGGAGTCCGACGACCCGCTCGACCTGCTCGCCGACGCCGCCGGGGCGATCACCGACCGGACCGACGCGCTGCGCGACGCCGTGCGGGCGGCCTGAGGGGACGCCGCGACGCCGTTCCATGCTCTTTCGGCTCGTCTGTTCCGCTCCGCGAGCCGCTACCCCGCCGATCGAGGGGCATACCTAAGTGTCGACTCCAGAAACGAGGAGGCATGCCACCGAGCGTACTCATGCTGGGATGGGGGTACCCGCCGAACATCACCGGCGGGCTCGACGTCCACGTCGGCGAACTGTTCTCCGGGCTCCGCGACGACCTCGGGGTGGAGGCCACCCTCGTGTTGCCCGCGGAGTTCGCCCCGGACGACGAGCCGGGCCTCGAACCGGTCGAGACCGGCGACGGCGACATCGCCGCCCGCATCGAGCGCCTCAGCGACCGGTTCGCGGAGCTGGCGCCCGACCACGACGTGATCCACACGCACGACTGGTTCGGCTACGCTCCGGGGCGGCAGGCCGCGCGCGCCTCGGACGCGACGTGGGTCTCGTCGTTCCACTCGCTCGCGAGCGACCGCAACATCGACCCGCCGAGCCGCGAGGTCGAGACCGAACGCCGGCTCGCGAACGCCGCCGACACGAACATCGCCGTCAGCGAGATCGTCCGCGGCGACATCAGGGAGCTGTACGACGCCGACTCCCGCGTCGTCTACAACGGGTTCTCGACGCCGACGTTCTCCGGCAAGGACGTCCGCGAGGACCTCGGCATCGACGGCGAGATGCTGTTCTTCGTCGGGAGACACACGGACCAGAAGGGAATCTCGCACCTGCTGTACGCGGTGAAGAAGCTCCGCGGGCGCGACGTGACGCTCGTCGTCGGCGGGTCGGGCCACCAGACCGAGCAGCTGAAGCGGTTCACCGAGCTGCTCGGCATCGAGGACCGGGTCGAGTTCGTCGGCTACGTCCCCGAGGCGGAGCTCGGCGACTACTACGCCGCGTCGGACGCGTTCGTCTCCCCCTCGTACGCGGAGCCGTTCGGGATCACGATCACGGAGGCGCTGGAGGCGGGGACGCAGGTCGTCGCGACGCCCTCGGGCGTCGCCGAGGTGCTGCCCGACGGCTGTCTCGTGGAGGTCGAGACGGACTCGGAGTCGATCGTCGACGGGCTCATCGAGGCGCTCGACCGCGAGGAGCCGCCGCAGTACGAGCGCCGCGAGTGGCTGGACGTGGCGGAGGACACGCTGGCGGTGTACGAGGAGGTCGCGTAGGGCGCGCCGGCGGTGTCCGAGAACTCAGCGGGAGACGCGCCGGCGGTGTCCGAGGACGTGAGGGAGGGCGGGCGCTCGGACCGGTTCGATCGCTATTCCGCCGCCTCCTCGTCGCCGCGGTACACGTCGAACTCGGTCGCCGTCTCCGGGTGGGTGATCCGGAACCCCTCGGCCGTCTCGATCACGCCGCGCGTGCTCCCGGTCTCCCCGCCGTACGGGCTCTCCTCGCCGTCGATCCCGCCCCCGCCCTGATACGGCGAGGTGTACGGCGACCCCGAGACGGGCTCGTCGAACCCCTCCGGCGGGAGGTAGATCCGCTCGCCGCCCGCGGAGCGGACGACGACCGCGACGTCGCGGGTGCCGGTCACGTCGATGACGGTTCGCTCCCCCGTGACGCGCGCGTCGATATCGATCTCGTCCATGCCCCACGTTGCGGACGGGGGCGATTTAGCAGTACCGGCGTCGACGCCCGGTCGCCGTCCCGAGCGGCCGGCCCTCGCGTCGGGGTCGCGCCGGGGTCGCGCCGGGACCGCTCCCCGGGTGGTGAATCCTTTTGTGCGGTCGCGTCGAAGTCGACTCCGATGGACGTCAACAGCCATGCCGAGGAGCTCGCCTCCGACCTCGGCGTCGACAAAGAGGAGGTCAAAGCCGACTTGGAGAACCTACTGGAGTACAGCGTCCCGATCGACGAGGCGAAACAGAGCGTCCGCCGGAAGCACGGCGGCGGTGGCGGCGGCTCGACGCCGACGCCGGACGCCGTCGACGTCGGCGAGATCACCACCGACCACGACGGCGTGACGGTGACGGTCAAAGTCCTCACGCAGGGAACGCGGACGATCCGGTACCAGGGCGACGACCTCACGATCCGCGAGGGGGAGGTCGCCGACGAGACGGGCGTCATCTCCTACACCGCCTGGCAGGACTTCGGGTTCGAGCCCGGCGACTCGCTGACGATCGGCAACGCCGGCGTCCGCGAGTGGGAGGGCGCGCCGGAGCTCAACCTCAACGACTCCACCACCGTCGCCATCGCGGACGATCCGGTCGAAGTCGATCGCGAGGTCGGCGGCGACCGCGACCTCGTCGACATCGCGGCCGGCGACCGCGGACGCAACGTCGAGGTCCGCGTGCTGGAGGTCGACGAGAAGACGATCTCCGGGCGCGACGGCGAGACGGAGATCCTGGAGGGGGTCGTCGGCGACGCGACCGCGAAGCTCCCGTTCACCGACTGGCAGCCCCGCCCGGAGCTGGAGCCGGGCGCCGACCTCCGGATCGAGGACGTGTACGTCCGCGAGTTCCGCGGCGTCCCCTCGATCAACCTCACCGAGTTCTCGGCGGTCACCCCCCTCCCCGACCCCGTCGAGGTCGCCGAGGACGCCCCCCGCCTCTCGGTCGGCGAGGCGGTCGCCTCCGGCGGCATGTTCGACGTCGAGGTCGTCGGCAACGTCCTCGAAATTCGGGACGGCTCCGGGCTCATCGAGCGCTGTCCCGACTGCGGCCGCGTCGTCCAGAACGGGCAGTGCCGGAGCCACGGCGACGTCGACGGCGAGGACGACCTGCGGGTGAAGGCGATCCTGGACGACGGCACCGACACCGTCACCGTCGTCCTCGACGACGAGCTCACCGCCGAGGTGTACGGCGGCGGGCTCGACGACGCGCTCGCCGCGGCGAAAGAGGCGATGGACAAGGAGGTCGTCGCCGAGTCGATCGCCGACTCGCTGGTCGGGCGCGCCTACCGCGTCCGCGGGAGCCTCTCGGTCGACGACTACGGGGCCAACCTCGACGCGAGCGAGTTCGAGCTCGCGGACGACGACCCGGCCGAGCGCGCCCGCGTCGCGCTCGCGGAGGTGGGCGAATGAGCGACGACGGGCCGGGCGCCCGCGAGGTCGCCCACCGGGTGTTCGCCGCCGAGTTCGACGGCGCCACCCTCTCGTACTCCGAGAGCGACGAGGAGCGCGCGCCGAACTACGTCGTCACGCCGACCGGCGCGCGCGTGAACCGGCTGTTCGTCGCGGGCGTGCTCACCGAGGTCGAGCGCGTCAACGACGAGACGCGCCGCGGGCGGGTCGTCGACCCCTCCGGCGCGTTCGTCACATACGCCGGCCAGTACCAGCCCGAGGCGCAGGCGTTCCTCGAACGCGCCGACCCGCCGGCGTTCGTCGCGCTCACGGGGAAGGCGCGCACCTTCGAGCCGGAGGACTCCGACCGGGTGTTCACCTCGGTCCGCCCCGAGAGCCTCAACGAGGTCGACGCCGACACCCGGGACCGCTGGGTCGTCTCCGCCGCGGAAGCGACGCTCGACCGCCTCGCCGTCTTCGCGGCGGCGCTCGATTCGGACCTCCGCGGCGACGAGCTCCGCGCGGCCCTCGAATCCGGCGGCGCGCCCGCGTCGCTCGCGGCGGGGATCCCGAAGGCGATCGAGCACTACGACACCTCGACCGCGTACGTCGAGGCGGTCCGGCGGCTCGCCGTCGACGCGCTGGAGCTGATCGCCGGCGACCGCGACGAGGTCCGTCCGCTCGACCTCGCGCCGGACGCCGGGGGCGACGCGACCGTCGGCGCGCTCCCGGGGACCGACGTGACGATCGAGGCGCCGACGGGGGCCGCGGCGCCGTCGGGAGCCGGCGGACCGGCGACCGAGGTCGGAGCGGGTGACGAGACCGGGACGGCCGACGAAATCGGGACGGCCGACGAGACCGAAACGATCGACGAGACCGGGACGGCCGCCGACGAGGGGGAGGTCGAATCGACCGCGACGGTCGGCGCGGGCGGCGACTCCGAGTCGGCCGAGTCGAGCGGGACGACGGGCGTCGGCGAGGGCGACCCCGACGAGGTCGGGACCGAGGCGGCCGGCGGCGCGGCCGACGCGACGGCGGGCGACACGGTCGAGGACGCGGCCGACGCCGCCGATAGCGACGACGCCGCGGAGCCCGCGACCGACGCGGGAGGCGGCGGCCTCGGTGACTTCGAGACCGGCGACGACCTCGACGCGGGAGGGTCGGTCGGCGGCGGGACCGACGCCGAGGCCTCGGCCGATCCGGACGCCGCCGACCCCGCGGGCGACGAGATGTACGAGCTCGACGAGGCGGAGCGCGAGGAGATCGAGTCCGAGTTCGGCACCGACTTCGCCACCGGCTCCGAGGTCGGCGAGCCCGGGGAGGCCGACATCGACGTGCCGGATCCGGAGGAGCTGCAGGAGACGCCCGAGGACGCCGCGGCGACCGACGTCGACGCCGAGCCGGTCGGAGCGACCGACGACGACGCGACCGGCGACGCGGCCGGAGGCGACGAGGCGGTCGCGACCGCCGAGTCGGACGCCGGGGGCGAGGCCGCCGAGTCGGAGGAAGGCGACGGGGCCGCCGAAGCGGTCGACCTCGAAGACGCGGTCGTCGACGCCATGGACGCGCTCGACGACGGCGACGGGGCCGACCGCGAGGCGGTCGTCGAGCGCGTGGTCGACGAGCACGGCGCCGCCGCCGACGCGGTCGAGGACGCGATCCGAGACGCGCTGATGAGCGGGAAGTGCTACGAGCCCGGCGACGGCGTGCTCAAGCCGATCTGATGGCGCGCGCGGAGTCGGCCGCGGTCGAGCCGGTCGTCGGCGAGCCGGCCGCCGTCGCGGATCTCGGCCGGGAGCGCGCGCTGCTCGTCGCCGACGTCCACGCCGGCGTCGAGGTCGGGCTGCGCTACGAGCGCGGCGTCGAGCTCGACGACCGGGCCGACGAGCGCCGCGAGCGGCTCTGCGCCCTGATCGCCGAGACCGACGCCGACCGGCTCGTCGTCCTCGGCGACCTCGCGCACCGGATCGCGGCGCCGGAGGGCGAGGAGCGCGAGGAACTGGAGGCGCTCGTCCGCGCGGTGACCGACCGCGTCCCGATGACGCTCGTCGAGGGCAACCACGACGCGGGCGTCGCCGAGGCGTTCGCCGACGACCTGGACGTGATCGGGGCCGGCGGCGGGCTCCTCGACGGGGCTGCCGACGGCGGCGACGAACCGGCTCGGAGCCGGACCGGTCGCGTCGCGGTCCTCCACGGCCACACGTGGCCGGACCCGGCGCTCCTCGACGCCGACGTGGTGTGCATGGGCCACGAGCACCCCCAGGTCCGGCTGGAGGACGCGGTCGGCGGCTCGCGCGTCGAGCGCGCGTGGCTCCGCGGCGAACTCGACCCGGACGCGTTCGTTGAGGGCGGTCTCGGCGCGGACGGGGATGTCTCCGCAGATCCCCCCGAACTCGTCGTCTTCCCGGCGTTCAACGAGCGTTCCGGGGGAACGTGGGCGAACGTCGACGGGCAGTCGTTCCTCGCGCCGTTCCTCCCCGACGCGCTCCCGGCGGGCGACGCGTACCTCCTGGACGGGACGCGGCTCGGCGACTTCCGGCGGATCTGAGGGCGGTTCGGATCGGGTGGCTCCCGCTCCCTCGGCGCCGGGAGCGTTTTCTCTCGGGAGACGGAACGGGGGCCATGGTCACCGAGCGCTCGCCCACCGAGATCGACGAGGCGGGGCGGCACTGGCTCCGAGTGAAGGACGTGACGGGGTTCCCGCGGGAGGCCCGCGACGGCTACTTCCCGAGGCACGGCGTGACGCGGCCCGCGGCGACGACGGAGGCGGACCTCCCGGCGGTCGAGCGGGACGGGGAGGGATCGCTCCCGGCCGACGCCGAGCGGGTCGCCGACGTCGACCGGTTCGCCCTCGAAACGACGTACCTGAGCGGGAAGTGGCTCGTCGAGCGCCCCTCAGAAGCGGTCGACGAGCTCTGGGACGCGGTGGTCGACGACGTCGCGGCCGAGCGGTTCTGGGACGCGACGGTCACGACCCGGGCCGGGTGCAAGGCGTTCGGCGAGGCGGACCACGCCGTGCTCGTGTTCACGCCGAACTACTTCGACCGAGCGGACGTCGACCGGGTTCGGCGTCGGCTCAGGGAGGTCCACGGCGTGACCGAGGCGATCCGGTACCGGCCGGACGCCTACACGCTCGACGGAGTCCACGAGGAGCGGCTCGGCGGGCTCACCGACTCGTCGGCGGCGCGGTTCCGGGCCTGAGACCGACCGAGGCGGTCACCGGATTACCCGTCGAGGGAGCGATCGGGCTACTCGACCGGCCGGAACCGGAAGCCGTCCCACTCCTGGCTCTCCGGCTCGCGGATCCCCGCGCCCGGCTCGCGGAGCTCGTCGGCGTAGACGGGTTCGACGCGGTCGCCGATGGCGACGTCGATGTCGCCCGCGTCGTCGGCGCCCTCGCCGTCGGCGTTCGCCTCGCGCGGCGCGACCTGCCCGAGCGCGCGGACCGGCGGCCCGTCGTACTCCTCGCCCATGTCGAACTCGACGATCGCGAGCGTGTTCGGCTCGCGGACGCCGGGCGGCGTCGCCGTCGACGTCGTCCACGTGACTACCCGGGCCTCGTGCTCGCTGAGGTCGACCGTCCCGACGCGTTCGGCGCCGTTCGGGCCCACGGTGTGGGGCGGGTAGGTGACCGTTCCGTCCGCGTACTCCGCCGCCTCGAAGGTCGGTCCGTCGCCCGCTTCCGCCTCGTCGCTTCCGGCCGCGCCGTCGCCGTCGGTCGCTTCGTTGTCGCTCATTGGCTTCCCTCCAGAATCGTCGTGGTCACGCAGTTCCCGAACCCGCCGACGTTGCAGGCGAGGCCAGTTTCGGCCTCGACCTGTCGCGGGCCGGCGTCGCCGGTGACCTGCTCGAATATCTCGTACACCTGCGCGACGCCGCTGGCGCCGAGCGGGTGGCCCTTCGACTTGAGCCCGCCGGAGGTGTTGATCGGGAGGTCGCCGTCGCGGTCGGTGACGCCCTCCTCGACCGCCTTCCACCCCTCGCCCTTCTCGAAGAAGCCGAGGTCCTCGCTCTGGAGGAACTCCAGGATGGTGAACATGTCGTGGAGCTCCGCGACATCGACGTCGTCCGGGCCGATCCCGGCCATCTCGTAGGCGATATCGGAGGAGTCGACGACGCCGCCCATCGTCGTCGGGTCCGCGCGCTCGTGGACGACGTGGGTGTCGGTCGCGCCGCCGATTCCGGATATCACCGCGTACTCGCCCTCGGGGACGTACTCCTCGGCGACGGACTCGGGGCAGAACACGAGCGCCGCGGAGCCGTCCGTGATCGGACAGAAGTCGTACAGTCGGAGGGGGTCGGCGACGATCGGCGAGTCGAGCACCGTGTCGAGGTCGACCTCCTTCCGGAACTGCGCGTGGGGGTTGTCGACGCCGTTCCGGTGGTTCTTCACCGCGACCTTCCCGAGGCTCTCGCGCGGCGCGTCGTACTCGTCGAGGTAGAGCCGGGCGGTGAGCCCCGCGAAGGAGGGGAGCGTGACGCCGTGCTTGTACTCGACCGGATGCGTGAGCGACGCGATCACGTCGGTCGCCTCCGACGTCGTCCGGTGGGTCATCTTCTCGCCGCCGACGAGCATCGTCAGGTCGCTCGCGCCGGAGGCGACCGACTGCCACGCGGCGTACACGCCCGCGCCGCCGGAGGAGGAGGTCTGGTCGATCCGAGCGGTGTACGCCGGGGTGGCCGCCAGGTCGTGGGCGAGCGCGTTCGGGACGCCGGTCTGGCCCTCGAACTCGCCGCTCGCCATGTTCGAGACGTACAGGTGGTCGAGGTCGTCGCCGTCGACGCCGGCGTCGTCGAGCGCGGCCGCGCCCGCCTCCGCCAGCAGCTCCCGCACCCAGGCGTCGCGCTGCCCGAACCGGGTCATCGACGCGCCGACGATCGCTACGCGTTCCATACGCGTCGGTCCGCGGCGTCGGCCTAAAACGTACCTCTCCGCGGTCGGGGCGATGGCCGGGCGAGGCGACGGCGGGTCGAGTCGACGGCGGGACGGGCGCCCGCCGTCAGTCGGCCGCGGCGGGGGCGTCGTCGGCGGCCGCGGCGGGCGCGTCGTCGCGGCTCGCGGACGCGGCCGACACCACGTCGGTGAACGCCTGTCGACGTGCGTAGAAGAAGTAGACGTACGGCACCTTCGCCAGCACGTCGAGGAAGGCGTACGTCAGCGCCGCGCCGACCGCGCCGGTGAAGCCGATGCCCGACGGGGCCATCAGCCAGACGAACGGGTACGCCAGCCACAACAGCCCGACGTGGTTTTTGAGCAGGCTGAACAGTCCCCGCTGCATCGGGTCGTCCGGGACCGACCGCGGGAACACCACGTACAGGTACCCGAACAGCGAGAGGTGGAAGCCCGCGGAGACGGCGAACAACGCCCACTTGAGCGACTCGTCGGCCACGACGGCCCCGGCACCGAACGCGATCATCAGCGCGTCGGCGACCATCACCCCGGCGATGGCGCGCCGGGAAGCCCCGGCGACGTAGCCGATGAAGCCGACCAGAAGCGGCGTGGTGACGAGCCAATCGGCGTAGCGCAGCCCGACCAGTTCGGTCCCGTTGATCGTCACCGTGCCGACCCCGAGCGCCATACCGGCGTAGGCGACCCCGGCGAACCCCGGGATGACCGCCAGCGCGGCCAGTCTGGCGCGGTCCCGCGAATCGGTCAGCGTCGCGTACAGCACCGCGGTGATCCCGACACCGACGAGGAATCCGAGCGCCGCGAGCCAGTAGGCGGCGGTGACGGCGGCCGTCATCGCGCACCCCCGTCAGTCGTCGCCCGCGAGCGCGGGGTCCCGGAGTCGACGGGCAGAGCGTCCGACGCCGGCCCGTCCCCCTCGACGGTGAACGCCGCGACCCGGTCTTGGAGCGTCGTCACGGCGTCGGTCTGGAACTCGCGCAGCGAGTCGGACACGTCCTCGACGACCGACTGTCCCTCCCGTACCTCCGCCGCGGCCTCCTCCGCGGTCTCCGCGGTCTCGGTGCTGAGCTCGGTGATCTCGTCGACCGAGCCGGCGGTGTCCTGTACCGTGTCGGCCTGGTCGGCGGTCGTCCGCCGGATCTCGGCCAGCGAGCTGCTGATCTCGTCGACCGAGTCGGCGATCGCCTCGATGTCGGAGAGTGTCGACTCGACGGTGTCGGTCCCGCTCTGAACGCGCTCCTGGGTCGACCGGATCGACACCGTCACCGCCTCGGTCTGGTCGGCGATGTCGTCTATCATCTGGTCGATCTCGTTCGCGCGTGATTGCGTCTCCTCCGCGAGGCCCTTCACCTCCTCGGCGACCACGCTGAACCCGTCGCCGGAGCCGTCCGCCCGGGCCGCCTCGATGGAGGCGTTAAGCGCGAGCATGTTCGTCTGTTCCGCGATCTCGCCGATGATGTCGACGATCTCCGTGATCTCGTCCATCCCCTCTTCGAGCCGTTCGACCCGGTCAACGGCGCGTTCAGCCTCGGATTCGACCTCGGCCATCTCCTCTAACGCGCGCTGCGAGGAGTCGCGGGCGTCGTCGCTCGTCTCCGCCACCGTCTCGCTCCGGTCCGACAGGTCGTCGACGGTCGCCGCGATCTCCTCGGCGGACGCGCTGACGGTCTCGATGTCGGCCGCGATCGACTCGAGCTCCGCGCGCTGGTCCTTCGCCTGGCCGCGGATCGTCGCCGCGCTCCCCGTCGCGCCGGCGACGCGCTGTTCGACCTCGTTACTCATCTCGGCCATCTCGCCCGCGTCCGTCTCGATCCGGTCGGCCACCGCGGCCACCGTCTCGACGGTGTCCTGCAGGTCGTCCATCATCCGGTTAAACGACTCGCCGACGGTCGCCATCGCCTCGTTCTCGTCGTCGACGTCGACGCGCTGCGTGAGGTCGCCGGTGGCCGCCCGCTCCATCACGTCGCCGTATCGCTCCGCGGTGGTGCGGTACCGCTCGGCCATCTCCGTCGCCTCGGTCCGCGCGGCCTCGGCCTCCTCCTGCGCGCGTTCCGTCTCCACCAGCCGCGACTTCAGCGAGACCCGCATCTCCTCGATCGACTCCGCGAGCCGACCGAACTCGTCGGTCCGGGTGGAGCGCACCTCGCTGTCGATGTCGCCCTCGGCGACGCGACGCGTCTGGACACCGATCTCGGTGACGCTGGCGATCGTCTCGGCCGCGTTGATCGACCCCAGCGTCAGGAGGCCGGCGACGGCCGCGACGATGGTCGCGTTCACCTCGCCGGTCACCAGCCCGACGGCGACGACGAACCCGCCCGTCGCCACGTATCCGAGGCCCAGCTTGAGACCGTAACTGCGTTTGACTCCTGTCACGCCCATACCCCGCGCTTCCACGGACCGGTAAATAAGTCACGTACCCAAACGAATCAATTCTGATAACTGAACGCGGACCGTCGCCGAACTCGGGCCTCGGAGAGGCCGGCGATCGACCCCGTCACTCCGCGCGCCGGCCGGCGTGGCCGGGGTAGTCGCGCTCGAAGCGCGACCCGATCTCGTCGCGGTCGAGCCGGATCACGACCGGGCGGCCGTGCGGGCAGGCGTAGGGGTTCTCGCAGGCGTCGAGCCGGTCGAGCAGGTCGACGACCCGGCCCTCAGTCAGCGAGGTGTTCCCCGTTATCGAGGGGTAACACGCGAGGTCCGCGAGCAGCTCGTCGACGACGTCCGTCACCGGCTCGTCGCCCGCGGCCGCGTCGCCCGCGAACGCCGAGAGGGCGTCGCGGAGGAGGTCCGGGTCGAGCGCGGCGTCGAAGACGGCCGGCACCGACTCGACGGCCACCTCGCGCTCGCCCGCGCGCTCGGCGCGGAACCCGATCGCGGCGAGGTCGTCGTCGAAGTCGTCGAACAGCGCCGCCTCCCGCGCGGTGAGCTCGACCCGGACCGGCTCCGCGAGCGCCTGCGCGTCGGCGCCGTCGGCGAAGGCGTCCCGCAGCCGCTCGTAGTTCACCCGCTCGTCGGCCGCGTGCTGGTCGATCAGCACGAGCCCGTCCGGCGCCTCCGCGACGACGTACGTCTCGTGAAGCTGGCCGAGCACCCGAAGCGGCGGGAGCGACTCGTAGGCCCGCTCCGCGGCGTCGGTGGTGTCGCCGGCGAGAGTCCGCTGGGCGGTCGGGGCCGAGCGCGGCTCGGTCGGCGGGTCCCGTCGGTCGTCCGGCGCGTCGGAGGCGTCGTCCGTCCCGGAGGCGGCGTCGTCGCCGCCAGCGAACCGGTCGAGTCCGTCAGCCTCCCCGGCGACCGCCTCGGTGGCGTCAACGCCACCGTCCCTCCCGTTCTCCCCTCCGTCGTCCGGATCCGACTGCCAGCTCCGCGGCGAGGGGCGGTCGGCGGAGTCGGCGGAATCGGTCGGCCCGCTGAACCCGTCCGAGTCGGGAGCGGAGTCGCCGGCGTCGATATCGCCCGCCGAGCCCGCGTCGCCGACCGCCCACGCGTCGTCGTCGGTCGGGTCCAGTTCGGCGGCGCCGGTCGGGGTCTCGTCTGGAGTCTCCGCGCCGCCGCCGTCGGCGCCGCCGCTCTCGCCGTCGCGGTCGCCGAGCGCCGCGCGCTCGTGGTCGGTCCCGGCGCCGCCGACGGCCTCGGTCTCGCGGCTCTCGGGGTCGATCTCGGTCTGGTCCGGCGCCGACTGCCCGCGCGGCGCGGTCGAGCGGATCAGCCCGTGGTCGAGCAGCGCCGCCTCGACCGCCTCCTCGATCGCGGCGCGCACGGCCGGCTCCTCGTCGAACCGGACCTCCAGCTTGCGCGGGTGGACGTTCACGTCGACGTCGCCCGGCGGGACCTCGACGAACAGCACCGCGAAGGGGTAGCGGTCGGGGGCGAGCTGGCCGCCGTACGCCTCCAGCACCGCCTCGCGGAGCGCGCTCGCGGTGACGTACCGGTCGTTGACGTAGGTGGCGAGATACTCGCGGGTCGAGCGCGTCGTCTCCGGGTGCGAGACGAGGCCGGTGACGCGGCGGACGGGCGGGTCGACGTCCGAGTCGCTCGGCTCCCACTCCACGTCCACCATCGCCTCCGCGACCTCGCGGCCGTAGACGGCGAGGACCGCGGACCGGAGGTCGCCGTTCCCCTCGGTCGCGAACGTCTCGCGGCCGTCGTGCTCCAGCGACACCGCGACGTCGGGGTTCGCGAGCGCGTAGCCCGTGACGACCGTGTTGATCCGGTCGAACTCGGTCGCAGTCCGTTTGAGGAACTTCTTGCGAGCGGGGGTGTTGTAGAAGAGGTCCTCGACCTCGACGGTCGTCCCCGCGGGACAGCCCGCGGGTCGGACCTCGCCGACCTCGCCGCCCTCGACCGTGATCTCGGCGCCCGCGTCGGCGCCGGGGGGACGAGATCGGACGGTGAGCCGCGAGACCGCGCCGACGGTGTACAGCGCCTCGCCGCGGAAGCCGAGGGTGCCGACGCCGTGATCGAGGTCCTCGATGTCGCCGATCTTCGAGGTGGCGTGCTCGGCGACCGCCGCCTCCAGTTGGTCGGCCGGGATCCCCACGCCGTCGTCGCGGACGCGGACCCCCTCGGTGCCGCCGGCCTCGACCGAGACGGCGACGCGGCTCGCGCCGGCGTCGAGGCTGTTCTCGATCAGCTCCTTGACGACGCTCGCCGGGCGCTCGACGACCTCGCCGGCCGCGATGCGCTGGACGGTGCGCTCGTCCAACCGCTCGATGTTCGGCGGCTCCATTGCTTACATCCGGTCGGACGAGCGCGCACTTGAAGCCGTTGTCGCCGAGGGCGACCTAGGACGGACGATGTATGAGAGTGACTGTTTATAAACCGAACTGCGGTGGCGCGTGCCTCCGAGGCCGCCTCGCGGCCGAGGAGCACGCGCGAGGTCGCCGGCGCTACGCGCCGGCTGCCAGAGGGACCTCCCGTCCCTCGCTGGACGCGGTGAGCGCTCGGAGAGCGCGAACCGCGAGGCTGGGGAGGTGTGAGGTGCGGTCGCGGTGCGGGGCGGGGTGGGGTTCAAAGGGGCAGTCGCGAGGACGAAGCACGGCGCGGTAAGCACTGCAGGGAGCGAGCGGAGCGAGCGACCGAAGCGCGCAGCGAGCCGCGCGAGTCCTCGCGACTGGGGCTTTGGAGGAGTCCACGGTCGATCTGCCGTCATTCGTTTATAAACGATCAGCGTGGTACAATGTGACCGAGTATCGGTCTACTCGGTCCGAGTCGGGTCGTGCATGTCCGGTCCGGACGACCGAACGGCGTCGAGGAGCTTCGTGACGGTCATGACCGCGAACAGGCTCGCCGCGGCGAGGAAGAACGTCGGGACGGCGACCCTGACGAGAAGCGTAATGTCGAGGAGGTCGCCCGCGGGCGCGGCGAGCAGCGCGACCACCGTGAGTCCGAGCAGCCAGTTCCGTAAGCGCGTGGTCATGCGATGAACTGATGGAGGGAAGCCGGAGAGATGTCCGGCAGTCGGCGTCGTCTCCGACGGGTTCGGTCGAGGCGTACGTCCGATCAGGTAATTCGGGGAATAATAAGGCTGTGGTGACCGGGTCGCCGGACGCTCAGTCGTCGGCGGTCGGCGTCGGCGCCTCGCCGCCGAGCCGCTCGCGGTCGTGCGGCGCCTCCCAGTCGAGGTCCGGGCCGCGCGCGATGATCCCGGAGGGGGTCACGTCCGGATGCGTCGTGTAGTAGTGCTCCTTGATGTGGTCCATGTTCACCGTCTCGGCGACGCCCTCCGTCTGGTAGAGGTCGCGGAGGTACGGCCAGAGGTGCTCGTACTGGTGGATGTACTGCCGGTTGCACATGAAGTGGGTGTGGTACACCTGGTCGAACCGGATCAGCGTGGTGAACATGCAGATGTCGGCCTCGGTGAGGGAGTCGCCCACGAGGTAGCGCCGGTCGGCGAGGTGGTCGTTCCAGCGGTCGAGGGCGTCGAACAGGTCGTCGATCGCCTCGTCGTACGCTTCCTGGGACTTCGCGAAGCCGGCGCGATAGACGCCGTTGTTGACCGGCTCGTAGATCTCGGTGATGACCTCGTCCACGTCCGCGACGGTCGCCTCGTCGTCGACGTCGGGCAGGAGCGAGACGCCGTTGCCGAGGTCGTCGAACGCGGTCGAGAGCATCCGGAGGACCTCGCGCGACTCGTTGTTGACGATCGTCTCCTCCTCGGTGTCCCACAGCACGGGGACGGTCACCCGACAGGTGGCGTCGGGGTCGGCCGCGACGTACAGCTCGCGGAGGTAGTCGCTGCCGTGGAGGTGGTCCGGGGTACAGCCGTCCTTCTCCGGCGTGAACTGCCAGCCGTCCTCGGCGCGGTACGGGTCCACGACCGAGACGCCGATGGCGTCCTCTAAGCCGAGCAGCGACCGCGCGAGCAGGGTGCGGTGCGCCCACGGACAGGCGTAGGAGACGTAGAGGTGGTACCGGCCGGCCTCGGGCTGGAACCGCTCGTCCGGCTCGGCGTCGACATGGTCGGGCACGTCGCTGCCGGCGATCCAGTTCCGGAACGTCGTCTCGCCGCGCTGGAACGAGCCGTCCTCGTCCGTCGCCTCGTACGCGTCGGTCCGCCACTCGCCGTCGACGAGTTGGTTCATACCCGATCCACGGGCTCGACGCCCATAACGTGGGCGGGGACGTGCGTGTCACCCGGCCGGACGAGGCGTGGAGTCGGTACGGAGCGAACGATTGGTTTGTCGGTCGTAGCCACGGGAACGGCATTGACTAGACAGACAGCTTCGAAGTCCCGGCCGCTCGCTCATGATCGGTTGACGCTTGCTCGACGGCAGACCCCTCCAAAGCCCCAGCCGGCGAGGACGGCACACGCTCGCTGCGCTCCTCGGTCGCTCGCCTTGCTCGCTCCCTGCGGTGCTTGCATCGCCTGTGCCGTCCTCGCCGGCTGCCCCTTTGAATCCCACCCTGTACCGCGACCGCACCTCACGCCTCCCCAGCCTCGCCGCTCGCTGCGCTCGCGGCGTCCCTCGCGGGGTCCTCACGGCCGCCGTCGGCGGCCGCTCGGAGGCGCGCCGCCGCGTTACAGTGTTGCAGATACATAGCTCGTATCGTCGGCGCCGGTGGCTTTTCGAGTCCCGCCGCAGACCCCTGACGTATGTCCGACCGAAACGCGGGTGCGACGACCGTCGCGGTCGTCGGCGGCGGCGCGGTCGGCGTCACCGCGGCCGCCGACCTCGCGGCCCGCGGCGCCGACGTGACGCTCTACGAGCGCGGCTCGCTCGGCGCCGAGAGCTCGGGCCGCGCCGCCGGCGTGCTGTACGACGCGTACGCCGAGGACGTCGACGCCGCGCTGGCCGCCCGCGCGATGGAGCGGTTCCGAGCGTTCGACCGCTCGCTGCCCGGCTTCTCGTTCTCGCCGTGCCCGTACGTGATCGCGGTCCGGAAGGGCGACCCCGACGCCGACGCCGTCCCCGCGATGGTCGACCGGATGCGCTCGCACGGCCGCGACGTCTCCCTCACGGACCCGGACGCGCTCGCCGACCGGTTCCCGATCGCCACCGACGGCCTCGCGGTCGCCGCGGTCGCCGAGAACGCGGGGTGGTGCGATCCCGCGAGCTACGTCGCGGCGACGGGTCGGCGGGCGCGCCGCGAAGGGGTCGCCGTCGAGACCGAGACGGCCGTCTCGCTGCTTGGCGACGACGGCGCCGCCCTCCGGGTCGACGCGGGGGGCGAGAGCGGCACCGAGACCCACGCGTTCGACGCGGTCGTCGTCGCCGCCGGCGCGCACACGGCCGACGTCCTCGCCGGCGCCGGGGTCGAGGTCCCGGTCGTCCCCTACCGCGTGCAGGCGCTGACGACCCGGACCCCCTACGACGGCCCGATGGTCTACGACGCGACCGCGGGCGTCTACCTCCGGCCGCACCCGACCGGGCTGCTGGCCGGCGACGGGACCGAGCCGGTCCCGGCCGACCCGGACGGGTACGACCGCGAGGCCGACGACTGGTTCGTCGACTCCGTCGCCGGAACGCTCCGCGAGCGCGTCGAGGCCGCGAGCGAGACCGACCCGGACCCGGAGCGGGCGTGGGCCGGGCTCTGCACGGCGACGCCCGACGGCGACCCGCTCGTCGGCCCGGTGGATGGCTCGAACGCGCTCTTCGTCGCCGCCGGCTGGCAGGGCCACGGGTTCATGCGCGCGCCGGCGGTCGGCGAGCTCGTCGCGGAGGGCGTGCTGGCGTCGCTCGACGGGACCGGAGCGGACGCTCCCGAGTCGCCGTGGATCGGCGCGTTCGACCCCGACCGGTTCGACGGCGACGAGACCTTCGAGATCGCGGAGGGGATGTCCGTCGAGGGACGGGTCGGGGAGTGAACCGGGAGGGGAGCGGGTCGGAATCGGCTCTCGTCGGCGTCAGCGCTCGTCGGCGTCGCCTTCCTCGACGACCGCGACGTCGCGCGCGTCGTCGTCCTTCGGGATCTCCACCTGCAGCGTTCCGTTGCGCGTCAGCGTCGCGTTCGCGCCCTCCGGCGTGACGTTCGCGTCGCGTGGGAGGTCGGCGGTTCCGGAGAGCGAGACGCCGCGACCGGGGAACAGCATCTCGTAGCCGTCGTAGAAGTCGCGGAACCGGTCGAGCTCGACCTCGACGGTGTGGTCGAGGAACGTCACGTTCAGGTCCTCGCCGCGGACGCCCGGGGCGTCGAAGACGACGAGGTAGGCGTCGTCGCTCTCGAGGAGGTCGTACGAGAGCGGCCGACGCTCCTGCATCTTGCTCCACCCGCGGCCGGCCCGTTCGAGGACGCGGCGGACGACCGATCGACCCGTCTCGACGAATCCGCTCACGGGCTCACACCTCGATCTCGGCGAGGTCGCTCCCGCCGCAGTAGGGACACGACAGGTCCTCGACCGCGTGGTCGTCGGGCACGTCGTACGTGTAGTGGTTCTCGAACATGTCGAGCTCGCAGTCGTCGCTCTCGCACTTGACCTCCATCGTCGATGGCATATACGAGGCCGTTGTGTCGGCGAGGGCTTAAACGGCGTGGCGGCGGCCGTCCGTGCATGGGGTCCTCAGTGCGGATCATCGGTGCAGACGTCAGCGCCTCCGGCAGCAACGGCTGGAATCACACGTGGATAACCCGCGGAACCGTCGACGAGGGAGCGGTCGCGCTGGAGGAGCCGATCCCCGCCGCCGAACTGTCGGGGAGTCCCAGGAGCCGAAGGGCGACGTACCGCGCCCTTCGGCGCGAGCTCCTGTCGTACGACGGCCCCGTCGTCGCGGGGTTGGATTTCCCGTTCTCACTTCCGGAGGCGATCGTCGTCGAGGACGACTGGCACGAGTTTCTGGAGGCGTTTCCGACTCATTTCTCCGGCCCGGGCGACTTCCAAGAGACCTGTCACGGCAGGTCGCAGCTGCGAACCGATGGGGAGCGGAAGGAGATCAAACGCCGGTGTGACGATCGGTTCGGAGGGCTGTGTGCGTACAATCGGTTCATCTATCGGTTGACCTACTTCGGCGTCCAGGATCTGCTTCGCCCGCTCGTCCTCTCCGAACAGGTCACGGTCTGGCCGTTCGGTAACGAGAGCCGCTCCGCCGAGACCACCCTCGTGGAGACGTATCCGGCTGCGACGCTGCAGCAGCGGTTGGGCGTCGACTCGGAGACGTACAAGGACGAGAACGACGATCCGGAGTTCCGACGCGAAGTCACGGAGTCGATACTCGGCCGCGAGTCCGTCTCGTACGCCGGCGAGACCGACGAGCTGTTCGATCTGATCGGGAGCGATTCCAAGGCCGACGCGTTTGACAGCCTCGTCGCCGCGTTTTCGACGTTTAAATGGCACGTCGACGGCGGAGCGGAACTCCCGGAGGGCGTGCCGGACGTAGAGGGATGGATTCACGCCTAGCGCGAATCCGGTGACCCGCGAACGCGACTCGCCGTGTTTCGTCTCCGATCGCTCCCGGCTCACACCGCCGTTCCCCGGAGCCGCTCCGGGACGACCGCGCGCTCGGCGACTGTGACGACTACGGTGCCGACCGCCACGCCGGCGAGGAAGCCGGGACCGTACGGGTAAGACGGGACCCCGAACGCGAGCGCGACGCCCAGCCCGACGGAGATAGCGAGGATCGCGGCGCCGAAGGCGACGTAGGTCAGCGTCTCGTAGCGTTCCGGTGAGAGGCGGTCGCGGACGAGCCACGCGACCGGTCCGAGGCCGATCGCGGTCGCCGCGGCCCAGCCGGCTGCGAGCCCCCACGGCCGGGGATCGGCACCGAGGAACTGTATCGCGGCGAGCGCGCAGAGCGCGGCGAGCGAGACGGCGTTTCCGACTCGTTGCCAGCGAGAGGGCTCGTCGGCGGCCGAGGGGGGACCGTCGCCCGAGCGCGTCTCACCGGTGGAGGGCGTCTCGGAGGGCATAGTCGGCGCTTCCGCGCGTTCCGTCATAAGCGATCCGACGCCCCCCGACGTTCCGCACGCTTTTCCCGTCTCGGCCGACTACAGTGGCGTAACATGACCGATTCGCCCGCGGCCGGTCGTGGCTCCCTCCCGCCCGATCCGGCCGACCTCTCCGTCACCGTCGTCGACGGCTACGTCGACGAGCCGGCGCACTTCGGCGTGCCGCCGTACATCTCGACGTACCCGCGGTACACGGCCGGCGCGCTCGTCGACGCGGGCGTCCCCGAGTCGCGGATCACCTATCACACGATCGA
Organism: Halorubrum rutilum; assembly: GCF_042665015.1. GTDB lineage: Archaea > Halobacteriota > Halobacteria > Halobacteriales > Haloferacaceae > Halorubrum > Halorubrum rutilum. The sequence goes on along the minus strand of NZ_JBHTBL010000004.1, from coordinate 26,075 downwards.
CGAGCTGCGCGACGACCGCTCGAAGCGCGCCGACGTCGCCGACGCCGACCTCATGGTGTACGTCGGCGGGATGACGGTCCCCGGGAAGTACGTCGGCGGGACCCCCGCCGAGCCGGACGAGGTCCGGGAGCTCGGCTGGACCGCGGACGGCGTGACCCTCCTCGGCGGCCCCGTGCGGTTCGGCGTCGGCGAGGAGAACGCGGGCGCGACGGAGACCGAGCGCGACGACCTCGACTACGACTTCGTCGCCATGGGCGACGTGGAGGCGGCCGCGTACGACCTCGTGCGCGAGGGGTTAGAGGGGTTCGGCAACCGGATGCGCGACAACGCCGAGATCGACCGGTGGGCCGAGAAGGGGGCGTTCGTCGTCGAGCAGCACCCGAACCACCCCGACTACCTCATCTGCGAGATGGAGACCTCCCGCGGCTGCGCCTACCGCTGCTCGTTCTGCACCGAGCCGCTGTACGGCGACCCGGCGTTCCGCGAGGCGCGGTCGGTCGTCGACGAGGTGGACGCGCTCTCCGGCCGGGGAGTCAGGCACTTCCGGCTCGGCCGGCAGGCCGACATCCTCGCGTTCGGCGGCGACGGCGAGGCGCCGAACCCCGACGCGCTCCGGGAGCTGTACGGCGGGATCCGCGAGGTCGCGCCCGACCTCCGGACGCTCCACCTCGACAACATGAACCCGGTGACGATCACCGACTACCCCGAGGCCTCCCGCGAGGCGATCCGGGTCATCGCCGCGCACAACACGCCCGGCGACACCGCCGCGTTCGGGCTGGAGTCGGCAGACCCGGTGGTGCAGGAGCAGAACAACCTGCTCGTCACCGCCGAGGAGTGCCTGGAGGCGGTCCGCGTCGTCAACGAGGAGGGCGGCTGGCGGCCGGGCGACGACCCGGAGGCGACGCCCGGCCCCGACGACCGCCTGACCGGTCCCTCGACCGGGCCCGACGCCTCGCCGCGGCTCCCGAAGCTGCTGCCCGGGATCAACCTCGTCCACGGGCTCGCCGGCGAGCGGCCGGAGACGTACGAGCACAACAAGCGGTTCCTCCAGACCGTCTACGACGAGGGGCTCATGCTCCGCCGGATCAACATCCGGCAGGTGATGGCGTTCGCCGGCACGGAGATGGCGGAGACGGGCGCGGACATCGCCCAGGAGCACAAAGACCGGTTCCAGGCGTACAAGCGGGAGGTGCGCGAGACCGTCGACAACCCGATGCTCGACCGGGTCGTCCCGCCGGGGACCGTCCTCCCGGACGTCCACCTGGAGTACCACCAGGACGGGAAGACGTTCGGGCGCCAGCTCAGCACGTACGCCCTCCTCGTCGCCGTCCCCGGCGAGCGCGAGCTCGGCACGGCCATCGACGTGGCGATCACCGACCACGGCTACCGCTCCGTGACGGGCGTCCCGTACCCCCTCGACGTCAACGCGGCGTCGATGGACGAGCTGACGGCGATCCCCGGGATCAACCGGAGCAAGGCCGGCGACGTCGTCGTCGGGCGGCCGTACGGCTCGGTCGGGGAGGTCGACGCCGGCGTGGCCGACCTCTCGCGGTTCGCCGTCGCCGACGACACGGACGTCCCGATCCCCGGCCGCGAGCGCGCCGGGTCCGGGCCCGGTCCGGCCGCGCGGTCGCTGCTCGACCGGCGCGAGGGCTCCTCCGTCGGTCGCGGGGACTGAGGAGATGCCCGCGGCGCCGGACCCGGAGTCGTCGGTCGAGCGCGTGCCGGTCCCCGTCGACACCCGCGCGCCCGGCGGAACGACGAACGCCTACGTCGCGGCGGGACTCCTCGTCGACCCCGCGGCCCGCACCGACGCGCTCGACGCCGCGGTCGGCGTCGACGGGGTGGGTGACGGCGGCCACGAGAGAGGGGACGCCGCCGCGGTCGACGCGATCGCGGTCACCCACGCCCACCCGGACCACGTCGGCGCGGTCGCCGAGTACGCGGAGCTGACCGGGGCGCCCGTCCTCGCGCGCGCCGACCACGTCGAGCGGTTCGCGGAGGCGACCGGCGTCGAGCCGGACGGGACGTTCGAGGGCGGGGAGCCCGTCGGCCCGACCGCCGTCCGCGCGGTCGACACGCCCGGCCACGCACCGGACCACGTCGCCTTCGCGGTCGGACCGACGGGCGGGGACGGGGGCGACGCCGCCGAGCCTCGGGAGCTCCTCTGCGGCGACCTCGCCGTCGCCGAGGGGAGCGTCGTCGTGGGCGCGCCCGAGGGCGACCTCCGCGGGTACCTCGACAGCCTCGAACGCGTCCGCGATGCGGGCTACGACCGGCTCTACCCGGGGCACGGTCCCGCAATCGACGATCCCGAGGCGGTCTGCGACCGACTGATCGATCACCGGCTCGACCGGGAGCGGGCGGTCCTCGCGGCGGTCGAGGAGGGCGCGAGCGACGTGGACGCGGTCGTCGACGCCGCGTACGAGAAGGACCTGACCGGCGTCGCCGACCTCGCGCGGGCGACGGTCGTCGCGCACTTGGAGAAGCTCGCGGCGGAGGGGCGGATCGACGGGTCGTGGAGCGACCCGTCGCCGTAGTTATACGTTGCGCACCGGAATGGGACGGATATGTCGGATGTCGCCGGCGATCCGCCGATGTCCACCCGGCTCCTCGGCCGATACGGGGGGCCGATCGTCGCCGGACTGGGGTTCGTCGTCACGCGGTTCTTCGTCGCGGAGGCGGTCGTGCTCTCTGGCGGACCGCTCGCCGTCGCCGCCACCGTCGGGTCGCTGGTGGTCGGGCTCGCGGTCGCCGTCGCCGGCGTCGCGCTCGGGGTCGGCGCGTTCTCCCCGGCGTACGTCGCCGACGTCAGCCGGGGCTGCCTGTTCGGGACCGGCGCGATGACGGCCGCGCTCGCCGTCACCGTCGCGGCGACCGGCGTGGACATGATCGGAGCGGCGATCGGGACCCAGCTGCTCGTCGCGAACGTCCTCCTCGCCGGCGCCATCGGCGGGATGGTCAACGGCCACCGGAAGGCGTCCCTCCGGCGGCGGCGGGCGGCGATCATGCGCAGCGCGAACCGCGCGCGCTTCATCAACCGGCTCCTCCGTCACGAGGTGTTGAACGCCGCGGCGATCATCGACGGCCACGCCGAGCTGCTCCGGGGCGACGACGCGAACCGCGACCGCTCCGTCGACGCCATTCGCCGCGGCGCCGAGCGGATCGAGTCGACGGTCGACGGCGTCGGAACCATCGCCGACGCCGGGTCGGACGACGCGGTCTCGCTCGCCGCGGCGGTTCGCGCCGGGATCGAGTCGGCCGGCGACGGGGAGACGTCCGATCGGGCGGCGTCGATCGACCTCGTCGCCCCGGCCGACGGCGACGACGCCGGAGGGTCCGCCGACACCGGGGGCGACGAGCCCGCCGAGCCGCTCGCGGTCGAGGCCGACGACCGGCTCTCGGTGGTGTTCGAGCGGCTGATCGAACACGCCGTCGACGTCCGCGGCGCCGAGCGCGTCCGGATCGAGACGACGGCCGGGCGACACGCGGCCGCCGCGGCGGTCGTCGACGACGGGACCCCGCCGTCCGATCGACAGCGCGACGTCCTCGAACGCGGCTCGTTTCCGGAGTACGACGACCCGACGAACGGGTTCGCGCTGCAGGCGGCGTCGCTCCTCGTCGGCGAGTACGACGGGTCGATCCGGGTCGATCGCGGCGACGAGACGCGGATCGCGGTGCGGCTCCCCCGTGCGAGCGTCGACGCGGCGGCGGCCGCGGTCGGCGTGGAGTACCCGGACCTGCGTCGGGCGGTCGTCGCGGGGATCGGCGCGGGCGTCGCCATGGGGGGCCTCTACTGGTCGACGAGCGGCGTCCTCCCGGTGATCGGCGCCCTGTACGGCGTCGAGAACGTCGCGATCGGCTGGATCACGCACCTGTTCCACAGCGTCGTGTTCGCGCTCCTGTTCGTCGCCGTCGCGTCCAGGTCCGACGCCCGGACGCGCCTCGACCGTCCGCTCGGCGCGAGCCTCGCCGGCGTCGGGTGGGGGACGCTGCTCTGGCTGGTCGCCGCCGGGCTGCTCATGCCGGTCTGGCTCCGGGCCGTCGGCGTCCCGGCGACGCTGCCGAACCTCCCGCCGATCGGCCTCTTCGGTCACGTGCTCTGGGGCGCGACGCTCGGCCTCGGATACGTGTCGCTCGGCGGGCGGTTCGACTGATCGGTCGGGGCCGCGGAGACGTGCCCGTCCGGGCTCAGGGCTCCGCCTCCAGCTCGCCGGACAGCGCGCGGAGCGGCGTCTCCGTCACGTCGACGAAGCGACCGCCGACGTCCGCGACGCCGCCGTCGGTGGCGGGGTCGTCGCCGACGTGGATCAGCGTCTCGGGGGCGACGTCGAGCGCCTCGGCGGCGGCCTCGAACGCCTTCGGGTGGGGCTTGCGCCACCCGCAGCCGACGCTGGTCGTGACCGCGTCGAACTCGCCGCGGAGGCCCGCGCGGATCAGCGTCTTGGAGACGAGCTCCGGCACGGCGCAGTTCGAGAGGAGCCCGACCGGCCCCCGCTCGGCCGCGTCGTGCACGGCGTCACGGGCGCCGTCGCGCCGGGCCACGTCCGGGTCGAACGCCGCGACGACGGCGTGTCGGACGACGTTCTCCGCGGCGTCGACGCCGCGGGAGTCGAGGGCGTGCGCGACGTGGGCCGGGAGGGGCACCTCCGCGCCCGCCGGGGCGTCCACGTGTCGCTCGCCGTACGCGACGTGCCAGTCGTCCGGCACCGCGACGCCGCGGGACTCCAGCTCCCGCGCGACGATCTCCGCGGGGTCCGAGGGGTACTCGACGTCGACGAGGGTCCCGAACAGGTCGAAGGTGACTGCCACGATACCCCTCTTTGGGACAAAACGGGATTGAAGCTGTCGGTCGACGAAACGGGGTCGATGCGACGGCGGAGAGGCGGGCGGCCCCGCCTCACATCGCCGGGGCCACGTGGATCGAGTAGAACCGGTAGAGCCCCGTCACCCACGCGCAGAGCCAGAGGAGCATGAAGCCCGCCACGCCGACGCGGAGCCGGGCGCGCCAGTGGCTCATGTCCTCGTGGATCTCGTCGATGTCGACGTCCGGGTCGTCGTAGGCGTCGGCGTTCCGCTTCGCCTGGAAGATCCGGACGATACCGGTGAGCGCGAACGCCAGCAGCGCGTACGCCTGCAGTCCGAGGAACGCGTGGATCACGGCGAGCCCGGAGAGCCGCCGGAAGAGGCGGGGGATCATCCACCCGACGATCGGGACCGTGGTCAGCGCCAGCCCGGTGCCGATATACCAGAGGTGGTGCGTGAGGACGTTCCAGCTCACGGTCTCGGCGTCGATCATGATCCACGCCCCGTACAGCAGGAAGGGGAGACTCGTCGTCACCGAGAGGCCGGCGAGCGCCGCGAAGACCGACTCGTCTACCATCGATCGACGCTTCGGGCCCCGGCGCGTAAAACTCCCCGATCCGCTCGTCGCCGCGGGCGTCCCCCACGTCGAGCGGGGCCCTCGCCGACGCGACCGGGCGGTCGACGTCGCGGCGCGGGCGGCGGACGAAAACAGTTAGCGTCCGGAGTCCGTACGGGCGGACGATGGAGGACACCTCGACGGGTTCGGAGCCGGAGCCGAGACCGGACCGGGAACCGAGCGACTCCGACGGCGGCGAGGCGTCTCCCGGTACCGAGACCCCTTCCGGCGACGACGCGTCTCCCGGTACCGAGACCCCTTCCGGCGCCGAGAGCCCCTCCGACGCCGAGACCCCTTCCGACGGCGATCGGCCCGGAGACGAGACGGAGCCGACCGTCGAGGGCGACGCAGACGACCTCGACGAGCTCAGGCGGCGCGTCGAGGAGGAGTACGACTTCGACGACTTCGGCCCGTCGGACATGGCCCGGATGAGCGCCGACGAGTGGGACGCCGCCTTCGACCCCGACTCGTGGATCACGGGCGACCGGCTGCTCGAACGCGCCGAGGCGGAGCTCAAGTCGCGGATCGCCGGCCGAGAGGTGTTCGGCGTGTTGGAGCGCGTCCGCGCCGACGGCGAGGAGCGGATCCTCGTCTACTCCGACGAGGGGTACGCCATCGTCCGGCCGACCGGGGAGGTGACCGGGCAGGGGACGGTGCTGCGCGACATCGAGCCGGTCGTCGCGCTGGCGGCGATGGAGTCGTACGACGTGCCGGAGCCGCCGGACGACTGGTCGCTCCCGCACCCCGACACCGTCCCCGAGGGGTCCGGCGAGTTCGGCAACCTGATGGTGCAGGTGATCGCGGTCGTGCAGGTGCTCGCCGGCGCGGCGCTGCTCGCGGCCACGTTCCTGACCGACCTCGACACGATCGTGGCGCCGGCGATGGGGATCGTGTTCCTGCTCGTCGGCCTCTTCCTGTTCGTGATGGTGGCGAACGCGCGGCTCTCGGACCGCTTCCGTTCGGAGGAGTACCGCGACCGGCTGCGGGCCCTCCGCGAGGCGAAGGAGCGCCCCGACTTCGTGCCGGTCGAAGGGGGGGTCGTAGAGGAGGAGGAGGTCGACGAGTGAAGCGCCGATATCGCGGGATAGAGGGCCTGTAAACCTCCCCCCGTCGACGGATTCAGTCGGTGGGTTTAAGCGCACGCCGTCCTGAGTGAACCTGTATGAAAAGGCGGGAATTCGTGCGGACGGCCGGCGGTGCGACCGCCGCGGTCGCGGCCGGTGCGGGCGCGACCGGAACGGCCGCCGCACAGGAGCAACAACCGGACTGGCCGAGCGGGGTCACCGGCGGGAACCTCGGGTCGTACCGAGACGCCCGCGGGGAGAGCGAGGTGACCGTGCAGGTCGGCGCGGGCGACAGCGGGCTCGCGTTCGACCCGACCCAGCTGTGGGTCGACACGGGCACCACGATCACGTTCGAGTGGACCGGGAACGGCGGCGCGCACAACGTCGTGACCGTCGACGACGGCGGTCCGGCGAGTCTCAACAGCGGCGACCCGGTCGGCGAGGAGGGGTACACCTACGAGTACGAGGTGACCGAGGAGGACGCCGGCATCACCCACTACCACTGCGTCCCCCACACCGCGACGGGGATGCACGGCGGCATCGCCGTCGGCGGGGACGTCCCGACCGTCGAGGTCGGCGGGGCGTCCGACGGGTGGCCGGAGAACATCGCCAAGGTGGGCGTGCCGCTCCACGCGCACTGGGTCGGGATCGCCGCCATCCTCGGCATCTCGCTCACGTTCGTGTTCACGTTCTACCTGCTGAAGTACGGCGAGTCGGCCCACACCGGCCACGGGGGTGCGCAATGAGCTCCGGCGGCTCCTCGTACGGCGACATCCACCGGTACGAGCCGGCCCGCGAGAGCACCGCCGCGGCGATCGCCATCGTGCTCCTCACCGTCATCGAGGTCGTGTTCGTCGGGCTGTTCGTCTACGGGCTCATGTCCGCCTGGGCCTCGACGGAGTTCGGCAACATGTACACCGGCGCGCTGTTGGCGATGATCTTCATCGACCTCGCGTTCATCCTCCTACTGTACCGCAAGGAGTTCCTCCCGGACGTGATGATCGTGAAGAAGCGCCGCCGCAAGTGGGAGGACCTCTACGTCCGCGAGGAGGACAAGGACGGCAACGAGCTCGACACCGGCGGCGCGATGGAGACGGTCAAGCGGGCGATCTACCCGTACTACAAGAAGTGACACAATGAGCCTCAAGAAACAAGACGACATGGACCACAACGCGTGGCTCAAGAAGCAGGACCTGACGGTCATCGAGACCGCGTTCCTCACCACGCTCATCTGGCTCGACAAGCGGCTCCGCATCGTCGACTACCTCGAACTCCTGGAGACGATGTACTACCGCGCGAACATGCAGATGCCGAAGAGCCACACGGAGCAGTACGACCTCGACAACAAGTTCTGGTACTGGTACCCGCTCTACTCGCTCGGATCGCTGTCGATCATCGCGTACCTGGTCGCGGCGGTCTCCGGCGCGCTGCTCGGCTTCTACTACGCGCCGTCGACCGCCGGCGCCGCCGCGCAGGGCGACCCGACGGCCGCGTACGACTCGCTCGTCATGATCATGACGGACGTCCAGTTCGGCTACATGCTCCGCTCCATCCACCGCTGGGCGGCGCAGTTCATGGTCGCGGCGGTGTTCCTGCACATGCTCCGCGTCTACTTCACCGGCTCCTACAAGGAGCCGCGCGAGGTCAACTGGATCCTCGGGATCGTCCTCATCGGCCTGACGCTCCTGTTCGGCTTCTCCGGGTACGTGCTCCCGTGGAAGCAGCTGTCGTTCTGGGCCGCACAGATCGGCGTCGAGATGGCGCTCGCGACCCCCATCGTGGGCGAGTGGGCGGCGCAGCTCCTGTTCGGCGGCTTCACCCTCGGACAGGCGACGCTCGTGAGAATGTACATCCTGCACGTCTTCGTGCTGCCGTTCGTGGTGACCGGGCTCATCGCGCTCCACGTCGGCATCGTCTGGGTGCAGGGGATCGCCGAGCCGCACTAATCCAATGACCGACGACACCACCCCCATGACGGACGGAGGCACCGACGAGGAGGCGCGCACCGACGGCGGTCCGCCGGCGACCGTGCCGCCGGACGACGAGACGCCGACCTGGACCGAGCGCAAGGAGCACTCCAGCGGGCTCGCTCAGCTCACCTACCAGTACTTCGAGCGCTCCCGCCGCGAGGACGAGGACCTGCGCGCGGAGTCGACGTACGTCGAGCGCGACGTGCTCGGCTTCCCGACGTGGCCCCACGAGACGATCCGGAACCTCGCCATCACGAGCTTCTTCGTCGGGATCATGATCCTCGTCGCGGCGCTGATGCCGGCCCACTTCGGCGAGCCGGCGAACCCCGGCTCGACGCCGGCGATCATCCTGCCGGACTGGTACCTCTACTGGTCGTTCGGGCTGCTGAAGCTCAACCCGCTCAACCCGAGCCTGGCGGTGCTCGGCGGCAACATCGCCATCTCGAACGAGTTCCTCGGGATCCTGGCTCACGGGGTCGTCTTCGGCGTCATCACGCTCGTGCCGTTCCTCAACAAGGGGAGCGCGCGGCGCCCCGTCGAGCAGCCGTTCTGGGCGGCCGTCGGCGTGACCGGGGTCATCCTGGCGTTCACGCTCGCGTGCCTCGCGGTCCAGAACTTCTTCCCGATCTCGCTCGACCTGCTGCTCACGCTGACGTTCATGCTGCCGGTCGCCGGCGGCATCATCACCTACGCGGTGCTGAAGACGATGCGTGAGGGGTACATGTACGACCTGAACCGGCGGTACTACATGCTGCGCCCGCCGAAGTAACGGCCTCGAACGCCCGGTTCCGGTTCTCTTCCGCCGCACCACTACTCGATGTCATCATCCACCGACCGCGACGACGCACAGGCGTTCGACGAGACGGGCGACCCGATCGCCGCCGACGAGCGGGAGGACCCCCGAAGCGAGCCCACCGGTCCCCGCGTCGGCCCGGAGGGCCGCGAGATCGTCGTCCCGTTTCGCCTGTACAAGGCCGTCACCGTCTTCTCGACGCTCGCGGCCGTCGTCGCGTACCTGATCGGGTTCACGCTCGTCGACGCCGCGACGCTGCAGATCAGCTTCGTCCGGACGACGATCGTCTACCTCCTGAACAGCGCCGGCCTCTACCCGTCGAACGACGCGCTCGTCGCCGCGCTGGCGATCACTGGCATCGCGTTCATCGTCGCGGGAACGGCGGTGTACGTGTTGGGGACGCGGTTCCGCGGCCGGGGGATGGGAAAGTCTCAAGACGGCTCCGGCGAATCGTAAGGTAATGGCAGACGAGTTCATGAAGGGGTTCGCCCTGTTCACGCTCGGTGGCCTCGGCTGGCTCACCTTCGGCGGCTGGTACCGGACGCCCTCGTACTACGACGTCGTGCAGCTGGTCAACCCGGCCGAGGGGATCGAGAGCGCCTACGGCCAGGTCGGGCTGGTCGCCGGCGACGCGTTCTTCTGGGTGATGGTGCTCGGCGCGCTCACGTTCTGGGTGCTGATCCCGGCGAGCCGCGAGCTGCGCGACGCCCTCGACGACGACGCCGACGGCGACGCGGCGAACTGATCCGCCCTTTTCCACCTCGTCTCCGACGACCTCCCCCGCGATTCAGCGCGAGCGACGAGCGTCGGCCGACCGTCGATTCGCGACTCGCGACCGCGCTCGGTTCACGGGCGTCGATCACGAGCCGAGTCGCTCAGGCGACGCGCGTGAGAACGGGTCGCGATTAAGGGTGCGTTCCGATGGTATCGGGGGCGAAACCGCGAGAGAACGGAACCGCACGGCGGGCGTCGTCCCCGGCGACGGCCCCGCGGCGCTACGCGATGACGAACTGGTCCCAGAGCCCCGCGACGAGGAACCACAGGGCGTAGTAGGCGGCGAACACTAAGACGAGCAGCGACGCGGCGATCGAGCTCTTCGGGGCCTCGATCGGCATGTCGTTGCGCGCCTCGACGTTGCGCGCCTCCAGTTCGAAGAGGTCGGCGACGAGCATCGTGATCACGAGCACCGAGAGGATCACACCGCTAACCGGGGCGTCGAGCACGAACAGGAAGCTCAACAGGAGCAGTCCGATGTTCGTGACCGCGTGCGGCGTGTACGGTTCGACCTCGTCGCCGGCGGTGCCCTGCTCGACGTGACGGCGGTACGCGAGGTGACGCGTCGCGAGGTTCGCCACCGCCATCGTCAGTATCGCGTACGGCAGCACCGGTCCGACGGCGGACAGCCAGCCGAGGGGAACGAGGAACTGCAGTGGGTCCATGTCGACACATCCGGCGACGAGTTATTAGAGCCTTTCCGATCGCCGCGCACGGCTCGCGCCCGCGAGCGTCACGAGCGCGACCGAGTCGACCGCCTCGATCGCGACCGACCGGTGCGGCGCGACGACCGCCCGCTCCTCGCCGTCGACCACGAGGGCGACCGACTCCGTCTCGCGCTCGACCGAGACCGAGAGCCGCTCCGCGGCGACCCACGCGTCCGTTCTGGTCCGGAACGGGGCGATCGGCGCGACGGAGAGGCCGCCGCCGGGCTCGACCACCGGCCCGCCGGCGGCGTTGGCGTAGCCGTCGCTCCCGAGCGGGGTCGCGACGACGACGCCGTCGGCCCGGAACGCCTCGTCCGCCCCGCCGGCGAGGTCGACGGCGAACTCGGAGATGCGGGCGGGTTCGACGGTGACGAGGGCCGCGTCGAAGGCGGCGCGAAGCGGCGCGCCGTCGCCCGAGTCGACCGCGAGGATCGGGTGGGCGACGCGTCGGACGCCGCCGCGTCGCTCGCGCCGGTCGGGAAGGGGGTCGCCCTCGCCGGAAAGCGCCGCGTCGAGCAGCGCCCGGAGGCGGCGCTCCGCGTCGTCGGCGTCGACGGCGAGCCGGCGCGACCCGACCGGGACCACCGGCGCGTCGGGCGCGCCCGCGAGGGCGTCGCGGAGGGCGTCGTCGCCGACCGCGACGACGGCGTCGGCCGCGGCGCGCTCGACCGATCGGTAGGGGAGGCCCGCGAGCGCGTCGCGGAGCGCCGCCGCCCGCTCGTCGCCGACGACCGCGACGCCCCGCTCCGACGGTTCCATACGCGAGTGGTGCGGCCGGCGCGGGTGAAAACCTCCCGGTTCGCGGCGGGGGTTACTCCCCGAAGGGCCAGTCGCCCGTGAGCCTCATCCCGGTCGCCTTCCCCTCCGCTTCGAGCGCCGCCGCGATCGCGTCCCGGTCCCGCCGCTCGGTCGTCACCGACGCGTCGGCGAGCTCGACGACGAGTTCGGTCAGGAGGATCGCCTGCTCGCGGAGGTTCCGCGGCTCCAGCTTGTCGAGGGTGTCCGCGCCGGTGTGGCCCCAGCCGCGGCCGCGCCCCTCCGTCTCCCCGGAGGCCATGTACCCCGGGATCCCGCGCTCGACGAACGGCCAGTGGTCGCTGTGGGGGACCAGTTCCGCGCCGAGCGAGAGGGGGTGGTCGAAGCGGTCGGCCACGCGCTCCGCGGCCGCCGCGAGCGCGTCGAACCTGTGGTGGTCGAGCTTCAGGGTCCGGCCGAACACGTTGCTGTCGACGTTGACGACGGCCGCGACCCGGTCGGGGTCGAGGCCCTCCGCGTACCGCGAGGAGCCGACGAGGCCGACCTCCTCGGCGCCGAAGGCGACGAAGCGGACCCGCCGGTCGAGCTCGTCCTCGCGGGCGGCGAGCGCGTTCGCGACCTCGACGACCGTGGCCGTCCCGGCCCCGTTGTCCATCGCGCCCTGCGAGACGTCGTGGGCGTCGACGTGCGAGGAGACGACGAGGTGCTCGTCGGTGTCCGGGCCGAGCTCGGCGACGACGTTCCCGCTCGTCGCGTCGGGCGTCTCGCAGTCGACGGCGACGGTCAGCTCGTCGCCCTCGTTCCGGCGGGCGAGCCGCGCGCCGACCTCCTTCGAGACGCCCACCGCGGGGATCTCACCCACCGGCGCGTCCGCGGTGCCGACGCTGCCGGTCGGCGGGAGCGTCCCCTCGACGTGGTTCGCGAAGACGAAGCCGGCGGCGCCGGCCTCGACGGCGCGGTAGTACTTCTCCCGGCGGTGGACGAACCGGTCGACCGAGTCGGGAGTGTCGGAGGAGGCCATGACGACGGTCCCGTCGAGGTCGGCCTCGAAGTCCTCCGGGACGCCGTAGCCCAGGTCGACGAGCTCGCCGGTCGCCTCGCCGCTCGGGCTCCGCGGGAGCGCGATGCAGGCGTTCATGCCGGCCGCGAGCGTCTCGTCGCCGGCGCGGACCGCGCTGTCGCCGCGCTCCCACCCCTGGATCTCGAACTCCTCGATCCGGGCGTTGCGCGCGCCGGCGTCGGCCAGGGCGTCGCGGGTCAGCTCCAGCCCCTCGCGCTCGCCGTCTGAGCCGGCCATGCGGTGGTCGAGGTCGACGAGCGATTCGAGGTGGTCCCAGCCGGCGTCGCTCGTGAAGGTGTCGCCGATCCAGTCGGTCATGGGTGTGGGTGGCCGGGGCGCGGGTCAAGCGTTTCGGTGGCGGCGGACGGGGCCGGCGGTCGGACCGGGAGTCGGTCAGACGGCCGGAACGACCGGGAGCAGGACCGTCGCGGCCTCGGCGGCCGCGAACGTCGAGTCGTACAGGTGGTTCAACAGGAGGTAGGTGACGACGCCGAGCGCGAGCGAGAGGATCCACGCGCTCGCGGCGACCCGGCCGACCCGGCGGTGGGGGGTCTCGTTTCGGAGCTCCCGCTCCGAGTGCGTGAGCCCGAGGACGATCGCGTAGAGGACGACGGGGACGGAGACGACGGAGAGCAGGATGTGGACCGCGAGCATGATCAGGTACGCGGGGTACACCCAGTCCCACAGCGGGACCCAGCCGTACGCGGAGTCGAGGACGAACTCCTTCGTCCCGCCGCCCGCCACCTTCGGGAGGTACATCCCGAGGAACAGGAGGATGAGGCCGAACGAGGTCGTCATCGCGGCCGCGTGCTTCTTCACCTCGTCGTTGCGGATCCAGTACCAGCCGAGCGAGAGCGTGGCGATCGTGACGGTGTTGACCGCGGCGATGGCGTGCGCGAGCAGGTCGACGGTCCCCTGCGTGAGCGTCGGGAACAGCGCCTGGAACTCGGGGACGAGGAAGACGCCGCCGACGGCCCCGTAGCCGACGATCGTGAGGAGCGCGGTGATCGCGCCGGCCCGCTCCTTGGCCCGGTCGCGGACGCTGGCGGTGGACATATCGGAGGGAGGGAACGGAGCGATAAGTCGGCTTCGGGTGCTCCCGGCGGTCGGGACGGGAAGAGCGATCGGGACGGGAGGGCGGGCGGTCGGGACGGGAGGGCGGGCGGTCGCTCGACGCGTCCGCCGACCTACCGGTCGATGACGCCGGTCGCCGTCGCGACCTCGATCGCGGCCTCCTCGTTGATCCCGCCCTGGAGGATCGTGTAGCGGTCGCGGATCTCGTGGGCGGTCGTCAGCGCGGCGATCAGCTCCTCGTCGTCGACGCCGAGCTCGGCCGCGGTCGTCGGGGCGTCGAGCTCCGCGAGCGCGTCGCGGATCGCGCTCCACCGCCCGTTCTCGCCGCTGTGGAGGTACTCCGTCACGACCGAGGCGACGCCGACCTGGTGGCCGTGGAGGGCCTTGCCGGGCGCGATCCGGTCGAGCTGGTGGGAGATGAGGTGCTCCGCGCCGGAGGCGGGCCGCGAGGAGCCCGCGATCGACATCGCGACGCCGGAGGAGACGAGCGCCTTCACGACGACCCACGACGACTCCTCCAGCCCGGGCCGGATCATGTCGGCGTTCTCGACGAGCAGCTCGGCGGTCATCTCCGAGAGCGCGCCCGCGTACTCGCTGTACTCGACGTTCCGCAGGCGGCGGGCGAGCCGCCAGTCCTTCACGGCGGTGTAGTTGGAGATGATGTCGGCACAGCCCGCGGTGGTGAGCCGCCACGGGGCGTTCGCGAGCAGCGCCGTGTCCGCGACGACGGCGAGCGGCGGGTCGGCCGCGACCGAGTGGCGCGTGTCGCCCTCGGGGATCGAGGAGCGCCCGGAGACGATCCCGTCGTGGGAGGCGACGGTGGGGACGGAGACGAAGCCCACGTCGAGGTGGTCGGCGGCCATCTTCGCGATGTCGATCGGCTTCCCGCCGCCCAGGGCGATCAGGTAGCCGGGGTCGATCGCCTCGGCGGTGTCCGTGAGCTCCTCGACCGCGTCGAAGGAGGCCTCGTCGACGACGGCGGTCGCGGGGTCGTCGAACTGCGCGCGCACCCGGTCGCCGGCGATCTCGTTCGGCGTCGGGCTCGTGACGATGAGGGGGCGCCCCGTGAGGTACAGCTCGCCGACCGCGGCCCCGAGGTCGTCGATCACGTCGTGACCGACGAGCACGTTGCGCGGGAGCTTGATCCACGTGGACTTCTCGAACATACGGGTCGGTCGCGCTCGCGAGGCAAAGCCGTTGCCCATGTCGGCCGGGCCCGGGAGGCGCGGGGCCGTCCGCGGACGCGAACGCGCGACCGCCTACGCGGCGAGCGCCGAGAGCGCGGTGGCCGCGTCGTAGAGGAAGAAGACGCCGAAGCCGGCGAGCACGGCCGCCGACGCGACCGCGACGACCGGCGCGAGCGTCTCGGTCCGGCTCTCGGCCGCGACGAGCACCGCGGGGAAGCCGGTGATCCAGGTGAGCACGCCGAGGAAGAAGCCGCCGATCAGCGCCGGCGACCCGGTCGTGACGACGAAGGCGCCGGCGAGGTCGGCGCCGACGACCGGGAGCCGGGCGAGCACGTCGAGCTCCCCCGGACGCAGCAGGCCGACGCCGACGGTGAGCCAGAACAGCACCTGGTACGGGTTCGTCAGCGCGAGCACCAGCGCCTTGCGGAACCCCTTCCCCGCCTCGATCGAGGGCTCGTCGCCGGACGCGGGACGGAACGACGCCCGCGCGCCGCGGGCCGCGCCGACGGCGAAGTACAGCATTAAGACGCCGCCGGCCGCGACCATCGCGGCGCGGAGGAGCGGGAGGGACTCGACGACGGCGACGACGCCGAGGTACGCGAGGACGAAGAAGATCGCGTCGGCGGTCGCCGCGCCGAGCCCCGCGCGGAAGCCGGCGGCCCGACCGCGGAGGACCGACTCCTCGGCGATGACGGCGTTCATCGGACCGGGCGGGGCCGCGAGCGCGAGGCCGAAGACGACCCCGGCGGCGAGCGTCACGAGGAGGTTCACACCGCTCGCAACGACCGGTTTCGTGAAAAAGTCCGCGACGGAGCGGTGAACGTCAGGGCCCGAAAAGCCGCACCGACGGACGGAAGCGGGGAGCGGTGCGGGAACGAGGGCGACCGAGGGGGCCGAACGCTCAGTCCGCGTCCTCGACGCGGATCGACCGGGCGATCGCCGCCGGCAGGCTCTGCTCGCCGGTCGGGGTCGTCACGGTCACCATGCCGAAGGGGGCGACGTCGACGACCTCGACCGCGGTCCCCGGCGTGATCCCGGCGTCGGCGAGGTAGTCGAGCTCGTCCTCGTCGCGGTCGGACACCCGCGTCACGACGACGCGGTCCCCCTCGTCGCGGTCGGAGAGGCGCGGCCCGCTCCCCTCGTCGACGGGTTCGAGGTCGGCCCCGGGGATGGGGTCGCCGTGGGGGTCGACGGCGGGGTCGCCGAGCGCCTCCGCGACGCGGCGCTCGAACTCCTCGGAGATGTGGTGTTCGAGGGCGTCGGCCTCGTCGTGGACCTCGCTCCAGTCGTAGTCGAGCCGGTCGGCGAGGAACGCCTCCAGCAGCCGGTGGTGGCGGACGACCTCCAGCGCGACCGCCTCCCCCTCCGCCGTGAGCTCCGCGCCCTGGTACGGCTCGCGCTCGACGAGCCCGCGCTCCTCCAGCTTCCCGAGCATGTCCGTGACGGACGGGGAGCTCTTGTCGAGGTACTCCGCGACGGCGGACGTCGAGACGGGGGGGCCCTGCTCCGACTGGAGGACGTAGATCGCCTTCAGGTAGTCCTCCATGACGTCGCTCAGCATTTATAAGCGATCGCGGCCGGCGGCCCAAATACCTACCGGGAGCGGTCGCCGGTCGGAGGGGTTCGACCGGATCGCGGCGGCCGCGGACCGGTCACTCGTCCCGGAGCTCGGCGTCCCGCAGCGCCTCGTTGAGGTCCTCGCGGACGCGCTCGCCCGTCTCGCGGTCCATCGCGGTGGTGACGATCCGGTTCTCCTGCACGCTGGAGCCGTCCCGCAGGAGGAGCCGGACGTTCCCGTTGGTCCCGGCGCGCGTCGCCTTCGCGCGGAGCCCCGTGCGCGAGCCGGTGCCGCCGGCGTCGATGGGGCCGGGAACGATCTTCTTGACGTGGGGGTGCTGCGCGACCGTGCTCACCGCCTTCCGCCCCTTGCGGTCGCCGATGAGCGTCGAGTGGGAGCCGCCGATCTTCTCGCGCGGCGGGGTCTCGACTACCTCCAGCGCGCGGTCGCCGCGCCGGTCGAGCACCCAGGAGACGACGGGGCTCGCGCGCTCGCGACCGTCGTCGGACCCCTCGTCGACGCTCGCGTCCGGCACGCGGTAGAACTCGTGGTGGACCTGTGCGCGCGTCTCGCGGAGCGGCTCGCGCGCGCCGGCGGCGTAGACGGTGTCGGGGCGCTTGCGGCGGATCTCGTCGGCGACCCGGCCCGCGAAGTTGCGGAGCTGGACCTCGGTGAGCCGCTCGTCGCTCTCGGGTCGCGTCGTCACCGTCGTCTCGCCGACGACCGCGTCCTCGTCGAGCATCGTCAGCCTGGCGCGGTCCTCGGCGAACTCGGCGACGACGGCGTCGGCGTTGGCGGTGTTACAGGTGAGACAGTAGTCCCCGGGCTTGCGGAGGGGGGTGCCACACCGCCGGCAGTTCATACCGGACGGAGGCGCGTGGCGGATAAAAGCGCGTCCGTTCGTCCCGGCTCGGAGCCCCCCTTCCCCCTCCTCCGGGCCACGGAGGCAACCCATATTAGTGGGGGCCGGCCTGAGGTGAGGTATGGACACCGACGGACCCGACGACGATCCCCCGGGCGAGCGGGGGCCGCAGGTTCCGGACGGCGACGCCATCGAGGACCGGGTGGCGCGGCTGTTCCGCAGCGGCCGGACGAACGCCCTGGTCGCGTGGGCGATGGCGGCGGTGCTCGCCGGTGCCTTCGTCGAGAGCCTGCTCGGGGGCGACCTCCTCCCGATGGCCCTCGTCGCCGCGATCGGAGCCGTCGTGGTCGCGCCGGCGGTCGCGGCGCGGGACCCGCGGGTGATGCTCCCGTGGGAGGTGCTCGGGCTCGCGCTGTTACCGGTGCTCGTGCGCGTGCTCTTCGGAGGCGAGCTCGGGACGTTCGCGACGTACCTCGCGATCGCCGCGTTCGCGCTGATCGTCACCGTCGAGCTCCACATGTTCACCGCGCTCCGGGTCACCCACTGGTTCGCGGTGCTGTTCGTCGTGCTGACGACGATGGCGACGGCGGCCGCCTGGACCGTGCTCCGGTGGAACGCCGACCGGCTGCTCGGGACCGGCTTCCTGACGACGAACGAGGCGCTGATGATCGAGTGGATCTACGTGACGCTGGCCGGGCTCGCGGCCGGCGTCCTCTTCGACGCGTACTTCCGGCGGCGCGGGGCGCGGCTCCGCCGGCGGATCTGGCGGGTGGTGCGGCGATGAGCGTCCGCGGGGCCTTCCGCGCTCGGCCGTCGCTGCGGACCCAGCGGCGGCTCACCAGGGCGATGCAGCTCCTCCTCGCCGGCATCGTCGTCTACGGGGCCGCCTTCGGGCAGCCGAAGGCGATCACCAACGGGGGGCTCGGGCTGCTCGTCACGTTCGTCCCGGCCGCGCTCGAACGGAACTACGACATCCCGCTCGACCCGTGGCTCGGGGTGTGGATCACGTCGGCGGTGCTGTTGCACACGCTCGGGTCGGCCTGGTTCTACGCGCAGATCGGGTGGTGGGACCACCTCACGCACGCGCTGTCGGCCTCGCTGGTCGCGGGCGCCGGCTACACGACGCTGCGCGCCGTCGACCTCCACAGCGACGCGATCCGGATCCCGCCGCGGTTCGCGTTCGCCTTCATCCTCGTGGTGGTGCTCGCGTTCGGGGTCGTCTGGGAGCTGTTCGAGTTCGGGCTCGACATCGTCGCCGACGAGACGGGGATCGAGATGCCGCTCGCGCAGTTCGGGCTCGACGACACCGTGGCCGACCTGATGTACAACTCGGTCGGCGCGCTGGTCGTGGCGCTGTTCGGCCAGGCGCACCTCACCGGCGTCGCGGAGCGCGTCCGCGACGGGCTGTTCGGACCGACCGAGGAGTGATCGGGGCCGGGCGGGGATCCGGACGGGCTAACGCGGGCACGCCGCGACGGACCTAGCGCAGGCACGCCGCGACGACCCGCAGCGCGGCCTCGCCGCGGACCTCGTTCGCGAGGAGCGGGACGCGCTTCACGTCGCGGCCGCGGAACAGCTCGGCCGCCCGCCGGAGCGCCCCCTGCTGGACCTCCCAGCGCCGCGCGCAGAACTCGCAGGTGTCGGGGTTCGGCTCGACGATCCACGCCGGGTCGACGTCGGCCACGTCGCCCACGCCCTCCATCACCCGGTTGACGACGAGCGTGTTCACCGGAATCGAGAACTCGTCGAGGCGGGCGACCAGCCGCTCGGACTCGACGACGCTCATCTCCTCGGGGATCGTCACGACGCGGAAGTCGGTCTGTCCGGGGTCGCGGAGCACGGCCCGGAGGCGCTCGATCCGCTCCTGCAGCTCGTCGAGGTCGGCCGTGGGGTCAGGGCCGTCGTCCCCACCGCCGAACATCCCCTTGAGCCCGTCCATCATCCCGGAGAAGCGGTTGCGGAGCTTCATCACGCGGCCGATCATCGAGTCCATGATCTCCGGGAGCTGGAGCAGCCGGAGCGTGTGCCCGGTCGGCGCGGTGTCGACGATCACCCGGTCGAAGCGCGGGTCGTCGAGGTATTCGAGCAGCTGTCGCATCGCGGCCGCCTCGTCGGCGCCGGGCATCGTCCCGCCGAGGAGGGATCCGAGGCCCTCTTCGGCGCTCTCGTCACCGGGGGCGGCCTCGCCGCCCATCATCCCGCCCATCGCGTCGCCCATCTCCCCCATCCCGCCCAAGGGGTCGCCGTCGGCGCCGAACATCCCCTCCTCCATCGCGTCGTCGGGGTCGATCTCGGCGGCGTAGAGGGGCATCTCCTCGCGGATGCGCGTCGGCTCGGCCGGGATGTCGGTCTCGTAGGTGTCCGAGAGGGAGTGCGCTGGGTCCGTCGAGACGACGAGCGTGCGGACCCCGCCCGCCGCCGAGGAGAGCCCGGTCGCGGCCGCCATCGTCGTCTTGCCGACCCCGCCCTTCCCGCCGTAGAGGACGTACTCGGGCGCGTCGACGCCCTCCGGGAGGGCCGTGGCGTCCGTCTCGGCCGGGAGGTCGGCTTCGGAATCGGTCTCGGGGTCGTCGCTCTCGGGCTCCTCGACGCGATCCACGGGTTCGACGTCGATGTCGTCCATACCGGGTCGTGCGTGCGGCGCGTACGTGTACCCGTCGGTACGGAGAGGGTGCGGCGTGGGATGTTGAGTTTGCCACTGAGGTATCCGGGACGATATCGGTCGGGCTGAGAACATCGTCGCAGCTTCTGTCGTATTTATAAATAGAGGGGAGTGGATCCCGGTGAACACCGCCAAAGCCCCAGTCGCGAGGACTCGCGCGGCTTGCTGTGCTCCTCGCTCGGTCGCTATCGCTCCCTCACTGCGGTGCTTGCCGCGCCGTGCTTCGTCCTCGCGACTGCCCCTTTGAGTCCCACCCCGCACGGCACCGCAACCGCACCTCACACCTCCCCAGCCTCGCGGTTCGCGCTCTTCGAGCGCTCACCGCGTCCCTCGCACGCGCTCCTCGCCGCCGAGGACGGCGGCTCGGAGGCGCGCGCCACCGTACCGTAGTCTGTTTATAGGTAGTCGCAGTCCGGCGGTCTTTACGTATCTCGTCTACTCGGTCGCGCCCTCGCGCTCGACGGCCATCCCGAGGTCGGCCATCGCGTCGAAGAAGCCCGGGAACGAGACGTCGACGTGCTCGCCGCCGCGGATCGTCGTGGTGCCCTCGGCGGCGAGCGCGGCCACGGCGAGCGCCATCACGATCCGGTGGTCGGCGCGGCCGTCGACGGTCGCGCCCCGCAGGTCGCTCTCGGAGCCGTGAATCGTGAGCGCGTCGGGCTCCTCGGTCGTCTCGGCGCCCATCGCTTCTAGCTCCTCGGCCATCGCGGCGACGCGGTCGGTCTCCTTGTACCGGACGTGCTCGCAGTTCGTGATCCGGGTGTCGCCGTCGGCGACCGCACCGAGCGCGGCGATGGTGGGAAGGAGGTCGGGGGTGTCCCCCACGTCGACCGCCACGCCCGAGAGGTCGGACCGCCGGACGGCGATGACGCCTTCGTCGCGGTCCCAGTCGATGTCGGCGCCCATGCGCTCCGCGATGTCGACGATCGCGGCGTCGCCCTGCGCGCTCGGGCGAGCGCCCTCGATCCGGACGGCCTCGCCGGGCTCGGCGGCGATCGCCCCGGCGGCGACGAGGTACGAGATGGAGGAGAAGTCGCCGGGGACGGCGTAGCTCCCGCCGGCGGGCGCGTACGACTGACCCCCCTCGACGACGAACCCCGCCGCGCCGGCGGCGCCGTCGAGGGGGGCCCCGTCCTCGCCCACGGGCGTCGCCTCGACCCCGAAGTCGCCGAGCAGTTCGAGCGTGATGTCGACGTACGGCGCCGACTTGAGCTCCGTCGTCAGCTCGACCTCGATCCCCTCGTCGGTGACCGCGCCGGCCATCAGCAGCGCGGTGACGTACTGCGAGGAGACGTCGCCGGGGATGGCGACCTCGCCGCCCGCCAGGGGGCCGGCGATCACGAGCGGCGCCCGCCCGTTGCCGCGGGTCGACTCCGCACGGACCCCGAGGTCGCCGAGGGCCGTCAGGAGCGGGCCCTGCGGACGCGACCGGAGCGACCCGTCGCCCGTCAACACCGTCGCGCCGTCGGCGAGCGCGGCCGCGGCCGTGACCAGCCGCATCGTCGTCCCGGAGTTGGCGCAGTCGATCACGTCGTCCGGGACCGCCGGCCGGCCGCCGAAGCCGTCGACGGCGAGCGCCTCGGCGTCGTCGGGGACGCGCGCGCTCCCGTCGAGGGGTTCGGGGTCGGCGGCTCTGGACTCGGGGGCAGGGGCTCCGGGCTCGGGGCTCGGCCGGACCGCGCCGCCGAAGGCGGTCACGGCGCGGGCGGTCGCCCGCGTGTCCGCGGAGACGAGCGGCGACCGCACGGTCGCGCCGTCGCTGTACCCCGCGGCGAGCAGCGCGCGGTGCGTGTAGCTCTTTGAGGGCGGCGCGCGGGCGGTCCCCCGGACGGTCGAGCCGGTGACGTGGACGTCCATACCGTCCCTGCCGGCCCCGGCGACAAGTCGGTACCGGACGCGGCACGACTCCCGGCTCGGGCACCGGTTCGGGACCGCGGCGCACCCTTTATACCACCGGGAGCGCTAGCGTCGCCCATGCCCCAGTGTGAGATGTGTGGCGCCGACCAGGCCTCGCTGACGACGACGAAGGTCGAAGGCGCCGAGCTGGAGCTGTGTAGCTCGTGTACGGACTTCGGCACCGAGGTCCGCGACGAGTCGACCGGCTCCGGCGGCGGCAAGTACTCCACGAGTTCGAGCACCGGGACGTCGTCCTCGTCGTCCGGCTCGTCGGGCTCGTCGGGCTCCTCGGGGAGCTCGACCCGGCCGCGCGACATGTTCGACGACATGGACGAGATCGCCACGGACTACGACGACCGGATCCGGAACGCCCGCGAGTCCCGCGGGCTCAGCCAGGAGGAGCTCGCCGACCAGCTGAACGAGAAGGCGAGCCTCATCCGCAAGCTCGAACGCGGCGACACCCTCCCCACCGACGAGGTCCAGCGCAAGCTCGAACGCGCGCTCGACGTCTCGCTGGTCGAGGGACAGTCGTCCGACGACGCCGACTGGGAGAGCGGCGACTCGGGGACGATGACGCTCGGCGACGTGGTCAAGCGGAAGGACTGACGCCGCCCGCGCAGTCCCCGATTCTCACCGCGTCGTCGATCCCGGTTCCCGCCGACGTCACTACTCCCGGTTCCCGCCGACGTCGTCCGTCGCCCCGGTCTCGTCGCCGCCGGTCCCGTACCGCTCGGTCAGGTAGTCGATGATGTAGTCGACCGTCTCGGGGTCGTAGCTCCAGAAGCCGAAGAACTCGCCGGGGGCGCGCTCCTCGGCGAGCAGCGCGCACTTCGCGTCGTCGTAGCCGCCGCCGTCGTAGGCGACGAACCACGTCTCGCGGATCTCGGCGGTCTCGCCGACGTGAACGGTGTACTGCTCCACGTCTGGCGGCTCGCCCTCGTTCGCGGCGTACGCGTGGACTTCGAGCCGCTCCTTCCCGCCGAGCAGGGCGTACGTGTCCGCCTCCCCGGTGAGGACGTCGAGGGTCTGGAACCCGGCGTGGAGCTCGCCGTCGCCGACGCGCCACGCGCGGTCCTCGATCTCCCTGGACGCGGCGACCATGTCGTCGCGGGAGTAGGAGGTGAACATCGTCTCGTCGAGGTGATCGAGGATCGGTTCGCCGACCCGACCGCCCCCGGACCCCCCGCCCTCGCCGGCCGGATCACTGGCGGACGCGTCCGTCCCGTCGCCGGCGTCGGGGAGGAGCTCGTCGACCGCGACGGCCGTGACGAACTCGCCGTCGCGCGAGAGGACGGCGTACCCCTCCGGCCCCTCGTCGGTCCGTTCCTCGGCGATCCGGACGCTGCGGTCGGCGAAGTGCGCGCGGAGCTCCTCCGCGACCGCCGGGTCGGCGTTGAAGACGGTCAGCGTGGGCTCGCGGGCCTCCACGCCGGCGATGAGCTCGATGAGGGACATCGTTCGTCCCGACCCACAGTACCGGGGTATAAGGACGTTTCTGCTCCTGCGAACGGATCCCCCAGGGACCGGCGGGGAGGCGTCGCCGGAGCATGAAGCTATTTGCGCCCCCGGCCCCCGAGTGCGGGTATGTTCATCCTGGTGAACCTCAAGGCGTACCCGTGCGACCCGATCGACGTCGCGACCGCCGCCCGCGACGTGGCCGAGGCGTCCGGCGCGCGGATCGCGGTCTCGCCGCAGGCGGCGGACGTCGCCCGCGTGGCCGACACCGGCGTCGAGACCTGGGCCCAGCACGTCTCGCCGAACGCCCACGGCTCGCACACCGGCTCGACGCTCGCCGAGGCCGTCGCCGACAATGGCGCCGAGGGGACGCTGATCAACCACTCCGAGAACCGCCTGAAGCTCGCGGACGTCGACGGCTCCGTGCGCGCCGCCGAGCGCGCCGACCTGGAGACGATCGTCTGCGCGAACAACCCCGCGCAGGTCGGCGCGGCCGCGGCGCTCGGCCCCGACGCGGTCGCCGTCGAACCCCCCGAGCTCATCGGCGGCGACGTCTCCGTCTCGACGGCCGACCCGGGGATCGTCGAGGACGCGGTCGCGGCCGCCGACGCGGTCGACCCCGCGGTCGACGTGTTCTGCGGCGCCGGCGTCTCGACCGGCGAGGACGTCGCCGCCGCGGCCGATCTCGGCGCCTCGGGGATCCTGCTGGCCTCCGGCGTGGCGAAGGCCGACGACCCGCGGGCGGCGCTGGAGGACCTCGTCTCCGGGCTCTGAGCGGGGCGAGCGTCGGCCGAGCCGCGCGGTCGCCGACCGACGGCAGGGCCCGACGGTGACCCGCGCCGGCCGTCGCGAGTTCCTGCGCTTGCGGATCAGTATAAAGACACCGGTGCGACCCGTTCACACGATCGTCGAAACCGCACGACGAGAGCGGGATCGACTGGACGGCGAGATCGCGCCGTCTAGTAACCTTTAACCGACAGAAGCCGCTAACTTTGACTAAGATGGCGAGCAACAAGATCCTCGGTATCGACCTCGGTACCACCAACTCCGCGTTCGCGGTGATGGAGGGCGACGAGCCCGAGATCATCGCGAACGCGGAGGGCGACCGGACGACGCCCTCCGTCGTCGCCTTCGCCGACGACGGCGAGCGGCTCGTCGGAAAGCCGGCGAAGAACCAGGCCGTCCAGAACCCCGACCGCACGATCCAGTCGATCAAGCGGCACATGGGCGAGGAGGACTACACCGTCGAGATCGGCGACGACGAGTACACGCCGGAGCAGGTCTCGGCGATGATCCTCCAGAAGATCAAGCGCGACGCGGAGGAGTACCTCGGCGACGACGTCGAGAAGGCGGTCATCACGGTCCCTGCCTACTTCAACGACAAGCAGCGGCAGGCGACGAAGGACGCCGGCGAGATCGCCGGCTTCGACGTCGAGCGCATCGTCAATGAGCCGACCGCCGCCTCCATGGCGTACGGGCTCGACGACGAGTCCGACCAGACCGTCCTCGTCTACGACCTCGGGGGCGGCACCTTCGACGTGTCCGTCCTCGACCTCGGCGGCGGCGTCTACGAGGTCGTCGCCACGAACGGGGACAACGACCTCGGCGGCGACGACTGGGACGAGGCGCTCATCGACCACCTCGCCGACGAGTTCCAGAACGACCACGGGATCGACCTCCGCGAGGACCGGCAGGCGCTCCAGCGGCTGAAAGACGCCGCCGAGGAGGCGAAGATCGAGCTGTCGAACAAGAAGGAGACCACCGTCAACCTCCCCTTCATCACCGCGACCGACAGCGGTCCGGTCCACCTCGAACAGTCGGTCACCCGCGCGACGTTCGAGAACCTCACCTCGGACCTCATCGAGCGCACCGTCGAGCCGACCGAGCAGGCGCTCTCCGACGCCGGCTACGAGAAGGGCGACATCGACGAGGTCATCCTCGTCGGCGGCTCGACCCGGATGCCGCAGGTCCAGGAGAAGGTCGAGGAGCTCGTCGGCCAGGAGCCGAAGAAGAACGTCAACCCCGACGAGGCGGTCGCGCTCGGCGCGGCGGTCCAGGGCGGCGTGCTCTCCGGCGACGTCGACGACATCGTCCTGCTGGACGTCACCCCCCTCTCGCTCGGGATCGAGGTGAAGGGCGGCCTCTTCGAGCGGCTCATCGAGAAGAACACCACGATCCCGACCGAGGAGTCGAAGGTGTTCACCACGGCCGCGGACAACCAGACCTCCGTCAACGTCCGCGTCTTCCAGGGCGAGCGCGAGATCGCCGAGGAGAACGAGCTGCTCGGCGCCTTCCAGCTCACCGGCATCCCGCCGGCGCCGGCGGGCACCCCGCAGATCGAGGTCTCGTTCAACATCGACGAGAACGGGATCGTCAACGTCGAGGCCGAGGACCAGGGCTCGGGCAACGCCGAGTCGATCACCATCGAGGGCGGCGTCGGCCTCTCCGACGAGGAGATCGAGGAGATGCAGGAGGAGGCCGAGAAGCACGCCGAGGAGGACGAGGCCCGCCGCGAGCGGATCGAGGCCCGCAACGAGGCCGAGACGACGATCCAGCGCGCCGAGACCCTCCTCGAAGAGAACGAGGAGGACCTCGACGAGGGCCTCGTCGGCGACATCGAGGACGCGATCGAGGACGTCGAGGACGTCCTCGAAGACGAGGACGCCGAGACCGACGAGATCGAGTCGGTCACGGAGGCGCTCACCGAGGAGCTCCAGGAGATCGGCAAGCAGATGTACGAGGGACAGGCGGCGCAGCCGCCTCCCGGCGGCTCCGGCGGCGGCGGCCTCGTCGGCATGGGCGGCGCGGCCGGCCCCGGCGGCGCGGCCGGCCCCG
>NZ_JBHTBL010000003.1:0-62600 GCF_042665015.1 Halorubrum rutilum | reverse complement strand
ACCACCACCGATCAAGGTGGGAATCAAACCACCACCGATCAAGGTGGGAATCAAACCACCATCGTGACACAGGACAGTACGGCGCTGCCAACGGTCACGGGTCAGATAACGCCTCAGACGCCGCCAGCAGCCACAACCATCGCGCATCAAATAACAATTGATTCTGAGAGCCCCCTTCCGAACAGGACTGGCGTTCTCTTGCCGACCCCCTACCGGACAGCTGACGTAACAGTTTCTGCGGTCAGAACCGAAGCGAACGTCTCCCCACAATTTGCGGTTGAGACAACCGCGACGGGACAAGTAATCCTCCGGTTGCGTACTGAACAGCCGATTGAGGCTGTACGATTTGACCTTCGATTGTCACATCCGGCCCGTTCAAACGTGACACAAAAACAACTCCGGATGGTACCGCCGGATGGTTCGCCGGCCGCTGGAAACGCGACTGTGCTGACTGGATACACGATTCAGCCGATCGGACCTACCCGACGGGCTGGTCCGTCCGGATCGTTTGATCGGGCTAATGGATCAGGGTACGTATACAGCGGTGCGACTGTGTACCAAGGCGAAGCCGATATCTCATTTAGGGGCAATCTTAGCGACCGGCTGCTTCGTACCACAGGGAGTGCTGCAGGCACTCTCGTCGAGACGCCAATTCGGTCTGACGCACCGGTTGGCAGCTACTCGACTGATGGCACGAATGCAACGCCAAACATCACGGTCCGACAGCCACAGATAACGGGGTTCCGTATTGAAAACAGACGAGGTGCTGACGTGAGCGGTGGGCTTGTCCGCACTGCTGAAACCGACCGGATCCCTGTAATTGCACAGTCGAATTTTGAGGACGCTGAACAGCTGAAACTGACAGTCGAAACGCCAGCAGGGCTTGATATCACAGATGAGGTCATTGACGGACCACGCGTCCGACAGGAAACTGATAACGGCGAACCTGCTGCTGTCCAAACAGCGACGAATCGCGCTCACGAGCCGAGAGGACCAGCCGCTACCCGAATCCACGGCTCCACGCAATCAAAAAGCAACCATGGAGCGACAGGGTTAGCTGGTCTACACGCTACCCCAATCGAGACGCAGACTCAGACAGAAACACCGATTGAGGCCAGTCGAACTGTCACCAACACTAACCTGGAGCAAGGTGGTTCAACGACAGTAACGATTACTGCAACTGTCGGATCAGCTGGACGGATTGGGATTAGTGAGGAATTCTCGCCCGCTGTTCGCTCCGCGGAAATCCAGTCGTTAACCGTCAACGATGAGTCAGTTGTGCCGCTTGTCGCTGCTGCAGACGAAACTGGAGTGGCTGTTGCGTACCAAGATCTTACTCCCGGGGATACAGTTACGGTTGAGTACACCCTCGGTGTGGGAGATAACGATCAGACCTACGAGATAACCGGGGAGGTCAGCTCAGGCTCACAGGAAATCGAGCTTGAGGAAACGACAATTGTTGCTGGGACTGGGACGTCGGGAACAATCTCTGCCGGGGGGTTTGTTCGCTGGGATGTCGCGCTCGATTCCGTTGAGGCATCCGCCCTACAGATTACTGTAACTGGATCAGATGATCTCCAGACCGACGACGCGCAAGTCCAATCTACAGTCAGTATTACTGACGGCGAGCCGTCTCTCTCACTCGAATCAGCGTCAGCTTCGAGAGGCACCACAACTGGAATTACCGTCCAAAACGGTAGCGGCGGAGCAACCTACACGACTGCTATTCCAGCAGCTGATATTCGCTCGCAGGTTGAGAAAGACGACTATTATCAGATTTTCCGTAACGTTGGCGATACCGAACAGATTGGTCTGGTTACAGACGAGCAAACGTATACTGACGGTGCTGTGCCCGATGAAGCTGTTCGCGCGGTGTATGCGACCGTCCAAATTGATCCGGATGACGCAGCCGGGGCAACCGAAATTCGGACGCGCTTCCTGGCCGATACTGCCGACGTTTTCCTCTCACGGGAGCCGCAACCGACGCCAACTGGCTTCGATACGGCCACGCTCACTGTCATGGATACATCTGTTTCTCTTCGTGAGCCACAAGTCTACACCACGGGCGCTCAGACAACGATCGCCGGCACAGCAAGCGCCGGCGTCGACGCCGTGGCACTGTATGTTCGCACAGAGCGTGGCTTTGAGCTTATTGATCTTGACGGTGAAAATGGCCAAAGAGACGCCCAGATCGACGTCTCAGGGAGTTCATTTTCCGCCGACGAAATTAAAATTTCGTCTGGCGATCTGCCGGGGAATGACATCCTCTCTCTGCCCGGTCAGTATCAAGTTGGGGTTGTACCTGTGGCTGCAGTACAACGCACCACGTCAAATGAATCACTGCCGACGCGAGTCCCGGCACCGGTATTTCTAAATAGGAATGTAAACACGACAGGTCTCACGGTTCGGAATGGGAATCTTACCCTCACCCGAGCTGGGCAAAACCAGACGATAGCGACCACGACAACGGATCTGTCCGTGGCAGGGCAGGCTACTGGATCCGAACAGATTCTCGTTGCCCTCGTAGGCGCGCGCGGCACGATCCAAACCGAAATTATCAGCACTGACGGGCCAACGTTCACTGACACGGTTACTGTTGGAGACGTAGCAGCGGGAGAGGCGACGTTGTATGCAATCTCAACCGGTCGTGACGGGATTGTTGGTGATGGTCAGCTACCAGGCGCCGATACCGATACCGAAACGACACTTACCGGGGTAGCTGCGTATCTAAATCAGCGTGTGACCGGCGGAATGACGCCGGCTCAAGCGGCTGATGTGATCCTCTCACAGACACGGGCAGATGTTGGGAGTGATGACCGAGTTGTTACCGAACGCATTCAGGTTTCTCAACCGCGTATCACTATTACAAACGTCACGACAGAAGGCCAGACAGGTCAAGCGCTTCGTATTCGAGGCAGTACAAACAACCGGCCGTCTGAGACATCGCTTCTTGTCACACTCCGTCAGAATACAGAAATCAGACAGCGCACACAGGTGTCATCCTGGGCGGCTGGTCGCTGGAACGTCTCATTAGACACGAGCAACTTGTCTGCTGGCCGTTACGTTGTTGTCGCGGAAACCATCAACGCTGACGACCGCCAGCGGTTCAGACTCAATACAACAGCCCAGACAACAACAGTAACGATGACACAATCAGCCCGTCCGCGTGGAGTCGATTCCGCGCCAAAAACCACCACGGTGCAGCCTCCCACAGACTCCCAGTCGCCGACAGTCCCACAGTCAGTACCGTCGATTATATCACTACTGATAACCCGCGTCAACGGCTTTGGGTTCGGAATTTTCAGCTATATTTTGAGTATTCTATTATACGGCGTTGGATACCGTGTCTTAACATCTGCCACGTGAGCCCGGGAGAATCCTCCTCCTACGGGATTTTAGCAGGCATGGACGCGCCCTTTGATCTCAGGACATGGGTTTCTGCATCGCTTGTTGTGATCATTTTGAGGTAACCGGCGGCAGAACTTGTGTATAGAAGTCAATCAAAATGTGTGGTGTGCACTCACATATCATGAAAATGCAATTGTTGGTGGCAGCGTGTGTATCCACCCACTCCCCAGCTGCTGTTTGCACTCCCGACGAGATACCCTCAGCGGGGTTCACAAGAGATAACCTTGCTACCCCCCAGCTATCCAAATTAGGCCCCAGTGCCTGTCAGACAGTTTTTTGCAATTATTTTGTCTATAACACAATGGCGTGAACAAGATAACACACAAAGTATTTACCTCACCCATTACGTCTTGAGTATGTATCGTGCCGAACTGTGGGCAAGCGAATCCACGTGTTCGGTATGATAAACACACTACTAAATATGACACGCAGCAAGCAGATTCGAGCGATCCTGCTGTCTGTGCTTATGGTCATGTCAGTGTTCGCGGTTGCGGGCACTGGTTCCGCCGCTGTCTCGGATTCCAATCGAGACATCGGTAACCAGAGTCCGGCTCCCGGCGCTGATGTGACTGTCACGACACAGGTCACAGTTGATAACGGAAGCGCGAACTTCGGACTGAGTGAGACGTTCAGTCCGGACTTCCAAGATGCATCGATTGATTCAATTCAGGTTGACGGATCCGCAGTCAGTCCTACTGACCTAACGGGCCAGGGCGCCGATGGAACCGGCGCTACCGTTGGTCTTAGTTCCAGTGCACTGAGTGACGGATCGACGGTCACGGTCGAGTACACCGTCACCGCCCTGAACCAGACGAACGCCACGCACACGATCTCCGGGACGGCTACGAACGGTCCGAACTCGGAGACGAGCGTGGGTGGCGAGACAGAATTCACTACCACTGATGGTAGTGGTGACGGCGGCGACGGCTCGGACGGCTCTGATGGCTCCGACGGTGGCGACGGCGCCATCGAGAACCGCGACGTTGCCGACGAAACCGACGCCGAGATTGACGGTGTCTCCGAGGGTGACGTCCTCGTCACTAGCGGGAACACTGTCTACCAGGGTGAGGAAGGAATAACCTTCATTGACCCGGCGACCAACGAGGTCTACTCGGCCAGCCAGCTGTCGGGTACCTCCGGCAACCGTGAGGGTACCCCGCTCCAGATGCCCATCCCGGAGAATGAGGATACCGGTACCTACGATCTGAACGGGCCGGAGTCCGGTGACGGTGGCTTCAGCACCACCGTTGTCGAGCCGCGGATCACCACCTCTGAGGTCCGTCTCAACGGTGACGACATCGACCAGGTTGCCTCCTCGCGTTCGGGCGATCTCGAGATCTTCGCTGAGTGGAACTTCGACGACGCTGAGGGACTTGAGGTGTCTGTTGAAGACCCCAGCGGCTCCGAGATTACCGGCGAAGTGGTTCAGGGGAGCGACGTGCTCACCGAAAGTGGCACTGGCGTTGAGCTCGACTTGAGCACCGAGGATGCCGGCGAGTACACCGTCACCTTCGAGGGCAACGACGATCTGGACCAGGACGACGTCGTCCAGGAGTACACGATCGAGACGACCAGCCAGGACTCCGTCTCGATCGACGTGGCGGAAGACAGTGTCACGCAGGGTGACAACGTCGAGTACACCGTGAGCGGCGGCACGAACAACGACTTCCACACGGTTACGATCGACGCGAACGACTTCCGTGACGATATCGACGAAGACACTGCGGAAGACATCTTCCGGAACGTCGAGGACGTCCAGGATACGGGCGTCGTTTCGGATAACGGCGACTTCGACTACGCGTACGCTACCGTCGAGATCGACGGCACGACCGGTGTCGGCTCGATCAACACGGGCGCGCTTGACGATTCGTCGGTTGAGGTCGAGGTGTACGAGGCGACCGACGCCTCGACGCCGGACGTTGATGGCCTCGAATCGCTTGACGATGTGAGCTTCGACGTTGAGGAGGGCGAAATCGTCCTCGACAGCCCGACCGGGACGTACACCATCGGGTCCGAGGCTGACATCAACGGGACGGCCGCAAGCGCCGATGAGGTTGCCATCTACGCTCGTGACAACAACGAGTGGGAGCTGCTCGACGTCAACGACGATGGCGAGCTGGATGAAGACGACTTCATCTCGGTTGACTCGGACGACAGCTTCGAAGAGGAGGACGTGAACCTGCGCAGTGCCAGTAACATCCTCGCGTTCGAGGGGAACTACGGCATCGGTGCCGTCGACGTTGCGGACCTCCCGGACGACGCTGATGAGTTCGACCAGCTGTCCAACTCTGACTTCAGCAGTGCATCGAGCACCCGTGAGACGATCACGGCCCAGAGCGGCGACCTGAGCGCCAACTTCGCCACAATCAACGGTCAGATTGCTGACGAAGTTGACGAAGATATCGACGTGAACGGTACCGCAACCGGTCAGGATACGATTGTGGTTGCGTTCGTTGGTGAGCGTGGCGACACGTACGCCCAGGAGATCACCGTCGATAACGACGACACGTTCGAAGAAGAAGATATCTCGCTTGTCGACATCTCGCAGGGTGCGGTCTCCGGTCACGTCATCTCGCCGTCTCGTGACGGCCAGTTCGGCGATGGCGGCGACTGGGGCACTGCTAGTGAGGTCGTCAACGAGATTCAGGGTCTCGGTCAGGGCAGCAGTACCGGTGACCAGATCCGGAGTCAGATCCTCGCGAACACGGTTGATGAAACCGGGAGCGACGACCTGATCGTCTCGACGACGTTCCGGATTAACGACCCGACGCTCTCGGTTAACAACGTCTACCCCGAAGCGGCTGAGGCAAGCGGTCTCAACCCGGTCGCAACTGGTGAGACGGTTGTTGTCGAGGGCGACACGAACCGCCAGCCTGACAACGCAGCCATCACCGTTGAGCTCCTGACGCAGGACGAGAACTCCATCCAGTCGGTCTCGACCGACACGTGGGGCAGCAACGGTCAGTGGAGCGTTACGATGGACACCTCTGACGTTGAGACTGGGACGTACATTATCGAAGCCGACGACGGCGAGAGTACGGACCGTGTCAACGTTGAAATCGTCGAAGAGCGCCAGACTGACGACGGCGAAGACGGCGCTGACGACGGCGAGGACGGTGCCGACGACGGTGCCGACGACGGCGAGGACGGTGCCGACGACGGTGCCGACGACGGCGAGGACGGTGCCGACGACGGCGCTGACGGTGACGACGGCGCTGACAACGGTACCGACGATGGCGGTGACGGCGGCACGGACGACAGCACGCCCGGCTTCGGCGCGCTCGTCGCTCTAGTCGCCCTCATCGCGGCCGCCCTGCTCGCGACCCGTCGCGACAACTAACGCCGACTAACTACCGAACGGATCTCCCGTTCGGCCCACGCGGTTCGCGGTTCCATTTTTTCGCGCGTCTCGACGCTTCGAGAGCGATCCGTCTCGCGGTCGCCGCCGACGCGACGCCGTAGTGACTGGTACACCACGCTCGCCGACGCACCACTCCTCGGGCGACCGGATGACCGTGACGAACGCTCCGGCGTTGCCGTGATCGGGCACAACAGTCATATGGTACAACCGATTACAGTCGGCTACACCATGCCGGTACTCCTCGACGATCACGACGCCGACCTTCCACTGCGACCGGGGACCACGAAGTCGGACATCGCGGCGTTTCTCTACCGTCACCCCGATTGGGGGTACTCGCCGCAGGAGGTCACGGAGGAGCTCGACGTCCCTCGCGGGACCGCCACGACCACGCTCGCGCGCCTCCGCGACGAGGGCCTCGTCGGGAAGACTGACGACGGCTACTATCACGCCATCGACGACCGGTCCGACGTCCGGCGGTACGTCGCCAGCCTCGACCAAGTCGACCGGCTGTTCGGTCGCCACCGCGACGACGACGTCACGCCCGAGGAACCGGAGAAGCGGATCGGTGAGGATCGTACCAACGACGAACTCGACGCGGAACTCGACGCGCTGGAAGCGGAGCGCGACGAGTCCGATGAGTAAGCTACCTGCGGGAACCGTCTGTTGGGCGCGGGATCCGACGGGTGCGCATCCCCAGCGACCGGTCGTCGTCTTGGCTCACGAGACGCATCCGTTCAGCGCTACCGATTGCACCGTGATGTGTATCGGAACGAGTGCGGGAGCGTACGAGCAAACGACTCCGGAACTCGAAGACGAACACCTCGACGGGATTTCGTTCGCTGACGCCTCGTACCTCATGCCGTGGGCGCTGTACACGATCGCTCCGAGAACGATCGCGAACGGGAGTACGAGCGGTGAGCTCACGGAGGCGGGACGGAGACTGGTGAAAAAGTCGCTCATTTCGCTCATCCCGTGATCGACGGTCCGCGGAGTTGACATCCTCCTCCGCCTGAAGGCGGAGGAATCCCACGGCACCGCGCCGCTGGTTTGGGATATTAGGATTTGCAGTCTACCACTTGATCCTGCGGTTGGAATCCGCTGGACAAATCATATAGGTAGACTCCGGGCTGTGCCAACCAGCCGGTACTCCTATCCTCGTCCAAACTGGCCGAAGACTCGGAGTTACTTTCGTTCATGTTGAGACGGATGTTCTCCGCCCCGTTCACGTCTGCGTTGAACGCCGCATCACACTCCTCGCAGACGTATAGACCACGCTCAACACGCTGACTACCGTCTTCTCTCCCACACATACAACACGTCTTGCTCGTGTCGCGCTCGGACACTTCTACGACTTTGATGCCTTCCACTTTCGCCTTGTATTCGAGCAGGTCCGTGAAGCGGTCGAACGCCCACCCGTGCAAGTCGAGGTTTCCGTGCCGACCCCAGTTCTTTGAGCTACCATCTTCGTCCTCTCGGATACCCCCCAAGTCCCCCACGTTGATACGACCAACTTGGTTTTCAACACACCGTTGAACGATATGTTTGGCGAGACTGTGGAAGAAGTGAGTGCGCCGCTCCGACCATTTCGCGTGTAGACGGGTGGCTTCTTCGCCACCTGAGTCGTCGCACTTGGCAATCTCTTTTGGGAAGTAGTAGCCGTCCTGTTTCAGCCGGTTGCCGGGGTAGAGGTCAGCTTCCTCGGTACTGTACGCAACGGTGGCAAAGTTACAGATACCGAGGTCAATACCTGCCGTCTCGGTGCCGGGAGCGTCAGGAGTCTCAACTTCGTCATTGCAGACGAGGTGTAGTTCCCATTGCCCGTTTGAGTTGTCGTAGACGGCGCGAACCTGTTGTAGATTTTCGACGGTGACGCCGGGTGCGGTTTCGTACTCAACGAGGATGTACTCTCTCGCTCGGGGATACTCCTTGTGATTTCGACCTTTTGAGAGGCGAACCCGATCGTTCTTTGAGTCGTGACGGATGCCTTTCTGTTTCCACGTCACCGTGCTACGCGGGTGTTCTTCGTGGACGCGACGACCCTGTTGGTCGTAGTAGTTTTCTTTGCGGTAGCCGGGGGGGTTATCTCTGTCATCATCGGAGCCGTACCACGAGTTGAAGGCTTCAGCGAGTTCCTCCAGAACGCGCTGACTGGACTGACTGTGCAGCCCTTTGTATTTGTTGTGGGTCTTCAACTCGTCTTTGAGGTCTCCGTGATCGGGGATTTCACCTGTTTCATCCCATACTTCGCGGGAGTAGTAGTTAGCGACGTTCCAGAGCTTGCTGGCTGACCACCCGTGCCTGTCAAGCGACTCCACTACCTGACCGTGGTTGAGGATTTTCGCTTGGTGGGTGCGGTGGACTTCCAGCATCTGAAACACCCTATAACAAGTTATAGTTAGGTCATCAATAAAAGATCTGGCTGAGAACGGTGGAATATCCAAACTTGCTATCGATAGTAGGGTGTGTCAGAGTTGTCGGATTCATCCCGCGCCTGAAGGCGCGGGTATTCTCCTTGTATTTTATAACGATGAGCCGTTCCAAACCGCGAACTCGCCGTGAGCGCGCTCGATACCTCCGACTAGTCCAGTTGTGCCGTGGTGCGTGATTCCCCGATACCACGGTAGAACGTCTGTAGCCACCGTTCTCGAAACCCCGTCACAGAAAGTATTTACCCGCGACGGCGGTAGATCAGGGCATACATGGACACACGTCTCACCCTCGCGGCGGTCCTCCTCGTCGGTGTCGCGGGGATCGCCGCGCCGCTGGCCGCCCCCGCGGCGGCGCAGTCCGAGCCCGCCGTCGGCTTCGGCGACGCTCGGACGACGGTGGCGCAGGGTGACGTCGCAACGATCGATCTGCAGCTGCGCAACGCCGACCGAGCAACCCTCCAGATCAATGCAGCTAGTCTGCCATACCGGGCGACGCTTCGCGTACACGACGGCGACGGCGACGGGACCGTCCAGGTCCGCGCCAACACGTTCCACGGCGAGGGTGTCGACGGCGACGAGCGATTCACCGCGGCTGGCGACGCAGACGAGGCCCGGCTCCTCGCTGAGGCGAACCCACCTGAGGGGGCCGTCCTCGACACCGGGCGCTACAACCTGATCGTCTCGACCGCCGAGACAAGCGTCGCGGCCGTGCTCGCCGTTGAGGAGCCGACCGCCAGCAGCAGCAACGCGACCGTCGTCGCTCCAGACGCCTCACTCAATCCGGAAGCGGGCGACTCCGAGACGACAGCAGGCAGCTCGGGCGACGCGAGCGCAGATGACGGGACGAGCGAGACGGACGCAGCCGATCCGCTCTCTGCCGCCCGCAGTGACCAGGTGCGGACGGCGTTCGCCGTCAGCGGAATCGGCGGAATTCTTGAATCACCTGCGCCCGCGAACAACCTCGTGTTTCCCGCTAACAGCGCTCCTAGCGCACAGACAGTTCACACAATTGAGACGGCACCTGACGAGGATGTCTCGGTGCGGTCAGTGACG
This sequence comes from Halorubrum rutilum, assembly GCF_042665015.1. Lineage (GTDB taxonomy): Archaea > Halobacteriota > Halobacteria > Halobacteriales > Haloferacaceae > Halorubrum > Halorubrum rutilum. The sequence goes on along the minus strand of NZ_JBHTBL010000003.1, from coordinate 52,349 downwards.
ATCGACTACGGCATTGATGACGCCGTCCCGCCGCGGACCGTCCACCAGTTCACCCGGAGCGACATCGAGGCAATCGGGATCGATGAGACGGGTGACGGCTACATCGACCGCTCGGTGGGGATCGCGATCCAAAACACTCGGACGAGCACCGACGGTCGCATGACGATTACGTTCGACCGGTCGGTCACCATCGCGAGCAATCAGACGTTCCGGCTGGCCTACGCGATGGAGAACCCCGAGGTGACCGGGCCACAGGCTGTAAGCGTCGCGCTCGACGGCGAGCGAACGACCCATCACGAGCGCGGGACCGTGCTGTACGGGCCCGCGGGACAGGGGACACTTGGGTACGGCGTCGACCTCCGTCTGACGACGGCGGACGGCGAGGGGCCGACCGCGCCGCTCGCGGCGGTCGAGACCGCATACGACATAGACAATGGTGGGCTCGTCGCGATGATCGACACGGACGCGCTCGCGACCGAGGAGTACGCCGTGGAGCTGACGGTCGGCGAGGCCGCTCCGGAGCCGGTGCCGCGCGTCTCGTTGCGCGAGCCGTTCACTGTCGTCGAGCCCACCGCCGAGTTTACCAACCGCTCTGTGGGTGACGACGAGCAGCTCTCCGTGACCGCGGACACCAACCTCGCGCCGGAGGGGTCAGTGATCATCCGCGTGGAGGCCGACGAGTCGGGCGGCGGTATCAGCCAGGTGCTCAACTGCGTGGCCACAGTAGAATCTGACGGCGCTGTCGGCTGCGAGTTCGACCTCTCGAGGTCTGCGAGTGACTTCGACATCGAGGTCTCGATTCAGCGAGATGGCTCCGTCATCGCCGGGCCGACTGAGTACAATTAACGGACTCCTCTGGTCGTCGTCTTGGTTCGGCCGAGATTGCTTCGATGCTCCGCGTCCGTACTGTTTCGGGACGGATGCAAAGAACACCACCACAAGGAGAGTGGGCCCCGTTTCGCGACGATTCCGGTCAAATCCGGTGGCCGAGCAGATATGTCGCTCCCACAACTGCGACCCCGCCGAGCGCCTCGCGGGTTCGGATGGGGACGAACACGGGACCGGCTCGATCTAACGGGTTCTCGTCACCGGTTACCGGCGTATCACCATCCCCGGTCACCATGCTCGCGTTGCCACTCGATTCGTCGTCAGATCCGGATCTGTCCTCGTTCCTGTCGCTTCCAGCTCCGTCAGCGGCGGAGGTGTCCGTCGCTTCCTCGTCGGCCGACTCGGGTGGCGTACTGACTGCCGGCGTGATCGACCGAGAGTACTGTCCGTGTTCATACGCAATAATGAGATTGACGGCGGTTTTACCGGGGACGGCCGTGAGCGTATGATTAAGATCAACGGTCGTCGCTGGCGGCGCGTCTGCCTCGTACACTCGAGCGATGTCGAGCCGTTCGCCGGACCGCGTGTCGATCGATTCGAGTGTCACACGGCGAATCTGCGCTTCTGAGACATTGCCGGCAACGTGAACCGTCTTGGCAGTCACATTGGTCACGTTCTCCGTAACGGTCACACGCGGGGTTGGATCATACGCAACGCTGAATGTTTGATTTTCAACGTTGCCAGAGGAATCTTCGGCGACAAGGCGGAACTCGTTATCCTCGTTGGTATCGTACAGATCGATCGTCGTGTTAACGTCATAGGTGAGTCGCTCCGGCTCCGGTCCAGGCTCGTCGCCGGCTAACAGTACCTGCGATGCGCCGTTGCTGGTGCGACTGAGTGTCACCCGGTGGAGTTTTGTTTCGTCACGAACGGTTCCCCGGACACGTACTGAATCGGTGTAGCTCTCGTTCGGTGCGTGAAGCGTGATAGTCGGGTCAGTTACATCGTCGACGATCAATCGGAACGAGTCCTTTCGTATCCGACCGGTTGAGTCAGCATACCGTGCCACAATTCTGTTTGTTCCGTTCGCAAGCAACAGATCCTGTGAAAACGAGTCGCCCGGTTTCGGGAGCCGGTAGACGTTACGCTCAGTTGGGATAGACTGATTAGAAGCGTATTTAAAATGTGTGCGTTCAATCCAGATCCACTCAACGTCTGATGCTGTATGGAGCGTGCCGGCGAGCGTCACCTGGCCTCCAGAGACGTTCGTCTCGTTGGGGGGTCCACCTACAACACTCGTAGAGAACGGCGAGCTGTAGCGGACCCACGGCGCGGCAGTGTGTTTGATAACTGTCGTTTCCGACGAAGCGACCTCTGCTCCTCTCGCAATCACCTCCACGGTATTTTTATTTGGGTCAAGATCAAGCGCGATGCTTCGATTAAACGACTGAGAGTTAGGGTGGTACGAGTGACGGATCACTCCGTTAACGCGAATCTCGATTAAGTCGATCGTTCCGTTCGAGCTGACGGTGACGTTGGCGGTTGGATCCGTCATGACAGTGATTTCGCTGTTGTCGGTAAATGACTCACCACCAATCATCACATCAATTGCTGGCGCCGCCTGTGCCGTCGCGGGTCCCGTTCCGACGCCGGCGCCGACGAGCGAGAGACAGAGGGCGAGACAGAGCGCGGTACGGAGCGCGCGGTTCGACGGGGTCGTGTCCGGGATCATGTGAGGCGAGTCGCCGGATCGGGGCGCCGGTCGCCGCCGATTCGGCCTGTACACGCGTCCGGTCGCCTCGTCGACGCTTAACTGTAGTGCGCCAGTTATCGAACCCGATAGCTGAACGCGCTCCGAGCGCGGGGAGGAGAGCTCGGGGGACGCGGAGGGCGCTCGCTACCGGGTGCCGGGCGAGCCGAGAAGGGGATCCCCCGCGGAACCGCTCAGTCGCCCGCCTCTTCGGCCGCGTCGCGGGCGTTCTCTCCGATCGGCTCGCTCTCCCAGTACGGGTGGTCCGCGTCGGCGCGGAAACACGCCGCCGAGCGGCGCTCACCGACGTCGTACGCCGGCGGCGCCGACTCGCGACAGGCCGTCCGCGCCTCGGGACACCGGGTGTGGAACCGACAGCCCGCGGGCGGGTTTCGGGGCGAGGGCACGTCGCCGCGGAGCGTCTCGAACTCGCCGTCCCGCTCCTCGGTCGTCACCCGCGGGACGCTCGACAGCAGCGCCCGCGTGTACGGGTGCGCCGGGTCCGCGAAGAGCTCGTCGACCGGCCCCACCTCGACGATCTCGCCGAGGTACATCACCGCGACGCGGTCGCAGATGTGCCGGACGACGCCGAGGTTGTGCGCGATGAAGAGGTAGGTGAGCCCGAACTCCGCCTGGAGGTCGTCGAGCAGGTTGAGGATCTGCGCCTGCACCGACACGTCGAGCGCCGAGACGGGCTCGTCGAGGACGATGAACTCCGGGTCGACCGCGAGCGCCCGCGCGATCCCGATCCGTTGGCGCTGGCCGCCGGAGAACTCGTGCGGGTAGCGGTCGGTCTGGTCGGCCGAGAGCCCGACGCGTTCGAGCAGGCTCCCGGCGCGAGCCAGGCGGATCCGCCGGTCGGAGGCGTCGACGGAGACCGTCGCGACGACGCCGTCCTCGGTCGTCTCGACGGTCGTCCCGAGCAGGTCGCGCCGCCGGTCAACCTCGGCGGCGACGCCCTCCGCGTCCTCGCGGACGGTGACGGCGACGCGCGCGATCCCCTCCTCGGCGTCGACGACGCGATCGACGTCGTCGTCGACGCGAACCGCGACGTCGCCGGGGTCGAGGGAGTCGCCCTCGACGGTCACGTCGGCGACCGTCTCGACGTTCGGGTCGCTCCGCGGGAGCCCGTGGATACGGAGCCCCTCGGTGACGATATCGCCGGCAGTCATGCGCGGGTCGAGACTGGAGAACGGGTCCTGGAAGACGATCTGCGCGCGCTTGCGGAACTCCGTCAGCTCCGCGTCGGTCAGCTCAGAGAGGTCCCGCCCGTCGAAGGCGACGCGGCCCTCGGTGGCCTCGCGCAGGCGGAGCACGGTCTCGCCCGTGGTCGACTTGCCGCAGCCGGACTCGCCGACGAGCCCGAGCGTCTCGCCCTCGGCGACCTCGAAGGAGACGCCGTCGACGGCCTTCACGCTCTCCGTCTCCGCGCCGAGCAGCCGGTCGAGCAGGGACCCCTCGTCCGCGTAGTGCTTCCGGAGCCCCTCGACGGCGAGGAGGGGATCGCTCACTCCCCGTCACCCCCGAAGTGGTCCTCGGGAAGCGCCTCGCTCGGGTCGTAGGGGCGGTCCGCGAGCACGCACTTCGCCCCGTGTTCGGCGTCGGCGTCGACGACGCGCTCCGCGGGCTTCGCCAGGCACGACTCCATCGCCTTCGGACAGCGGTCGGCGAAGTAACACCGGTCGTCCATCTCGGCGTCGACCAGTCCGGGGACGTTGCCCTCGATCGGTTGCAGGCGCGGTCGCGGGTCCTCCAGGTCGGGGATCGACCCCAAGAGCCCCTCCGTGTACGGGTGGACGGCGTCGTCGAACACCGCGTCGAGCGTCCCGCGCTCCACGACCTCGCCCGCGTACATCACGCAGACCCGGTCGCACATCTCCGCGATGACGCCGAGGTCGTGGGTGATGAGAACGATGCTCATGCCGCGGTCCGCCTGGACCTCGCGCAGGAGGTTGAGGATCTGCGCCTGGATCGTCACGTCGAGGGCGGTCGTCGGCTCGTCGGCGATCAGCACGTCGGGCTCGCCGGCCAGCGCCTGAGCGATCATCGCGCGCTGGAGCATCCCGCCGGAGAACTCGCCGGGGTATTCGTCGACGCGCTCGGCGGGGATAGGGATCCCGACCCGTTCGAGCAGCTCGATCGCCCGCTCGGTGCTCTCGTCGCTGGTGTAGCCGCCGCCGGGGACGATCCCGTCGAGGAGGAACCGACCGAGCCCGTACCCCTGCGTCCGCGAGCGCGTCGACCGCGGGTTCGCGTCCGCGCGCCGTTGGACCTCGACCGCCTCGGCGATCTGCTCGCCGACCGTGATCGAGGGGTTGAAGCTGCTCATCGGGTCCTGGAAGATGGTGCTGAACGACGGGCCGCGGAGCGACCGGCGGACGCGCGGCGGGACCGTCCGGAGGTCGACGTGGTCGCCGTCGACGCCGACCGCGTCGTCCGCGCGGAACTCGTCGGCGAGGTCGGGGTTGCGGTACCAGATCTCGCCCTCCGTGACCCGTCCCGGCGACTCGACGAGGTCGATGAGCGACAGCGCGGTCACCGACTTCCCGGAGCCCGACTCGCCGACGATCCCGAGGATCTCGTTGTCGCGGAGGTCGAACGAGACCGACTCGACCGCGTTGATCTGTCCCTCCTCGGTGAAGAAGCGGGTCGAGAGGTCCTCGACCGAGAGCACGTTGTCTGGCCCGAGCGTCCCGGTCAGCGCAGTGTCGCCCCCGCGGACGGCGTCAGCGGGCACGGTCACATTTTCTGGGGGGGTAGTGTCACTCATCTTTTTGTGAGCACGAGATCCTGCTGCTTGGGGTAGGGAAAGTTGCGACACTCGGCTGTCCATCTACTGCCTCTCGTTGGTGTCGAGTGTACGGTAGTCCTTGAGGTGAAGAATCTTCCACGAGTAACCGTGTCGGTTTTTGAACCCACTTAATGCCTCGTACTGGTCTTCCTCGATCTTGAGATGGATGTTTTTTGATATTCATGAAGATTGTATTATATATTCTTATGAACCTTCGGAGGGTATGTGGTATTGTTGGATGACCGCTACGGTCACGAAAACACTTGAAGCCACACTCGCGCCGCCGACGGCGCACAAAGAGCGTCGGCTTCAGCGTACTGTGGCGACGTATCGTCGTGCTCTTTTTCGGTCGTTCGAGAGCGGGGCGGATACGCAATCGGCTGTTAATAATATTGTCACCAGATATACTCTTACGTCTTATGCGAAAGACGCGCTGAAAAATTACGTCCCGGAACTTTTGAACACGTATAACGCCGAGGAATTGGACGAAGACCACCCGATTCGTTTCACGAATCGGGGATTCAAGATCGATCACTCTGAAGAGCGAGAGCACGGGTTCTGCTGGCGCGTTCCGCAGGCCGGCCGTGGCAACGCTTTCTGGATTCCGCTCCGCATCAACCCCGCTCAGCGGGAACTGTGGGACGACCTGTTCGACGGCAACCTGACAGTCGGCGAGTTCCGACTGCAAGACCGTCCCACCAGCTGGGTGCTCCACGTCACCGTCGAGTACGAAGTCGCAGAACCGACAGAGCCGGACGATCCGACGCCAGTTGGTTTTGACATCGGTGAATCCAAGCTCCTGACGGGCTGTGCCCTGACGGATAGTGGTACCCCAACCCAACCATACATTTACGATGGTGGTCGAGCGCGACACCTCCGCAAAGAGATGTTCACAACTCTCCGTCGTCTCCAAGAGCGTGACGCCGCCGAGTGGCGGATAGATGACCGATTTGGCCACTACCAAAACGCCCTGACAGATATCGTTGAGAAGGCCTCCCGCGAAGCCGTCGAGTACGCCCGGTCTTTTGAGAACCCAGTTATTGTTCTCGAAGACCTGACCGATATCCGCGAGGATCTCGACTATGGGGCGTGGATGAACCGGCGGCTCCACAACTGGGCGTTTGCCCGTCTCACCGGCCGTATCGAGGATAAAGCTCTCGACGCGGGCATCCCGGTACAAAAAGTGCGCCCGGCATACACGAGCCAAACGTGCCATGCCTGTGGTCATCTCGGCTCGCGGTCGTCGCAGGCGGCGTTCCGATGTACGAACGACGAGTGTTGGGTGACTGAGTATCAAGCAGATATCAACGCGGCGGCCAACATTGCCGGTCGCCTCAACCCGTGGGGAGAGAGCCTGGCTTGGAAACCGGCAGGCGATGACTCGCCAGGGGACGGGAGTGGCTGTGACACCACCATGGAACACCGGGCGGCGAGTCGACACCCCCGACAAATGACCCTCTCGGCGTACAGTTCCGAAACCTCCTCGCGTAGCGAGCCTTCCACTGTAGGAAGCCCCGCCGCTCACGGCGGGTGAGGATGTCACGCCGCACCCCCTTCGCCCTCGATGCCGGGGTCCAAGGCGTCACGCAGCCAGTCGCCGAGCAGGTTGATCCCGATCACGGACAGCATGATCGCGAGCCCGGGGATCGAGGCGATCCACCACTGGCCGGAGGAGACGTAGTCGCGCCCCTGCGCGATGTCGAACCCCCACGAGAGCGTCGTCCCGGAGAAGCCGAGGAACGACAGGGAGCTCTCTAACAGGATGATCGCCGCCACCTGCACGGTGCCGAGGACGATGATCGGGGTGATCGCGTTCGGCAGGACGTGCCGGAGGATGATCGCGTTGTCGTCGGCGCCGAGCGCGCGCGACGCCTTCACGTACTCCTGGCTGCGCAGCGAGAGGGCTTCCCCCCGGGCGACCCGAGCGAACCACACCCAGTTGACGAGGCCGACGACGATCACCACCGTTATCGGCAACACGAAGCTCTCGGGCATCTCCGGCGCGAGCCCGGCGGCGACGAACGGGTCGGGGACCGCCACCGCCGCGCGGCCCCAGAGCCCGATCAGCGCCACCGCCAACACGAGCGAGGGGAACGCGAGGCTGACGTCCGCGATCCGCATCAGGGTGTCGTCGACGCGCCCGCCGTGGTAGCCGGCGAGCAGGCCGACCGGCACGCCGATCGACGCCGCGAGCAGCGTGCCGAGGACGCCGACGACGAGCGACGTGCGGGCGCCGTACACCACCCGCGAGAACATGTCGCGGCCGAGCCCGTCGGTGCCGAACACGTGGTCGGGGTCGGCGGTGATCTCGACCTCCTCGGTGACCGTCTGGATCTCGCCGTCGACCATCTGCGAGGTGGTCCGCTCTTCCGTCTGCGAGAAGCCGATCGGCGGGAGCTCGCTCTGGTCGAGCTGCTGTTCGGTCGGGTTGTGCGGCGCGATAAAGGGGGCGAACACGGCGGTCAACAGGATGACCGCCACCAGCGCCAGCCCGAGCTTCGCGAGCCCGCTGCCCCTGAACTCCTTCTTGAGATTGCGTATGACACGTGAAGAGACCATGTTAGTCGGTCACCACCTCGGGGTCGAGGTAGGCGTACACCACGTCGACGAGGATGTTGACGAGGACGAAGCTCGTCCCGATGACGATCAGGCTGCCCTGGAGCGCCGGCCAGTCGCGCTGGTTGATACTGTCGATGACGAGCGTGCCGAGCCCGGGCCACGAGAACACCGCCTCCGTGATGACGGCGCCGCCGATCAGCGTCCCGAGCTGGAGCCCGAGGACGGTGATCACCGGGATCAGCGTGTTCCGGAGCGCGTGTTTGTACCGGATCAGGGTCCGGGGGAGCCCCTTGGCCCGCGCGGCCCGGACGTACCCCTTGCTCAGCTCGTCCAACATCCCCGACCGCGTCAGCCGGGTGATGAGCGCCATGAAGTAGGTGCCGAGGGCGATCGCGGGCAGCGTGATGTACGCGAGCCACGTCAGCAGCGTCCCGACGAACGGCTCGGCGGTGACGAGCGACAGCGCGACGTCGCCGACGGCGACCCCGCGACCGCTGGTGTTGAAAATGTTGAACTCCACGGCGAAGACGAGGATGAGCATGATCCCGAGCCAGAAGTTCGGGGTCGAGATGCCGCCGAGCGACAGCAGCGTCGCGCCGTAGTCGACCGGCTCGTTGCGCCGGGTCGCGCTGATCACGCCCAGCGGAACGGCGAGCACGACGGCGACGACGCTCGCGGCGACGGCGAGCTCGACGGTGGCCGGGAGCCGCTCGAACACGAGCGTCGTGACCTCCTGGCCGCGGATGTACGACCGCCCCATGTCGCCCTGAAGCAGCTCGAAGACGTACCGCCCGTACTGGACGTACAGCGGCTGGTCGAGCCCCAGCTCCGCCGCGATCGCCTGTCGGGTCTCCTGTGACGCGTCGAGCGGGGCGACCGCGTTGATCGGGCTGCCGGGCGTGACGAACCGGAGCGCGAACACGACGGTGACGACGCCCCAGACGACGCCGACCCCCTGGAGGCTTCTTTTGAGTGCGAATCTGCCGAGTGACATGAATAGCGGTGTGGAGAGGTGGCGGTCGCCTTACTGTCGGGTGGCCGTGTCCGGGTCGATGAACTCGTCGGCCCGCGGCTCCCACGATATCTCGTTGGAGACGCCGTAGACGCTGAACTGCTGGTGCATGAACACCCACGGCGCGAGGTCGTGTGCGAGCTGGTTCGCCTCCTGAAGGATGTCGGCCCGCTCGTCGGGGTCCTGAGTCGACTCCGCCTCGTCGAGGAGCCCGTCGAGCTCGTCGTTTTCCAAGATCGTGAGCGCGCCCTCGGAGGAGAGCAACGGCGTCAGGGTCTGGCTGCCGTCGAACTCGGCGTTCCCCCACCCGAGGAGGGTGAAGTGCGGGCGGTCCTCGATGTTCGGCGCGGTGACGTCCTGGACGAGCGAGGAGAACTCGCGCTGCTGTAGCTCACAGGAGACGTTCGACAGCGAGTCGATCTGGTTGGCCGCCGCCTGCGCGATCTCGACGTCGCGGAGGTAGCGCCCGATCGGCGTCTGAAGCGTGATCTCCACGCCGGCGTGGCCGGACTCCTCGACGAGCCGCTCGGCCTCGTCGGGGTCGTACGGGTACGGATCGATGTCGGGGTTGTACCCCACGTGGCCTTCGAGGGTCGGCTGTGCGGTGAGGTTCCCGAAGCCGTTGAGCACGTTCTCGATGATGCTCTCGACGTCGACCGCGTGGTTCATCGCCTGCCGGAACTGCCGGCTGGAGAACGGCTCCACGTCGTAGCGCATCTGGAGGAAGATGATCCGCGCGCTCGGCACGGAGTTGATCGTCGCCACGTCGGAGCCGTTCACCCGCGACACCTCGTTCGGCGGGACGTTCGTCACGATGTCCGTCTCCTCGGCGAGCAGCTGGTTGACCCGCGTGCTCGACTCGCTGGAGGCGGTCATGCTGAGCTCGTCGACCGCGGGCGCGCCGTCCCAGTACTCCTCGTTCGGCCCGTAGACGACCTCGTTGCCGGAGTCGTACTCGGTGAGGCGGAACGGTCCCGTTCCGTTGGCGTTCCGGTTGATGTAGTCGCCGCCGTGCTCCTCGACCCACGACCGCTGCATGACGTCGCCGTTCGTCGCGAACAGCTGGAACGCGATCGGGTTGTACCCCTCGAAGGAGACCGTCACCTCCCCGTCGCCGGTCGTGACCTCCGAGACCGGGCCGAGGTCGTTCGTCTGCGGACTGGCGATGCCGACGTCGTTGAAGACGATTCGGCGGATGCTGAACCGGACGTCCTCCGCGGTCAGCTCGTCGCCGTTGTGGAACGTGACGCCGTCGCGCAGGGTGAATCGGACGCTGCCGTCGTCGGTGCGCTCCCACTCGTCGGCGAGGCCGGCGATGATGCCGCCCTCCTTGTCGCGGTCGAGCAGGCCCTCGTACAGCTGCCCGGTGATGATCTCGGTGTTCGTCTCGGCGTGGTCCTGCGGGTCGAGCCCGGAGTCCATCTGCCCCATGGTGACGCCGAGCTCGAACGCGTCGTCGCCCCCGTCGGAGCCGTCCTCGCCGTCGGAACCGTCCCCGCCGTCCGTGCCGTCGCCGCCGTCGGAGCCGTCCGACCCGTCGCCGTCGTCGCCCGTGCAACCCGCGATCCCGACCGCGCCGGCCGTCCCGGCGTACTTGAGCACCGTCCGCCTGTCGACGTGTTCGTCGCTGTCAGTCGGCATAGCCGATCCCAGACAGCAGAACGTTATGAACCTACCGGCCGACACAGGGGCTGTCGGCCCCGCCTGCCGGCGATCCGGCGACAGAACGGCGTCGCGAATCCCTGTCGTGCGACGCCGTGGCACGAAACCCCGACGCGAGCGGAAACCGACGCCTATGTAGGGGCGCCGGCGGTAGCGGGGCGACATGGACGCACCCGATCTCGGACCGCGGTGGGGAGCGGTCGAGGCGGACGCGGAGTCGACGGCGGCGGCGTACCGAGAGCGCGGCTGGACCGCGGTCGCGGGCCACCCGGGGCAGGTGAACCCCGTCGCCGACGCCGCCCGGATCGACGTGCTCTTGCCCGGGTCGGAGTTCGACGCGGCGCTGGAGGCGGTCGACGAGGCGGCCGTCGACGGCGTCGACGTGTACGCCGGCGCCGCGGGCGGCGTCGCGTACCGCCTGGTGGTCGCCACCGACGACGCGGCGGAGGTGGCGCTGTGCGTGCCCACGTATCTCGGGGACGACGACCTCGCCTCGCTGCGCGCGGCCGCCGAGGCGTCCGGGTCGCTCACCGTCCGGCTGCGACCGCTCGACGACCGCGACCGCGTCGAGATCGCGATCGACGATCCCGCGGCGTTCTTCGACGCGCCGGCGGAGTGAGACGGGCGCGGAGGTCGGCGTCGAGGGGCGCCGCCCGGCGTCCGGATCCGCGGTCGTGCGACGCACGCACGTGGGTATCGATACCGCGATCGACTTCGACGTATTCATACTTGTGCGATCGCGATCATTCCCATGAACCGCGCAGAGAAGGCGGCCCTCCAGCTGCAGGCGGTCGCCGTGTTGCGGATGCTGAAGGAGACGCGCACGTACGAGGAGCTCTCCGCGGTGACCGGGCTCCCGTCGGGCGACCTGAACCGGTACGTGAACGGCCACGTGCTCCCCGGCGCCGACCGGGCGAGCGAGGTCGTCGAGGCGGTCGGCCGCGACGCGCTCGCCGACGAGCTGATCGCCCGCGTCGAGTTCGACGACGAGGGGTACGTCGACAACTCCGGCGTCGTCTTCGACCAGTCGTTCCTCGACCTCGTCGCGCCGGTCGCCGCGGAGACGTTCGCGTTCGAGTCGCCCGACGTCGTCCTCACCGCCGCCACCGACGGGATCACCCTGGGCGCGGCGATGGCCTCCTTCTTCGACGCGCGCCTCGCGTACGCCAAGAAGTCGAAGGAGACCGCCGTCGAGGAGTTCATCGAGTCGCGCCAGCGGCTTGCCTCCGGCATCGAGCTCACCTACTACCTCCCCGCCAGCGCGGTCGACGCCGGCGACACCGTCCTCGTCGTCGACGACCTGATCCGGTCAGGCGAGACCCAGGAGCTCCTCCTTGACATCGCCCTCCAGGCCGAGGCCGACGTCACCGGGGTGTTCACCCTCATCGCCGTCGGCGACGAGGGGATGGAGCGCGCGAGGGCGATCACCGACGCCCCGGTCGGCGCGCTGACGACGTTCGAGTAGGCACGTTCGACCAGTATTTTTCGGTTCGTCGGGGGAGAAACCGATGAAAATACGCATATACGTGGATACATCCCGATTTCGTTCAGCAAGGCTTATGTGGAGATACTGACGAGCCATGTCCGTACATGGGCCTTTCAGACGCGCTGGCGGCGCGGTTCGACGTCGAGTCGCACGGGTCGGACGTCCGGACGGAGCTGGTCGCCGGGGTCACGACGTTTCTGGCGATGTCGTACATCATCGTGGTCAACCCCACGATCCTCTCGAACGCGATCCGGATAGAGGGGTACAGCCAGGGGGAGGTGATCCAGATGATCGCCATCGCCACGGTGCTCTCCTCGGCGGTGGCGACGCTGGTGATGGCCTTTTACGCCAACCGGCCGTTCGGGCTCGCGCCCGGGCTCGGCCTCAACGCCTTCTTCGCGTTCACCGTCGTGTTGGGCCTCGGCGTCCGGTGGCAGACGGCGCTGGCCGCCGTCTTCGTCGAGGGCGTGCTCTTCATGCTGCTCACCGCGATCGGCGCCCGCGAGTACGTCATCCGGCTGTTCCCCGAGCCGGTCAAGCGGTCGGTCGGGGCCGGGATCGGACTCTTCCTGCTGTTCATCGGCCTCCAGGAGCTACAGGTCGTCGTCAACGACGACGCGACGCTCGTCGCACTCGGGAACGTCTTCGCGAACCCGTGGGCGATCCTCGGCGTGCTCGGCCTCGTGTTCACGTTCGTGCTGTGGGCGCGGAACGTGACGGGAGCGATCATCGTCGGCGTCCTCACCACCGCGCTCGCGGGGTGGGCGCTCACGCTCGGCGGCGTGTTCGCCCGCGGGACGGTCACGCCCGAGTCGCTCCCCGCCGCGCAGTACGACATCACGCCGCTGGCGGGCGCGTTCGTCGACGGGCTCTCGGGGATCGACCCGCTCACGTTCGTCCTGGTCGTGTTCACGTTCTTCTTCGTCGACTTCTTCGACACCGCCGGGACGCTCATCGGCGTCTCGCAGTTCGGCGACTTCCTCGACGACGACGGCGACCTCCCCGACATGGACCGGCCGCTGATGGCCGACGCGGTCGGGACCACGTTCGGCGCGGTGCTTGGCACCTCGACGGTGACGACGTACATCGAGTCGTCGACCGGCGTCGAGGAGGGCGGCCGCACCGGGCTGACCGCGCTGGTCGTCGGGGTCCTCTTCCTGCTGTCGCTCGCCGCGATCCCCGTCGTCGCCGCGATCCCGGCGTACGCCTCCTTCATCGCGCTGATCGTCGTCGGCGTGATGATGCTCCAGGGGCTCGTCGAGGTCGACTGGACCGACCCGGCGTGGGCCGTCTCCGCCGGGCTCACGGTCACCGTGATGCCGTTCGCCTACTCCATCGCCGACGGGCTCGCGGCCGGCATCGTCGCGTTCCCGCTGATCAAGGTCGCGATCGGCGAGGCCGACGACGTCGCCCTCGGGCAGTACGTCATCGCGGCGCTGCTCGCGGCCTACTACGTGCTCTCGACCGCCGGCTACATCCTGTAGCACGGACGGCGCGGCGGCGGACCGGACCGCCGCCCGTGCGCGGCGCGCGCACCGTCCACCGTACTTCTTTACGCGTCTACGCCGTAGGGAGCGTGATGGCAAACCTGACGCTCTACGAACTGGAGGGCTGCCCGTACTGCGCGAAGGTGAAGACGAAGCTGGCCGACCTCGACTTAGAGTACGAGTCGGTGATGGTGCCGCGCTCGCACTCCGAGCGCACCGAGGTGGAGGAGGTCAGCGGGCAGACCGGCGTGCCCGTCCTCGTCGACGAGGCGAACGGGGTCGAGGGGATGCCCGAGAGCGACGACATCGTCGAGTACCTCGAGGAGACGTACGGGAGCGCGAGCTGAGGCGGCGGGGCACTCCTCGACCGGGGCGCGCCGGCGACGACGACCGTCTCTCGGGCGGCGGTCCGCGGCCCCGGTCGATAGCGAGGCTATTTATCCGACGCCCGCCACGTGCGGAGCGTGCGACTCGTCCACCGCAGCGGTCGGTCCGACGACGCCGCGACCGCCGGTGACGCCGTGACCGGCGACGGCGACTCCGCAGTCGACGACGGCGACCCGACCGTCCTCGCGAGCGACGTCGAGGTCGCCCGGTCGACGCTCCGGCAGGCCCGCGGGCTGATGTTCAGACGCTCCGTTCCCGAGGGCTACGCGCTCGTGTTCCCGTTCGACGGGGTCGACGCGCGGTGGCTCCACATGCTGTTCGTCCCGTTCGCGATAGACGCGCTGTGGCTCGTCGACGGCGAGGTGACCGAGCGGAAGCGGCTCGCCCCGTTCGTCGGGCTGGGTCGGGGCCGGGCCGACGCGGTCGTCGAGCTCCCGGCGGGCGCGGCCGACGGGGTCGCCGTCGGCGACGAGGTCCGGCTCGTCGACTGATCGGGGCGTCGGTCGGAGACGGGTCGGTCCTACTCCCCGTCCGGCGTGCGGAGCTCGATCTCGATCCGCGTGCCGCCGGTCTTGGTCTCGCCGATGTCGAAGCTCCCGCCGCCGGCGGTGACGATCCAGTTGACGTACCAGAGCCCCAGCCCGCTGGCGTGTTCCAGCGGGGTCTCCTCGCCGGTGAGCACCGCGCGCTCGGCGGGCGGGATCCCCGGGCCGTCGTCGGCGACGACCAGCGACGCCCACGACTCGCTGGGGAGCTCGGCGGCCGTGACGCTCACCGAGGGACGCGCCGCGTCGCCGTGTCGGATCGCGTTGTCGACGAGCTCCGCGATCGCCTCGGCGAGGTAGCCCACGGCCGACACCGTGATCCCGGTCGGAACGTCGACCTCGACGTCGGCGCGCTCGCGGAGCGCCGGCGGGAGCATGGCGATCGCCTCCTCGACCGCGTCGGCGAGGTCGGTCGGCCGCGGGGCCGGGCGGTCCGCGAGCAGCCGCTCGACCCGTCGCGAGGTCTCGCCGACGCGTAACAGCCGCTCCGCGGTGTCGACGACGCGCTCCAGCTCGGCGGCGAGCTCCGGGTCGTCGACCTCGGCGATCGCCCGCTCCGTGAACCCCGTGACGACGTTGAGGTCGTTCCGGAAGTTGTGGCGGAGCACCCGCGTGAGGACGGCGAGCCGCTCCTCGCGGACCGACGCCTCGGTGAGGTCCTCGCCGACCCCGACCGCGCCGACGACCTCGTCGCCGTCGGTGACCGGTCCGAGCGAGAGGCGGTACGGGACGCGCTCGCCCGAGCGCGTGACGAGCGTCGCCTCGCACTCCGCGCCCGCCCCGTCGCCGTAGACGGACCGGAGCGCGTCGGCGACGGCGTCGCGGGTCTCCTCGTCGAACAGCGACGGCAGCGCGGTGGCCGACAGCGCCTCGCCCCCGTAGCCGACGTCCGCGGCGAGCCGGTCGTTCCACCGCGAGAGGGTGCCGCGCGCGGTGCACTCGAACAGGGCGGCCGGGACCGTCGCGGCGATCGCGTCGGTGACCCGGAGCTGCGAGCGGAGCCGCCGCTCGGCGGAGACTCGGTCGGTGACGTCGGTCAGGCCGACGATCAGCCACTCCCGGTCGGCGATCGTCGCCGCGCGGACCGCGAGTTCGAGGCGCCAGAGCGGGGCGTCGGAGACGGTCCACTCGAACCGAGCGACGCCGCCGGCGTCGCGCGCGTCGGCGACCGCCTTCCCGATCGGCTCGCCGGCGACGGTCCGCTCCGCCTCGCCGAGGTCGTCGAGCCCCGTCAGCGTCAGCGCCCCGCGGTCGCGGTCGAGCAGGTCGGCGGCCGGGGCGTTGGCCGCGCGGATCGCGCGGGTGTCCGGGTCGCACGCGAGCGTCGGGGTGGGAATCGCGTCGATGAACGAGCGGAGGACGGGCGGGGCCGCATCGCCGACGGACGCGTCCGGCCGGCGCTCGCCGGTCGCGTCGCTCCCCTCGCCCGCCGAGAGGCCCCCGTCCGCGTCGCCGTCGGCCTCGCGATCGCGACCCATACGTAATCGGACTGACGCGTCCCGCGTTTATGTCTCTGTGGGTGGAGCGGTCGAGGGCGAGGAGAAGAGGGGGGAGCGCCGCTCAGTCCGCCTTCGCCTGCCAGTTCCGGACGGTGTCGGCGCCGACGCCGTCGACGTCGGCCGCGAGGTCGTCCGGGTCCGCGGACTTGAGGTCGTCGACGCCGTCGACGCCGACGTTCCGGAGCTTCTCGGCCGTCTTCTCGCCGATGCCCTCGACGGTCTGGAGCTCGGAGCCCTCCTGGCGGGCCGTGAACTCCCGGTAGTTGCAGATCGGACAGCCGAGCTCCCACGGCTCGTCGCCGGAGTGGACCCGGAGGTGCGGGAGGTCGTGTTCCTCGCAGGTCTCGTCGGTGACCTCGATCTCGCCGCGGCGCGGGAGCGGCAGCGAGTAGTCGCAGTCGGGGTAGCGCGTGCAGCCGACGAGCCGGGAGCCGGAGCGGAGGCGCTTGATCGCCAGCTCGCCGCCGGCGTCGGCGGTTTCACCGCCTCCGTCGCGCGGCGAAGCCGCGCCCTCACCGCAGTCGGGACACGTCCCGATCACCTCATCCTCCTGGTCGTCCGCCTCGTCGGCCTTGCACTGCGGGCAGCCGTGGACAAACGTCTTCCGGCCCGCGAGCATCTTCACGTGCCTGAGGTCGTGCGCCTCGCAGCTCTCGTCGAGGATGAGCGGCTTCCCCGTCGAGGGGAGCGGGAGCGTGTGCTCGCAGTCGGGGTAGCCGTCGCAGCCGACGAAGTACGACCCCTGCCGGGACTTCCGGACGAGGAGGTCCGACCCACACTCGGGGCAGGGACCGAGCGTCTTGTCCGCCTTCAGCGACTTCTGGAGGTGGTCGCCGACCGCCTCGCGCGACTCGGTGAGGTCGTCGAAGACGCGGTCGAGCAGCTCCCGGGACGCCTCCGTCACCTCGTCGTACCCCTTCTCGCCGGCCGCAATCGCCTGCATGTCGCGCTCTAACTGCGCGGTCATCTCCTCGCTGACGATGTGCTCCGCGAACTCCTCGGCGGCCTCGACGACCGCCTCCGCGAGCCGGGTCGGGCGCGGCGGGTCGCTCTCGACGTAGTTGCGGTCGTACAATTTTTCGAGGGTGCGGTGGCGGGTCGCCTTCGTGCCGACGCCGCGCTTCTCCATCTCCTCGATGAGCCGGGACTGGCCGTACCGGCGCGGCGGCTGGGTCTCCTTCGCGTCCGTGCGCCGGTCGGTGAGCGCGAGCGTCTCGCCGACCTCGACGTCCGGGACGATCCGCTCGTCGCTGGAGCGGTACGGGTAGACGTCGTGATAGCCGGCCTCCAGGAGGCGCTTCCCGTTCGCCTTCAGCCGGAGCCCGCCGTCGGCGACGAGGTCGGGGGGGCCGTCGGCGTCCGCCGGGTCCCGGAGGGCCGCGAGCCCGTCCGCGCGCTCGGCGATCGCGGTCGCCTCGCCGTTCGCGAGCGCGACGACGCGGAGCCGCTCCCACGTCGCCGGCTCGGCGCAGGTCGCCAGGAACCGCCGGACGATCAGCTCGTACACCTCCCACTCGTCCTCCGAGAGGTCCGACGCCGAGGGGAGCTCGCCGGTCGGGTGGATCGGCGGGTGGTCGGTCGTCTCCTCGTCGCCCTCGGTGGGCTCGATCTCCTCTTGGTCGAGCAGGCTCTTCGCGTCCGCGCCGAACGTCGAGGCGGCCGAGAGCTCCTCGATCAGCTCGCGGGGCTCTAGATCGTCGGGGTACACCGTGTTGTCGGTCCGCGGGTACGTGACGTAGCCGGCGGTGTAGAGGTCCTCCGCGAGCGACATGGCGCGCTGGGCGGAGTAGCCGAGCGAGCCGGCGGCGCGGATGAACGCCGTGGTGTTGAAGGGGGTCGGCGGGTCGTCGGTGCGGGTGCGGCGGCGCACGTCGTCGACGACCGCCTCGTCGGCCGCCGCCAGCGCCTCCGTCAGGACCTCCGCGACGTCGCCGTCCCAGACGCGCTCGGCCTCGTTGCCCTCGTCGTTCAGGTAGAAGTAGCGCGCCTCGAAGGGGTCGCCGCCGGACTTGGTCAGGTCCCCGTACAGCTCCCAGTACGACTCGGGGTCGAACGCCTGGATCTCGCGCTCGCGGTCGACGATGAGCTTGAGCGTCGGCCCCTGCACCCGGCCCACCGAGATGAAGTCGTCGCCGAGCTGGCGGGCCGACAGCGAGAGGAAGCGGGTGAGCGCCGCCCCCCACGTGAGGTCGATCACCTGCCGGGCCTCGCCGGCGGCCGCGAGGTCGAAGTCGAGCTCGTCGGGGTTCGCGAACGCCTCCCGCACCTCGTTCTTCGTGATCGAGGAGAAGCGGACCCGGTCGATGGGGGCGTCCTCGTTCACCTCGCGCACCAGCTCGTACGCCTCCTTGCCGATCAGCTCGCCCTCGCGGTCGTAGTCGGTCGCGATGACGACCCGGGAGGCGTTGCGCGCGAGCCTGCGCAGCGCGGCGACGATCCCCTCCTGGGTCGGCTCCTTGGTGACCGGCGCGTCGATGAGCTCGACGGGCTCCACGTCGCGCCAGTCGTTGTACTCGGCCGGGAAGTCGACGCCGACGACGTGGCCCGAGAGGCCGATGCAGCGCTTGCCGCCCCACCGATACACGTTCACGTCGTTCTGCCGCTCCGCCGTCGCGGACTCGCCGCTCAGGATGTCGGCGATGCGGCGCGCCGCGTTGTCCTTCTCCGTGATTATCAGCTCGGGGCCGCGACTCATTGCACCGGGGTAGGCCGCTCTCCCGTCTAAAGGTTTCGTGACACAACTTAAGATCGCCCGCATGCGGGAGGGTCGACGCGCGGCGCGGCTACCCCTCGTCGTCCTCGTCCGGATCGGTCGGCACGCCCGCGAAGTTCCCCTCGTCGTCGAACAGCTTGGCGCGCAGGAATCGGGTCCGGTAGCGGTTCGCCCCCTCCTTCGTGTCGGCCTCGCGGATCTCGTCGATCCGGCCGTCGGCGACCGCGTCGATGATGTCTTCGACCTGCTCCTTCTCGCTCGGCGTCAGCTCGAACTCGTACGTCCGGGGCTGCTCGCTCTCCAGACGCGTCCACTTGCGGGCGGCCGAGACGACGACCGAACAGGGCTCGCGGCAGGGGAAGGCGCCGTCGCCGCCGTCGACGTCGAGGTCGGTGTCGTCGTCGTACTCCCACTCGCGGCGCTTCAGGCACTGCGAGTCGTCGCAGCAGGCCTCCGCGACCCAGTTGACGTGCTCGTACCCCTCACCGCGGTCCCACGTCTTCACGACGCCGTAGATGCCGGACTGGCGCGCCATCGTCTCGCGCCAGTGGTTCACGTCGAGCTCGCCCTCGCGCTCGCGGTGCCAGTTGGCGACCGTCGCGGGGTAGATCGTCTCGACCGCCTCGTAGGCGTCCCGCGGGCCGAGGTCGGGGAAGACCCACCCGCCCGCGAGCGACGGCGCGGTCTTGAGGGGGCGGTAGCGCCCCTTCGCGTCGCGTTTGACGAGGTCGCGGGCGTCGAGCGGGTCGTCGTAGGCGTCGAGCTCGTCGACCGGGACGCCGGCGTCGTCGGCGTGGCGCACGTCGTACCGGCGCTCGCCGCGGTCGGTCACCGTGGCCGTGATCTTCAGTTCGCCCCACGCGCGCTCGATCCCCTCCGCGAGCGCGGCGTACCGCGTCGCCACGGTCGCGCCGTCGGCGTCCTCCAGCCAGCGCAGGAACGCGCGGCGGGGACCGAACTCGCCGACGACGCGCTCGAACGCGTACCAGTCCGTGACCGCGGGGGCGCGATCGGCGAGCGCCGCGTGGAGCTCGCGCTCCGTCAGCCCGGTGCGGGGGTCGCCGTCGGCGGGGTCGAGGCGGTACCCGCCCGCGGCGTCGTCACCGTCCTCGCCGTCGGCGCCGGCGTCGCGGGCGACGCCGAACCCCTCGAACCGGAGCGGGTCGTCGGGGTCGCGGTCGGCGAGCGCGTCGAGCACCGCGTCGAAGGCGTCGCCGGGGAGGTCGATCTCGGGGACCTCGGGCTCGGTTCCCTCGGCGCCGTCGGCCGCGGCGGCCTCGTTCACGGTCGCGTCGGAGGCGGAGTCGACCACGGTCAGTCCCCCGCCGCGACGCGGGTGGTCTCGCGCACGTCGTCGAGCGCGGTCCCGAGGTCGGCGCCGGCGTCGGCCGCGCGCTCCAAGATCACGTCGGCCATCAGGGGCTCCGTGCCCACGGCGCCGGCGTACCAGATCCGGGTGCCGTCGACCGCGGTCGGCACGTCGTACCCCTCGGTGTGGTCCTCACAGAGCCCCACGTCCTCCGGGATGTCCTCTTGGGTGTGGTAGCCGTCGGCGATGAAGAGGGGAACGAGGACGACGTCGTCGCTCTCGAAGAACTCCGGGAGGTCGTCGACCTCGGGGTCCTCGTCCATGTACAGCGCCTCCACCTCGTCGAAGCGGTCGCGCTCGCGGATCCGGTCGGCGTGGTACTCGATCGCCTTCGCCGAGTTCTCGTTGCGCTCGGTGCCGTGGCCGACGACGGCGAGGCCGAAGCCGTCGCCCACGTCGGGGTCGCCGGTGACCGACTCCGCGCGCCGGACGATCACGTCGGTCATCGCGCGGTGGGTCCCCACCGGCCCGCAGTAGTGGACCTCGCGGTCGATGTCCTCGGCGACGAGCGTGGCCTGGTCGGCCGAGAGGCCGTCGGAGTCCCACTCCGAGACGTCCCAGCCGTCGAGCCGGAGCTCGCGGGGGATCACCTGCTCGGTGAAGTACCCCTCCGAGACGAACAGCGGGACGACGTAGACCTCGTCGCCCTCGACGGTGCGGAGCACCTCCCGGAAGTGCGGTTCCTCCTTCCAGAACCCGGTGCGCACCTCGTCGAACGCGCCGGTCGCGCGGATCGTGTCCGCGTGGTCGTACGTCGGCGCGCTCGACTCCGGATTGAGGTGCGAGCCGTGTGCGACGATGACGAGCGACTGCATACCCACGCTGGGGGCGCGCCGCTCTTAGGGACTTCGGCACGTCCGGGATCGCGGGAAACCGGTCGGGCGCCGCCGGTCCGCCGTCCGGCGACCGAAATCGCCATGGCGTCCCGCGCCGCAGGGGGAACCATGTCGCTGGCAGCCGACGCCCGCGAGGCGGCCCGGGCCCGCCCGTTCGTCCTCGACGCGCTCCGCGCCGGCGTGTTGAACCACAGCGCCGCCGCCGCGTGGCTCGCCGACGAGGCCGACCTCGGCCGCGACGGCGACGCCGACACGGACGCGATCGCGGCCGCGCTCCGGCGGTTCCGCGAGGAGCTCCCCGCGTACGCGACCGCCGAGCGCGCGGCGAGCGTGTCGATGCGGAGCGGCGTCGGCGTGGTCGAGGGACGGGGCGGTCCCGATTCCGGAGACGCCGACGTCGACCCCCTCCTCGTCGTCGGCGGCGCGGCGGTCGTCCCCGAGGGGCGCCGGACGGCCGTCCTCGGGACCGGCGACGTCGACGCCCCGGCGCTCGCGGCCGTCCTCCGCCGCCTCGCAGCCGTCGACGTCGACGTCGCGGCCGCGGGGGTCGCCGGGGACGCGCTCGTCGTCGTCGTGGGGCGGCGCGACGGCGCGACCGCGGTCCGGACGGTCGAGGGGGCGCTGGCCGCGGTGCCGAACGACTGAGGTGTCCGCGGCCCCGCTCTCCGACGTGAACCACGTCCCGGACGAGGCGCTCGCGGCGCTCGACGCGTTCGGCGAGGGACACCTCCGCGGCGACCCGCCGCCGGTCCGGGAGCGGCTCCGCTCGGACCTCCGGCTCCGGATCGACCCGACCGGCGACGGCCGGACGGCGCGCTGTCGGTTCGAGACCGAGCACGCGCGGGCGCCGCCGACGCTCCGGGACCGCGGGTCGTTCCTCGCGACGTACGTCGACGGCGTCGACGACGGGCTCCGCGCCTGGGGGATCGAGCCGCCGGAGGCGTACGAGTACGCCGAGACGGTCGACGGGTGGCACCGGTACGTCGGGACGCTCCGACTCCCGTAGTCGTCGGGGTCCGTCCGGTCCCCGTCGTCGGTCGCGGCGCTACGTGCCGGGAACGCCGGCGTGTCTTTATTTCCCGGGCGCCCGGATCGGTTCGCGTGCTCCTCACGACCGCCTTCGTCCTCCACGTGGTCTCCGGCGCGCTGTGGACCGGCGCGACGCTGTACGTCGCCTACGCGACCCTCCCGCGGGCGGCCGACGGGACGCTCGGCCGGGCGGCCTTCGTCGACGCCGCGCACCGCCTCCTCATGGTCACGCGGTGGACCGGGGTCGTCCTCCCCGTCACCGGCGCGTACATGATCTGGAGGCTATACACGCCGCTCGACCTCCTCGCGGCGAGCGCGAGGGGATGGGCCGTCCTCGCGATGCTCTCGCTGTGGGGCGTCATGAACGGTCTCGTGGAGCTCGGCGTCCTCCGGATGCGCCGCGAGGTCGACCCCGATATCGGCTGGGGAACGTACATGGCCGAGGGATTCCCGGTCGACGCGCTCGGCGGCGACGAGCCGACCGCGGCGCGGCTCGCCGCCCTCTCGCGCCCGTACCTGCTCGCGAGCGCCGGGCTCGCGGCCCTGCTGCTCGTCGACGCCGGGCTCCTCGCGGGCGGGGTCCCGGCGTGAGGCGCCCTCGCAGTTTTCGTCGCTCCCGCCGCTCCCGTCGCTCCCGTCGCCTCCATCGCTCGCCCGGCCAGGCGGGACCCAGCACGTTTTTCTAACGCGCTCTGATAGGTAGTGGCGATGAACGCCGTCACGCTCGGTCCCGCCGGCACGTACTCACACCGTGCGGCGCGGGCCGTCGCCGCCGAGGTGTCGTTCCGCGAGTCGGTCACCGCCATCGTCGACGCCGTCGCGGCCGGCGAGTTCGAGCGGGGAGTCGTCCCCATCGAGAACAGCATCGAGGGCTCCGTCACCGAGAGCCTCGACGCCCTCGCGGACTTCGACGTCGCCGTCACCCGCGAGGTCGTCACTCCGATCCGGCACGCCCTCCTCGCGCAGGGGTCGGAGTTCGAGGTCGTCGCCAGCCACTCGCAGGCGCTCGCGCAGTGCCGCAACTGGCTGGAGGAGCAGTACCCGAACGCCGGGCTCGAAGCGGTCGCCTCCACCGCCCGCGGGGTCGAGCGCGCCCGCGAGGACGCCCGGATCGCGGGGATCGGGCACCCGGACAACGCCGGCGACGACCTCACGATCCTCGCGGAGGACATCCAGGACCGCACCTCGAACGCGACGCGGTTCCTCGTCGTCGCGCCCACGTCCGCGCGCTCGGACGCCGGCGGGAAGACCACCCTCATCGTCTACCCGAACGCGAACTACCCCGGGCTCCTGCTCGAACTGCTGGAGGCGTTCGCCGACCGCAACCTCAACCTCTCGCGGATCGAGTCGCGCCCGAGCGGCGAGCGCCTCGGCGACTACCTGTTCCACTTCGACGTCGACGCCGGCCTCTACGAGGACCACATGGCGGCCGCCGTGGGAGACGTCGAGGCCATCGCCGACAACGGGTGGGTCAAAGTGCTCGGATCGTACGACACGCAGCACGTGCTTGAGTAGGGAGTCTTTCTCCGTCTGGTGCGGTGGCGCGCGCCTGTGAGCGCCCGGAGGGCGCGAACAGCGCGTGCGAGGGAGTCGGTCGTCCGGAGCAACGCGGAGGACGACCGACGAGGCTGGGGAGGCGTGAGGCTGCGGTGCCGTGCTGGGCGGGGTGGGGACTCAAAGGGGCAGCCGCGAGGCCACCGTAGGCGACGGAAGCACCGCAGCGAGCGGAGCGAGCGAGGAGCGCAACGAGCGTACGGTGGCCTCGCGGCTGGGGCTTTGGAGGTGTTCACCGTGGCTCCGGTATCAAGAACCGACAGCCGAGCGGCCGGAGTTTCGAAACTGTCCCCTGTGCGGTACTCACGGGCTCGAAAGAAGACAGCCCCGCCCTACTCGAACCGGTACGTCGCGCCGTCCGGGCCGTCCTCGATCTTGACGCCGACCTCCCGCAGCGCGTCCCGGAGCTCGTCGGCGCGCTCGTAGTTGCCGGCCTCGCGCTCGGCCTCGCGCACGTCCAGCACGAGTTCGACCAGCTCGCCGGCCAGGTCCACGTCGCCGTTGGTCTCGCTCCCGAACTGGAGGCCGAGCACGTCGCCGGCGAGGTCCTCGAACGCCTCAACCGCCTCGCGGAGGGCGCGGTAGTCGTAGGCGGCCTCGGCGTCCGCGTCATCCTCGTCGACCGCGTCCACGTGTCGGTTCACGGCGTCGGTCAGGTCCAACAGCGCCGCCGTCGCCTCGCGGAGGTTCAGGTCGTCGTTCATCGCGGCCACGAAGTCGTCGCGGACGGTCGCGACCGCCTCGCGGAGCTCGTCGTCTTCGGCCTTCGCGCGGGCGTCGGTGGAGTCGAGCGCGTCGACGGCGCGGTCGTAGGTGCGCGAGAGTCGCTCCCAGCGCTCCTCGGCCTCGGCGATCGTCTCCTCGGTGAGCGCCTGCTCGGAGCGGTAGGCGGCGCCCGCGTAGAAGGTCCGGATCACGTTGACGCCGAGCTCGTCGAGGGCGTCCGGGACGGTCCAGAAGTTGCCGATCGAAGAGGACATCTTCTCGCCCGCCATCTCCAAGAGGCCGACGTGGAGCCAGTGGCGCGCGAACGTCTCGCCGGTGGCCGCCTCCGACTGGGCAATCTCGTTCTCGTGGTGCGGGAAGACGAGGTCGCGGCCGCCCATGTGAACGTCGAGCGTGTCGCCGAGGTGCGTCGTCGACATCGCCGAGCACTCGACGTGCCACCCCGGTCGCCCCTCGCCCCACGGGGACTCCCAGGTCTCGCCCTCTGGAACCGAGTCGCCGTGGTCGTGCTTCGCGTGCTCGCGCGCGGCGGCCTCGCTCACGCCGCCGGCCTTCCACAGCGCGAAGTCAGCGGGGTTGCGCTTCTCCGACCGCTCGTCCGGTTCGCCCTGCGCCTCCAGCTCGTCGACGTCCTGGTTCGAGAGCTTCCCGTACTCCTCGAACGTCGTGACGTCGAAGTAGACGGAGCCGTTCGACTCGTAGGCGTACCCCTTCTCGACGAGCGTCTCGACGAGCTCGCGGATCTCGGGGACGTGTTCGGTGACGCGGGGGTACACCTCGGCGCGCAGGAGGTTCAGCCCGCGCATCGCGTCGAACGTCGTGGCCGTGAACGCCTCGGCCACGTCGCGCTCGGCGGCCCACGCGTCGCGCTCGCCGACGCGGGCCGCGATCTTCTCGTTGACGTCGGTGACGTTCTCGACGTGGCGCACGTCGTGGCCGAGGTGCTCCAGCCACCGGTGGAGGACGTCGGCGTGGAACCACAGCCGGGCGTGGCCGAGGTGAGGGTCGTCCGACACCGTCAGCCCACAGACGTACAGCGTGACGTCGCCGTCGGCCGTGAACTCGACGCGCTCGTCTGCCAGGGTGTCGGTAACGACGAGACTCATTAGCGGGTCGTTGCTACGGTGAGCGTTTTAAACCGTCGGATCGGGCGAGGGGACGGTGATGAACGCTCGGACGTGTCGGTTGTGTGTTTATAATTAGCCAGGACTGATCGTGAGTCGACTGCGAGCACCTCCGAACCCCCAGCCGCTCGCTTACAAGCCGTTGCTGTCGGTGACGTAGAGAACACCTCCAAAGCCCCAGCCGCTCGCTTATAAGTCGTTGCTGTCGGTGACGTAGAGAACACCTCCAAAGCCCCAGCCGCTCGCTTATAAGTCGTTGCTGTCGGTGACGTAGAGAACACCTCCAAAGCCCCAGCCGCGAGGACTCGCGCGGCTCGGTGCGCTCCTCGCTCGCGTTGCTCGCTGCGGTGCTACCGTCGCCGTGCTTCGTCCTCGCGGCTGCCCCTTTGAGTCCCGCCCCGCACCGCAGCGCACAGCACCTCACGCCTCCCCAGCCTCGTCGGCCGCTCTCCGCTTCGCTCCGGACGGCCGACTCCCTCGCACGCGCTCTCGCCGGCGGCGGAGCCGCCGGCTGTCAGAGAGACCGAAGGTCTCTCTCTACTCGCGGCCGCCTTCGGCGACCACTCGGAGGCGCGCGCCGACTGCTCTTGTGTGTATGTATAGTCGCCTCTCACCGCTTCCCGAGCGCCTCCTCGAAGACGCGCTGGGCGCGCTCGTACCCCTCGTTCCGGTCGACGATCGGGTGGGGGTAGTCGGGCGCGAGCTCCTCGCGCTCGCGCCGCGAGAGGGTGGGCCAGTCGACGACCTTCCCGGCGGGCACGTCCCGGAGCTCCGGGACGTACTCCTTGACGAAGTGGGCGCCGTCGTCGTACTTGCTCATCTGGCTCACCGGGTCGAAGATGCGCACGTCGACCGAATCGGTGCCGGTGGAGGCGGTCCACTGCCACGCGCCGTGGTTCGACGCGTAGTCGTGGTCGATCAGCTGCTTCGTGAAGTAGCGCGCCCCGCGCCGCCAGTCGATCAGGAGGTGCTTGGTGAGGAAGCTCGCGACGACCTGCCGCGGGCGGTTGTGGATGTACCCCTCCGCGTTCAGCTGGCGCATCCCGGCGTCCACGAGCGGGTACCCGGTCTCGCCGCGCGCCCACGCCTCGAAGTCGGCGTCGTCGTCGCGCCACGCGATCGCGTTCGGGAACGACTTGTAGTTCGACACCGCCAGGTCGGGGTTGTAGTAGAGCAGGTGGTACATCTGCTCGCGCCACGACAGCTCGTAGCGGTACTTGTCGACGTTCCGGCGCTCGCCGCCGGTCACGGCCTCGTAGACGTCGCTCGCGCCGGCCCACACCTCTCGGATCCCGATCGCGCCGGTCGCGAGGTACGGCGACATGCGCGAGACCGCGCGCGTCGGCGCCTCGACGGCGCGCCGCAGGTCGTCGCGGGTGTCGTTGTACGAGGCGATCCCGTAGTCGAGGAAGTCGTCGAACCGCTCGCGGGCGGCCTCGTACCCCGCCGCGGGGAGGTCGATGTCGGCGTCCGGTTCGGGGACCGTCTTCCCGTCGCGCACGGCCGCGAGCGACTCGGGGTCGGGCTCCGGATACGGCCCGGACTTGGGGACGGTCCCCCAGTCGTCGTGGAACCGGCTGTGGTTCGCGTAGCGCTCCTCCAGCCGGCCGGGGTCGACGAGCACGGCGTCGGTGCGCGCGTCCGTCCCCACCCCGGCGCCCGCGAGCGCGTCCTCGACCGCGCGCTGCCGGTTGCGTCGGGCCGGCCGGTAGTACTCGTTGTAGAAGACCGTCTCGGCGTCGTGCTCGTCGGCGACCTCGACGAGGACCTCCGCGGGGTCGCCCGCGCGGACGACGAGGTCGCTCCCGAGCTCGCGGTAGCGCGCCTCCAGCCGCTTCACGTGGCGGAGGAGGAACGCCCGCTGGCGCGCCCCCACCGTCTCGAACAGGTCGGCGTCGTAGGCGAAGACGGGGACGACGGTCCCCGCCCGCGCGGCGGCCGCGAGCCCGGCGTTGTCCCTGGTCCGCGGGTCGCGTCGGTGCCAGAACAGCTGCATGGGATCGGTACGGGCTCCACCGGATAGTGTCCTTCGGCCGGGCGGAGCGCCGGCCTCCGAGCGCCGGCCTCGCGAGCGCGGACGCGGGCGCCAGACCGACGCCCCCGCGACCGCCGCGCGACCGCGCCTCACCCGAACCCCACCCGTGCACTTAAGACGACGAGCCCGAAGCGGGGGTATGCAACCGCTCGTCGTCGCCATCCTCGTCGGCGTCCCGCTCGCGTGGCTCGTCGGCTTCGCGGCGTACGTCTACGTCGACGCGCCGAAACGCGGGATGGACCGACGGAAGTGGGCGCTCATCGCCTTCGCCGTCCCGCTGTTCGGCCTCTTCGCGTACCTCTTCGAGCGCGAGGAGCAATCGTACGACCCCTCCGAGGACCCCTACGCCGGCGGGAGCGACGCGCGCAAGGCCGGCCTCGCCGTCCACGAGCGGCGGCGCGGCGAGCGGTCGCTCGGCCCGGCCGGCACCGAGGCGGACGACGAGACGGACGAGGAGGACGAGTGGGACGACCCGCCGGGCGTCGACCTCGACGACTCCTGAGGCGCTCCCGCCGACGGGCGCTCACAGCGCGTCGAGCAGCGCCGCCCGCCGCCGGTCGAGGTCGAACGCGGCGTCCGGGGCGTCGAGCCGCTCCAGGAACGCGAAGACGTCGGCCCCCGACCGCTCCGCGTGCTCGGCGAGCGCCTCGATCGAGGCGCGGTTGAGCGCGAACGACTCCAGCTCGCCGCAGAGCAGCGCGAGCGCCGCGCCCGCCTCGCCGTCGGGGAACGCGGGGTCGACGGCGGAGAAGTCGAGGTCGGCGGGCGAAGCGTCGGGATCGGGGGCGTCCGCGTCGACGTCGGCGGCGACCGCCTCGCCGCTCCCGTCGGCCGCGAACGTCCGCAGACAGCGGGTGCAGATCGCCGCCGTCGCGGCCGGCGCGCGCTCGCGGAGCGCGGGCGGCACGGCGAAGGCGACGAGGTCGGCGCCACAGCGGGGACAGGACATGAGAAGCGATGGATGAGACGCGGGGTCGGTGGGCGAGCGCGGAACGGCGCGGTCCGAGGAGAGCCGTCAGTCCGCGGGCTCCGGCTCCTCGGTCTCGGCCGCGGCGGCCTCGGCGGCGGCCGCCTCTTCCTCCTCCTCTTTCTCCTCTTCCTCCTTCTTCGCCTTGATCTTCTTCATGCGGAAGATCTCCTCGCGCTCCTGCTCCTCCAGCTTCTGTTCGATGTACTCCTGGTTCTCGTAGAGGTTCGGGAGGAGCGTGAACTCCAGGGCGTTCACGCGGCGCTTGGTCGTCTCGATCTCCGTGAGCATCTTCTTCATCGCCGTCTCGACCTCGGCCGCGAGGATGATCTTCTCCAACAGCTCCTCGTAGCCGTCGGCCGCCTCGTCGATGCGGGCGGAGGAGCCGAGCAGCCCGTAGCCGCGCTCGTCGAGGCTCTTCTTCACCTTCGAGGACTCGATCTGCGGGACCACGACGCCCATGATGTTCTTCGACTGGGTCGTGATCTCGGGGTGCTCTTTCAGCGCCGCGGCCGCGCCGCGGACGGCGACGTCGCCCTCCATCGCCCGGGCCATGTCGATCTTGCGCTGGGCCGTCTCGTAGTTCTCCGAGACCTCCGACCGGACGTCCTGCGCCTGATCGAGGATGTCCATGAACTCCATGATGAGCCCGTCACGCTTCTGTTCGAGCGTGTCGTGACCGCGCTCGGAGAGCTCGATGCGGTCCTCGATCGCCATCAGGTTCTTCCGCGTCGGTTTGACGTCCTTGGCCATCGTATTGGGGAATCGTTCCGCTCCGAGGCGGTTAATTCTTTTCAGTCGCCGCGTGCCCGCGCGCGGTCGGCTCCCGCCGACGTCGACGCGGGCCGCTAGCCGGGGAGCGAAAAGTGGAGAAACGCCGCGTCAGTCGGCCGCTTCGACGACCTTGCGCTCGGAGTCCTCCTCGCGGTAGTGCTCCTCGATGAACTCCTCGTCGATCCGGTTGAGGGCGTCCTTCGGGAGCATCGAGAGCAGGTCCCAGCCGATCGAGAGCGTCTCCTCGATGTCGCGGTTCGTGTCGAAGCCCTGGTCGACGAACTCCGACTCGAAGGCGTCCGCGAAGTCGAGGTACTTGTTGTCCAGCTCGGAGAGCGCCTCGCGGCCGACGATGTTCACGAGGTCGCGCAGGTCCTCGCCCTCCGCGTACGCCGCGAACATCTGGTCTTTCACGTCGGCGTGGTCGGCGCGGGTGAGCCCCTCGCCGATCCCGTCGTCCATCAGCCGCGACAGGCTGGGGAGGACGTTGATCGGGGGCTGCAGGCCCTGGCTGTTGAGGTCGGGGTCGACGTAGATCTGCCCCTCCGTGATGTACCCGGTCAGGTCCGGGATCGGGTGGGTGTCGTCGTCGCCCGGCATCGTGAGGATCGGGATCTGCGTCACCGACCCCTCGCGGCCCTGGATCCGCCCGGCGCGCTCGTACAGCTGCGCCAGGTCGGTGTACATGTACCCGGGGTAGCCCCGGCGACCCGGGACCTCCTCGCGGGCCGCCCCGATCTCGCGGAGCGCCTCGCAGTAGTTGGTCATGTCCGTCAGGATGACGAGGACGTGGTAATCCTTCTCGAAGGCGAGGTACTCGGCCGTGGTGAGCACCATCCGCGGCGTGACCGTCCGCTCGACGGCGGGGTCGTCCGCGAGGTTCATGAAGACGACCGAGCGCTCCAAGGCGCCGGTGCGCTCGAAGTCCTCCATGAACTCGTTGGCCTCCTCCTGGGTGATCCCCATCGCGCCGAAGATGACGGCGAACTCGGAGCTCTCCTCGTCGTCGCCCTCCTCCTCTTCCGGCACGCTCGCCTGTCGGGCGATCTGCATCGCCAGCTCGCTGTGCGGCTGGCCGGAGCTGGAGAAGATCGGGAGCTTCTGGCCGCGGACCAGGGTGTTCATCCCGTCGATCGCGGAGACGCCCGTCTCGATGAACTCCTCGGGGTACTCCCGGGAGTACGGGTTGATCGCCGCGCCGACGATGTCCTGGCGCTCCTCGGGGACGATCTCCGGGCCGTCGTCGATCGGGCGGCCGGAGCCGTCGAGCACCCGCCCGAGGAGGTCCTCGGTGACGGGCATCTTCATCGTCTCGCCCAGGAAGCGGACGGACGCGTTCTGGTCGATACCGCTCGTGCCCTCGAACACTTGGATGGCGACGACGCCCTCCGAGGATTCGAGCACCTGTCCGCGCAGCGTCTCCCCCTGTGCCGTCTCGATCTCGACGATCTCGTCGTAGCCGATCGCCTCGTCGACCTCGGCGTACACGAGGGGGCCGCTGATCTCGGTGATGGTCTGATACTCTTTCATGGTCAGTAGAGGCTCCGGAGTTCCTCGGTGATGTCCGCCTTGAGCTCCTCGACGTACTCCTCGTACTCCTCCTGGACGCCGATCCGGTTGATCCGGGGGGCGGCCTCGGTGTCGACGATCTCCTCGACGGGGACGCCGGCGTCGAGCGCCCTGAACGCCTCGTCGCTGAACGTCTCGATCGTCGTCAGCATGAGGTACGTCTTCTCCGGCGGACAGTAGGTGTCCACCGGGTGGAACGCGTTCTGCTGGAGGTACGCCTCGCGCAGGTAGCGGGCGACCTCCAGGGTGAGCTGCTGGTCGTCGGGCAGGGCGTCCTTCCCGACGAGCTGGACGATCTCCTGCAGTTCGGTCTCCTCGTCGAGCACGTCGACCGCCCACTGGCGCTTCTCGGCCCAGTCGTCGGCGACCTCCGCTTCGAACCATGGGTCCAGCTGGTCCTTGTACAGCGAGTACGACTCGTTCCAGTTGATCGACGGGAAGTGGCGGCGCTCCGCCAAGTCCGCGTCGAGCGCCCAGAACGTCTTCACGATGCGCAGCGTGTTCTGGGTGACCGGCTCGGAGAAGTCGCCGCCGGGCGGCGACACCGCGCCGATCGCCGAGACGGACCCTTCCGTCCCGTTGACGTTCTCGAAGTAGCCGGCGCGCTCGTAGAACTGCGCCAGCCGGGCGGCGAGGTACGCGGGGTACCCCTCCTCGCCGGGCATCTCCTCCAGCCGGGAGGAGATCTCGCGCATCGCCTCCGCCCACCGCGAGGTGGAGTCGGCCATCAGCGCCACGTCGTACCCCATGTCGCGGTAGTACTCGGCGATCGTGATCCCGGTGTAGATGCAGGATTCACGCGCCGCGACGGGCATGTTCGAGGTGTTCGCGATGAGCGAGGTGCGGGCCATCAGCGGGTTGCCGTTGGCCGGGTCCTCCAGCTCGGGGAAGTCCTCGATGACCTCGGTCATCTCGTTGCCGCGCTCGCCGCAGCCGACGTAGACGATGATGTCCGCGTCGGCGTACTTCGCGAGCTGGTGCTGGGTGACCGTCTTCCCGGAGCCGAACGGGCCCGGGATCGCGGCCGTCCCGCCCTTCGCGATGGGGAACAGGCCGTCGAGGATGCGCTGCCCGGACACCAGCGGCGTCCGGGGGGTCTTCTTGTTCGCGGAGGGGCGCGCCTCGCGGACGGGCCACTCCTGGTGCATCGAGACGTCCGTCCCGTCGGCGAGCTCGGCCACCGTCTCGGTGACGTCGAACGAGCCCGACTCGACGGCGGTGACCTCGGTGGTCTCGCCCTCCTCCAGGGCGTCCGGCGGCACCATCACCTTGTGGTCGATGGTGACCGTCTCCTCGACGACGCCGACCACGTCGCCGCGGCCGACCTCGTCGCCGACCTCGACGGTCGGCTCGAACTCCCACTCGTCTTCGAGGTCGATGCCGGGCGCGTCGACCCCGCGGTCGAGGTACGGACTGCCCATCTTGCCCTCCAGCACGTCCAGGGGACGCTGGACGCCGTCGTAGATGGCGTCCAGCATGCCCGGACCAAGGTCGACCGACAGCGGCTCGCCCGTGTTCTCGACGGGCTCGCCGGGGGCGACCCCGGAGGTCTCCTCGTACACCTGAATGGTCGTGATGTCGCCTTCGATCTCGATCACTTCCCCCATGAGGCCTTCGTCGCCGACGTAGACGACGTCGTTCATGCGGGCGTCGAGGTCGCGGGCGCTCACGACCGGACCGCTCACGCTCTGGATGACACCGTTTTCGGCCGTGGTGGTCTCCGTGGATTCTGCTTTGCTCATGTTAGTCGTCCTCCTCCATCAGGTCGATCCCGATGGCTCGTTTGATCTGGTCGCGCAGCCCGCCGCTGCCGGCGCCGTCGCCGCCGAGCGTGACGAGCACGGGCTCGATGCTCCCCTCCACCGCCTCGCGGGTCCCCCGCGAGAGGTGGTCGAGGTCGTCGTCGTGCATCACGATAATGCCGGTGTCCTCGTCGTCGAGGGTCCGTTCGACGGCGTCGTCGAGGCGTTCGTCCTTCTCGTCGTCCGGGACGTTCTCGAACTTCCGCACGCCGGCGAGCCGGAACCCGGTGGTGAACTCGGGGCTGCCGACGACGGCGATCTCCTGGCTCATGTTATCACCAGCTCCGATTCGATCTCGTCCGGCGACAGCCCGGCCTCCTTCCCGCGGGCGATCGCCCGGATGTTCTCCACCTCGCGCTCCTTCGCGAGGATGTACGAGATGACCGGGGTGATCGACACCGGGTGGACCGTCCCGAGCCGGTCGCCGTACGCCAGCAGCGCTCGGTCGGTCGCGTGCTCGAACGCGATGAGGCTGTCCGCCTCCTCGAGTTCGCGCAGCGCCGGGCCGAGCTCGTCGGCGTACTGGCTGTCCGCGATGTACTCCACGAGCTCGTCGAGGTTCCGCGCGAGCCGCGCGAGCGACCCGCGGGTGAACAGCTCGCCGCCCTCGATGAAGTACGCCGCGGGGTCGACGTCCGCGCCCGACCGGGCGAGCCGGAGGGCGTTCGTCGCGTTGCGGAAGTCGACCTCCGCCTTGAGGAACGCCTCGTACTGCCGGGTCGGCTCGTCGTCGCCGAGCCCGGAGAGGAGCCGCTCGTAGAACGCGCGGTCGACGGCGTTTTCGAGGGGGACCAGCACGTCCGTCTCCTCGTACTCGGCGTACGCCTCGCGGAGCGGCGGCCCGTAGATCGTGTCCTCCAACGCCTCGACGACGGCGTCGATCGAGTCCGCCTCCAGCAGGCGGCGGATCCGCCGGTCGTCGAACTCGCCGGCGCGGATCAGGTCGACCTCGACGTCGGACTGGTCCGCGTCGGTGTAGACGCCGCGGATGACCGTCTTCACGTTCCACGCGTCGAACTTGCGGAGGTAGCGGGCGATCTGGTCGTACAGCCGCCCCTCGCTCCACTCCAAGATCCCCTCGAACTGCTGAGCGAGGTTCCGGTTCAGCGCGTACTCGATGAGGTCCACGCCGCCGTGGCGGCTCCCGAGGGCGTTGATCTCTCGGCCGTAGCTCGACTCCTCCATGAACCGAGCGATCTCCGCCGGGGTCATGCGGGTCAGCTTGCGGTACTCCTCGTCGCCGTAGAGGCTGCCGCGGCGGGCACGAACCCGCGCGACGACGTACTCTGGGTTCGAGCTCCCGGCGGCGCTCATTGGTCGAACAGTCGCTCCGAGATGCTCTTCAACTCGTCGTCCCAGACCGACTCCAGGACCGAGTCGAACGTGTTGTTCACGCGAACGCGAGAGGTGTCGCTCTCGGCGACGACGCCGCCGAGACAGTCGATCTCGCCGTCGACCTGCGCGTTGCGGTCGGCGACGAGCTCCTCGAGCAGCTCGACGTCCTCGGCGCGGGTGTAGACGGCGACGTCCTCGTCGTCGTCGAACTCCGCGAGGGTCGCGTCGAGCAGCGTCTCGGTCAGCTCGCGCCGTCGGTCGTCGTCGAGGTCGGCGATCGCCGCCTCGACGTCGTCGCGGACGTCCTCCAAGACGTCGCGCCGGGCCCCGAGCCGCTCCTGCTTGGCCTCGAGTTTGGCCGACGAGAGCGCCTGCTCGCGCTCCTGGTCGATCTGTCGGTCGACCTCGGCGAGCCGCTCCTCGCGGATGCGCTCGGCGTCGGCCTCCGCCTCGGCGACGATCTCGTCCGCCTCGGACTCCGCCGCTTCGCGGATCTCCTCTGCACGCGCGCGGGCTTCGTCTCGAACGTCCTCAACGACAGTGTCCAAACTCATTGTGTGGAAAGGGGATGCCGCTCAGACGATGAAGACGACGACGAGTGCGAGGATGACGATCGTCTCGGGAAGCACCGTCAGGATGAGCCCGTTGACGAACAGATCGTCGTCTTCGGCCATCGCGCCGACGGCGGCCGAACCGATACCGCGCTCCGCGTATCCCGCGCCGAGGGCCGCGAGCCCGACCGCGAGGGCGGCTGCGGCGCTAGGGTTGGTCAGCGTTCCACCGGCGGTGGACAGTACGGCGTTCCCGAGTGCGTTGGTAGCTTCAAGCATTGGTAGTAGTTGCGGTTGCTCGTCTCCGAACGGTAGGTAGTTGCCGCCACAGTAGTCATAAAGCTTCCCAAAACGACCGAATAGAGCGGCCGCAGTCGGGGACGGAAACGCGGCTAAAGCGGGCGCGGACCCGCGGACGGCGGCCGGTGTGAGCCGGGCCGAGGGCGCCGAGCGCGGGTCCGAAGCGAGCGGGACGGCCGGCGGGACGTCGCCGCCGGACCGCCTACTCCTCGGTGGTGTACTCCCGGTCGTAGCCGAACGGGAGGTAGCTGTCGCCGCCGCCCTCGTAGAAGTTCCCGAAGAACTCCACGTATTCGAGGCGCACCGCCTGGATGCCGGCGGACGTGACGCCGAGCAGGAGGACGACGACGTGGCCGACGACGGCCACGACGACGCCGGCGACGAGCGCGACGACGCCGACGAGCCCGATCGAGGCGGGGTCGAAGGCGGTCGTCATCCCCGCGAAGACGAGCTCGTAGTCGGCCGTGTTCCGCACCTCGGCGAGGTAGTCGGCGCTGAAGATGAAGTGGAAGCTCCCGTCGCCGCCGCCGTCGATGTACGCGCCGAACGCGAGCAGGTTCACCGCGAGCGCCATCCCGCCCTTCGCGAGCAGCACCGCCATGATCCGGGCGTACGAGATGACGTTGACGATGGGCGAGAGCACCTCCGCGAGCTCCGGGGGCTCACCGATCGCGAGCAGGACGACCCCCGCGAGGACGGCCGCGATGGCGGCGTAGCCGACCGCGACCGGGAAGCCGCCGAACGACACCGCCCCGAAGGTGAGGATCGAGAACGACTCGAAGAGGAAGTCGGGCTTCGGGCCGGGGACGTGCTGGCTGAAGATCCAGACCCACGCGCCGTTGAGGATCAGCAGCCACGAGCCGCCCTCGTACAGCGCGTGCTTGAGGTCGTGCTGCTGGTAGTTGCTCACGAACGAGAGGGCGTGTCCCACGTTCAGGTGGACGAGCCCGAATAGCACGCTCACGACGAGGAACGACAGCGCCCAGTCGATGTCCGCCGGCGAGAGGCCCTTCCCGTCTACAGGCCAGTGAAGGCCGAACAGCTGGTAGGCGTGGTAGCCGAACACGTCGATCCCGAAGTAGATCCCGAACAGGATCGTGAAGCCGCCGGCCCACATCGCGACGGCGCCGAGCTCGCGGAACGCCCCCTCGTACCTGTTGTAGAGGAAGGCGCCGATCCCGGCGTAGAGGACGCCGTAGCCGACGTCGCCGATCATAAACCCGAACATCAGCGGGAACGTGAGGAAGACGAGGAGCGTCGGGTCGAACTCGGTGTACTGCGGCCGCCCGAACCCCTGGACGAGCAGCTCGAAGGGGCCCGCCGCGTCCCCGTTGTCCTGGACGACCGGCGGGTCGTCGTCGCCGTGGGTCGCGTGGCCGCCGTCGGTGGCGGCCGCCTTCTCGACGGTCGCGTCCGCGGCGTCGGTCTCGTCGTCGGTCGCGACCGCGGCGTCGCCCTCGTCCCCGGAGTCGCCGCCGACCGCCTCGGTGTGGTGGTCGCCGTCGGGCGTGAACGAGGCGCGTTCGAGCTCCTCGACCTCGGCGTGGTCGCCGACGGCGTCGGCGATGGTCGCCTCGAAGTCGGGGTAGACCGACGTGGGGATCCACCCCTCGGCGACGAACGCGTTCTCGGTGGTCGCGAACGAGAGCGGCGCCTCCTTCTTCTCGGCCTCGATGGTGAGCTGCTCCTCGGCGCGGAGCAGGAAGCCGGCCGCCTCCTCTCTCACCGCCGCGAGCTCAGCCTCGACCTCGTCGAGGTCGGCGCGGAGCCCCTCGCGCTCGCGCTCCAGCTCCGCGACGTACTCGCTCGGGGTGGCGTCGGCCTCGGGCACCTCCAGCAGCGCGATGTCGACGCCGATGAGCGACTCCTGTAGGACGCCGGCCTCGGCGCCGTCGGCGGGCCTCGCGAAGGCCGCCACGACGCCCCTCCCGGCGAACACCTCGGCGGCCTCGATCCCCTCGGCGTCGGCGAGCGCCGCCTCGACGGCCTCGGGCTTGGCCTCGCCGACGACGACCTCCAGCGAGTCGTAGCCGCGCAGGAGGTCGAGGTCGATACCGAGGTCGGCGAACGGCTCCATGCGGTCGATCTCCTCCTCCCGGTCGCGGATCTCGGCCCGGAGCTCGTCCTGTCGGTCGTTGAGCGCGTTGACGCGCTCGCGGACGTCGGCGAGCTCGCGTTCGAGCGCCTCGTCGTCGACGGCGCGGGCCGCGTCGACCTCGTCGCCCTCGACGTCGAGGACGCTCTCCAGCGAGCGGACGGTGACGAGCCGCTCGTTCACCGCCTCGGCGCCGTCGAGCGACTCGCCGGGCGCGAACCCCTCGTAGCGCTCGTCGTAGTCGGTGACGTGCAGGGAGTGGTGGGCGTACGCCGCCTCGATGACGTCGTCGATGACGCGCTTCGAGCCCGTCACCGACACCTTGCTCATCCGCTCAGGCCTGAGCATCCACCGCCTCCTCGGCCTGTTGTCTCACCGCTTCCTCGAACCGTTCGACCCCGTAGTCGACGGCCGCGTCCACGCGCTCGCGGGCCTCGCGTTCGAGCTCGTCGCGGTCGGACCGGCCCGCTTCGAGGATCTCCTGGCGGCGTTCCTCGATCTCCTCGCGGGCCGCTTCGAGCCGTTCCTCGGCCTCGGACTCCGCCTCCTCCTCGGCCTCCTCGCGGATCGCCTCCGCGCGCTCTCGAGCCTCGGCGAGGCGCTCGTCGGCGTCCGATTCCGCCTCCGCGATGATCTCGTCCGCCTCCCGTTCAGCCTCTTTGATCCGGTCGAGCACCTCTGGTCTGGCCATGCTACTAATCGCCTGAAACTCTACAAGCGACGTATAAGGTGTTTGCGAAAGTTGGCGGGCGTCGCCGGTGATCTCGCCGGGAATCCGAGGGGGATCCCCGGCACCGAGCGCTCTCCGGTCAGGCGCCCGCCGCCCACATTTAAGTACCAGTCGCCGGACCGTCACCGTATGGCAACGGTGTATGCGGTCGCGTCGGCGAAGGGTGGGGTCGGGAAGACCACCACGACCGCGGCGACGGCGACGGTCCTGGCGGGCGCCGGCGCCGACGTCGTCGCGATCGACGCCGACATCGGCATGGCGAACCTCGCGGGCGCGCTGGGCGTGACGCCCGGCGAGACGACGCTCCACAACGTGCTCGCGGGGCAGGCCGAGCCGCTGGACGCGGTCCACGAGGGCCCCGAGGGGCTCCGCGTCGTCCCCGGCGCGACCGACCTCGACGCCTACGCGTCGGCGGACCCCGCCGGGCTCGCCGACGTCGTCGCGGCCTTCGACGACGCCGACTACGTGTTCGTCGACGCCGGCGCGGGGCTCTCGCACGACTCCAGCCTCCCGCTCGCGGTCGCCGACGAGACCCTCCTCGTCTCGACCGCCGAGCGGAGCGCCCTCGGCGACACCGAGAAGACCCGGCAGCTCGCCGAGCGGCTCGGGGGCGCGGTCGCCGGCGCCGCGATCACCCGCGTCGACCCGGACGCCGACCCCGACGGGACGGGCGCCGGGGGACCCGACGACGTCGCCGACGTGCTCGACGCGACGGTCCTCGGCCGGATCCCCGAGGACGACGCGGTGGTGCGGGCGGCGGCCGCGAACCGCCCGCTCCCGACGTTCGCGCCGGACGCGCCCGCGACCCGGGCCTACCGGGATCTCGCCCGGGCGCTGACCGGCGCGGCGGTCGAGGGCGACGGCGTCGGTGACTCCGGCGGCGACGCGGACGATGCCGAGTCGGACGACGGTGAGGGAGACGACGATGCGAGCGACGGCGACGCGAACGACGAGGAGCGGGCGCGGCGGGACCGGGACGCCGGGGGCGACGAGGACATCATCGTCGCCGACGCCGAGTCCGGCGGGCTGAGCGACCCGGGCGACGAGGAGGAGATCATCGTCGCCGACGAGGACCCCGTCTCCGAGGGGGACGCGGCGACGCCCGGCGAGACGGAGACCGTCGGCGAGGGGCGCGTCGACGGCGACGACCTCGAAGCGATGATCGAGGCGGACGAGGCGGACGAGGCGGGGGCGTTCGACGGCGCGGAGTCCGAGGGCGACGGGGCCGACGGCGGGGAATCGACCGACTCGGACGCCGCCGGCGACGAGTCCTCCCCGGGGGAGACGGGGGAGGCCGCGCCGGCGGACGACGACGAACTCGCGGGGAGCGTCCCGTTCCGCGACGACGACACCGGGACGATGAACACCGTCCTCGCGGAGGGCGACGGAGACGGAAACGGGGGCGCTGCGAGCGGTGAGGGGACAGCGGGAAGCGACGAGGAGACGGCGAGCGGCGACGGGGCGGCGAGTGGCGACGAGTCGGCGAGCGGGGGAGAGGCAGCGAGCGGCGACGAGTCCGAGGGCGAGGAGGCGGAGAGCGGCGGCTTCTTCAGTCGGCTGTTCGGTCGATAACGTCCGTCCGACGGTTGTTTTCGGCCGCCGACGGCGGAGCGTCGTCCCGGGTCTTCAGGCCTCGGACGGCGCCGCGGCGCGGTCGCGGATGAGCTCGCGGATCTCCTCGGGGTCGGTGATGCCCGCGAGCTCCTCGCAGGAGACGAGGGCGGTGCCGTCGACCGACTCGCGCTTCTCCTCCTCCTCGGTGAAGTAGACGGACCGCGTGCGGGCGACCTCGCCGATCGAGGACATAATCCGCGCGCGCTTCTCCGCCGCGGGAGTGAACGCCGAGTGGCCGGTGAGCACCCGCGTCTCGGCGCGCTGGTCGTCCTCGGAGACGGCCTTGAACGGCGCGCGGGCGGTCGGGTGGACCGTGAAGCCGGCGTTGGTGAGCACGCCGAGGACGTGCTCGTCGTCGGGGTCGGTGTCCGGCGCCGAGGGGGTCGGTTCCGCGTCGCGCACCTCGTCCGCGCCCTCCAGCACGTCGACCGGGCTGGAGAACGGCTCGTCGAACAGCTCCTCCAGCTGGATCGCGACCTCGATGGAGGCGTTCATCCCGTCCTCGTACTTCGAGACGGTGCGCCGGGAGACGCCGAGCTCGGTCGCGAGCCGGCCGAGCGACCAGCCGCGCTCCTCGCGCTCGTCGGCGAGGAGGTCGCCGTCGAGGCTCACGTAGAGCCCGCCGGGCGCCGCGTAGATGAGCGGCGGCATCCCCTCGACGAACAGGTCGTACCCCGTGTCGGGGTTGATCACCGGGACGCCGTGCCGGAAGTAGACGACGCCGGGCTTCAGCTCCTCGTCGCGGGTTCGGACCCCGATCACCATCGGCGTCGCCTGCAGGTATTCGCCGAGCCGGCGCATCTCCGCGCCGGTCTCCGCGTCGAGCGCGTCGACGTTGCCGAGGATCTTCAGGAGGAGCAGGTCCTCGTCGCGCCGGGCCGCCACGTCGAAGCTCTTGGGCCGGACCGCACACCGGTCGCTG
The DNA here is from genome assembly GCF_042665015.1 of Halorubrum rutilum. Lineage (GTDB taxonomy): Archaea > Halobacteriota > Halobacteria > Halobacteriales > Haloferacaceae > Halorubrum > Halorubrum rutilum. The sequence continues at coordinate 12,298 of NZ_JBHTBL010000003.1, read as the reverse complement.
ACGAGGAAGCCCGCGTCCTCCAGCATCGCGGTGACGTTTTCGATCAGCGCAGTCCGGGACATACCCGAAGTAAGCGGCTCGCCGTATATATGCGTTGTGTCACTTTGCGCGCGCTCGAAGCCGTCGCCCGCTTGCGGTTTTCCGGAGATACCCGGCGATGCGATTAAATACCGACGGTCGACTCGGCGCCGGTCGGCCGGCGCGGGCGAGGCGAAAGGGGCGGGGACGAGGGGCGACCGGGCGAAAGGGCGTGCCGGGCGAAACCGGTTTGTCGGGGAGCGGACAAGGGCGCGTATGCCCATCGTCGCCGTCGACGATACCGACTCCCGCGAGCGGGGGATGTGCACGACGTACGTCGGCGCGCGGCTCGCGGAGCGGCTCGAAGCCGCCGGAGGGCGAGTCCGCCGCCGGTTCCTCGTCCGGCTGAACCCCGCCGTGAGACACAAGACGCGGGGGAACGCCGCCGTCGCGGTCCACGTCTCCGGCGTCGACGGCGGGGCGGCGTTCGACCTCGCCGCGGAGGCGGTCCGGGAGTTCGCCGCCGCCGACGACCCGCGGACCTCGCCCGGCCTCGTGGTCGCCGACGTCGACGTCGCCGGGGACCCGTTCGCGCCGGGCGCTCTCACGGGCACCCCGGAGGAGGGCGGCGACGCACCGCCGACCTCGGCGGCGAGAATTCCCGACGCGGTCGCCGACTTCGCCCGGCGCGCGCTCCGGCGTCGACTCGCGCTCGACGAGGCCCTCGACCTCGCCGAGGCGCACGGCTACCGCCACGCCGCGTTCGGGACCGGGGGAGAGACGGAGGCGTCGGCCGTCGCCGGTCGGGGTCGGATCGGCGCGCTCGCGGCGGTCGGCGCCCCGGCCGCGTTCGACGACTGGACGGCGGAGCGGATCTCGTACCGCGAGCTGGACCGCTGCGGGACGCCCCGCGAGGTCGACGTCGAGAGCGTCTTCGCCGCGGCCGACGCGGGGTATCCGACCGTCTGGGACACCGTCGACCGCGGGACCGGCGAGGCGGTCTGCGTCCCGAACGCTCCCGGCCCGATCCTCCACGGGATCCGCGGCGACGACCCAGCGGCGTGTCGGGAGGTCGCCGAAGCAATCGAGAGCGAGCCGGTCGAGCGCGCCGCGACCTTCCTCACGAACCAGGGCACCGACGCCCACCTCGCGCCCGGGCGGATCGGCGACCTCCGCGACGGCGCGGGGTACCGGGTCGCCGGCGCGGTCGCGAGCGACCCGGAGACGAGGCGGGGGGGGCACGTCCACGTCGACGTCGCGCCGCCCGGGGCGGCGACCGACACGGGGACGGCCGGGGACGACGCGGGGGCGGCCGGGGGCGACGCGGGGACGACCGGAGGCGACGCGGTTCGCCTCCGGTGCGTCGCGTTCGCGCCGACCGGCCGCTTCCGCGACCGCGTGCGCGCCCTCCGACCCGGCGACCGGGTGACGCTGTGCGGCGAGCACGAGCGGCGCGACCCGGACGGGGGAAGCGCGGAGGAGCCGACCGCGACGCTCAAGCTGGAGAAGTTCGCCGTGCGGGACCTCGTGCGGACCGAGCCGGCCGTGCCGACCTGTCCGGACTGCGGGCGATCGATGTCGTCGGCGGGGCGGGGGCAGGGGTACCGCTGCCGCGACTGCGGGGCCGCCGCGCCCGGGAAGGTCGCCCGCGAGCTCGACCGCGAGCTGGCGCCCGGCTGGTACGAGGTCCCCCCGAGCGCCCGCCGTCACGTCGCGAAGCCGCTCGTCAGGGGCGGGTTCGACGCGCCGGTCCACCCCGAGCGGTGACCGGGCTCAGTCGTCGAGCGCCCGCTCCTCGCGCCACTCGGCGGCGCGGTCGAGCGCGGCCTCGCGGTCGGCGAAGCGCTCGCGCTCGTAGGCCGACGCGTCGGCGGCCTGCTCCATCACGTCGAGCCGGACGACGAACCCGCCGTCGGCGCGCTCGCGGACCCGGACCGTCGCGTAGCCGTCGGCGCGCTCCCACTCGGTGATCGCCTCGTCGTCGCGTCCCAGAGCCCAGCTCATACCACAGAGGACGGACCCGGCGGCTAAAGCGACCCGGTTCGGGCGGGCCGTGGGGCGGGTCGGCGCCGGCGGATCAGGCCCCGTCCGATCGGTCTCCGTCCGGGCCCGTCGCGTGCGAGCAGACCGGACAGACCGCGTAGCCGAGGGCGTCGTACGGGACGGACGCAGACGGGGCGGTCACGGCGCACTCGGGGCAGTCGAACGTCGACGCGTTCTCGGTGCTCATGGCTTCCCGTAGCGCGGCCAGGTATATCGTTACGCGCAGCTTACCGCGCCGTCAAGGAGTCCCTACTTATAAGCGGCCGCCGCGCCGATGGCGTCCATGACCGACGACGTTCACGCCGACCGACGGGGCCGGGCGGCGGCGCGGCTCCGGGAGGTCGAGGCCGACGGGCTCGTCTGCTTCCCGAGCCGGAACCTCCGGTACCTCACCGGGTTCGACGCGGAGCCGAGCGAGCGGCACCTCCTGCTCGCGGTGCCGGCGGCGGGAGACGATGGAGACGGCGCGCCCGCCCTCCTCGTTCCGGAGTTGTACGAGACGCGAGTGCGCGAGGAGACGACGGTCGCCGACGTGCGGACGTGGGCCGACGGCGACGACCCGGTCGCGGCCGCCCGCGACCTCCTCGCCGACCGCGGCCTGCGCGGGGGACGGCTCCTCGTCGACGACACGATGTGGGCGACGTTCGCGCAGGACCTCCGCGCGGCGGCGCCGGACGCGACCTGGGGGCTCGCCAGCGAGGCCCTCGCCGACCTCCGGGCGCGCAAGGACGACGCCGAGCTGGCCGCGCTGCGCGAGGCGGCCGCCGCCGCGGACGCGACCGTGCGCGACCTCCGCGACCTGGGCGCCGACGCGGTCGGGATGACCGAGCGCGAGCTCGCCGAGCGGATCGCCGACCGGCTGGCCGCGCACGGCGGGACGGGCGTCGCCTTCGAGACGATCGTGGGGTCCGGTCCGAACGGCGCGAAGCCGCACCACGGCCACGGCGACCGCGAGATCCGGGCGGGCGAGCCCGTCGTGCTCGACTTCGGCACGCGCGTCGACGGCTACCCCTCCGACCAGACGCGCACGCTCGTCTTCGACGGCGACCCCCCGGCGGAGTACGAGCGCGTCCACGAGGCGGTCCGGGAGGCGCAGGCCGCCGCGGTCGACGCGGTCGAGCCGGGGGTCGCGGCCGGGGCGGTCGACCGGGCCGCGCGGGAGGTGATCGAGGCCGCGGGGTACGGCGACGCGTTCGTCCACCGGACCGGCCACGGGGTGGGGCTCGACGTCCACGAGGAGCCGTACCTCGTCGCGGGCAACGACCGCGAGCTGGAGCCGGGGACGGTCGTCTCGGTCGAGCCGGGGGTCTACCTCGACGGGCGGTTCGGCTGTCGGATCGAGGACCTCGTCGCCGTCACGGCCGACGGTCGGGAGCGGCTGAACGACACCGACCGCGGGTGGCGGTGACCGTCGGCGCCGCACGGCGCGAGTCGAGGCGCTCCGCGCGCGAAGAGCGAACCGGAGGCGCGAAAACGACGGGAGAGGGGGAGCGCGAGGGCTCCGACACCGGGAGACCGGAGCCCGAGGGGAAACACGGGAATCGTGTGCCTACGCCGCAGTCGGACATCCGTGTCGGATCGGATAATTCTAACACCGAATTATTTCGGGTGCGAGAGGCGCCGCCGGACGAGGGGGCGGCCGGTCCGCATCGAAACCATTAGTGTCGCCGGAGCGGAACCGCGGGGCATGAGCGACACCGACGAGGGCGAGGAGAGCGAACCGGTCGTCGAGCTCGGCGAGGGGCCGGACGTGGCGGGCGAGCCGATCGCCCGCGTCGCGTCCCGGCTCACGTGGCCCGCGAAGCGCAGCGACGTGGTGGCCCAGGAGGGTGACGCTACGGTTCGAAGCCCGGAGGGGCCGCGCGACCTCGACGAGGTCCTCGCGGCGTCCGAGGTGCCGCTGTTCGAGAGTCGCAGCGAGTTCGTCGCCGAGGTGGAGGAGCTCGTCGGTCGCGGCCCGGTCGCGACCGAGTAGCCGCCGCTCCGTCCCGCCTCGCTCCGTCCCGCACTGCTCCGCCCCGCACTGCTCCGCCCCGCTCCGTTCCGCGCCGCTCCCGCGCCGCCGCGGCCTTTTTGTTCCGGCGAAGCGCAGTCGCGGTATGGCGATCCCCTTCGATCCGCACGAGCTGGACCCCGAGGAGTACGGCGAGACGCGGGCGACGCTGTCGACCGACCACGAGTCCGCGATCGAGCGCGTCCGCGAGGTCTGTCTCGACGCCGGCTTCGGGATCCCGGTCGAGTTCTCCCCGTCCGAGATGCTGAACGAGAAGGTCGACGCCGACCGCGACCCGTACTACGTCCTCGGCGCCTGCAACCCGAGGATGGCGGACCGCGCGCTCGACGCGACCGACAAGCGCATCGGGGGGCTGTTCCCCTGCAACATGATCGTCTGGGAGGTGTCGCCCGGCGAACAGGTCGTCTACCACGTCTCGATCATGAAGATCGCGCGTCTCCTCGGGATGCCCGTCGACGACGAGGAGATGGACGCGATCGTCGCGGAGACCGGCGAGATGGTCGACGCCGTGTTCGAGGAACTGGCGGAAGGAGAGAAGTAGACGGCTTCTCCGCGATTACCGATAGTTGCTGAGAGCGTCGGGAGCGACGTATAGCGCGAACAGCCGGTGCGGTGGCGCGCGCCTCCGAGTGGCCGCCACCGGCGGCCACGAGGAGCGCCGCGCGAGGGAGTCGGTCGGCCGGAGCGAAGCGACGGCCGACCGACAAGGCTGGGGAGGCGTGAGGCTGCGGTGGCGTGCTGGGCGGGTGGGGACTCAAAGGGGCAGCCGGGAGGACGGCACAGGCGACGCAAGCACCGCAGGGAGGGAGCGAACGAAGTGAGCGACCGAGTGAGGAGCGCAGCGAGCGTGCGCCGTCCTCCCGGCTGGGGCTTTGGACGTGTTCGCCACAGAGCCGATGTCAACACCGTATAGCCGAGCGGCTGGGGCTTTGGAATGATTCACCGCAGAGAAACCGGTCACGGATAACCGACCGGTCGGAACTTCGGAGACGTTCTCCGCCGATCCGCCGTCGGTCGCTTACAGACGCTCGCCACCCCTATCGCCCACGTCGCGATCCAACCACGAGACCGCGACCGACTCGAACGGCCCGGAGTACTGCATCAGCGTCGTCCCGAGCACCGCCATCACGAGCACGTAGCCGACCGCGAACGCGTTGATCGTCGCGGCCAGCGCCGGGTCGAACGTCCCGGCGTTCGCCCCGCTCACGGCGACCGTCGCGATGATCAGCGAGAACTCCCCGCGGGTCGTCATCCCGAGCGCGACGCGGGTCGACCGCTTGGCGTTCAGGTCGAACGCGCGCCCGGCGAGGAAGCCGGTGACGAGCTTCGTCGGGGTCGTCACGAGGACCGCGAGCGCGACCAGCGCCGCCACGCCGCCGAACAGCAGCGGGTCGGTGACGAGCCCGATCCAGAAGAAGAACACCGCCGCGAACGTGTCGCGGACGGGTTCGAGCAGCGTCTCGATCTCGTGGGCGTAGTCGGTCGAGGCGAACGCCATCCCGACGAAGAAGGCGGCGACCGCCTCGCTGACGCCGAGCGCGAGCGCCGCGCCGGCGACGAGCACCACGGTCGCGATCGACCGGAGCGCGACGAACTCCTTGTTGTCCGTCGCCACCAGCCGGTCGAACGCCGGCGCCCCGAACCGGACGACCCCGAGCAGCGCAAGGATGAACCCGATCGCGATCCCCACGTCGACGGCGGCCGCGCCGACGTCGCCGCCGCCGAGCACCAAGGCGGACGCGACGGCGAGGTAGACGGCGATGAACAGGTCCTCGTAGACGAGGGTGCCGAGCAGCGGCTCGGCCTCGTCGTTGGCGATCCAGCCGAGGTCGATGAGCGACTTCGTGATCACCGCCGACGAGGAGATGTAGACGATCCCGGCGACGAGGAACGCCGGGAGGGGCGCGCCGAAGACGAGCCACCCGAGGACGAGCCCGGCGCCGAAGTTCGCGAGGTCGATCGTCCCCGCCGCCCCGATCGGCCGCCGCCGCGCGAGCAGGCGGTCGAGGTTGAACTCGAGGCCGAGGAAGAAGAGGAGGAAGACGATCCCGAGCTCCGCGCCGAGCGCGATGAACTCCGTCTCGGGGACGTGGACGGTCCCGACCGCCGGGAGCGCGACCCGTCCGAGGACGAACTCGCCGAGGAGCATCCCGGCGACGATGTAGAAGGGGATCACGGACTGGCCGAGGCGGTTCGCGAGCGCGCCGGCGACCGCGACCGCGGCGAACATGACGCCGACGTCGAGCAGCGCCACTACCGGTCACCCTCGAAACGGCCGACCGGTGGGATCGGTCCGGGGAAGGCGCGGCCGCTCATTCGGTGAGGAGCGCCTCGAACGCCGCGCAGTTCTCCGGCGTCCCGACGCCGATGACCGTGTCGCCCTCGCGGAGCGCGGTGTCGGCGGTCGGGCTGTCGATGACCTCGCCGTCGCGCTGGATCGCGACGACCGCGAGCCCGGTGCGGTTGCCGACGTCCGCGCTCGCCAGCGTCTCGCCGATCAGCGGCGAGCCCGGCTGGAGCTCGTACCACTCCAGGAGGATTCCGCCGGGGAGCGTCGTCTCCTGCGTGTCGGGCTCGACCGGCTGGAAGTAGGCGCCCTCGATGATCGAGCCGATCTTGCGGGCGAGGTCGTCCGAGAACTCGAAGGCCTTCTCCGAGTCGGCGTCCGGGTCGGGGCGGCGGAACACCTCGCGTTTCCCCGTGTTGTGGATGACGACGACCATCTCGCCGTCGTCGAGCTCGATCTCGAACTTCTTCCCGACGCCCGGGAGGTCGGATTCGCGGATCGTCATACCGGGGAGAGCGACGCCCGACGTATAGCTGTACGCGTCCCGCGACGCCCGGGCAGCGCGAGCGCGCCGCGCGGTCCCTCGCACCAAACGCTAAGTGGGGAGGGTCCGAGGGAGCTATCATGTGGCGCTCCCGGAAGAGCCGGGACCGGCGGTCGGTGACCTGTATCGCGTGCGGCGACTCGCTGCTGCGCGAGGACGCGCGCGAGTACGACAAGGAGGGGAACCGCTGGAACCGGCGCGACAAGGAGTTCGAGTACCTCTGTACCGACTGCGACGACGAGCTCTGCCACCAGCCCCGCGACGGGCTGGAGTCGCTGGTCTGTTCGATCGAGGCCGACGGGCTCTCGCGAGAGGAGTTCCTCGCCCGATATACCGACGCGGTCGCGGGCGACGGGGGCGCCGACGAGGGCGGCGCCGGCGCGACCGGGTCTCGCGGCCGCTCCGACCGCTCCGACCGCGATCGGGAGCCGTCGGACCGCGACCGCTAGCGCGCGTATTCGACGACTCTCCGCCCCGTCTCGACAGGGCACCCCGTCCGTCCGGCCTCGACGCGCCGCTAACCCCGACAGGCCTTTCTAACGGACCCGCGTTGGTCCCGGTATGTCAGACGACGAGCCGAAACCGGGGTCCGCCGAGGACCAGGGTCCCGTGACGATAACGCCGGAGCTCGCGGACCGCCTCGCCGAGAAGCGGACGGAGCTGTTCGAGGAGTTCGAGATCCCCGACGAGTTCCCGAGCGAGGTCCTCCGCGAGGCCGAGACGCGGACGGAGGGCGTCTACGACGAGATCGAGGCCGAGATCAACGAGCGCGAGGACCTCCGGGACCTCACGACGTGGACCACCGACCCGATCGACGCGCAGGACTTCGACGACGCGATCTCGATCGAGCGCGAGGAGGGCGCCTACCGGCTGTGGGTCCACATCGCCGACGTCACCCACTACGTCACGCCCGACACGGCGATGTGGGAGGAGGCGGTGAAGCGGGCGAACACCGTCTACCTGCCCGACTACACGATCCACATGCTCCCGCCGGTGCTCGCGGAGACCGTCTGCTCGCTCGTCCCCGACGAGGACCGGCTCGCGCACACCGTCGAGATGGAGATCGACGACGAGACCCTCTCGTTCGAGGACATCGACATCTACAAGTCCGTCATCAACTCCGACGAGCGGCTCACCTACAAGCAGTGCGAGGAGCGGTTAGAGGACCCCTCGCTCCCGCTCGGCGAGGAGAACCGGCTCGCCTTCGAGCTCGCCGACCGGATGCACGAGCAGCGCAAGGAGGACGGCTCGCTCGTGTTAAACCCGCGCCGCGACCGCGCGCACACCATCATCGAGGAGTCGATGCTGAAGGCGAACAAGGCGGTGACGCACACCCTGATGTGGGACCGCGGCGTCGAGGCGATGTACCGCGTCCACCCGCAGCCGACGCCGGACCAGTGGAACGAGGCGCTGAAGGAGATCCAGGAGCTCGACTCCGTCTCCATCCCCGGCAGCGCGTGGGGCGACGATCCTCGGAAGGCGGTCAACGCCGCCCTCGAAGAGTCGCCCGGCCGCCAGCTCGACAAGATCCAGCGCGCCGTGCTGAAGGTGATGCCCCGCGCGAAGTACATGAACGACCCGTTCGGGGGCCACCACGCGCTCAACTTCGACATCTACGGCCACTTCACCTCGCCCATCCGCCGGCTCTCGGACACGATCAACCACTGGATCGTCCACGAGAACGACGTGCCGGAGAACCTCGTCGAGCTGTGCGACCACGCCAGCGACCGGCAGAAGGACGGCGAGACGGTCGAGCGCCTCTACAAGCAGTTCCTCCAGGAGCAGGGGCTCGACCCCCACGCGGTGAACAACCGCGGCGTCGAGGTCGTCGACGACGAGGAAGAGGCGAAACACACCGTCTGAGCGGCCGAGACCGACCGGGCCGAGTTTCTCCCCCTGTCCCCGGCCGGCGAAGCGTATAGACCGCCGGAGCCCCTACCCGCCGGTATGACCGCTCACGACCGCGACGAGGGCCGCGCCGCCGATCGGATCGCCGACCGAGACCGCACCCGGTCCGAACGGGAGGCGGAGCGGGCCGCCACCCTCGGGGGGTTCACCGGCGCCGTGCTCGGCGCTCGGGGCGGCCCGGTCGGCGCCGGGATCGGCGCCTTCCTGGGCGGATCGACCGGCTACGCCGTGGGCTACGCGCTGAGCGAACTGGAGGGGAACCGCGGCGAACCCCGGGAGACGACGCTCGACGACTACGCGGACGCGGCGGACGTGCCGGAGGGGGAATCACACGGCGAGCACGGGGACGACGGACCGGTCCGCATCGAGGTCGGCGAGGAGGGCGACGTCGACGGAAACGACGCGGTCGACGAGGAGACCGACGGAGACGAGCGCGACGAGGAAATCGACAGGGAGGAAGGCGGCGACCACGAGGACGATCACAGCGACGACCGATCCGAGGGATGATCCGAACGCGCGACGCGCGATCCTAATCCGGTCGGGTCGCGAACCGGGCGACCGCGGCCGCCGAGAGCGCGCCCATAGCCGCGATCCCGGCGAGGACGAGGAACAGCTCGCGGGGGCCGGCGCGGGTGAGGACCGTCCCGGCGAGCGCGGCGCCGAGCGATCCGACGCCGAAGATCCCGAGGTAGGTGTAGCCGAACGAGATCCCGCGCGCCTCGCTCGGCGAGTAGGCCGCGACCGTCGCCTGCGAGAGGGGCTGGACCGTGAACAGCGCGACGCCGAGCGCGAGCGAGACCGCGAGGAACGTCGCGGTGCCGCCGCTGGCGGGAACGAACAGCAGCGCGAGGACCGCCAACACCGACATCAGGACGATCAGGCCGCGCTCCGGGGGCATCCGGTCCGCGATCCGGCCGCCGAGGTACTGGCCGAAGACGCCGACGGTGAGGATCGCGACGTAGAGGTACCGCGCGACGTCGAACTCCTCGGCGTACGGGCTCTCCGGGTCGATGAGCTGGACGTCGATGAGTCCGCCGAGGACGTCGCCGAGGAGGTCCGGCAGGAACGTGAGGAACGTCCGGTAGTAGAGCCCGCTGAAGGTGACGAACGCGAAGACGATCAGGAACCCCCCCGCGAGCAGCACGCGCGTGTCGTCGGCGATCGTCGACAGCGAGACCTCGCCCTTCGCGCCGCCGCTCCCGGCGGCGTCCGGGTTTTCGTCGTCTCCCTCCCCGCCGTCGGTGGCCGCGGGGTCCGGTAACGCCGCGTCAACGTCGACGGTGACCCCGTAGGCGGCGACGGCGACCGCCGGCAGCGTGAGCGCGGCCGCGACGATCCGCCAGTCGAACGCCAACAGGAGCAGCGCGGTCGCAAGCGGGCCGAGCGCGATCCCGAGGTTGCCGCCGATCCCGTGGTAGCCGAGCGCGGTCCCGCGCTGGTCCACCGACTTCGAGAGCAGCGACAGCCCCGCGGGGTGGTAGACGCTCGCGGTGACGCCCCAGACGCCGACGGCGAGCGCGAGGGCGACGAGGTTCGGCGCGACGCTCACGAGGAGGAACGACCCCGCCATCCCGGCGAGGCAGGCGAGGATGACCGGCTTGGAGCCGAACCGGTCGACGACGATGCCGCCCGGGAGCGCGCCCACGCCGAACAGCCCGTAGCCGACCGTCGAGACGAGTCCGAGGGCGGCCGCGGTCGTCGAGAACTCGGCGATCCACACCGTCAGCAGGATCGGGATCGAGAGCTCGTACGTGTGAACGAGCCCGTGCGACCCGGCAGTGAACGCCACGATCCGTCGCTCGGCGGGGTCCATCGCGTGGTCGTTCCCCCCGCCCGGTGATAGCTTCGGGGGTTGGCGACGGGGTTGCCGCGAGGGCGGCTACGCGAAGTTGAGCGACGTGTACACCAGCAGCCCGACGGCGACCACGGTGACGAGCACCAGCCAGCCGATCATGATCGCGCCCATCTGGCGATGCGAGAGGTTCGTTCCCTCGAGTATCTCTGAGACGCCCATGTCCCGACCGATTCGCCGAGAGTATTTAATCGCTTTCAACGGACCGAGACCGGCGGTTCGCGGGGGCTACCGCTCGACGTGCGCGAGGCGGCACATCCGCGGAAGCCCACGCGAAACGAAGCCGCTGCGATCCCCGAATATCGGGGGAACCCGACGCCGGTAGTTTCGGAACGTGAATCGCACGACCCTACGGACGTATCCGCGAATGCGTCCGCGCGTAGCTAATTTTCGGCGTTGATATTTATGCCAGTAACTACATAAGTGGTTCCGACGTACAGTATGGTAACCAGCTAACCGATCGGAACGGAGCGGCCGTTTCGTCGGTGGATCGCTGGGTTCAAACAATGAAACCAAGCAACCTATTCAAATCGGACGACCGCGCGGTGAGTCCCGTGATCGGAGTCATCCTCATGGTCGCGATCACTGTGATTCTGGCCGCCGTCATCGGGACGTTCGTGCTCGGACTGGGCGATCAAGTAAGTGATACCGCACCGCAGGCGAGTTTCACCATCGATGGCAACAATTCGTCGGTCATCAACGTAACAAAGACCGGCGGACAGACAATTGACACGGCAGATCTCACGCTCTCCGTAGATGGTCAGGTCGCAAGTAGTAGCATTGATCAGGGGACTTGGGAGACTGGAGAGCAAAAATCACTAGACTACAGTAGTATTACTTCTCCTAGTGGGGAAGTGGTAGTCCGGATAATCCATGACCCGAGCGGAAACGTAATCTTAGAACAGAATTACGACTTCAGCTAGTCAAGTAGTTTATTTACTTTATTAGTCGGCTTTATTCTCATTCTGTAGTAAAGGCTGATTACATCGGTGTTGAACTAGTATGAGGTTACAGGATCTAATTCATGATAATTTATAAATAATTTTGGACTGATCAGGTTCATGAGCGCGGCGTCAACTGCGATAGTCATTGATACCACCCGCTAGAGTCTCACGTTTTTGAAATAGCGTTCATGCCCTCTGGTAATATTGAGCATATTTTTACAGGTGACTTATTCTATACTGCATGTACCGAGGTGATCTAATCATTCTAAAGTAACTGAACTGGCTCGAATTAAACTAGCACCACCAAATTGACCACAATCGTGTCTAATATCAACCGCAATCTGGGGTTATTCACATACCTCACACACTGGTCAATCCAAGGGAGGTGCGTAGATTGCAGAATCAAAAGCGTCCATGTCAAATATTAGGAGATCGTGTTGAGAGCTACATTTCAGCGGTGTTCACCGAATTCCCTCTGGAGAGTCTGAGATTGTTTTGTTAGCGATTGCCCGAACGACATCTTTCACTCAGATCGTGGATCTTCTTTTTTCAAAAAATCCGGTGCGAAACGTCGTTAATAGCCTTTCCTCTCGCCGTTTGAGCACCTCCGCAAAAACGAGGGGCTGCTATGGACTCGCGGGGGACCGATCGACCCGCGCGGAAGGATCCACTGACGGCACGGCCTTCA
>NZ_JBHTBL010000002.1:0-224815 GCF_042665015.1 Halorubrum rutilum | reverse complement strand
CGTCGTCGCTGTCCGCGGCCGTCGCGCCGCCCGGCGACCGGTCGGGATCGTCCGCGTCGCCCGCGTCGCCGTCCCGGGGTCCGGGGTCGCGGGGACCGTCGGCGGGAGCGCGGTCGGCCCCGTCGCGGTCCCGATCCTCCCCGCCGCCGTCGGCTCCGTCGCGCTCCCCGTCGCCCCCGTCGCGGTCGGCGGGCGCTCCCTCGTCGCCCGCGCCGGGTCCCTCCCCGTCGCCGTCCGCCTCCCCGTCGGCCCCGGCGTTCCCGTCCCCGTCGCTCTCGTCCGCGTCGGGGGCCTCGGCTTCCCGGCCCTCGCCGTCGGACCCCGGCTCGCCGTCGCCCTCGGCGGCGTCGTCGAAGTGCTCGTCCACGATCGCCTCGGGGTCGGTCGCCTCGTCGAAGGGGGCCGACCGCAGGCGGTGCGCCAGCGCGTGCTCGGCGGCGGCCGCCACGTCCGATTCGAGGACTTTCGGGCGCCCGTCGAGGGCGGCGAACGCCCGGGCGGCCCGGGCGACGGCGAAGTCGGCGCGGTGACCGTCGACGCCCGCGTCGCGGCAGCACTCGGCGATGTCGCGCTTGAACTCCTCGGGGATCGCGGGGCGGCGGTCGCGCGCGTCGCGGACCCGTTCCCGGAGGGCCGCCGTCTCCGACGCGAACTCCGCACGGAGATCCCGGTCGCCGCCGTCGGCGCCGTCGACGACGCGGTCCAGGATCTCGACGCGCTCGTCGATCTCGTCGCTGCTCGCGACGTCGACGCAGAGATCGAAGCGGTCGCGCAGCTGTGGTCGGAGCTCGCCCTCCTCGGGGTTCATCGTCCCGACGAGGGTGAAGTCGGCGGGGTGCGCGACGCTGACGCCGTCGCGCTCGACGCGGTTCGTGCCCGCCGCGGCGGCGTCGAGCAGCACGTCGACGAGGTGGTCCGGGAGCAGGTTGACCTCGTCGACGTAGAGGATCCCGCGGTTGGCGCGGGCGAGCAGCCCGGGGTCGAACTCGGCCTCGCCGTCGAGCGCGTCGGCGACGGAGAGCGTCCCGACCACGCGGTCGCGGGTCGCGCCGAGCGGGAGCGTCACGAGCGGGGCCGGCCTCGTCGCCACCGGGGGGTCCTCGCGGTCGCGGCAGTCGGCGCACCGCTCCGCCGCGGCGGCCCCTCCCGTCTCCGCCGCCGCCTCGGTCGCGTCCGGCGGCGGACAGCCGTACGGGCAGTCGGCGACGACCGCCTGCTCGGGGAGGAGGTCCGCGAGCGCCCTGACCGACGTCGACTTGGCGGTCCCCTTCTCGCCCCTGAGCAGGGCGCCGCTCAGGCCCGGTTCGACCGCCAGCGCGAGGAGCACCCGCTTGAGGTCGGTCTGGCCGACGACCGCCGGCAGGGGGGTGGAAACTTTTTTGTTTGTCCCCAAATCAACCATACTTGTGTTACTACAGAGGAGGTTTAATAACTTGTGACAACCATCGGCCTCTACACGGCGACGGAGAACGAGCTCGGAGCGGTCCAGACGGCCGCGGAGGGCCTCGACGAGATCGACCTCGTCGTCCGGTCCGACGGCGACCTCGGCGAGCAGCGCGACGTGGCCTCGTTCGTCGACGAGCTCGGGGACGCGGACGCGGTCGTCCTCTGGCTCCACGGGGGGAAAGACAGCATGCCGGGGTACGAGTTCGCGGTCGACGAGCTCCGTGACGCCGGCGTCCCCCTCGTCGTGAAGGCGACCGGCGACGCCTTCGCGTCGGAGGACACCTCGGTCGCGTCGGGCGACCGGGAAGCGGTCTCCGAGTACCTCGACCGCGGCGGCGCGGTCAACATCGCGAACGGGATGCGGTACCTCGCGCGGGAGTACGGCGACGGCGCGGTCGCGGGCGACGTCGACGACCCGATCGAGCTGCCGACCGAGGGCGTCTACCACCCCGATCACCCCGGCGCGGGGTACGAGGAACTGGTCGCGACCTTCGACGCGGACGCGCCGACGGTCGGCGTCTGGTTCTACGAGTCGCACTGGACCCACGAGAACGTCCGGTACGTCGACGCGCAGGTCCGGCGGCTGGAGGCGCTCGGCGCGAACGCGCTGCCCGTCTTCTGTAACCCCGTCAGCGACGAGCCGGGGCAGGAGGACGCGGAGTGGACGGCCGAGCGCTACTTCGCCGACGACCGCGGCGAGCCGGTCGTCGACGCCGTGCTCTCGTCGTTCATGTTCTCGCTGTCGATGAGCGAGCGCGGCCGCGACGCCGCCGATGAGGGCGCCGACGCGGAGGGCGTCTTCCTCGACGAGCTCGGCGTCCCCGTGATCCAGACGGTGACGACGATGCGCTCGCGGTCCCGCTACGCGTCGAGCGACACCGGCGTGATGGGGTTCGAGCTCGCGCTCTCCGTCGCGCTCCCCGAGTTCGACGGCAACGTGATCACGCACCCGATCTCGGGGAAGGAGCGCACCGACGACGCCGCCGGCATCGGCTCGGCGCCGAAACAGCACTTCCCGATCGAGGACCGCGTCGACCACGCCGCGCGGCTCGCGGTCAACTGGGCCGAGCTCCGGCACACGCCGAACGATGAGAAGAAGGTCGCGGTCGTGCTCCACAACTACCCGCCGAGCGACGACGGGATCGGGACCGCCTTCGGCCTCGACTCCCCCGAGTCGACGGTCAACCTGCTCGACGAGCTCGACGCGCGCGGCTACGACCTCGGTTCGGGGACCTGTGGCGCCGCGGGGGGCGGCAACGCGGGCTCCGGCGGCGCGGGATCCGGCCCGACCGGCTCCGCCCCCGTCGCCGACGGCGAGGAGCTCATCGACGCGCTCACGAGCCAGCTCACGCTCGACGACCGGTGGGTCGCCCCGGGCGACGTGCGCGACCGCAGCGTCGACACCGTGTCGCCGGCGCGGTACGCCGAGTGGTTCGACGGAGCGAGCGACCGGTTCCGCGAGGGCGTTCTCGACGAGTGGGGCGAGCCGCCGGACCGGCCGTTCGCGATCCCGGGCGTCGAGTTCGGCAACGTCCTCGTCACCGTCCAACCCCCGCGCGGGTTCGGGATGGACCCGGAGAAGGTGTACCACGACTCCGACCTCTGGCCGCCGCACGACTACGTCGCCTTCTACGGGTGGCTCCGGAACGCGTTCGACGCCGACGCCGTCGTCCACCTCGGCACCCACGGCTCGCTGGAGTGGCTGCCGGGCAAGACGGTCGGGCTCGGCTCCGGCTCGGCGCCGGACGGCCTGATCGACGACCTCCCGAACGTCTACCCCTACATCGTCAACAACCCCGGCGAGGGGACGCAGGCGAAGCGGCGGTCGTACGCCGCGGTCGTCGACTACCTCACGCCGGTGATGCGCCGCGCCGGGGCCTACGACGAGCTGGCCGAGCTGGAGGACCTCGCGCGGCGATACCGCGAGGCCGGCGGCACCGAGGTCCGCACCGACGAGGGCGCGCGGCTCGGCGAGCTCGTCCGGGAGGCGGTCGACGAGCTCGACCTCGCCGTCGAGCTCGGGATCGGCGGCGAGGTGGACGAGAAGGCCGACGTCCGCGGCCCCGACGCGGCCGGGACGACGCTCGCCGAGGGCGCGGTCGACGGCGACGAGCTCTCGACCGACGAGCTCGTCGAGCGGATCCACGCCTACCTCACCGACGTGAAGAACACCCAGATCCGACTGGGGCTCCACACGATGGGCGAGCCGCCGGTCGACGACCGGCTCGTGGAGTACCTCGTCGCGCTCACGCGGCTGGAGAACCCGGGCGGGCCGAGCCTGCGCGAGTCGGTCGCCGGGGTGCTCGGGGTCGACTACGACCGGATGCTCGACGCGCCGGGCGAGTACGACGAGACGCTGGGGATGACCTACGGCGAGGCCGCCGACGAGGTGTACGAGACGAGCAGGGAGCTCGTCCGGACGCTGGCCGCCCACGGCTTCGACGTGCCCGAGTCGGAGTCCGACGCCGGACCGGGGGACGAGACGACGATCAACCTGCTCGTCGTCGACGTCGACCCGCTCGGCGACGCCCGGGTCCGCGGGGGCGCCCACGACGACCTCCGGGACGCGCTGCGGTTTATTTCCGAGGAGGCGGCCCCCCGCGTCCGCGGCGCAGAGGCGGAGATCCCGCGCACGGCCGACGCGCTGGCCGGGGAGTACGTCCCGCCGGGCGGCTCCGGCGCGCCCACCCGCGGGGGCGTCGACCTGCTCCCGACCGGGCGGAACTTCTACACCCTCGACCCGCGGAAGGTGCCCGCCAAGGCCGCGTGGGAGGTCGGGAGCGAGATCGCGGCCGACACGCTCGCGCGCCACCGCGACGAGCAGGGGGAGTACCCCGAGGAGATCGGCGTCGTCGCCTGGGGGACGCCGACCGTCCGGACCCGGGGCGAGACGATCGCGCAGGTGCTCGCGACGATGGGCGTGCGGCCGGTGTGGACCGACGCGGGACGGATCGACGACGTGGAGCCGATCCCGCTCGACGAGCTGGACCGCCCTCGCGTCGACGCCACGACCCGCGTCTCCGGGCTGTTCCGGGACGCGTTCCCGCAGGCCGCGAGCGTGATCCACGACGCGGTCGACGCCGTGGTCGCCCTCGACGAGCCCCACGAGATGAACTACGTGAAGAAGCACGTCGAGGAGGAGGCCGCGGCGCTGGCCGACGACGGCCACGAGGACCCCGAGGCGGCCGCGAAGCATCGCGTGTTCACGACGCGCCCCGGCGGCTACGGCGCGGGGACGAACAAGGCGGTCGACGAGGGGAACTGGGAGGACGCCGCGGACCTGGCCGAGGTGTACGTCCAGTGGGGCGGCTACGCGCTCGGCTCCCGCGGCACCGCCTCGGCGGCGCACGACGCGTTCGAGCGCCGGCTCGGGAACGTCGAGGCGACGGTGAAGATCGAGGACACGATGGAGCAGGACGAGTTCGACTCCTCCGACTGGTACGCGTTCCACGGCGGGTTCATCACCGCCGTCACCGAGGTCTCGGGCGCGGAGCCGGCGTCGTACGTCGGCGACTCCTCGGACCCCGACAACGTCGACGTGTACACGAACGAGGAGAAGGTCCGGAAGGCGATGCGGGCGCGCGTGCTCAACCCCGACTGGCTCGACTCGATGGCGGAGCACGGCTACAAGGGCGCCGGCGACCTCTCGAAGACGGTCGACGTGGCGCTCGGCTGGGACGCGACGACCGGCGTCGTCTCCGACCGCCTCTGGCGGGACGTCGCCGAGAAGTACGCGCTCGACGACGACCGGGCCGACTGGATGCGCGACGTCAACCCGTGGGCGCTCGAATCGATCACGGACACGCTGCTGGAGGCGGTCGACCGCGGCCTCTGGGACGCGGACGAGGAGGTCGTCAGGGCGCTCCGGGACCGCAACCTCGACGTCGACGGCGACATCGAGGAACGCGCCGCCGGGGGGCCGACGGAGGTGCCCGGCGATGACGACTGATGGGACGGAGGCGTACGCCGACCTCGGCGCGACGACCGCGGACGCGATGGAGATCGCCGAGACGAGCATGGACCGCGTCCACGAGCTCGTCGACCAGGAGACGCCGACCGACCGGCTGCGCGCGAAGGCCGTCCACGCCACCGGCGACCCCGAGTTCGCGCACCTGATGCGGTTCGCAAACGACCCGGTCTCGGCCGGGGCGGAAGCCGTGCTCGACGAGCGCCCGATCGTGACCGACATCACGATGGTGAAGTCCGGGGTGACGGGCCGCGGCCACGACTGCGAGGTCAGGAAGGCGATCGGCAACGGCGCGGAGCTCGCCGCCGAGACCGGGATGACCCGCACCGCGGCGAGCGTGCTCGAACTCGACGAGCGCGGCGTCTACGACGGCGCGATCGCCGTCGTCGGCAACGCGCCGACGGCCGCGCTCGCGCTCGCCGACTGCATCGAACAGGGGACGCGGCCGGCGGTCGTCGTCGCGACGCCGGTCGGGTTCGTGAAGGCGGCCGAGAGCCGGGAGCGGGTGCGCGAGGTCGCCGCCGCGCACGGCGTCCCGGCGGTGACGAACGTCGGTCGGCGCGGCGGCTCCGGGCTGGCGGCCGGCCTGACCAACGAGCTCGTCCACGCCGCCAGCGACGTCCGCAACGGCGAGACGACGCTCGACGCGCTCCGCGGGGCGGAGCCGTGACGGACGAGTACGACCTCGACTCGGGTCCGGACCCGGCGGCGTACGCCGCGGACGGTCCGGAGGCCGACCGGACGGCCGAGTCGGAGGCGACCGTCCACGCCGTCGGCGTCGGGCCCGGCAACCCCGAGTACCTGGTGCCGCGGGCCGAGCGCGCCCTCCGGGAGGCGGACGTCGTCGTCGGCTTCGAGACGGTCGTCGACCTCGTCCGCGACCGAACGGACGCCGACTGCCTGACGTGCGGGTACCGGGACGAGGCGGGCGCGCTGGCGGCGTTCGCCGACCGGGTCGCCGGCGGGGAGCGCGGGGTCGCGGTCCTGATGGGCGATCCGAACCACTCCGGCTACCAGTTCGTCGGGAAGGTCGAGCGCGCGGTCGACGGGGCGGCGGACGGCGGGGTCGACCTCCGCGTCGTCCCGGGGGTCTCATCGATACAGGTGGCGGCCAGCCGGGCGCGCACGCCGATGGAGGACGCGGCCTTCGTCACGCTCCACAAGAGCGGTGACCTCACCGAGGGCCTGGACCGGCTCCGAGACGCGGTCGGGGAGCGTCACCTCCTCGTGTTGCCCCGTCCCTTCGACTGGATGCCGGGGGACGTCGCCGCCGACCTGCTCGAACACGGCGGCGACCCCGGCGCCGAGGCGCTCGTCTGCGAGCGGCTCACCCGCGACGACGAGCGGATCACCCGGACGACGCTCGGTGAACTCGCCGCGCACGCCGACGGCGACGGCCCCGACGACTCGCCGTTCTCCGACCTGTCGGTGCTGGTCGTTCGGCGGTAGCGGGGTCGACGCCGATCGCAGCGAACGCGGCGCCGGGCCGACGCGACGCGTCAGTCGCGCCCGCTGCCGTCGGTGGCGACGGGCTCGGCGTCGGCGACGAGGTCGGGGCTCGGGGCCGAGACACCCGCGTTGGCGCGGGCGCGCTCGACC
This sequence comes from Halorubrum rutilum, assembly GCF_042665015.1. Taxonomy (GTDB): domain Archaea; phylum Halobacteriota; class Halobacteria; order Halobacteriales; family Haloferacaceae; genus Halorubrum; species Halorubrum rutilum. The sequence goes on along the minus strand of NZ_JBHTBL010000002.1, from coordinate 217,803 downwards.
GCGACGGCGATCGCGTCGGTGACGGCCTCGTCCGCCCCGAACGGCTCGGCGTAGTCGATCCCCCCGCGGCCCAGTTCGAGCCGCTCCGGGATCCGGTCCCGGGTCGCCTCGCAGTCGGCGACGAACAGGGGACACGCGACCGCGCGGTCGGCCCGCAGCGTGTACCGCGCGCACTCGACCGCCGGGCTCTGGAGGAGGAACGCCGCGCGGACCTCGTCGAACTCGTCCCGCAGGCGGGCCGCGTGGAAGCTCGCCGACGTCCGCGCGTGGTCGCCGCGGCTGTTGCCGAAGGCGACGAGCAGGAGCGCGTCGGCGTCGCTCGCCGCCCTCGCCCGGTCCCGGATCGCGTCCGTCACGGCCGGGCTCTTCCCGATCGGATCGCAGTAGTGCACGTCGCCCGAGAGCCGAGCGAGCGCCCTCGGGACGCCCTTCAGCGTCTCGTGCGTGTGCGCGAAACACAGCGGCACCGCGTACGTTCGGTCCCCGGTGACGGCCGAGAGCGGCCCCCTGAGCTCCGCCTCCGGCTCCGTCTCGTACGTCGCGGTCGTGACCGCGTCGGCGATGCCGGCGCTCCGCAATCGGTCGGCGTGCCGCTCCGCGACCGATCGGACCTCACTCCGCCCGACGAGGACTACCGTTTCTCGTGACATGAGTACAATTAGTTTTGTTCTACTGCAATCGAGCTTGTTACGGGGATATCGGGCTTCGGGTAAATAGTTTATCCACGGATCTCGGTACGGGCCGTCGGGAACCCCCTCTCCCGGACCGGGTCGGCTTTCGATCCCCTATTACACTTCCCCGTCTGGAAGCCGATTAGGACTGTTAACACGGAACGTTCATAAGCGCGTGCGAGCCGACACCGACCGCGATGTCGAACGACGACTCCGCGACGACCGAGGAATCGCCGATCGGGACGCGCACCCGGGTCCCGCCGGGGGACGCGACCGAGGAACCGGACGCGCCGCCGATCGCGATCGGAATGCGAGCGCCGTGAGGGCGGTCGGCCCGCGCGCCGCGAGCGCCGCGTGTTTCGGATTTTTCGACCGGGAACGCGCCGGAGCGCGTTCGCCGCGACTCGGTCAGTCGTCGACGTCGACGCCGGTGACCTCGAACCGGGCGCCGCCGTCGGCGCTCTCGGTGACGCCGACGTCCCAGCCGTGGGCGGCGGCGACCTCGCGGACGATGTTGAGCCCGAAGCCGGTGCCCCCGGTGTCGGTCGTGTAGCCGACCTCGAAGACGCGGTCCCGCTCCGTCTCGGGGATCCCCGAGCCGTCGTCGGCCACGTAGAACCCGGCCGGGAGCGCCTCGGCGCGCGTCGAGGTGTACATCGGCTGGATCGTCCCCACCGTGACGGTGACGCCGTCGCCGCCGTGCGCGACCGCGTTGCCGATGAGGTTCTCCAGGAGCTGTTTCAGCCGGCTCGGGTCGGCGCGCACGCGGGCGTCGCCCTCGACGACGAGCGTCGCGTCACCGGTGGCGACGGTGGTCCAGCACGCCTCGACGGTCTCGCGGAGCCCGACCGACTCCAGCTCGCGCGGGGCCTCCCCCTGTCTCGCGAGCGCGAGCAGGTCCGCGATCAGTTCGAGGGTGCGGTCCACCGCGGTCGCCGCGGTGTCGAGGTGGTCGCCCTCGGGGTCGTCGCGTGCCATCGCCAGCCGCCCCTGCGCGACGTTGAGCGGGTTGCGGAGGTCGTGGGACACGCCGCTCACGAACCGGTCGAGGCGCTCGCGCTGGCGGTCCGCCTCGGCCACGGCGCGGTCCGACGCCACCGCGTTCCCGATCCGGTGCGCGACCAGCCGGGCCGCCGGGTCGCCCTCGAAGCAGCGGACGACGTCGGTGACGCCCGCCGCGAGCGCCTCCCCGAGGACCGCCGACGGGTCCGCGACGCGGACCGCGTCGATCGCGAGGAGGCGCGGGGCGCCGCACCCGTCGGCGCCGTCGACGAGGAACCCGAGGCCGTCGCCGTCGGCGAAGCCCGACTCGGCGACGACGCAGTCGAACCGGTCGGTCCCGGACAGCGCCGCCGCGTCGTCCCGGTCCCGGACCGTCTCGACCGCGAGGCGGTCGTCCCGCCGTTCGAGCGACCGGGCCGCGGGCGTCGACGAGGCGCCGCTATCGGCGGGGGCCGCGGCGAGGAGGACGCGGATAGTGTCGTCTGACGGGTTCATACGCGACGCGTTGCCGGACCGAGAGTCCCACCGTTCATAAAGATTCGTGAGGATCCGACCGACCCGGAGCCCACCGCCGGACGGCGGCGACCACCGGGAGTAATGACGCGGGCGGTCGAAGGGCCACGCGAATGTCCTTCGACCCCGACCGCGTCCGGACGGTGACGTTCGACTCGTACAGCACGCTCGTCGACGTCGAGGCGGCCGAGGCCGCGCTGGCCGACCGCGTTCCCGACCCCGAGCCGGTGTCGCGGCTCTGGCGGTCGCGGTCGCTGGCGTACACGTTCGTCGCGAACGCGATCGACGCCTACCAGCCGTTCTACGAGATGAACCGGGACGCGCTGACGTACGCCCTCGAAGCGCACGGCGTCGACCTCCCGGCGGCCGAGCGCGACGAGATCCTCGCGGTGTACCACGAGCTGGAGGTGTTCGACGACGTCCGGTCGGGGATCGAGCGCCTTCGCGAGGGCGGCTACGAGACGTACGTGCTCTCGAACGGGAACCCCGAGATGCTCGACTCGATGGTCGAGCACGCCGGGATCGAGGACCTCGTCGCGGACGCCATCAGCGCCGACGAGGTGGAGACGTTCAAGCCGGCCGCGGGGCTGTACCGCCACGGCGCCGCCCGGACCGGGACGCCGATCGACGAGGTCGTCCACGTCACCGCCGGCTGGTTCGACGTGATGGGCGCCGCCCACGCCGGGATGCAGGCGGTGCGACTCGACCGGAAGGGGACCCCGTGGGAGCCGTTCGACGGGGAGCCGGACCGCACGGTCGAGTCGATCCACGAGCTGGCGGACGCGCTCGGCGTCTGAGTCGGGACGGCCGGGCGCGACGGTGAGGGGGGTGGCGGAACGAGCGGGTTCGAACCGAAATCAGACGTGCTCGCTCACTCCGTTCGCTGCGCGCGACTGATAGGGTTCGAACCGCGCCCTCGAACAGTCACGGCGGCGCCGCTCACGATGTGTTCGCGGCGCCGACAAGTGGGCTCGGGCGGGTTCGAACCGCCGATCTCAGCCTTGTAAAGGCCGCGTCATAACCAGCTAGACCACGAGCCCTCAGAGGTTTCAACCCGCCCGGAGCGGAAAACGGTTTCTTTCTCCGCCGCGACGATCGACCGTGAACCGTCGCCTCGTCGGGATCGCCGCCGGCCTCGCGCTGATCGCCCTCGTCGCGCTCGGCGTCGCCGCGGCGAACCCGGCCCTCCTGATCACCGGCTACGAGACGGCGACCGTCGAGGCCGTCGACGGCGAGACCGGGGAGACGCTCGCGACCGTCGAGGCCCGCGTCGCCGACGGGTTCGTGAAGCGGTACGTCGGGCTCTCCGCGACCGACGAGCTCGGCGAGGGCGAGGGGATGCTGTTCGTCCACGGCGACGCCGCCGAGCGCGCCTACGTGATGCGGGAGATGGCGTTCCCGCTCGACATCGTCTTCGTCGCCCCGAACGGGACGGTCACGACGATTCACGAGGCGGCGCCGGAGGCGCCCCCCTACACCCGGTACCGCGGCACCGGGCGGTACGTCCTCGAAGTGCCGCGAGGGTGGAGCGAGCGCCACGGCGTCGAGCCGGGCGACCGGATCGTCGTCGACCGCGGGTGAGGCGCCGAGCGGGCGACGGTCCCCGGACTAGCGACGGTCCGCGGGGCGGCGCCGCCCCGCGACGAAACCGATTTCACCCTCGCAGTCGTCGGCCCGAGCATGACCGGGCTCCCCGCACGGATCGCGTGGAACCTCCGCCACTGCTGGCGGCGCGTGTTCGCGCTCCTCGTCGTGGGCGGCGGCGTCGCCGCCCCGCTCGCCACCGGGCTCTGGTGGACCCTCCCGCTGGTCTGGTTCCTCGGGCTGTTCGTCGCCCTCCCCGTGCTCCACACGCTGACGCGACCGCTCCCCGACCGGGGCGACGGGGACGAGGGGCGCGACGCCGACCCGGCGCTCGACGCCCTCCGAGAGCGTTACGCGCGCGGCGAGATCGACGAGCGGGAGTTCGAGCGGAAGCTCGACCGCCTGCTGGAGACCGAGGACGCCGAGACCGTCGACCGGTCCGGCGACGGCGACGTCGCCGACCGGGTCCGCGAGGGGATCCGGCGCGAGGTCGAGCGGGTCCGAGAGTGACCGACGGACGCCGCCCGCCGCGGGCGCGACCGACGCCCATGCGCGAGCCGCCGGAGGGCGGGTGATGTTCCTCGACGCCCTCCGGTACCCGTTCGCGGACCGGGCGCGGCTGGACGGCACCGCGAAGTGCCTCGCGGCGCTGCTGCTCGGCGGCGCGCTGCTCCGGGCGGCGGCGCGGCTCTGGCCCGACTGGGCGCTCCTGGCGCCGCTCCTGCTCGCCGTCGGCCCGCTGGTCGCGTTCCTCGGTCTCGTCGGCGGCGTGCTCGCGGGCGAGGGGTTCCGCCCCGTCGCGACGGTCGCCACGGCCCGGCTCGCCGGGCGGCTGCTCGGCGTCGTCGCCGTCTACCTCGCGCCGGCGGCCGTCACCGTCGCCGCCGTCAGTTACGTCGTCGCGGCCGGCACGGTCCCGAGCGCGCTGAGCGGGGTCGGGCTCGCGACGCTCGCGACCGTCGCGCTGCTCGTCACGGTCGTCTGCGCGTACCTCCTCCCCTCGGCGGCGGCCGCGAGCGTGCGCGACGGGCTCCGCGCCGGGCTCAGACGTGAGGCGATCCGCGGGACCGCCTCCAGCTCGTACTTCCTCGCGTGGGTGGGCGCGACCGTCCTCGTCGTCGTCGCGTGGACCGCACTCGCGGCGACCGCCACGCGGAGCGTCGCCGCGCTCCTCGCGCTCGGCTGGGGCGCCTACGCCCACGTCGCCGCCGCGGCGCTGCTCGCGGACGGCGTCGACCGGACGAAGTACTGGTAAGCGCTGGAAGGAGCGAGGCGAAATCGGGAGACGACGGCGGCGACGCGCGGCGCGTCAGATGTCGATCTGCTCGGCCGCGTCCTCCATCGAGCGGTTGTGAAGCGCCTCGCCCGTGCCCCGGTCGAAGAGGTGGATCGCGTCCTCCGGGATCCGCGCGGTCACCGTGTCCCCCTCGCTGACCCGGTTGAACCCGTCGATCGTCGCGACGAGCGTCGCGGCGGTCTCGGGGTCCGCGTCCGGATCGAAGTGGAGGTACACCGTGTTCTCGTCGCCCATCGGCTCGACGACGTCGACGGTCGTCTCGAACGCGTGGTCGCCGCCCTCGTCGACGAGCTCGACGGCCTCGGGGCGGATCCCGAGGACGAGGTCGGTCGCGCCGCCGAGGTCCGCCCGGACGCCGTCGGCGATCGGGTACTCGAAGGCCTCGCCGACGAGGCGGTCGCCCTCCAGCGTCACGTCGAAGAAGTTCATCGACGGCTCGCCGAGGAAGCTCGCGACGAACCGGTTGGCCGGCTCGTGGTAACACTCCAGCGGCGTCGCGATCTGCTGGAGCTCGCCCCCGTCGAGGATGGCGATCCGGTCGCCCATCGTCATCGCCTCGGTCTGGTCGTGGGTGACGTACACCGTCGTCACGCCGAGGTCGTTCTGGAGCCGCTGGAGCTCCGTGCGCATCTCCGCGCGGAGCTTCGCGTCGAGGTTGCTGAGCGGCTCGTCCATCAGGAACACCTCGGGGTCGCGGACGATGGCGCGGCCGAGGGCGACGCGCTGCTGTTGGCCCCCGGAGAGGTCGCTCGGCTTCCGGTCGAGCAGGGGCGAGATGCCGAGCATCTCGCCGGTCTCCGAGACCATCCGATCGATCTCGTCGTCGGGGAGGTCCGTCGACTCCTCCAGGCCGAACGACATGTTCTCTCGGACGCTCATGTGCGGGTAGAGCGCGTACGACTGGAACACCATCGCGATGTCCCTGTCCTGGGATTTCACGTCGTTGACGACGCGGTCGTCGATCCGGAGCGTGCCGGCGGTGATCGTCTCCAAGCCGGCGACCATCCGGAGGGTCGTGGACTTGCCGCAGCCGGACGGACCGACGACGACGAGGAACTCGCCGTCGTCGATCGACAGCGACACGTCGTCGACCGCGACGATCTCCTCGTCGCCGTCCTGGAACGTCTTCGTTATCGAGTCGAGTTCAAGCGTTGCCATATCTGTGAGTTGTGATCGGTGTCGAGTGGTCGGTCGCGCGCCGCGCCGCGTCGTCTCCCGGTCGGTCCTCGCCGCCGGACGAGGTCGGCGTGCGGGTCACGCCGCCACCCCCTCGGCGAACTCCTCGCCGAAGAAGATGTACACCGCCAGCGTCGGCAGCGCCGCGAAGAACGCCCCGGCCATCCGGAGCGCGAAGTCCTGCCCCTCCAGCGAGGTGCCGAGCCCGGCGAGGATCAGCACGACGGGCGCCGCGGGGCTCGACTCCGTCGAGACGAGCACCAGCGTGAAGAGGAGGTCGTTCCAGATCTGGGTGAACTGATAGATGAGGACGACGGCGAACATCGGTCCCGACAGCGGGAGGACGATCCGCCGGTACACCCGGCGGAGCGTCGCCCCGTCGAGGCGGGCCGACTCGATCATCTCGTCGCTCATCGTCTTGTAGTACGTCCGGAAGAGGAGCGTACAGATGGGGATCCCGTAGGCGACGTGGGTGATCACCAGTTCGATGATACCGACGTAGTCGTTCGGGACGCCGAGCGCCCAGACGAACGACAGCAGCTCCGTGAGCTGTGCCCACTGCGACCAGAACTGTGTCAGCGGGACCAGCACGGCCTGATACGGGATGAAGATCCCGGCGATGATGAGCATGAGCACCAGCGCCTTGTACGACTTCTTCCAGGTCGGAATGGTCAGTCCGTACGCGGTAATGCTCCCGACGAACGCCGAGATCACCGTCGCGGGCACGGCGTACAGCAGGCTGTTCCCCATCCCGCGCAGCAGGGCGTCGAACGCCGTCCGCCACTTCTCGAAGGTGAACCCGGACGGTCCCGGGGGGGCGAACGGCGCCGTCTCGATGATCGCGGTCCCGGTCTTGAACGACGTCACCAGCCCGGACTCGATGGGAACGAGGTAGAACGCCGCCGCGAAGGTTAAGACGACGTACAGGCCGACGTCCCCGACCGTCGTCCGGTCGAGGGTCCGGCGCAGCCGCGCCGCCGCCGTCGGCGTCGCGCCGCCGTCGGTCCGCGGTTCCGCGTCGCTCATAGGTTATCCCTCCGGTACTCGTAGACGAGGTAGGGCCCGATGACGCTGAGCGCCATCGCGAACAGCACGATGGCGATCGCCGACCCGTACGCCCAGTTGAGGTTCGCGTACGCCTCGCGCACCATCTTCGTCGCGAGGATGTCGGCGCCGTTCGGCGGCCGGTACCCCCCGACCAGCGAGTAGAGGAAGTCGAAGGCCTTCATCCCGAACACCATCAGCACGACGGCGGCGCTGATGGTCGCGCCCTTCAGCTGGGGGATAATCACGCGCCAGTACATCTTGAGGGTCGAGGCGCCGTCGACCTTGGCCGCCTCGTAGTGTTCGGTCGGAATCGCGCGCAGCCCGGCGAGGTACACGACCATCGCGTACCCCGAGAACTGCCACATCAGCGCGAAGATGACCGCGTAGAGGACGACGTCCTGGTTCCCGAGCCAGCTTATCGGGCCGATCCCGAACGTCCCGACGACGCTGTTCGCGATCCCGTTGTTGTAGTTGTAGATCCACAGCCAGAACTGGGCCGTCACGACGAACGAGAGGCTCATCGGAAGGAGGTAGATCGTCCGGAACGTGTTCTCGAACCGGATCCCCCTGTCGATCAGGATGGCCAGCACGAGGCCGACCGCGAGCGTCCCCGCAGTGAACAGGACCAGCAGGACGAGCGTGTTGACCGCGGCGTCGACGAACCCGGAGTCGGCGAGCGCCCGGGTGTACATCTCGAAGTCGAGGTCCGAGTAGTCGGGCGCGTTCGCGAAGCGCTCGTAGTCGGTCAGCGAGATGAGGAGGTTCCAGATGACCGCACCGTAGACGAACAGCCCCATCAGCAGGAACGGCGGGAGCCAGAAGACGGACGACTCGATGAAGTCGCTCCCGAAGCGCCGGTCCAGGCTCGCCTTGAGACGGGCGGTCAGGTCCCGGTCCGGCTCCGCGGTCGACCCGGCCCCGGGGGCGTCGCTCACGACGCCGCCGTCGGCGCGGACCCCGCCGTCGTCCGTGCGGGCCTCGTTATCGTCCGTGCGGATCTCGTCGTCGTTCGGGCGCGCCTCGTCGTCCCCCGAGGAGGGCCTGATCGTCCGGTACAATCGACGGTAAAAATCGAGCATCGCGTGGAGTTCAGTTCGACACCGCGTCCAGGAAGCCCTGCGTCGCCGCGTCGACGTTGTACGGGCCGGTGAACTCCGAGGAGATGACCTCGTTGAGCGCGGTCATCGTCTCGGAGGGGACGCCCAGGCCGTGCTGGAGGTTCGGCGGCCGGTACTCCGCGTTCGCGAAGTCCTCGGCCGTCTCCTGGAGGTACGGCCCGAACTCGTCCATGCTCACGTCGGTCCGGGTCGGGATCGACCCCTTGAACTGGTTGAACGCGATCTGGGCCTCCGGGCTGCCGACGAACGCCTCCCAGGTCTTCGAGGCCTCGGGCGTCGGGTTGTTCGCCGGGTAGAGGAACGAGTCGAAGTGGAGCGTGTACATGCCCTCCGTGCCGGGGAACGTCTTGAATCCCCAGTCGTCCTCGTACTCGAAGTCCTCTGCGTTCCGGAACGCGCCCGCCGCCCAGTTCCCCTGGTGGATGAAGGCGGCGTTACCGTTGATGATGTTCTGGTTCGATTCGGTCAGCCCGATCGAGGACGCGTCGTCGCTGATGTGGTTCTCCAGCATCTCCGCGGTCCGCTCGAAGGCCGCGCGGACGGCGCTCTCGGAGCCCTCACCGTTGAGGAAGTCCATGTACGGCTGATAGCCGTTCTCGCCGAGCATCACGGCGCCCCACAGCTGCGTCGTCGTCCACGTCCCGGACATCGCGTGGGTCATCGGGATCGCGTCGGTCTCGCTCGCGACCGTCTCGAAGGCGCCGATGAGCGCCGAGGGGCTGTCCAGCGAGTCGACGTCGATCCCGGCGTCCTCGACGACGGAGACGTTGTAGAAGAGGCAGTTCAGTCGGTGAGAGCCGAGCGGCACGGCGCGGTAGCTGCCGTCCTGCTGGTGGAGCTCGATCGCCTCGTCGACCATCACCTCCTCGTAGTTGTTCTCCTCCCAGACGTCGTCGACGCTGCCGAGGACGCCCTGGTACCGTTCGAGGTTCGGGCCGGGCCAGTTGGCGAACGATCCCGGCGGATCGTCGCTCTGGAGCCGGTTCGCGACGACGGCGTCGAGGTTCTGGTTGCCGCCGCCGCCGATCGGGCTCATGTTGAGTCCGACGTCGGGGTGGGCCTCGTTGAACGCCTCTTCGAGCGCCTCGGCCGCCGCGGCGCCGTCGCCGCCGGTCCAGCCGTGGAGCACTTCGACCGGGTCGCCGGAACCGCCGGAGCCGCCGTCGCTCCCGTCGCTTCCATCGCTCCCGTCGCTCCCGTCACCACCGTCGCCGCCACCGCCGGAACAGCCGGCGATCCCCACGGTCGCGAGGGTGCCCGCGCCGGCCACGTAGTGGCGGCGGGTGAGTCGGTCCTCCGAGTCGGCGCTGTTGTCACGTGACATGTGTCCACGGGTTCGGATGCGCCATACTTAACGATTGATGTTCATTTACTCGAAATCCTATTAAAAAACAGGAGTCACAAAATAGGGGATTAGACGCGCTATACGGAGGGAACAGCCGGTGAGCCCGGGGGATCGGATCCCCGTCGGTAACCGACTTCTGAACGATCAATACGGGGTCGATCGTAACAAAATACCCTCGAGCGCCCGGGACCGAGACTCGGCCGACGGGGACAGTTGCGGAGGGGGCGGTCGCAGGGGACAGTTGCGGAGGGGGCAGTTGTGGAGGGGGACCGTCGCGAGGGGGCGGCGGACCGACCGATTCTTGAGCGCCCGGCCCGGAGCCACACGGCATGGACGGACCGCTGTGGATCGACGCGCACGCTCCCGCGCTCGACGAGATCCGACAGGACGAGGCCCGCGAGCGGCTGGAGCGCGCGGTCGACGAGCCGATGAACCTCGTCGTGCAGGGGCCGCCGGGGGTCGGGAAGACGGCGGCGACCCGGGCGCTGACCCGAGCCGCCCACGAGAGCCCCGAGAGCGACCTGATCGAGATCAACGTCGCCGACTTCTTCGGCCGGACGAAGAAGGAGATCCGGACCGACCCCCGGTTCGAGGGGTTCCTGCAGGGGCGGAGCCGGATGGCGAAGCGCGACATGATCAACCGCGTACTGAAGGAGTCGGCGTCGTACGCGCCGATGTCGGGCGAGTACAAGACGGTCCTCCTAGACAACGCCGAGTCGATCCGCGAGGACTTCCAGCAGGCGCTCCGGCGCGTGATGGAGAAGCACCACCGGACCACGCAGTTCGTGATCGCCACCCGCCAGCCGTCGAAGCTCATCGCGCCGATCCGGTCGCGCTGCTTCCCGGTCCGGATGCGCGCGCCCACGACCGACGAGACGATCGACGTCCTGAAGGCGATCTGCGACCGCGAGGGCGTCGACTACGACGGCGACGGGCTGGAGTTCGTCGCCAGCGCGGCCGGCGGCGACCTCCGCGAGGCGATCCTCTCGGCGCAGGCGACCGCGGTCGAGGGCGGCGAGGTCACGATGTCGACCGCCTACGAGACGCTCGGCGAGGTCGGTGACGACGACGCGATCCGCGGGGCGCTCGCCGACGCCCGCGCCGGCGACCTGAAGGACGCGCGGTCGACGCTCGACGACCTCCTCGACGACGGCGGCTACGACGGAGAGGAGCTCCTCCGGGAGGTCCTGCGGGTCGCCCGCGCCGGCTCCGAGTACGGCGGCGACGACCTCGCGCGGCTCCACGTCCTCGCCGGCGAGGCCGACCTCGACCTGGTCGACGGCCTCGACGACCGGATCCACCTCACGCACCTGCTCGCCGCGTGGGCCGCCGGCCGCACCGCGCTCCGACCGGACCTCCGTGAGCCGGTGGAGGCCTGACGATGGCCCGGAGCCCGCCGCTCGCGCGTCTCCTCCCGTTCCCCGTCGTCGACGAGGCGTGGCGGCTCGCGCTCGTCCCGGCCCTCCTCGGCGCCGCGACGCTGCCCCTCGTCCCGCCGGTCGGCGCCGGCCTGCTCGCGCTCGCTCTCGGCGTCCTCTGGTTCCACCGCGACCCCGACCGGGAGCCGCCGGACGCCGACGGGATCGTCGTCGCGCCCGCCGACGGCACCGTCTCGGTCGTGCGCGAGGAGGGGAGCCGCTTGCGGGTCGGCGTGTTCATGAACGTCACCGACGTGCACGTGAACCGCGCGCCGATCGCGGGCGAGGTCCGCGAGGTGCGGCACCGCCCCGGCGCGAACCGGCCCGCGTTCAGCAAGGAGTCCGACCGCAACGAGCAGGTCGCGATCGACTTCGGCGAGTACGAGCTCCTGGTCATCGCCGGCTGGTTCGCCCGCCGGATCCACCCCGCCGTGGCGGCCGGCGACGCCGTCGACCGCGGCGAGCGCGTCGGCCACGTCTCGTTCGGCTCCCGCGCCGACGTGGTCCTCCCCGCCGACGTCGACGAGGATGACCTCCTCGTGCGCGAGGGCGACGCCGTCCGCGCGGGCGAGACGGTCGTCGCCGAGCGCGCGTAGGGCGCCGAGCGCGAGTGGGATCGTCCCTCGATAGGCGGTCGCCTACAGGACGAACGGTCCCTGCTGCCGGATCGGCTCGCCGTGCGGCCGGCCCGCGACGGCGACGAGCCGGAGGTCGCCGTCGGCCGCGACCGCGAACTCGCCGCCCTCGCGGGTCGTGAAGACGTCGCCCTCCCCGAACGCGTCGCCCTCGACGGAGCCGCTCCCCGCGACGCCGTAGAGGAAGCCGCTCCACCCGTCCGGCACCGTCCACGTCCACGCGTCGTCGACGCGGACGTCGAGATATTCCATCGGGGTGCGGAGCTCGATCGGCGACCCCTCGCCGACGACGGTCGTGACTGTCGCGCCGTCCGTCTGCCGCGTGGGGAGCTCCGCGGCGCTCGCGTCGACGTAGTCGGGGTCGACCTCCTTCCCCTCGCGCGGGAGGTTCACCCACAGCTGGAGGCCGTTGCAGGCCTCGCCGTCGGCGGGGAACTCGGAGTGACGGATACCCTTCCCGGTCGTGATCCGCATCGCCTCGTCCTCGCGGGCGGTGTGCTCGACGCCGAGCGAGTCGGCGTGGTCCATGCCGCCCTCGATCATGTACGAGACGATCTCGAACCCCTTGTGCGGGTGCATCGGGAACCCGTCGTCCGGGTCGATGTAGAACCGCTCGAACAGCACGAACGGGTCGAGGTTCGCCGGGTGGCCCTCGGTCGGGAACGCGCGGTTCGAATTTACCCCCGTCCCGTGGCGAACTCGCTCGCCCGGGAGGACACCGTCGCCGCCGTCGGTCGTCGCGTCGGTCTTCATATGCTATCTGATTGGTCCGGGACTGATAAGCGTCTCGTCGGCGGTAGTCGAGAAGTATACACTCCTGATGAGAAAAAATCTAAAATCGAATTGAGCCGGTTCCAGAGCCTCGAGATCGGGTAGTAGAATAGTGTATTTCCTTACTAAAACGCGCTACAGAGAACGTTCATGTGTCCGGCCGGCGTATCACTGGTCGTCGACATGAGCTACGAACTCGATCCGCTACCGTACGAGTACGACGCGCTGGAACCGCACATCTCCGAGCAGGTGCTCGAATGGCATCACGACACCCACCATCAGGGGTACGTTAACGGCTGGAACTCGGCCGAAGAGACGCTCGAAGAGAACCGTGAGTCTCACGACTTCTCTTCGTCTGCGGGCGCCATCCGGAACGTGACCCACAACTCGTCGGGTCACATCCTCCACGACCTGTTCTGGCAGAACATGTCCCCCGAGGGCGGCGACGAACCCTCCGGTGACTTGGCTGACCGGATCGAGGAGGACTTCGGCTCCTACGAGGCCTGGAAGGGCGAGTTCGAGGCCGCCGCCGGCAACGCGTCCGGCTGGGCGCTCCTGGTGTACGACACGTTCTCGAACCAGCTCCGCAACGTCGTGGTCGACAAGCACGACCAGGGCGCGATCTGGGGCGGTCACCCCATCCTCGCGCTGGACGTCTGGGAGCACTCCTACTACCACGACTACGGCCCCGCCCGCGGCGAGTTCGTCGACAACTTCTTCGAAGTCGTCGACTGGACCGAGCCGTCCGCCCGCTACGAGCAGGCCGTCGACCTCTTCGAGTAACGCTTCACGCATTCTGCCCCCGGTATTCCACTGTGGGCTCGCCGAACGCGGCGGGCGTTCCCCCTCGCTAGCGGTGGGAACGCGTTTTTAATTGGGTCGCGTCCGCGGCCGATCGACGCTCGCCTCACTCGACGAGCGTCGTCTCGATCACGGCGCAGGTCTCGTCGAGCAGGACGCGGAGCTCGTCGCCCGCGCAGGGGAGCGTCACCCGGACGCGGAGCGGGTCCTCGGAGACGACTTCCGTCAGCCGGTCGCTCACGCACCAGTCGAACTGCCAGAACGGGGCGGTGTTCAGGTCGACGCCGCGGTCCGAGTGGAAGACGAGCGTCTCGGCGTGGTCGAGGAGCGTGACGCCGACCGTCGACCGCAGCCGGTAGCTGCACCGCCGACAGACGTGTTCGACGGCGACGTCGAGGTCCTCGTCGTCCGGGTCGCGGACGAGCGTCGTGTCGATCGAGCCGGTGCACTCGGGACAGACCCCGTCGGCGGCCAGGCAGTAGTGGTGGCGGACGTAGTGGTGGAACGCCTGCAGCAGCTCGTCGGTGGTCCGGTCGTCGAGCCCGCCGGAGGGGAACGGGTAGCTCACCTGCACGGTCCCGCAGTCGGCACAGCCCACGGTGAGCTCGTCGTCGACGTACCAGCCGTGGAGGGCGCCGCCGCAGTCGTAACAGGCGCCGTCCGCGGGGAAGAAGCCGAGCTGCGCGCGCTCGGTGAGGCTCCCGGTGAAGATGGCGCTGACGACCTTCCGGCCGGGCGAGCGGAACTCGTACCCCGCGTCGCTCCGCCTGACGAAGTGGCCGGTGAGCTGCCGGAGGTGGTAGCTGAAGTTCGCGCTGTCGTCGACGTCGACGCGCTCGAACAGGTCGGTGAAGCTCACGGGCGCCTCGTCGGCGCCGCACTCTAGGAGGGCGCGGAGGATCGCGACGCGGGTGTCGTCGCCGAGCGTCGCGAACACCTCGGCGGGGAGCACGCGCGTCTCGGTGCGGGGGGTCGCCGGGCCGTCGCGGTCGGCCTCCGGCTCCCCGGTCGCGACCGACCCGTCGCCGTCGGCCTCCCGGTCGCCGCCCGCGTCCGTCCCGGCGCTGCGGTCAAACTGACTCACGCCTCGGCTATGCGCCGGGAGCGGGTAAAGGGTATCGGGGTCGTCGACGTCGCGGCCGGGGAGCCGGAAGCCGACCGCGACGCGAGGGGCCGGCCGTCGTGTTAACTCAAGCATGATTCCACCAGACGGCGTAGGCTTGTAACCCCGTTTCCGCGATCGACGGATCGACACGGGTGAAACGGTTTGAAAACGAAGGTGTTCTACGTTCTACCTCTCTAAATATACATTCGACTGAGTTTCTAAAGCCGTGTTGTCGAACGCGGTAGCTGTGGGTTTCGCGGCCGAGACCACCGATCGGATCGTTTGCGTCGTCGACGAGAAACAGGGCACCTTCGACATCGTGTGTCTCAGCTAATTCAGTGAAAAATTCACGTGCGATCGGAACGTATACGTCGGAAACAGCCGTGAATGAAGGATTCTGTTCGTTTCAGAATCGACTGCGGCGTACAGCAGTGTTCAGATACTGATTGAAACGTAAGGCGGTGCGTCTTCGAAGTGATCTATCCCCGAAAACGACCGCCTGAGCGGCCGTTTGGATGAGATTAACTTAGAGTTCGTGGAGCGAGAAGCAACACCGAAGCTGTTGGTGAAGCTCAATATTCAGCTCCATTTAGCTGGACTATCGATTTCGAATACTGTTTCGTTTATTGAGGTGTTTAGCGTTGACCGGGTTCATCCTACGGTTCACAATTGAACGGTTGATCGAGCACGTTCGACACCAGATACACCAAAGATAGAGACTGTATTTGAAAGTGATAGGAAAGCGAGATGGAGATGAATACCGAGCCTCATCAGCAACCTCAGTGTCGCTTTTCGTTCCACAAAACCTAATTTGATCTGGTCGATACTACCGCTGAGGCGGTCGTTTTCGGGCATAGAGCATTCAGAAACCTCACCGCCTCACCTTTCAGTCTTATCTGAACACTACCACTTAACGCGACCCAAGAACGAAGGATACCGACCGTTAATCTGTATTTTTGTTGAGGCGTACCGGACGAATTCCGACAGATATGGACGATCTCTTTCCCGTATTAATAACCAGAGTAGTTTTCTGAATCCAGAATGACTATGCCTCCATGGGTATGTGGCGCGATTCAGACTGGTTACAATCACACATTCAGCGGATTCTTGAGTTCTATCATCCAGACTGTATCGACACGGCTCACGGTGGATACATTGCACAGTTCGATGAGGAGACAGGCGACATCTATGAGAAGCGGTCCAAACACCTCGTTGCTACTTGTCGGTTCATCACAAACTACTCAATTGGCCACCGCGTACTGGATCGAAACTGGTGTCAGTCGGCCTGTGAACACGGATTGGATTTCCTCCTTGATTACCACCATGATGAGACACAGGGTGGTTTTCACTGGATCGTGGAAGGGCGTGAGCCAATTGATTCCAAACGGGTTTGTTACGGTCATGCGTTCGTATTGCTTGCGCTTGCCCGTGCGAAAGAAGCTGACATTGTATCATGGGATATTCCGCTCGTAGAAACGACCGATTTTGTTATGGAACGGTTCTGGGAAGACGAACATGGTCTGTGCAAAAGTGAATACGATTCGACGTGGACACGACCAGAAGCCTACCGGGGACAGAATGCCAATATGCACATGTGTGAGGCGCTGATAGCGGTGTACGAAGCGACTCACGACGATCAGTATCTCGACGATGCGCTGACGATCGCGGAGGCGCTGACCGTCGCGCTCACACAGAAAACTGACGGGCTAATCTGGGAGCACTACGCTCCAACTTGGGAGCACGACTTCATGTACAACAGGGAGACCCCAAACGACACGTTCAGGCCATGGGGATACCAACCGGGACACCAGATCGAATGGGCGAAGCTGTTGGCTATCCTTTCTCGACATAGCGAAGCGGACTGGCTGATTCGCCGCGCAGAG
Organism: Halorubrum rutilum; assembly: GCF_042665015.1. Lineage (GTDB taxonomy): Archaea > Halobacteriota > Halobacteria > Halobacteriales > Haloferacaceae > Halorubrum > Halorubrum rutilum. The sequence continues at coordinate 201,437 of NZ_JBHTBL010000002.1, read as the reverse complement.
GAGCTTTTCCGGCTCAGCATCGACTACGGGTGGGACTCTGACCGTGGTGGCTTCTATTATTCGTTCGATCGTGAGGGGGCGCCCGTCGTCACGGAAAAGTACTCGTGGGAAGTGGCAGAGGCAATCGGCGCGGCAGCCGCACTCTACGAACGGACGGGCGATTCCCAGTATCTGGACTGGTATGACACTTTCTGGCAGTATGCTACTACACATATGACGAATTCGGAGTTCGGAAACTGGTACACGAAGGTCACCGAGACGAACGAGCCGGTCCCGACAACGGAAGGTATTGCTGTAGAGCCGGGATATCACCCGATAGGCGCCTGTACTGAGGCGCTCCGATCGATTGCATAACTCCGAAAATGCGGCCGTGGCCTCTTCGAACACGACCCTATTTTAGCCTCGACGTAACCGGAGTACATCGACGTAAGTACCGGTAGCCCGTCTACACTGCCGGTTACAGAATGGGGTACGGTCAGTCACACTAGGTGGGAGGGTGGTGCGCGGGGATCGCTACCCGATTATCGCGTCAATAGTTCATGTAGACAGTTTTTGAGATGGTGTAGAAGTCGATCCCGGCGTCGCCTTGTTCGCGATACGTCTCGCTGGAGGAATCTTTCATCCCACCGAAGGGGACGTGCAGCTCGAGTCCAGTGGTCTTTTCATTGACTTTCACGACGCCCGACTCAGAATCCTCGACGAACCGGTTTGCCTCGGAGAGATCCTGTGTGACGATGCTGGCTGAAAGCCCATAGCGAACACCGTTGGCGACCTCAACGGCCTCCTCGTACCCACTGACCGGAATGACGGCTAATACCGGCCCAAAGATCTCTTCCTGAGCGATCCGCATAGTCGGGTCAACGTGGGAGAACACCGCAGGTTCGACAAAGAAGCCGTCGCCGGCGTCGATCTCGTCGCCGCCAGTTTCGAGTGTTGCTCCCTCGTTAACGCCGATATCAACGTACTCTAAGGTACTGTCGAGTTCGCTTTCGCTGACCTGCGGTCCCATTTCAGCCCCGTCTAAGCCCGGGCCAACTTCGACGGCCTCGGCCGCCGCGACGGCACCCTCGACAAACTCATCGTAGACGTCCTCGTGGACGATGGCTCGTGAGGTCGCCGTACAGGCCTGTCCGGTGACACCAAACGCACCGCTTACCACGATGTCGACGGCCTCGTCGACGTCGGCGCTGGGCATCACGATAGTGGGGTTTTTGCCGCCCATCTCCAGCTGGACCCGCTTGCCGGTCTCGTTGGCTTGCCGGCCGACAGTGTCGCCGACCGCCGAACTGCCGGTGAACGAGACGGCGTCAACAGCCTCGTGTGTTGAGAAGGTTTCCCCGACCTCGCTTCCGGGACCGGTGACGTAATTAAGAACACCGTCGGGCAGCCCGGCCTCATCCAGACACTCGACGAGCTTCCGCGAGACGCCGGGGGCTTGGGAGGCCGGCTTGAACACAATCGTATTACCGGTTGCGAGCGCCGGTGCGATCTTCCAGGCTGGGATGGCAATCGGGTAGTTCCACGGTGTGATGAGACCCGCAACACCCACCGGTTCATTCACCGTGTACAGACGCGTGTTGTCGCTGCTCGAGGCCTTTACTGTTCCTCCAACATCGCTCGCCTTCGCGGCGTAGTAGCCGAAGATATCGATTGCACGCTGGACCTCGCCGGCCGCCTCAGGCCGGGCTTTCCCCTCTTCGCGGACGAGCGTTTCGGTGAGCTCGCCCTTGCGGTCCGCGAGGTTTTGTCCGGCTGCTCGCAGTATACGGCCCCGCTCGGGGCCGGGCGTGTCGGCCCACATCTGGCTGGCCTCGTCAGCGGCTTCAACGGCCGCTTCGGCGTCGGCAGTCCCCGCCTTCTGAAACTCGCCGACGACATCCGATCGGTCGGCGGGATTGTGTACGGCAAAAGTCTCTCCGGTGCCGGCGGCGACCCACTCGCCGTCTACGTAGTTGTAGTTGGTTTCCGTCATCAGCCCTACCGACGGGATCAACTCACGAGAAGCTTTGGGACGGTCACCGGAACGGATAAATCAGTGCCGATTGAATCGAGCCGTATGCGATACTATCGCACAGTCGGTGCTGACGGTCCCCGTCTCGTTGCGAGGATGGACGCCGACGCCTACGACCTGACCGCTGCTCGGCCGAGCGTGACGGCGTTCGAGGATCTCGCGTATGTCGCGAGCGTGAGTAACCAGACCATCGATGAGGTGGCTGTTGACCTCCTCGGTGAGGCCGAGACAGTTTCGATCCCGGACGAAACATCCGTTGGGATCCCAACGCTCGTCGACGAGGTGTGGGCAGCAGGCGTGACCTACGAGATCAGCGAGCAGGCTCGCGAAGCGGAGAGCGGGATGCCGGAGATCTATCTTGATGTTTACGGGGCTGAGCGCCCGGAAGTGTTCTTCAAGGCAACTTGGGACCGGGTGGTTGCATCTGGCGACTCAGTCGGTGTTCGTGGCGACTCCGATTGGAATGTCCCCGAACCGGAACTGGGAATTGTCCTATACGAGGGCGAGATTGTTGGCTATACCATCGGCAACGATGTGAGCAGCCGCTCTATCGAGGGACAGAACCCTCTCTACCTCCCGCAGGCGAAGGTATACGACCGATGCTGTGCGCTCGGTCCCTGTGTCGCAACCCCCGAGAGCGTCGAGGACCCCCACGACCTTATGATGACGATGACCGTTGAACGCGACGGGGGGACGATCTACGAGGGAGAGACCTCGACGAGCGAGATGGTCCGGACCTGCGAGGAGTTGGTTTCGTATCTTAATCGACACAACTCTGTCCCCGAATCGGCGGTACTCCTCACCGGGACCTCGCTCGTTCCGGAGGAGGGATTCTCGCTGACGCCGGCCGATGAGGTCCATATCGATATCGACAATATTGGTCATCTCGCGAACGACGTAACGACTGTCTGAGTGCTTTCAGTGGTTAGTCCGTTCGTACTCAATTTCTGTTTCCGGACCGATCCGCTGACCGTGTTCGACCGCGCGCACGGTGAGTGTGACCGGCGTTGTCCGGCCGCACCCGTCCAAGACTACTTCTGACCACTTGTCCCCAGCCGCGACCGGGCCGGCTTTCGACTGGCGGAGGTACCGCACGTATGCGGTCGTGCGTAATTCCTCAGCGACGGTCTCGTCACCGGTGTGAGCAAGTCGCACTCGGGCGGCGTCGGCAGTCATGAAAACGGTGCTGAACTGGAATTAACCGTCTCCCTGCTTGTGTCTCACCACGACGTGACAGTCACATCTCGCAGCGGCTGAGCAAGTGGGACTGATACCTGTCCGCCGGTGTGGTGGGAAACGTACAACCCGATGATAATCTCCAGCGAGCGGGTCGCTTCCTCCCCCGTCGATGGGTTCTCGATAGTACCGTCTAGGACACTGACGACATCAGCGGCGGCGTTGGCAAAGGCGTCGCGATAGTCCTCGTCCCACGTCCACGCACCCTCGATCCCGGGGAGGTCGGCCTCAACGTGGGTGCCGTCGTCGAGTCGCCAGTACCGCCACTCGCCGTCGTCGTTGTTCAGGTACAGTTTCCCCTTGCTGCCGATGAACTGGAGCGTCATCGACGAGGCCTCCCGGGGGATGGTACAGTCAATGGTGACGAAGCTCCCGTCGTCCATCACCACGAAGCCGCCGCCGCCTGCGTCGTCGACTCGCTCTTCGGCTTCGAGGGAGTCGACTGCTTCGTTCTCACCGGTGATGTAGCCCGAGACCCGTTCTGCACGGGCGTCGAGCAGGTACACCAGCGTGTCCAGTAGGTGCGTGGAGTTGCGCAATAGCTCCATGCGGAACTGTGTGGTGACGGAGTGTATCTCTCCCAGCAGATCTTGGTTCTGGATAAGCTCTCTGAGCTGCTGGAGTTTTGTCGTGAATCGGAACGAGTGGTTTACCAGCAGTTCCGTGTCCGTCTCCTCGCAGACGTCGACCATCTCCTCCGCGTCGCTGACCGACGACGCGATGGGCTTTTCACACCAGATCAGTCCGGGGTCGGCCGCCGACTCGGCGGCGTCTATGACGTGGTCGGCATGGAGGTACGAAGGTGTACAGACGGAGACGATATCAAGATCCTCTGCGGCGAGCATCGACTCGTGGCCGACGTATCGCCGGTCGGATGGTATCTCCCACGCCTCTCCAAACCGTCCGAGTTTGGTTTCGTCGATGTCGGCGACGGCAACCAGGTCGACATCCTCGGTCGCACGGTACCCTCCGGCGTGGCTGGCCTCAACCTTTTTTTGACCGATATCCTCCTCGTCGTGCATTCCGAGGATGCCCATCCCAGCGATACCTCCGGTTCCGATGATGCCGGCTTTGTAGGTCATGTCAGTTGTAGGTGTGGACGCTTCCCGTGGCGTTGTCTTCGATGTACTCCCAGTCGTAGTCGACGCCAAGCCCGGGCCCGTCGGGAACCTCGATCAGTCCATCGTCGTCGACGGCGTCGAGCATATCGGAGTAGCCTCCCTCGTACACCGGGGGCTGAGTGTTCGGGCAGTCGGGGTGGACCAGGGCGAGTTCGTAGTAGTTCGTGTTGCGAATCGCTGCGATGCAGTGACGCTGGGCCGGCCCTGGCGCGTGGAACTCCACGTCAAGGCCGAACCCTTCTGCCACTTTCGCCCGCTTCATTGCGCCGGTGATCCCACCATCGTACTCTGGGTCCGCGCGCAGGAAGTCAGTTGACTCGTTAGCTACGAAGTCTGTCGCCGGCTCAAGACCCCGGACGTGCTCGGTTTGAAGAACGGGGGTGTCAAGCGCCTGTCTGAGCTTGCGGTGGGCGTGTTGTGAGATGCCCCCGTCTCGGTACGGATCCTCATACCAAAAGAAGCCCTCTTCGTCTAGGGCCCGTCCGAGCTTCAGTGCGTCGGCGTAGGTTTCCAGTTCGCAGGCGGGGTCATGCATCAGGTCCATCTCATCACCGACCCGCTCACCAACCGCGTGGACCGCCGCGAGTTCTCGATCGAGGTCGCGGGACCCTTCGCTGCCGCCCCAGCCGTGGATCTTGAAGCCGCCGTACCCCATCTCGAAACACGTCTCGGCGAAGTCGGCGAAGGCCTCTGGCGTGTCGAGCCCGCCGTTCTCGTCGCCGTGGTAGGTCGACGCGTAGGCGGGGAGCCGCGTTCGGTAGGTCCCGAGCAGTTCGTGGATCGGAGCGTCGTACTTCTTGCCTGCGTAGTCCCACAAGGCGATGTCGATGGGACCGATCCCCATCCGGTCGTACTTCCGCATCGCGCGTTTCATCTCGCTCCAGTGACGCTCTCGCTCAAGCGGGTTCTTGCCGACGAGGTAGTCGGCGAAGGTGTTGATCTGGGCTGCACCCGGCGAATTACCACCGACGTACTCTCCGGTGATTCCCTCGTTTGTGTGTATCTTGATGCCGAATAGTTTCCGCTCGGTCACAGATCCCGGCTCGTACACGAGATTGAACCCGTGCTGGTCTGTTCCGACATCTTCGATGGGGTAGGCAAACTCGGTGGATTCGATGCTGGTTATCTCTGGCGCCATGAGGTTGTATGTAACACCACGGGAGATAAACGTAGGGCTTCTCACCGGTGGTTTCATCTCGGTGTAGTGAGTAACCGGTTGGCATGGTCGGACACACGCAGTACGACTTCAGCGGCGAGACCGCCATCGTCACCGGATCCACGAAGGGGATCGGCCGGGGGATCGCCGCCGGGCTAGCCGACGCCGACGCCAACGTCGTCGTCAACTCTCGGACGGAGTCGGAGGTGGCCTCTACGGCCACGGAACTCGGTGAGCGCGGGACGGGCCGCGTCGTCGGAATTACTGCTGACGTTGGGTCCACGGACGATATCGACGCACTCGTCGACCGGACTATCGACGAGTTCGGGCAGATCGACCTGCTGGTCAACAACGCGGCCGTTTGGCCCGAAGAGGAGTCGCTGGTCGACTCCGACGTCGAACAATGGAACCACACGATGGCCGTCAACGTCCGTGCACAGTACTACGCCGCGAAGCAAGTCGCCCGGCACATGATCGATGAGAGCGTTGAAGGCTGTATCATCAACCACACGAGTCAGGCCGGCGATCGCCGGACGGGACAGTTCGGGCTGTATGGTATCTCGAAGACATCAATCAACGGACTGACGTGGCGGATGGCACAGGAGCTAGCCGAACACGGTATTCGGATGAACGCCGTCTCGACGGACGTGACCGAGACGGCCCAGCTCCGCTATGAAGCCGAACAGGAGGCGGCGGACGATCCGGACCGAACCGCCGAGGAGATACTGCGAGCTCGCGGCGAGCGGCGACCGCTCGGCCGGCTCGGACAGCCCGAAGACCTTGCCGACGCGGTGCTGTGGCTCGCGAGCGACCGCGCAGACTACGTCGTCGGCGACATCGTCCGCGTTAGCGGAGGCGGCAACCTCGAGTGACGATGCGTCTCGTTGACACCCACACCCACACGTGGGGCTCCGACACCGCGGAGCTGCCGTGGCCCGAGCCGGTTCTCCCGCCGGGTTGGGAAGGGCCATACACCGCCCATGACCTCATCGAGGACATGGACGCCGCTAGCGTCGAGGAGGCCGTAACAGTGACGACACCAATGTACGGTCGCGGCGTTCGGGCGAACGAGTACACGATGCGTTCCGTCGAGGCGTACCCGGACCGCCTGTGGGGGGTCGGTCTAATGGACTTCTACGGCGATCCCGACGAAGTACGCGCAGCGCTCCGTCGGGTCGTCGGCCACGAACGAATGCTGGGCGTCCGATTGCACGCGTGTCTCGAGTACGAGGAGCATTCGACGGATTTAGATCGGACCGCCGACTGGATTCTCGACGACGAACTGGAGCCGGTCTGGACCGAGGCCTCCCGACAGGAGGCGACCGTGTTCATCTTTCCGAAGGCTGAACAGCTCTCGATGGTTGCGACCCTCGCAGAGCGACACCCGGACGTTCAATTGATCGTCGACCACATGGCGTTCCCCGACGAGACGACGAGCCCCGACGCCGCCCCCTGGACGGACTTCGAGACGGTGGCCGAGAGCGACAACGTCGCAGTCAAGATGAGCTCTCTTCCGCGCTCAAGCGAGGAGGACTGGCCCTACGAGGACCTGTGGGGATACGTCCGTAACCTCGCGGACTGGTTCGGAACCGATCGCCTATTGCTCGGGTCGGACTACCCGTGGATGGACGACTGGGCTACGTACGAGCAGTGTCTTTCATGGATCGAGGAGGTGCCGTTCCTGTCCGCACGCGATTACTCGTATCTGTCACACCGGACCTTTGACGCGATTCTCAGGGACTGACGCCGTCCGCTCACAGTTGTTTATACCTCTTACCTATCCCGGACCCCGTCTCAGCGGCAATTAATCGTATCGAGGTGAGCGGATACAGCTCCGAACTCTCCGGGACAGGTAGCCTATCAGACAGGTCCAAAATTATCTACGATCCGGGGACCACAACGGAACGAAATTCGTGTATGGCCCGGATTGAGATGCTCCCTCAATGGTATCGGATCGCCCGGGCACCACTTTCACCACAATCCAAAACACCTAATCGTCCCTCATACGACTGTCCTGTATGGCGTACGACCGCGTACTGCTAGCAATTGGTCCGGACGATAGGGACAGTCTAGATGACCTCGTGGATACCGTGATTAACCTTGCGGCGCCCTCGAACGCGAGGGTGACTCTCCTGTACGCCTTCCCAAGAGATGACTACGAGGCAGTAATGGAACAGATGGATATCGACACGACGACTAGCGGTCTCACGCCCGACGAGGTCGCACAGCGTCACGAGAGTGTCAGAGGGCCGGGCGACCGGCTGGAGTCGCTGGATATCGAGTACGAGATCCAGGGGGTCTCCGGCGGGGATCTCGCGGAACAGGTCGTGCGAACGATAGAACGGAGCGGCGCCGACATCGCTGTTGTCGGGGGCACCAAGCGATCTCCGACCGGGAAGGCGATGTTCGGTGATCACGCCCAACAGGTCCTCCTGAACGCACCCGTGCCGGTGGTGTATGTCAAGCGAGAGTAAAGTGACATCGACTGGTCATCGTCTCTTTATTCCCTAGATCGCAATACGCGTGTGCTACCATCGTGTTGCACAGCGATCCGAACAGACATTTTAGACGCGGTTCTGTTCGGTCGAGTCGTAACTCACCAGTTGCGAATCTGACTTAACACGCAGATGCATTAGGAGATTTGTACGGCGCGAAAATATATCCGACTGACCTTCTGTTCTGTAGAACTGAACATACTACTGGTAGAAGAGAACACAGACCGGGACAGAAATTACAAATGTACGTTTGTAATGTTCAGCAGCTATCCCCCATATGAGAGGCTTTACCACGAATATTCACCAGAGCGAAACGAACCTATGCGTATATCGTACAGCTAGGAGTACGTCAGATTGATCTCGATTACGTTGGCAGCCGACCGTAGTAGTTCAGGGATATCATTATGGAATCGGTCTCCCTTAATTCGGGTTGTCGGTCCGGAGACGCTGAGCGCCGCCACAATTTCACCCTCTTCCGGGACGACAGGAGCAGCCACACAGCGCAACCCGGAGAGCCGCTCCTCCCGATCGTACGCGTACCCTTGCTTCCGAATCTCGGCAAGTTCGGACTTTAATCCCTCTCGATCTGTAATGGTGTTTTCTGTTCGCGCCGGGAGACCGTGGGTGTCAATGATATCATCGACGCGCTGTTCAGGCAGTTCCGCGAGGATTGTCTTCCCAAGCGCGGTACAGTGGAGGTTCACCCGCTTGCCCGCATACGTATCGACCGTAACGGCTTCAGTACCCTCTGCACGGGTAATATAGACACCCTTACCGTGCTCCTCAACGGCTGCGTTTGCCATCTCACCTGTCTTTTCGGCTAATGACGTGACCTCCGGTCGGGCTTTTTTATAAATGTCCATCCGGTTACGCTTGTACTCGCCCAATTCGAGAAACCGCAGGCCAACGCGATAGACGTTGTTCTCTTTCGTAATGTATCCCTCCTCCTTCAGCGTTCTGAGGTGATTGTGGACCGTACTCTTCGTCATATCGAGATCGTTCGCCACCGCTGTTACGCCGGCTCCATCTAACCGTTTCAGGGCCTCGACAATTCGGAGCGATGTTCTGGTTGCGGTGATTGTGTTCCCTTCTGTTGGCATACGCTGAAGAGGATCCTCCTACATACATAAAACTGTTCACTAGAGTAGAACACTTATCCACGTAGACGCTACGATAACCAAGGGATATCGTCGTGGAACTGTCTGAGTGCGTCGGGCCCTGTCAGCGCCGTGACTGCACCGGCTTGGGTCGTTGCGACAGCGCCGGCGGCGTTCGCAAGCGCGAGCGCGCAGTTTGGGTCTTTAACACCGTGTGTCAATGAGGCAATAAATCCCGCGAGGAAGGCGTCGCCGGCACCAGTAGCATCGACGGGGTCGATACTGTATCCCCCGTGTCGAGCCTGCCCGGTTACTGGGCTGTCGTCGGTTCCGAAACAGAGTGCACCCGCCTCTCCGAGAGTGAGCACCACGGTGTGTGGCCCCTCGTCAGCAACAGCGCGGGCTAACGCCGCCGGATCGTCGGCTTCGAACCCCGCAACCGACAGCTCATCAGGTGTCGCTGTGACGACGTCGATGTCCGGCAGCGCCCCTCGGATGACGGCGCGGAACTCGTGGCTGCTGTGCCACATTTCGGGTCGCCAGTTGGGATCCAGTGACACCGTACAGCGGTCGGCAGCTCGCGACTGCAGCTCGAGCGTCGCTGAGCGGCTCGGTTCGACGCTCATGGTTACGCCGGTCGTGTGGACCCACGACACCGATTCGAGCGTGTCGTCAGACACAGTACCCTGTTGGAGCTTGGTGTCCGCACCATGCTCTCGGTAGAAGGCGAACGATGGTCCTCGGTCGGCGTCGTGTGTGACCAGCGAGACCGTCGTCCGCGCGTCTTCGTCGATCACAAGTAGGTCGGACGGAATGCTGGAGGCTGCGAAGTGTTCTTGGAGAAAAGCTCCGAGGTCGTCGGTCGCAAGCCTCGTCCAACACAGCGGCGGGAGGCCGAGCCGATCCAACGCCATCGCGGCGTTCGCGCCAGAACCTCCGAAGGTCGGTTCGTACCCGCCGGCGTTGCCCGGTGGCCCGGGGTTGTGCGGAACGAAGTCGACGAGCGCATCGCCGGCGACTAGGACTGTCGGAGCCGTTGGCATGCGGATAGATACCATCCGACGATATTTAGTAATTCGCTATAGACGGAGCTATCACTCCGACAGTGGAGGGTCCTGGTCACCCCAAGCGGCCGCGAAGCCGGCAACGCTCTCGGCAGTCTCCGAGGAGTCGACGTGGGCATCGAGGACGGCAGGTGACATTGTGATTCCATCAATGCCGGACTCATAGAGGGCGGTCGCCTGCGTAGTATTCCGGATACTTGCGGCTAACACCTCCGTTTCAAAGCCCTGAGCATCGAAAATCGACTGAATGCGACGGGTTGTAGCAATCCCGTCGGCGCCCGAATCGTCGATTCGACCGACGTATGGAGCGACGAAGGTTGCATCGTTCTTTGCAGCCAGCACCGCCTGCTCAGCGGTGTATACTACGGTGGCTCCTGCGGGAACTCCGTCAGCTCGGAGACGGCCTAAGGCCTCGAATCCCGGCCGTGTCGCCGGAATCTTTGCGACCACGTCATCTGCCCAGTCTTGGTACCCTCGCGCTTCGCGGACCATTCCGTCAACACTCTCGGCGAGGACCTGTGCGAACACCGGTCCGTCAGTGATCTCACCTGCGGTTTCGACGATGTTCTTGTACCGACGGTCGGTCTCGGCGACGATCGATGGGTTCGTCGTCACCCCGTCCAGCTGGAAGCGTCGTTCGGCAGTCCTGATCTGTTCCGGCGACACCGTGTCAATATAGATATTCACAGGGTAATCCTAGTACCTAGTCTCATGAAATTACTGCTTGAATGCGAGTGTTAGTCATACCATTGTTGGACTTCTCTGATGATTTGGATCCACGCGCGTTAACATAGATTAGTCGCGTTTTCATTACAGACGACTGTTGGACTCAGCGATCTATTACACAGAAGCATTAAGTATCTATCATAAACTCAATTTATATACAAGATTTATCGGGGAAACGACGGACGACCCGTATACTGCACCGGCACCACACGGTATATCATCAACAATATTTATATAGTAATAGTCGTATCTCTACCTGCATGCGAAGCAGTAACAGACGGAATGTTCTGAAAGCGACTGGTGCAGCAATCACAACCATCTCACTGGCAGGGTGTAGTGGAAGCGGTGGAGATGGCGGAGACGGCGGCGATGGAAGTAGTGGAGACGATGGTGGCAGCGATGGTGGTACTGCGGGCGACTCTGGGAGTGGCAGTGGAGAGAACTCTCTGGACAGGGTCGGGATGAGTGCGTACGTCCGAGGTGGATCTTGGATTACGGCATACATTGAAGCGGCCGAGTTCTATGCCGAAGACCAAGGTATCGAACTTGACGTCCGACCAAACCAACAAAGCGCACAGAAGCAGGTATCTGATATTCGCGAGTTCGCCAGCGGTGACTACGATGCTATCCTCGTCGGTGTCTGGCAGACCGGCGCGGCGGAGGGAGCTATTAATCAGGCAATTGAGGGTGGCACGCCAGTGTTCGCAACGAACGCTGATACGGCCAGTTCGGAGATCCCCTTGTACGTCGGGTTCAGTAACTACGATGGTGGTGCCAGTTCCGGTGAGCAGATGCTCAACGCGCTTGAACAGCAATACCCGGACAAGGATACATGGCGCGTGCTGAACATCCGAGGCCCGCAGGGCAACCAGTCTGCCAATCAGCGCTCGCAAGGGTTCCTGGATGTAATGAATGAGCAGGACCGTGTCGAAGTCGTCCGAACGATCAATGGAGAGTTCGCTCGCGACGTCGCCCAGTCGAACGTTCAAGAGTTCATACAAGCAAACGGCCGCGTAGACGGGATTTACTCCGGGAATCTCTCAATGGGACTCGGCGTTGTCGGGGCGTTACGAAACCTCGATATGTTGGTTCCGCAGGGCGAAGATGGCCACATCTGTCTGACCCAGATGGACGGGAGCCCCGAGGTGAACCCGCTCGTCGGCGACGGCATGATCGACGCAGCGGTCGACCAGCCCAACTACTTCTACAATCCAATCGCGATGCATTACATGCGTGAGTACGTCGAAAGCGGGATGGACGACAGTGTCATTCCGGAAGTAGGGTCAGAGGTCACGGCTGACCAGCTGAACATCGAGCCCGGCCAACACAAGGATGTCGAGCTATGGTCGGAGCCCATCTGGGAACCTGGGGTCATGCGCGAGCAGAATGGCCACCCGTGGTTCCGGACGAACAGCGTCGTCATCACGCAGGATAACTTCGACCAGCCGTTCCTTTGGGGTAACGTCTGGGGCTGATCGATGGCAACAGACCAGGGATTTATCGGCCGGACCTTCGGGGACCGGGACGACGTGATGCTGACACTGTTGGATAATATGATCTGGCCGATCCTCGGTCTCGTCCTGATCGGGGTGCTGGTGTTAGTTCCTCAGACGTTCAGATCGGCTGAGCTGATCCTGTGGGGGGCGGTTCCGATTGGGCTGCTTGTGCTGGCCGAGAGCCTCTGCCTCTTGTCGGGACACTTCGACCTCTCGATAGGATCGATCGCCGGTTTCTCGGCGATATTCACTGGGATGATCCTTGGAACCTGTCCGAGCTGCTGGGGGCTGACGACCAGTCCGTGGATCGGCTTTGCTATTATCCTACTGGTCGGATCGCTTATCGGTCTCGTTAACGGTGTGATGATCGCGAAGGTCGGGCTGAACCCGTTCCTGCAAACGCTGGCGTTTCTCATCATCTTCGAGGGTGCGAAGACGGCGCTACAGACCCAACCGGTCACGGGTCTGCCATCACTGTATACCCAAGTTGGTGGGACGCCTCGATTTGCTATCGGGTTCATGTTGGTTGCGTTCCTCGTCGTCGGCTTGGTGTTACGATACACCTCCTTTGGTCAGGCCGTCTACGCGCTCGGGAGCTCCGAAAACTCTGCCCGTGAGGTCGGAATCGATACCGAGCGGCTCATCATTATTATTTACACTATCAGCGGCATCCTCTCTGCGATCGCCGGGCTGATGCTAACCGGCTTTGTCGGCGTCGTCCCGCCGCTGATCGGTGAGGGACTGGTGTTCCAGGCGTTCGCTGGTGCGGTCATCGGAGGAATCAGTCTCTTTGGTGGCCGGGGGAAGATCACCGGGGCACTCGGTGGTGTTATTCTCATTCAGGTCATTCAGTCAGCGCTGAACAACAGTCAAGTGATAGGTGCGACCCAGATTCAGATGATTAATGGCATCGTCTTATTCGTGGCAATCCTCCTGTATAGTACCCAGAGCAAACTGCGCTCTCGCATCCTTGCGAGTGGTGCGGTATGAGCGTTGAAAAAGAGGATTCGACGGGCCAACACTCCACAGGGGGCGATGACACCGGCAAGGCTGAGACGTCGAAGCTCCGTATGGAGAACCTCACCAAGCAGTTCGGTCGTATCGTCGCCGTCGAGGACGTTTCACTCGATATCCACTCGTCGGAGGTGTTCGCGCTTGTTGGCGACAACGGCGCCGGCAAGTCGACGCTAATGAACATGCTTAGCGGCGTCCACGAACCCTCGAAAGGTCAGATATACAAGGACGGCAAGCCGGTGAACTTCAGCAACCCATCTGAGGCCCGTGACAACGATATTGAGACTGTCTATCAGGACCTTGCGCTGATGGATGACCTCGACATCGCGACGAACATCTTTATGGGTCAGTTCCCGCGAACCGGGTTCGGCCCGTTACAGCTTATCGATTGGGATGAGACCTACGAGCGGGCCGAACAGATCATGATGGAGCGGCTCGGTCGAGACCTCGACATCAAGACGGAGGTGGAGTTCCTCTCGGGCGGCCAGCGGCAACTTGTCGCGATCGGGCGGTCGCTTGCGTTCGACCCGGACGTTATCATCCTTGACGAACCGACGAGCGCGTTGTCAGTCGACGCAACCCGGCTCGTCCAGGACACCATCGACACGCTGGCCGACCAAGGGATCACGATCGTCATCGTCAGCCACAACATCGAGTCGGTGCTGAAACACGCCGACCGTATTGGCGTCCTGTTTCGGGGGTCGCTCGTTGATATCAAACAACCCGAAGAGACGGACTTAGAAGAATTAAACGAATTGATGACGACCGGAACGCTGTCGAGCGGCCGTCTCGATGACTAACGAGGACTGCTGCCCACGCCCCGGTCCTCGGCTTCTGTGAACGGAGGCCGAAGGACCCGTGAACGACACGGAACCGACCTCCCGGTTTTTCAATCCCGACGATCATTGGTAGTGGCATGAGCACACCCAAACGGGTTGTCGACATCGAGTGTGAGACCGGTGAGGGGCCACTGTGGCATCCCGAAGACGAACGACTCTATTGGTGTGATATCCCGAAGGGGCGGGTCTATCGATACGACCCACGGAGCGATGATTATGAGTGTGTCTACCACGACAGCCACGAGCGAATTGGCGGTTTCACCATCCAGCGGGACGGGTCACTATTATTGTTCCAAGAGGCGGGGGCGGTCCGCCAGCTCTCTCGAGAGGACTGGACGACCGAAACCATCCTCGCACCGGACCCTGACCGCTTCCATGAACGGTACAACGACGTCATCGCGGACCCCGAAGGTCGGGTCTTCGCCGGTGTCATGCCGGACACCGATCGAGGGCTCCCCGGACGGTTGTACCGACTGGACACCGATGGGACGATTACTCTCGTGCGAGAGTCCTGCGTGCTCCCGAACGGGATGGGGTTCACGCCGGACCTGTCGCAGCTGTACTTCACTGATACTTGCGAAGTGGATCCGTCGGAACCGGGGTACATCTACCGATATAACTACGACCGTGCGAGCGGCAGACTCACCGACCCGGAGGTGTTCGTCGACGCGAGCGACATCGACGGCTACCCCGACGGGATGACCGTCGATAGCGAGGGCTACGTCTGGTCCGCGTTCTGGGACGGGGGCGCAATCCACCGCTTCGCGCCCGATGGAACACACGAGCGGACGCTTTCGTTTGACCCCCGAAAGGTGTCATCGCTGACCTTCGCCGGTGACGATTACGACACGGCCTACGTAACGACGGCCTGCGTTGAGACCCGTGAGAGGGAAGGTCCGGGTGCAGGAAGTCTCTACCACGTGGACCTTGGCGTGACCGGTCGGTCCGAGTTCCGTTCCGCTATTGATCCCGACCGTCGTTAGCCGTCGACTCTCGTCTGTTCCCGCAGCCCGCGCATGTAGCCGATGGCGAACAGGCGCCCGTTCGTGTGGTAGCCGGGGTTAGAGTTGTCCTCGCCGGCCATCGTTGGGACGTGGTCGGGTCGCATCGGCACATCGTCGCCGACATGGCGTTCGTAGGCCCGCATCGCGGCGAGCATATCGGTCGGCCCGTCGTCGTGCCACGTCTCGACGAAGCTGTCGGCGTCACCCTCGATGTCACGGAAGTGAATGAAGTTGATGCGGTCACCGAAACGCTCGACCGTCTCGGGAATGTCAGCGTCCATCGCCGCAAAATTACCCTGACAGAAGGTGATACCGTTGTACTCGCTGTCGTAGATGTCCAGCACGCGGTCGTAGTTCTCGACGCTCGTGACAATACGAGGGATGTCACGCAGCGAAGCCCGGGGCGGGTCGTCGGGATGGAGACCGAGTTTTACGCCCGCCTCCTCCGCGACGGGGACGACCTCCTGCAAAAAGTACTCCAGACCCTCCCAGAGGTCTTCGTGTGTGGCGTCGGGTAGCGTGTCGGGGCCACCTTGGGTCTGAGAGATATCAAATTCAGTGACGTAGGAGCCACCGCGGGCCTCGACGTGGGCCGCGGTCCGTGCCCAACGGACGCCCGCCATCCAGTCGTAGCAGACCACCGGAATACCGATCTCTCCACAGTTCCGGAGGAACCGTTTGAAAGCCTCGATGTCCTCATCGCGACCTTCCCGGCCGAGGCGGATGCGATCCGAGATGGGAACACTCCCCTCTAGCACGGAGAAATTCAATCCGACGTCTGACAACCAGTTTGAGAGCCCCTGTAAGTCGTCGTAGGTCCACTGCGTACGACCGTCGCCAATCTCGATTGGGTGGATCACGGCATCCGTGACACCCATCTGTCGGGCGAGGTGCCAGCGTTCATCCGGTTCGTGTGGCAGTACGAGTGCGGGCGAAACCATACCTGCCCGTCGGGTGCAGGTTACTAATACCCACCGCCGCCGGTCCCGTAACGCTGATTTACTCACTCTGAGTAATCAGGGTATGGCAGAGACTGAACGCGCCGTCTACGTCCAGCGACTTGCTCCCGACCAGCGCGAGGCGTACGTCGACGCCCACGACGATGTTCCCGAGGGAGTGACTGACGCAATGGAACGAGGGGGAGTCGAAGCGTTCGAACTGTACGTCCGCGATGATATCGCGGTCTGTATCCTAGAGTGTCCGGATATCGAGGCCTATCTGGAAGCCGTTGACGGTGACGAGGCTGTCGCCGATTGGGAGCGGTACACCGGCCAATTCAAACAGTCAGGTGTCGATGCCGATGCCGATCCCAAAGACGGCATCCCGTTCATGGACCGGATCTGGCGGTTTGAGCCCGATACTGAGTGAGACTTGACGGACCGCGACGCTGCCCCTCAGTGTCCCCAAAGGTTCCCGTCCGGATCGTACCGCGCGTCCATAATGCGGTCCCACTGCGCGTCCGAGAGGTCGATATCGGTCGCAGCGACGTTCTCGTCGAGTTGGTCGACCGTGCGGGCCCCAACGATAGGGATACAGGTAATCTCGTCCCAATCCATCAGCCAGCGGAGGGATACCTGTGCGGGCGTGGCGTCGACCTCCGTCGCGATGGTCTGGATTTCGTCGAGCACGTGCCAGCCTCGCTCCGAGAGGTAGTAGTCGTCGAAGAAATCATCGAAGCTCCCACGGGCACCGTCGGGAGCTTTGACCGCTTCCGGATCGTCCGGATCAGCGCGTTCGTACTTTCCGGTGAGGAAGCCACCCGAGAGCGGGGAGTACGGACAGACCGCGATGTCCTGGTCTGCACAGACGTCCAGGTACTCTTTCACGTCATCGTAGTAGCCGGCGTGGTGCAGCGGTTGTGTTACCTCGAATCGTTCGAGACCCTCCGCGTCAGACTTCCAAAGGGCCTTAGTCAGCTGCCAGGCCGCCATCGTGGAGGCACCGAGGTAGTGTACCTTCCCCTCGCGCACGAGATCGTTCAGCGTCCGTAGGGTCTCCTTGATATCGCTGTTCTCATCCCAGCGGTGAATGTAGTACAAGTCCAGGTAGTCCGTCCCGAGGCGGTCCAACGTCCCTTCGACCTGTGCGCGGATGTGCTTGCGACCCAGTCCGGAGTCGTTCGGACCCGGCTCGCCCCAGCCGTCGAATGGGAAGTACACCTTCGATGCAATAACGAAGTCCGTTCGGTCGTGGCCCTCGAGCCACTCCCCGATGTACTCCTCGCTGGTTCCGTGCGGTGAGCCGTAGACGTTCGCGGTGTCGATGAAATTGACACCACGATCCCAGGCCGCATCTAGTAGTTCGTGGGCTTCCTCCCGTCCGGTTTCGACCACGCCGTTTGTCTCCTTCCCGAAACGCCACGTCCCGAGACAGAGTTCCGAGACACGAGTCCCCGTACTGCCAAGCTGTCGATAGTCCATCGTGCAATCGGTTCGAACGTTGCTGTAAAATTGTTTCGCTGAACAGTTAGAGCCCGCTGTGTGCGAGCCAGCCACCGTCGACCGCGAGGTTCGCACCGGTGATGAACGCCGCCTCATCACTGGCGAGAAACACCGCGGCGTCGCCGATATCACTTGGTTTCCCGAATCGAGGCAAAAGCGTGTGTTCCTCTGCTTTGGCGACGTCCTCGTCGGTGTTGATGTCCTGCAGCGGTGTTTCGATGTATCCGGGATTGATGCAGTTGACTCGAACGCCGTCCTCACCCAATTCTATCGCTAGGTCCCGGGTCATGTTGACGACACCACCTTTGGCCGCTGCGTAGGGCGGTCCGCCGCCGCCTTCGAAGCCCCGCACGGAACCAATATTGATGATCTGTCCCTGACGCTCGACGAGATGTGGGACCGCGAACTTTGCGCAGTAGAACGCTCCGCTTAGGTCGATGTCGATAGACCGCTGCCACTCTTGGACCGAAGTCGACTGGGAGTCTCCCGCGATCTGGATGCCGGCGTTGTTGACGAGGACATCGATACCACTGTACGTTTCGACCGCTTTCTCGACCATCGCGGCGACGCTGTCGGCATCGCTGACATCGGTCTCGACGTACGTGGCCTCTCCAGAGGTCTCCTCGGTAATGACGACGTCTGTCGGAGTTGTCACATCACTATCGTATCGGGCTCCCTGCTTCGGCTCCCGCTGGATATCGGCTACGACGACGTTCGCGCCCTCATCGCCGAATCGTCGTGCGATGCCGCGTCCGATACCACTCGCCGCGCCGGTAACGACGACCGTCCGATCAGCGTGTCGATCTTTGGACATAGTTAGTGGTTTCTTGACCGCTAGTCTCGCTCGGCGACAACGGGATTTGTTAGTGTCCCGATATCTTCGATTTCGACGTCGACCGAATCACCCGGTTCGAGCAGCTCCGGCGGGTCGCGGAAGATACCGACTCCGCCAGGGGTCCCCGTCGAAATAACGTCGCCCGGGCGGAGCGTGGTAATCCCGCTGATGTAGGAGACAACCTCCTCAACGCCGAAGATGAACTCCTCGGTGTTCGACGACTGCATCGTCTTGCCGTTGAGGCGGCAGACCACATCTAGATCATCTGGGTCGAGCCGGTCATCGGGGACAAGTGTTGGTCCCATCGGTGCGAAGGTGTCGTAACTTTTCCCACGGAAGAACTGTCCGTCGTCGAACTGTGCGTCCCGTCCGCTCACATCATTGATCGCGGTATACCCCGCGATGTAGTCACGCGCATCAGCTGTTGAGACATCCTTTGCGGTCTGGCCGATAACTACACCGAGCTCGACTTCGAAGTCGACCTCGTCGAGTTCGGCGGGGTGGATGATCGGGTCCCCGGGGTTGGTGACTGCGGTTCCTGACTTTCCGAACAGAAGGGGCTGTTCGGGTATCTCCTCGTCCTGTTCTTCTGCGTGGTCATAGTAGTTCAGTCCCACACAGATGATCTTGCCAGGCCGTGGAACCGGGGCGAGCAGGTTCGCTTTCGACACGGGAATCGCTTGTCCGGCCGCCGCATCGGCGGCATCTTTGACAACTCGAAGGAAACCGCTGTCGGTCAACTGTTGATACGTGATTTCCTCTCGAAGTCCCGCCAGTGGGATAATCCCCTCGTTACGACGGATACCCCACGCTGGTGAACCCCTAGTCGTGTATCTGACGAACTGCATCACCGATATTTGTTGAGCGCTTCCACCTAACTGTTATGTTCATTTGATATCATAAATCTCGCAGGTTTCAATACTATTTTATTGATAAGTAGATGACGATACTGTGATGGTAAGAATTTTATATTTAATATACTGAGAATCACTGGCTCTTCCGTCCGATATGAAGGATCCGCGTTGTTTTACAGACTTTTCAATACTGAATCAAAATTTTACAATTAGAATGGGCCATTCAGCTTCACATGCGGTAACCCTGTCTAAACACGACTGTATGTCTGAAAGGTAGATTTAACTCTTCGAACATCGTACTTATAATATCAATGTCTCAGATCTCAAAACCCGTTGTCCACATCGATGTTCGGAACATCGGTGGGATCAACGAAGCCTCGGTGACCCTCCCTGAGGGCGTCTCAATTTTGACGGGACGCAATGCGACCAACCGGACTTCGTTCTTACAGGCGCTAATGGCCGGGCTGGGCAGTCGACAGAGCTCGCTGAAAGGCGACGCTCAGAATGGTGAGGTAACGCTCGAATTCGACAACGAAACGTACACGCGAACACTGGAACGCGAGGGGAACTCCGTTACATTTAGCGGGGATCCGTACCTTGACGATCCGGAACTGGCGGACCTGTTTGCGTTCTTATTGGAGGGCAACGAGGCACGCCAAGCAGTGGCACGCGGCGATGATCTCCGTGAAATCATAATGCGTCCGATTGATACCGACTCGATCGACGCAGAAATTCGCCAATGTAAAAATGAACGCGACGAGCTGGAGTCTCAAATTGAGGAATTAGATAGTCTTGAACGTGATCTCTCTGACCTCGAAGCGAATCGCCGCGAAAAAGTAGAGGAACTCAAAGCAGCAAAAGAGAGACGAGAGACGATCCGGGAAGAACTCGACGAGCTTGATACCGGCATTGAAGAGAGTCGGACACGCAAACAAGAACTCGAAGAGGCATTCCAACGTGTCCGTGACGCGCGCTCCGATCTCGCGGATCTTGAATTCGACCTTGAGACCGAGCGTTCGACGCTCTCAGAGCTGAAGGCGGAACGTGAAGAGCTCCAAGAGACAGTCGAAACAAAAGAAGAGCCTGACGAGACCCCGGACCGACTTGCGGGTCGTATCGATGAACTACGCCGCCGGAAACGATCCCTCGACGACGATATCAACGAACTTGGGAGCGTCATCGGATTTAACGAGGATATGATAGAGGATTCAGAGATCGATATCGATGAGGAGAGACATAGCAGCACTCCGACTGATTCGCTGACTGGAAGTGACCAGACAGTTTGTTGGACCTGCGGGTCGAATGTTGAAACTGACCAGATTGAGGCGACACTTGACCGACTGCGAGAGCTTCGCTCCGAGAAGCTGGATGAACGCACCGAGATCCGTGAGGAGATCGAGGAACTCACCGACAAGCAGTCATCAATTCAACAGGCAAGGCGTGAAATCGAACACGCTAAACAACAGCTCGATTCAGTTGAGACGGAAATCGAGTCAACCGAGTCGCGGATCGCAGACTTGGAAGACCAAGTCGAATCAAAACGTGAAGAGATCAAGGAACTAGAGGCGGAAGCTGAAGCGGTCGATGTCGATGCCTACGATGAGACGTTGGAACTCCACCGTGAGGCGAACGAGATCGAGCTCCGAATCGAGCGGCTCGAGGACGACATCGACGAACTCGACACCGAGATTGACGAGCGGGAAGCCGCGATCGAGCGACGCGAGGAACTGAAGGCGGAGCGCGAGGAACTCGCCGAGCAGTTGACCGAGCTGCGGACCCGGGTCGATCGCATCAAGGAAAACGCTGTGAAGCAGTTCAACGATCACATGGAAACCGTCCTCGACATTCTGGAATATGAAAACCTCGATCGAATATGGATCGAGCGTCATGAAACCGAGGTCCGTGAGGGCCGCCGCAAGGTTACGCAAACACAGTTTAGCTTGCATATCGTCCGATCGTCGCCGGACGGAACGGCCTACGAGGACACTGTAGATCACCTCTCAGAGAGTGAGCGCGAGGTGACAGGGCTCGTGTTCGCGCTTGCGGGATACCTCGTCCACGACGTTTATGAGGTGATCCCGTTCATCCTGCTCGACTCGCTGGAGGCTATCGATTCAGACCGTATCGCACGCATTATCGATTACTTCCAAACCCACGCCAACTACCTTGTCACTGCACTCCTTCCGGAAGATGCCGCTGCCCTCCCAGACGACTACGCGTATATCGAGGCTATCGATTGACCGTCGTTGATCGAATATCTTGACTCGGGAGCAGCACTTCTTCCCCCTGATTGGCTCATACTTCCCGCCCAATTTTCCTGAGTCGTTCGTGTCGTCTTACCGCCTAGCTCACGTGAGTTTCCTCGTCGCAGATCCGGCGAGTTCGTCCAGCGTTCTAGTTTAATTGAAATTATTATTAGCTGGAGGTCTATAAAAATTGGAATAGCGTTAGTTGCCTTTAATTGATAGATACCGTTGTTCTGCTTCGACGTTTCGTTAGAGGAGGTATGTGAGCAGGAATAGAGATCAGTTCGGACCTCCACACTCGCTGCACCCAACAGATCGGCACACAAATCTTTGTCACGGTGTAGGTCGAAACCTAGGTATGACCACCGAAACGAGCGGGCCAAACACAAAGGTAGCACGGGTGATTCGCGAGTACGATCTCGACGATATCGGCTCAACCCTAGAGGACGCGTGGACCGGTGAGGCCGGCGAACGGACGAGTCTTCGGGATCTCGCAGATGAGTTCAACGAGGCTGTATTGGAAGCGGCACTCCGCGACATCGACGCCTCACCGCTGTCCGTTGAGGTATCGAGCATGTACAAGGCCCTCCGCAACGGATCGAAATCGTCGGCGACTCGAGCCCGCCGCCGTCTCAAACGCGAGGGTATTGATGTCGACAAGCTGACCGGCGACTTCGTCACGCACCAAGCAGTCTACACGTACCTCACAGAGGTGCGCGGGGCGAGCCTGCCAGCGGCGGACGAGGAGATGATCGATCGGAAAATCGATACAATTGAAAAACTGCAGGGTCGGGTCTCAGCTGTCACGGAATCGGCCATCTCATCGCTTGCGAACGCAGAGGAGCTCGACTGCGGCGACTACGACGTGCTCGTCGATGTCCGCGCCGTCTGCCCAAATTGCGGGACTGACACGACGGTCAGTGAACTCCTTCGACGAGGCGGCTGTGACTGCACTGTCAAGCCCGATTCGACCGACAACAGCTGAATCGAAAAGCACGGAGGGTCGAGACGGTCGCCGTTACCCACGAAATATGCTCCTGTTATCCTCAAGTGTTAGATGGTAAATATTATTACATTCTGCTATTATCGGTCTCGCAACGCTGGTTATATTACTTTACAAGCTATTATTTATATTAACTTTCTCACTAATCATCCGGACGCGTTAATGTTAACACCCGCATCGAAACCTGTATCACGGCTTGACGACTGCAGGTGCATGACGATCGAAGGATAGCAGGGCGACAAAGGAAATTTTAGTTAATGGGTGGTTCCTGCCGGCTATCGACTAATGCAATGGGGACTGTGTAGAACGGGTCCTTGGAGCCGAAAATCATGCTCAACGAAATATTGAACCAGATTTGATCGTAGATTTTGAACCAATCTTGTGTGTATGAATTAAATATGGATAAGTAATATGATTTCAAGATAGAATGTTTGACTAAATTATTAAATCAAGTCACGAAGAACGGATTCTCGGAGCACAACGTTTCGGCGGATCTCTACGACGCCCTCGATGAGGAGGTCGCCGAACTGCTCAACGACGCCACAGAGCGGACTCAGGCCAACGACCGGAAGACGGTACAGCCTCGCGATCTGTAGGCTGAGGTATGACAGTAGACCCGTCACTGCAATACCGCGGCTGTCGATGAAGCTCAGTATTCAGCTTTATTTAGCTGAACTCTCGCTTTCGAATACTGTATTCTTTCTTGAGGTGTTGGTGTTAATCGGGTTCGATCGACCGTTCACAACCGGGTTCACAAAGCCGATCTACAGCCGGAAACTGGCCGAAACTCGAATCACGTGGCGGTTGGTGAGACCGCGATTCAACTGGACGGTAAACAGTATCGGCTGTATGCCGCCCTCGATCGACTCAGACGATTTGCTCCACACAAAGCTTGAACCGACAAAAAACGTGATCGCAGATCAGTTTTTCTCGGAACTCCGCGGCAAACACGATGTGGATGACGCAATCTTTCTCGTTGGTGGTGCGGTTCCACTTCACCGAGCCTGTGACAAACATGGCCTCGATTTCAGATACGAAAAACACGGAAATCGGAACAGCGACGAACGTGTCTTTTATAGGATGAAACGTGAAAATACTAGTTTCTCAAACTGTTTTAGCAACGCCGAAGCAGAACTGCTAACGAGTGGCTCAGATCGTTCAGCTTCGCATGGAATCAGCTTGTCTGAACACTATCGAGACGGCCCGCTGCATTACTTAGTATGTGGACGCACGGCCAGCTTTGCTGCTGTACAAGACGAGACGTCGCTGGGTAGTCGGTACTCGACGATTCCGCCGGGCTCGTCGCTTCGCTCCCAGCGTCCCGGCGCCGCGGGCAACCGCCCACTCAACACATCCGGATCGACCCCTGTCTCAGTGTGTGTACTCGGCATAATGTGTGTTCGATTGGCTCGCGCATCGGAACCTCCCCATTGCTGATCACACACCGTCCACGTACTGTATCCTGGGCGTTCCCGTTCCGTACTGAGCGGTCACGCGGCCGTCCTCACACGATATCAGTGAAAAACAGCGCGGCGACGACGACCGTCACCACGGGGATCAGCACCAGAGACGTCGGTGGTTGCCACCGCTGTATCGGGGCCCGAAACCGGCCCGCCTCACGGACCGCCGCTGGGTTCGTTGCCACCGCGATATCACCGCTCGAGGGCGTGGCCCAGAACGCGACCGCCGGAAACAGTACCATCGCAAGCGGTGATTCGGCCGGCAGGACCGTTCCTAGCACGGTTGCGACACCGAGATACAACGGCAACGGTGCTAGCGCACATAGCCGGATCACAGTCGGCGAGGTCGACGCGGTCACGCTGGCGTCGAATTGACCCAACGGGGTCGCTCCATCCCACGCGGGAAGGATGGTTATCTTCGGGGACAGCCCAGCTATCGCCGCCGGGATCGCGTGACCGAGCTCGTGTGGTTCAACAAGCAGTCCCACGAGGACTTTCGCCGCCCGAACGCCCATTGCGATCAGTCGTCTGTAACGCTCTGAACCCACTTTACCAATCGGTTTGGCCTCCGCTAACCCTCTCTGAGGGCCCCGCCAATCCTCCCCAAACCAGGGGGTTACTGACAGCGCTGCCGACGTCGACGACCGGTGCGGTCCGAGTGCGGCCTCCCGAATTCAAGCTCCGGGAACCGATTCAGAATCCCCGGGCTAGGTACCCCGTCCGTTGTTCTCCATCTTCGATGGATTGGTCCCACTCGCTTCGTTTGACTTCGAGATACGACTGGTGTAACGCGTCGCCCAACGCCTCTGCTAACACCTCGTTGGTTTCGAACGCATCGAGGGCCTCTTCCAGCGAGGTCGGGAGCCGTGAAATGTTCCGGTCGGCGAGCTCATCCTCGGCAACCGTCTCCGGATCCGCGTTGAGCGGCTGTCCGGGATCGAGTTCGCGTTCGATGCCGTCGAATCCGGCCGCTAGAAGGCCAAGCTGGGCGAGATACGGGTTGTTCGTGTTATCAGAGGGCTTGAACTCGATACGGGTCGCAGCCTCGGGGTTGTCCGTGTTGACGGAGGGAATTCGAACCATCGCCTCCCGGTTGTCATGCCCCCAGCAGGTGTACGCTGACGCCCACATGCCCGGGGCCAGTCGGTCGTAGGATTCGACCGTCGGGGCGGTCAACGCCACGAGCGCCGGCGCGTGGTCGAGTAAGCCGCCCACGAAGTGCCGTCCCCGTTCGCTCAATGGGTATCGGCCGTCCGCGTCCGGATCGTACAACACGTTCTCGTCGTCCTGCCACACCGAGAGATGGATATGACAGCCGGTGCCGGGAAGCTCGGGGAACGGATGTGGACGGAACGTGGCTCCGACATCGTGCGCCTCCGCGACGGCTTTCACGGTTTCTTTGTACAGGATCTGGTTGTCGGCCGCTGTGACGCCCGTATCATGATCCACGACGAGTTCCTGTTGGCCGGGGCCGTACTCGGGGTAGTACGCAGCGAGTCCCATCCCCTGTGCTTTCAGTGCGTCGACAGTCTCCAGAATCAGGTCGTGAGCGCTTCGCATTCCGTCCGTTGAGAAACACGTCGTCTCGTCGAGGGGAACCGTTTCGCCGTCCGTCGTCTCACGCGTATAGTAGAATTCGCTCTCGAATGAGAGCTCCGGGACATACCCGTCTGCTTTGAGTTCGGAGAGGTACTCACGGAGCTGTGCTCGTGGGCCGGCCGCCCACGGGTTCCCATCGAGATCGTGCAGGTCAGCGAGCATAATCCCTGCCCGGTCATCGTAGGGCAGTTCGGTGAACGTCTCCGGATCTGGGACAACGCGCACCTCGCCGGCCGGTCCGTACCGGCCGTCGGGTGCGAGCCGGTCGAGTGCGTTGAACGACTGCATCGCCTGTGTGACGTTCGTCCCGGCTTCGAGGACGTCCGGAAGCGTCTCGGCGTCTACGACGCGTCCCCGTGGCACACCGCTGTTATTGACGAAGACGATCCGCACGAGATCGATACTGTTCGTATCGACACGATGCCGAACTTCGTCCGCGTCTGTCATATCCACATACGGTTAGTGAAACAGGATAAACACGGCTTGTACCGGCAAATTCGCGTGTCGACCGGTGACGTGAGACCGTCAGTCGCACAGGCCGGCGGGCGCAGCGTCGAGAATCTCCCACTCGTGTCCGGGGAGAATCCGATCGCCACGTTCGAGTACTTCTGTCGCGCTCTCCCACCACGCAATTTCGTCCATGGCGATCCCGGGCCGTTGCGGGGTCGCTGCGTCGAGGGCGACATTTGCGAACGTTGGGACGGCATCGGCCGCGATGACCGTGGTGCCGGTACGCGTTTCGACGGCCACCGACTGGTGGCCGACGGTGTGGCCCGGTGTCGGGAATGCGACGACCCCGTCACAGATGGTCGTTTCACCGTTGAGTGCCGTCAGGTCAGCTGTCGACCACGGCGGCTCGTGGCCTGCCGACGGTGCATCGTACCGTACTGCATGGGGTGGGTACGGGGCAACTGCGTATCCGAGTTCCTCGCGTTGGACGTACAGCGTCGTGTCCGCATCGAACAGTGACAGGTTGTAGCAGTGATCCCAATCGAGATGGGAGAACACGATACTGTCGACCGCACCCGGTGATACCCCTTCTGCAGCGAGCACCGCCTCAAGCTCCTGATCAGCGGTTCTGTGACAGCGGAATTCGGGATGTCTCTCAGCCATCAACGCGGGCTCCCCGAAACTCGTATCGACGAGGACCGTCTCCTCTGCCTCGATGAGAGACACCGTTGATGGCGCCTCAATGGTTCCGGACTCGCCGGCCACTAACACGTCCGCATCCATCGTCAATGAACCACAGCAAAGGGGGGTAACCTCTGGAACCATACCTCGAACTCGAGCCACGAGGGTAAGAAATACCGTGGTGAACGCCGCTCCGGGACAGCGTATTTCGGACGGGACCCTCATGGAGCGACGTGATGCGCGTTGAGGTGCTCGGTACGTGGGAGACGACTGACACGCCGCCGGTTGCGGTCGTCGGCGCGATTCACGGCGACGAACCGTGTGGCGCCCGTGCGATCGAGCGCTTTCTCACGTCCGCGTTTGTCGAGACAATCCGACGGCCAGTCAAACTCATCATCGCGAACGAACGAGCGCTCGCAGCCGGGACCCGATACGTTGACGCGGACCTCAACCGATCGTTCCCCGGAACAGCAGACAGTGACGTTCACGAAGAGCAGCTCGCAGCCGACCTTCTCGAGGAGATCGCCGGCTGTGTGACGCTCGGATTCCACTCGACAGTCTCGTTCGCCGAGCCGTTTGGCACGCTTGCTGACCCGACCCCGCTGAAGGCGACGATTATGGAGGCGCTGCCGCTCGCTCACGCTGCCGATTTCTCCGGTGTCGTCGACGGTCGAAGCGTCAATCTCCCCAGGTTTGTGAACGTCGAAGCGGGGTATCAGGGCTCAGACACTGCCGCTGAAAACGCGTACGAATGTCTGCTTGCGTTTCTCAGAGTGATGGATGTCCTTCCGGGTGAGGTCCCCTCGACACCGACAACCCACTATCTCGTCCAAGACGCGATTCACAAAGCGACTGATCAGACGTATCGCGTGCATGTCGATAACTTTGAGCGGGTCGCGGCGGGAAACGTGTTCGCGACGACAACCGCTGGTGAAGAGTTGGTTGCAGATGAGGAGTTCTGGCCGGTTCTTCTGTCTGCAACCGGCCACGACGTCCTTCTCGGCTACCGCTCTATCCGGCTTGGCAAACTCGGTGACGCGTCCTCGTGAACTGGAATTCACTGAACTGAGGGCGCTACGGATGGCAGCGGTTCGTGATGAACGACGAGACGGCCTCATTGAACGCTTCGGGCGCTTCGAGGAACGGGCAGTGACCGCTGTTGGGGAACCGTTTCACCTCGGCATCGGGCGTCCTCTCGCCGACATACTCGACGCCAGCGTTCTCTAGCATCGTTTCGTCTTCACCGAGACACACGAGAGTGGGGACATCCACCGCAGGGACCGTCTTCCGGTAATCCCGCACTGATTGGTCAAACAGAATCGCGCTCGTGATTGACGGTGGCACCCGCGTTATCTCATCGAAGAGGCGCTGTTCGACGGCGGCCGGTTCGTCCACCAGCATCTGCTCGATCAACGACCGCGCCAGCTCGTGTGGGTCCGTCTGTGCGAGCTCCATGAGGCCCCGGAGCTCGTCGAAGTCGAACACACCGTGATCGTACCCCGCTTGTTCGAGATCGAGTGGCTGTTGTTCGACGCTCACGAACCCCCGGAATCGGTCCGTCCCAAACTGGCGGACGTATTCCCACGCCACAAGCGATCCCATCGACCACCCGACAAGGACGATATCAGCGAGGCCCCGAGCGTCAAGTAACGCCTCTAGGTCGCGAGCATACTGCGGGAGTGTATGGCCCGTTTCGGTCTTTTCAGAGCGACCGTGGCCCCGAAAATCGAGTGTGACCGTCCGGTACTCCTCCGCGAGCGGCTGCTGTTCGTCGAAGAAGCGGCTGCTCATCAGTACGCCGTGGAGAAACACAACCGGTACTCCGTCCCCGCTCGATTCGTAGTACAGTTCGGCCCCGTTGACCGACTCAGTTGGCATACGCGGGAATATGTGTGATCGCTGTTAGTCGTTGTGACGGGTCACCCGGCGGCGTCTCCTTGAGCTCGTGTGGTTACGGTAACGAGGAGGAGAACTGACGCCGATGTCAACATTGCAGCCGATCCGGCCATCACGACCGCGGTTTCGTCCCGGACGAGACCCAATATAACTGTGAGGGCACCGCCGAAGGCGGTTAGCACGCCGCCTACTGCCCACAGATCGTTCGTGTCCAATTTATCCGAGAGGATGGATGCGGGCATACCGGAACTACTCCCCGGACGTGATTAGTCCCTCTGCTCGGGGAGTCGGATACTGACGCTCCCTCCCTGAGTCGCGCGTTCGAGGTACTCGACGTTTACGACCACTGACCGATCGGTGGCAACGCACGGCGCTCATCTACACGTGAGACGAGCAATCAAGCGCTCGGGCGCCGGCAGCGGTCAGTCCGCTGCGACGGGGCCGCTCGTGGCCCGGTCGTCGCTCCACGTGAAGTAGCTCGCGAGCGCGGGACCGCTGACGTTGTGCCAGACGCTGAACAGCGCCGGAATGAGGGCGGCCGCCGGGTCAAACAGCGACGCCGCGAGCGCCACCGCAAGCCCACTGTTCTGGAGACCGACCTCGAACGTGGTCGTCCGCACCCGGTCCGTGGTCATGCCGAACGCACGGCCGACGCCGTACCCCGCGCCGAGGCCGATGCCGTTGTGGAGAACGACTGCGGCCAGCACGAGCGCGCCCGCCGTGAGGATGTTGTCGACGTTCGCCCCGACGACGCCCGCGACGATGGCGACGATGGCGGCAACGCTGATCACGGGGAAGACGTCGACGCCGATCTCTGCGGCCGTCGGCGAGTAGCGGTCGAGGGCGTACCGAACTCCAAAGCCGAACACGACCGGAATGATGACGATCTGGACGATGCTCGTGAACATCTCCATGAACGTCACGTCGATGGCCTCCCCGAGGATGAACAGCGTCCACGCGGGCATCACGATGGGGGCCGCGAGCGTCGTCACCGTCGTGATCGCGACGGAGAGGGCGACATCGCCGCGGCCGAGGTACGTCATCACGTTCGACGCCGTCCCGCCGGGCGCGGCGCCGACGAGAATCAGTCCGACGCCGACAGCCTCGGGCAGGTCGAAGAGAAGGTAGAGCGCGTACGCCGCTAGCGGCATCGCGAGCCACTGCGTGATCGCACCGATGCCGACATCGACGGGCCGTTCGACGAGCCGCTGGAAGTCTGCGGGCTGGAGGGTCAGCCCCATCCCGAGCATGATGATCCCGAGCAGGGGGTTGACGTAGTCGAGCACCGGAACGAACGTCGTCGGGGAGACGAGTGCCAGACCCGCCGCCGCGATCACCCAGACGACGAAGTACTTGCTCGCGATCCGTGCCGCCCGCGAAATTCCATCAGCAACGCCCATACGGATATCGCGCTAGCTCGTGAAGAGAAAAGCTTCGTTTCCTGGCAGTATTGCGGGGCAGCTCTCGGTCAACGCGATCGCCGACCGCACCGGCGACGCCGAGCCGCGTCTCGCCGGTCGGACACCGAGGGCGGTCGCCAGCAACGCGTTCGGGCGCTCGGTCCCCCCTGCGGCTGCTGACGACATCTCTCGATCGTTCCGTGCTCGCCGCAGAGAGTCGCGCCACGTCGGCGGATCCGCAGGCTTTCACCCGTCACGCGGGAATGGATCCGTATGTCCACGGAACAGTCGCGTCAGTCCGTTTCCGGGCTTGATGTTCTCATTTCTGGCGGGTCGATGGGCGGACTCTTTACCGGTCTCGCACTCGCACGGGCGGGTCACCGTCCAACGATCTACGAGCGATCAGCGGGAGCGTTAGAGAGCCGCGGCGGCGGGATCGTCGCCCAACAGAACATCCGACGGTTTCTCAGCGAGCACGGTATCGTTGACCCGGAGGCGATTACGACGCGGTCTCACGAACGCCGGTTTCTCGCGGAGAACGGTGATGTCAAACGCGCCGTGTCCGAGACGATGGTGTTCACCTCGTGGGACGCGCTCTACCGACGGCTCCGTGACGCCTTCCCCGACGAGCGGTACCGCACAGGAACCGCAGTCACGGCCGTGACGCCCGAGACGGCCACCGTGACGATCGGCGACGGCACGGAACGGACGGCCGATGTGGTCGTCGCTGCCGAGGGCGGCCAGTCGACGACGCGCGCTCGGCTTCACCCCAACGTGGAACCAGAGTTCGCGTCGTACGTCGCGTGGCGTGGCGTCGTCGACGAAGCGGCGCTCCCGGCTGCGTGCGGTGAGGCCTTCGACGGGACCTTCACGTTTTACCAAGGAACCGACCAGCTCGTTCTCGCGTACTTCATCCCCGGCCCGGACGGTGAGACCGAGCCGGGGTCGCGTCGACTCAACTGGGTGTGGTACGACACGCTCGACGGGCGGGATCGGGGTGCGATATTTACGGACACGAGCGGTACCGAACGCCGGTTCTCTGTCTCACCGGGTCGATTGCGCGATCCGGTTCGTCACCGACAGCGTGAGCGCGCGGCGACACTTCCGCCAGCATTCGAGACGCTCGTCAGCGCGACCCCGGACCTCTTCGTCCAGGCGATTTACGACCTAACGGTGCCGGCGATGGTCGCGGATCGGGCGTGTCTGCTCGGTGACGCCGCGTTCGTTGCCCGCCCGCACACGGCAGCCGGGACGGCGAAGGCGGCTGGCGATGCGACCGCGCTGGCCGACGCTCTTGCGTCCCGCGGATCGGTCGCCGACGCGCTCACCGCGTGGAGTAAAACACGCACCGAGCACGGCGCCTCCCTCGTCGCCCGTGGGAAACAGATGGGTGACGTGCGACTGAATTTGGCCTGACCGGGGGCCGGCCATAGCGTTTTGTGTGCCGCCCGTGAGGTGAGACACGTATGCCCGAAGAAACGATCCACGAGTCGAAGGGGTCTCGGAGTCGACAGGCGCTGGCTACCTACTTCCGCCGCATCGCGCGGGCGCTGGGTCGCGGGGAGCCGGTCCCGGTCGACGACGCCGGGACGGTGACGGTCGACCCCGCCGCCGAGTCCGAGGTCGAGGTCGAACTGGAACGCGAGGACGGCACCGTCCACTTCGAGGTGGAGGTCGAGTTCGACGAGGCGGAGGGCGCGGTCGACGCCGACGCCGCCGCGAGCAAGGCGACCTTCGAGCTGTACGCCGACAACGCCGGCCAGTGGCGCTGGCGGCTCGTCCACGACAACGGGAACATCATCGCCGACGGCGGCGAGGGGTACGCGGACAAGCGCGACGCGCGGTCGGGGATCGAGAGCGTCCAGCGGAACGCGCCGGGCGCGCACGTGGTCGACGAGAGCCGCGACGAGGAGCCGCCCGAGGAGGGCGGGAGCAGCGCGACGTTCGAGCTGTTCCGGGACAAGGCCGACGAGCACCGCTGGCGGCTCCGCCACGAGAACGGCAACGTCATCGCCGACGGCGGACAGGGGTACGCCTCGAAACAGAAGGCGAAGCAGGGGCTCAACAGCGTGAAGTCGAACGCGCCGGGCGCGGCCGTCGACGAGCTCGACGGCGACGGGCCGGGCGAGGACGACGAGGAGTGAGCCGGTCGTGGTCCCCGACGACTCCTCCACCGACGACGCGGGAGCGGAGCCCCTCGCCGGCGGCGACGCGGACACCGCCGCCGACCGGGGCACACGCTCAGACACCGCCGCCGGCGGCAACGCGAGGTCGGACCCTCCCGCCGACCGGGACGCCCCGAACGACGACTCGGACGGGCTCCTCTCGCCCGGCGACGACGCGCCCGCGGACCTGAGCGATATCGTCCTCTACGGGCTGGCGGGCGGGGTCGCCGGCTCGGTGCTGTCGTTCGTCCCCTTCGCCACCGTGCTCGGCGGCGCGCTCGCCGGCTACCTCTGCGGCGGCACGTCGGGCGACGCGCTCAAGACGGGCGCGGTCGCCGGCGCCGTGATGACGCTCCCGTTCCTCGCGGTCGTCGCCTTCGTCCTCTTCCTGTTCGGGTTCGCCGGGGCACCGGCGGAGTTCGGGGTGCTCGCGCTGCTCGTCGTCGGACTCGGCGCCGCCTACACCCTCGGCT
The DNA here is from genome assembly GCF_042665015.1 of Halorubrum rutilum. Lineage (GTDB taxonomy): Archaea > Halobacteriota > Halobacteria > Halobacteriales > Haloferacaceae > Halorubrum > Halorubrum rutilum. The sequence continues at coordinate 168,675 of NZ_JBHTBL010000002.1, read as the reverse complement.
CGGGCGTGATCGGCGGCTACCTCGGTCATTACCTCCGCGGGGAGCTGTAGCGCGGCCGCGGACCGCACCGCTTATTCGACGCCCGTCGCTACCTCGGGTCGGACATGGACGCGCTCGACGCCAAGTACCCGTTCTTCGCGGCCGCCCGCGAGGCCGTCGCCGACGCCGCGGTGTCGCTCCCGGAGCTCGTCGCGGCCGACGCGCCGGCCGTCGAGCGGGGCCGCGAGCGCGTCGAGCGCGCCCTCATGGACGGGACGGTCGAGTCCGAGAGCGGCGAGTTCCCCGGGGAGTCGGACTACGACGTGCAGGCGGAGCTGCTGTCGTACCCGATCGCGCGGATCCTCGTCTCGCTGCTCGACTCCGAGCCCGCCATCGAGAAGTACGCCGCCGCGGAGGCCGCGACCGCCGTCGACCGGATCCGCGGCGACCTCGCGACCGACGACGAGCTGCGGTCGGTGCCGACGCCGACCGTCGCTCTCGACGACGTGCTCGCCGAGTTCGACCTCGCCGACGCCGTCCGCCCGGAGTCGTCCCGATCGGCGTCGGCCCCCGACGCCGGCGCCCCCGGCCGCGACCCCGCGCACTACCGGATCGACGTCGGCCCGTACCTCCGGCTCACGTCGCCGTCGTGGGGGGAGTCGTGGCGGCTCGTCAACCGCGCGCTCGCCGACGGGGCGGTGCGGGTCTCCCGCGGGGAGCTGCTGGACGCGCTGGAGGCCGCGGTCGAGGAGCGGGTGCGCGAGGGGCTCCCGTTCGAGCTGGCGGCCGGCGAGGGGATCGCCGCGGAGTTGGAGGAGGGCGTCGCCGACCTCAAGCGCCTGCTCTCCGAGCGGAGCTACGCGGGGCCGATAGACGTCGTCGCCCCCGAGCTGTTCCCGCCCTGCATGACGAACCTGATCGAGAAGGCCGAGCGCGGCGCGGACCTCTCGCCGCCGGAGTCGTTCGCGCTGATGGCGTTCCTCGTCGGGATCGGGATGACGCCCGACGAGGTGGTGGCGTTCTGCGCCGACACGAGCCTCGACGCGGAGGGAATCCGCTACCAGACGGAGTATTTGAAGGACGACCGCGGGACGCAGTACCCGCCGCCGACCTGCGAGACGCTGGCGAACTACGGGATCTGCCACAACGAGGAGGACCACATGCAGGTCGCCGCCGACCCGCTCGCGTACTACGAGAAGCGGGTCGCGGCCGCCGACGAGGTCGCCGACTGGCGGGACCGCGAGGACGGCGACGGGGAGAGAGACGGCGACGAGAAGGAAGGGGACGAGAGGGAAGGGCACGAGTCCGCGGAGGCGGGCGGAACCCCTGAGTCAGGGGGGGCCGCGGAGTCGAGCGGGACCGCGACCACGGACGGAGCGGAGTGACCGAGCCGCCGGCTCACTCCCCGTCGTTCGCGCGGATGAGGTACGCGCCGACGAGCGCCATCAGGAGGACGAACCCGGCCAGCAGCCCGACGAGCGCGATCGCGCCGGACTCCGGAAGCTCGGACGACCCGCCGAAGGTGACCCCGATCCCGACCAGCCCGACGACGAAAACGGCGGCCGCCAGCAGCGAGACCGCGATCTGCCGACGGAGCTCCGCGTCGATTTCCATGCCCGCGGTTTTCCGTCGCCGCTAAAAAAGGACTTCGATGAGGGCGGCCGGGTCGGAGTCGCTCCGGCGACCGATCCCCAGAGATTCGTCGTTCGGCCCCGCTCGGCGGCGAATTTAACCGTTCGCGGGACCTATCTCGGCGCGAAGCGAGGGCCGCCCTCGCGGTCACCCATGACGCACCTCAGAAACCCACCCGCGTCAACGGCCACCGACTCGGGCGTCGATATCGAAAGCGGTGCCGAGAGCCGTGCCGACTCCGAGACCGAGCGCGACGCCGAGACCCACGCCGAGAGCGACGTGGACGAGCGATCGGCCCGCGCCGCCGCGGAGGAGATGACGGTGCGGCCGCTCCGCGACCGCCGGTACGTCGTCGAGACGGACGGCGGCACCTACGTCGCCGCGCTCGACGCCGGCACCTGCACCTGCCCCGATCACGCCATCCGCGGCCTCCGGTGTAAACACCTCCGGCGCGTCGCGATGGAGGTGACCGCCGGGTCGGTCCCGGCTCCGGACGAGCGCGTCGGCGCCTGCGCGGTCTGCGGCGCGGAGACGTTCGTCCCGCTCGACGACCCGGGGTCCCACCTCTGTGACCGGCACGCGTTCGAGCCGGGCGAGGTCGTCCGCGACCGCGAGAGCGACGAGCGGCTCGTCGTCGTCGCGGTCACGACCGAGCGGGCCGACGCCTACCGGACCGAGGAGGACCGGGCCGTCGACGAGTACGCCACGAACGCCGCCTACGGCGCGCACGAGCCCGTCGTCGAGGCCGTGTACGCCGACGCGGTCCGTCCGGGGCGGGGCGTGGCCGACTGCGAGCGGTACGCCTTCCCGGCCTCGCGGCTCACCCGGCGAGGTGACTGATGTCGCGCCGCAGCGTGTACCCCTTCGGGACGCCGACGGCGCCGAGACACGCCTCGCACAGCACCCGCTCGTAGTCGCGGTTCGTCTCCTTTTCGAGCAGCGAGGCGTCTCCGATGGGGAGCACCGACTCGCAGCGGTCGCACTCGACCTTGTCGCCGTCGACGATTCGCATGCCGACACCGGGGAGGCCGCGGAACTTAAGCCTCCGTTTCGCGGTCATTCGGGCCGATCGTCGCTCGGGACCGTCGCGCGGACCCGTTCGCGTCGTCGCGCGGAAGCCGCGGATATTAACGGCTGCGGCCGGTAACGCCCCGACGTGACGGCCGACATGTACGTGGACCGGCCGCGGGTGCTGCTCGTCGACGACGAGAAGGAGGTCGCCGACGCGTACGCCCTCCGGATAGAGGCGGTCGCGGACGTGACGGTGACGTACAGCGGCGCCGAGGCGCTGTCGGCGGTCGACGAGTCCGAACCGCCGGACGTCGTCCTGTTGGACCGCCACATGCCGGACCGGTCGGGCGACGAGGTCCTCGAGGAGCTGCGGGAGTACGACATGCGCACTCGGATCGTCATGGTGACCGCCATCGATCCGGGGTTGGAGCTCCTCGAACTCCCGTTCGACGACTACCTCTGTAAGCCGGTCGACCGCGAGGACGTCAGGGCCGTCGTCGACCAGCAGTGCCGGGTGCTCGCGTACGAGCTCCTGGGTCGGTACTTCGGGATCGAATCGAAGCGGGCGGTCATCGCGGCGGAGCTGCCGCCGGAGCGGCTCGAAGAGCACGAGCGGTTCGCCGCGCTCGACGAGCGGGCCACCGAGTTGCGCGAACGGATCTGCCGGCTCCTCCCGGACGCCGACGAGCTGTTGACCGCGTTCTCCGGCATCGAGCGGGAGGCCTACTAGCTGGATAGCCGGATGCGCCCCGGGGGCCCGGCGTCCGGATCAGAGGCCGATCTCGAACCGAGCGCCGCCGCCGTCGGCCGTCGCGAGCGTCACGTCCCAGCCGTGCGCGTCGGCGATCCGCTCGACGATCGCGAGCCCGAGTCCGGTCCCGTCGGGGCGCGTGGAGTAGCCCGGATCGAAGACGAGACCGCGCTTCGCCGGCGGGACGCCCGGTCCGTCGTCGGCGACGTAGAACCCGCGTTCGAACGGTCGAACGGCGACGACCGTCTTCTCCCCGTCGTCGGGGGCGCCGTGCTCGACGCTGTTTCGGAACAGGTTCTCGAACAGCCGCCGGAGCCGATCGGGATCCGCGGTGACGGTGGGGAGCGACTCCGAGACCGCGAGCTCGGCCCGGTCGGCGTCGATCGACCGCCAGGCGTCCCTCGCGGCGGCTTCGACCGCCACCGCCTCTGACGGCCGAGCGACGGGGTCGTCGCGCGTCAGCGTCAGCACGTCGCGAACGATCCGCTCCATCCGGTCGTGCGCGGCCGCGACGGAGTCGAAGTGCTCGGGATCGCCGGTCTCTCGGGCCGCTCGGAGGTGCGCCTTCGCGACGTCCAGCGGGTTCCGCAGGTCGTGACTGAGCACGCTGCTGACCTGATCGACGCCCGGCGCGTCCCGTTCGTCGGGGTACTCGCCGAGGTCGGAGAACGTGAGGAACCCGGTGTCCCCGTCCGACGGGATCACGCGGGCGAGGAACGGGCCGCGGGTCTCGGAGCCGCCGAGGCGGACCCCGATCCGGTCGCCCCGGACGACGTGTGCCACCGGGTCCCGGTCGCCGGTCGTCTCGCACTCGCCGAACCGATCGAATATCGTCGAGACGCGCAGTTCGGGCGACGGCTCGTCGAACCGCCGTCGGAACGCGTCGTTCGCGGCCGTCACCCGAGCGTCGTCGCCCTCGACCGCGTACGCGACCGCGGGGTCCGGGAGCTCGGTCAGCGGGATCGCCGCGCGACGGTCGTCGCTCATCGGTCGGGTGCCTCTCGGAGCCGTCCGAGCGGCTCGGTCTCCGGGGTTCGCGGCGACGGTCGCCGGGCCCGATACATATCGTCGCCATGTCCCGGGCGCGTGTTTAACGCTGTGCTTCGGTTCTGGCTCGGAAACACCGCGTCGCGGACGGGGCCCGCTACGCGTTCCGGGCCGCCAGTTTCAGTATCTGGGGCGTGACGAGGAGGTCGGCGGCTCCGACGGCCAGCATCGCCAGTCGAAGCGTTCGGTCCTCGACGACGAGGAAGGCGATGGCCACGATGACGGCGGTGGTGAAAGCGGGCATTCCCCAACGGAAGAGCGGGCTGCGGAACAGGTTCGCCGATTGCGCCATGTGACGGCGTTCGAACGCGGACACATATCGGTACCGGCGTGTTTCTCGCCCGGAGTCAGTGCCGGTGGGATGGGCGACGCTGTTCCCGTCCGCGGGCTCGGAGACGGACCTCGCTCGGGCGTCAGTCGTCGACGCTGACCGCGGCCTCGATGTCGCCGCCGTCCAGCGACACCGAGAGGTGTCGGGCGCGGGCGGCGAACTGCTCGCGGTGGTGGCCGTCGTCCGCGAACTGGTACTCGCTCGTGACCAGGCCGGCGTCCCGGAGCTCGTTGAGCCGCCGGTAGGCCGTGGCGCGAGAGACGTCGGCCGCTCGGGCCACGGCGCGGCCGCCGCGGGGTCGCTCCGAGACGGCCTCGAACACCCGCCGCGTGTACTCGTCGCCGAACAGGTCGAGGAGCTCTTCCGCCGACAGCTGGCTGGCCGGTTCCTCCGCACGCTCGTGACGCGACTGCTGTCGCACTGCCATGTGGATCCCACTCGGCGGAACCCCCTTGGGAGGGGATGCTCAGTATGCAGAGTCGCACGGCGGACGGGAGTCTAACTATGCAGACTCTCGCCGCCGCGACGCGGCGTCCGCGCGTCGACGCAGACGCCGCCGCGGGAGGGCGGTCGGGGGCGAGGAGCGCTACGACTCGCCCTCGTCGCGTTCGTCGTAGAACGCCGCCAGCAGCTTTCGCTGGCTCGCGCGCAGGTGATGGAGCAGGGTCGATCCGGTGATCCCGAGCGACGCCGCGACCTCCTCGGCGGTGCTCCCCCGCGGCGACCTGAAGTAGTCCGCGAGGTAGGCGGTCCGGAGGGCCGTCGCCTGCCGGTCGGTGAGCCGCTCGTCGAGCTCGGTCCGGAACGCACGCGTCGTCGTCGGCGACCGGGTGCTGTCCCGCCGCGCGAGCACGGGAGCGGGCCCGTCGCCGCCGAGCACGCCCGCGAGTCGGCGGACGTTGGCGTCCGGGGACAGCTCGACGACCAGCCGGCCCTCGCCGGCGTCGAACGTCGCCGTCCGGACCGTGGCACCGCGGTCGACCGCCGAGACGAGCGGGGCCGCCTCGCCGAGCGTCACCTGGACCCGGCCGTGCTCCGCGTCCGTCCGTCGGACGACCCGGCCGTCCCGCGCGGCGTCCACCCCTTCGACGGCCTCGACGACGGCCTCCGGGTCGGCCCCGGACACCGTCAGGAAGCACGTCAGGCCGGCGTCGTCGGCGGTCACGGTCCCGTCCAGCGCCAGCGCCGCGTCGCGGCGGTCGCTCAGCCGCACCAGCGGGGAGCTCGCGTCGAGCTCGAACGTGACCTCTGTGACCGCGTCGGAGAGCAGGAGCTTCCGGTTCTGCGTGGCGTTGATCGCGTAGCCGGCCAGCTCGCCGAGCGTCTCGAAGCTCGACTGCACGTGGTCGCTGAACGCCGCCTCGGTCCCCGCGTAGACCCCGACGACGCCGTAGACGCTGGAGCCGTACACCAGCGGGAGCGCGAACACCGACTGGACCCCGTCCGCGAACCCGGCGGCGCGCACCGCCTCCGGCACCGACGCGTCCTCGCTCAGCGACCGAACCAGCGTCGGGCGCCCCCGCTCGACGGCCTCGCGTTCCGGGACGGCGTCCCCCGCCTCGACCGCCTCGCGGACCGCCGGGAACGTCTCCCCGGGGTCGCCCGCGACGCCGCCGACGACCAGTTCGTCGCCGTCAACGACGTACTCGCCGGTCCACGCGAACCGGTACTGGTCGGACGTCCCCAGCCGGTCCCGGATCGTCTCCGCGATCGCCTCCTGGGACGTGGCGCCGACGAGCCCTTCGAGCACGTCGGCGATCAGGGCGTCGAGCATCTCCGCCCGCTCGACCTCCGCGCGGAGCCGTTCGACCGTCCGCTCGCGGTCCTTCTCCGCGGTGACGTCGCGCACGTAGACGGTCGCGGCGTCGTCGCCGGGGACGACCGACACCGACAGCCATCGGTCGATCGACGGGTAATACTCCTCGAACGAGACGTCCGACACCGACGGGCCGTCGAACGCCCGCGGGAGCGACCGCTCGACCGACCGGGGGAACGCGTCGGCGATCGGTTCGCCGTCGGGGGCGTCGGCCGAGAGGATCTCGGTCGCGGGCTCGTTGCACGCGCGCACGATCCCGTCTCGGACGGTGATAACGCCGATCGGCGCCTCCTCAAGTCGGTGATCCATCGTCGTTCACTCGGGGGCCTCGTCGTTCACTCGGGGGACCTCGCCGTTCGCCGCGGGGCGTTCCATCGGGTCCCAGTTGAGCGCTCGTCCGATTTAACCCCTGTCCACGGTCGGGCGTCGTCTCGGCGTCCCGGCGAGCGGAGCGGCACCGAGGGAGCGGACCGAACTCCGGGGGACGCGGTCGCGGGGAGCGGCCAGCGGCGCCGTCGCCAGTAGTATTATTAGCCGCCGGGGGGTCGGGTAGGGTGATGCCCTCCAAGCGAGCGTTCGCGAAGCGCCTAGCCGCGCTTGCCGCGACCGGACTCGGAGCGAGCGGAGCGATCGACGACCTCACCGCCGAGGCCCCGCCGGACACCGCGTTCGCGGCGGACGCGAGCGCCGGCGGGGCCGCCTCGAACGGCGACGAGCGCGGGAGCGGTGCGGGCCCGAACGGGCCGCGGTCGGCGGTCGCCGCCGGGAGCTACGACCCCGCCGCGACGGCGTCGGCCGACGTCGACACCGTCGCGACCGCGCGGGCGGACCCGTCGGTGCTGACGGCGACCGGCCTGCCGAGCGGGATCGGGAAGCGCGTCCGCCGGCTGCTCGGCCGGTACGAGAGCGTCTCGCTCGGCGACTTCCGGGCGGTGGCGGGGAGCGTCGCGCTCGCCGCGGACGGACCCGAAGGGTGTGCGGTCGCCGTCGGCGACGTCGATCCGGACGGGCTCGGCGCGGAGCTCGACGCGGACCCCGCGTTCGCTCGGGAGGCCGGTCCCGGTTCCGAGTTCGCCCGCTTCGGGTCCGAGAGCGCCGGGGTAGCGGTCGCGGTTGGGCCGGGCGAACTGGTCGTCGCGCGCGGTCCGACCGCCGACGCCGCCGCGGCGCACCGCGACGCCGGAGTCGACGGTCGGGGACGGCCGGGGGCGGCGACCGCGAGCTACGGACCGCTCCCGTCGCTGCTCGGCGGCGACGCCGCGCTGTGCGTCGACCTCGGCCCGGAGACCCGCGGTCGCTTGCGCCGCGCGCTCGCGGACGCGCCGACGGCGCTCCGCGCCGCGGTCGAGGCCTCCGACGCCCTCGGGGCGTCCCTCCGGGTGACCGACGGCGGGCCCCGGAGCGACGGCGCGGACCCGACCGCGGACGCGGACCGAACCCGCCGCGGCGACGCCGGCGGACCGGGCGTCGGGCTGCGGTACGGCGCGGTCGCGGACCCGCGACGGCTCGACGGCGAGACCGCGAGGGCGATAGCGCGCGCCGCACGGGACGGGGACGCCGCCCTCTCGGACGCGACCGTCGCTCGACGCGGGCGGACCGTGACGGTCGACGTCGACGCGGGGACCGACCCGTTCGCGTCGCAGGCGTCACTGTTCGGGGTTCGCGTCGGCGACCGGATCGAGATACCCGTCGCCTGAGGTCGGGTTCGACGCGGGACGGGTCGCATGTGCTCGCCTCGCCGAGCGGTCGGTCTCGGGCGGGTTCCGCGCGGAGGGACGACGCCGCCGGGTGAGAGGAGGGCCGACGTCCGGCGGGGAATCGATCGGCGGAGCGTCGTGACAGGGGCGCGCGATCCCGTCGGACGGGGGAGAGACGGGACGCGCTCGGCGGTCGGATACTTGGTCGTCGGCCGCCTCCGACCGGCGGCACCTCCCCGTTACGCCGACTGCCATATGAACGGTACAACACCGTTTCGGGGCTCGAAACACCGGGGCCGTTCGAGACGGGGGCTCGTTCGAGCCGGGATGATCGTTCGAGGAAAGCGACCGCCGAGGCGGCGACCGCTCTCCGAGCCGAGCGCGTCCCCACGGCGTCTTTCCGTCCGCGAGACGCCGGACAAGGGATATACACGTGGTGCGAGATGAGCGCGTATGACGAGCGACGCCCCGGAAGGGAGCTCCGAGCGGGGGGCCGCGCGCGCCGAGTCGCGCCCCCGAGAAGGCTCGTACGCGGGTCGGGCCGACGCCTGGCTCTCGTCGAACGGGACCTACGTCGAGGCCGGAGTCGCCGCGACGGCGGCGGTCGCCGGAGCGGTGGCGCTCCCGGTCGTCGCCTTCGGCGCGCTCACCGCGATCGGCGGGGAGACGTCGATACTCACCGGCGGGCTGATCGTCGCCGCGGTCTGTCTCGGCCTCCTGACCCTCCTGGCGGGCCTCTTGCTCGTCCGCGCGTCCCTCGAAGTCCGATACCGCGGCGCGCCGTTCGGCGGCGACGACGCCGGCGTGTCGGCGACGCTGTACGGCGCGGCTCGAACCGCGGAGGCGATCGCCGCCGGGACGTTCCTGGTCGGGCTGGTCGCGTCGCTCGCGTCCGTCGCCTCGATCGGGAGGGTCCCGTCGCCGATCCTCCTCGCCGTCGGAGCCGGCGGGGTCGCGCTGCCGACGCTGGTGCTGTTGCGCGCGACGGGCGAGCTCGCGACGTCCGCCTTCGAGCTGATATAGGGGGACGAGAGGTCGCTCGGCGTCCGCAACGCCGACGCTGCCGTCGCCCCGGAGCGGCGCGCTCGCGGCCGGCTAGCCGGTGGCGTTCGGCCGCCCGAGGTCGGAGAACGACTCGCCGACCCGGACGGCGATCGGCTCGCTCTCGTCGCCGGAGCCGACGGAGAGGGCGACCAGCTCCGCTTCGGTGTCGTCGATGGCCACCCGCCGGTCCACCCGCGAAACGCCGCCGACCACGGTGTCCGTGAGCTCCATCTCGATCCGATACGTTCCCGGGGCGGTCCAGACGTCCGCGTACGCGACGACGTTGCTCTCGCCGTCCGACTCGGTCGAGGGCACGTCGAACGAGTCGTCGAGGACGGTCTCGCCCGCCGGGTCCGTCACTTCGATCGACCCGCTGACCTCGTGGGTGAGCTGATTGAGGACGTTCACCTCCTCCAAGACTCGGCTGCCGACCGCGTCGAGGACCGTCGAACAGCCGGCGGCGGACGCGAGGACGGCGCTCCCGACGGCCGCGACGGCTCGGCGCCTCGTGACGGCGTCGGGCGTCGAACTCGTGTGCTGACTCATGACCGGAGGACGTGCCGTCGTATCGCCCGACACCACCTAAACGTGGGCGCGTCGTCTCGGGGCGTGAAACTCCGCGGGAGAGACGGCGGACGAGGCCCGTGGAACGACGATATCGGTTTCACGAAACGGAGTCCGAACCGGTCGATATGCGGCGACGGGATAGTCGGCCGTTCTCGGCTTCGGAGGGATTAATAGCGACATCGGCCGAGCGAGTATCGATGCCCTCCGAAACGAACGAACTGCTCGAATCGGTTCGGCGCCTCCTCCTAGTCGTCGTGCTTCTGCTCGGGCTCGGCGTTGCGACGCTCGGCGATATTGCCGTCGCGGTTCGCGGCTACGCGACGCTGATACCGAGCACCGCTCGCGTGGTCGGGAGTGTGGTCGTGTTCACGGCGCTCGCGCTCCTCTTTTTCTCGGCGTTCGAACGGGTGGGCCCGGACTCGGCGGACTGAGCGTCTCGGGCGAGAGGCGAGAGGGAATCAACCGCCGGAGGCCGTTTCGACCGTCTCGGATTCGCGGGGTTCGGCCCGCGCGTCGCCGGACCGATGGGCACCGTGGAACCGGACGGTCACGGTGGTGCCCCGGTCGTCGCAGTCGAACTCGAGCTCGGCGCCGAGCTGGCTGGTCGCCCAGTTGACGAACCAGAGGCCGACGCCGAGCCCGTGCTCCAGCTGCGTTTCGCCCGCGTCGGCAAGGAGGTCGCGTTCCCGGTCCGAGATCCCCGGCCCGTCGTCGCTGACGCGCAGCAGGGGCGTTCCGTCGGCGGTCGCGTCGACCGTCACCTCGGCCCGCGCGGGGGCCTCCGAGTGGACGACCGCGTTCTCGACGAGCTCGGTGACGAGTCGGCGGACGATCGTGCGATGGGAGACGAACCGCACGTCGTCCGGCGCGTCCACCGAGATGCTGCTCTCCGGATACTCCCGGCGTGCGTCCGCGACGACCTCCCGGGCGACGGCCGCGAGGTCGATCGTCGACGGGGAGTCGCCGCTGTGGGTCATCACCGCCTCGGCCTCGCGGGCCTTCCGGCTCACCGACGCCAGCTCCGCCGCGCTGTCCCGGATCGGCGCCCGACGGCTCTCGTCTTCGATCCGCTCGGCGTGCGCCAGGATCACGTCGAGCTCGTTCCGGACGTTGTGCCTGAGCACGCGGTTGAGGACGGAGAGCCGCTGCTCGCGGGTGCGGCGGTCGGTCACGTCGCGGAGCACGACCGCCCTGGCGACCGGGTCCTCGTCCGGGTCGGCGTCGCCGTCCGAGACGCCGGAGACCGTGATCCGGAACTCCCGGCGTCCCTTCGTCGTCCGGAGGGTCGCGAAGTCGGTCGCGCCCGGGGAGAGCGAGGCGACGCCGATCCCCTCGGCGACCGACGAGATCGGCTCCCCGATCATCGCCCGGCTCGACCGCCCGAAGAGTTCCTCGGCCGCGGCGTTCGCGTCGAGGACGTCGTCCGCCCAGTCGACGACGATCACGGCCTCTTGCAGCGCCTCGACGACGCGGGAGCGGGCGACGTAGTCCGCCTTGGGGAAGACGGTCAACACCGGGTACCGTCGCAGCGAGACGAACAGCAGCGCCCCGGAGAGGAAGAGGCCGCCCGTCACGCCGTCCACGACGACGTCGCCGCTGCGCCACCCGCCGACGACGTACGGCGCCGACACGGCGCCGAGCAGCGCCGCCAGCTGGCCCGTCGAGATCCGGTCGTGGCTCCAGCCGTACCTGAGGAAGACGACCGCCGCGTAGACGTAGACGGCCGAGAGCTGGAACAGCTCCGTCCCGACGAGCGACGCGAGCGACCGCCGGACCTCCCCCGCCGACGGGTCGCCGTCGAGGGCGGCGACCGCGCCGACGAGCGGGAGCGCGAGGAGGACGAACACCGCGATCCGCGGGCGGGACAGTCCCGTCCCGCGGCCGGCGTAGCCGAGCACGTAGACGAGCCAGATCCCGGGGACGAACACCGCCGGGACGAGCTGTCCGAGCCCCGCGAGGTTCGCGCCCACGGACCACGCGTGGGGGAACTCGGACAGCAGCGACAGGACCGCCCACAGGAGCAGCGCGCCCGACAGCGCGGCGAAGGCGTCCGCGTTCGGCGGCGACCGGTCGCTCGCGACCCGCCACGTCACCCACGCCAACAGCGCGACGGCGACGGCGTCGACGGCCAGCGAGGCGAGGAGGGAGGCGATCACCATGGTCTGAGAGCGGGTCCGAGGCGGGTCCGGGAGGGTCGGATCGATCTACGTGGTCGGCCACGACTCGGAGGATGGAAATTCGTGTCGAATCCGTCGCGACGGGGCGCGGGGTCGCGACGGCGCGCGTCTCGACCGGCGACGACGGACCGGGACTCGCGACGGCGCGCGTCTCGACCGGCGACGACGGGCCGGGACTCGCGACGCCGGCGGTCCGCGGGACCGGACGGTCGGTCGACGGCGGGCATCACGCGTCCGCTATCGGCGGGGTCGCCGTGAATCCCCCGCCCGTGTTGCGCGTTCCGAGACGCGGCCGGCGCGTACCGGCGGGCGATACGCCGGACGGAGTGCCCGGACGCCGCGTCACTCCGCCCGGTACTTATTTATATCAGTACAAATTTATCACGGTTGAAATGAGACACTTGATAACACAGGGCTTTCGGGGGTACTGCGCGGTCGCGGTGATCGTCGCGGGCTTCACGGGGCTGTGGGCGGTCGACGTAATCTCGGTCGCGATCCCCGTCGTGGGGTACGCGTGGCTCGCCGTGGCGGCGATCGGGACCCTCGTCGCGGCCGGGATGGCCGCGCGGCCGGAGGAGGTGATCGAGCCCGACGCGACCGACGACCGGATCGAGGAGTTCGAGGAGACGGCGGTCACCGGGGCGCCGCTCGACCTCTACGCCGTCGCGCTCGCCGCGTGGGCGTGCGTGTCGTTCGGATGGGTGCTCGGCGGGATGGGCGCGGCCGGACTGACGGTCGTCGGCTACGGCTGGCTCGCGATCGCCGCGTACGGCGGCCTCGTGGCGGCCGGGCTCGTCGCGACGCACGGCGACGAGGTCGCGACCGCGGTCGACCCGTCCGACAGCCTCGAAACGGACGGCTGAGTCGCCCGCGTTCTCTCCCCTGATAACTGGCGGCGTGCGTTTATTATCGGTCGTCGACGGATCCGAGCAATGAGCGTCGAATCGCGGGCGAGCGAGGCGAGTGAGGCGAGCGCGGCGTTCGGCGTCGCCGTCCTCGCGGTGGCCGTCGCCGTGTGGGCGTTCCAGTTCACGCTCGGCGTCTTCGACGGGTGGGGATGGGCGCTGGTCGTCGGGAGCGCGTGGACGGTGCTGGGGCTGCTCCTGCTGTTCTCCGACGTGCGGGTGTACGTGGGCGCGCGGTCGCCGGCCGAGCGATACCACCGGACCGGGAGCGAGCGCCGCGGGGCCTCGGACGACTGACCGCTGAGGGCGCTCCGGCGACCGGTCCGTGTCTGCGTCGGCGTCGCGATCGGGAGCGCGGTCGCTCTCCGAGCGAAAAAACGGTGAAAACTGAACCGGTGCGGTCGGGGTCTCGGCGCTCTACCGGCGTCAGCCGAACAGCTCGCCGAGGCCCTCGCCGCCGTCGCCCTCGTCCTCGTCGTCGTCCGCCTCGTCGGCGGCCTCCTCGGCCTCGTCGGCCTCGTCCCCGTCGTCGTCCGCCTCGTCGGCGGCCGCGGCGTCGGCGGAGCCGCCCGAGGCGGCGCCGGCGGCGGGGGCCGCGGCGGCCGTCTCGACGGCCTCCTCGATGTCGACGTCTTCCAGCGCGGCGACGAGCGCCTTGACGCGGGATTCCTCGACGTCGACGCCGGCGGCTTCCAGCACGCCGGTGACGTTGTCTTCGTTGATCTCTTCGCCGGTCTCGTTCAGGATGAGCGCAGCGTAAACGTATTCCATTGGTGTGTCCTCGTAGTGTTAGCCGAACATCGCGCCGAGGCCCTCGCCGCCGTCGCCGCCGTCGTCCTCGTCGGCGTCGTCAGCGTCGTCGGCCGCCTCGGCGTCGTCCGTGTCGTCTTCTTCCTCCGCCTGTTCCTCCTCGTCGTCCGTCGCCGGAGCCGGGGCGGCTTCGACGCCCTGCAGCTCCTCGGGAAGCGCCTCCTCGTCGTCGATCTGGGCCGCGAGCGCGCGGAGCTGGGCGTCGGCCTTCCCGATGAGGTCGGGCACGACGTCCGGGCTCTCGATCTCCGCGAACAGCCCGACGGACTTCGCCTCGCCGGAGGCCTTCGCGAGAAGGCTGCCGACCGTGGCGGCCGTCGGGTACGCGGCGTTGATCGAGAGGTTCCGCGCGGCGGCGGCCGCCGAGCGGACGTCCGCCGCGTACTCGTCGACGTCGATCGCGAGCTCGTCCGGCTCGAACAGGACGCCCTCCGAGTAGACGCCCTTGAGGTCGAGCCCGACCTCCTTCGGCTCGATGCCGAGCTCGGTCAGGACGTTCGCGAGGTCGTCGTCGACGACCTCGCCCTCGCTGAGGACCTTCGAGTCCTCGGTGACCATGATCGAGCCGTCCTGAATGCGCGCGGCCGCGCCGACCGTCTGGAGCTCGCCCACGAACGGTCCGGGGTCGACCCCGGTGTCGCCCTCGGGGATGACGACATCGTTGGGGGCGACCTCGCCCGCGTTGATCGGGGCGGGCGTCTTCGAGGCTTCCAGCTGCTTGAAGAGGCCGAACGGGTTGTCGTTCGTCCCGATGAGCGCGACCTGACCCGAGACGTACCGGGTCAGCTCCTCGACGCCGCCGCCGACCTCCTCCAGGGCGCGGGTGGTGAGCGTGTTCCGGCTCACGCGGACGTCGGCCGAGCCGTGCAGCTCGCGGCGCATGGCCTGGAGCTGTCGGCTCGGAATGCCGCCGACGCCGACGATCCCGACGGAGTTGAACGAGTCGATGAACTCGACGAGCTCGTCGACCTCGTCCTGCTTCCACTGCGGGATCGTCTCGGTCTTGCGGACCGAGCTCATACGGGCACCTCCCTGGCGGGACCCATCGTGGTCTTCACGTAGATCCCGTCGATGTTGAGCGGCCCCTTCTCGAGGCTCGCTTCGAGCCGCCGGATGATGACGTCGATGTTGTCCGAGATCGCCTCGGCGCCCATGTCCTCGGCGCCGACGCGGGTGTGGAACGTGCGCCGGTCGCGCGACCGGAGCTGCACCGTGTTCTTCATCCGGTTGACTGTGTCGACGACGTCGTCGTCCGGCTGCAGTGGGGTAGGCATCTTCCCGCGCGGACCGAGGACGGTACCGAGGTACCGACCGATGTCCTGCATCAGGCCGGCCTCCGCGACGAAGAAGTCGGTCTCGCCGGCCAGGTCCTTTGCGCGGTCGTCGTCGTCTCCGAGGTCTTCGAGGTCGTCGCTGTCGAGCACTTCGTCAGCGACCTCCTCTGCGCGGACGGCGGTTTCGCCCTCCGCGAAGACGACGATCTGTGTCTCCTGCCCCGTTCCAGCCGGCAGCACGACGGACTCGTCGATGCGGTTCGACGGATCGTTGAGGTCGAGGTCTCGCAGGTTGATCGCGATGTCCACGGTCTCGCGGAAGTTCCGCTCGGGCGCATCGTCGAGTGCGAGAGTTACGGCCTCTTGTATTGTGTCTGCCATTTTCACCTCCGTAGTACGCAGGTCGCTCCTACGGGTCAGTGAAACAGGCGAAGCCTGTCTCACCGGAGAGAGGTCCATCGGAGGTTTAAAAGCGTCGAACCGCTCGTCCCCGTGCGAACCGGCGACAGGGCCGCTCCGCGGTGGTCGCACCGTCGACCGCGGTGCCGCCCTTCGCCGCCTCGCCGTTGCGCCGCCTCGCCGTTGCGCCGCCTCGCCGTTGCGCCGCCTCGCCGTCGCCGCCGCGGCCCCGGATTCGACGCCCGTCGAAGTCGGAAACGTCGGATAGGGGAACCCTTTTGATGCCGGTCGCCGACCCACGAGGTAATGACTCAGGGTGGTCCGGCGTGACGATGGACGACCGTATCGAGGACCTCCGCGAGCGCCGCGAGCGCGCGGCCGAGGGCGGGGGCGAGGAACGGATCCAGTCGCAACACGAGAAGGGGAAGATGACCGCGCGCGAGCGGATCGACTACTTCCTCGACGACGGGACGTTCCACGAGTTCGACCGGTTTCGGACCCACCGCAACCACAAGTTCGGGATGGAGGAACAGCAGATCCCGGGCGACGGGGTCGTCACCGGCTACGGCGAGGTCAACGGCCGGAAGACGTTCGTCTTCGCGCACGACTTCACCGTCTTCGGCGGGTCGCTCGGCGAGGTGTTCGCCGAGAAGGTGTGCAAGGTGATGGACAAGGCGATGGACGTGGGCGCGCCCGTCGTCGGCCTCAACGACTCCGCGGGCGCCCGGATCCAAGAGGGCGTGGCCTCGCTCGGCGGCTTCGCGGAGATCTTCCGACGCAACACGGAGGCCTCGGGCGTGATCCCACAGATCTCGGCGATCATGGGGCCCTGTGCCGGCGGCGCGGTGTACTCGCCCGCGATCACGGACTTCACGTTCATGGTGAAGGACACCTCCCACATGTTCATCACCGGCCCGGACGTCATCGAGACCGTCACGGGCGAGGAGGTGAGCTTCGAGGAGCTCGGCGGCGCGGTCACCCACTCGTCGACCTCGGGCGTCGCCCACTTCGCCGAGGAGAGCGAGGAGGACGCCTTAGACGACATCGCGCGGCTGCTCTCGTACCTCCCCGCCAACAACGTCGAGGACCCGCCCCGCGTCGAGCCGTGGGACGACCCGGAGCGCGCCGACGAGGAGCTGGCCGACATCGTCCCGAACGCGCCCCGGAAGCCGTACGACATGAAGGACGTGATCGGCAGCGTCGTCGACGAGGGCTCCTTCTTCGAGGTGCAGGAGAACTTCGCGAAGAACGTCGTCGTCGGCTTCGCCCGCCTCGACGGCCACTCGATCGGGATCGTCGCCAACAACCCCCGCGTGAACGCCGGCACGCTCGACATCGAGGCGAGCCAGAAGGGCGCGCGGTTCGTCCGCTTCTGTGACGCCTTCAACATTCCCATCCTCACCTTCGAGGACGTGCCCGGGTTCATGCCCGGCACCGACCAGGAGCACAACGGGATCATCCGCCACGGCGCGAAGCTGCTGTACGCCTTCTCGGAGGCGACCGTGCCGCTCCTGACCGTGATCACCCGGAAGGCGTACGGCGGGGCCTACTGCGTGATGTCGTCGAAGCACATCGGCGGCGACGTCAACTACGCCTGGCCGACCGCGGAGATCGCGGTGATGGGGCCGAAGGGCGCCGTCAACGTCCTCTACCGCGAGGAGCTGGCCGAGGCCGACGACCCCGACGCGCGGAGACAGGAGCTCATCGACGAGTATCGCGAGGAGTTCGCGAACCCGTACACGGCCGCCGACCGCGGGTTCATCGACGACGTCATCGAGCCCGCGGAGACGCGCGCCCGGCTGATCGACGACCTCCAGATGCTGACGGGGAAGCGCTCGGACGCGCCCGAGAAGAAACACGGCAACATCCCCATCTGATGGCGACCGACTCGACCGAGGCCGACGCCGGCCCGATCGACCCGGACGCGGACGCCACCGGGGGCGAGCCCGGCGATCCGACCGGCGCCGTCCTCGACGGGCTGACGATTCCCGACGACGCCGGCGACGCCGAGGCCGCCGCCATCGCCGCCGCGGTCGCGGCGCACGTCCGCGACGGGGAGCTGGCCGCGGCGGCCGCCGCCGCGGACGGCGACGCGGACGAGGGGTGGGCGGGCGAGCGGTGGGCGTTCGCCGGCCGGGTCGACCGGCTCACCGGCCGACCGGTCCGCGTCCCGGAGGGCGCGCCGACCGACCCGTGGGCCGCGGCCGGCCGCGCCGACCGCTTCTGAGGGGCCGGCGGGCCGCGACGGCGCCGCCGCTGGCTCGGTTCCGAACGCCCGCTCCCGGACGCGGGAGCGTCCGAGCGCGTGCATTCCCCCGGCGAGACGCCGCCTCGGCGAAACGCCTCCCGCGGCGAGGCGCGATCCGGCGTCTCGCCGTGCTAACCCCTCACGGGGTGCGTCGGAAGATACGTTCGATAGCTTATATATCTGTGGTCGGCCGTCACGCCTCGGGCGGCTCCTCGACGCCCTCCTCGGTCGCGGCGTCCTCCGCCGCGGTCTCGGCCGATCCGCCGAGGATCCGGTTGAGGACGACGGGGACGACGCCGGCGAGGAGGACGAGGAGCCCGATCCGGACGAGGACCGAGGCGTCCGTCAGGAGCGTCGCGGCGAGGTACGCGGCCGCCGCGACCAGCGTCGACGGCAACACGTAGGGGTTTCCGGGCGAGAGCATGTCGGGACATGGGACCGGGCAGCCCCTTAACCGTCTCGGGGAGTCGCGGTCGGCGCCGGGAGAGTACGACGATCGTCGTCACCGGTCGTCGTCGCGGACCGATAGAATGAGGTGGGTTATGCTGGAACGTTGGTGTAAGAATGTTCGACAAGGTTCTCGTCGCGAACCGCGGGGAGATCGCGGTCCGGGTGATGCGCGCCTGTGCGGAGCTGGGCGTCGACACCGTCGCCGTCTACAGCGACGCCGACAAGCACGGCGGCCACGTCCGGTACGCGGACGAGGCGTACAACGTCGGCCCGGCCCGCGCGGCCGACTCCTACCTCGACGGCGAGGCGGTCGTCGACGCCGCGCGGAAGGCCGACGCCGACGCGATCCACCCGGGCTACGGCTTCCTCGCGGAGAACGCCGACTTCGCGGCGCGCGTCGAGGCCGCCGACGGGATCACGTGGGTCGGCCCCGCCAGCGACGCGATGGAGCGGCTCGGCGAGAAGACCCACGCCCGCCGGGTGATGGACGACGCCGACGTGCCGATCGTCCCCGGGACGACGGAGCCCGTCACCGACGCGGAGGCGGTCACCGAGTTCGGCGACGAGCACGGCTACCCCGTCGCGATCAAGGCCGAGGGCGGCGGCGGCGGCCGCGGGATGAAGGTCGTCGAGAGCGCGGACGAGGCCGCGGAGGCGCTCGAATCGGCGAAGCGCGAGGGGGAGGCGTACTTCTCGAACGACTCCGTCTACCTCGAACGCTACCTGGAGACCCCCCGCCACGTCGAGGTGCAGATCGTCGCGGACGACCCGGCAGCGGCGGCCGACGGCGACGCCGACGGCTCGGTGACCGAGAGCGACGTGGTCCACCTCGGCGAGCGCGACTGCTCGCTCCAGCGCCGGCACCAGAAGGTGATCGAGGAGGGACCCTCGCCGGCGCTCTCGGACGAGCTGCGCGAGCGGATCGGCGCGGCCGCCCGCCGCGGCGTCGCCGCCGCCGACTACACCAACGCCGGCACCGTGGAGTTCCTCGTCGAGGAGGACGTGGAGCGCGACCCGTCGGAGCCGCTCGGGCCGGACACCCCGTTCTACTTCCTCGAAGTGAACACGCGGATCCAGGTCGAACACACCGTCACCGAGGAGCTGACGGGGATCGACATCGTCAAGGAGCAGCTCCGGGTCGCGGCCGGCGAGGGCCTCTCCGTCTCGCAGGACGACGTCGAGCTGGAGGGGCACGCGATCGAGTTCCGGATCAACGCCGAGAACGCCGCCGAGGAGTTCCAGCCCGCCAACGAGGGGTCGCTGGAGACGTACGACCCGCCGGGCGGGATCGGCGTGCGCGTCGACGACGCGCTCCGGCAGGGCGACGACTTAGTCACCGACTACGACTCGATGATCGCGAAGCTGATCGTGTGGGCCCCGGACCGCGAGGAGTGTCTCGCGCGCTCGAAGCGCGCGCTCGCGGAGTACGACCTGACGGGCGTCGTCACGATCGTCCCGTTCCACCGCCTCATGCTCGACGACGAGCGCTTCGTCGACGGGACGCACACCACGAAGTACCTCGACGAGGAGCTCGACCGGGAGCTGGTCGCCGAGGCGCAGGCGAAGTGGGGGACCGAATCGTCGTCGGGCGACGGCGACGACGAGGGCGAGGAGGTGACCGAGCGCGAGTTCACCGTCGAGGTGAACGGGAAGCGCTTCGACGTCGAGTTAGAGGAGCGCGGCGCGCCCGCGATCCGGGTGCCGGAGGGCGCCGGCGGGGGCGGCGGGGGCGGTCAGCAGCGCCCGCCGCAGGCGACGTCCGACGACGGCGGCGACGACGGCGTCGACGTCGCGGAGGGCGGCGAGGCCATCGAGGCCGAGATGCAGGGGACGATCCTCTCGGTCGACGTCGCCGAGGGCGACGAGGTCGCCGCCGGCGACGTGGTCTGCGTCCTCGAAGCGATGAAGATGGAGAACGACGTGGTCGCCGAGCGCGGCGGCACCGTCGCGAGCGTCCACGTCGGCGAGGGCGACAGCGTCGACATGGGCGACGTGCTGATCGTGCTGGAGTAGGATCGAGCGGTTTCCGGACGCGGTTGTTTATAACTGGTCGACGATTCTGGGGTGAGCAGATCCGGGGCTTAACCGTTCATGAGGCGTCGTTGAAACGCGCAGTCAGTGACGCACTCCGCCCCTTCGCCGGTCGGTACGGGGCGAACAGAGATGATCCGCTCCGATCACTGTTGCTTGACGACGACCGTATCTGCAACGAGGTCGCCGACCCGCTGATTGTCGTCAGTAAGCAATATCGACACCATTGCGACGAGGTTGAACGTCGGGAGTGCGTCGACGATCCACAACAGGTTCCGTAGTACTGACGCGCCAATCGTACAGTTCGAACCGTCGGACTTGACGACGACCAATCCGAGCAGGTATTTCCCCGGCGTGTAGCCGTACAGCCCCTCAAGTAGAAACCCGTAGACGAGTGTTGCAGCCAGCCCCGTGAACGTCAGCGCGAGGAGACCGATATCGCCGGGGGTCGCCCCGGCGAGTATAACGGGAACCCAGAGTAGCCCCATGAGGATCGAGTCGATAAGGAATGCTCCGACCCGGTGCCAGATCACGGCTCCGTTCGTCCCCCGTTGCGGTTGCGGATGCTTTTCCATGTTCCATTTCCGTCTCTCACCGCTTATTAATCCCAGATAGGTGTTTCAGAGGCGGAGATATGGAATCGTTCGAACGCTTCGTCGACCGGCCGTTTCGGTCGAAGATCGACGACGAACACCGCTAAATTCCCAGCCCCTCAGTTGTACGTGCTTGCTGGCAGCGGAGTGACGGAGAACGCCGCCAAAGCCCCAGCCGCTCGGCTGTACGCGGTTGATCCCGGATCGTCGGTGAATACCTCCAAAGCCCCAGCTGCGAGGCGGGCGCACGCTCGCTGCGCTCCTCGGTCGGTCGCTCGTTTCACTCGCTCCCGCCCTGCGGTGCTTACGTCGCCTGCCCCCGCCTCGCGGCTGCCCCTTTGAGTCCGACCCCTTACAGCACCGCAACCGCGCCTCACACCTCCCCAGCCTCGCCGCTCGCTCGGGACTCCCTTCGGTCGCCCACGTCGCTCGCGGCGTCCCTCGCGCGTGCGCCTCGCGGCCGCCTTCGGCGGCCACCCGGAGGCGCACGCCACCGCCCCGCGTTGATCGTTTATAAACAGTCGTCGCCGTCGCTCGCTCCGTTTAAGTATCATCTCGCTGTCGAAGGTCCCGACGCGCACTCCCGTTATCGCCCCCGCAGTCCCAACAGCTCCCGCGTCTGCTCGGGCGTCGCCACGGGCCGCCCCAGCTCCTCGGCGAGCCGCGCCGCGCGCGCCACCAGTTCCTCGTTCGTCGCCAGCTCGCCCTTCTCGTAGTACCGGTTGTCCTCTAAGCCGACGCGGACGTGCCCGCCGAGCAGCAGCGACTGGGTCGTCATCGGGAGCTGGTGGGGCCCGAACCCGATCACGTTGAACTCCACGCCCGCAGGCAGCGCTTCGACGCGGTTGATCAGGTTCCGGGGGTGCGGCGGCGACGTGGTCCCGCCGCCGAACAGGAAGTTGAGGTACGGCGGCTCGTCGAGCTCGTCGAGGATCGCCAGCGACTCGTTGAGGTGGCCGTCGTTGAACACCTCCAGCTCGGGCTTGATCCCCCGGTCTCTCATCTCGTCGTGGAGCGACGAGACGAGTTCGCGCGTGTTCTCCGAGGTGAGCCGGTCGTAGCGGTTGAGCGGCCCCATGTCGAGCGACGCCATCTCGGGCGGGGGGTCGGTCCGGAGCGGCTCGTGTCGGAGGTCGTCCGGGGCCGCGGTCCCGCCGGTCGAGTGTTGGAGGACGGCGTCGTCGGTGGCTTCTCGGACCGCGTCAGTGACCGCCTGAAACCGCTCGGCCGAGAAGGCGCGCTCCCCGTTCTCGCGGCGCGCGTGGAGATGGAGCACGCTGGCGCCGGCCTCCTCGCAGGCGGCCGCGGCCGACGCGATCTCCTCGGGGGTCTCCGGGAGGCCCGGGTGCGCCTCCTTGCCGTGGACGCCGCCGGTGAGCGCCGCGGTGACGATCGCGGGCTTCCCGTCGAGGTAGTCGGAGTAGGTCATCGGTCGGCGTCGGGGGTCTCGCCCTCGCCCTCGCCTTCGGTCGGTTCCGGCTCGACGTAGAACTCGCAGTCCGTCGCGGGGTCGAGCCCGTACCGCGCGTTACAGACGTCGGCGCGCATCGGCTGGACGAACGACTCCGTCACGGTGCAGAACGCGCGGGCGGTGTCGAACGACCTCCCGTCGCCCTTCTCGCGGTACGCCAGGTGCGGACACGTCTCGGCCATGGCGAGGAGAGGCGGGCCGGCGGCTTGAAACCACGCGTCGAGGGACGCTCCCGATCTGACCGACGCTGTTTAACCGAACGCCCGAGAACGTGGCCGCATGGAGCCGGTCGACGACTGGCGGGCGGCGATCGCGGAGGCCGGGGAGCTCACCGGCCCGATCGCCGCCGCGATCGTCGACGAGCACGGCGACCGCGGGCAGCGCGCGATCGAGGCGGTCGGGGAGGGCCGCGTGAAGCGCTACCGCGATTTCACCGTCGTCGTCGGCCACGACGACGAGTACGTCGTCGAGGAGGGCGAGTGCACCTGCGCGGACGCGACGTACAACCTCGACGCCGAGGACCCCTCCGAGCGCTGCTGGCACGCGATCGCGGTCGACGTGGCCGACGCGGTCGGCGCGGTCGACCACCACGACATGTGGTACTCGGAGGTCCGCGAGTTCCTGTGAGCCGGTCCGCTCCCGAGCGGTGACGGCGTAACGGAACGGCCGCCGTTCAGCCGGATGAGGCGCCGAGACACCGGATTTTCCACCCCCGCCAGTCGAAAACGTTTACAACGGCGGCCGGTCTCTCCTACGGTATGGCGGACTGTCCACTCGCCGACGACTGCCCCAGTTTCGACGAACGAATCGAGGGGATGGGGTGTCAACACTACGGCAACAAGGGCGGCGCGGAGTGGTGTAACCACTACGACATGCCCATCTACGAGCTGAAACAGCAGCCGGTCCAGCCCGGCGAGGAGGTCGTCGTCGAGGTCGACGACATCCACGAGAGCGGCGCGGGCGTCGGCCGCACCGACGACGGCTTCATCGTCCTCGTCGACGGGCTCCTCCCGCCGGCGCGCGCGGAGGTGCGGATCCACCGCGTGAAGTCGAGCCACGCGACCGCACAGGACGTCGTCGAGCGCCTCCCCGAGGACCCGGACGAGGAGGGCGACGAGGACGACGCCGAAGCGGGCGCCGAGGGCGACGACGCCGAGGCGGACGACGAGGGCGACCGACGCCGCGACCGCCCGGACCGCGAACGGCTCGGCAGCCGCGAGAACTTCTGGGGCAAGTGAGCGCGTCCCGGGGTGGCCCCGCCCCACGGACAGTCCGGACGCCGCCGATCGACCGGTTTCGGGCCGGCCGACCGAACCCTTCGGCCCGGGTCGCCGAAACCGCCGTTTTTTGACCGAGCGTCCCCTCGTCGGGAGTATGGTCGCAGACGACGGTCCGTCCGACGCGGTCGACGACGTCGGGGACGTCGACGCCGCCGCGCTGCTGGAACGGGCCGGGTTCGACGCCGACGAGAGCGTCCTCACCGACCGACAGGCGGAGGTGCTCGCGCTGCGCGAGCGGGGGCTCCGGCAGTCCGACATCGCCGAGCGGCTCGGCACGTCGCGCGCGAACGTCTCCAGCGTCGAGGCGAGCGCCCGCGACAACGTCGAGCGGGCCCGGGAGACGGTCGCGTTCGCGGAGGCGCTCGCCGCGCCGGTCCGCGTGGAGATCGAGGCCGGCACGGACCTGTACGACGCCCCGAAGCGCGTCTACGACGCCTGCGACGAGGCGGGCGTGAAGGTGAACCAGACCGCGCCGGACCTGATGAAGACGATCGGCGACCGCGCCGGCGACGCGGTCCACGGCCGCGAGGTGCGCAGCCGCCTGTTCGTCACGGTCGACGCGAACGGGCAGATCCGCGTGCGACAGCCCTGAGCCGCGCCGGCCGGTCGACGCCCCGCGATCCGGCTCCTACTCCGCCAGCCGCTCCGCGACGCCGACGAGCGTCGCGCCCGCGGTGACCGTCGCCTCGCGGGCGACCGAGTAGACGACCCCGTCGCGGTCGGCCGTCGCGGTCTGCAGCGGCTCGAACGTCGCCGGGTCGTGAACGACGCCGAGCCGCTCCCCCTCGACCACGTCGTCGCCGACGTCGAGGTCGCGCGCCGGCGTGAACAGCCCCGACTCGGCGGCGTTCACGCGCCCGAGGTGGTTCCGCGCGACGGTGCCGTCCCACGGCTCGGGCTCGCCGGGGAGCAGCCCCTCCCGACGGAGGACACCGAGGGCCCCTTTTAGTCCGACCTCGACGGCCTCGGGGACGACCTCGCGGCTGTGCGCGAGCTCCGGCGTGACCGTCGGGATCCCCTCTCTGGTGGCGACGACGCGGAGCTTGCCCGCGAAGCCGCGCTCGCTCCACTCGGCGTCCGCCTCGTCGCCCGCGGCCTCCGCGAGCAGGAGGTCGGTCCCGAACGCCTCCGCGAGCGACCGGCACGCCTCGTCGCCGCGCATGTAGACGGCGTGGGTGAGCATCGCCAGCGACCCGGTGTGGAGGTCGACGATCGCGTCCGCCGCGCCCGCGAACGCCCAGAGCCGGGCCGCCATGCGCTCGTGGAGCGTCCCCTCGTCGTCGCCGGGCCAGCAGCGGTTCATGTTCGACCGGGTCGCGTCGAGCGACTCCGGCGTCGTGTACGAGACCCGGTCGAACGTGAGCGGGTCGGCGACGGGGACGGTCACGAGGGTGCCGTCGAGGTCGTTCGCGTCCGCGGTCGTCGGGTCCCCGCCGGTCAGCCGCTCATGGAGCCGCCGGAGGACCGCGGTCCCGTTCACCTCGCGGCCGTGTTGGGCGGCCTGCGCGTAGACCACGGGGCCGCCGTCGGCCGGGATATCGAGCTCGGGGCCGTCCGGCCCCGCCGTGAGGCGCCCCTCGCCGTAGACGTGGACGGTCGTCCGGACCGGGACGCCCGAGGGGAGCCGCGCGAGGACGAGTTCGCTGGCGTCGTGCATACCGGAGGGTCGGCCCTGACGCGCTTATGAATTGCCTCGGGGTCAAGCCCGGAGGCTTCCTGTTTCCACGACGCGCTTTGCAGACACCGAATGGATGTCCGTAGGGAGCGCAGTCTCCACAGGCGTATCTTCGGGCCATCCCAGCCCTAACTCAGAAAATCCGCGTTGCAGGACGTTCATCGCTGCGTTCGCATCACGGTCACACTCGAAACCACACGACGGACAGGAGTGTTCCCGAACCCAGATAGGTTTCGATGTTTCCACACCACACCGAGCGCACTCTTTTGTTGTTCCTCGGGCTTCGACTTGAACGACGTGAGTACCGTACAACTCAGCCTTGTATTCAAGCAGTGTAATGAACTGCCGCCACGCCGCATCCTGCTTGTTCCGGGCGTTGTGCGACTTCTCAAGCATTCCCTTTACGTCCAAGTCCTCAACGAACACAGCGTCGTACTCACGGACGAGCCACATCGTGAGTTTGTGCTGGTAGTCAAGTACCTTCCGACGAATATGGCGCTTGATTTTTGCCACTTCATAGCGTTGTTTCTCGTAGTTGTTTGACCCTTTCTCCCTGCGAGACAACTTGCGTTGTTCGCGGCGAAGACGCTCATACTTGTCTTCGAGGTCAAGCCAGTCCACAGTCGTCCCGTCTGATGTGTGGATGTAATTGAGGATGCCCAGGTCGATACCCACACTGTTGGCCGCGCCAAGAGATTCCACATCCGATTTCTCAGGCAGGTCGGCCTCGTTGGTTTCGAGACCAAAAGAGACGAACCACTCGCCAGTCGTCTCCTTCTTGAACGTGACCTCCTTGACGGTGGCGTTATCGGGAATCGGGCGGTGGTAACGGATTTTCACCCACCCGATTTTACTGAAGCGGACGTAAGCATACCTTTCGCGGCCCCTCTTTTCATCGAGGTCGAAGCCGGACTGATTGTACGTCACGCTCCGGTAGTCGGTTGGTGATTGCCGTTTGAGCCGACCAACGTTGTAACCCTTCTCTTTCTTTTTGCGAAGGTTCGAGAGATTACGGTGGAAACGTGCGACTGTAGCTTGCGCGGCCTTCGAGTGCAATTCCGCGAACACAGACCATTTGCGCTTCCACTCAGGGAGTTTGTTGTTTTGGTCGTACTCACTCGGTTTGTCGTCTTCGGGACTGTTCGTGTAGTCCCATCGGACGTGATTGTAGAGTTGGCGATGAACGTTGAGATGGCGTTGCAGTCCTTCCGCTACTTCTTCTGTCGGGTAGGCGTGGTAGCGGTGACTGTATTCCATCGCTGTCTCCTGAGTATTGATATGTCGACTTAATGGTTTGTATCACGAGTTGTCGGCCTCATCCTCGAGGTCAAGCCTCAGGGTATTCGCCTTGTTTCCCGATAAATCGAGGCGGGAGGTGACGCCGGCGCTGCTCCGCCGGGTCGATCGCAGTCGCCCCCTCCGCCGGGTCGACCGCGGACGCTAAGTCGGTGGGTCGTCGAGACGGAAGCGAGATGCGGGTCACGCTCCTCGGCACCGGCGACACGACCGGGACGCCGACGGTCGGCTGCGACTGCGACACCTGCGCCGCGGCGCGCGAGCGCGGGGTGTCGCGCTCGCGGTTCTCCGTCCACGTCGCCAACGAGCGCACCGGCGAGTCGCTGCTCGTCGACTTCAGCCCCGACTTCCGGAGCCAGTTCCTCGATAACGACGTGTCGCTGCCCGACGCCGGGCTCGTGACGCACATCCACTTCGACCACCTCGACGGCCTCGGCAACGTCTACCGGCTGGTCGACGGGCTCCCGGTCCACGCACCGAACGAGACCGACCCCGCCACCGACGAGAGCGTCGCCGAGACGATCCGCGACAAGTACGACTACCTGGAGGACCGGATCGGGGTGCACGCCCGCGAGCCGTTCGAGCCGTTCGAGACGTGCGGCTTCGAGGTCCGGTTCGTCCCCGTCGACCACCCGCCCCTCCTCTGTTACGGCGTCGTCGTCGAGGACCCGGAGACCGGCGGGACGCTCGCGCTCACGGGCGACACGAGCTACGACGTGCCCGAGCGCTCCCGCGAGGCGCTCGCCGGCGCCGACCTCCTGCTGGCCGACGCCATCGTCCCCGCGGCGCTCTGCGGGCACCACCCGATCGGCGGGCGCCACGAGGGGCCCGACGGCGTCCCCCGCACCTTCGGGACGAAGCACATGACCCGGGAGGGGGCGCTCGCGCTCGCCGACGAGCTGGGCGCCGCCCGGACCCGGCTCGTCCACGTCGCGCACTACTACCCGCCGGACGAGGCGTTCGCGGAGCCGCTCGCGGTCGACGGCGAGACGTACGAGCTGTAGCGAGGGCGGCGGCCCCCGCGAGCTGTAGCCTTTTGTCTCGGTAGCACGTACCACGCGTAGATGGCTGCGACGGACCGGCTCCGGACCGCGCTCGACCGCCTGGAGCCCCCGCCCCGCGCGGTCGACTGGTCGCTGTTCGCGTTCGTGACCGCCGAGGTCGGCACCGGGCTCGTCTCGTTCACCGTCGGCGTCCCGGAGGGGTGGCCGATCTTCTGGCTCCACCGCGCGCTCGGGCTCTCGATCGTCGCCCTGCTCGCGTGGAAGCTCGCGCGCGTCCGGCGCCGTCTCACCGACCCGACCCTGTGGCGGCGGTCGACGGCCCTGTCGGTCCTGACGCTCGTCGCCGCGCTCGGCGCGCTCTCGACCGGAATCGTCTGGGTGTTCGGGCTCGACGTGCGGCTCTCCTACTGGACGCTCCTCTCGGTCCACGTCGGCTTCGGACTGCTCCTGCTCCCGCTCGTGGCCGCGCACGCGACGACCCGGTTCCGGCTCCCGCGCCGGGTCGACTTCGAGCGCCGTCGGACCGCGGTCCGCTACTTCGCGCTGCTGGCGGCCGGCGGCGCGACGTACCGGCTCCAGCAGGGGCTCAACGACCTGCTCGACACCGCCGGCGCGGACCGGCGATTCACCGGCTCTCAGCCCCGCGAGGGCGACGGGAACGGGGCGTTTCCGATCACCTCGTGGGTCGCCGACGACCCGGACCCGATCGACCGAGACGCGTACCGGCTGACGGTCGACGGGCTCGTGAGCGACCCGGTCGAACTCGACGCCGACGAGCTGGCGGCGGGCCACGAGACCGAGGCGCTGCTCGACTGTACGAGCGGCTGGTACACGGTCCAGGAGTGGGGCGGGATCCGCGTCGGCGACCTGCTGGACGGGGCCGGTGAAATCGATGACGACGCGGCCTACGTCCGGTTCACGTCGGTCACGGGCTACCGCTGGAGTCTCCCGATCGAGGAGGCCGAGGAGGCGCTGCTCGCGACGCACGTCGGCGGCGAGCGCCTGAGCCACGGCCACGGCGCGCCGGCGCGGCTCGTCGCGCCCGACCGGCGGGGATTCCAGTGGGTGAAGTGGGTGACGCGCGTCGAGGTCCGGTCGGAGTACGACCTCGGGCAGTGGGTGGTGACGCTGGTGAGCGGGTTCGACTGAGCGGCAGTCGCGTTCACGGCCCCGGAGCGCCCGACTACTCGTACTCGTTGCCGACGACCTCGCGGATGCGCTCCGCGGTCACCGGCCCCACGCCCTCGACCTCCAGGAGGTCGTCCTCGGGCGCGGTCATCACGGCCTCGACGGTGCCGAAGTGCTCCAGCAGGGTCCGGGCCGTGACGGGGCCGATATCGGCGATGGCGGAGACGACGTACTCCTGCTGTTCCGCGCGGGTCTTCGTCGTCTTCTCGCCGTGGACGCTCACCTCGCGGTCGCGCGTCTCCTGCTCCCGCTTGGCGATCGTCGCGAGCAGTTCGGTGGTGTCGTCCTCGCCCTCGGTGCGGAGCACGCTCACGTCGAAGTCGACCGCGAGCGACGCGAGCGCGCCCCGGATCGCGTTGGGGTCGATGTCGCGCTGGCCGTAGAGGTTCGTCCCCTCGACGACCATCACCGGGCGGGCGTACGCCCGCGAGAGCTCGCCGACCTGCTCGAACATCGACCGGTCGGCGTCGAGCATCGAGTCGACGAAGTCGGCCGCCGACTTGCGCTCGACGGCGACGCGGTCGGAGAGCACGTAGTCGCCGACCGCGAGCGTCTCAAGCCGGGTGACGAGCCCGTCGCGCGTCGAGAGGTCCTTCGCGATGGAGGAGTCGAGCTCGCGCTGGTCGACGACGACCTCGACGCCCTCGTCGACGCCGGCAGTGGCGACGACGCCGTCGTCGGCTTCCGTTTCCTCGTCGGCGCTCTCCTCGCCGGCCCGCGCTTCCTCGGCGAAGTTGGTGAGGCCGGCGTCGTCGCCGCCGGCGGCGTCGTCGCCATCGTCGTCGCTGTCGGCGTTCTCAGCCGGGCCGGCGTCGACGTTCGCGTCGCCCTCGGTCCCGGATCCCCCACTGAACGCGTCGAGGCCGGCCTGCCCGTCGTCGCCGACCGTCTCCTCGATGTCGTCGGTGGCCTCCTTCAGCTCGGCGAGCTGGCTGGCCATCTCCTTCTCGCGGCGCCGCGAGATCCAGAAGAACGCCTCGTCGCGGGTGTCCTCGGCCATGAGGACGACCACCTTCCCCTCGGCCTGCCGACCGGTCCGGCCCTTGCGCTGGATCGAGCGGATCGCGGTCGGGACCGGCTCGTAGAAGCAGACGAGGTCGACCTCGGGGACGTCGAGCCCCTCCTCCGCGACGGAGGTGGAGACGAGCACCTCGAACTCGCCCGCCTTGAACTCGTCGAGCGTCTCCTGCTGCTCCGTCTGGCTCATCCCGTCGGAGCCCTCCTTGTCGCCCTGGCCGACGAACTTTCGGACGTCGAAGCTGGCGGAGAGGAACTCCACGAGCGCCTCGGCGGTGTCGCGGGACTCGGTGAAGAGGATGGCTCGCTCGCCCTCGTTGATGCCGAGGGTCTCGGCGAGGAGGATCCGCGCCTTCGAGAACTTCGGGTGGAGCCCGTCGAACGACTCCGCCTTCCGCATCGCCTCGCGCACCTTGGGGTCGGCGACCATGCGCTGGCTCGCCTTCGAGGCGCCCGACGAGCGGGCGGCCTCGCGCTGGCGCTCGAAGTACCGCCGGACGGACTCGACCGACTGCGTCTCGACCAGCTCGGTCGCGCGCCGGAGCTTCATCACCTCGGCGTGGGTGGACATTCCCTTGTACCCGTCCGACTGGTCGTTGTCCATCATTTTCTTCAGCTTCCCCCGCATCTTGTTCAGGTCCTTCTGCGAGAGGTCGGGGTTCGTCGTGTTCGTCACGCCGAGCGACTTGAGCTTCTCCAACCGGTCGGTGATCACCTCGTTGAGCGCGTCGCGGATCTCCAGGACCTCGTCGGGGAGCGTCACCTGCTCCCACTGGACGTCGGTGTCGTGGGTGTACTCGTCGACGTCGGCGTCCTCCTCGGTCATCACCTCCACGTTCGAGAGCCCGAGGTTCTCGCAGACCGTCTCGATCTCCTCGGTGTCGCCGCCGGGCGAGGCCGACATCCCGGTGACGAGCGGGTCGGCCGCGTCGGCGTGGTAGCGCTCGGCGATGTAGACGTACGCGTAGTCGCCGGTCGCGCGGTGGCACTCGTCGAAGGTGAGGTGGGTCACGTCGCGCAGCGAGATCCGGTTGCCGACGAGGTCGTTCTCGACGACCTGCGGGGTCGCGATCACGATCCGGGCGTCGTCCCAGAGCGCCGCGCGGTCGTCCGGCTTCACGTCGCCGGTGAAGACGACGATCTCGTCGTCCGGAATCTGCAGCGCCTCGCGGTAGAAGTCGGCGTGCTGCTGGACGAGGGGTTTGGTGGGGGCTAAAAAGAGCGCCCTCCCGCCGACCTCGCGGAGGCGCTCGGCGGTGACGAGCAGGCTGACCGTGGTCTTGCCGAGGCCGGTCGGGAGGCAGACGAGGGTGTGGTCGCGGGCCGCGGACTCCGCGAGCTGGAGCTGGTAGCGGCGCTCCTGGAGGAAGTCGTCGACGAGCAGGGGTCTGTCGATGCCGGCGGCCTCTGTCGCCATCGGCGGGGCTTCGCCGCCGTCGGCCTAAAGCCTTCGCGAAGCGGGGTGAAAGTTATCGCTCGGCGGAACGCTCCTCTCGGTGCTCCTCGGGCACGTCCTCGTCGACCAGCTCCGCCCACTCCGCGAGCCGGTCTCCGGATGGTGTCTGCGCGCTCATCAGGGGACGGATCTCCGTGGTACGTCTTAACAGTTTCTCCGATTCCACACGATCTGTCATCGGTTCGGCGCCGGTCGGGGGTCGCGAGCACCGGGATCCGGGGGATCCGACCGCGACTCGCACGCCTTTTAGGGTTCACGCGCGTCCGACCGGTATGAGCAAACTCGACGCGTTCCTCGCCGGCGAGCGGCTCGACGACGTCGTCTTCTACCTGAACGACGCGTACCTCGACGACGACTCCCGGCTCCGGAACGTCGGGACCGAGACGGACGGCGGCGTCCGGCTGATCCTCGACGGCGAGACCGGCCGGTCGGCGTTCGAGGCCGGCACGGGGATGGGCGCGATGGAGTTCGCGAAGACGGCGATGGGCGCCGAAGGCGAGATCGCCCGCTCGCTCGACGGCGGGGAGTGTCCGTTCGCGGACGACGCGGGCGGGGACCCCGACGGCCACGCCGTCAGCTTCGTCTTCGCGTTCGCGGAGGCGCAGAACGAGGAGGTCGGCGGGCTCTACGCCGAGGGCGACGTGGTCCACGCGTACGCCCGCTGCGCGTGCGGCGAGAGCTACTCGCACAAGTGGATCGTCGGCGACCGCGACGATTGAAGCGTGGAAAACGCGGCGGAGCCGGCCTTACTTCCCCTCGGGCGCGTCCTCCTCCGGCACCGACCCCTCGACGAGCGACCGGTCGGCGTACCGCTCCCGGAGGTCCTTCTTCGAGAACTTCCCGGTGGCGGTCTTCGGGACCTCGTCGATGAACTCCACCGCGTCCGGCACCCACCACTTCGGGTACTCCTCGCGGAGGCCGGCCTCGATCTCCTCGACTAAGGCCTCGCGGTCGACGCCGTCCGCCGCGACGACGAACGCGACCGGCCGCTCCTGCCAGCGCTCGTGGGGGACGCCGACGACGGTCGCCTCGCTCACGCCGTCGTACGCCATGATCGCGTTCTCTAACTCGACGCTGGAGATCCACTCGCCGCCCGACTTGATCACGTCCTTCGTCCGGTCGACGAGCTCGAGGTAGCCGTCCTCGTCGACGGTGACCACGTCGCCGGTCTTCAGCCAGCCGTCGACGAACTCCGCCTCGCTGGCCTCGGGGCGCGCGAAGTACTCCTTCGTGACCCACGGGCCGCGGATCCGCAGCTCGCCGAACTCCTCGCCGTTCCAGGGGACCGCCTCGCCGTCCTCGTCGATGACCTCGAACTCAAGGCCGGGGACGACGAGCCCCTGCTTCGACCGCTTGTCGACCCGCGTCTCGTAGTCGGCGTCGCGCAGGTCGCTCGTGAGGTGCGAGACGGTGCCGATCGGCGACAGCTCCGTCATCCCCCACGCGTGGAGCAGCTCGACGCCCCGGTCGTCGTACCACTCGATCAGCGACCGCGGGGCGGCCGCGCCGCCGACGATCACGGTGTCGAGCGTCGAGAGGTCGACCTCGTTGCCCCCCTCGATGTACTCGCGGAGGCCGAGCCACACCGTCGGGACGCCCGCCGAGACCGTCACGCCCTCCTCCTCGATCAGCGCCGCGAGGTCGGCCGGGTCCGGCGACGGGCCGGGGTAGACGTGCTTCGCGCCCGCCGCGGTCGCGGTGAACGGCATCCCCCACGCGTTGACGTGGAACATGGGGACGACCGGCATCACCACGTCGGAGTCCTCCATCGGGATCCCCTGCGGCGTCTGCGAGGCCATCGTGTGGCTCCACAGCATCGACTGCGTGTACTCGACGCCCTTCGGCTTCCCCGTCGTCCCCGAGGTGTAACAGAGGCCGGCGGGCCGGTCCCCGTCGAGGTCGGGCCAGTCGTACTCGGTCGGCTGGTCCGCGACGAACTCCTCGTACGGCGTGGCGTCGAGCGCGTCGATCTCGGTCGAGCCCATGACGACGAAGTCCACGTCGGCGAACTCCTCGGCGCCCTCGGCCGCGCCCGCGAGTTTCCCCGCGAGCGACGGGTCGACGAAGACGATCTCGTCGTCCGCGTCGTCGACGATGTACCGGACGTGCTCGTCCGGCAGGAGCGGGTTGATCGTGTGGAGCTGCGCGCCGCTGCTCGGGACGCCGAAGTACGTCTCGAAGTGCCGGGTGTGGTTCCAGCAGAACGTCGCGACCCGGTCGCCCCGCTCGATCCCGTGCTCGTCCAGGGCGTTCGCGAGCCGCGCCGTGCGATCGGCGTACTCGGCGTAGGTGTGTCGCGTCCGTCCCTCGTGCGTCCGGGAGACGATCTCGGTGTCGGGGTACAGTCGTTCGGCGCGCCACAGGAACGGTCGGAGCGTCTGCGCGTGTCCACCTGGCATACCTCACACACCACGGATTCGAGAACTATGAACATTCGCATGATTGATAGTGAGGGATCGGCGGCGTGAGGAACGCGTCCGGAGCTCGGGCGCTCGTTTATAACCGGTTATTGATAGATCGTGGGTGAACGCTCCCAAATCCCCAGCCGCTCGCTTCGGCGTATCTGCTGTGAGACCATGGGCGAACGCTCCCAAATCCCCAGCCGCGAGGACGGTGCACGCTCGCTGCGCTCCTCACTCTGTCGCTCACTTCGTTCGCTCCCTCGTTGCGGTGCTTGCGTCCCCTGCACCGTCCTCGCGGCTGCCCCTTCGAGTCCCACCCGCCCGCACAGCACCGCAACCTCACACCTCCCCAGCCTCGTCGGGCGGCCTCCGCGTTGCTCCGGCCGCCCGACTCCCTCGCGCGGCGCTCCTCGCGCCCTGTGGGCGCTCGGAGGCGCGCGCCGACCGCACGATAGTAATTAAAAGAGTCCGCTATCCACGGAAGAGGCTCGCGTGCACCGGCGCGTGGTCCGACTCGGGCCGCGCGGACTCCTCGCCCGCGCCGCCGTCGTCGGAGACGGCCCGCCCCTCGACCCCCTCGGCGAGGAAGTCGCGGAGCGGCGGGCCGACGTGTTCGGGCTCGACGAGGAACGCGTCGTGGCCGTGGTCGGAGTCGATCACGTGGTGGGCGACGGGGACGTCGCGCTCGCGGAAGGCGGTCGCGAGCGACGCCGACTGCTCGACGGTGAAGTGCCAGTCGGCGGTGAAGCTCAGCAGGAGCGCCTCGCCCTCGAAGGCGGCGAGCGCGTCGGCGTCGGTGCCGTGGCCCGCGGAGAGGTCGTACTCGTCCATCGCGCGCGTGAGGTAGAGGTAACTGTTCGCGTCGAAGCGCTCGCTGAACCCCTCGGCCTGGTAGTCGAGGTACGACTCCACCTCCCGGTACGGGAAGAAGGCCGCCGTCGGCTCCGGCGGCAGCCCGAGGTCGCCCTCCTCGCGCGTCAGCGAGTCGCGGCCCGCGGAGCGCCGGCCGAACTTGCGCTCCATCGACGCCTTCGAGAGGTACATGATGTGGCCGATCTGGCGGGCCAGGGCGAGCCCCTCGCGGGGCGCGGGGCGGTCCTCACCGTAGTAGTGCCCGCCGTTCCAGTGGGGGTCCGCGCGGATCGCGCGGCGGGCGACCGCGTCGAGCGCGAGGCACTGGGCGTCGAGCCGTCCGGCGGTCGCGATGGGGACGATCCGGTCGACGTCGTCCGGGTAGCGCTTCGCCCACTCCAAGACGTTCATGCCGCCGACGCTGCCGCCGACGACGGCGCGCAGCCGCCCCACGCCGAGCTGGTCGAGCAGGCGCCGCTGGGCGCGCGCCCAGTCCTCAACCTGCACCGGCGGGAAGGCGGTCCCCCACCGGTCGTGGTCGGGCTCGTCGGGGAGGTCGAGGTCGGCGGGGCGCTCGCTCGCCGGGCCGGTCGTGCCGTAACAGGAGCCGGGGACGTTCGCGCAGACGACGAAGTACTCCGTCGTGTCGATCGCCTTCCCCGGGCCGACGATGTCGTCCCACCAGGCGCGGGCCTGCCCGGCCTGTCCGGCGTCCCGTTCGGGCGAGGGCGAGCGCGCGACGTTCTGGCTCCCGGTGAGCGCGTGGCAGACGAGCACGACGTTGTCGCCGTCGAACTCGCCGTGCGTCTCGTAGGCGACCTCCAGGTCGGGGACCGACTGGCCGCACTCGAAGACGAACTCGCCGAGCGAGACGGTCCCCGCCTCCGAGGGCGTCGTGCTCATCTCACTCTCCTCCGGCGGCGCGCTCGCCCGCCGCCAGCCCGCGGTCGAGGTCGGCGATCACGTCGTCGGCGTCCTCGATCCCGACGGAGAGCCGGAGCATCTCCGGGTGGACGCCGGCGAGCCGCTGCTGGGTCTCGTCCATCTGCGCGTGGGTGGTCGAGGCCGGGTGGATGACGAGCGTCTTCGCGTCGCCGATGTTCGCGAGGAAGCTCGTCAGGTCGACCGACTCGCAGAACGTCTTGGCGGCCTCGTAGCCGCCGTCGACGCCGAACGTGACCATCCCCCCGAAGCCGTCGAGGTACTCGGCGGCGTTGCCGTGGCTCTGGTGGTCCTCGAAGCCGGGGTACGCCACCCAGTCGACCCGGTCGTCGTCGCGGAGGAACTCGGCGACGGTCCGGGCGTTCTCGCAGTGGCGCTCCATCCGGAGCGGGAGGGTGTTGAGCCCCTGGATCGTCTGCCACGCGTCGAAGGGGGACTGCTGGCCGCCGGTCGGGCGCACCCCGCGCTGGCGGGCGACGTTCGCGAACGCCGCGTCGCCGAACCGCTCGACGAAGTCGATGGGGAAGGCGGGCGACTCGCCGTCGAGCTCGTCGTAGTCGGCGTCGGGGTGGTCCCACGGGAACCGCCCGCCGTCGACGACGACGCCGCCGACGGTCGTCCCGTTGCCCGTGATCCACTTCGTCGTCGACTCCCAGGTGATGTCGGCGCCGTGCTCGAACGGCCGACAGAGGTACGGCGTCGCGAACGTGTTGTCGACGACGAGCGGGACGGCGTGCTCGTGGGCGATCTCGGCGAGCCGCTCGAAGTCGGGCGTGACCAGCGAGGGGTTCGCGATCGTCTCCACGTGGACGAACGCGGTGTCCTCGTCGATCGCGTCCGCGTACGCCTCGTAGTCGAGCGTGTCGACGAGGCGGGCCTCGACCCCGCGGCGGTCCGCGATGCTCGTGAGGTACGCGGCCGTACCGCCGTACATCTCGGCGCTGGCGACGACGTTGTCGCCCGCGCTCGCGAGCACGGTCGTTATCGCGTCGAAGGCGGCCATCCCCGAGCCGGTCGCGACCGCGTCCGAACCGCCGGAGAGGTCCGCGAGCCGGTCTTCGAGGGCGCCCACGGTCGGGTTGGAGAGCCGGGAGTAGATGTGGCCCTCCGCCCGGAGCGCGTACATCTCCGCCGCCGTGTCCGCGTCGTCGAAGACGAACGAGGTCGTCTGGTGGATCGGGGTCGCGCGCGACCCGGTCGCCGGGTCGGCCTCGGCGCCGGCGTGGAGACTCCGGGTGTTGAACCCACGTGTCATGTGTCTAGTGCATATATCTCAAGATATCTATAACCATCAGTTACGGCAAGTGATGCCTCCGCCTGTGTCGGCGCGGCGGGAGCGACGCGAGTCCGGCCGTCTCCCACCGACCCGGCGAAGCGTGAGTTTATCCCCGATCGCGAGCCAACGAGGGGTAATGGCAGTCGCCGACCCACCCGTGCCGGAGCTCGCCGGACGCGCGAGCGCCTGCGCCGACCGGCTCCGCGCCGCGGACCGCGTGCTGCTCGCGTCCCACATCGACGCCGACGGGCTCACCAGCGGCGCGATCGCCTCGACGGCCCTCGGGCGGGCGGGGATCGACCACGAGGTCGTCTTCGAGAAGCAGCTCGACGCCGAGTCGGTCGCGGGGATCGCCGCCCGCGAGTTCGACGTGGTGCTGTTCACCGACTTCGGCTCCGGCCAGCTCGACGTCATCGCCGAGCACGAGGCCCGCGGCGACTTCGTCCCCGTCATCGCGGACCACCACCAACCGGCCGACCGCGACACGGAGTTCCACCTCAACCCCCTGCTGGAGGGGCTCGACGGCGCGAGCGAGCTGTCGGGCGCGGGCGCCAGCTACGTGCTCGCCCGGGCGCTGGAGGGGCCGGACGGCGACAACCGCGACCTGGCCGGACTGGCGGTCGTCGGCGCCGTCGGCGACATGCAGGACTCCGACGGCGGGCTCGCCGGCGCCAACGAGGCGGTCGTCGCCGACGGCGTGGACGCCGGCGTCGTCGAGACGCGCACCGACCTGGACCTGTACGGGAGACAGACCCGCCCGCTCCCGAAGCTGCTGGAGTACGCCTCCGACGTGACGATCCCGGGGATCTCGAACGACGAGGCGGGGGCGATCTCGTTTCTGACCGACCTCGACGTCGACGTGAAGCGCGACGGGGAGTGGCGGCGCTGGGTCGACCTCGACGGCGAGGAGCGCCAGGTGCTCGCGTCGGCGCTGATGCGCCGCGCCGTCGCCTCCGGCGTCCCCGCCGACCGGATCGAAGCGCTCGTCGGGACCTCCTACACCCTCGTCGACGAGGAGCCCGGGACCGAGCTGCGGGACGTCAGCGAGTTCTCCACCCTCCTCAACGCCACCGCCCGGTACGAGCGGGCCGACGTGGGGCTCGCGGTGTGTCTCGGCGACCGCGGCGACGCGCTCGCCGAGGCGCGGCGCCTGCTCCGGACCCACCGACGGAACCTCTCCGAGGGGCTCCAGTGGGTAAAAAACGAGGGCGTCACCGACGAGGAGCACCTCCAGTGGTTCGACGCCGGCTCGCGCATCCGCGAGACGATCGTCGGCATCGTCGCCGGGATGGCGATCGGGTCGCCGGCCCTCGACCGCTCGAAGCCGGTGATCGCGTTCGCGGAGGAGAGCGCCGCGGAGCTGAAGGTGTCCTCGCGGGGGTCACACGCCCTCGTGCGACGCGGGCTCGACCTCTCGGCGGTGATGCGCGAGGCGAGTCGGGCCGTCGGCGGCGACGGCGGCGGCCACGACGTGGCCGCGGGCGCGACGATCCCGATCGGCGAGCGCGACGCGTTCCTCGCCGAGGCGGACCGGCTGGTCGGCGAACAGCTCGCGTGAGTCGGTCCGGCCGCCGCCCCGGAGGGTCGGACCGCTCCGGTCACCGCAGCGTCGCGTAGGTCAGCAGCGAGACGGCGAGCAGTTCGAGCACGCTCATTCCGAGCACGACCCGACCGACCAGCGGGTCCATCGCGTACAGCGTCCGCATGTTGCTGAGGAAGAAGGCCACCGAGACCAGGTTCTCGACCAGCAGGACCGCGCTGAACCCCAACAGCCCCAGGAGGAGCGTCGACCCGAACTCGCGGTAGTTGTCGAGCCACACCGCGGCCAACACCGCCAGCATCGCGCTGTTGACGCCCGCGATCAGGACGGCGACCCCGGTCGGCGTCGCGGGGTTCATCCGGCGTCCACCTCCGACGTGATCTCCTCGAACGCGTCCGCGTGGCGCTCGAAGCGGTCGGTGAGGAAGTAGAGCTTCCCGTAGTCGTGGTCGCTCGGCTCGACGACGTCGTGGTCTTGCAGCATCTCGAGGTGGTGTGTGATCGTGTTGTAGTCGACGTCCAGTTCCTCGGCGAGTTCGTTCGCGTTCCGGGGGCGGGCGCGGAGTTCCCGGACGATCCGGACCCTGTTGGCGCCACCGCGGCTCGCGACGAACAGGTACCACCTAATACAGCGAGGGAGTCCTGCCGTTCAGGGCGGGCGGGAATCGCGCCGTGAGCAACACCCAACCGCAAAACACTATGCTAATCAACTTCCCAATTCATATAAATACATAGCACCACATGTGATGTATAGATGGAGCTTCAACGTACCGCTGTCGTGAAACTCTCCGTTCCCAACGACCGCCGGGACGACCTGAAGGAAACAATGGATACCTTCAGGAACGCCGCCCAGCGGTTCGCTGATCGAGGATGGGAGGGCAACAACGACGGGTACGTGATTACCTCTCGCTCCCAGCTTCAACCATACCTCTACGACGACATCCGAAATGAAACCGGATTGCACTCTGACCTCTGTGTTGCTGCGGTCAACCATGCTGCCGATGCACTTCGTGGCGTCGTTGAGCGCATGAAAGAGGGTGAGAAAGTTTCCAAGCCGGTGTTCACGTCGAACACGACCGTTTACAATACCAGTGCAATCAGCTATTTTGATGGGTATTGTACGCTTGCCGCCTACGGCAGTGGTCGTGTGAAAGCCGAATACGTCTATCCAGACGATTCCATTCAGGCTGAGTACATGGAATCAGACGAATGGGGCAAACAGGGGGCGAAGCTTCGATACGACCAGCAGACAGATACCTACTACCTCCACGTCTCAGTCAAGCAGGAACGTGACGACACGCAGGAAGAAGCCGAGGGCCGAACAGTCCTTGGCGTAGATCGCAACGTGGACGGGTATCTCGCTGTGACCAGCTCTGGTGCGTTCATCGGTAACGCAGACCTATTGAACCACAAACGCCGCGAATACGAACGCCGACGCGGCAACCTACAACAGACCGGAACGCGATCAGCCCATCTCACAATCCAGTCGATTGGTGATCGCTTCGCCAATTGGAGCGAGAACTATCTACACCATGTGTCGAAAGAGGTAGTTACTGAGGCTGTCGCCAACGGGTGTGAGACGATTGTACTGGAAGACTTAGAGAATATCCGAGAGCGGATGTCGGATCTCTCAAAGTTCCAGCAGTGGGCGTTTCGAGAGCTATCGCGGAAGATAACCTACAAGGCGAAGGCTGAAGGAATCACTGTTGAAGTGGTGAATCCAGCCTACACAAGCCAGCAGTGTAGTCATTCCGAGTGTGGGTTCACACATGAGGATAACCGCGACGGCGATGAGTTTGTGTGTCAGAAGTGCGGCAAAGAGCTACACAGCGACTACAACGCAGCGCGAAACATAGCAGCGCGGTATCTCCGGAATCGGCGTAAGTCTGGTTCCGGAGGGGCAACCAATCACCTTGCCCTGAAGTCAGGAACAGTGAATGGGAGCGGCGATTTCACGCCCACCGTATCACGCGGGTAGACCGGGAGTTCACTGACAAACCCCGGCGTTTACGCCGGGTGTAGGTGATAGGGCCTTCTCTATCTGACGTACTGGTGTGTCCGGTACGTGATGAAAGTCGTTTCGACCCGGACGGTGGTCCGGTGAGCGTTGCGGGACGGTGGTTCGGTGAGCGTCGCGGGACGACGCTCCGGGAGCAGTCCCGCGGCGGTCGACGCGTCAGCCGACCGTTCGGCGGACCCAGCCTGACGACCCGGTCGGCGACGGGTCGGAGCGCTCTCGGATCTGGCGGTTCCCCTCGCCGTCGACCGCGCGGACGACGACCTCGTGCGTCCCGTCGGGGTCGAAGACGTGGCGCCACTGCCGCCAGACGTCGGCGTCCGGGAGGGGGTCGGAGAGGGCGGCGTCGCTCCACGAGCCGCCGCCGTCGGTCGAGACCTCGACCCGCTCGATCCCGCGCGTTCCGGCGTACGCGTGGCCGGCGAGTTCGATCCGGCCGTCGTCGAGCTCCGTGATCCCCTCGTCCCAGAGCTTGGCGACCGTCTTCACCTCGCCGGTCCCCTCCCAGCCGCGCTCCTCCCAGTAGCCGTCTTCCTCGACGTTCAGCAGCTCGATCTCCGAGAGCCACTTCACGTTCGTCTCGCCCCAGTGGCCCGGGATCAGGACCCGGACCGGGTGGCCGTGGCCCGTCGGGAGCTCCTTCCCGTTCATCCCCCACGCGAGGAACCCCTCGGCGAGCACGTCGACCGGGAACTGGACGTAGTAGCCGTCCTCGCCGCGCAGCATCGCGCAGTCGCAGTCCCCCTGCGGGTCGACGGACTCGAGCAGCGGGCGGATCGGGGTCCCCGTCCAGACGGCGTTGTCCAGCTTCCGCCCGTTCAGGTCCTCGCCGACGCACCGGAGCGTCACCGCGCGGTGCTCGACCGGGCGGTCGATCAGCTCGTCGAACGTGACCGTCCGTTCGGCACCGGTCTCGCCGGTGAACGTCAGCGACCACTCGGTCGCGGCGACCTCCGGGTCGAACTCCGCGATGTCGACGTTGTAGAACTCGCCGATCGGGCTCGCCATCCCGAGGAGCTCGTCGCTCTCGACCGCCAGCGAGGCCGATTCGAGCTCCCGAAGCCGCTCGGCCGCGCCCTCGGACCGCGGGGCGTCGGCGAGCGTCCCGTCGTCGCTCCCGAGCGACCGCCGGCCGACGACCGTCGCCGCGGCGAACCCGAGCGCCCCCGCGACGGCGCCGAGCGTCCGTCGCCGCACCGCGTCCACGGCGCCCGCCGCCGGCTCCGCGACGGGGGAGTCGCCTCCGGACGCCGGATCGGGTGCCTGCGGGGGGAGCCCGCCGACCGCGACGACCGCCGCCGCGGGGATCGCCGCGCCCACCGCCTGCGTCGGGCCTCCGGCCAGAGCGGCGGCGAGCAGCCACGAGACGAGGCCCGTCGCCGCGGCGCCGGCCAGCGACCGATCGGTGCGCGCGGAAAGCCTGAGGCCGGCGAACGCGACCGCACCGAACAGCCCGATCACGACGGCGAACGCCATGGCGATGTGGATCAGGTGACCCGCGTCACCGACGGTCTCGATCATGAAGGTCACGATCGGCCCGGGCGTCAGGTTGACGATGGCCTGGTCGACGGGGCGGACGACGAAGGACGGCGTCCAGCCCGTGACGAGGTACGAGCCGGCGACCGCGGCCGTCCCGGCCGCCGCCGCGAGCAGCGAGTTCCGTTGCTCGGTAACGTCTCTCATAGGTTATCTCGGGGTTACAGTCACTTGAACCACGTCCTCGGCGGCCGGGTAGTCGTGGCCGTCGTCGACGTCGCTCAGCCGCCGCACGGTACCCCCCTCGTCCGCGCCCTGTGCGGGATCGTCCTGCGCGGGCGCCTGGTCGGGACCGAAGCCGGGCGGTTCCGCGTTCGGCTCGGTCCCCGCGTCGAACAGCGCCACCGCGTCGGTGACGTCGCCGTCGACCGGCTCGCCGTCCGGGGGCCAGAGCGCGACCCCCGCCTCGCCCGTCGACACGAAGACGTCGTTCGACGGGACGAACATCGAGGCGAACGAGAGGCGCTGACCGGGCGCGACCGCGGCCTCGAACTCGAAGGCGCCGCCGGGCGCGATCGGCGGAGCGCCCGGGACCTCTCCCGTCGGGTCGTTCGGGTCCGCGACCGTGTCCGCGGGGACGTACGCCCCCGAATCGCGGACGCCCGTCGACGCCTCGAGCTCGTCGACGAGCCCGTCCTCCCCCTCGAACCCCGTCGGCGGTCCGGCCTCGGCCAGCGCTTCGAGCCCGATCGACGCCGGCTCGCCGAGCTCGTATATCGGGTTCTCGCCCGCGTGCACGGCGTACGCGCCCGGCGTGACCCAGACGGCGCCGTCGGTCGACGCGTCGGCGGGATAGAAGTCCGCGGGCGCGACGTTCTCGATCCGAACGCGGACCGTGGCGGATTCCGTCATCCCGTCGCTCTCCTCGTCCGTCCCGTCGCCGTCCGTCCCGTCGCCGTCCATCCCGCCGCCGTCCGTGTCGTCTCCGCCGCCGTTCATCTCCCCGTCGCCGTTCATCCCGCCGTTACCGGTGTCGTCGCCGTCGCCCCCGCCCCCGCCGAGGCAGCCGGCGAGCGCCAGCGTCGCCAGTCCGCCGCTCGTCGCCAGGAACCGTCGCCGCGTGTCTCGGTCCGTCATGTCCCCGACGAGGGCGATGACGTGGATATAGATTTTTCAACTATCGGACAACATCGGTGCGGAGTCGGGGCGAGATCCGTTCAAACTTCCTCCGGAGTCCGGCCGCTGTCGTCGAGATCAGCGACGGGGGGCACCGCGAGGAGCTCGAGAGCGATCGGA
This sequence comes from Halorubrum rutilum, assembly GCF_042665015.1. Taxonomy (GTDB): domain Archaea; phylum Halobacteriota; class Halobacteria; order Halobacteriales; family Haloferacaceae; genus Halorubrum; species Halorubrum rutilum. Next base: position 125,726 of record NZ_JBHTBL010000002.1, on the reverse strand, counting down.
CGGAAGAGTCAGTAGGGCGTGCGCGACGCCGGGTCAGCATTTTCGAGGTGGAGCCCCCGACCTCAAGGGGCGAACGGAGTGAGCGAGTAGCCCGGAAAGGAAACCGACATGGGACGACACAACCGCCACACTGCGACCGACCGACTCCCAAGCATATAAGTACCGTTGGGTATCCTCTGAAACTATGGGCGTGCGTCGAACCGCCGTCGTGAAACTCGCCGTTTCCGACGAGCAACGCGACGCACTCCACCGAACCGCCGAGCAATACCTGTACTGCGCGAACCGAACCGCCGACTACTGTTGGTCCGACACCTCCCACACGGAGTGTAAAACCAACAAGCGAGAGGTTCGTGACGCGCTTTACGCCGACCTTCGAGAGGAGACAGACCTACAGGCCCAACTTGTCCAAGCCGCTATCAAACGCGCTGTCGAAGCCGTCAAAGCGTGTGTCGAACGGTGGAAAAAACGACAGCGCGTCTCTCAACCGACGTTCACCGCTGAAACGATGGACTACGACACACGGAGCGCCACCTTCTACCGCAACACGGTGTCGCTGGCAACTGTTGAGGGCCGAGTCGAACCGTCGTTCGTTCTCCCGGCAGACAGTCCGACGCCCTACGAGCGGTACGTACTCTCCGAGAACTACGAGTTCCGCGAGAGTACGCTTCGGTACGACGCGGCCACTGACGAGTTCTACCTCAACATATCAACGCGGCGGACAGACGGTGACGATGGGGTTTCGGAAGATACCGGGCACTCCGACCAAACGGTCCTCGGTATCGACCTCGGCGTCAACAGCCTTGCTGTGTCCTCAACCGGCACGTTTTGGCAGGGGGACGACTACGACCACTGGTGTCGTGAGTTCGAGAAGCGGCGTGGCGAGATGCAACAACGCGGCACGCAGGCCGCACACAAGGCGCTTCTTCGCCTTGGAAAGCGAGAGGACGCCTGGCGCAAACAGTACATCCACACGATCGCCAACGAACTCGTCTCGGAAGCCGTCGAACACGACTGCGACGTAATCGCGTTTGAGGAGTTGAGCGACATTCGAGATCGGCTTCCACACGCGAAGTGGCACCACGTCTGGGCGTTCCGACGCCTGTTTGAATACGTCTCCTACAAAGCCCCTGAACAGGGGGTCTCCGTAGAGCAGGTCGAGCCGACCCACACATCCCAACGCTGTTCTCGAACAGACTGTGGGTTTACGCACGACGGCAACCGCCACGGCGAACACTTCCAGTGCCAGAAATGCGGGTACGAGGTGAACGCGGATTACAACGCTGCAAAGAATATTGGCGTGCGGTACGCTCGGAAGCGACAACACAAACTCCGTTCCTCGCCCAAGTCGGGGAGCGGAGACGCACCAGTAGACGTGCGTGTGAATGGTGGGACGTTGAACGGCGAGAGTCACCAGCCTCTTGCTGGCGACTGATTGCCGGGAGTCCACATCAAATCCCTACCCTCAACAAGCGAACCCCGTATGGGGTGAGCGAAGTAGGGTAGGGTAGTTTACGCCTCGCCGAGGTCGCGGAACATCGCGCGGTAATCGTCGGCGGAGAGCGACTCGCCGAGCTCGTCGATGTCGGCGTCGAGCGTTTCGAGCCGCTCGACGAGCTCGGCGTACGCCTCGTTCCCCTCGCGCTGTGCGGCCGGCTTCTGGGCGTTGAGCACCGCGCGCTTGCTCGCGAGGGCCGCCGCCTCCTGAACGAGGTCGTCGTACTCGCTGCGGGTGAGAAGGGTGTCGATCGCCGCCAGCAGCTTCGAGCGGCCGACGGGCTTGGTGAGGTACAGGTCGAACCCCATATCGATGATGTCGAAGTCGGGCTCGACCGCGGTGACCATCGCGACCCGGCAGTCGTAGCCGGCCTCGCGGATGTGTTCGAGCACGTCGTCGCCGCTCCCGTCCGGGAGCCGACGGTCGAGAAGCACCACGTCGACGGTCTCGTCGATCCGGTCGATCGCCTCCGCGGCGGTCTCGGCCCGGTCGACGTCGTACCGCTCTTCGAGGAAGCCGGCGTACAGCGCGGCGATGTCGGGCTCGTCCTCCACGACGAGGACCGAGGGGTCGCTCACCGCCGATCACCGCCGGAGTCGACGGGGGACACTTCACCGGGCATACACGAACGGGCGGCGTGTCGAGAAATAAAGCTGTCGCCGTCGATTCGGCCGGTCGCGTCGGATCGTCTTTTATATACTCCCGTCGCCAATGGTGGGACGAATGTCAGAACTCGTCTCCACCGGGGTCGAGGGGCTCGACTCGATCCTCACCGGCGGCATCACGGAGCGGTCGACGGTGCTCGTCTCCGGGAACCCCGGGACCGGCAAGAGCATCTTCGGAATTCAGTACCTCCACCACGGCGTCACGGAACACGGCGAGCGCGGGGTGTACGTCTCGTTCGAGGAGGACGAGGCGGACATCCGCGGCGCCGCGGAGTCGATCGGTCTCGACGGGTTCGGCGACGCCGTCGACGACGGCGACATCGTAATCTTAGACAAGCGGGAGATGCTCCGCGAGACTGACTTCTCGACGGCGGTCGACCGCCTGCTCGACACGATCGAGGACGGCGACTTCGACCGGCTGGTGCTCGACTCGCTGTCGATGTTCCAGCTCTTCTTCGACGCCGAACAGGAGAAGCGGACGTACCTCCTGAAGTTCTCCGACATCCTCAAGGCGAACGGGCTGACCTCGCTGCTCATCAACGAGCAGGGCGCGGTGTTCCCGGACACGGAGGTCGGGCTGGAGAACTTCCTCACGGACGGGAACATCTACTTCATCCAGACGCCGACGGACTCGGGCGTGAACCGCTACGTCTGGGTGGCGAAGATGCGGAAACAGGACATCGACACCGACATCTTCCCGATGGAGATCGGCGAGGGCGGGATCACCGTCCACGAGCGGGCCGGCGGGTTCTCGATGATGGGCGGCTCCGAGAATCAGCCGTCGTTGTAAACTACCCCGCCCTACTCGCTCACGGCGTTACCGTTCGCTTCGTTGAGGGTGGGGCTTTCGCGTGGACTCCTGTTCTGGCCATCGCTGGCAGGCTCGTAATCGCCGTTCACATTCAACATCCCGCGATTCAAGCGCACGTTTACGGGTGCGCCTCCGCTTGACGACGTTTGCGCCGAGCGGAGATGCTTCAGACCGATATTCTTCGCCGCGTTGTAGTCGGCGTTCACTTCGTAACCACACTTCTGGCAACAGAACCGTTCTTGCGTCTTGCGGTTCTCTCGGAGTGTCGTCCCACACTTCGAACATCGCTGGGAGGTGTAGGCGGGACTCACCTGCTCGACCGAGATGCCGACGACTTCAGCTTTGTACTCGACGTACTCGAACAGGCGCCGGAACGCCCACACGTGGAACTTCTTGGCGTTCGGCATCCGCTCACGAATTCCCGTCAGGTTCTCGAACGCGATCACGTTACAGTCGTGCTCAACGGCTTCTGCGACGAGTTCCTTCGAGACGGTGTGGAGAAAGTGATCGTACCGGCCCGTCTCGGTACGTCCGACAGACCGGATAGTTTCGTGGGCAGCTCGCGTCCCACGCTGGTGGAGCGACCCACGCCGCTTTTCGAACTCGCGGTGCCAGTGGGTCAACTCCGACCCGTTCCAGAACGTGCCCGTCGAGGTGACGGCGACGTTTTCGATGCCGAGGTCAACGCCGAGGACTGTGCTGTGCTCGGCGTCACCTTCATCGGCAGTCTCGGACTCTACGTCCGCCTTTGTGCGGACGTGAAGGTAGAACTCGCCGTCTCGGTAGTGGAGTTCCGCACCCGTTACATCGTAATCGTCGTTGAACAGGTACTCCGAGTGGGGCGTCTCGCGGTCATCGTCCGGAAGGATGTACTCGGCGGTGATGCGGCCGTCGACGGTTGCGAGCGTCGCGTGGTCGTCGTTAAACGTCGCACACCGCTTGTCGTAGACGAGAGTTGAGGCAGTGAAGTGCGGCTTCCCTGCGTAGTCACCCTGTTTCCAGCGGGCGACGACGCTCTGGACGGCGTCGGCAGCCTTGTTGCGAGCGTTCTGGACGAGATTCGCTTGTAACCGTGTCTCAGCCCGCACATCGTCGTAGGTTTCACGTTGAAGTTGGGCTTTGCTCGTCGTTTTATACTCGCCTTGCCACGCGTGGTCGACGACGTAGTTGGCGGCCCACAGAAACTCGGAGATGGTCTCATGGAGGAGGTTGGCGTCGCTGTCGGCCACATTAATCTTGACAGGGACGGTGCGGCGGACCTCCATCCGTACTTCAGATATGTACTTTTGTTTTTATGTTAGTAACGATTCGGAGAGGAGTGGGTTAACCATCGAACGTGGCTGGTGTAGTGCCGGGTCGGTTTCTTCTCCGACATACTCGCTCGCTTCGCTCACTCCTTGAGGTTGGAGGATCCTCCTTGTACGCTCATGTGTAGGACATTGTTGATGTAGTGCCGTCTTGCGATTCTGGTATCAGGCAATCTAGATAAGAATCATCTATCTGAGTGGTCTACCAGTCATTTCCCATCACCACCACCTTCGAGGGAACTGTATCAACAATCTCCTACGGAAGAGCGCATCTTGTATTATGCTGACGGGTCGGGTACCGGCGGGAGGGAGACCGTCGCGGAACGGGACTACTTCGACGAGAGGTCGCGCCACACGTCGTCGAGCCGGTTCTTCACCGCGGAGCGCTCCTCGACCTCCACCGTGAGCCCGTCGCGGAAGTCGACCTCGACGCCGTCGACCTTCCGGCGGTACACCTTCACGCGGCGGTGCTCGTCCGAGAGCGGCCGGTCGTGGAGTTCGAGGAGGTCGGCCTCCTCCAGCTCGTTGATCCGGCGGTAACACGTCGCGATCGGGACGTCGAGCTCGTCGCTCAGGTCCTGCGCGGACATCGCGTCGCCGGTCGCCGTCAGGATGTCCGTGTTGTACTTGTTCCCGAGCACCGTGATCAGGTCATCCCCCGCCATTCACGTTATCGCTGTTGATTTTTACAGGGTAAAAGGATACCGGTGGGCGTGAGCGCCGTGGGCACGCAAGGGAACGGGGTGACGGACGGCGAGCGCCGCTTCGCGACGCCGCCAGCGGGAGACGAGGTGTTATCGCCGGTGATAGCCGCCACCGTGGGTTTATGTGTCGACTCCGAGCAGGGCGGGTATGGAGCTCATCGAGGGGTTGTATCTCGTGACGACCACCGTGTTGGCGGGCGCGAGCGCGACGCTCGCGGCGTTCGCGGTCGCGGCGTATCGGTCCTCCGGCCGCACCGCGATGGCGTACCTGGCCGTCGGGTTCGGGCTCGTCGTCGTCGCGGCCGTCGCCACGCCGGCCGCCGCCTTCCGGACATCGTTCGCGAACGCGCAGGCGCTGCTACTGATCAACACCGGGCTGCTGGCGGCGTCGATGGCGCTCGTCGCCGGGAGCCTTGCCGTCTACGAGCCGGGCACGCGGGAGCTGGTGATCCCGGAGTCGGAGCTCGCGCGGATTCAAGACCGGTAGCGACCCGCGGCGCGGCGAAGCGCGGCACGGGAGCGCGCGGCGTCGACGGCGCGGATCCCTTCTCACATCGTCCCACCGCGAATACGGACGGAATCGAGTAGCTACTGCACCCGCGCGATCCGGTTCGAGGTCGAACGCGGATCGCCCGAGATCCGGGCGCACGCTTACCGCATCCCGGATATCGGATTCGATAACCAGATCGGGATGTCGTTGATGATTATGGAAATTATCGCTATGAAATTAATACGATAATCGCATGACTGCAGTCGTTTATCAGGTCAAATAATCGGCACGGAGTCTTTAATAGGGAAATTTCACTTCATATCGATAACGCCCGCCGGGCAGGCCGGGGGCCGACATAACACAACCAATGTTCGAAACCAGACTGGACGAGGAAGAGCGCGGGCAAGTGGGGATCGGGACCCTCATCGTGTTCATCGCGATGGTGCTGGTGGCGGCGATCGCTGCCGGCGTCCTGATCAACACCGCCGGCTTCCTTCAAACACAGGCAGAGGCAACGGGTCAAGAAAGCACCGCACAGGTGACCGATAATCTTCAGGTGTACACGGCTGCGGTGCCACAAGGTGAAATCAATAGTACAGCAATCGCACAGATCAATCTTCAGGTTGGTCTCGGTCCTGGAAGTAACCGGCTTGATCTCCAAAATGCGGAAATCCAAGTTGTTGGCCCAGCCGGCGTGGCGACGGCAAGCATGGCAAGCGGTTCCACAACATTAATAGACTCAACTGACAGGCAGACGGTTAATCTAGTGCTTGGGTCCACGGCTACCGACAGCGGTAGTGGTGTTGATGCAACAGCTGCGACTGGTGACGGACTTGCCGCTGGCGAGACGCTTGAGGTGACGATCACAACCTCCTCCGGCGGACAAACGTTCGAAGTGTACACAGCACCCGACCCCCTGCTGGATAGCCGGTCAGTCAGCCTATAACAATGTTCAAAACGATCATTAACGGGAAGGAACGCGGGCAAGTGGGGATTGGGACCCTCATCGTGTTCATCGCGATGGTGCTGGTGGCGGCGATCGCCGCCGGCGTCCTGATCAACACCGCCGGCTTCCTCCAGACGCAAGCAGAGGCAACGGGTGAAGAAAGCACTGCACAGGTGACTAATAGCCTTCAGGTGTACACTGCTACTGCAGCGCAGAGTAATATCAATGGAGATGGCATCCAACAGATCGATCTTCGTGTCGGCCTTTCTCCAGGCAGCGATCCAATAACTCTGGGTGAGGATGTTGCAATACAAGTTGTCGGACCTGACGGTGTTGCAACGACGAACTTGAATAGTCTTGCTTCGAATACAGACTTGACTGACTCATCAGAAAGAGAAACGATCCCGCTTAATCTTGGGGCAGGTAACTCAAATACGATTGATGTTACCGAGGCTGTTGGTAGCCCGTCAGCACTTGAGGCTGGGGAGACGCTCGAAGTGACGATCACGTCTCCGTCCGGGGGACAGACGTTTGAGGTGTACACGGCGCCTGATCCATTACAGTCAGGACAGTCTGTTAAACTGTAACAATGTTCGAGAAACTAACTAACGAAGAGGAACACGGCCAGGTAGGCATCGGGACCCTCATCGTGTTCATCGCGATGGTGCTGGTGGCGGCAATCGCCGCCGGTGTTCTGATCAACACCGCCGGATTCCTCCAAACGCAAGCAGAGGCAACGGGCGAAGAAAGCACTGCACAGGTGACGAACAACGTCGACATCGTGTCAGCGACCGGCACTGGTGGTCCGCCGCTTACTACAGTAAATCTGGTTATCAAGAAGTCGGCAGGATCTGACCCGGTCGACCTTTCACAGGTAGAGATCCAGTACGTCGGACCCAGCGGTGTGGTCACGACCCAACTCGACGACAACGACAACGACATTGCGTTCAGAGAGATATCCGGCGGTGCTAACGGAATTCTCGAAAGTCAAAGCGATCGAGTCGAAGTAGAGCTCAGTCTCGACGGTTCTGATGGATTTGACAACGCTGGAACGCTGTCAGCCGGAGAAGAAGCCGATATAACGCTTACGACGGCGTCCGGCGCACAGACGTTCGAGACACTTCGGGTCAGTGACCCGGCCAGCAACCCGGAGGATCTGTAAATGTTCGAATCACTACTGAATAAAGAGGAGCGCGGACAGGTTGGAATTGGGACGCTCATCGTGTTCATCGCGATGGTGCTGGTGGCAGCGATTGCTGCTGGTGTCCTGATCAATACCGCCGGCTTCCTTCAGACACAAGCAGAAGCAACAGGTCAAGAAAGCACCGAACAGGTGTCTAATAATCTCAAAGTTGAGTCGGTTGTCAGTGAGGTTGAGAGCGGTCCGCAGATTAATGCTATCGCTATTGATGTGAGTCTTGCGCCAGGCTCAGACCCAATCGATATTACGAGTGCAACACTAGAATGGATTGGGAGTGGTGACTCTAAGACATTCAGTATAACAGCAGCAGATCCTAGTCAAGACAGCTCTAGTTTAGATCCGGTGATTGTTGATAATCAAAAGACTGAACTCACTAGCACCGGAGAAACGGCACGAATATACATTCTCAGCGGTACCCAGAGCAAAGCACTTGATTTAGGGACCAATGCCGGTAGCGGTGCCGGTACAGGTTCCGGAGTCAGCGACTTTCCCCTCACTGGAGGCGCTGAGGCTGACATAACAATCACGTCACCTAGCGGCGGACAGACTACTGCGACAGTTCGCGTGCCCGACGTGCTTGTTTCCGGCGAGGGTGTCCGACTGTAGCCTCAGCGCACAGCTACAGTTTAGGTTGAACCGCCCGGAACACCTATTTTCTTACGTCTTCACATATGTGTCATGAGCGACCGCGACACACCGGTGGGCGACCCGGACGCCCCGCCGGCCGACCCCGACGAGCTCGACTTCACCGACGACGAGACCGTCGTCGAGATCGGGGAGAGCCGGTACGTCGTCGGGACGAGCGGGCGCCCCAACATCCGCCGAGCGCAGCCGGACCAGCGTCCGGGGGAAGAGGGATTCACGTCCGCCGACCCGGAGAGCCCGGCGGAGCGCCGATCCCCGGATTCAGGGGGCAGTCAGAGGAGCGCGACGGGCAGTGGTGGCGCCGGTCCCCCGCAGGCCGACCGCGGTTTCCCCGAGGTCGACCGGCAGGCGGTGAGCCGGTGGCTGGCAAACTCCTTCGATGGCGATGGATTTAGCTACGGGATTGACGCAACGCTCCACGCCGACGGCGACACCAGTCGCCAGCGGATGGTCTCGAATGACGTGACGGCGACGTTCGACTCACTTGTGACATGGTTCGCGTCCAATACAGGTCCGGATTCACCGACGCCAGAGGCACTCGGGCTCTTGCTCGTCGCGAGCGAGACGGCGGTAGATCTTCCGCCAACGGTCATCAAGGAGTTCGCTACGAACCACGGGCTCACGGCGAGTGACAGCATCAGTGACCTTGTACGTGCTGCAGAGGGGGCAGACGGATTCCGGATTGAGTAGCGAGTCCTCACAACTGGATTTTCAGGAAGGCAAATCAGTCGCCGCGCAGTAAATCGGGCTAAGACAGCGTGGCCAAGTTGCTGTGTTTCAAGGAGCTTCCCCCCGCAATATACCCGCTAATAAGGAGTGAAACGGAGACCAAATGCGGGTGCCACAGAGACGCAACCGTCGGAGCGACACAGCTGCGATGTCACAAACGAGGGGTAGGCGACGTCTGCCCCGTACTTGCGGCAGCTCTAACTCACGGGTCACCAGAGATAGTGGGTCCAGACAGTAAAGTTAGTACCAAAATTTGACATGAGTATCGTGATTCTGCCGATCAGCCCGGACAGACCGGGGGTGGTAGCGACGATCTCTCATCTCAGCCCACGTATCAGACACCTATCGGGGTTCGTTGGTCGTCAGTTGAGAATGGGACGTAGGCATTCGAAACAGCGCTGCTGGCTGGCGATTTCGAGAGCCAAACACACGAACGGTGTCGAGCATAGCCACCTCACAACGCGGTGTGGTCGGTAATACCCTACTCACCGTGAGTTTCACTGGTTTCACGGGGAGATGTTGCGGGGGGACAAATCATTGAAACAAGTCGATTTGGCCGCAACGACACGCTGATTTGCCCTACATTCTAGTTGGGCAGGTGAATCTGGCAGGGTGTTTGCGAGCTAAGACGAATGGAACTTCCAGAAGTGACAAGCGCTCAGTACTCCTGTCTTCTGTCAGCTATAAGAACTGGAGCAGCGCCACGCCGACTAGAACGAGCACCACGTACAGTCCGGCCATCACCTCACGTTTCAGCGGGCTCCCGAGCGGCCCTGCTGTCAGGCGACGAACCGGCGGAAGGATCACGATCCCACCAAGTAACAGGGGGAACGCACCGATCTGCGGGACGAGCGTAAGCGCGACGACCACGGTCCCGTACCCGGCGACGTAGCAGCCGCGCCGCCAGAGCTGTTCTCTGTCGGTGAGCTCCTCGGTCGAGAGAAAGCCGTCGCCGTCGGCCGCGTCGGCGCTCTCGCCGAATCCGCTCCCGTCCCGGCCGGCGCCCGAGTCGCCGGTGATCTGCTGGGCCTGTCGCTGGACGTACTCGTCAAGCTCCTCGGCGGCCGCCTCGGTCTGAGGAGCGCCACAGTCGACGCAGTAGCGGGCTTCGTCGTCGATCGACGACTCGCACCGGGGACAGGTCTTCATCCTCATCGAAAGCGGACCGCGGTCGGGCTTAACTCTTCGGGGCTCGGTCAGCGATCGAACACCGCCGCAGTCGGGCGATTCGGCCCGAATTGAGTCGCGGCGACCGCCCCGAGTTCTCCAAAGCGATAATCTGAAGCGGGCGTCGGCGCCGTCGGCCGCCCTCGCGGTGTCCCGTTCGCGTCTCGGTGTCGCGACCGGACCGTTCTCAGCGTTGAGAACCGCGGGGGAGCGGTTAAGTGACCGCTGGCCCGCCTTCGAGACAACCATGGCAACGCGCGTGCTCATCGCGGACGACTCGGAGTTCATGCGGAACCTCCTCCGGGAGATTCTGGAAGGGGAGTTCGAGATCGTCGGCGAGGCCGAAAACGGCGTGGAGGCGGTCAACATGTACGAGGAGCACGGTCCCGACCTCGTGATGATGGACATCGTCATGCCGATCCGCGACGGGATCGAGGCGACGACGGAGATCCTCGAAGAGAACCCGGGGGCGACGGTGATCATGTGTACCAGCGTCGGCCAAGAGGAGAAGATGAAGGCCGCGATCAAGGCCGGCGCGGAGGGGTACATCACGAAGCCGTTCCAGAAGCCGAACGTGCTCGACGCCATCGGATCGGCGGTATAATGCGGGTCGACGTCCGGGCGCTCGGCGCGTGCAACCGGCTGGCGGAGCGCGGGGCCGAGCAGGCCGCCGGCGCGCTCGCCGATCTCACGGGGACCGACCTCGCGGTGGAGGTCACGGGCGCGAGCGTCGCCAGCGGCGAGGACCTCGCCGAGGCGTTCGCGGGCCGCGAGTCGATCGGCGTGAGCGTCGGGCTCGACGGCGGGCTCGACGGCGAGGCGGTGCTCGCGTTCGACGCCGCCAACGTCGGCGCGCTGCTCTCGCTGCTGCCCGGCGGCGCGTCGGTGGAGCGCAGCGCGGTGACCGAGGTCGGCAACATCGCGCTCGGCGGCTTCCTCGACGGCTGGGCGAACTACCTCGGGAAGGCGATCGACATGACGCCGCCGCGCTACTTTGAGGCCGACGGCGCCGCCGTCCTCCCGGACGGGGCGCTCGCCGGCGACGGGGTCTTCCTCTTCGAGAGCCGGCTGGACGCGACGACGACCGACCTCGACTTCTCGATATACATGCTGCCCGACTCCGGACCGTTCCGCGACCTCGTCGTCGGGAAGACGGCGCCGGCCGCGACCGCGGGCGCGGAGGCGGGCGCGGAGGCGGCCGCGGACGGCGCGGCGGGCGGCGGGGGCGACGCGGGCGGCAGCACCGCCGTCCCGTACGAGTCGCTGTCGACGTTCGCGTCGCTGGCGAAGCGGGGGTCGGCGAACGCCGCCGACAACATCGCGATGATGACCGGACTCGACGCGACCGTCGACGTGAGTCGGCTGCGGTTCGTCCCCCTCGCCGACGTGCCCGCGGAGGTCGGCGTCGAGCCGCACGCCGGGACTGTCTTCGAGCTCCAGGGGGAGCCGAGCGGCTACCTCGCGATTTTGTTCGAGGAGGAGTCGGCCGCAGCGATCGCGGCGTCGATGCTCCCGAGCGAGCCGGACGAGCCGCTGGGCGGGATGGCGGAGAACGCGCTCTGCGAGCTCGGCAACGTGATGACGAGCGGGTTCATCGACGGCTGGGCGAACGTGCTCGGCACCTCGATCAGCCACTCGCCGCCGGAGTTCGTCCACGACATCGGCTCGGCGACGATCAGCCCGCTGGTCGCCAAGCTGAGCCGGCGGCAGGACTACGGCTTCGTGATCGACGCCGCGATCCAGACGGAGGGCGTCCAGGCGCGGTGCGACGTGTACGCGCTCCCGGACGAGCGCGAACTGGCGCGGGCACTCGACCGTCTCTCGGAGACGTGAGCCACCCTTCGTCGTCCCGCGGCCGCGGGTCGCGGAACCGCGACGACGGCGACGGGTATCGCGAGGCGAGCGGGGTCGGAGGGGGCGACGCCGCCGAGCGTCAAATCAAGGTCGGCGTCGGCGAGCTGGCCGTCGCGACCGACGGGGAGACGCTGACGACGAGCGGGCTCGGCTCCTGCGTCGCGGTCGCGCTCGGCGACGAGCGGGCGGGCGTCCGCGGGCTCCTCCACGCGATGTTACCGACGAGCGACGAGGGGCGGACGGCCGCCGCCCGCCGAGGGAAGTACGTCGACGCCGGCATCGACGCGCTCGTCGACGACCTCGTCGCGGCCGGGGCGGCGCCCGACCGGCTGGAGGCGCGCGTCGCCGGCGGCGCCGAGATGCTCGATCTCACCGACGCCGTCGGCCCCCGGAACGTCGAGCGGGCCGAGCGGTGTCTCGCCTCGGCGGGCGTCCCCGTCGTCGCCAGCGACGTCGGCGACGACGTCGGACGCACCGTCCGGTTCGGGCGGGACGGCGGGCTGGTCGTCCGAGCAGCCGACGGGTTCGAGCGCACCCTCTGAGCGGGGCGGCGTCGCGGTGCCGCGAGTGGGGCGCCCGCCGCCTGGGAGCGAGCCCTCTTCTCACTGCTGATATTTTGAGGGGTGAATTGAAGTGTGTTCTGCGGGTCGTACTCGGTAATGGGCCTCGAACTACCGGTGTTGGGAGCTCCAACGGCCGCCTGGGCAGTCGCCACGCTGGGGCTCGTCGGTGCGAGCGTCCTCGACCGCTTCCTCGACGACGACGGCTCCGATGACGACTCCGGAGGGATGGGTGGCGATGATCCGTTCGGCGGCGGGATGGGCGACAGTGATCCCTTCGGTGGTGAAATGGGGGACGGCGGCGGCAGCGGCGGTGGGATGGGGGACGGCTTCGACGACTTCGACGGGATGGACGACTTCGACGACGGTGGCAGCGTCGCTGCTGCCGGCGCCGACACCGACGAGCTCGAAAACCGGCTCGATGACTTAGAAAACGAGGTCGCCTCGCTTTCCTCAACGGTGTCCACAGTGCGGTCGGAAAACGAGGAGATCTCAACTGCAATCGACGACATCGGGGAGGATGTTCGGAACCTGCTCGACATCTATGAGATGGTCACCCGCGGGATCAATCCCTTTGTCGATGAAGACAGCGGTTTCGACAGCGTCGGCGGCGGGGGCGAGGGGTCGTTCGGGCTCTTCAACGATGAGGGCGAGGAAGACGACGCCGACGATCTTGACGAGGATGTCGCGAACGCCGACGCCGACGGCTTCTTCGACGACGAGATGCTCGACGACGAGTTCGACGACGGGGACGACGAGTTCAGCGAGCTGGACGGGGAACTGGACGACAATCACACGGACGACGGCGACGCCGCCGACGCCACGTCCGAGACCGCGGCGGCGGACGAGGGAGACGATATGAACGACGATGGAAAGAGCTTCAGCGAACTGAAAGAGGAGTACGACGCCGGGGAAGCCGACTGGGCCGACGAGGCGGGGGACAACGGCGACGCCGGGGCTCCCGCGGACGAGGACCCGTTCGACGACGGGGACGACTCGTTCGACGACGACCTCGGCGACGAGACGGACCCCTTCGACGACGGCGTCGAGTCGTTCGACGAGGGGACGGACAACTTCGGCGGGGGAGCCGCGGACGACGCCGACGCCGGGGCGGAGGGCCATGAGCCTGAGCCCGAACCGGAGCCGGCGGCGGACCGCACGCGCGGCCCGCGCCCCGGCGGCGACCCGGCCGAGGCGAACGGCGACGGCTTCGAGTACGTCAGGGAAAATGACCTCTCGGGGAATCGAGAAAAGCCGTACCTCACGGAGCTCCCCGGCGACTACGTCGGCGATCTTCTGGTGATGGAGTGGCTGGAATTTCTCGTCTCCGCGAGCAACGTCACCGACGCGGTCCGTGCGATCAACTACTACGAACGGATTGAGTGGGTCGGCCCCGAGGCCGCGGCGCGGCTCCGCGACTTCCTCTCCGGGTTCGGCACGATCGACCGCAACCTCGTCGACCGGCCAGGAACCAACCGACTGAACCGGGAACACCACACACGCAGTCTCCGGTACGTGACCCAGCTTAACGGGGTTGGTGGTCACGGACTCCTGCTCGACCGGTGGGACGACCTCGCCGGCGGCTCGCTGGTCGGCGGTGAGCCACCACCAGTCGGTGGCCGCGGCCACAATCAGCCGCGCAGCCGACGCGAGGACCGCGACGGCCGGCGACGCGACGAGCGCAACGGTCGTCGCGCCGACGGCTCCACAGAGCCCCGGGCAAACGGCCACAGCGACGCGCGACGGCGAAACGAGCGGTCGGGGCGTAACAGGGGTTTGAGACGCGACGAAGAGCAGGCGAACCGGGGCGGCGACTCTGAGAAACGCAATCGGAACAGCGGCTCCACGCGACCCATGAACGACCCGGACCCGCGTTCCGACCGCGCCGACCCGGCCGACGGAGGGTGGGGCGATGGGCGTTAGCGTCTCCGCGTCGACGGCTATCATCGTCGCGGGCCTGTTCTTCGCGTTCACCGCCTTCTACCCCGTCGCGGCCAACGGCTTCGACCGCGTCACCGACGCGCAACAGGGGATCCAGGAGCGCTCGCTGGAGCGGCAGAACACCGACTTCGCCGTGACGAACGCGACGTACGACGGCGGGGCCGAGACCCTCACGATCGACGCCGTCAACGACGGCTCGGTCGGGCTGGTCGCGAGCGACGCGACGCTCGTCGTCGGCAACGAGTACGTCGACGTCGGCGGGGCGAACGCGGACACGACCGTCGACGGCGACGCCGACACCGAGCTCTGGCTCGGCGGCGAGACGCTGACGGTGACGGTCGACACGACGGCCGTCGACACCGCGATCGCGACCGGGAGCGACCCCACTCGCGTCGTCCTCGTGGTCGAGTCCGGCGTCCGCGACGCCGCGGAGGTGAGCGCGTAGATGGCCAGCGTCCCCGTCTCGCACCTCATCCTGTTCATCGCGAGCCTCGTGATCGCCGCCGGCGTCGTCGGCACGGTCACGACCGGCGTCGACCGGGTGAGCGCGGCCGTCGAGGACGCCGGGATCGACGCGACCGAACAGCTCCGGACCGACGTGACGGTCATCTCCGACGCGAGCGCCGGGGTGTACAACGAGAGCAGCGAGAACGTGACGCTGTTGATAAAGAACACCGGGACGCAGCGGCTCAACCCCGACGGCTCCGGCCTCGACGTCGTCTTCGACGGCGCCTACGTCCCGCCGGACGCGACCGACGGCGAGCTCGTCTCTGCCGGCGACGGCGCGGCGTGGGACCGCGGGGACGTGCTGCGGCTCACGATCGACGTCAGCCAGGTGGACGGGACGGGGGGGACGCTCGACCCGGGCACGGACCACCGGGTGTACCTCACGGTGAACGGCGACGAGGAGCTGTTCCAGTTCCGGACGGAGGGGAGCTGAGATGCCCCGCGCCGACAACCTGCTCTCGATCGGACTGGGCGAGCGCGACCGGCTGAACAAGGAGCTCGGCGGGGGGATCCCCCGCGGGAGCATCGTCCTCATGGAGGGCGACTACGGGGCCGGGAAGAGCGCCATCTCCCAGCGGTTCGCCTACGGGCTCGTCGAGGAGGGGGCGTCCGTCACGCTGATGTCGACGGAGCTCACCGTCCGCGGGTTCATCGACCAGATGCACTCGCTGGAGTACGACATGGTGAAGCCGCTCTTAAACGAGGAGCTGCTCTTCCTCCACGCCGACTTCGACTCGGGCGGCGCGTTCTCCGACGGCGACGGCGAGCGCAAGGAGCTGCTCAAGCGGCTGATGGACGCGGAGGCGATGTGGAACTCCGACGTGATCTTCCTCGACACGTTCGACGCCATCTTCCGGAACGACCCGACGTTCGAGGCGCTCGTCCGGAAGAACGAGGAGCGGCAGGCCGCCTTGGAGATCATCTCCTTCTTCCGCGAGATCATCTCGCAGGGGAAAGTCGTCGTGCTCACCGTCGACCCCTCGGCGGTCGACGACGACGCGATCGGGCCGTTCCGGTCGATCGCCGACGTGTTCCTCGAACTGGAGATGATCGAGGTCGGCAACGACATCCGCCGGCAGATCAACGTGAAGCGCTTCGCGGGGATGGGCGAACAGGTCGGCGACACGATCGGGTTCTCGGTCCGGTCGGGCACCGGGATCGTCATCGAGAGCCGGAGCGTCGCCTGAGCCGATGGCCGAGCCGACGCAGCGCCGTCCCGGCGGCCGGGACGCGACCGGTCCGGCGGGAGGCACGGAGTAGATCATGACCGAACACGGCACCGCGAAACCATCGGAAGAGCTCCGGAAGGCGGCCATGCGGCGGCCCCACCTCCGGGAGCACCTCCGGGAGTTCAAACAGATTACCGGGGAGTTCCCACAGTTCATCGAGGAGCCGAAGTCCGAGTACGAGTCGAACCGCCCGAACGTCATCTACCCCGTCGGCGGGCCGATCTACAGCCACATCTACGGCGACCTCGGGCAGGACACGAAGTACTACGCCATCGAGCCGGAGGTGTCCGGGCCCCAGGCCGAGATCCTCAAACAGGTCAAGAGCCGGCTACTCACGGTCAGCGGCCAGCACAGCGCGCCCGACTCGGAGACGGAGTACGACGACCTCATCGAGGAGCTGTTAGAGGAGGTGACCCACGTCGACGAGGGGGCGACCGGCTGGCGCCGGGGACTCTCGAAGCTCCGGAACTTCGGCCGGCTCTCCGTCACGGAGGAGACGTACGAGAACATCCGCTACCGGCTCAACCGCGACATCGTCGGGCTCGGGCCGCTCGAACCGGTGATGCGCGACCCGGCCAACGAGGACATCCACGTTATCGGCCCGAAGGAGTGTCACGTCGACCACGGGACGTTCGGCATGTTGGAGACGACCGTCGACTTCGGCACGCCCCAGGAGTTCGACAGCTGGCTCCGCAACATGGGCGAGCGGATCGGCGACCCCCTCTCCGACTCCGACCCCATCGTCGACTCCACGCTGCCGGACGGGTCGCGTATCAACATCATCTACTCCGACGACGTGTCGCTGAAGGGCTCCTCGCTCACGATCCGGCAGGGCGAGGAAGTGCCGCTGTCGATCAACCAGATCACCAACTGGGGGACGCTCTCGCCGCAGCTCGCGGCGTACCTCTGGCTCTGCCTGGAGAACGAGCAGACCGTGTTCGTCGTCGGGGAGACCGCGTCCGGGAAGACGACGACGCTGAACGCGATCCTCTCGTACATCCCGGACGACTCGAAGATCTACACCGCGGAGGACACCGCCGAGGTGGTCCCGCCCCACAGCACCTGGCAGCAGCTGCTCACTCGGGAGGGCGGCGGCGAGGGCTCCTCCGACGTCGACATGTTCGACCTAGTCGCCGCCGCGCTGCGGTCGCGGCCCGACTACATCATCGTGGGCGAGGTCCGGGGCGCCGAGGGGCGGATGGCGTTCCAGGCCGCCCAGACCGGCCACCCCGTCATGCTGACGTTCCACGCGTCCGACATCGTCTCGATGATCCAGCGGTTCACGTCCGAGCCGATCAACGTCCCGGAGACGTTCATGGACAACGCCGACGTGGCGCTGTTCCAGAACCGGGTGAAGCAGGGCGACGACGTGCTCCGGCGGGTGACGAGCGTCCAGGAGATCGAGGGGTACTCCAAGGAGATGGAGGGGGTCGTCACCCGCGAGGTGTTCAGCTGGGACCCCGTCGAAGACGAGATCGTCTTCCAGGGGATGAACAACTCCTACGTGCTCGAAGAGCAGATCGCGACGCTGCTCGGGTACGCCGACACCCGCGACATCTACGACGACCTGGAGTTCCGCGCGGAGCTCATCGAGCGGATGATCCAGGAGGGGATCTTAGGCTACCACGAGGTGAACGACGCGATCAACTCTTTCCAGCGCGACGGCGTCGAGGGGCTCCCCTTCGACATGCACCGGAACGTCAGGTGATCGGACGATGACGGGGGACACGCGGTAACATGGCGGTGAAAGAGGTCGGCAACGGGCTCGCGACCGCGGCCGAGCTGACCTCGGCCGTCGTGGAGTCGTACGACAAGCTCGACATCTCGAAGCGGAAGTACGTCGGGCTCGTGTTGGTCCCGGCGGTCCTCGTGTTCGCCGCGAGCGTCGTCGGCCTGTTCGTCCTCCCGCTGCCGTTCGCGGCGCGGGTCCCGGTCCCGATGTTCGGCGGGCTCGTCTTGGTGGCGGCCGTCATCTACCCGAAGATCTACCTCTCCGGCCTAGAGAACCAGATCGACAACCAGCTCCACCTCGTGATGACGCATATGACCGTGCTGTCGACGACGAACATCGACCGCATGGAGGTGTTCCGGACGCTCGCGACAGAGGAGGAGTACGGGGCCGCGGCCGAGGAGATCGGCCGCGTCGTCCACCTCGTCGACACCTGGAACCAGAGCCTCGACGACGCGTGTCGCCGGCGGGCCGAGGAGGTCCCCTCCGACGCGATGGCCGACTTCTTCGACCGGCTCGGCTACACGATGGGAGCGGGCCAGTCGTTAGAGGAGTTCCTCGTCTCCGAGCAGGACGTCATGCTCGCGAAGTACGAGACGGTGTACGAGTCCTCGCTGGCGAACCTGGAGGTGATGAAGGACCTGTACATGTCGATGATCCTCTCGATGACGTTTGCCCTCGTCTTCGCCATCGTCCTCCCGATCCTCACCGGGAACAACCCGACGGCGACGGTGGCGGCCGTCATCGTCCTGTTCGTCTTCGTCCAGCTCGGCTTCTACGCGATGATCCGGGCGACCTCGCCGTACGACCCGATCTGGTTCCACCCGGACGAGCGCGCGCCGGGCGACCTGAAGCTGTGGGCGTCGCTGGGGGTCGGCGGCGGGCTCTCGTTCGTGCTCATCGGGATCACCGCGGCCGGCATGTTCGGCTACGGTCCCGGGCTCCCCGGGCTGCTCTTCTTCATCGACGACGTCCGGCTCCCGTTATACCTCGCGGTCCCCGTCTCGCCGCTGTTCATTCCTGGCATCGTCCTCCGGAAAGAGGAACAGCAGATCACGGCGCGGGACGGCGAGTTCCCCTCGTTCGTCCGGGCGCTCGGCGCGACCGAGAGCGCCAAGCAGTCGACGACGACAGACGTGTTGACCACGCTGCGCGACAAGAACTTCGGCGACCTCTCGCCCGCCATCGAGCGGCTCTACCGCCGGCTCAACATGCGGATCAGCACCGAGGGGGCCTGGGAGGCGTTCACGTACGACACGCGGTCGTACCTCATCCAGAAGTTCTCCGAGATGTACCTCGTCGGCCGGCGGATGGGCGGGGACCCGAAGATGCTCGGCGAGCTGATCTCGAAGAACATGAACGCCGTGAACCAGCTGCGCGAGCAGCGGCGGCAGGCGGCGGTGACGTTCATCGGGCTGCTGTACGGGATCACGGCGGCGGCGACGTTCGCTTTCTTCATCGGGCTGGAGATCGTCGCGATCCTGGCGGACCTGACGGCCGACTTCGGACTCCAACAGATGGACATCGGGCAGATCGTCTACCCCGGCGCGTACGACATCCCGCTGATCGAGTACCTGCTGCTCACCGTGGTGCTGTTCAACGCCGCCCTCTCCTCGCAGATGATCCGGCGGATCGACGGCGGGAACCCCGCGAACGGGTACATCCACTTCGTCCTGCTGACGTGGCTCGGCGCGGTGACGGCGATCGGGACCCGGACGCTGGTGAACGCGATCCTGTCGATTTAAGCAATATGTCGGTCGATCGGTCGCTT
Organism: Halorubrum rutilum; assembly: GCF_042665015.1. Lineage (GTDB taxonomy): Archaea > Halobacteriota > Halobacteria > Halobacteriales > Haloferacaceae > Halorubrum > Halorubrum rutilum. The sequence goes on along the minus strand of NZ_JBHTBL010000002.1, from coordinate 105,975 downwards.
GTGAATAGCGCTCTCGCGTCCGGAGCGGTCGCAAAGTCCCAGCCGCTCGGCTGTACGTGACTGACGACTCTCCGGGGGATACCGCCAAAGCCCCAGCCGGGAGGACTCGCGCGGCTCGCTGCGGTCCTCGTCGCTCGTTTCACTCACTCCTGCGGTCCTCGCGTCGCCGTGCTTCGACCTCCCGGCTGCCCCTTTGAGTCCCACCCCGCACAGCGACCGCACCTCACGCCTCCCCAGCCTCGTCGGTGGTCCTCCGCTTCGCTCCGGACCACCGACTCCCTCGCACGCGCTCCTCGTGGCCGCCGGGGGCGGCCACTCGCAGGCGCGCGCCACCGCGAGACAGTCATTCGAGCAGGACCGGCTCGGGAACGTCCTCGTCGGCCGCCCCGCGCCACGACCGGCTCGGTTTCCACCCGAACAGCCGCTCGGCCTTCTCGATGGCGTAGGCGCCCCGGTCGTCGCCCTCGGCGACCGCGCTCGGGTCGACCGCGCAGTCGTCCGGGACCTCGCCGTACGACTCGCGCAGGAGGTCGAGCAGGGGGCGACCGAGCGCGTTGTCGGCCGCGACGCAGTTGACGGCCTCGTGGGTCCCGGGCACTACGGCGGGGTCCGACCCCGCGGTCCCCGCGAGCGCGGCGGCGACGAGGTCGGCGACGTCGCGGGCGTCGACGTACGACCAGAAGTTGCCGGCGCCGGCGGCGAGGTCGTCGACGTAGTCGTCGCTCCGGCAGGCGTACGCGCCGGGGTACTGGATCCACGAGGGTCGGATCGAAACCGCGGGGACGCCCTCGCGACGCGCGACCGCGCCCGCGGCTGCCTCCGCCGTCACCTTCGAGAGCCCGTAGGGGTCCTCCGGGCGGAGCGGATGGGCCTCGGTGATCGGCAGCTCGTCCGGGAACGGGGTCGGCTCCGCGAAGAAGAAGCCGTAGGCGCCGTCGCTCGACGCCTGAACGATCCGGGCGTCGGCGCGGCCGGCGGCGTCGAGGACGTTCTTCGCGGCGTGCACGTTCGTCTCGAACACTCTCCCGTCGGGGTGGGTGCCCGCGACCGGGATCGCCGCCCAGTGGACGACGGCGTCGGGGTCGACCGCGTGGACGACGTCGAGCGCCTCGCCGCGGTCGGCGAGGTCGGCGGCGCGGAACGAGACGTTCGTGGCCGGGTCGGCGTCGAGGCCCGGGTGCTCGTAGTCGACGACGACGACCTCGTAGTCGCCGGCGAGTCGGTCGACGACCCAGCGCCCGGAGGCGCCGCGGCCGCCGGTGACGAGGACGGTCTCCATGCGTGGGGGTGGCCGCGGCGGTGCAAAAGCGCACCGTCGTCGGGCGACCGCGCGCTCTCGACGACGCTCTCGGTGCCCCGGCAGGCTTTAATCCGGCGAACGGTAAAACTCGGGTATGGAATGGAAGACCGACTGGGGATTACGTGGACGGATGGCGTTCACGATGTTCCTCCTCTTCGCCCTCTACGTCGTGTTCGTCGGGGTGCTGACCACGTACTTCGGGAACTTCCTGTTCCCGCTGATCATGCTCGGCGGGTTCTCGCTCGCCCAGTACTTCTTCAGCGACAAGCTCGCCCTGCGGAGCATGGGCGCCCGCGAGGTGAGCGCCGACGAGTACCCGGACCTCCACCGGCGGATCGAGCGCCTGAGCCAGCAGGCGGACCTCCCGAAGCCGACGGTCGCCGTCGCCGACACGCAGGTGCCGAACGCCTTCGCGACCGGTCGGAACAAGAAGAACGCGACCGTCGCGGTGACGACCGGACTGCTCCGGTCGCTCGACGAGGACGAGCTCGACGGCGTGCTCGCCCACGAGCTCGCGCACGTGAAGAACCGCGACGTGATGGTGATGACCATCGCGTCGTTCCTCTCCACCATCGCCTTCTTCATCGTGCGGTGGGGGTGGCTGTTCAGCGGCGACAACCGCCAGGGCGCGCCCGTCATCGTCGCGATCCTCGTGTCGCTCCTGGTGTGGGTGATCTCGTTCCTCCTGATCCGGGCGCTCTCGCGGTACCGCGAGTACTCCGCCGACCGCGGCGCCGCGCTCATCACGGGGAAGCCCGGAGCGCTCGCGTCCGCGCTGATGACGATCGACGGGCGGATGGACCGCGTCCCGGAGGAGGACCTGCGCGAGGAGGCGGAGATGAACGCGTTCTTCATCATCCCGATCAAGGCCGGCTTCGTCGGCAAGATCGCCTCGACGCACCCGTCGACCGAGAACCGCATCGAGCGGCTCCGCGAGCTGGAACGCGAGATGGAGACCGCCTGATCGCGGCCGACCCCTCGTCGCCGGACGCACGACCGCGCCGAGACGCGACGGACTGCCTCGACGCGTAGCTTTACTTCGGTCGACCGCCTGCGGCCAGCCGTGGTATCGCTACCGTCGATAGCGGGAGCCGACTCCGGGATCGTCAGGGAGCGGCCCTTCCAGCTGCTCCTCCTCATCAACGTGCTCCCGCCGCTCGGCACCGCGCTCCTCTCGCCGGTGCTCGGCTCGCTCGTCGAGCCGCTGGGGGCGTCGACGGCGAACATCGGACTCATGATGTCGGCGTTCACGGCGCCGTCCATCGTCGTCATCCCGATCGCGGGCGTCGTCTCCGACCGGTACGGCCGGCGCCCGGTGCTGCTCTTCGGGCTCGTCTGGTTCGGGCTCACCGGCACCGCGATCGCCCTCGTCTCCACCTTCGCCGCGGCGCTCGCCCTGCGCGCGCTCCAGGGGATCGGCTTCGCCGCGCTCACGCCGATCATCATCACCAGCCTCGGCGACCTGTACGCGGGAACGAAGGAGGCGACCGCGCAGGGGCTCCGGTTCACGGGCTCGGGGCTCTCGCAGACGGCGTTCCCGCTGGCCGCGGGCGTCCTCGTCGGGATGGCGTGGCAGTACCCGTTCCTGCTGTACGCCGTCGCCTTCCCGATCGCCGCCGTCGTCTACCTGTACTTCGAGGAGCCGCTCGACGAGGCGAGGGGCGAGGCGGGAGGCGGGGAGTCGTCGGCGGGGCTCCGGGCGCAGCTCGGCGAGATGCGCGCGCTGGTCGCGCACCGCCGGGCGTGGACGATGGTCGTCGCGCGCGGGAGCGCGAACGTGGCGTGGTTCGGCTTCCTCACGTACAACTCGATCCTCGTCGTCGACGTGCTCGGCGGGACGCCGGCGGCGGCGGGGGCGCTCGCGGCGATCGCGAGCCTCACGTACGCGCTCGCGGCGACGCAGGCCGGCCGGATCGCGGACGTCTTCGACGACCGGCTCTACCCGCTCGTCGCCACGAACCTCTCGATGGGCGCGGGGCTCGCGTTAACGTTCCTCGCCCCGTCGCTCGCGGTCGCCGCCGTCGGCGTCGCGTTCATGGGGATCGGGTTCGGGCTCGTGCTCTCGATCTACCGGAGCGTCATCACCACGCTCCCGCCCGCGGAGCTGCGCGGCGGGCTCGTCAGCCTCGGCGAGGGGAGCGGGCGCGCGGCGGCGACGGCGACTCCGGTGATCATGGGCGTCGCCGTCGCGCTCGCGACCCGCCCGCTCGGGTTCGAGGCGGCGGTCCGCGCCGTCGGGGTCGGCACCGGGCTCCTCGGCGGGGGCGTCGGGGTCGCCTGCCTCCTCCTGATGAGCGCGTCGCCGCCGATCCGGATGGGGAAGTAAGGCGGCCCCCGTCCACCGCGCGGCCTCTCAGGTCGATGCCCGCCATCCCCGGGTACTTTGTCGACCGACCGCGACGCGTCGAGCATGTCCGCCATCGACGTCGCGGTGCTCGACCACGACGCGCACGGGATCCCGGCCGCCGACTACGCGGAGATACTCCGACGGCGACTCCCCGACCGCGAGGTTCGCCTCGCGGCGACGCCCGCCGAGCGCGAGCGCTCCCTGCGGGAGGCGACCGTCGTCGCCGGCAAGCGGATCGACGCCGAGGCGGTCGAAGCCGCAGCGAACCTCCGGCTGTTCGCGTGTAACGCCGCCGGCGTCGACCACCTCCCGCTGGACGCGCTGGCCGAGCGCGGCGTCGCGGTGACGAACGCCTCCGGGGTCCACGGCCCGAACGTCGCCGAGCACGTGCTCGGCTGGGTGCTGACGTTCGCGCGGCGGCTCGACGAGGGGCGCCGCCGCCAGGAGCGCCGGGAGTGGCGCCGCTTCCAGTCGTTCACCGAGCTCGCCGGCAGTACCGTCACCGTCGTCGGGCTGGGGTCCATCGGCGAGGCGGTCGTCGAGCGGTTCGAGGGGTTCGACGTCGAGGCGATCGGCGCCCGCCACTCGCCCGAAAAGGGCGGTCCGACCGACGAGGTGGTCGGCTACGGCGACCTCGCCGAGGTGCTGCCGCGGACCGACGTGCTCGTCCTCGCGTGCCCGCTGACGGAGGCGACCGAGGGGCTCGTCGGCGAGGCCGAGCTCGACGCGCTGCCGACGGACGCGATCGTCGTCAACGTCGCTCGCGGGGGCGTGGTCGACACGCCCGCGCTGACGGACGCGCTCCGGTCGAACGCGCTCCACGGGGCCGCGCTCGACGTCACCGACCCGGAGCCGCTCCCGAGCGACCACGACCTGTGGGGGTTCGAGAACGTCTTCCTGACCCCCCACGTCGCGGGCCACACGCCGAGGTACTGGGAGCGGCGCGCGGAGGTCCTCGTCGAGAACCTCGAACGGATCGACGAGACCGGCGAGTACGAGGGGCTGCGGAATCAGGTGGCCTGAGGGGTCGTCGCCGAGGAGACGGAGCGAGCCGCGCTACTGAAACGCCTGCAGCCCGGTGAGGTCCTCGCCGAGGATCAGCGAGTGGATGTCGTGGGTGCCCTCGTAGGTGTACACCGTCTCCATGTTCGCCATGTGACGCATCGGCGAGTAGTCGGCCGTGATCCCGTTGCCGCCGAGCATCTCGCGGGCGATCCGCGACTGGTCGCGGGCGGTGCGGACGTTGTTGCGCTTGGCCATGGAGACGTGTTGCGGCCGCATCTCGCCCGCCTCCTTGAGGTCGGCGAGCCGGTGGGCGAGCAGCTGCGCGAGCGTGATCTGCGTCGCCATCTCGGCGAGCTTCTCCTGTTGCAGCTGGAAGCCGCCGATCGGCCTGCCGAACTGCTCGCGGTCGGTGGCGTACTCGCGGGCGACCTCGAAGCAGTCCGCCGCCGCCCCGACCGCGCCCCACGCGATGCCGTAGCGGGCCTGGGTCAGACACGACAGCGGCCCCTTCATGCCCTCGACGCCGGGGAGGCGGTTCTCGGCGGGAACGCGGACGTCCCGGAGGCCGATCTCGCCCGTGATCGACGCGCGCAGGCTGAGCTTCTCGTCGATCTCGTTCGTCGTGACGCCGTCGCGGTCGGTCTCGACGAGGAAGCCGCGCACGGGGTCCCCGTCCTCGGTGCGGTCCTTCGCCCAGACGACGGCGACGTCCGCGATCGGGGAGTTCGTGATCCACGTCTTCGAGCCGTTCAGCACGTAGCCGTCGCCCGCGCGCCCGCCGGCGGCCTCGGCGCGCGTCTCCATCGCGGAGGGGTTCGACCCGTGCTCCGGCTCGGTGAGCCCGAAGCAGCCGACCGCCTCGCCGGCGCCGAGCTTCGGCAGCCACTCCTCCTTCTGTTCGTCGCTGCCGAACGCGTGGATCGGGTACATCACCAGCGCGCCCTGCACGCTCGCCATCGACCGGAGCCCGGAGTCGCACGCCTCCAGCTCGCGCATCAGCAGGCCGTAGGCCCGCTCGCTGACGTTCGGCAGGCCGTACCCGTCGAGGTTCGGCGCGTAGAACCCCATCTCGCCCATCTTCGGGATGAGATCCGTGGGGAACGTCCCGTCGATCCAGTGGTCGCCCACGTCGTCGACCTCGCCGTCGATGAACGAGCGGGCGGAGTCGACGAGCAGGCGCTCCTCCTCGGTCAGGGTCGACTCCATGTCGAAGTAGTCGAGCATACGGGCGCTTGAACGGGGTCGATAATAATCGTGATCGTTATCGAGGGGCACCCGTCCTCGACCCGAAGCGCCCGGGCGGTCCACCCGATCGCGGCCGAGAACGCGCGGGGCCTCACGTCCGTAAGTCGTCGACGAGCGCTTCGAGGTGGTCGCGCGCGTCGTCGGACGGGGGGCTGTGGGGGGTTCGACTGTGCCCGGCCGGCGCGCCGCGGTAGCGCATCGCCCACTTGAGTCCGGGAATTCCGTACGTCGCGGTGACGGCCGTGTTGAGCTCGACGAGCCTCGCGTTCAGCGCCCGCGCCGCCGCCGGGTCGTCCCGGTGGGTCTCGTAGACGTCCGCGAGGTGCTCCGGATAGAGGTTCGCGAGGGCGTTGATCCCGCCGGTGCCGCCGGCGTCGAGCGCCTGCGAGAGGACGCTCGCGCTACCGATCAACAGGTCGAACGCCGCGTCCTCGACGCGTCTGCGGGTCCGGACGAACTCCGCGATGTCCGCCTGCGAGTCCTTCATCCCGGCGACGTTCGGGTGGGTCGCGATCCGCCCGACCGTTTCGGGCTCGATCACCGTGTCGGTGTACGCCGGGACCGAGTAGAGGTAGATCGGGATCGGTGACGCGTCCGCCACCTCGGTGAAGTACGCCTCCAGTTCGGACTGGTCGAACGAGTAGTAGAACGGCGTGACGACCAGCGCGGCGTCGGCGCCGACCGACGCGGCGCTCTCCGTCGCCTGAAGCGTCTCCTTCAGCCCCGGACTTCCGGTTCCAGCGACCACGGGAACCGAGGCCGCGTCGGCGACCGTCTCGACCACGGCCGCGCGCTCGGCCGCCGTCATCAGTTCGGCCTCGCTGTTGGACCCGCAGGGCGCGATGAAATCGACGCCCCGGTCTTCGACCCATGCGACCAGTTCGCGGAGCCGCTCGTGATCGACGTCGCCGTCCTCGTCGAACGGCGTGACGAGCGGGGGTGCGATCCCGTCCATACGCACGCCTCGCAGACCGGACGTATATATTCACAGGACGGAGCGCGGGCGGTCGATCGAGGACCCGGGAGCCCCGGCCGGTCAGAACCCGGTCGTCCCGTCGAGCAGGTGCGCCTCGACGACCGACTCGTCGAGCTCGATCCCGAGCCCGGGCGCCTCGGGGACCGCGATGCGACCGTCCTCGATCAGCGGCTCGTCGCGCGCCAGCAGGTCGTCCCACCAGTCGACCTCCAGCGCGTGGTACTCCAGCAGGTCGAAGTTCGGCGTGGCCGCGCCGAGGTGGACGCAGGCCATCGTCCCCACCGGGCTACAGACGTTGTGCGGGGACATCGGCATGTAGTTCTCCTCGGCGCGGTCGGCGATCCGCATCGTCTCCGTGAGCCCGCCGACCGTCGTCGGGTCGGGGGTGACCACGTCGACGCCGTGCTCGTAGATCAGGTCCGACAGCTCGAAGACGCGGAACCGGTTCTCGCCGGTCGCCACCGGCGTCCGGGTCGCCCTCGTCACCTCCTTCTGCGCGTCGGTGTTCTCCGGCGGGATGAGGTCCTCCAACCACATCAGGTCGAACGCCTCCAGCTCGTGGGCGAGCCGCTTCGCGCTCTCGACGGAGTAGTCCCAGTGGCAGTCGAACGCGAGGTCGACGTCGTAGCCGATCTCGTCGCGCACCGCCGCGACGATCTCCCGCTTCTCCCGGATCGCCGCGTTCGTCAGGCGCCCGTTGTACGGGTCGTTCTCGTTGTCGGCGGGGAGGTCGAGGTCGAACTTCAGCGCGTCGAATCCCATGTCGGTGACGCGGGCGGCCTCGGCGGCGTACGCCTCCGGGGAGTACGCCTCGGCGTCGGCGTAGGCGGTCGCCCCGTCCTCGACCGCGTACGCCTCGCCGGCGTGGCAGTCGCAGTAGAGCCGGACCTCGTCGCGGTACTTCGACCCGAGCAGCTGGTAGACGGGGAGCCCGAGGATCTTCCCGGCCGCGTCCAGCAGCGCGATCTCGATGCCGGAGGCCGCGGTGACGACCTTCCCGGTCGTGCCGCCGTGGCCCGACATCTCCTGGAAGATGTACCGCACCAGCCGCTCGACGTCGAGCGGGTTCTCGCCGACGAGGAACCGGTTCGTGTACTCGACGAGCTCCGGGACGCCGCCGCCGCGGTACGCCTCGCCGATCCCGGTGACGCCGGCGTCGGTCTCCACTCTGATCAGGTTCCACTCGAAGTTCCCCTCGACGACGCAGGCGTCGAGGCCGGTGATCTGTACGTCTCGGTCCGGGTCGCGGGTGTCGATCTGGTCTGAGTAGTCTCGCATGTGTGTCGTTGAATGGTATTCGTCGTGGTCAGTCGTCTCTGAACCGCTCCAGCGCGTCTTTGTCGAGCGGGACGCCGTGGCCGGGGCGGTCGGGGAGTTCGATGGTGCCGTCGTCGCCGGGTTTCACGGGGTCCGCGACGACGTCGTCGAACGCCTTCACGTCCATGTCCCGGTAGAAGTACTCCACCCAGAGGCCGTTCTCGATGGCGCCGAGCAGGGAGGCGTGGATGTTCCAGTTGTAGTGGGGCGCGATCGGGACGTCGTACGCCGAGGCGTGGTTCGCGATCTTCAGCCACTCCGTGACCCCGCCGCAGACGGTGACGTCGGGCTGGAGGATCGTCGCCGCGCCGGTGTCCGCGAGTCGGGCGAAGCTGTGCCGCGTCCCCTCCAGCTCGCCGGTGGCGACGGGGTAGTCGATCCCGTCGTTCACCTCGGCCATCGTGTCGACGCGGTCGATCATCACGGGTTCTTCGATGAAGTACGGGTCGTACGGCGCGAACTCGCGGCAGTTGCGGAGCGCCTCCGTGGTCGACTCCCAGACGCCGTTGGCGTCGAGCAGGAGGGTCCGGTCGTCGCCGATCTCGTCGCGCACGGCCGCGACGCGCTCGGCCTCCTCCGCGGCCGAGAGGCGTCCGACCTTCATCTTCACGACGTCGTGGCCCTCGTCGAGGTAGCGCCGCATCTCGCCGCGGAGCGCCTCGTGGCCCTTGTCGTCGCGGTAGTAGCCGCCGCTGGCGTACGACGGGACCGACTCGGAGTGCCCGCCGAGCAGCTTGTGGAGCGGCATCCCCGCGGCCTTCGCCTTCACGTCCCAGAGCGCGATGTCGACGGTGGAGATGGCGCGCAAGAAGAGCCCGGTCCGGCCGATCTGGACGTTCCCCTCGTACATCTCGTGCCACAGGCGCTCGGTGTCGCGGGGGTCCTCGCCGACCAGGATCGGTTCGAGCAGCGACTCGACCGCGTCGGCGATGAGACCGGCCCCCTCGTACCCCAGCGAGTAGCCGACCCCCTCGTGGCCGGTGTCCGTCCGCACGTACGTGATCGCGTGGTCCCGATAGGTGAGCGTCCGGTTGGAGAAGGAGACGGGCGACTCCAGCGGCAGCTTGATCGGGAACGACTCGACCTCGGTGATCTCCATGGGTGGTGCGGCGTGATACGGCTACAAGTAGGCCGCTGTATCGGCAATGCTCTCGACCGCGGCGACACCGGTCCCGACGCGCCCGGCCACCGGCAGCTTTTGTGTCGGCGGCGCGAGGGCCCCCACATGGAGTTCCCCGACCGATCCGACGTCGACGGGCTCATCGACTCGCAGCCGCTCCCGGGGTTCGCGCGAGTGCGGTACGAGCCGGCGACCGAGCGCCTCGACGACCCCGTCGGGGCGGCGCGCGAGGCGCTCGACGGCCTCGACCTCGGCGGCCTCCCCGCGGGCGCGACCGTGGCCGTCGGGGTCGGTAGCCGCGGGATCGACCGGATCGACGAGGTCGCGGCGGCGGTCGTCGACCGGGTCGCCGAGCGCGGCCTCGACCCCGTGGTGGTGCCGGCGATGGGCAGCCACGGCGGCGCGACCCCCGAGGGGCAGCGCGAGGTGTTGGAGGCGCTCGGGATCACGGAGGCGACGGTCGGCGCGCCGATCGACGCCCGAATGGCGGCCGCGGAGCTGGCGACGGTCCCGGTGGGCGACGCCGACCTCCCGGTGTACTTCTCGGAGGCGGCGCTCGCGGCCGACGCCGTCCTCGTGATCAACCGCGTGAAGGCCCACACCAACTTCACCGGGCCGGTCGAGAGCGGGCTCGCGAAGATGACCGTCGTCGGGCTCGGCAAGCAGCGCGGCGCGAAGTCGTTCCACTCGACGGCGATCGCCGAGGGGTACGTCGAGGCGCTGACGGCCGCGCTCGACGTGATCGAGCGCGAGACCGCGCTGGTCGGCGGGATCGCCTTGGTCGAGAACTTCGAGGAGGAGATCGGCCACCTGGAGTCCGTCCCCGCGGGGTCGTTCCTCGACCGCGAGCCGGAGCTGTTGGAGCGCGCCTACGACGAGATGCCGACGCTCCCGGTCGACGACGTCGACCTCCTCGTCGTCGACGAGATCGGCAAGGAGGTCTCGGGCGCCGGGATGGACACGAACGTCATCGGTCGCTACCGCGTCCTCAACGCGCCCGACCCCGAGACCCCCGATATCGACCTCATCTACGTCCGAGGGCTGACCGAGGCGACGAAGGGGAACGGCAACGGGATCGGGCTCGCCGACCTCACCCGGAAGAGCGCGGTCGACCAGCTGGACCTGAAGAAGACGTACGCGAACGCGCTCACGAGCGGGTCGCTCGCGAAGTCGAAGCTCCCGGTGGTGGCGCCCGACGACGAGTTCGCGCTCCGGACCGCGCTGGCGGCGCTCGGCGGCTACGACCCCGAGACCGTCCGGATCGTCTGGATCCGGAACACGCAGGACCTCGGGGAGCTCCGCGTCTCCGACGCCGTCGTCGACGACCTCCCCGAGGCGGCGACGGTCGTCGGCCGCGAGGCGGTCGGGTTCGAGGACGGGACGGCCGGGTTCGAGACGGAATCGGCGGACGGTCCGGACGCGAGCGATCCGGACGCCTGAGGACGGGGCCGTCCCCTTGCCTGTAGGGAAACGTTTTCACGCCGCACTGGGGATGGGTGAGACATGGACCTACAGATCGACGGGAACGCGGCCCTCGTCACGGCGTCGTCCAGCGGACTCGGCAAGGCATCGGCGAAGGCGCTGGCCCGAGAGGGCGCGGACGTCGTCATCAACGGCCGCGACGAGGAGCGACTCGCGGCCGCGAAAGAGGAGGTCGAGGCGGTCGCGACGGGCGAGGTCGTCGCGCAGCCCGCCGACCTGACCGACGCCGACGAGGTCGCGGCCCTAGTCGAGGCGACGGTCGACGAGTTCGGGACGATCGACCACCTCGTGACGAGCGCGGGCGGCCCGCCCTCGGGCGCCTTCCTCGACACCGACGACGAGGACTGGCAGCACGCCTACGACCTGCTCGTGATGAGCGTCGTCCGGCTGGCGCGGGAGTCGTACCCCCACCTCAAGGAGGGCGACGGCGGCACGATCGTCAACATCACCTCGCGGAGCGTGAAGGAGGCCATCGACAGCCTCGTGCTGTCGAACGCCGTCCGGATGGGCGTCATCGGGCTGGAGAAGACGCTCTCGAAGGAGTTCGCGCCGGAGGTACGCGCGAACGCCGTCCTGCCCGGCCCCCACGAGACGAGCCGGATCCGCGACCTCGTCGAGGCCGCCGTCGAGCGCGGCGACTACGACTCCTACGACGAGGGGCTCGACGACTGGGCGCAGAATCCGCTGGAGCGCATCGGCGACCCGATGGAGCTCGGCGACACCGTCGCGTACCTCTCGTCGCCGAAGTCGGGGTACATCAACGGGACGGCCCTCCCGATCGACGGGGGCTCGACCGGAGCGAACCTATGAGGCCGGTCGCGTTCGACGAGGCGGAGACGTACGAGCCCGAGGAGGGGTGGCGGCGCGTGTCGATGGCGGGCAGCGATCGGTTCTCCTTCGAGTGGTTCGAGAAGCCGCCGGGCCACAGCTCGCCGATGCACGACCACGAGAACGAGCAGGTGTGCCTCTGCCTGCAGGGCGAGCTCACGGTCGCGACCGAGGACGGCGAGGTCACGCTGGAGAAGAACGACTCCGTGCTCCTGGAGTCCGACGAGACCCACCGGGTGGAGAACACCGGCGACGAGCGCGCGGTCGGGCTCGACGTGTTCGCGCCCGGGCGCTCGTTCGACTTCTGGACGGACCGCGAGGAGTGAGATGACCGGAGCGAACGCGGGACGCGGAGCGAGCGCGGAACGCGGGGCGAGCGAGCGATGAAGTACCTCGCGCGCACGGCGACCGGCGACCCACTGCTCGGCGGCGACGAGGGGTACGTCCCCCTCGGCGCGGTCGAACCCGACCTGGACGCCGTCCGCGACGCGCTGCCCCGGGCGGCCGCGGGCGACCTGGGCGACGTCGCCGACGCGACCGCCGACCCCGTGCCGGCCGCGGACCTGTCGTTCGGCGCGCCCCTCGAATCGTTCGGGAAGCTGTGGGGGATCGGGCTGAACTACGAGGCGCACGCGGGCGACCTCGACGAGCGGCGTCCGGAGGAGCCGGCGAGCTTCATGAAGCCGTCGTCGGTCCTGACGGGGCCGGGCGGGCCGATCCGCCTGCCGCCGGTCTCGCAGAGCGAGCGGGTGACCGCCGAGGCGGAGCTGGCCGTCGTGATGGGGCGGACGTGCCGCGGCGTCGACGAGGCCGACGTGGATAGCGTGGTCGCGGGGTTCCTCCCCGTGATCGACATGACGGCCGAGGACGTGCTCCAGCGGAACCCGCGCTTCCTCACGCGGGCGAAGAGCTACGACACGTTCCTCGTGCCGGGCGCCGCGCTCGCGGTGCCCGAGGGGCCGCTCGACCTCGAACCGCTCTCGGTGCGGACCGAGGTCAACGGCGAGGTGCGGGCCGAGAACGAGGTCCGGAACATGCTGTTCCCGCCGGCGGAGATCGTCTCGTTCCACGCCGACGTGATGACCTTGGAACCCGGCGACCTGTTCAGCACGGGGACGCCCGGCGCAGCGCCCATCGACCCCGGCGACGAGGTGCGAGCGGTCGTCGAGTCGATCGGGACCGCCGAGGCGCCCGTGACCCGGTAGGGGGCTCGGCTCCCGGCGCCGGCAGGCATCTTTATTACCCGTTGTTCGGTTAGGTGCCGGTATGTACCGCGTACTGCTCCCCGTCGGCGGAGACGTCGACCACGTGCTGGCCGCGGCGGACGCCGTCGCCTCGCTGCCGAACGCCGCCGACGAGGTCGAGGCGGTGATCCTCAACGTCTACGAGGGGTTCGAGGTCAGCGGCGAGGGCGGGCGCGTCGACTCCGAGGACGTGTGGAACGAGGAGAACTACCCCGAGAGCGTCGACGCGGTCGAAGACCGACTGACCGAGGCCGGCGTGGAGACGACCAGGCGGCGCGAGCACGGCGACGACCCCGCGGAGACGATCATCGAGGTCGCGGCCGAGCTCGACGTCGACAATATCACGATGAGCGGTCGCCGTCGGAGCCCGACCGGGAAGATGCTGTTCGGGAGCACGACCCAGTCGGTGCTGCTCGCGGCCGACCGACCCGTGACGGTGATCCTCGAAGAGTAGACCGACGCACGCAACGTGTTCGACGGTTTTCACGAGGTGGAGTATTCCTTCGGTTTAAACTGAAACAAACAGATACCTTGTTAATCATCGACCGCAATGTCAGGATTGAGCATGGCAGATAACTCAGTTAATCGACGCAGGTTCCTGTACGGTACGGGCGCGGTAGGTATCGCCGGACTCGCCGGCTGTAGCGGCGGCGACGGCGGCGACGGATCCGACGGCTCCGACGGATCGGACGGCTCCGACGGCGGCGACGGCGGCGACGGAATGGACGGCGACGACGGCTCCGACGGCGAGGACGGCGACGACGGAAGCCAGAACCTCTCGCTGCGCGTGGGGACATCGGCCGGGGGGACACAGGACGTCGGCCTCGCGGTCGAGCGCGCGGTGAGCCAGGAGAGCGACATTCTCGACTACTCGACCATCGAGAGTCCGGGCTACATCGGGACCATCTATCGGATGGCGCAGAACCAGTTCAACGCCGGCATCACCGACAACAACTCCCTCAACAAGGCGCTCGACGACCGCGGCCGGTTCTCCGAGCAGTCGGTGTCCCGAATTCCACAGTACGGGTTCGGCGCGTTCCCGTACAGCATCTACGTCGTCGCCCGCGCCGACACGGACATCGAGACGTTCGACGACCTCGCCGGCGCGAACGTCTACCCCGCCGAGCCGGGGTACTCGACGCGCGCGACGACCCTCGACGTCTGGTCGCAAGACCCGACCGCGGACGTGTACGACCAGATGAACATCCAGAACATGGGCGTCGGCGACGCGCCCGGCGCGATGGAGGAGGGCACCATCGACGCGTCCATCGCGTACGGCGCACCCGGTGTTCGGTACACCGGCTTCGTTCAGGAGATGGCCTCCCGCGTCGATCTCACCTACGTCGAGCCGACGGACGCGCTCATCGAGTCCGCGGAGTCGTACGCCGGCGCCGGCACGACCCGGACGTCCTACAGCGACTGGCAGATCGCGGGCACGGACATCGGCACCGACGAGGTGTTCACCTGGGACCTCGAGGTCAACTACACGTTCAACCCCGAGGCCAACCCGGACGCCGTCTACGAGCTCTGCCGCGTCGTTCACGAGCACAACGACGTCGTCAACAACGGTGAAGAGCAGTTCAACAACTACGACTCCGCCGAGGAGATGCTCGGCTACGCGCAGGAGCGCATCCCGGTCCACCCCGGTGCCGTCCAGTACTACAGGGACAACGACGCCTGGGACGACAGCCTCCAAGAGGGCGACACGGCGTAACCCCTCCCGAGGCGTCGTTCTGACCGGCGAACCGGGATCCAACTAATATTAATATTTTACGACAAACAAACCGATACCCAAACATGGCTACACAATCCGAACGGCAGACCGGTCCCGCGGGATGGATACGAGGTCTCGACGTCAGCGTCACGCTCACGGCCGTCCTGTTCTGGACGGTCGTCCTCTGGTGGGCGTCAACCCAGCAGTGGTCGACGGTCAGGTACGGCGTGCTGTTCGTCGGCGGCATCATGACGGTGTACGCCCTCAACGAGACCCGCGAATCGCTTGAAGAAGGCAGCCGGATAGACGCATTAGTGTTGCTGCCGTCGGCCGGCGTGCTCATCACGGCGTCGTTCTACTTCTTCTTGAACTTCGAGATGGTGTATCTCCTCCGTCAGGGGTTCGCCAGCGAGCACGAGTACATGCTCGCGCGGCTCATCATCATCTCGCTGCTGTATCTCACCTGGCGCGAGTTCGGGAACCTGTTCCTCGGGCTCGTCATCGGCGTGATGCTGTACGCGATGTTCGGCGACACCGTTCCGGGCGTCCTCGGGCACGCCGGAATGAACCAGCTGACCCTCCTCCAGGCGACGGTCACGGACCTGTACGGGTTCTACGGCTCGCTCACGCAGCTGACCGCGTCCTGGATCGCGCCGTTCCTCCTGTACGCCGGGCTGCTGTTCGCGTACGGCGCGTTCGACCTGATCCTCCGGCTCGCCATCGTCGCGGCCGGCCGCATCCGCTCGGGCGTGGCACAGACGGCCGTGCTCTCCTCGGCGGTCATCGGCTCTATCAACGGCTCGTACACGGCTAACGCCGCCATGACGGGGTCGTTCACGATTCCGACGATGCAAGAGAGCGGGATGTCCGGCCACCGCGCGGCCGGCATCGAGGCCGTCGCCTCGACCGCGGGACAGGTGCTCCCGCCGGTCATGGGCGCCTCCGCGTTCGTGATGGCGTCGTACCTCGGCGTGGCGTACCTCAACATCGTCGTCGCGGGGCTGGTTCCCGCGGCGATCCTGGTCGCGTCGATCGCCATCGCGGTCCACTACACCGCGATCAGCGACTCCAGCGACCAGGACATGGAGTTCTCGGAGTTCTTCGACGAGACGCTCTCGCGCAACGAGAAGGTCGCCGAGGCGCTCCGATTCGGCATCCCGTTCGGCGTCCTGATCTACTACCTCGGCTTCGCCCAGTACACGGTGATGACGTCGGCGATGTACACCGTGTTCGCGATGATGCTCACGGGCGTTCTGATGCCGCCGCTCCAGCGGCTCGTCGACGGGTCGGACGTCTCGCCGGTCTCGGAGTTCGTCACGCAGATCAAGAACACGATTCACGGCTTCCGGCGAGGCGCCATCATCCTCGCGCCCATCGCCATCATCCTCGTGGTCATCAGCGGCGTCGTGAACCTGTTCTCGACGACCGGCGTGCCCGCGAAGATCGCGCTGTTGATGATCAACCTCTCCGGCGGCGTCCTGCTGTTCGCGGTGTTGCTCGGGATGGCCGTCGCCATCGTGATGGGCGTCGGGATGCCGACGGTGGCCGCCTACGTCATCGTGGCTATCCTCATCGTCCCCACGTTCGTCTCCGAGTTCGGCGTCGCGGAGATCACCGCTCATTACACGATGTTCTACGCGGCCATCTTGGCGGGCATCACGCCGCCGGTGGCGACGGCGGCCGTCGTCGCGGCGGGCATCGCGGAGGCGAACTTCTGGCGGACCTGCGGAGCGGCGCTGAAAATCGCCGCGCCGCTGTTCGTCCTCCCCGTCGCGTTCGTCTACAACCCCGCCCTGATCTCGATGTCCCCGGGCCTCAACACGCTCTTCACCGGTCTCCTGGTCGTGATGGGCGCCATCTCCATCATCTACGGGCTGAACTACCCGTTCGAGATGTCCGTCGGGCGCGTGATCCTCACCCGGAGCGCGCTCGCGGTGCTCGGCGTGCTCGTCATGACGTACCCGATGGTGCTCGCGAAGGTCGCGGGCATCGTCGTCTTCACCGCCGTCTTCCTCGCTGAGAAGGTGATGGTCCGCGGGCTCAAGAACCCGTTCACCAGAGAGGTGAAACAATGAGCCCGAGCAGAGAGGCGCCCGAAGACCAGGTCGACACGTCCGACGTGGGCGGCCTCGCAGAGGTGATTCCGGATCCGCTGCTGCCGGTCTGGCGCCGCATCGAGCTGATTCAGGAGTTCCGCAGAACCCACAGCGACACCTACGTCACGGCCTTGGAGATACTGACGGCGATCGCGCTGGCCGTCGGGTACGGCTGGTGGGTGCTACTCTACTTCGCCGGCGGCGGCGTCAGCCTGTAGCCGCCGGCCGACCGGTCGACGCTCCCCCGCTCGCTCGCGGCGCTGCTCACTGCGGACGCGACCGCGGAAACCGGTGGGGCCGAGCTCACTCGAACCACTCCGCCGCGCGCTCGACGTCCTGCGGGATGTGGTACTCGCGCTCGCAGACGTCGTCGAGGTACGACCGCAGCTCCGGCGCGAACTCGGGGTGCGCGCAGCGCTCGATTATCAGCTCCGCGCGCTCGACCGGCGAGAGCCCGCGCACGTCGGCGACGCCCTGCTCGGTGACGAAGACGTCGACGTCGTGCTCGGTGTGGTCGACGTGGAACGTCTGCGGGACGACCCGCGAGACGGCGCCGTCGTTCAGCGTCGAGGGGAGCGCGCACACCGTGATCAGGGAGTTCCGGTTGAAGTCGGCCGAGCCGCCGACGCCGTTTATCATGCGCTCGCCGCGGACGTGCGTGGAGTTGACGTTCCCGTAGAGGTCGACCTCGATCGCGCTGTTCACGCCGATCACGCCGAACTGGTCGATGAGTCCCGGGTGGTTCGAGACGTCGGCCGGCCGGAGCACCACGTCCTCGGCGTAGCGCTCGACGTCGTCGAAGAGGCGCTCCTGGCCCTCGTCGGTGAGCGCGAGCGACGTCGCGCTCGCGGCTTCCAGTCCCCCGGCGTCGAGCATGTCGAAGAGGCCGTCCTGGATGAGCTCGCCGAAGTACACCACGTCGCGGTCGCCGAAGTCGAGCGCCTGCAGCTCGCCCATCAGCGCGTTGCCGAGCGAGCCGACGCCGAACTGGAGGTGGACGGCGTCGTCGAAGACCGGGGAGCGCTCCAGTTCCCCCCGGAGGAACTCACCCAGGTTGGCGGCGATCGCGAGGTCGTCGTCGGTCGGGTCCCGGAAGGTGTACGTCGAGTCGGGCCGCTCCGTCTCGACGACCCCGGCGAGCTTCGCGGGGTCGAACGCGACGTGTGCGGTCCCGATGCGCTCGCCGGGGTCGGTGAGGGGGATCGGCTCGCGGTCCGGCGGCGCGTCCGGCCGGTACACGTCGTGGAGCGCCTGGAGTTCGAGCGGCTGGTGGCGGTTCAGCTCGACGTACAGCTCGTCGGCGGCCTCGACGAACGCGGGGACCTGCCCGAGCGACGTGGACGGGACGAACCAGCCCTCGCCGACCGCGACCGCCTCGACGACCGCCACGTCGGGGTCGACGAGCCCGCCGTACTGGACCTCGTCGCCGATCGAGGAGGCGTTGCGGTCGCTGAAGGCGACCTCGCGGGCGTCGGTCTTCTCGCGGGCGACCCGCGACGACTGGTAGGAGAAGCGGCGCTCGACCCCCCCGGAGCCGACCAGCTCGACGTCGATCTCGTCGCCGACCTTCCCGCTGGCGACGAGCGTGAGCGACAGGTCGCGGGGCGACGACGCCAGCGCCAGCGGGATCGCCTTCGGGTAGCCGACGCTGCCGAAGCCGCTCGTGAGCACCGTCGCGTCGGCGTCGAGCGCGGCGGCGGCGGTCTCCGCGTCGACGATCGGGAGGTCGCCGCGGAGCCGGTCCTCGACCGGCCGCCGGTCGGGCCCGCGGCTCATCGGCGCCCTCGCGGCGGCGACGTCGGGCGCTGGCTCGGGGCGGTGCGACCGTCGGTGGCGGCCCGAATGCGGCCGCCGCGAGTCGGGGTGAACGCGTGGGGTGTCATGGTGTCGAACGCGAGGGACGCGCCGCGCGGGAGCGGTGAGCCCGACGGCGGCGCCCGGCGAGTGGCGGTCGCAACGTCGGACGGCCGGGACTTAAACCGTCACCTTCGCCGCGAGCCGCTCCGCGATGTGCTCGCCGAACGGCAGCGAGGAGGTGAGCCCGGGGGAGACGGCGTTGAGGACGTGGACGGCGTCCTCGCGCTCGACGAACAGCGGCTCTTTCACCAGGTCGCCGTCCTCGCTCACGAGCTGGGCGCGGATCCCGGCGTAGCTCTTCTGAAGGTCCTCGGCGCGCACGTCGGGCACGAGCTTCTGTGACGCCGTCGCGAACTTCTCCTTGCGGTACGACTTGTTCAGCTCCGCCCACGCGACCGAAAGCATCAGCGGCGAGGCGAGCAGGCGCCGGAAGCCGCCGTAGGTGAGCGTCTCCAGCAGCTCGCGGGGGTTCACGTCGGTGTTGTCGTACGCCTCGCGGCCGAACGCGAGCACCGCGTTCGGGCCGACGATCACCTTCCCGTCGGTGCGGCGGGTGTAGTGGACGCCGAGGAAGGGGAGCTCGGGGTTCGGCGTCGGGTAGATCATCGTCTCGCAGAGGTCGGCGCGCTCGGGCCGCACCTCGTAGTACTCGCCGCGGAACGGGACCACCTGGTACTCCTCGCCGACGCCGACCTGGTGGGCCAGCGTGTCGGCGTGGAGCCCCGCGGCGTTGACGAGGTACGGGACCTCGAACCGACCGTTGCTCGTCGCGAGCCGGTACCCCTCGGCCGCCTCCTCGATCCGGGAGACCTCGTAGCCGGTGTAGATCGTGACCCCGAGGTCGCGGGCCTCGCGGGCGAGCGCGTAGACGTACTGCTCCGAGTCGACGGAGGCGGCCTCCGGGGCGCGGAACGCCGCCTGACCCTCCGCGTGCGGCTCGTGCGCGCGGATCGCCTCGCGGGAGTCGAGCCGCTCGTAGGCGACGCCGTTGGCCTCGGCCTGCTCGGCGAGGTCGTCAAGCCGCGCCGCCTCCTCGTCGTCCGTCGCGACGACGAGGACGCCCAGCTCCTCGCAGGGGACGTCGTGCTCCTCGCAGTACGCCTTCATGCGGGCGGTCCCCTCCGTGGCGAACCGCGCCTTCTTCGAGCCCGGCGGGTAGTTGAACCCCGGGTGGAGCACGCCGGAGTTCCGGCCGCTCTGGTGGGAGGCGAGGTGGTGCTCCTTCTCCAAGACGGCGACGTCGAGGTCGGTGCGCTCGGCGAGGTGTTTGGCGACCGACAGTCCGACGCAGCCGCCGCCGACGATGGCGACGTCGTGGCGCATCATTGGTCGTCCGACGGATCCGGGAGCGGTGTGATATAGGTGCCGTTCGGGGCAGGCGAGGGCGGCGTCGGAGACGGGCGACCCGCCGGCGACCCGCCGACGACGCTACAGGTCGTACTGCTCGCGGACCAGGTCGTCGAGGCCGCGCGCTTCGAGGACATCGAGGGGCGCCAGCATGTCGAGCTGGACGACGCCCGGGAGCCGCCCGATCTGGACGCCGCCGGTGAACGTGCAGCGCCCCCGGACCTCGCCCTCGCTCATGTCCAGCAGCTTCGTCGCGCGGTCGAAGGCGTTCTGGGTGGCGTCGTTGACGGTGGCGCCGGAGCCGACCACCTGGATCGGCGCCATCTCCGTCTCGGTCTCGACGCCGTGTTCGGCGCCGAGCTCGCGGCCGGCCTCGCGCTCCGCCTCGGTGTACGGCGCGCTGATGAACGGGAGGTCCGCCTCGTTCGGGAGCAGGACGGGGCCGTCGAGGTCGAGCCCCTCGATCACCTCGACGTCCATGGTGACGGTGCCGCTCACGTCGGTGGTGTGGAGCGAGAGCTCGCCGTCCCCCTGGTTCGCGTGGAGGTCGCCGACGTAGATCCCCGCGCCGTCGACGGCGACGGGGCAGATCAGGGTGGCGCCCGGCCGGACCTCCGGGATGTCCATGTGGCCGTCGGTGCGTTGTTCGAGGTCCGCCTCCGTCTCGACCCCGTAGTCGTGGTCGGCGCCGATCAGGCTCTGGCCGAAGTCGCCCGCGTTGTGCGAGTCGGGCATCGTCACGGGCGGCGTCGTCCCGATGTTGCCGATAAAGGGCCGGAGGCGACCGAGCGTGCCGGGCATCCCGTCGGGCTCGTAGAGGAGGATCGGGTGTTGGCGGGAGTTCTCGGGGATGTCCATCACCTCGTCGGCGTCGGTCGCGAGCTCGTGGGCGCCCTCCTTGTCGAGCGTGACGCCGACCGCGTTCTCGTGGTCGAACGCGACGGTGTAACCGTACTCGAAGCCGAACGAGGAGGCGTTGGCGCCGCACTCGGCACAGCGGATCGCGTCCTCGCCGGTCCCCTCGACGACCGAGTCGGGCCACGTCGTCCCGCACTCGGGACAGCGGTGGTCGACGAACGGGTCGTCGCGGAACGCCTCCTCGCGCTCGGCCATCGACCCCGTGCTCGTCGCCATGCTCGTCACCTCCACGTCGCGGATGCGGATCGCGACGGCGTCGCCGACCTCGGCGCCCTCGACGCGGATCGGCCGCGTCACCTCGTGGCCGCCCCGGAACGAGGGGGTGACCATCGGCCCCCAACACCCCGGCGGCGTGTACGTCCGTATCGTCCCGCCGTCGGCGACGGTTCCGGCCCACTCCTGGTCGGGCCCCACCAGCCCGAGCGTGTACTGATCGACGTACAGCTCCTCGCTCACTTCCTGCTGTGACATACCATATCATCCTACGTGCGAGACCGAAATAACGCTACTGCTCGCGGAAGGAGCGGTGAGCGTGCGACCGGTCTCAGACCGGGCGAACGCGACCGGTCAGGCCGGCTACGCCGCGCGGTCGGCGGCGCCGTCGACCAGCTCCTCGGCGACCGTCGCGGCGTCCATCAGGGCGGGGTCGACCGCGAGGTCGGCGACGCCGGCGACGAACTCCGGCAGCGACCGCTCGGCGTACGTGACGGCGAGGGCGTCCGGGTTCAGCTCCTTGGCGATCGGGATCCCGGTCGCCTCCTCGACGTCGGTGAGGACGAAGTAGGCGGCCTCGGCGATGCCAGCGTCGGCGAGCGCGTCGGCGGTGACGAGCCCGTCGATCCGGCGGACCGCGACGCCGAGCGCGGCGAGCTCCTCGCCGAGGCCGTGCTCGTCGGGGCCGGCGACGACGGCGAGCGCGCCCCCGTCGGTGGCGGGCTCGGCGGCGCGGTCGCCCTCGGTGCGACCGCCGTCGGGGCGGGGGAGTGACTGGCCCGCCATCACTCGTACTCGATCGTCGCGGGCGGCTTGTGGGTCACGTCGTAGACGACGCGGGCGACGTCCTCGTTCTCGCCGGTGATCCGACTCTGGATCCGCTGGAGCGTGCTCCAGTCGAGCTCCTGTGCGCGGGCGGTCATCCCGTCGCGGCTCTCGACCGAGCGCACGGCGACGACCCAGCCGTGGACGCGGTTGTCGCCCTTGACGCCCGTCGCCTTCCCGAGGACCGCGGCGAACGCCTGCCACGGGTCGTACTCCACCAGTTCCTCCTCGACGACGTGCGTCGCCTCGCGGGCGACGTCGGCCTTCTCGGGCGTCACCTCGCCGACGATGCGGACGGCGAGCCCGGGGCCGGGGAACGGCATGCGCTCGGAGATGATCGCTTCGAGGCCGAGCTCGCGGGCGACCTCGCGGACCTCGTCCTTGTAGAGGTCGCGCACGGGCTCGACGATCCCCTCGAAGTCGACGACCTCGGGGAGCCCGCCGACGTTGTGGTGCGACTTGATGTTCCCCTCCGACTCGATGCGGTCGGGGTAGATCGTCCCCTGCACGAGGTAGTCGGCGTCGACGTCGCGCGCGACCGTCTCGAACTCGTCGATGAACCCCTCGCCGATGACGTGGCGCTTCTCCTCGGGGTCGGTGACGCCCGCCAGTCGGTCGAAGAAGCGGTCCTGCGCCTCGATCACCCGCAGCGACTCCATGAACGAGAACGTGTCGCGGATCTCCTCGGTCTCCCCTTTGCGCATCAGCCCCGTGTCGACGTAGACGGGGGTGAGCTGGTCGCCGACCGCCTCGTACGCGAGCGTCGCCGCGACCGAGGAGTCGACGCCGCCCGACAGGGCGATCACGGCGTTCGCGTCGCCGATCGCCGCCCGGATCTCCGCTATCGCCTCGTCGATGAACGCCTCCGTCTCGACCATCTATAGCCTCACGTCCGCGTTCCGCTCGGTTGTGTCCGTCGATCCCAGCGCCGCCTCCACGAGCGCGACGAACGGCGGGCTCGCGCGGTCGGGGCGCGAGCGGAACTCGGGATGCGCCTGCGTCCCGAAGAAGAACGGGTGGTCCGGGCGTTCGAGGATCTCCATCCGGTTGTCGGCGCGCCCGGAGAAGGTCAGCCCGTCGGCCTCCAGCGCGTCGATGTACTCGGGGTTCACCTCGTAGCGGTGGCGGTGGCGCTCCGTGCAGGCGTCGGCGTCGTACACCCGCGCCGCGAGCGTGCCGGGCTCGATGTCGGTCTCGTGGGCGCCGAGCCGCATCGTCCCGCCCATGTCCTCCGTCTCGTACTGGTCGGGGAGGAGATCGATGACGGGGTGTGGCGTGTCGGGGTCGATCTCGGCGGAGTGTGCCCCGTCGAGGCCGAGGACGTTGCGCGCGTGTTCGACGACCGCCATCTGGAAGCCGAGACAGAGCCCGAGGAAGGGCACGTCGTTCTCGCGGGCGTACCGGACCGCCTCGATCTTCCCGTCCGTGCCGCGGGAGCCGAAGCCGCCGGGGACGACGACCGCGTCCGCCGACGCGAGCCGCGCCTCGTGCTCCTCGCGGGTCTCGTCGGCGTCGACCCACAGGACGTTCACCTCGGTGCCGGTCTGGATCCCGGCGTGTTTCAGCGCCTCGTGGATCGACATGTAGGCGTCTTCGAGGGCGTACTTGCCGACGAGGGCGACGTCGAGCTCGCGGTCCCGGTCGCGGGTGACCAGCTCGCGCCACTCGGTCGAGCGCTCCGCCTTCGGGAGCGCCTCGTCGGCGAGGCCGAGCCGCTCCATCACGTACTCGTCCAACCCCTCGTCTTCCACCATCAGCGGGACGTGGTAGATGTCCTCGACGTCGGGGTTCGAGAAGACGGCGTCGGTGGGCACGTCACAGAAGAGGGCGATCTTCTCCTTCGTCGCGGGGTCCAGCCGGTCCTCGCAGCGCCCGACGAGGACGTCGGGCTGGAGGCCGATCGACCGCAGCTCCTTCACCGAGTGCTGGGTCGGCTTCGTCTTCTGCTCGCCGTTCTTCGAGTAGGGGACGAGGGTGACGTGGGTGAAGAGGATGTCCTCGTCGTCCTCCTCGTGGGCGAACTGGCGCAGGGCTTCGAGGAACGGCATCGACTCGATGTCGCCGACCGTCCCGCCGATCTCGACGAGACAGACGTCGGAGCCCTCGGCCGCCTCGCGGATCCGTCGCTTGATGTCGTCGGTGACGTGGGGGATGATCTGGACGGTCTTGCCGAGGTAGTCGCCGGCGCGCTCGCGCTCGATGACGTGCTGGTACGTCTTCCCCGTGGTGACGTTGTGGTCGAACGTCATGTCGGTCCCGAGGAAGCGCTCGTAGTTGCCCAGGTCGAGGTCGACCTCGCCGCCGTCCTTGAGCACGTACACCTCGCCGTGCTCGTAGGGGTTCATCGTCCCGGCGTCGACGTTGAGATAGGGGTCGACCTTCACCGCGGTGACGTCGAAGCCCGCGTTCGCGAGGAGCCGCCCGGTGCTGGCGGCGGTGATCCCCTTCCCCAGCCCGGA
Organism: Halorubrum rutilum; assembly: GCF_042665015.1. Classification (GTDB taxonomy): domain Archaea; phylum Halobacteriota; class Halobacteria; order Halobacteriales; family Haloferacaceae; genus Halorubrum; species Halorubrum rutilum. The sequence continues at coordinate 81,682 of NZ_JBHTBL010000002.1, read as the reverse complement.
CATGACGCCGCCGGTGACGAACACGAACTTCCGACCCAGCGACGGGTCGTACCCTGTGTCGGGATCCGTTGGCATATCGACCGTCCGTCAGGGGCCGGCAAAACCGTTTCGGACCCACCGTTTCGACTGGACGTTCGTGACGTTCTCGCGGGGGTCGGCAGCCCGGGGACCCGAGCGCCGAGCCGGCCGCGTCAGTCGGCCGCGACGAGCTTGTAGCACAGCCCGGCCTCGTCCGACTCCTCCGGGGCGCGCTCGGCGTAGTATATCGCGCCGTCGGCGACGAGCGGCGCGCTGCTCACGTCGCCCCGACCCTCGACGGACCAGGTCACCGAGCCGTCCGCCCGGTCGAGCGCGTAGAGGTTCGCGTCGTACGAGCCGACGAGCACGTGGTCGTTCGTCGCGGTCACGCTCCCCGTGATCCACCCGCCCGTCGGGGTCGACCACAGCTCCTCGCCGGTCGCCAGGTCGATCGCGTAGGCGCTGCTGTCGTGGCTCCCGACGTAGACCGTCCCGTCGTGGACGGCGGGCGCGCACATGACCCCGCCCGTCCGGCCCGGGTCGGGGTCGTCCGTCGGCGAGACGCTCTCGTCGGTCTCGAACTCCCAGAGCCCCGTGCCGTCCGCGACGTCGACGGCGGTGACGGTGCCGGCCCACGACGGGACGACCGCGATCCCGCGGCAGACCGCGATCGGGGCCTTGACGTCGCCGCCGGTGTCGAACGTCCACGCCCGCTCGCGGTCGGAGAGCGACCACGCGTAGACGTGGCCGTCGTTCGAGCCGAAGAGGAAGCGGTCGCGCTCCAGGTCGACGGCGACCGTCGAGTGCGGGTGGTCGGTCGGCCGGTCGTCGCGCCACTCCACCTCGCCGCTCTCGGCGTCCATGATCACGACGGTCCCGCTCGGCGTCGCGTACTCGACGGCGACGTACAGCCGGCCCTCGTGGTAGGTCGGGCTGGCGGCCGCCGCGTCGCCGACCTCGGTCTGCCACAGGACCTCGCCGTCCGCGACAGAGACCGCGGAGACGACGCCGTCGTAGGTCCCCACGTAGGCCGTGCCGTCGGCGACCGCGGGGGTGCCGTGGCTCCCGCGGTCGTCGTCGGAGATCGAGGTCGACCAGGTCACGGTCCCGTCGGACGCGATCGACTGGATCCGGCCCGTGTCGTCGGCGAGGAGGACGTCGCCCGACGGCGCCCGTATCGGACTCCCCTTCGAGGCGGTGTGGTCGCCGCGGTTCGCCGGCACGCTCCACGCCACCTCGACGGCCTCGGGGATCGTCGCGTCGATGTGGCCGTGGTTCCGGAGCCCCTGCCGGAACTGGGTCGCGAGGCCGTCCGGCGACTGCGGGCGGTCGTCGAGGGCCAGCGGGAGGTCGACGCCCTCGAAGTCGGACTCGACGTCGCCGTCGGGCGAGTCGGTCCCGTCGGTCGACCGGTCGTCTCCGAGCGAGCTGCATCCGGCGAGCCCCGCGACGCCGACGCCGCCGGCGATCCGGAGCCAGTCGCGACGCGTTCGTTCGGTCATGGGTAGCGATTCGCGGGTGAGGGTAAAAAGCCGTGTCGCTCGGCGGCGCGGCGGTGCGGCGACGGGGGGCGGTGCGGCGACGAGGGGGCGGGAGAGCGCGCCCGGAGCGAAAGGCACTCGTGGGTCGCGGCCGCACCGCTCGGTCGGTATGAACTGGTCCCGGTCCCGCCCGCGGTCGCCGCGGTCGTGGCGGTCGCGGTCGCCGTGACGCATCGCCTCCCGCCCCTGATCGTCGGGTCGTCGATACCGAACCCGTCGCCGGAGAGCGTCGCGCTGTACGCGGTCGGCGGACGGTTCGTCTCGTTCGTCCTGATCTACGGCCTCCTGCTCGGCGTCACCGTCGCGGTCGGGCGACGGGGCTCGACCGAGGGCGACGGAGCGACCGTGCTCGCGACGGGCGTCGTCGCCGCGGTCGCGTACCTCGGCGCGAGCGCCGCGCTGCTGTTCGTCCTCGATCCGAGGCCCGTCCTCGTGAACGCGGTCGCCGGGGTCGGCTCCGCCGTCGGCGTCGGCGTCCGGTTGGCCGTCGTCGCCTTCGCCGGACTCGCGCTTTCGGAGCGGGTATAGGATGTCTGAGTAGACGGTTGCGGATCGGCAGTGAACGGCTCCGAGATCACGACCGCTTGGTTATAGATAGATGAGCACGGACCGACGGTGAAACCCTCCAAAGCCCCAGCCGCTCGGCCAGACGCGATTGACACCGGATTACCGGTGAAACCCTCCAAAGCCCCAGCCGCTCGGCCAGACGCGATTGACACCGGATTACCGGTGAAACCCTCCAAAGCCCCAGCCGCGAGGGCGACTTACGCTCGCTGCGCTCCTCAGTCGCTCGCGCTGCTCGCTCCTTGCGGTGCTTTCGTCGCCTAAGTCGCCCTCGCGACTGCCCCTTTGAGTCTCACCCGACCGCACCACAACCGAAGCCTCACGCCTCCCCAGCCTCGTCGGTCGTCTTCCGCGTTGCTTCGGACGACCGACTCCCTCGCACGCGCTCCTTCGCGGCCGCCACCGGCGGCCGCTCGGAGGCGCGCGCCACCGCATCGTGTATCATCCGGCTTCCTAGCCGTCACTGTTCGGGTTTCGGATGAAGTTTTGCGAGGGAAGAGCGCTCCGAGAGCGTCTTCCCGCATCACGGGGGGTGGACCCCGGCGATGCGAGGGGAGGGGAGGGATTTGAACCACGGTCGCGCCGGAGGCGCTCCCTGATTCGAATCCTCCCGCTTGTGCATTCGCGCGCTGTGACGCGCTCATGCGAGGGGAGGGATTTGAACCCACGGACCTCTACAGGAGCGGATCTTGAGTCCGCCGCCGTTTCCAGGCTTGGCTACCCTCGCACGCGTGTTTTCTTGATGGTTGTCTGTGTAAGCCCTTTCGGATTGAATCGCCATACGGAGGCGATATGTCCTCGTTCCACCGTCAGGTTTTGACGGACCCGCGACCGACGTTTTGGGTCATGCTGTAATAAAGATTCCACGTCCACGGACCAAGTGAGACTGACGTTTTGGGGCCTCAGCAGGGTCCCAACCCGGTGCCGTCGGGGACGGATTTCGACCGGACATTTTGAGGGTTGAGCGGGGTCGAACGAAAATGACGGACCTGCAAAATCGACGTTTTGAGGGGTGAATCAGTACAGCGTCGAGCAGTCCTGCGCGACTACTCTATCGGTTGAACAGCACCGGGTGGGGGTAACTCCAGGAGATACTCTGGACCGACGTGGTAGTTGTAGTGCCCATACTTCAGTGACCTCCGTGGCTCTCGGTTGAGTAGCATCTCCTTGGTCGCTCCGCCCAACATCTCGACAGTGGTTCGCTCGTCGTTCTCTGGGGGTCCATGCGGAAGACGACACTGTACGTAGTAGTCAGCATCGACGCTATCCGTCTCCACAATCAGGTCGGGATTCTCAGCCGGTGAGCACTTGACATCGACTTCTACCGTTTCATCGGAGGCGTCCCGCTCAGCAAACCGAACCCGGAAGTCTGAACCACCGTCTGTCCGAGAGAACGTTTCTGTGTCGACCTGAAGGTCGTAGTAGATGGCAAACGCCATTTCTCCCAGAGCACCGATGAAGTGGCGCTTGTGAGCTTCATGTCCCCACCCCTGTTCGCCCGCGTCACTATACCACTCATCATTATCCTCGAACGAGCCCATCCGCTCCTGACTGATTTGTCGAGCACGGCGGACGTAACGCGGCGTCACCTCGACGCTGACCGGCATTAGATGAAACCAGGGCCTACGCGGTCACAACGGTTTCGACGGAGTTGACGGCAGGTCGGCTCCGGTGAATCCCATCAGTCTCACGGAACGTAGTTACACGGGCCGGGCGAGAAACCGGCATCCCAGTCAACGTTCGAGCCAGTAATACCAGTCCTCGATGGCTTGCTTCGTGTCGTCATCGACATTCACGGGTTCCAGTTGCTCCAGTGGAACGCCGAGTTCGCGGTCCATCCACTCGACGGTTACGTACTGCTGGCTGAGCGTCGGCTCCGTCGACGACATTCCGACGACGCGTACTGTCTCACCTTCCTTCAGCGGTGATTCCTCCCGTTCGGTGGTACACCGCGCCTCGAAGGGGAAGTCAATCAAGTCGTCCAGGTAGGCGTGCCAGCCGTAGGCTTGCTCCTCGACGGTGTAGGCATCGACGATGACTCGCATCTCGATGCGCTCCTCGCGTTCCTCGTCTCGCTCGGTCATGGCTCACCGCCAGCCCGCGTGTGGAACGACGCCCCCGATTTGAACTCGGTCAACTCCTCGATGCGACTCTCAAGCTCTTCTATCTCGTCGCGGAGTTCCTCGGCTTCCTCGCCTTCGGTGGCCGCGAGTTGGTCTTTGAGACCTTGGAGGCGCGTCTCCTTGCGTTCCTCGTCAACCTCCGCCTTGCGGACGTACTCACTCTCCTCGATGTCGTACACGTCGCTTTCGGAGAGTTCCGTCACGTCGAGTGCGTCGTCTACTTTGTCGCGGTCGACTCCCAGCACGCGCTCGCGGTCGATACCCGCGTCTTCGAGGACCGCCAGCACTTCCTCGTCGTCCTTGAGCGAGCGGTTCCGCCGTGTCGTGCGCTGGACGGAGCCGAACGGCCCACTTACCGGACGGTCGTGGTGGAGGCGATTCAACAGTACGTCAGCCACGTCCTTGCGGAGGTCGTTGGCGTCCCGCTGTACGTCCGAGAGCAGGGTGTAGAGATTCACCAGCGCGTCCGTCTCCATCTCGGGGAGGTCGGCCACGTCGTGGCGTTCAAGCGCGTCGATGAGTAGGAGAGCGTCCGCATACACGTCCAGCCCCTCGGGTTCGGTTCGTTCCTCGTCGGTGTCTGGCTCACCGTCGAGCAGTTGCGTCGAGGTTGGTCCCTCGGTTTTGGTGATGACCCCGGCGTCTTCGTCGACCTCGAAGCGCGGATGAAGACTCAGCACGGCGGGATACGGGTCACCGTCGGGCGGCAGGCGGTCAAGCTCGAAACCCCCCGGCTCGTCGGTTATATGCCGGTATAGCGTTTCGAACTGGTCGCGCTGAAGTGGACGCGTTTCGTCGATGTCGCGGTCGAGAAACTCGATGATGACCCGTTGTTCTTGTACGTCGTTGACGCGAAAGCGGTCATTCGATAGCGGCGTGATGAGTGTCGACCCCTCGGGGAGGTCGTCGAGTTCGTCCAAGAGCGTGTGCCAGGTGACACTGAAAGGCATACGTCGTGTTCGCGGGGGAAGCACGCTAAACCTTGCTCCGAGTCAGGACTACCGAAGCGAACGGATGTGCCCCTAATCAGGCAATACAGTCCCTTTACCGATTTAATTCGAGGGATACGGGTCCGGCGTCTTAACACAATATAATAGAGAAATGCTGATTCGCTCGAATTAATTCGTTTTAGCGTCTGAGAGTAGAGATTATGCAGACCGACCCTGCTACCAGCGCCGTCAAGTACGGCTCCGGGTTGCCGACTCCGACGTGTAGACCCGTGCCGGTTTCGGGACCCGGGTCAACGGCGCGGTGTCTGGCGTTTCTGATAGCAGAGTCGCCTTCAGGAGGTCAGAATTACCTATGGTTATCTAAACTGGTAGCACTCAACAGTCGTACCGTAGTGGGTAACAATCTCTGCTCATGACACAGCTAAAACCACAGGATAACTACGTCACGGTAGGCGAAGAACCTCGACCGAGACGAGAAACCGGGTTATCAGCCGAGTGTTCGATAGTCTCAGTACACCCGAAACGTCTCTAAGTACTCCTCAATCACGTCCTGTTCTTCAGCTGTAATACCGAACATACGGTATATCATTTCATTCACCTTCTCTTCTAACTCTTCAAGATTGGTTTCAGTCACAGTTGCCTCGTCTGAACGCAGGGCTTCCAGCAGTGTCTCAACACCACTGTCGCTACGTGGAATGGGGATAGTAGTTGTCTCACCGCTCTTAACATTACGTCCATCAACAGCCGCATGAACGTACTCAGCGCGGCGCTTCCGGGATTCGCGGTCGTCTGCGTACATCGCTGGGTCGTTGATGATATCGGACCGGCCAGCCTGGACTGTAAAGTTCCCATCTACGTCACCCTGCACCTCGGCGTTCACCGGATAACGGCGGGTCTGCCATTCGTAGTTGATGTAATCGAGTTCGCCATCAAACTCTCCGAGGTACGCCTCCGGAAACCGTTCGGTCTTGCTTTCCGTATCTAACGCCGTCGTAATCTCTGATATGTGATTACATATCTCGGCACGGTCGCTGTCGTCACCCCAGGCAATCGGGAGGGGAGTCAGATAGTTTGTAGTGTATTTGTAGTACCCATCGACTTTCAGCGTCGTGTAGTGCTTGAGATAGAAGTCCAGCGCGTTAGAGTTCAACAGCCCAGCGAACGTATCTGTCCGGTCTTTGAACTTATCTTCAAGCTGGACACCGTAAGCGGCCTTGAAATACCACGTCCCAACGTCATCCAGCATGAACGTCGCTTCTGCCGCGATTTCAGAACAGATGAGCTTCGGGTCTTCAAACCGAGTCATACTCTTGGGGTATCCGAACCCGTACCAGTCGTCACGACCCTCGAATCGGCCACCTTCTCGACTCTCTAAGGTGTCTCGATGCTCGGTCAGGTACTCCCACGTCAGCGGTAACTCACTCTCCAACCGCTCTTGTTCGATGAGGTTCGACGTAAGATTGCCGTCGTCATCCTCCTCAAGAACATACGGCACGATAGCGTGCTCGCCTGACCAATCCCCACGCCAGCGATTAATGTCACGACCCTGTAACCACGGGCGGAGCGCATCCGTCTCGATTTCGTACTCACGGGACTCACCTTTCGGCACCACTGTCACTGTATCGCCAGTATCGTCAGCAGAGACACGGTCGGCATCAACGGGTGTCACCAGAAACACGTTGTTGGCACTGGTTTGAGTTCCAGCGAACACAGAGTCCGTAACGTCGCCTACGGTCGCATCACTTGCGGACTCCATCTTGTGGATGATTTTCAACTCCTCGGGCGGCATCAACGACCAATACCCGTCATCCAAGTCCCCCTGCGGATAGTCGAACACGTTAATCAGTTCGTCCTCGTATCCCGGCTCACCGCGATGCTCGCGGACGGCCTCGATGACCGCCGTATCGAGGTCGCGGTTCGTAGGCGCTTTCGTATCAGCCTTGACTCTGACACACCGGATTTCGTTCGCTTCACGCTCATCGGAGTCCGGCTCGTCTTCCAGCATAACGATAGCAGGGTAGTTCTTCGCGTCTTCAAACACGCCGGAGTCACGGAAATCATAGACCTCCTCGATGCGCGCCTCCTCAAGCAGGACACGCCGCAGACCCTCGCCGTAGTCAGTTACCATGAACTGGTTCGGGGTGATGAATCCGAGTTTTCCGGTTCCTTCACGGAGCCAGTCGAGGCCCCGCTCGTAGAACGGACAGTAAATGTCGTAGTTCCCCGTTGTGGAATCATACAGCCGGTCCAGCATCTCTTTCTGCCTATCTGGGAGATTCTGGGTACGGACATAGGGCGGATTCCCCACGACGTAATCGTAGGTCATGTAATTCTTCACGACGAGCGCGAGCACGGTGTCCTCGAACATCTTGAATAGCCGCCCGTCGTTGTGCTCCTCCTGAAGGTACCGAACGTTCTCCAACATGTCGTCGACGTAGGGCGCGAAGAACTCCTCGACGCCGGAGTACTCCTGTGACGTGTGGGCATTTATCCGCTCTTCCAGCCCGCTCTGGTAGGTCCAATCGAAGTCGCCTCCGAACTCCTCAGCCAGCGCCATGTGGTCCTTAACAGTGTCCAACACGCCTTGCAGAGCCGCAAAGTACTCGTCGAAGTTGCTCACCCCCGTCTCCAACTGGATGGTGTCGAACAGCGGCATCCGCACCCGACGCACCAGGAACCCGTCCTCCGTCTCTGCGGCCTCCTCCTCGTCTACCTCGACCGGAAGCGGCACGGGAATCCGCACGTCCTGGTCGTCCTCGGTCATCGCGTCGAAGGTCATCTGCCGGGTGCCGTCGTCGCCGAGGTCCGCGCCGGTCAGCTCCCGCTCATTCCGGAGCGTGTCCGTCCGGTAGATTGGGAGCCGCCGAAGCGTGAATCCCGGGTTCTGGGTCTTGGCCTCGCGGTAGGCTGGGAGGATAGCGACCACGAACCGAATCTGGGCCATCAGCACCGCGAACGGGTGGATGTCCAGTCCGACGATGCGCGGGCGGGTACAGAGGTCCCGCAGGTGTTCCTCCCAGTCCGGGTCGTCTTCAAATGTCTCTACGTCCTCGATATATCGCTCGACGGCTTCCACGAGGAACGTGCCGGACCCGCACGACGGGTCGATGAGCCGCTCGTTTGAGACACCACGCTCGTACTCGACACCGTCCATAATGTAGTCGATGACGGGCTGAGGCGTGTAGAACTCACCCAGTGCCTTGCGCGTCTCCGGGTCGAAGTATCGCTGGTAGAGGTCCCCCAGCAGGTCGCCCTCCACGTCCTCGAAGTCGAACCGTAGGACGTTGAAGAACACCTCCGCGACGGCGCGGCTGAAGCGGTTTCGCGTGGCCTCACTTACCCGCTCCACGTCGCCCGTTCCTCGGGCGACATCCTCGAACTGGTTTGCACCGGTCTCGTGCCCGCGTGAGAGTTGTTCAGCGTAGCCATCAGTCCACCAGATGAAGATGTCGTCCTGGAACAGCCCCTCGACCAACTGCTCTTGCATGTCGTCGATGAGGTTGTCCGCCGCGACGGGGAAGGCGTCGAGGTTGATGGTGTCGCCGAAGCCCTGCAAGCCCCGGAAGTAGTCGTCCATCCCCTCGTAGCCAGTGCCAGCGAAAAAGTCGTGGTCCTCAGTGGCCTTCGCCAAGAGGAGCCGGGCGAGCAGGGCGTGACCACTCTCCAGACAGAACATGAAGTCCCGGAGCGACTGCTTGCCGTTGATGAACGGGTCCCACGAGTTGGGGACTTCATCGGGCTCGTCGGCGTAGGTTGCCTCCCAGAAATCGTAGGCACCCTTCACGAACTTGGCGTCCTGCTCGTCGCGGAGTTCGTGCAGCACATCCATCATCCCAGTGACGAGGTCAGCGAACGGACTGCCGTCCTCTAATCGGAAGGTGTCGAAGAAGTGTTCTTGGCCGAGTTCTGCCTGCTCGTCCAGCGGGATGGGCTCCAAGTCGGCAAGGAACTGGTTCACGTCCTCGGGGTCTGTCAGGTCGAACTCCCGCTTTTCGAGGGCGCTCACGAGGTCGCGGGCATGGCTCTCGGTCACAGCGTCAAGAGCAACCGTGAGCATCGGCGCGTCCTGGTCTCGCCGGTAGAGCCGGAGTTCCTCTCCGTTCGTTAGCATCCCGTACTCTGAACGGAGATGCTCCATGTAGTGGAACAACTGCGATTCGTGGTCGGGGAGAGACCGGCCAGTCGTCTTGAACTCGTAGACAGCCGTTACTGCCTCGTTCGAGTCGAGCGTGATGTAATCTGGACGGCGGTCATCGGGGAGCGTAAACTCACTGCGGAGGTCGGTTCCGGTTCCCTCGTACCCGAGTGCATCGTAGAATCCGGTCTCCAGAAACAGATTCTCGACATCGCGCTCGCTCATATCATCGTCTGTCCGTTCGGCGATGCGATGGAGAGACTCGTAGAGTGCCGTAGAATCTGCCATTGTGCCCGCTAACTCAGCCACCCATCAAAAAAGCAAGTGAATGGCTGACGTACATGGCGTAGCTACGTGCCATCCTCTTCCTCCGGCACGACATCGTTCGGGTCGCCTACCATCGCTTGCCCGAACATCACCAGTCCCAGTATCACCAGTATCGTGAGCACGAAGCCGATAATGAACCCAATCACTCGGAACCGACCTCCTCGACGAGTAACGGATGGTAGTGCTGTATCAGGCGGGTCATCTCCTCAGCCACGGCTTCAACGAACTCCTCGTCTGGCTCGCGGTCCAGCATCTCAAACTCCAGGTACACCAGATTACTGTTCGGGCGGTGTTCGTCGCTCGTTTTGTAGCCCTCCAGTTCGCCAGCGTGTGCCGCGACGACCTCCCGAACCTGGTCCTTCTCGTCGGTATCCGACCCAAAGAGGCCGATACTCACGGTAGCCCGTCCCTGTTCCACCATACGCGGCGTGAATCGATAGAGAACCGAATCAGGATGCTCCGGATGCTGTGAATGGAAGCCGAGCCGCCGGGACGCTGCCCCGCTCATATCTCCCGGCCTCTCGTGGCGCGTTACATCCGAGACTTCGGCAAAAACCCGGTCACGAACGTTTCGAATCAGGTGGGAGTAGTCGACCTTGCTGTCCTCGGGCTGAACCCTCGACAGGGGATAATCGACGACCGTCGAAGCTACCAGAAACTCCCGTTCATCGTCTGTCTCGAATCGCTGCACTGCAACGCACTGGACGGCCAACCCCTGCTCAAGCAGGTACCGGGCGTTGTTCTCGGTGCGCGAGGTGATTTCCTCGGCGAGGATGACCATTCGTTGGTGGGTGTTGAACTCGGACTCCTCGACATCACCACCGAGCGCGGTCTCGTGGGCTTCCTTGAGCGTGTCCTCGACAACCGCCGACTCGCTGACCTCCCACTCGTCCCGGACGTTGGCTTTGTACTCGCGGTAGATGTCCTCCAGGTCCGCGTACTCGTAGTTGCTGAGGTCGGAGGCGTAATTCTGGGGCTGGCTGAGAATCGTCTCCTCGCTGGCACTCCCGGAGCCGCTCTGGCCTTTCTTGAGTTCAACCACGACGACGTTGCCCCACTGGTCGAGCGCGAGCAGGTCAGGGAGGCCGGTACTGAGACTGTACTGCCGACCAAAAATCAGCAGTGGCTCGTTCAGGATGACTTCGGGGTTGGCGTGGAGCCATGACTCCAGTTGCCATTCGGTCTCGACTGCTTCGCGGTCCAGCTCCAGCGTGCGCGGTTCGTCCCGGTCGCGGTCGAACTCGAAAAGGCGCATGGCGGCTTCAACGGGGCCATAGTATATTGGATTTTTCCAAGTCTTGGAAGTTTCCAATACGGCGTTGATGGGTCGCTGTGCCGGATTTCCCGACGTGAGTCTAATCGGCGAGGCAAAGCTGAACATCCTCTTGACTCTCCGCGAGGAGCCCAGTTATGGCTACGAACTACAACGTGAACTGGGCCTGAATCGCGGGACTGTCTACGTCCATCTGGATGAACTCCGCGAGGCTGGAATGATTGAGGTTGACCGAGTCGAAGACGACACGAAGTACTACCGTCTAACCGAGAACGGAGAACAGTTGCTTGACGCGCTCGGTGAATAAGAAGGTGGTCAGCAGTCGACGATTTCTGACCACTCACACCCGCACGTCTCGCAGGTATAGCACTCCTTCGTGACTGACCCCTCGGGTTTCTCGAACATCCATACGTCACTATCGTCGCCGCACTGGGGACACGCTTCTTCGACCTTCCGAGCGATGGGCACGGGACTCACCCCTCCGGTGCTGGGCGAAGGTCCCGCCAGCGAAAGCCGTGCGTCGACCCGTCCTCGAACTCCACGGTGAACAGGTGCGCGTCACGCTCGTCGCCCGTCTCCTGACCCGCATCATCCTCCAGCACGTCCACGACCTCGCCATGCCGACCGTGGAACTGGTCGAAGTCGGGGTCCTCGGTGTCAGGGATGTCGACCCTCACCCAGTCGCCCGGCTCAAACCGTCTCATCGTTTGCCTCCTGACGGGGTAGGCTCCTGTCTCTGACGGTTACCGACACTAACCGGTGCGCGAAGAACACGCCGAGGAGAACTGCTTCGTCGGCGTCGTCGGTGGCGGGGTCGACCTCCTCGGGACAGCAGTCGAGACACCAAGTGCGTCTGGGTGTCCAGCCGCCTTCGTCGTACCAGGTCACGTACATCCCAGCCTTGTCCCCGTGCTGGATGCGAGCGGAGCACCTATCGCAAATGTGGCCAGTACCGACACCGTTCATCGCCGCCGCAGGGTCAGGACGGCTCATTCGTCGTCGCCCTCCAGAATCCGCTCGAAGTTGTCCTCCGTCACGTCGATAGCCCGCTCGACGTACTCCTCTTGACCGGTGACTCGTCCGAACCACCGGAACACAGGATACCAGCGCCTGAGCCACCACCGCATCAGGCGGAAGTACCGGTTAAGCATCACTGACCACCTCCCGACGCCACGCATCGAGGTCTGACGTTCTGAGTGTCCACCTGTCCTCGGGGAGATTCGCTATGACTTCGCGCTTGAATTGCTGGTAGTGGGTCGTGGCGAAGTCGTCGTCGAAGGCGTGTGCGAGTATCGCTATCGCCAGGGTTGCAGGACCGCTTCCACCATATCCCCACTCGAAGCCACTCGGAGATGCTGAAAGGAGGTCATACCGACAGTCCAGCGGTTCACCATCGACCGTGACTGTACACTCCTGGCCGACTGGTGCGGTCGGGTCCCGGCTTCCTTGGTAGACGTGTTCCGTCGAAATCCCGGACTGTTCCCCTTCGTCCGAGGGTCGTGGACGGGTGTTTCCACCGGTCGAACCCAGGGGTTGACGCGACATCATGCCACCTCCTCCAGCCGGTCCAGTGCGTCACGAAGTTCGTCGGCGGTCCGGGCAAGTTCCTGGGCCTGCTGTTCGAGGTTGGCGGCGTTCGCGTCGAAGTCGTCAGCCGTCTCCGCGAGCCGGGCTTCAAGCGCGTCGGTGTCGACCTGACCCACTTCGATACGGACACGCCGAATGTGCTTGCACTCGTCGACACCGTCTCGATACTCGAAGTCCGGGCACGTACACGCTGGCTCGCGGAGGTCGACGGTGTACTCGGAGCCACTTTGCGTCGTGACTGAGAACAGCGCATCCGCCTCCTCGATGACCGTCATGTGTTCGGTCGCGGCCCGGAGGGTTCGCGGCTCGATGTCGGGCTGGACCGATTCTGAGGACATCAGGCTTCACCCCCTCGCTGTCGCACGTCTCGAACGTAGACCCGACCACGTGCCCTCTCGGCGTGCTCAGTACAGCAGGGGTCCTCCGCATACCCGCGACCCGGCGCGTTGACGACGACTGTGTGGGTGGCCTCGCGGTTACACCCGAGTTCCCGACACGTCGCCATCACGCGTCACCTCCGCTGTCCCGAACGGGAACCCAGTACGGCTCGTCGGAATCGAACTTGACGACGCGCTCGAAGTGGGCGTCCGCATCCGCGAGGTCAATGGCCTGCTTCGCCGCCGAGAGCGTCAGGGTTCCGCTCTTGAACGTGTAGCCCTGTTCGAGGACGCTGGGGTCGGTCGTCAGTCGCACGTCCACGACCGGACCGAACTGCCGCTTATTCACGCACCCAGCGCGGGAACTCCACGGGCCTTTGAGCGTGACCTGCTCGCCGTCGACCGTAGTGACCTCGAACGACCGACCGCTGTAGCCACCATCGTTGCCGTCACCACTCCAGGCGAAGTAGGACACGAAACCGTCCTTGATGCCACACCAGATACCGTCCTCGTGCTCGAACCGGAGCTCGGAACGGTCCGGTATCTCGTCGACGAGCACCTCCAGCCGAGGGTCGTTGCCCACATCTTCGCGCCAGTCGACCTGGGCATCCTTCAGCTTCATCGCTGGCCCTCCGGTTCGCACGTCTCGGGGAGGTCGCGCTCACGCAGGACCTCTACCCGACACCGAAGGCACTTGACGTAGCGTTCGCAGTACTCCGTCTGACCCTCGCGTCGTCGGTGAGGGTCGGGATGCTTGCCGGGCACCCACTCCGTCTTGTCGATTACCAGATGCGGGCCGACTCGCTCCGCATCCGGATGTCTGTTCGACAGCGTTTCCACTCTGGAACTCGTATCTGACATTGCTTCCTTGGCTCCCAGGGAAGCCACAGACCGGTGCTCCTACCACCGGTTCTTGCTCCGGACTATGTCCGATAGCTGTTGCTCTGTGGGTTCCCTATGTAGTAGTAGAAGGGATAGAAGTATAAAATATCTTTAACCAGCTAATTCTGCGGAGAAAGCGTTACTACGGTACTTCATATTTCGTCGCTGATAGCAGTACGCTCCGGTCTAATGCTCACCAGTAATTGTCATCGGAAGCCCGCTCCGGCCTAACCGGTAACGATTCCCAACACTCGGAGAGGACGCTTACTCTCAAAAGTTTGTTTAGAACGTCTGAAAGCATTTAATTCGAGCAAATACTCCTTTCCCCATTATACTGTTGTAACATGGGGGAATCCAATTTCGTCGAATTAATTAGTTTGAGGGCTCAGAAACGAAGTATCTCTCTGCTGGTCGTCCTCGTCCCTCCGATTCCTTCCGTACCTCAAGCCGTCCTGCTTCTACCAGTTTCTCCCGGTGGCGCTTGACCTTCGAGTACTCCCTCCCAAACTCGTCCTTGAAGTCGCTCGCTGTGGGAGGAGTCTCCCGGTTCTTAACGAACTCCAGCAGGGTCTCCCGAATCTCCTTCGCCTCCCGTTCACGAGCGATGGCTTGGTTCAACTCATTTCGCAAGTCCGGTACACTCAGCGGCTCGTAGTCTCCAGTGAACTCATCCTCGAAATTCACCTTCCTCGTCAGGATGTATGCCCGGACGCCATCCTTTCGTGAGGGCCGAATCCGATGGAGCGCGTCTCTAAGCTCTCCCACGCTCTTCTCGTTCTGGAACGCCTCCTTATCGAGACCAGCCAGGAGAGCCTTTGCTATTGCGTCCTCGTTCCGGAGGCGAGCCATCCCGAACAACACGACGGAATCACAATCCTCGAATCGGTTACTCCCCGTCAGTCCGAAATAGTGGCCGACTTCGAAGTCCTCGCCCTCCGTGTATCCCTCGTCTTCCAGGAACTGGCGTACGTCGTCCTTGAGGTCCTTTTTTACTGCGACAAACGTTTTGACCCCAGCGAGGCGTTCGCGCTGGATAGCCAGGCTGGTCAGCTCCAACAGGTTCTCCCACAGCCGTCCCCTCTTGCGAAGTTGAGTGACACCTGCGGAGCGAGTCTTCAACTGAAGAACGTCCACGGGGGGCGCGTAGTCGTCGGATATCGTAACCACCGGAAGGTCGAATATCGCTTCGACTACCTCGGTTTCCATCTCGGTGGCCAGCACGAATACTGGTTTCTCGCGGGCGACTTCACGGAGCGTTTGTGTCCGCATCCATCGAATCCGGAGATACCCGTCGTCGGTGATGTGCCAGAACGACTCAGGGGGGTTCTCAACGGGAAGGTGCTCGTCCGCTTGCTCGACGTGTTCCCACGCCTGTTTGACGTGGGGGATGGCCCCGAAAAGTTTCCGGACGACTTCGGTGTGGCTCGAATCGTCTCGGTCGGCGTGGACCTTGCTGAGTTCACGAGTGAGCGTGTTGACCACGTCCTCATCCCGGCACGCCTCGTACGCGATTTTCCATGCGTCGAACTCGTCCCGCGAAGTACCGTCTTTCATCGCGGACTTCAACTGCGACAACGCTTCATCTACCTTCGTTAGTAGGCGCTCCTCTACGGGAGGAGTGTCGCGGCTTAACAGTGCGTGAACGGTCCTTCGAGAAACGCTAATGGCCTCCGGTGAGAACGTCTCGGTCTGCTCGACGATTGTGTCCCAGGGCGACTCGTCGATAAGCACACTGTTGATACCCTTCCACTCGTCGAGCACTTTCGGGAGGTAGAGGAGATGCTGGTGGACGGCGGTGAAGTTTTGGGCCCCCTGCCCTCTGATTCGACGATAGCTCTCCCAGTATTGACAGTCCTCCCGATACTCACATCCATCGCACCACTCGGAACTTACATCGGGATGTACATTGGCGTGACGACCCTGATAGTCCGGGTGGTCACACACCTGGTCTTTTCCCTCGAAATGAATCCTGAAGATTCCCTCGAAGGGCTTGATGGCCGCATCCTCTTTGATATCCGTGTGTCGCGGTCCGAAAAGCGCAGTCGGGTTGATATGATGGGCTGAGGTCTCCATCCCACCGAGCGTCTTCCCGGTGCCTTGAATCGTTTTAACGTGAACGACGAAGGGGGTATCCTGCGACCATGCTTCGGAGTATCGAATAAGACGCTCGGCAACTTGCTTACTGAGGTACTCCGCGACATCGTCACGGTCATCGCTGACGGTTATCGTATGACGCTCGGGAACCTCAGGCGGTAGTGATTCCTTCGTCGTTGAGGGATTCTCGTTCATGTGTCCTACGGGACCGTCTAAGGTGGGCACCCGCCGGAGCGAAACAACCAAGCCCGACCGCGTACAATGATTACACGGAAGGCCCGGCCCATCCGACGGCTTCCATTGCCGAGCAGGCCCCTTTTGCTCGGCACTTCCCACCCGTTAGTTACTGCTCTCCACCTCCTCGATGAGCCATGACACCGTCGCGTCGTAGTGGGGGTGGGACTCCTGCTCTTTGAGCGAGGCGAGCGCGTCCCGCGTGCTCTTGTCCAAGCTGACGGTCGTTATGTCCATGATTCTGTATTAATAAGACGGGCTACTCCCTTTATACCAGTTTTTCCGGGTCGCCTCTTTCTATCGAGGCCGTCATAGGTAGGCGCATCCGTCCCAGTGTGGCGAGACCTGTAGTAGATACGACCTGTAAGTCTGCTCTGCGGCCTCCGAACCCCGTCTCTCTGACAGATTCATCAATTATTCTTGTGACTAATTAAAATATAAATAACCGCGAGACACGACCAGACTGAGCTATTTAAGTCGTACTGGTAGAGTCATCAGACAGGTTGGTCTGACAGATTCACCGGTGATGGGTCGTGGTCTGCGTGGCACGTATCGAGATTCAAATCGCAAGACTCCGGTCGGATGCTATCAGCGGGAAAATCAGAGCGCGACACAACTCCAGCACCGTCTGCAACACAGGTCCCGTGTAGAGAGTGAACCCAGGAGGGGTGGGGAGGTGTGACGCCTCCGGAAAGAGGAGCCTCGTCAGGGGGTAGGCGGTGGCTTCGTCACGCCTCGTCGTTGAACTGGTCGAGTCCCGCATCGTCGTCATCGAGGTCGCACCGCCAGGGGTCGTCGGCGTCTGTCGGTTCCGTCGCGTGGTCTATCTCTTTGTCTGTGAACTCGATTTGGTCCTCACGGTAGCCGTACTGCTCTGCTCGAAGCACCTGTCGTCGCCATCTGTCACCGACCTCGGTATCCTCGTTCGGTCCCGTTCGTGAGCCATGAATCCTGAAATGATGCCAATCCCTCCCCCTCGCCGACCCCGGGTAGGAGTGGCGGTCTGCGACGACCCTGCCGATTCTGCCGTCTGGGTCGAGTTCTGCTTCGGATACAACCGGGTCGAACACCGTCTCGTGGTCCTCTTCTTGGTCAGCCCTGACGCGGTCTTGTGCCACGGAGTCGAACGCCCCATTGGCATACGTACTCTCGCGCGAGGATGGTGCTCGGGCGGCTGCAAGCGCCGCGTGAATGGTACAGATGCGACCGCGCCACGAGTCGGGGTCCCAACGTTCCGTCGCCAGTTCCTCGTACCGCTCAATCAAGAGCGCGACCTCGTGACCCGCTCGCAGGTCTTCGATGACGAACAGGTTCAACCGCTCGAAGACGTACTCTGTCAGCCCGGACCGGGCCAACTCCCACGCGGCCCATGCTGTTTCTTCCTCTGCGCTACGCCTCACCCCTTTTTGCAGTAGGCTGGTAACGATGTCGCGGCGGTAGCGGCCACGGGTGAGGTACCAAGGCCGTTCGTTCCCCCAGTCGTCGACTAACTGTTCCTCGTCGTTCTCGTCGTCGTCCGGTTCTTCGAGTTCGCCGTCATCGCCGAACCGGTACTGGTCGTTGTTGCCACTCATCGGTCTTCTGGGGGCCTGAGAACCCGATTAAAAATAGGGTTTGATGGGAGTTATGGACTTCTGAGGCGGCTGAAACTACTCTTTCCGTCTACAATCACCCCATCCTGTCGAGTGCATCTCGCCGGTCACTCACTGGCGCAGCATCGTATTTCATCGTGGTCTCTGGACGCAGATGCCGGAGTTGAGCTTGCGTAGCCGCGAGGTCTTCTTCCCGAGTCATGTACGTCCCGACTGAGTGACGGATAGAGTACCAACTAACGTCACGACGAGCAGTGTCAATCCCAGCGATGTCACAGAGTTTTCGGAGAAGCCTCCCGAGTTGCTTGGAGTCGTACGGCTTCTTCTTTTGCGTAAGCCAGAGTGCGTCTGTGCCATCGTACTCGGGATAGTGCTCTCGTTCCTGAATCCAGCGGTTGAGTGCCTTCGCTGTTTTCCGGCGGAGAGACACCTCCCAGTTGGCCTCGTTTTTCGCTGACTCGTCTTTCGGGATGCGGAGGACGGCGTTGTCACTGTCCACCCATCCGGTTCGAGCGTTCCCTACTTCGACCGGACGTAGACCGGCATCAAGGCTGGTCCAGACGAGTGAGGTGACCTTCCACGATGGGATGTCCGCCCAGTCGTCGGTGCCAACATCGTCGACATCTTTCTCGTGATACTCCGCTACCAGTGGTTTGAGGCGCTCTCGGCGTTCCTCGTCGGTTTGGACAGTCTTGTAGGAGGGAATCGTTCCGTACTCCAGCGCAGTTTGGCGTAGCTTGCGGCGTTCGTCTTCCTTGAAGAAGTCTTGGGGCTTCTGCGAGTTCGAGACGGTGAAAGCCCTGTCCGGCTCCCACTCCGGCTCTCCGAACTCGTGGTGACGCCACTTGAAGTAGCGTTTCAGCGCGTGGAGCGTATGGTGCTTGTGTGACTGGCTCTTGTCGGAGTACGCCAGTCCCTCGATGTACTGATTAGCGTGCTCGATGGTCATTACGGGCACGTACTCGTCTTTTTTCTCCCAGACGGCGCGTTCGAAGTAGCTGACGCGATACATCGTCCGCTTGGCCGTCGCCTGCGAGTATCCCTCGATGTCTCGCGTGTCTTTGCCTTCGAGGAGGAGCCACTTGGCGAACTCCTCTCGGCGCTCTCGGTAGTCGAACTCCTGTTTGGAGTCGAGCATCCGCGAGGCGGCCTTCGGGACGAGCGGGAAGGTTATCTCTACGGTGCGTTGCTCGAATGGACTCAAATCGTCGTCGGACTCGTTTTGCATGGTTGGTAGGTCACGAGTCCATCAAAACCGAGGGACGGAACGGGAATTTGCGAGAGTGGATTACTGGCTTAGCGGCGCTTAGAGTGGCTCTTCTTGAGTCCGCCGCCGTTTCCGGGCTTGGCTACCCTCGCACGCGACCCGGCGTTCGGTTCCGCAGGTCTTTATCCCGTCGGTTCGGCGCCGACCAGCCGCGCCTCGAACCCGCCAGACGGCGACTCGCCGAGGTCCACGGTCCAGCCGTGCGCGGCCGCGGCCGCTCACAGCGCGATCATCGCGACGCCGACGACGGCGAGGAGGGCGGCGACGAGGCGGACGCGGAAGTAGCGCTCGCCGAGGAGGACCCCGCCGAGCACGACGGCGACGATCGCCTGCGTGTTGATCACGGGCGAGGCGACGCTCGCGGGGAGCGACGCGAACGCGACGGTCGTCAGGTGCTCGCCGAGCGCGACGAGCGCCCCGGCCGCGACGAACTTCGGCGCGTCGCCTCGGGAGACGGCCGGCGGGGTCCGGACCGCGGCGGGGAGCAGGATGAGCCCGGCCCCGGCGAGGAGCAGGGGCACCCACAGCGTGCCGGGGATCGCGAGCTCCTGGAGCGCCACGCGCTTCCCGAGGTCGGCGACCGCGTAGCACGCCGCGCTCACTAAGGCGAGCTGGGCGGGCCGGGAGCGGGCCGCGCTCGCCAGGGGCGCGAGCAGGCTCCCCGGCTCGTAGTTCGCGACGTAGACGGCCGCCGTGGTGACGACGACCCCGGCGACCTGGACCGGCGCGAGCACCTGCCCGAGCAGCAGCACCTCCAGCGGGAGCACGAACATCGGGACCACCTTGTTGATCGGCGCGACGTAGGAGACGTCGCCGTCCTCGATCGCCCGCAGGAAGAGCACGAACGCGGCCGCGGTCGCCGCCGCGGTGCCGGCGACGACGGCCGCCGCCGCGGGGTTGACCGCCGCCAGCGACCGCGCGATCGCCCCGGGCGCGCCGAGCGGGTCGCTCGCGAGCGCCCCCGCGCCGAGGTCGTTCGTCGCGACGGTCACCGGGAGGAACCAGGCGATCGCCGACGCGTTGATGAGCACCGTGAGCCCCGCCGGCGGGTAGCCGGAGAAGGAGCGCTTGAGCGCGAAGACGTAGGTTCCCCAGACGACCGCGGCCCCGATCGCGGAGAGGAGACCGAGATCCATCGATCGGCCCGACGCCCGGTCGCGGAAAGAAGCGTTCGATCCGGTCGCGAAACGGTTAGGTCGCTGGCCCCGAGACGCACCCGCATGGACGAACACACCCGGGACCCCGGCGTCGCCCCGCCGCTCGGGAACCCGACCGGGTGGCACGCCGCCGGCGAGGGCGAGGGGGAAGGCGGTTCGGCCCCCGACGACGCCCGGCTCGCCGGCGGGCACTGGGAGCACGCCACGCTCCGGCGGGCGACCGAGCACGGGGTGCGGCTGTTCAACGCGGGCGAGTACCACGAGTCGCACGACTGCTTCGAGGACGAGTGGTACAACTACGGGAGCGGGACGACGGAGAGCGCCTTCCTCCACGGGATGGTACAGGTCGCCGCCGGCGCGTACAAGCGGGTCGACTTCGAGAGCGACGAGGGGATGCGGTCGCTGTTCGAGACCGCGCTGGAGTACCTCCGGGGCGTCCCGGACGACTTCTACGGGGTCGACGTGGGCGAGGTGCGCGAGACCCTGCGGGCCGCGCTCGACGACCCCGCGGCGATCGACGGGTGGCGGATCGCCCTCGACGGCGCGCGCCCGGAGGCGTACCCGGCCGACTACGAGTACGCCGAGCGGATCGACGGGGCGCAGTAAATCCGAACGCGACTTACCCGCCGAGCGCGTGTCACGGGTATGGACGTGTACGACCTGGGCGAGGGCGAGCCGGAGGTCGCGGTCGTCGGCGCGATCCACGGCGACGAGCCCTGCGGCGCCCGCGCGGTCCGACGGCTCCTCGACAGCGACCCCGACGTCGAGCGCCCGGTGCGGCTGATCGTCGCCAACGAGGCGGCGCTCGACGCCGGGGTGCGCTACCTCGACGCCGACCTCAACCGGGCGTTCCCCGGCGACCCCGACGCCGACGCCCACGAGGAGCGGCTCGCCGCCGAGCTCCTCGACGAGATCGGGGACTGTACCACCCTCTCGATCCACTCGACGCAGTCCTCGGCCGAGCCGTTCGCGGTGATCGACTCGATGGACGAGGTCGCCCGCGCGGTCGCGCCCCACCTCCCGGTCGACGTGGTGATCCAGACCGACGCGTTCACCGAGGGCCGGCTCATCGAGCACCCCCACACGCTGGAGGTGGAGGCCGGCCTGCAGGGCTCCGACGGGGCCGCCGACAACGCCTACTGGCTGACGCGGGCGTTCCTGGCCGCGACCGGCGCGCTCCCGGCCCCGGGCGCCGACGGCGCCGTCGACGCGGGCGGCCGCGACGCGGTCGAGGTGTTCCGCCTCCGCGACCGGATCCCGAAGCCGGAGGCAGAGACGTACGAGGTGTTCGCGCGCAACTTCGAGCGCGTCGAGGTCGGCGAGGCGTTCGCGGCCGCCGGCGACGAGCAGCTCCGCGCCGACGAGCCCTTCTATCCCGTGTTGCTGTCGTCGTACGGCTACCGCGACCAGTTCGGCTACGTCGCCGACCGGGTCGGGACGATCGAGTGAGCGCGCCGGCGGCCGAGCGACCGCCGGGCGATCGAACCGCGATCGGACGGGACGAGGCGCCTACTCGACGAGTTCGATCTCGTCGTCGCCGTTCGGGACCACGCAGACGAACGCGCCCGTCTCCTCGCCGTCGTTCCGGTACCAGTGCTCGACGCCCGCCGGGATGAGGAGCGCGTCGCCGGGGGCGACGACGCGCTCCTCGTCGCCGATCCCCACGACGTACTCGCCGGCGAGTACGTACTGCTCGTGCTCGACCGCGTTCGTGTGGCGGGGGACCGCGGCGCCGGGCGCGAGCTCGAACCGCCGCATCGCGAAGTGCGGGGCGCCGTCCGCCTCGTCGACGAGCACGCCCTTCCGGAGCCCGTCGGCGGCGTCGACCGCCTCGTAGCCGACCTCGTCGGCGCGCTTCAGGACCGCGTCCGCGGCGGTCGTCGCCTCGTCGGTGGTGGAATCCTCCATACCGACCGATCGGCGGCGAGGAGGCTTATAAACGACGGCGGGACGCGGTCGGGGTCCGTCGGTCGGAGCGGCCGTCATGCGTTCCGGTCCCTCGCCCCCGGACGTTTAACCCCACACCCGACCAACGCGGGGACATGCGAGGACTCAAGATCGGGACGGCGCTGGGGATCCCGGTCAGGCTCAACTGGACGTTCCTGATCGTGTTGCCGCTGTTCGCCTACCTCATCGGCTCGCAGGTCGGGATGATCGCCGAGGTGATGAACGACGCGCTCGGCGCCGGGATCGACCCGGCCGCGCTCGCCGGCGGGCTCACGCCGTGGGTCCTCGGGCTGGCGGCGGCCGTGGGGCTGTTCGTCGGCGTCCTCCTCCACGAGTTCGGCCACTCGGTCGTCGCCATGCGGTACGGCTACGAGATCGAGTCGATCACGCTGTGGCTGCTCGGCGGGCTCGCCAGCTTCGCCGAGTTCCCCGAGGACTGGAAACACGAGTTCTGGATCGCGGTCGCGGGGCCGATCGTCAGCGTCGCGGTCGGCGTCGCGTGTTACGCCGTGTTCGCCCTCGCGCCGGTCGGGTCGAACGCCGTGCTGTTCGTCTTCGGCTACCTCGCGCTGCTGAACGTGGTGCTGGCCGTCTTCAACATGCTCCCGGCGTTCCCGATGGACGGCGGGCGGGTCCTCCGGGCGCTGCTGGCGCGGAACCAGCCGCACGCGCAGGCGACCCAGCGCGCCGCCGCGGTCGGGAAGGCGTTCGCCTTCGTGATGGGGATCGTCGGGCTGCTCGGCTTCCAGCTGCTGCTGATCGTGCTCGCCTTCTTCATCTACATCGCCGCCTCCGGCGAGGCCCAGCAGACCACCCTGAAGGCCGCCTTCGAGGACGTCACCGTCGGCGACGTGATGACCGGCCGCGAGGACCTCCACACCGTCAGCGAGGACACCTCGGTCGCCGAGCTGATGAGCCGGATGTTCGAGGAGCGCCACACGGGCTATCCCGTGCTCCGCGGCGACGACCTCGTCGGGATGGTGACGCTGGAGGACGCGCGGTCGGTCCGGGAGGTCGAGCGCGACGCCTACCGCGTCGACGACGTGATGGCGACGAACGTGGTCGCGGTCGGCCCGGAAACGGACGCGATGACCGCGCTCCAGACGATGCAGGAGAACGGCGTCGGCCGGCTGCCCGTCGTCGACCGCCAGGAGCGGCTCGTCGGGATCATCTCCCGCTCCGACCTGATGACCGCGTTCAACATCATCCAGACGGGCGGCACGCCGAGCGTCATCAGCGGGCGGCGGCAGATCGGCGACGACCCCGACGTGTTCTGAAGCGACCGAAAGCGACTCCTCGCCGCCGGCCGAACGACCGAGCATGAGCGAGTCGGACGCGGCGTCGACGGTCCCGGTCACGGTGTACACCCGCGAGGACTGCGCCCTCTGTGACGCCGCCCGCGAGACCATCGAGGAGACCGCTGCCGGGCTCGACGTGGCGATCGACCTCGACATGGTCGACGTCGACGAGGACCCCGAGCTCGCCGAGGAGTACGGGGAGCGCGTCCCCTACGTGCTGATCGACGGCCACCCGGCGTTCAAGTACGAGGTCGACGAGCGCGAGCTGCGGCTGAAGCTGCTCGCGGCGTCGTAATCCGCGGTTTGAAAAAACGGGACTGGCCGCTCGACTCCTTACTCGGCGGCGTCGACCGTCTCGGTCTCCGCGCCGGGGGCGTTCGCCTTCACCTTCGTGACGGCCTCGACCGCGTTCGACCGGGAGGCGTACCCCTCCCCGGAGTCGGCGAGCACGTTGCCGTTGCGGTGGCGGAGCCGCCAGCGCCACTCCTCGGCCGCGTCCTCGTAGACCTCGAAGGCCGCGTCGCCGACCTCCAGCACGTCCGCGTCCGGGACGTGGGCGCGGACGCGCTCGATCGCGTCCGTCGCGTTCGACTTCGAGGCGTACCCCTCGCCCGAGTCGGCGATGACGTTGCCGTTGCGGTGGCGGAGCCGCCAGCGGTAGTCGCCGCCCTCGTCCGCGTACAACTCGAAGGTCGCGTTCGCGTCGCCCGCGGCGTCGGCCGCCTCGTCGGCGTCGAGGTCGGCGACGGCGGCGTCGGCGGCGTTCGACCGGACGCTGTCGAGCCCCTGGCGGGCCTTCGAGCGCGACGAGTACCCCTGGCCGGAGTCGGCGAGCACGTTCCCGTTCTCGTGGACCAGCCGCCAGCGTCACTTCCCGGCCGCGTCGCGGAACAGCTCGAAGGCGGTCGGATCGACGCGGAGGTAGTCCGCGGCGGCGACGTGGTCGCGGACCGTCGCGAGCGCGCGCTTCGCGTTCGACTTCGAGGCGTACCCCTCCCCGGAGTCGCCGACGACGTTGCCGTTGTCGTGGCGGAGCCGCCAGCGCCACTCCTCGGCCGCGTCCTCGAACAGCTCGAACGTCGCCGCGCTCTCCGGCTCGTCGTCGCTCGGGACCGCCACCGCCGGCTCCGCGGCGTCCTCTGGCTCCGGCCCGTCGTCGTCGGCGACGGGCTCGGCCTCCTCGACCGCGGTCTCGATCCGGAGGAGCCCGGCGCCGCGCGCGTTCCGCCGGACGCTGTGGAGCCCCTGCTGGGCCTTCCCGCGGCTGCTGTACCCCTGGCCGGCGGTCGCGATGACGTTGCCGTTGCGGTGGCGGAGCCGCCAGCGCGGCCTCCCGCTCGCGTCCTCGAACAGCTCGAACCGGGCCTTGCTCTCGCGGAGCGACGCTATCTCGTCGCGCGCGGCCGCGACGTCGGCGTCGAGCTCGTCCGCGCGCTCCTCGGCGGCGGCCAGCTCCTCGCGGGTCGCGGCCAGTTCGTCCTCCGTGGACGCCAACTCCTCCCGGGCCGCCTCCAAGTCGGCGCTCGTCTCGTCGCGCTCGGCGGTCGCCGCGGCCGCCTCGCCCCGCATCCGCTCGTAGTCCTCGTACACCGGGTCGGAGAGCAGCGGGACGACCGTCCCCGCGAGCCCGACGAGGAGCAGTCCGACGCCGTACAGCGCGATCACGGTCGGGTCGCCGGACGCGGTGAACCAGCCGTCCGGGAAGATGTTCACGAACCAGACGACGCCGAGGACGCTCACCGCCGTGCCGAGGTAGCCGAGAAACGTCCCGGTCCGCCGCAGCGGGAAGCGGATCACGGCCCCGAGCATGACGAACGGGGGCGCGAGCGCCGCGAGCGCGTACCCGATGCCGCGGGCGGCCGTCGCCGATTCGGTGAGGAAGAACACCGCCACCCCGGCCAGGCCGAGCAGCACGCCGAACCCGAACAGCCAGTAGCCGTTCACCTCGTCGGTCGTCCGCGGCGTGCCGATTCGCCGTTCGTACAGGCCGCCGTTCCGATCCCGTTTGTCAGTCGTTCCCATACGAAGGCCTCTCCGGCCATCCGGTTATAAATAGGGGTCGCGGCGGCGGTCCTCTGGCGCTCCGCCGGGCTACCGCGACCCGAGCGTTTACCCGTCGAACGGTCCCTCGTACGGGCATGTACGCGCTCAGAGGCGGGCGAGTCGTCGACGCGGCGGGAAGTCGCGAGGCCGACGTGGCGGTCGCGGGCGGCGAGATCGTCGCGGTCGGCGACGCGGAGCGCGTCGACGAGGCGGTCGCGGGGATCGGCGACGGCGACGGGAGCGACGCGGTCACCGAGGTCGACGCCGACGGGAAGATCGTCGCGCCGGGGCTGATCGACGCGCACGTCCACCTCATGATGGACGGGCGCCCGGACGTCTCGACGGCGGTCGCCGACAGCGACTACGCCGCGAGCTACCGGGCCGCGAGCAACCTCGAAGCGGCGGTCGAGGCAGGGGTCACGACGGTCCGCGACCTCGGGAGCCGGGGGACCCTCGCGCTCGACGCGGGCGAGGCCGTCGCGGCCGGCGACATCGACGGTCCCCGCGTCCTCGCCTGCGGTCGGAACGTGATCATGACCGGCGGCCACGGCAACTGGTTCGGGCGCGAGGCCGACGGGCCGGCCGAGGTCCGGAAGGCGGCCCGCGAGCAGCTGAAGGCGGGCGCGGACGTGCTCAAGTGCATGGCGACCGGCGGCGTCCTCACCGAGGGCGCGGTGACCGGCGCCCCCGAGCTGACGCCCGAGGAACTCGACGCGTTCACCGACGCGGCCGCGCCGACGGACACGCCGACCGCGGCCCACGCCCACGGCGAGGCGGGGATCAAGAACGCGGTCGAGGCCGGCATTTCGAGCGTCGAGCACGGCACCTTCATGGACCGCGAGGCCGCCGAGATGATGGCCGACCGGGGGGTCTACTGGGTCCCGACCGCGAGCGCGCTCCGCGGCATCGTCGACAACGGCGTCGAGGCCGGGATCCCCGAGGACGCCGTCGCGAAGGCCGAGGACGCCGCCGACCGCTTCGACGACGCCTGGGACCACGCGCTCGACGCCGGCGTGCCGATCGCGATGGGCACCGACGCCGGCACGCCGTTCAATTTCTTCGCGGACGTCCCGCAGGAACTCGCGCACATGGTCGACTACGGTCTCTCGCCCGAAGCGGCGCTGGAGGCCGCCACCGTCGACGCCGCCGACCTGCTCGGGCTCGACGACGTGGGGGTGATCGAAGAGGGGTACCGCGCCGACCTCCTCGTCCTCGACGCCGACCCGACAGAGGACGTCGAGGCGTGGCGGGAGCCGGAGGCGGTGTTCGCTCGCGGCGAGCGGATGGTGTAAAAGAGAATCTTTCTCGGTCGGCGCGTGCCGACGAGCGGCCGGAGGCCGCGAGTCGCTCGCGCGAGGGAGTCGCTGGCGGCTACTGCCGCCAGCGACGAGGCTGGGGAGGTGCGAGGTGCGGGGCCGTTGCGGTCGGGTGGGATTCAAAGGGGCAGCCGCGAGGACGAAGCCCGGCGCAGTAAGCACTGGAAGGAGCGAGTGAAACGAGCGACTGAAGCGCGCAACAAGCCGCGCGAGTCCTCGCGGCTGGGGCTTTGGAGATGTTCACTGCTGATCCATCATTATCTGCTTATAAACGAGCGGCTGGGGCTTTGACAGCCTTCACCGCCGATCCGCAATCAGGTATTTATAAGCGAGCGGCCGGGACTCCTGAGGCCTTCACCGCGAAGTCCGAACGGAAGCCGAACCTGTATTATTAACCCGAGCCGCCGCAAGGATCGCCCGATGACGAGCGCGCAATCCGGGTCGTCGCCCCGGCACGCGGACCCGGACGAGAACCCCTACGTCGAGGCGCCGCCGACCGACTTCGAGCCGGTCGAGGAGCTCTCGGAGGGCGAGGCCGCCGAGCAGGCGTCGCTGCTCCGGGCGGCGGTCCGGGAGCACGACCACCGGTACTACGTGGAGGCGGACCCCCTGATCCCGGACGAGACGTACGACCGGCTGTTCGCCCGACTGGAGGCGCTGGAGGACGCGTTCGACCTCCCGACGGAGGGCTCCCCGACCCGTCGCGTCGGCGGCGAGCCGCTCGACGAGCTGGAGACCGTCGAGCACGTCGCGCCGATGCGCTCCATCGACAACGCGACCGACGCCGACGCGGTCCGGGAGTTCGACGAGCGGGTCCGGAGCGGGCTCGACGACGAGGGGTTCGACCCCGACGACGTCGCGTACGTCTGCGAGCCGAAGTTCGACGGGCTCTCCGTCGAAGTCGTGTACGAGGACGGCGTCTACGCGCGGGCCGCCACCCGCGGCGACGGGACCGAGGGCGACGACGTCACGGAACAGGTGCGGACGATCCGGTCGGTCCCGGGGCGGCTCCGGGGCGACCCGCCGGCGACGCTGGCGGTCCGCGGCGAGGTCTACATGCCCCGCGACGCCTTCGAGGCGTACAACGAGGAGCTGGTCGAGCGCGGCGAGGAGCCGTTCGCGAACCCCCGCAACGCCGCGGCCGGGACGCTCCGCCAGCTCGACCCCGCGGTCGTCGCCGAGCGCCCGCTCGACGTCTTCTTCTTCGACGTGTTGGCGTGGGAGACCGGCGAGGAGCGGGCGGCCGGAGACGAGGGCGGTGACGAGTCCGACGCCCCGCGGCGCCCGGACGCCCACTGGGCCGAGTTCGACGCGTTCGACGCCTTCGGGCTCCGCCGGACCGACCGGGTGGAACGCGTCGGCGACGTCGAGGCGGCGATCGACTACCGCGACCGCCTCATGGCCGAGCGCGACGACCTGAACTACGAGATCGACGGCGTCGTGATCGCGGTCGACGACCGGGCGCACCGCGAGGCGCTCGGGTCGACGTCGCGGGCGCCGCGCTGGGCGTTCGCCCACAAGTTCCCGCCCCGGACCGCGACGACGACCGTCGAGGGCGTCACGGTCCAGGTGGGCCGCACCGGGCGGCTCACGCCCGTCGCCGAGCTCGACCCCGTCGACGTCGGCGGGGTCACGGTGTCGCGGGCGACGCTGCACAACCCCGCCGAGATCGAGGCGCTGGGCGTGAACGTCGGCGACCGCGTGCGGATCTACCGCGCCGGCGACGTGATCCCGTACGTCCCCGAGGTCGTCGAGAAGCGCTCCGAGGGCGCCTACGAATTCCCCGAGCGGTGCCCCGTCTGCGACGCTCCCGTCGAGCGCGACGGCCCGCTCGCGTTCTGTACCGGCGGGCTCGGCTGCCCGGCGCAGCTGGAGCGGGCGGTCGAACACTGGGCGCGGCGGGACGCGCTCGACGTCGAGGGGCTGGGTCCCGAGCGCGTCGAGCAGCTCCGCGAGGCCGGGCTCGTGGAGTCGCTGCCGGACCTCTACGACCTGACGGTCGAGGAGCTCGCCGCGCTGGAGGGGTGGGGCGAGACGAGCGCCGAGAACCTCGTCGCCGAGCTGGAGGCGACGCGGGAGCCGCCGCTCGACGCCTTCCTCGCCGGGCTCGGGATCCCCGACGTGGGGGCGACGACCGCCCGCGCGCTCGCGGCGGAGTTCGGCGACCTCGACGCGATCCTCGACGCCGACGAGGAGGCGCTCCGAGCGGTCGACGACGTCGGTCCCGAGGTGGCCGACTCGATCCGGACGTTCCTCGACAACGAGGAGAACCGGGCAGCCATCGAAGGGCTCCGCGAGCGCGGCGTCGAGCCCGAGTCGGTCGAGGTCGAGTCCGGCGACGCGCTCGACGGGCTCACGTTCGTCTTCACCGGGTCGCTGTCGACGACGCGGAGCGAGGCGCAGGCGCACGTGGAGGCGCACGGCGCGGACGCCACGTCGAGCGTGTCGGGCAACACCGACTACCTCGTCGCCGGCGAGAACCCCGGGCGGTCGAAGCGGGACGACGCCGAGGACGAGGGCGTTCCGGTGCTCGACGAGGACGAGTTCGCCGACCTCCTCGCGGAGCGCGGCGTGGCGTGGCCCCCCGAGGAGTAGAGAGCGCCCCCAACGCCGTCCGTCGGGGTCGGCGCGACCCGCAACCCTTTATCCGGAGACGCGGGAACGGAGGGGTATGACCGCCATCGAGCTGCGCGGCGTGCGGAAGGAGTTCGGCGACGTCACGGCCGTCCGCGACCTCGACCTCACCGTGGCGGAGGGCGAGGTGTACGGGTTCCTCGGCCCGAACGGCGCCGGCAAGTCGACGACGATCGACATGCTGCTCGACCTCGTCCGCCCGACCGCGGGGACGGTGCGCGTGCTCGGGCGGGACGCCACGGGCGACGGGGTCGCGATCCGACGGCGGACGGGGGTGCTCCCGGACGGGTTCTCGGTGTACGACCGGCTCTCCGGCCGGAAGCACGTCGAGTTCGCGGTCCGGTCGAAGGAGGCCGACGACGATCCGGACGACCTCTTGGAGCGCGTCGGCCTCCTCGACGACGCCGACCGCAAGGCCGGCGGCTACTCGAAGGGGATGCGCCAGCGGCTCGCCCTGGCGATGGCGCTCGCCGGCGAGCCCGACCTGCTCGTCCTCGACGAGCCCTCCTCCGGGCTCGACCCCGCGGGCGCGAAGGAGATGCGGGAGATCGTCGAGCGCGAGGCCGACCGCGGCGCGACCGTCTTCTTCTCCTCGCACATCCTCGAACAGGTCGACGCCGTCTGCGACCGGGTCGGCATCCTGCGCGACGGCGAGCTCGTCGCCGAGGACTCCGTGGAGGGGCTCCGCGAGGCCGTCGGCGGCGAGGAGACGCTGGAGATCGCGGTCGGCGACGCGACCGGGGCGAACGGCGCGGACGACGCGGCCGTCGCGGCCGTGCGCGCCGTCGACGGCGTCAGCCGCGTCGACCGCGACGGCGACGCGCTCGTCGTGAGCTGCGCCGACGGCGCGAAGACCCGCGTCATCGCCGCGCTGGAGGACGCCGGGGTCGCCGTCGACGACTTCCACACGCGCGAGGCGTCGCTGGAGGACCTCTTCCTGGCGTACACGGAGGGTGACACGCCGACGGCCGACGGGGACGAATCGGGTTCGGATCCGCCCGGTGACGACACCGCCGACGAGGAGGTGGACCGATGAGCCTCGCCGCCATCGCGGAGAAGGACTTCCAGGACGCGGTGCGCTCGCGCGGGATGATCGCCCTCGTGGCGCTGTTCTCGCTGCTCGTCGCCGTCTTCGCGTTCGTCATCAGGCCGACGGGACAGGGCGAGCAGTTCGCGACGGAGCTCCTCCTGCGATTCTTCGTGAGACCGTTCCTCGTGACGACGCTCGTCCCGCTCGTCGCCGTCGTGATCGGCTACAACGCCGTGAGCGGCGAGCGCGAGTCCGGCTCCCTGAAGCTGCTCCTCTCGCTGCCGCACTCGCGGGCCGACGTCGTCTTCGGGAAGGTCGTCGGGCGCGGCGTCGCGCTGTCCGTCGCGGTGTTCGCCGGCTTCCTGCTGCCCGCCGCCGTGCTGGCCGTGCTCGCGCAGACCGGAGGGCTGGCGGCGTTCAACGCCGGCTCGTACTTCGGGTTCACCGTCTTCGCCGCGGTGCTCGGGGTCGTCTTCGTCGCGATCGCGGTCGGCTGCTCGGCCGCCGCGTCGACGCAGCGCCGCGCGCTGATCGGCGGCGTCTCGGTCTACGTCCTGTTCGTGCTGCTGTGGAGCGCCGTCACCGGGCAGTTCCTCGGCGCCGCGGGCGGGATCGTCGACCCCCTGCCGGTGTCGACGGAGCAGGTCCGGACGTTCCTCCGCGTGTCAAACCCGACGACCGGCGTCGAGATCCTGTCGAACGCGTTCCTCGCCGAGCGGCTGTTCGCCGGCGAGAACGTGAACCGGCAGATCTCCGCGGCGTCGATGCTCGTGTTCTGGACGGTCGCGCCGCCGCTGGTCGGGCTCTGGAAGTTCGACGCCGACGACCTGTAGGAGGGGACGGCGGCGACGACCGGGGCCTCACCCCGACGACCTACGCCGTCGCGCGCTCGATCGCCGCTTCGAGGTCGGCGACGATGTCGGCGGGGTCCTCGATGCCGACCGAGAGCCGGACCATGTCGCCGGTGACGCCGGCCGCCTCCTGTTCCGCCTCGGTCAGCTGCTGGTGGGTCGTCGACGCCGGGTGGATGACGAGCGTCTTCGCGTCGCCGACGTTCGCGAGCAGCGACGCGAGGTCGGCGTTCTCGACGGTGCCCTTCGCGGCCTCGTAGCCGCCCTCCAGTCCGAAGGTGATCATCCCGCCGTAGCCGCCCTCCAGGTACTCCGTCGCCTCCGCGTGGGTCTCGTGGCTCTCCAGCCCGGGGTAGTTCACCCACGCCACGTCGTCGTGGTCGTCGAGGTACTCGGCGACGATCCCGGCGTTCTCGCAGTGGCGCTCCATCCGGAGCGGGAGCGACTCCGTCTGCTGGAGCGTGTTCCACGCGTCGAACGGCGACTGCTGGTCGCCGAGGTCGCGGAGCCCGCGGGTCACCGCCGCGAACGTGAACGCCGCGTCACCGAACTCGTCGACGAAGTTGATCCCGTGGTACGCCGGGTTGTCCTGTGCGATCTCCGGGAACTTCTCGGGGTACTCGCCCCACGGGAAGGAGCCGCCGTCGACGAGGACGCCGCCGACGGTGGTGCCGTTGCCGGTGAGCCACTTCGTCGTCGACTCCCAGACGAGGTCCGCGCCGTGGTCGAGCGGCCGGCAGAGGTACGGCGTCGCGAACGTGTTGTCGACGAACAGCGGGACGCCGCGCTCGTGGGCGATGTCGGCGATCCGCTCGATGTCCGGCGTGACGAGGGCCGGGTTCCCGATCGTTTCGAGGTGGACGTACGCCGTGTCCCCGTCGATGGCCTCCGCGTACCCCTCGTAGTCGAGCGGGTCGACGAACCGCGTCGAGACCCCGCGGCGCTCGACGGAGTGCGTGAGGTAGGTGTAGGTACCGCCGTACAGCGCCGACGAGGAGACGACGTTGTCGCCGGCCGACGCGAGCATGAACGTCGCTAGGTCGAGCGACGCCATCCCCGACGACGTGGCGACCGCGCCCACGCCGTTTTCGAGGGAGGCGATCCGCTCCTCCAAGGCGGCGTTCGTCGGGTTCATGATCCGGGAGTAGACGTTGCCCGCCTCCTCTAACGCGAACAGCCGGGCGGCGTGGTCGGCGTCCTCGAACTCGTAGGAGGTCGTCTGGTAGATGGGCGTCGCGCGGGCGCCGGTCGCCGGGTCCGGGTTCGACCCCGCGTGGACGCTTCGGGTGCTGAACTCGCGGTCCGCGTCGTCCTCGTCGGATGGCATGGATCGACGTGCGCGCGCCTTATATTTAAAAACGGTCGGAGCGGTCGGGCGTTACCGGTTTCTCGGAGACGCCGGTTTCTGGTGGGGGCAGATCCCTCCGAGATGTCGGCCAGTCCCTCCGAGACGCCGGCGGCGCGCCGGTCGCTCGTCGCCGTCGAGGACGGCGTCGGTTCGACCGATATCACCGACCAACCGTGACGCCCGTCTCGACCCTAGCGCGTGTGACGGCCCGCGGTGACGGTGACGACTCCGTTCCCGCATTCGACCACCGCGCGCTCCTCGGGGGTATCGCCGACCAGGCACTCGGCGCTGTCGCTCGCATCTTCATCCAACGTCGCCTCCACGCGGTACGTCGCGCGGTCGACCGGGAGCCGCACGCTCGCGGTCTCCGACGGCTCGACGCTCACGGAGCGGTCGACGACGACCTCGTCGCGCGAGTCGACGAGCCTCACGGAGAGCGTGTTGACCGTCGCGGCGTCGTAGTTCCGGACCGAGAGGCTCTCGGAGCTCGGCGTCCGGCGATCGGGTCGGTCCGAGGCGGGGGGTTCGCTCTTCGTCTGAAGGACTTGCATGTGTGGGATAACGGCTCGTTAACTCATATATACTACAGCCCGGTTTCCGACTCGGAAACGACCGTCCCTCCCGATGCGGGTGAGAGTCGAGGGCCGGTGGCGGCCGATCGGTCCGTCTCGCGACCGGCGACGCCGCGGGCGAACGGGCGGGGATCAGTCCTCGATTCGAAGCGTGATCTCGGTTCCGTCGTCGCCGGCGTCGTACTCGATCGTCCCGTCGATCTCGTCGACCACCATGGTGACGATCCAGAGGCCGATGCCGCTCCCGTGGTTGAGCACGTCCTCGGACCCGCGTTCGAGCACCGCCAGCTCGCTCTCCGGGATGCCGCGGCCGTTGTCCTCGACCGTGATCACCGCGCCGTCGGCGGTCGCTTCGAGCGCGACCCGGACCGCGGCGTCGTCGCGGGGGTTGTGCTCGGCGGCGTTTTCGACGAGGTTTTCGAGCGCGTGTGAGACGTCCGGCGTCACGGTGACCGAGCACGACGCGGGACAGTCGGTGACGAAGGACGTATCCGGGTACGCCCGGTCGTACTCGTCGACGATATCGGCGATGAGCCCCGTCAGCTCGACCGACGTCGTCCGTCCGCGATGCTCGACGATCTCTTTCATCACGCGGCTCTTCGCGCTGACCGAGAGGAGGTCGTCGGCCGCGGCGGCGGCGTCGTGCGCTCGGTCCCGCGCCTCGCCGTCGAGCCGATCGACCAACGCCCGGTTGTTCGCCTTCACGACGTCGACCTTGTTGCGGATGTTGTGTCTGAGCGCGCGGGTGAGGATCTGGTTGAGCAGGTCGAGGTTCTCCTGTTGCCGCCGCCGGGTCGTCAGATCGCGGGCCGTGATCGCGAGCCCCCGACTGTCCCCGAACGAGTCGAGCGACGCGGCGTACAGCCGATAGATCCGGTCCTCGCCGTCCCGGGCGAGCGTGACCTCGGTCCGGCTCGTCTCGGGGTCGTCCAGCGGCACGGCGTCGACGACGGCCTCGGGGAGCGCCGCGTCGGCCTTCCGGCCGGAAGCGAGGCCGTCGAACGTCGCGCTCGCCGGTGCGTTGAAGTCCACGACCCGCCGTTCCGGGTTCAACACGATCACCGGGGCAGTGATCCCGTCGATCACGTCGGACGTGTCGACCGGCGTGTATCCGAAGAGGTCGTACCGGTACAGGCCGACCACGTACGAGACGCCCACGACCGTCACGGCCAGCGCGGGGTAGTCGACGCCGGACACGGCGTGCGGGATCGCCGACTCGAACACCTCGACCAAGACCGCTCCGGACGTGGCGAGGAACACGAGCGCGACCTGCCACGCCTGGACGTAGTTCGTGGTCAACAGCTTGTACAGGATCAGCCCGGAGCCGACGGCGAACGCCGCCAACGCGAGCAGTTCGACGACCCCAGCGAGCTCGGTATCGGTCCACGTGACGAACGTGAACGGGTCCTCGACCGTCGTCGGGTCGGTGTTCGTGACGGCCGCGACGGGCGGGAACGACTCCACGGCGAGCATCCCCGCGGCGACGGCGCCGAGCGGGTACGCGACCAGCGGTCGAGCGAGCGCGTCGCGATAGCCCACGTACACGGCGGCGAAGTAGAGCCAGACCAGCGTCATCAGCACCTGAAAGAACTGCTCGACGAGATGGAGCTCCCAGGCGAGCGAGAGCGGACCGACGATCCTGAGCAGGACGGTCGCGTTCCACGCGACGGTGACGGCGAGGAACGCGAACAGCGCCCGCGCGGCGTATCGGTCTCGTCGGCGGTACGTCCAGACGGCGCTCCCGAGGCTGAGGACACACGAGAGGCCGAATCCGAGCACGTGCCAGAAGAGTACGCTACCGAATTGAGGGAGCATGAGACGGGCTCGCGGGGAATTATCCGCGTATACTACTCGCTGTCACATAATTCTTGACTGAACTGTTCCGTGTGCGACCCCGCCTTTTCTCGGAGTCGTGAGCGACGAACCGAGACCGCTTCTCGTGGCGAGTTGTGCGGAGGGGTCCTATTCGCCGTCGCGTGGAACGAGCGGATCGCGAACCGGGAAAGGGAGCGGTTCGCGTGTCGAGCTTATCCGGAGCGTGCGGCCGCGGGAGAACCGCTAAAGTCCCCCGTCGCCGACGGCGCGGTCGTGACCGCCCGTCGCGGCGGGGCTCGCCCCGCCGCTCCGCTCGACGGTGAACCCGTCGAGGAGGTCCTGGAGTCGGTCGGCCTCCGACGAGAGCGCGCCCGCCTCCTCCGTCACGGCGCTCATCGCCGCGTGCTGCTCCGCCGCCGTGTCGACGACGTCGTTCGCTTCGGTGGCCGTCGACCGGCTGATGCCCTCGACTTCCTCGACCATCGTGACCGCCTCCTCGGTGCTGGCCGCCTGCTCGTCGGTCGCGTGGCTGATCTCCTGAATCCCGTCGTCGGTGTCGGCCGCGTGGGTCGCGACCGACCCGAACGCCTCCACCGCGTCTCGGACGGCGGTCGCGCTGTCGGACATGTGCCGTTCGGCCTCGCGCACCGTTTCGACCGTTTCGGTCGTCTCCGACTGCGTCGCCGCGATGAGCTCCTCGATCTCTTTGGCCGCGTCCTGGGTCTCCTCGGCCAGCTGTTTCACCTCGTCGGCGACCACGGCGAACCCGTCGCCCCCGGCCGCCCCGTCGCCCGACCCGGTGCGTGCGGCCTCGATGTTCGCGTTCAGCGCGAGGATGTTGGTCTGCTCCGCGATGTCGGCGATCAGATCGACGATCTCGCCGATGTCGCTCATCCGCTCGTCGAGCGACCGGACCTTCGCGACCGTCGTTTCCGTCGCCTCCTGTGAGTCCTCGACCCGGTCCATCGCCCCTTCGGCCGACCGCTTCCCGGCCTCGGCCACGTCCGACGTCTCCTCGGCCGCCTCCGCGACCGTCTCCGTCGACGACGCGACCTCCTCGATCGTCGCCGAGAGGTTCGACATTTCGCCCGACACCTCGGTCAGCATCTCGCGCTGCTCGTCGGCGTCGGCGGCGATCTCCTCGACCGACTCCGTGACGTCCTCGCTCATCGCCTCCGCGTCGGCGGTGCCCTCGCGAACGGTCTCGCTCGCCCGCGAGACGTCGTCGGCGAACGACTGAACCCGACCCATCGTCGCGCCGATCTCGTCCAACATCTCGTTGAACGCGGTCCCGATCCGCTCCATCGCCTCGCTCTCGCTGTCGGCGTCGAGCCGGACCGTGAGGTCGCCCTCCGCCGCGCGGTTCATCGCCGCGCTGTAGTCGTCGGCCTTCGACTCCAAGTGGGCGTTGAGCGACTCCACCTCCCGTTTCCGTTCCTCGGCGGTCGCCTTGGCCGCCTCGGCGTCCTCGACTTCCTCCTGTTTGGCCTCCGCCAACGCGAGCTTCGCCTCGGCCTCCTCGCGCGACTTCTCGATCGAGTACCAGTTCACCATCAGCGTCGCCGCGAGCAGCGTGATGAACCCGGCGTGGACGCCGCCCCACGCGATCGGGTTCTGGATCGCGGCGGCGTGGTTGTAGACGAGGCTCGAATCGATCAGGCTGAACGTCCCGTGGCCGACCGCGACGTACCCCATCCCGACCGCGAACGGGAGCCAGTCCTCGTAGAGCGCCAGCACCGCGACGAAGACGAAGAAGTGGAAGTGAGCCTCGATGTATCCGCCGGAGAACTTCACCAGGGCCATCGAGATCGTCATCCCGCTGAACGCCGCGGCGGTCGTCCGCTGGCGCCGGCCGAGCCACGGGAGCGCCGCGACGACCGCGGGCACGCCGACGCCGCCGGCCATCGCCAGGAGCATCCACGTCGGGATCGCCGGAATTTCGGCCTCGAAGACCGGGAGCGTGCCCTGGTACAGCCCGAGGCCGAACAGAAGCGGGACCTGTACCGCGATCGTGACGAGGATGTTGCGGTGGCGCCGGTCCCACATTTCGGCGGGGATCGACGTGCCGTCCGGGACGTATCGGAGAACCTCCCGGAGCGATCCGCCGGTGTCGTCACCGCCCCCTGCCGCGCCGTCGTCCACGCCGTATGCAGCCATATCGACTCGCCGTCGATCGCTTCCTGTAAAAGCGCTTTCGCGCCCGTTTGCACATCTAATAATCGGGGCGGCGAGTGTCGGACGTCGAGGTGTTCGAGTCGGAGTGCGACGAACCGTGACGCGAGGGGCGGTCACAGCGCTCGTCCGGTAGCGATTCACCCGGCACCGTCGACGGCCCGGCCGGACGCGACGTACGGGACGGCTCGTGCGAACCGTTAACAGCGTCGAAGCGTAACCCGGGTTATGGGAACTCAAGGTCCGCGCGACGACACCCTCGAATTCGAGGACGCGGTCGGCGGCATCCCGGACGCCGTCTGGCAGTACACGGCGCTCGGCGCCGCGCTGCTCGTCGGCCTCGCCCTCCTCAGTCAGAGCCTCGTCTTCGGCGTCGGCGCGCTCGCGGTGTTGCTGGCGGCGGTCACGGTCGTCAGCGCGGTGGAGATCGTCGACGCCTACGACAAGGAGGCGCTCACGGTGTTCGGCGAGTTCCGGAAGCTGTTGGAGCCCGGCGTCCACCTCATCCCGCCGTTCGTCTCGCGGACGTACGCGTTCGACATGCGGACCCAGACGATCGACGTGCCGAGCCAGTCGGCGATCACGCGGGACAACTCGCCGGTGACGGCCGACGCGGTCGTCTACATCAAGGTGATGGACGCGAAGAAGGCGTTCTTAGAGGTCGACGACTACAAGAACGCCGTCTCGAACCTCGCACAGACCACGCTCCGGGCCGTCCTCGGCGACATGGAGCTCGACGACACGCTCTCCCGGCGCGACCAGATCAACGACCGCATCAACGAGGAGTTAGACGAGCCGACGGACGAGTGGGGGATCCGCGTCGAGGCGGTCGAGGTCCGCGAGGTCAGCCCGTCGCAGGAGGTCCAGCGCGCGATGGAGCAGCAGACCGGCGCCGAGCGCCGCCGCCGCGCGATGATCCTCGAAGCGCAGGGGGAACGCCGCTCGGCGATCGAGCAGGCGGAGGGCGACAAGCAGTCGAACATCATCCGCGCGCAGGGCGAGAAGCAGAGCCAGATCCTCGAGGCGCAGGGGGACGCGATCTCGACGGTGCTGCGCGCGCGCTCCGCGGAATCGATGGGCGAGCGCGCCATCATCGAGCGCGGCATGGAGACCCTCGAAGAGATCGGGAAAGGCGAGTCCACGACGTTCGTCCTCCCGCAGGAACTCACGAGTCTGGTGGGGCGCTACGGGAAGGCGCTGTCCGGCTCGGACGTGCAACAGATGGAGGGGTTGGAGGGGAAGGAGTTCGACGAGGAGACGGAGAAGCTGCTCGGGCTGGAGGACATCGAGAGCGCCTTGGAACAGCTCGACACCGTGGCCGACAGCGACCTCCGGACCGACGAGACCCGGGACGCGGACGCGGCCCGCGACGTCGACCTCGATCGGCAGGGGGACGGGACCCGCGAGGCCGACCGCGACATCGAACTGGAGACGGAGAGCGAGCGACCGAGCGACTGATCGGCGCGGCGACGCGACGGACGCGGCGGGAGGCGACGGCGGACCCGACTCAGGGCCGCCAGCGCTCGGGGTCGACCGCCCAGAGGAGCCCGACGGCGGCGGCGCCGCCGACGCCGCCGGTGACGAGCGACGGGGGCTCGGACGCCCCGACCACGAGCGCCGCGAGCAGCAGGACCGACCCGGCGAGGAGCGCCGGGGTGTCCTCGGCGACCGTCGCCTGAACCACCGGGGCCACGGCGCCGCCGACGACGGCTCCGGCGGCGATCCGTGCCGGCGGGCCGGAGGCGAGGGCGTCGTAGGCCGCCGGGGTCGTCGCCGTCGCGGGGACGGACCCGGGATCGACGACGAGGCCGACGCCGAACGCGAGCGCGGCGCCCGCGCCGAAGACCGGCGCGACCAGCGCGGGGCGGGCCGAGCGGTCTGCGCCGGCCGCGGCGGCCGCGCCGCCGACGAGCAGGACCGAACCGGCCGCGAGGAGCGGGGGCGTCGCCAGGAGCGAGAGCGGCGAGACCACCGCGGACGCGACCCCGTCGGCCGACGGCGAGGGGACGACGGCCGGTGCGAACGTCCCCGCGTAGCCGAGCGCGGCGACGCCGAGAAGGATGAGGACCGGTCCGAGGAGGCGACTGCGGAGCGTTGGCATGGGCGATCGGACACCGCCCGGACACAAAACGATCGCGGGACCGGGCGGGCGTCGACGGTCGGCCGGCCCGTCATGCGCTCGTCACACCGTGATACCGGCTCGCTCGCCGCCGACGGCGACGATCACGCGCTCCGGGGGGCCGCGCTCGTCCGAGAGCCGGAGCAGGAGCGTCTTCACGACCGGGTCGTCGGTCTCGATCTCCCCGCGGACGCCGCCCCGATCGACCGCGATCCGGAGGGAGCGGTCGCCGATGCGGCTGACTCCCCCGAGGCGGAGCCTGACCGCGGGCGCCGTGAGCCGCTGGGCGATCACGAGGACCGCGTCGCCGCCGCCGTCGGCGAAGTCGGTGCGACCGACGAACTCCCGGGACGCGGCGGCGTTCGCCTTGAGCGCGCCGCGGGCCGCGGCGGCCGAGCGGAAGGAGGTCGCGTGGGTCGACAGCCCTTCCGGACGGGCGAGGACGCTGCGGCCGTCGACCAGCGGGTTGCCGTCGACGTACCGGCTCCGGACGGCGAGGTCGGCGGGGGTCGCGGCGGCGACGTCGTGGAGGCGATCGACGCACCCGGCGGTGGCGAGCGCGAGCGCGCCGGCGACGATCCCGCGACGGTACACGGTCGCGATTGCGACGCACCGGCGTAAAACCCCGTCGTCGCAGTGACGCGCGGTGAGAATCGGAGGCGCTACTCGTCGACCATCGGCGCGGGGACGCCCTCGTCGCCCGCGTCGAGCTCGAAGGCGCGCCGGAGCTCCGCGATCCGGTCGCGGATGTCCGCCGCCAGCTCGAACTCCAGGTTGCTCGCGGCCTCGTCCATGCGCGCTTCGAGCGCCTCGATCTGCGCTTTCGCCTCGTCCTCGCTCTCCACGTCGCCGACGCTGACCGACGAGGTGTCGGTCTTCGATCCGGGGAGGTTCGTCTCGCCCACCGGCTTGTCGATGGTGGTCGCCTCGTAGCCGTGTTCCTCGTTGTACTCCAGCTGGATCTCGCGGCGGCGCTGTGTCTCCTCGATCGCCGCCTCCATCGAGTCGGTCACCTCGTCGGCGTAGAGGACGACCTCGCCGTTGACGTTGCGGGCGGCCCGGCCCATCGTCTGGACGAGGGTCGTGGTGGAGCGGAGGAATCCCTCCTGGTCGGCGTCGAGGATGGCGACGAGGCTCACCTCCGGGATGTCGAGCCCCTCCCGCAGGAGGTTGATCCCGACGAGCACGTCGATGTTGCCGAGGCGGAGGTCGCGGATGATCTCGTGGCGTTCGAGGGTGTCCGTCTCGTCGTGCATGTACGCCACGTCGACCCCGGCCTCCTCGAAGTACTCCGTGAGGTCCTCGGCCATCCGCTTGGTGAGCGTGGTGACGAGCACGCGCTCGTCGCGCTCGATCCGCTCGTCGACGCGGTCGAGGAGGTCCTCGACCTGTCCGGTCGCCTCCGTCACCTCCACCTTCGGGTCGACGAGGTGGGTGGGACGGACGATCTGCTCGACGATCCGGTCGGAGGTCTCGCGCTCGTAGTCGCCCGGCGTCGCCGACACGTAGAGGGTCCGGTCCGTCTTCTCCTCGAACTCCTCGAAGGTGAGGGGGCGGTTGTCGTAGGCGGTCGGGAGGCGGAACCCGTTCTCGACGAGCGAGTCCTTCCGCGACTTGTCGCCCTCGTACTGGCCCTTGATCTGGGGGATCGTCTGGTGTGACTCGTCGACCACCGTGAGGAAGTCGTCCGGGAAGTAGTCGAGCAGGGTGTACGGCGCGTCGCCCGACTCGCGGTCGTCCATGTGGACCGAGTAGTTCTCGATCCCCGAGCAGTAGCCCGCCTCCCGCAGCATCTCGATGTCGAAGGTGGTGCGCTCCTCGATCCGCTGGGCGGCGACGAGGTCGCCCTGCCGCTCGAAGTAGCTGACCCGCTTCTCCATCAGCTCCTCGATCTCCGCGATCGCCTGCTCCAGCTTGTCGTCCGGGATCGAGTAGTGCTCCGCCGGGTGGAGCATCACCGCCGGCTCCTCCGAGACGACCTCCCCCTTCATCGGGTCGACCTTGATCATCCGGTCGATCTCGTCGCCCCACAGCTCGACCCGGACCGCGTACCGCCCGTACATCGGGTAGACCTCGACGGTGTCGCCCCGGACGCGGAAGGTGCCCTGCGTGAAGTCGACGTCGTTGCGCTCGTAGTTCAGGTCGACGAGGTCGGCGAGCAGCTCCTCGCGGCCGATCTCCTCGCCGACCTCCAGCCGCAGGGCCATGTCCCGGTAGTTCCCCGGGTCGCCGAGCCCGTAGATGGCCGAGACGGAGGCGACAACGATCACGTCGTCGCGCGTCAGGAGCGACCGCGTCGCGGAGTGGCGGAGGCGGTCGATCTCCTCGTTGATCGACATCTCCTTGTCGATGAACGTGTCGGTCTGCTCGACGTACGCCTCCGGCTGGTAGTAGTCGTAGTAGGAGACGAAGTACTCCACCGCGTTGTCCGGGAACAGCTCGCGGAACTCCTCGTACAGCTGGGCCGCGAGCGTCTTGTTGTGGGCCAAGACGAGGGTCGGCTGGTCGAGCGCCTCGGCGACCCACGAGACGGTGTTCGTCTTCCCGGAGCCGGTGACGCCGAGGAGGGTCTGCTTGTCGGCGCCCGACTCGAACCCCTCGACCAGCTCCTCGATCGCCTCGGGCTGGTCGCCCGCGGGCTCGAACGGGGCGTCGACGCGGAGGGGGCGGTCGACGGTCGGGCGGTCCTCCGAGAGGGGGGAGTCGGCGTCGCTCACGATAGGCGTTGTTGGCGACGGAGACACTTGAGCGGCCCGGGGGACCGGCGGCGACGTGGTCCCGTGCGAGCGGTCACATCCCTCTGCGAATGTCTTTCGTATCGATCCCTCGCGACAACAACCCGACATTCTCGTTCGGCGATCGCTCTCCGGTTCCGGTCAGATGGACGAGCGGAGCGTCTACGGCGGTCGCGCTCGCATGGGCTCGATTCTCGTCGTCGTCGGAGATTCCTCGCGTGCTATGCGCGAATGAGGCTCAGTTTCTCGGAACCCATACCCAAGATATCGACTTCCTCGCCCGAGTTTATCACTCCCGTCTCGATCCTGCCCGTTGATGCGAGTTTCTCTTCCACCGATAGCGCTCCGTCTCCGGCCAGATGGACGAGCGGGGCGTCTACGGCGGTTGCGCTCGCGTAGGTCGGCCCCTCGTCGCCGTCATCGTCTCCCTGTCTGCCGAGTATCTTGACGTTCACGGCGTTGAGTCCCTTCCGCCCCTTATCGGTCTGTGTCAACGCGTGCGACGCCATCGCCTCGATCAGTTCCGCCTTGTTCATCTCGGTTCCCTGTACCCGAGCGCTACCGATCGCTGACCCGTATCGGCTCCGGTCGCGAGAAAATCCCTCGACGATGCGGTCGTCGAAGTCGTCGCTCGCGATGTCGTCGGGGGTTACGCTCGCGATCTCGGTCGGCCCCTCGTCGAACAGGAGGGTCACCGAATCCTCGTACAGCGCGCCCTCGTCGAGGATCCACCCGCCGGCGAAGACGAGCTGATCGTCGCGGACGATCCGCCGGACGTAGAACAGCCCGGGCAGCGGACACGGGCAGTCTGCCGGCGTCACGGCCACGGGACAGACGAGCGTCGGGCTCACCGACACGTCGCCGTCTCCCGGCATCACCATATCCCTGTCCTCGCCCAGGATGATCTCGCCCCACGAGTCGAGCGTCTCGGGCTCGCGGAGGGTGCCGTCGGACGCGACGAAGACGCACTTCCCGTCGGCGTCGGCCGACGCCGGCGCGCCGCTCACGACGGCGCCGCCCTCGGTGCTGTAGCCGACGATACCCCGGTTCTCGGTGCGGTACGTGTCGAGTTCGGCCGAGAGAATCGTCTGACAGGCGAGGTCCCGGTGGAGCGACACGGGACCGTCGATCTGGATACAGCCGTCGTCGTCGTATTCGATCCCGAACTGCGGACGGTATTTATTGTGGAACGGCGTGTGTCGTCCGCCCTCCTCGTGCGACGCGGCGAAGTAGCTGAGCACGCGTCCCGGCGTGAGTTCCCCGGCGAGCGAGCCGAGGTCGCCCGGCAGACTGGCGTCGGGCAGGCAGACGGCGAAGCGCTCGCCGACGGTCGGCGTGCCTCGCAGGTACTCGATACTGTCGATGACCCGCGGTCGCCCGGGGCGCCGTTCGACGAGGACGTCGTCGAGCCGCTCGATGTCTCCGAGGACGATCTCCTCGACGCCCGCGAGTTCTCGCACCGCCACGGCCCAGTTCTCGTCGTCGACGGCTCGACGTGCGATCCGAACGCCCTGCGCCCGAATGTCCGAGTTCTCACGGACGGTCTCACAGACGCCGGTCCCGCACTTGTCGAGTTTCGGTCTGAGGGCAGTCTCGGTGTCGTCGATGAACGCATCGAGGGCGCGTTTCGCTTCGTCCGGGGCGCGTCGCTCCACGGCGTCCCGTGCGGTCACGACGTGGCCCAGCAGCCCGAGTTCGACCTCCAGAATGCCGTCCGCGTCATCGTCGTCGTCGACGATGTCGTCGTCGGGACCGACCACCGACGAGTATTTGTTCGAACGCGAGGAGTTGTAGTCCTGAGCTTTCGTCGTCCCGCTGACCGAAAATCCTTCGAGTTCGATTTCCCGGGAGTCGGCCCGAGCTGTCGCCGGCACATACGCGATATCGATCGGGCCGGTGCGGAGGACCTGCGTCTGGCCGCTGCTTCCGTCGTCGGTGGTGCTACCCGCTCGCTCGTCTACCGGCGGCCGTCCGGCGTAAAACGCCGCCGGCGTGGAGACCGTCGTCCCGAGCACCTGCTCGCCGGCGCGGTCCACCAGCCCGTCGAGGTCGGAACATCCCGCGAGCCCGCCGAGCGCGACTACCCCGCCGGCGGCGAGAACCGCCCGTCTCGTCGGTCCGAGCCCGTCGGTACGGCCTCCGGTTCGGCGTCTCGCGTCGGTGGGTTTTGTACTCATACGATATTCATAATGTTTTATAAGTATATAAGATAGAGTATATTATCGCGCTAACTCGCACGCGGTTCGTCCGGTACCCGGATCCGCCGTCGGTACCGGGTTCACAGCGACCGAGCCATCGGACGAAAACGTTTCCCCCTCCCCCCGCGACCCGTGATGTATGCGCATCGCCGTCCCCAACAAGGGCCGCCTGCACGACCCGACGCTCTCGCTGTTGGAGCGCGCGGGGCTCCACGTCGAGGAGACCGCCGACCGCCAGCTGTACGCCGACACCGTCGACCCCGACGTGACGGTGCTGTTCGCGCGGGCGGCCGACATCCCCGAGTACGTCCGGGACGGCGCGGCCGACCTCGGGATCACGGGCCTCGATCA
The DNA here is from genome assembly GCF_042665015.1 of Halorubrum rutilum. Lineage (GTDB taxonomy): Archaea > Halobacteriota > Halobacteria > Halobacteriales > Haloferacaceae > Halorubrum > Halorubrum rutilum. The sequence goes on along the minus strand of NZ_JBHTBL010000002.1, from coordinate 37,132 downwards.
GGCCGCGGAGTCCGGCGGCGTCGCCGACGCCGCGAGCGCGGCGAGCGAGGGGGACCTCGTCGACCTGCTCGACCTGGGGTACGGCTCCTGTCGGCTCGTCCTCGCGGCGCCGGAGGACGGCGCGGTCGGGACCGTCGGAGACCTGGCCGGGGGGACGGTCGCCACCGAGTTCCCGAACGTCACGCGCGACTACCTCGACCGGGTCGGGGTCGACGCCGACGTGGTCACCGTCACGGGCGCGACCGAGCTGACCCCCCACGTCGACATGGCCGACGCCATCGTCGACATCACCTCGACGGGGACGACGCTGAAGGTGAACCGCCTCGCCGTGATCGACGAGGTGCTCGCCTCCTCCGTGCGGCTGTTCGCGCGCCCCGATGTCGTCGACGACGCGAAGGTCGAACAGGTGCTGACCGCCTTCGAGTCCGTGCTCGCGGCCGACGGCCGACGCTACCTGATGATGAACGCCCCCAAAGAACGGCTCGACGACGTGAAAGACGTGATCCCCGGGCTCGGCGGCCCGACGGTGATGGACGTGGAGGCCGACGAGAACGGGAACGGGACGGTGGCGGTCCACGCCGTCGTCGAGGAGCGCGACGTGTTCGCGACCATCTCGGAGCTGAAGGCCGTCGGGGCGAGCGGGATCCTCGTCACCGAGATCGAGCGGTTGGTCGAGTAGCCGGTATTCCGTCTCCTCAGTCGTCCTCGGCGTCGATCAGCGCCTCCTTCTCCGCGCGTGTGAGCGACTTGATCTCGTGTTCCCGCGACATCGCCGCGGACTTCGAGTCGAACGACTCGGCGTGCCGGAGCGTCACGGGAGTCCGCCCCCTGGTGTACTTCGCGCCCTCGCCGGCGTCGTGCTCGGCGACGCGGCGCTCCACGTCGGTGGTGTAGCCGGTGTAGAGCGTCCCGTCGGCGCACTCGATCACGTAGACGTGGTGCGGCGCGTCCGAACTCGGCGTCGACACGGCGCCCGGTCGGCGCGGGCGCGACGAATAGCTGACGGTCTCGGCGCGGTCGGGAGCGCCGGACGGGTCGGGGGCGCGGACCCGGTCCGTCGCGCCGGTGCGACGGGATCGGCCGAGTCAGTCTCCGGTGCGGGCGCGCTCCCGGGAGACCTCGGCGATCCCGGCGTTCGCGGAACAGTCCGGACAGGCGTTCAGGTCGCCGTACTCGTCCGTGAAGACGCGTGCGAAACGGTCCGAGACGTGCGACCCGCAGTGGTCACAGCGTGGCATTCGGTACCGGTGTTCACCGGCGAAAACGCGTAGGGGTTCGACGAACAAATACCCTTTCTCACCCCCGCCAGATTCCGGAAAACCACGTATAAAGGCCCACCGAGAGACGGGTGCCGACGCGGGTCCGAGGCCGGCGGTCAGTCGCGCCGCGCCGCGTCGACCGCGCGGGCGATCAGCCCCGCCTGCGCGCCGGCGACGAAGCCCGCGTCGACGTTCACCGTCGTGAGCACCGAACAGGACTGGAGCGCCCCGTGGAGCGCGGCGACGCCCTCGCCGCCGACGCCGTATCCCGTCGACACCGGAAGCGCGATCACCGGCGCCGCGACGAGCCCGGCGACGACGGTCGGGAGCGCCCCCTCGCGGCCCGCCGCGACCACGACGACGTCGGCCTCGCGGACCCGGTCGCGCTGGTCCAAGATCCGGTCGAGGTTCGCGACGCCCACGTCGTCGACGCGGTCGACGGTCGCCCCGGTCTCGCGGGCGACGACCGCCGCCTCGCCCGCGACCGCCGCGTCGGCGGTGCCCGCCGCGACGACCGCGACCGTCGCGTCGAGGGCGGGCGGGTCGAAGTCGGCGGCGCGGACGACGACGGTCCCGGCCCGCTCGTCGCGGTCGACCGTCGGATCGGGGTCGCCCGCGGTCCCGAGATCGAGGTCCGCCGTCGCCGTCCGGACCGCGTCCGCGTCCGCGGCGTCGGCCCGGGTCACGAGCGCGCGGCCGGTCGTCTCGACCGCGGTCGTCGCCAGGGCCGCGACCTCGGCCGGCGTCTTCCCCTCCGCGAGGACCGCCTCGGGGATCCCGCGCCGGTGCTCGCGGGCGGCGTCGAACCGACCGGCCGCCGTCGTGGCGTAGCCCGCGAGCCGCGATTCGGCCTCCGCGACCCCGATCTCGCCGGCGTGGAGCGCCTCCAGCGTGTCGCGCATGACCGTCCGTCGGAGCCGGAAGCGGTCGAACCTATCGGTCCGGGCCGCGCGGGGAGAGCCCGTTCGGGGGTCGACCCGCGAGCTCGCGGGCCCGGCTCCGACCCCCCGATCCCCGGCGTTCTCACAAAGTTTATAAGGGATCGTTTCAGGAACCCCTCGCGAACGGCCCGCAGGAAGCCCCTCGCGGGCGAATTCAGGAACTCTTATTAACTGTCGACGGATATCACCGTCTGCATGGCAGACCTTATTGTCAAAGCGGCCGTCAAGGAAGCCCTGGACGACAAGAACGTCGCTTCGGACTTCTACGACGCGCTGGACGACGAAGTGGACGAGCTGCTCGAAGACGCCGCGCGCCGCGCCGAGGCCAACGACCGGAAGACGGTCCAGCCGCGCGACCTCTAAGGCGGACGCGACTCCCGACCCCGATTTTTTGACCGCGCGTCGACCGGCGAGCGGCGCGTCCGGCGCGTCGACCGGGCGTCTCCCTCCCGCGGTCAGCGCGTGAGCACCCGAACTCCGGACTCCGTGCCGACGTGCACCTCGTCGGCGAGGTCGACGAAGAGCCCGTGCTCGACGACGCCCGGCGTCGCCGAGAGGGTCGCCGCGAGCGCGGACGGCTCCGCGATCTCGCCGAACGCGCAGTCGAGCACCAGGTTCCCGTTGTCGGTGACGACCGGACCGTCCTTGCACTCGGCGCGGCGGAGCGTCGGCTCGCCGCCGGCCGTCCGGACCGCCTCGGCGACCGCGGTCCGGCCGGCGGGGAGCGACTCGACGGGGACCGGGCGGTCGAGGACCGGCGCCTCCTTCGAGGGGTCGGCGACGACGAGGAGGCGGTCGGCCGCGGCGTCGACCAGCTTCTCGCGGGCGTGGGCGGCGCCGCCGCCCTTGATGAGTGGGCCCGCGGTCGGTTCGCCGCCGCGACCGACCGCGACCTGGTCCGCCCCGTCGATCGCGAGGTCGACCCCGGGCGCGTCGGGGCCCACCGCCTCGTCGAGGTCGAGCAGGGGGATCCCGCGGTCGGCGGCGAGCTCGCGGCTCGCGAAGGAGGTCGGGACGCCGCGGACCTCCAGCCCGGCGTCGACCCGATCGCCGAGCCGCCGGATCGCGTGAGCCGCGGTCGACCCCGTCCCGAGCCCGACCACCTCGCCGTCGTCGACCGCCGCCGCGGCCGACTCGCCGGCGCGTCGCTTCGCCGCGTCGCTGCCGCCGCTCGTCTTCATGGGGTCGACTGCGTGCGGAGCCGTTGAAAAGGCGTCGGGCTACTCCAGCCGGTCCAACACCGCCTCCGCGTCGTACGCGAGGGAGAGCTCGCGGGAGCGGCCGCGGCCCTCCACGTCGGCGTACTCGGCGTCGATCACGCCGAGCTGGTCGAGCTTGTTGATGATCTCGGAGTAGCGGGTGTAGCCGAGGTCGGTCTCCTCGTGGAACGCCTCGTACACCGCGCCGGCGCGCTCGCCGTCGTTCTCCGCGAGCACGCGGACGAGGGCGCGCTCGGACTCCGAGAGCCCGCGGAGCGACCGCGAGAGGTGGACGTGCTTGGACTTCTCGTACGCCGACTCCACGTCCTCCTCGGCGATGGTCTTCGAGGCGCGCATCTCCGCGTTCAGCCCGGCGCGGCGGAGCAGGTCGATCCCGACCCGGAGGTCGCCGCTCTCGGCGGTGAGGTCGGCGACGCGCTCCAGCTCGGCGTCGCCGATGACGCCGTCGTGGAAGCCGCGCTTCGCGCGCTCGAAGAGGATGTCGTAGATCTCGGTGGCGTCGTAGACGGGGAAGTACACCTCCTCGGGCCGGAACACCGACTGTACCCGGGTGTCGAGGTCGTCGATCACGTCGAGCCCCAGGTCGGAGGAGACGACGATGACGCCGATCTTCGCGCCCGAGTGCGCCTCGTGGGCACGCAGGAGGGAGTAGAGGGTGTCGGAGGCCTCGTTCTCGTAGAAGAGGTAGTTCACGTCGTCGAGGGCGACGACGAGCACGTCGTCCTCCTCGACGAGCCGGTCGGTGATCTGCCCGAACAGCTTCTTGAAGGAGATCCCGGAGGAGGGGGGTTCGTAGTCGAAGATCCCCTCGAACAGCCGCGAGAAGACGGCGTACCGCGTCGAGTCGACCTGGCAGTTGACGCGGACCGTGCGGACGTCGGTGCGGGCACCGAGCTCGCCGAACAGCTTCTGGACCGCGGTGGTCTTCCCGGTGCCGGGGGGGCCGCGCACCATCGTGTTGAGCGGGCGGGAGCCGCGCACCGCGGGCCGGAGCGCGTATTTGAGGTTCTCCAGCTGGCTCTCGCGGTGGCGGAACGTCTCGGGGACGTGGTCGATCTCGAACACCGACTCGTCGCGGAACACCGACTCGTCCCACGAGAGCATGTCGCCGCCGGCGTCCCCGGTCATGTGAACATCACGACAGGCCGTCCACTTAACCGTTGCCCGCGGGGTCGGTGAAACTGAAACTTGTCGACTGCGACCCTCAACCGTCGGTTCTCGCCGACCGGACGTTCACTCTCGGGACGGTGCGATCGCGGCGGCCTCGGACCGATCGCGCCCCGAGAGGGACGGCCGTCACGCCCGGTCGAGCACCAGCACGTGGCGGGTGAGCGACCGGTGAACCCGGCGCTCGAAGGCAGCGTCGACCGTCCAGCCCGCCGCGCGTGCCGGCCCGCGCCAGTCGCGGTCGGCGACGACGACGGCGCGGGGCGCGACCCGAGCGGCCTCGGCGAGCGCGCCCGAGACGAGGTCGGTGAGGTCGTGGGTGGCGACCTTCGACTGGCGGCCGTACGGGGCGTCGAAGGCGATCCCGTCGACCGCGTCGTCCCGGAGCGGGAGGGCGGTGGCGTCGCCGCGAGCGACGTGCCAGTCGGGGGACTCGGAACCTCCGCCCACGTACTCGCGGAGGTTCTCCCGGGTCCCGCGGACCATCTTGCGCTGGGCGTCGCAGGCGACCGCGTCGCTCCCGACGAGCCCGGCTTCGAGCGGGAGCCCGCCGGTGCCGCACATCGGGTCGAGCAGGGTCCGGCCGGGCGCGGCGCCGGCGAGGTTGACGTACGCGCGGGCGTCGGCCGGCGCCATGCTCCCGGGCTGGAAGAACGGGCGGTCGGTCGGCTTCGGGGCGAAGTCGCGGGCGGCCTCTACCGCGACCCAGCCGAGCGCGCAGACCGACGCGTCACCGCCGTCGGCGCCGGGGACCGCCTCGTGGGCGGCGCGCTCGCCGGCGGCGAACAGCGCGCGCAGCACGTGGTCGGGGTCGTCGAGGTCGACCTCGAAGCCGCGGTCGACGAGGACGCCCCCGAGGGCGCGCTCGGCGTCGGTCGTCGAGACGCCCGCGGTGTTCCGGACGTTGCGGGCCCGCACCGCGACCGCGCCCGAGCGGTCGAGGGGCGCCGCCTCCAGCGCGGCGACGGCGGCGTCGAGGTCGGCGTCGGTGCGCGCGACCGCCTCGTGGGCGGCGCGGGTGTAGGCGAGCCGACGGATTGCGGCGCCGTCGTCCGGGGCGCCGCCTCCGACGCGCGCGCCGTCGGCCGCCCCCGATTCGGTTCGGTTCGGCCCGACGCTCCCGGCGCTCGCGACCCCGGGCGCGAGCAGCTCCACGCCGGTCGCGGCGGTCGCGGCCTCGCGGGCCGCGAACGCGTCCGTCTCCCCGGCGAGTTCCAGCCAGTACACGCCCCGGAGTCGGGGAGCCGCTCGCAAGAGCATAGCGGTTCCGACCACGCACCTTTTTAAATATTTCAACCGATTGTGGTGGTAGTGATGGCCGATCCGAAGGAGACGATCACGATAGAGAACGTCGTTGCCTCGACGGGGATCGGGCAGGAGCTCGACCTCCAGAGCGTCGCGATGGACCTGGAAGGCGCCGACTACGACCCCGAGCAGTTCCCCGGGCTCGTCTACCGCACCACGGACCCGAAATCGGCCGCGCTGATCTTCCGGTCCGGGAAGATCGTGTGCACGGGCGCGAACTCCATCGACGCCGTCCACGAGAGCCTCGCCGTCGTGTTCGACGAGCTCCGCGCGCTCGACATCCCGGTCGGCGACCCGGAGATCACGGTCCAGAACATCGTCACGTCCGCCGACCTCGGCGAGAGCCTCAACCTCAACGCGATCGCGATCGGGCTCGGGCTCGAACACATCGAGTACGAGCCGGAGCAGTTCCCCGGGCTCGTCTACCGGCTCGACGAGCCGGACGTCGTCGCGCTGCTGTTCGGCAGCGGGAAGCTCGTCGTCACGGGGGGAACGAGCCCGGACGACGCCGCGGCCGCCGTCGACGTGATCGTCGAGGAGCTGGACGGCCTCGGGCTGCTCGCCTGACGGCGGTCTCGCGCCGGTCGATCCCGCGACCACTTTTACCCGTCGCCCCGTAGCCCGGGTATGCTCCTACAGACGGTGACGCCGATCACGGTGCTGGGGACCACCCTGCTGTTCGCGCTGTTCCTCTCCGTGACCGCGCACCTCGCCGCCCGGAACGTCCTCGGCGACGTCGACCCGCGCCGCGCGCTCTACGTCGGTCCGCTCCCGGCGGTGATCGGCGTCGTCGGCGGGGCGTTCGCCGTCTCCGAGGCGCTGCTCCTCCCCGCGGCGCTGCTCGTCGACGGCGCGATGTTCGCGTGGAGCTACGACCAGCCCCGCCGGATCGTCGCCGCGATGACCGTGATCCACGCCGTGATCACGACGCTGCTCAGCATCGTGCTGTTCGGCGTCACGGCGCTGCTCGCGACGATGCCGGGGTAGGAGTCACGGCTCCGGCGGCGCCCCGTCGTACGCGTCGTGGTCGCCGTAGAAGTTCAGCATCGCGAACTTCAGCTTCTCCGGGTCGACGTCGAGCAGCTCCTCGCGCTCCTCCGGCGGGAACGCGCTCCGGACCGAGTACTTCCCCATGTCGGCCGTCGTGTACCGGCGGTCGGCGAGGACCCGGACGCCGAAGTCGTCGGGGCCGCGGACCACGCGCCCGAGCGCCTGCCGCGTCTTGCGGATCGTCGGGATCTCGACGGCGTACGCCCAGCCCGGGTCGCGGGCGCGGTCGCGGTCGGCGAACGCCCGGTTATAGGCGTCTTGGACCGCCTCCGTCCGGTCGGAGAGGTGCGGGTACGGGACGCCGACGACCACCACCGTCCGCGCGTCGTCGGCGTCGAAGCTCACCCCCTCCGCGAGCGTGCCCCACAGGGAGGTGAAGAGGGTCGCGTCGTCGCTCTCGACGAACCGCCGGCGCAGGTCCTCCTCGTCCTCGCCGGGGCCGTCGAGGTAGAGGGAGCCGAGGTCGGCGCCTGCCGGCCCGCCGCCCGCGCCGACGTCGGCTCCGGCGCCGGTCCCCGCCGAGCCGCCGAGCCGCTCGTGGTAGCGCTCGGCCTCGGCGTACGAGGGGAAGAAGGCGAGCGTGTTGCCCGGGGTGAACCGGACCGCGTCGCGCAGCACCGACGACACCGTCTCCTGCGTCTCCGGGTCGTTGCGCTCGGAGGCGAACAGCGGCGGCGTGTCGACCGCGAACGTCCGGCGGTTCGCCTCGGGGTAGGCCATCTCGTACGCGAGCGACGCGGCGTTCTCCAGCCCGAGCACGTCCTCCGTGACGTCGAAGGGGCGGAGCGTGGCGCTCATCAGCACCGAGGCGGCGACCTCGCCGAACAGCTCCTCGGTCACCCGACGCGGGATGCAGGTGTACAGCTCCGCGCGGCCGTACACCTCGTCGGCGGCGGCGTCGCGGCGCACGGAGACCACCGGGTACTGGCCGAGCTCGGTCCCCTCCTCCATCCACGTCGAGACGAACCGGGCGACCTGCAGGGTCTGACACTCGGCCCGGGTCGTCGTCTCGCCGTCGCGGTAGCGGCGCTCGTACTCCTCGTCTAGGGCCTGGCCGAGCTGGACCGCGAGCTCCGTCTCCGCGTCGATCCCCCGCCCCTCGTAGTTGCGGAGGAACGCGAGCGTGAGGTCGTCGCGCCGGTCGTCGTTGGCGACGGAGAGGTCCTCCCAGCTCTCGCCGACGGACTCGCGCCCCCCGAACCCGAGCGCGTCGTCGTACGTCTCGACCAGGGCGTCGCGGAACGCGCCGACGACGTTCTCGGCGGCCTCGGCGCGGGAGTCGTCGCTGTCGGCGAGCTCCTCTAACGCGGCGTCGAGGGTGGTCTCCGTGAGGGTGCGAGTGGCGTGGTCACGGGCGGCGTCGTCGACGTTGTGGGCCTCGTCGAAGACGGTGATTATCTCGGCGGGGTCGCGGTCGATCCACCGGAAGAACTGCTCGCGGATGTTCGGGTCGAGCAGGTGGTGGTAGTTACAGACGACCAGGTCGACCCCCTCCATCCCCTCCTTGAGCAGCTCGTAGCCGCAGAGCTCGCGCTCGTCCGCGTACGCGTACACGTCCTCGGGGGTGCGGACGTCCTCGAACAGCCACCCGAAGAACTCGTCGGTGTCCTCGACGAGGTTGTTCCGGTAGTGCGCGCAGACGTTCGCGGTCTCGTACTCGTCGATTTCCGCTTCCAGCTCGTCGAGCTCGTCCATGACCGCCTCGCGGGCCTCGGCGGCGCTCGCGTCGCCCTCGCGGCTCTCGGCGAGCAGCTCGCGCTGGCGCGCCTCCAGCTCGCGGACCTCGTTCTCCGTCTCCACCATCTCGCGGGTGGTGTCCCGGAGGGTCTGGCACTCCTGGTAGTCGACGTCGATGTGACACATCGACGACTTCCCCTTGAAGACGACCGCGCGGACGGGCTCTTCGCGGGTTATCGCGCGAGCGTCCTCGACGAACTGCCGCATCTGTTGGTGAACGTTGGTCGTGATCACGACCGTGCGGTCGTGCTCGCGGGCGTGCTCCAGGGCGGGCACGAGCGCGGAGAGGGTCTTCCCCGTCCCCGGGGCGCCCTCGAACAGCACGTCCTGGCCCCGGTCCAGCGCGTTGGCGATCCTGTCCATCGCCTCGCGCTGGTTCGGATACGGCTCCTCGTACGGGAAGAACCGCAGATGCGGCGACTCTGACACGGGCCGGAGTTCGTCGCCACCGGCTAAAAGGGGTGGGGTGCCGCGGCGGAAGTGGTTCGGCGCCGCCACGAGACGGAGCGGACCGAACGGATTTGGTTCAGCGGGGACATATACGTTCGGGGAGCGTGCGCCGTGAACGCACGTAACCAGCATATATTACCGCTTCTTCGCCGAGTATCGAGGCGTCATGGCGACCGAAACCGCGACAGCGACGGGCGACGTATCGACCGGAACGGGCGACTGGAAGGCGGGCGTCGCCGGCGGGCTCGCCGGGAGCGCCGTCTTCGGACTCCTGATGACGTACGTGATCCCCGCCCCGCTGCTGGAGGTGGTGATCCCGTCGATGTACGGGCTCGCGCCGCCGGCGGCGCCGTTCGTCGGCTGGGCGATCCACATGTCTCACGGCGCGGTGCTCGGCGTCGGCTTCGCCGCGCTCGTCGGACTGAACCCCTCGATCGGCGAGGGCGCGGGCGCGTCGCTCGGCGCCGGCGCGGCGTACGGGCTCGTCGTCTGGGTCGCGCTCGCGGTGATTGTGATGCCGGTCTGGCTCTCCGCGGTCGGCTCGCCGGCGAACCCGCCGCTCCCCAACGTCAGCGCGATGAGCGCGATCGGTCACCTCGCGTACGGGGCCGTGCTCGGCGGGGCGTACGCCGGACTGACCGACTGACGCCGGCCGGGCGTTCCGCCCGCCGGGTCCTCGGCGGACGCGACTCGATACCGGGGAGACGCTCCCGACCGGGACGCACCCTGATTTATACCGACGCGCCGTTACCGGCCGTAGTAACGAATGTTCGACGAGATCCTCGAGAAGTTCGAGGGGTCACCGAGCCAGCAGGCCGTCATCCGGCTGTTCTTAGAGCGCGGCTTCTCCGTCAACGAGGAGGGCCGCGTCGTCTCCGGCGGCATCGAGATCCCGTACACCGGGATCGCGCGCGAGCTCGACGTCGACCGGCGCGTGGTCGACTCGACGACGGACGCGATCCTGGACGACCCCGAGCTGAAGCGCATCTTCACCAACATCTCGTCGGTGCCGAGCCTGATGGACCTGGCGCCGGTCCTCAACCTCACGGTCCTCACCATCGAGGTCGCCGCCGCCGACGAGGCCGGGATCGTCGCCGAGGTGACCGGCATCCTCGCCGACCACGACGTCTCGATCCGACAGGTGTTGAGCGAGGACCCCGAGTTCACGGACGATCCGAAGCTGTACGTGATCACCGACGCGGAGCTGCCCGGCGAGCTGCTCGTCGAGATCCGCGAGCTCGGATACGTCCGCCGCGTGGGGTTCTGACGACCGGGACGGCGGTCGCGACGCGGCGGCGACCGGTTCCCCCCGTCGGTCGACGATCCGTTCCGGCGGGGAGCCTCGCGGGGGAAGCCGACGCGGAACCGAGCGCGTCGCCGTCGCGGATTTCACTTTCACTCGGGTGTAAACCAGTCTTTATACGGGATGGCGAACAAGGGTCGTGTACATGCCTGAAGACGAACTCGAGGACCTCCCCGGAGTCGGCCCAGCGACCGCGGACAAGCTCGTCGAGAACGGGTTCGAGAGCTACCAGTCGATCGCCGTCGCCAGCCCCGGCGAGATGTCGAACACCGCGGACATCGGCGAGTCGTCCGCCAGCGACATCATCAACGCCGCCCGGGAGGCCGCCGACGTCGGCGGCTTCGAGACGGGCGCGACCGTGCTCGAACGCCGCGAGGAGATCGGGAAGCTCTCCTGGCAGATCGACGAGGTCGACGACCTGCTCGGGGGCGGCATCGAGACGCAGTCGATCACCGAGGTGTACGGCGAGTTCGGGTCCGGGAAGTCGCAGGTGACCCACCAGATGGCCGTCAACGTCCAGCTCTCGAAGGAGAACGGCGGGCTGGAGGGCGGCTGTATCTTCGTCGACTCTGAGGACACGTTCCGGCCGGAGCGGATCGACGACATGGTCCGCGGGCTCGACGACGAGATCCTCGCCGACGAGATGGAGCGGCGCGAGATCGAGGGCACGCCGAGCGACGAGGAGGCGCTGGAAGCGCTCGTCGAGGCGTTCCTCGACCAGATCCACGTCGCGAAGGCGTTCAACTCCAACCACCAGATCCTGCTGGCCGAGAAGGCGAAGGAGCTCGCCGGCGAGCACGAGGAGACGGAGTGGCCTATCCGGATCGTCTGCGTCGACTCGCTGACGGCCCACTTCCGCGCGGAGTACGTCGGCCGGGGCGAGCTGGCGGAGCGACAGCAGAAGCTCAACAAGCACCTCCACGACCTGATGCGGCTCGGCGACCTGTACAACACCGCCATCCTCGTCACCAACCAGGTCGCGTCGAACCCCGACTCCTACTTCGGCGACCCGACGCAGGCCATCGGCGGCAACATCCTCGGGCACGCCTCCACCTTCCGGATCTACCTCCGGAAGTCGAAGGGCGACAAGCGGATCGTCCGGCTCGTCGACGCGCCGAACCTCGCCGACGGCGAGGCCGTGATGCGCGTGCAGGGCGAGGGGCTGAAGCCGGAATAACCGGGAAACGACCCGCGATCCGCACCGTCGGCGTCCGATCGGGACTCGATCCGGCGATCCGACGCCCGGATCGGGAGCCCGGCCGCCGATCCGGTTGACGAACGTAAACTTTCTCTCGGAACGGCCGAAACGCCCGATTTCGGCCGATTGACGCCGGTGCGACGGATGCTCCCCGAACGCGGCGCGGCAAAAATCGCCAGCGGCGGCCGCGCCCGGCGACGCGCCCCCCGATATCGGCCGATTCGGCGCTTGTTGACAGATCAGCGATAATACGTCCGTCCGATTCGATCGCAAAGATTGCCAGAAGCTCGTCCGGAATACGTCCTTATACACCATCCATCCGTCCTTATATCTGACATCCGCCGTATTATCAAGTTGATTTTTTGTGAAACCCAAGTCGAACGTTTATATACTCCCATTTCTCCTTGTCGAAACGTGATTCAACACATGAACACGAACGAACGGTGCGGTTCGGAAGACGTACGTTCAATTGAGGTGGTCGAATCGTGATGACCGACGTACTCGCGACGGTCGACCCGAGCACGTTCGCGGACGCGATGAACGGGACGTGGATCCTCGTCGTGACGTTCCTCATCTTCTTCATGCACGCGGGCTTCGCCATGCTCGAAGCCGGGCAGGTCCGCTCGAAGAACGTCGCGAACCAGCTGACGAAGAACCTCCTGACGTGGAGCGTCGGGGTGACGGTGTTCTTCCTGATCGGGACGGCGTTCACGAGCCTGATGAACGGATCGGCGGGCGTCGCGTCCGTCGCGGGGACGCTGTTCTCCGGCGGTGAACTCGCCGTCGACGCCGGGACGGTCGGCCCGTACGTCAACTGGCTCTACGGCGCGGTGTTCGCCATGACGGCCGCGACCATCGTCTCCGGCGCGGTCGCCGGCCGCGCGAAGCTCCGTGCGTACGTCACCTACACGTTCCTGCTGGCCGCGGTCATCTACCCGATGGTCATCGCGTTCACCTGGTCGGCCTCCGGCGACGGCCTCGTCGCGCAGCTGACCGGCACCGCGTTCCACGACTTCGCCGGCGGCATGATCGTCCACGGCATGGGCGGTATCGCGGGGCTCACCGCGGCGGCCGTGCTCGGCCCGCGGATGGATCGCTACGCCGATGACGGCTCGACGAACGTCATCCCCGGCCACTCGCTGACGTTCGCCGTCCTCGGGACGCTCATCCTCGCGTTCGGCTGGTACGGCTTCAACGTCGGGACGGCCTCCGTGGTCAGCGGCGGGATGTTCAACACCCTGACGCTCAACCTGGTCGCGATGGGGACGACGATCGCGATGGCGGCCGGCGGGATCGGCGCCGCCCTCGTCGTGTGGCTCCGCACCGGGAAGGTCGACACGCTGTACGTCGCCAACGGCCTGCTCGCCGGGCTCGTCGGCATCACCGCGATCCCCGACACCACGGCGTGGTGGGGCGCGCTGGTCGTCGGCCTCCTGGCCGGCGGCCAGCTCCCGCTCGTCTTCGAGTTCGTCTCGGACACGCTCAAGATCGACGACGTCTGCGCGGTGTTCCCGGTCCACGGCAGCGCGGGCGTGCTCGGGACGCTGCTGTTCCCGTTCGTCGCCGCGCCCGGCGAACTGAGCGCCGGCGTCGGCGCCCACTTCGTCGCCCAGCTGACCGGCGTCGTCATCATCGGCGGCTGGACGCTCACCGCGACCGCGGTCGTCTGGTACGTCCTCAAGCTGAGCGGTGAGGCCCGCGTCACGCCCGAACACGAGCAGGAGGGCCTCGACATCTCCGAGCACGGCGTCGAGACCTACCCCGAGTTCGGCGGCGACCGCGTCGCGACCGACGGCGGTCCGGCCGTGGTCGACACCACCGACGACTCCCCGCGCGCCGACGGCGGCGAGGAGGCGGGGTCGCAGATCAAGATGGTCACCGCGGTCGTCCGCCCCGACAAGCTCGGGGCCATCAAGCAGGCGCTCGCGGAGGTCAACGCCCCCTCGCTCACCGTGACGAACGTCTCCGGTCGCGGCTCGCAGCCCGCGAAGAAGGGCCAGTGGCGCGGCGAGGAGTTCACGGTCGACCTCCACCAGAAGGTGAAGGTGGAGGTCGTCGTCGCCGACATCCCGGCCGACGAGGTCGCGGAGGCGATCGCCGAGGCCGCCAAGACCGGCGAGCCCGGCGACGGCAAGGTGTTCGTCATGCCGGTCGAGGACGCGCTGCAGGTCCGCACCGGCACCACCGGGCCGGAGGCGGTGTAAGCCGGCGGCGACGCGCGGACTTCGAGGGAACCGGACCGACGACCGACTCCGACTCGCTTTTTCGACCGGGTTTCGAGGCGCCGTACCGCCGGGCCGCGGCGCCGATCGACGGAGGCCCCGGCGGTCCGTAACCGGTCTCACCGCCGGGTCGGCAACTACTTTCATCCCGCCGCCCCAACCCGTCGGTATGAACCACGAGCGCTCCCGCGGGCTGTACGACCGCGCGCTGTCGGTGATGCCGGGCGGGGTCAACTCCTCGGTCCGGGCGACGATGCCGCATCCCTTCTTCATCGAGCGCGGGGACGGCGGCCACGTGATCGACGCCGACGGGAACCGGTACGTCGACTGGGTGATGGGGTACGGGCCGCTGCTGTACGGCCACGACCTGCCGGACCCGGTGGAGGCGGCGGTCCAGTCGCACGTCGCCGAGGGACCGATGTACGGCGCGCCGACGGAGGTCGAGGTCGAGCACGCCGAGTTCGTGGCGCGGCACGTCCCGAGCGTCGAGTCGATCCGGTTCGTCAACTCGGGGACCGAGGCGACCGTCTCGGCGGTGCGGCTCGCGCGCGGTCACACCGACCGCGACAAGATCGTCGTGATGCAGGGCGGCTACCACGGCGCGCAGGAGTCGACGCTCGTCGAGGGGTCGCCGGGGGACGCGCGCCCGTCGACGGCGGGCATTCCCGAGGAGTTCGCGCAGCATACGCTCCCGATCCCGTTCAACGACCCGGAGGCCGCGAAGGCGGTGTTCGCGGAGCACGGCGACGAGATCGCCGCGGTCCTCGTCGAGCCGATCCTCGCGAACATGGGGATCGTGGCGCCGGTCGACGGCTACCACGAGACGCTCCGCGAGCTGTGCGACGACCACGGCGCCCTCCTGATCTTCGACGAGGTGATCACGGGGTTCCGCGTCGGCGGCCTCGGCTGCGCGCAGTCGAAGTTCGGCGTCACGCCGGACGTAACGACGTTCGGCAAGATCATCGGCGGCGGGTTCCCGGTCGGCGCGATCGGCGGGCGCGCCGACGTGATCGAGGGGTTCACGCCCGCGGGCGACGTGTTCCAGTCCGGCACCTTCTCGGGGCATCCGGTGACGATGGCCGCCGGGAAGGCGACCCTGGAGTACGCGGCCGAGAACGACGTGTACGAGCACGTCAACCGGCTCGGCCGAAAGCTCCGCGAGGGAATCGCCGAGATCTGCGCGGAGCGCGCGCCCGAGTACACCGTCGTCGGCACCGACTCGATGTTCAAGACGGTGTTCACCCGCGAGGCGCCCGACGAACCCGAGGCCTGCTGTCCCGGGGGCTGCCGGCAGGACCCCGACTGCGCCCGGTACGACTCGTGTCCGAAGACGGGCGCGGACGTCGCCGACGCCGCGACCGACCGCTGGGAGCGCGTGTTCTGGCAGGAGATGAAAGAGCAGGGGGTGTTCCTCACCGCGAACCAGTTCGAGTGCCAGTTCACCTCCTACGCGCACACGGAGGAGGACGTCGAGCGGACGCTGGAGGCGTACCGGGAAGCGATCTGACCGATAACGGGAGTAAGTATTGCAGATCGCTGGTGGCAAGACTGTATTTAAATAACACTGAGTGGCAGCGGCAATCACTAATAGAGAGATGTGCGGTGGCGCGCGCCTCCGAGTGGCCGCCACTGGCGGCCGCGAGGAGCGCGTGCGAGGGAGTCGCTGGCGGCGCCAGCCGCCAGCGACAAGGCTGGGGCTTTGGAGGTGTTCACCATAGCGTCATCAGTCACTCATAAACAGCCGACAGCGACACTACTCTCTCACATATAAAAAATCACTCAACCGTATCGATACACCTACTCCCGGTATCGAACAGGTACGAGAGATAGCGTCAGAAGCGGAAGCAGTACGTATTCGCGGGTCAGTTGCGGAACGTTTTTATCCCGGAACGAAACTACGTACTGGTAATGATCGCGGAGGCTCGTCCCGACGCCGCCCTCGTCCGAGGCCGACGAGCCCCGCGACCGCGACGAGGCGTCCGACCGCCGCGACCGGCTTCCGGCGCGGCGCGACGACGGGCCCCCTCGGGCCAGTAATCTTCATCCCTCGTCGCGTTCGCGCCGTTTCGTCTCGGAGAGTGACAGCTACGTCGTCGGACAGCGCCGAGTCCGTCAATTTCTTCCGGTAATTAAATCGGTGAATTTAAGGGCGTGAGCCCAGTGTACTCCCCTAATGGCAACCGTTGCACTCGCGTTCAGTGGGGGGCTCGACACGACCGTCTGCGTCCCGCTGTTGAAAGAGGAGTACGGCTACGACGAGGTCATCGGCGTCAACGTCGACGTCGGGCAGCCGACAGAGGAGTTCGACGAGGCCGAGGAGACCGCCGAGGCGCTGGGGCTCGACCTCCACGTCGTCGACGCGAAGGAAGAGTTCGCGGAGCTGTGTTTCGACGCGGTGAAGACGAACGCGACGTACCAGGGCTACCCGCTCGGGACCGCGCTCGCGCGCCCGGTGATCGCCGAGGCCATCCTGGGCGTCGCCGAGGCGGAGGGCTGTGACGCCATCGCGCACGGCTGTACCGGGAAGGGGAACGACCAGCTCCGGTTCGAGGCCGTCTGGCGCGGCTCCGACCTCGAAGTGATCGCCCCCGTCCGCGAGCTCGGACTCACCCGCGAGTGGGAGATCGAGTACGCCGCGGAGAAGGACCTGCCCGTCGAGGCCGGCGACGGCGGCGTCTGGTCCATCGACGAGAACATCTGGTCGCGCGCCGTCGAGGGCGGGAAGCTGGAGGACCCGAACTACGAGCCGCCGGAGGACATCTACGAGTGGACCGCCGAGCCGGAGGGCGAGACCACCATCGAGGTCGCCTTCGAGGAGGGCGTCCCGGTCGCGGTCGACGGCGAGGCGATGGACCCGGTCCCGCTGATCCAGCACCTCAACGAGTACGCCGGGAGCTACGGGATCGGCCGCACCGACGTGATGGAGGACCGGATGCTCGGGCTGAAGGTGCGCGAGAACTACGAGCACCCGGCCGCGACCGTCCTGTTGACGGCCCACCGGGCCCTGGAAGACCTCGTCTTAACCAAGAACGAGCGCTCGTTCAAGCAGGGGATCGAGCAGGAGTGGTCCGAGAAGGCGTACCAGGGGCTCGTCTTCGCCCCCGTCGTCGACGCGCTCGACGCCTTCGTCGACGAGACGCAGGACGTGGTGACCGGGACGGCGACGGTGAAGGTCTCCGGCGGCAACTGCCGCGTCGTCGCCCGCGACTCCGAGTACGCGGTGTACTCCGAGGAGATGGCCTCGTTCAACACCGAGGACGTGGCCGGCATCGCGCAGGAGGACGCCACCGGCGTCGCGAAGTACCACGGGCTCCAGGAGCGCCTCGCCAACGACGTGGCCGCGGGCGTGGAGCGGCCCGAGCTCGCGACCGACGGGTCGGGAGACGACGGGACGGACGAGTAGATGACCGACGACGATCCCGGCACCGCCGTCCGGCGCGACCGATTCAGCGGCGGTCCCGCCCGCGAGTTCCTGTCGAGCCTCGCGGCCGACGCGGCCATCTTCGAGGCCGACCTCGCGGTCGACCGCGCGCACGTGGTGATGCTCGCGGAGCAGGGGATCGTCGACGGCGCGGTCGCCGGCGAGATCCTCGGCGCGCTCGACGACGTGGAGGCCGCCGGCCACGGCGCGCTCCCCGACGGCGAGGACGTCCACGAGGCGATCGAGACGGCCGTCATCGACCGGATCGGGCCGGACGGCGGGCGGATGCACACCGCCCGCTCGCGCAACGACGAGGTGGCGACCTGTATCCGGTACCGGCTGCGCGAGGACCTGCTCGCGGCCGCGGAGGCCACCCTGGCGCTCCGCGAGGCGCTCGTCGAGGTCGCGAGCGAGCACGCGGAGACGGTGATGCCCGGCTACACGCACCTCCAGCCGGCCCAGCCGACGACGGTCGCGCACTACCTGCTGTCGTACGAGGGCGGGGTCGCCCGCGACACCGCGCGCCTGCTCGACGCGTACGAGCGGGTCAACCGGTCGCCGCTCGGCGCGGCCGCGTTCGCGGGGACGCCCTTCGATATCGACCGCGACCGCACCGCCGAGCTGCTCGGGTTCGACGGGACGGTCCGGAACGCGACCGACGCGGCGTCGGCGCGCGACTTCCTCGCGGAGGGCGCGACCGCGTGCGCGACGCTCGCGACGACGCTGTCGGGGCTCGCGGAGGACCTCGTCCTCTTCTCGAACAAGGGGTTCGTGGAGCTGTCGGACGCGTACGCCTCCACCTCCTCGATCATGCCCCAGAAGAAGAACCCCGACACGCTGGAGCTGACCCGCGGCGTCGCCGGCGACGCGATCGGCGAGGCGACGGGGACGCTGAGCCTGCTCAAGGGGCTCCCGCGCGCCTACAACCGCGATCTCCAGCGCGCCCACGCGAGCGTGTTCGAGGTCGCCGACGACGTGCGGGAGGCGACCGCGGTCGCCGCGGGCGCGGTCGCGACCGCCGACTGGGACGAGGCCGCGCTCGCGGACGCCGCGGGCGACGGCTTCTCGACGGCGACCGGCGTCGCCGACCTGCTCGCGATGAGCGGGATGCCCTTCCGGACGGCCCACGAGATCGTCGCGACGGCCGCTGAGGAGGTCGCCGACGGCGACTCGCCGGCCGCGGCGGCCGCAAAAGTTGACGAGGCCGCTCGGAACGTGACCGGCGAGCCCCTCTCGACGCACGTGAGCCGCGAGGACGTGGAGTCGGCGCTCGATCCGGCCGCCAGCGTCGCGAGCCGGGACTCCGCCGGCGGGCCGGCTCCCGCGGCGGTCGCCGACGGGCTCGCCGCCGCCGAGGCCGGGATCGGTGAGGACGACGACGCGCTGGCGGCCGAGCGCGACGCGCTCGCCGACGCGAGCGAGGCCCTAAACGCGGAGGTCGATCGCTATGTCTGAGCCGCGACGACCGCCGGGCGCCCCCTGGCTCGATCGGTGGCGGTCCGGCCGGCGACGTCGGTCGGACCGCCGACCCGATCGGCGCCGACGACCGTCCCCGTAAGGGGGACACAGTTACTACCGGGATCTGATATCCGATCTCGAAACGGCTCGATCTCGCCGATTCGCTTCCGTTAGCGGCCGATCCGTGTTATGTAAACTATCTAATAAGTTCGAAGCCTTTATGCCCGTCCGCGGTCGACTGTCTCCTACGATGACGAGCGACACCGACACGCTGCTGGCAGAGGACCCGATCACGGGCGAGGAGATCGAGCTTCCGGCCGACGTCGAGGTCGGCGAGATCATCGACAGCCCGGTCACCGGGACCGAGCTCGAGGTCATCTCGCTGGACCCCGTCACGCTGGAGGAGGCGCCCGAGCTCGAGGAGGACTGGGGCGAGTAGATGTCGACGACCGCCGCGGCCGCGACTCCCGAGTGGTCGACATGCGCGTAGGGATCCTCTACTCCCGGATCCGGAAGGACGAGAAGCTCCTGCTCAACGAGCTCCGCGACCGGGACCACGAGGTCGAGAAGATCGACGTCCGCAAGGAGCGGTTCGGGCTGGAGTCGACGACGGCGAACGTCGCGGACCTCGACATCGTCGTCGACCGCTGCCTGTCGACGAGCCGGTCGCTGTACGCGACGCGGTTCCTCGACAGCTACGGCGTGCCCGTCGTCAACTCCCCGGAGACGGGCGACGTCTGCGCCGACAAGGCGAAGAACTCGCTCGCGCTCGCCGAGGCGGACGTCCCGACCCCGGCGACCGAGGTCGCGTTCACGAAGGAGGCCGCGCTGGAGGCGATCGAGTCGTTCGGCTACCCCTGCGTGCTCAAGCCGGTCGTCGGGTCGTGGGGGCGGCTGATGGCGAAGATCGACACCCGGGACGCGGCCGAGGCGATCTTGGAGCACAAGGAGACGCTCGGCCACTACGAGCACAAGGTGTTCTACGTCCAGGAGTTCGTCGACAAGCCCGGCCGCGACATCCGCGCGCTGGCGGTCGACGGGGAGCCGATCGCCGCGATGACGCGCTCGTCGGACCACTGGCTCACGAACGCCGCGAAGGGCGGCGAGACGGAGTCGTTCGACCTCGACGACCGCGCCCTCGAACTGGTCGAGCGCGCCTCAGACGCGGTCGGCGGCGGGATGCTCGGCGTCGACCTGATGGAAGTGGGCGGAACCGACTCCGGCGAGTACACCGTCCACGAGGTGAACCACACGGTCGAGTTCAAGGCGCTCGACGCGGCCGCTGACGTCGACGTCCCCGCGGCGGTCGTCGACTGGCTGGAGGCGAAGGCGGCCGCGGCGGCCGACGGCGCCGACGACGCCACGGAGGTGAGCGCGTGACGGCGGAGTCCGGCGCGGCCGCCGCGGGCGACGCGGCGCCCGCCGAGACGTACACCGCGAGCGTCGTCGGCGGCACCGGCTTCACCGGCGGCGAGCTGCTGCGGATCCTCGCCGGTCACCCCGCGTTCGACGTGGTACAGGCCACGTCGCGGTCGGCCGACAACATGACCGTCGGCCGGTCGCACCCGAACCTGCGCGGGCTCGACCTGCGCTTCTCCGACCCGGACGACCTGGAGTCGGTCGACGTGCTCTTCTCGGCGACGCCCCACGGCGTCTCGATGGGGCGGATCGACGAGTACTTCGAGGTCGCTGACACCGTCGTCGACCTCTCGGCGGACTTCCGGCTGCCCGAGGCGGACGCCTACGACGAGTGGTACGACGGCCACGAGTCGCCGGAGTACCTGGAGCGCGCGGAGTACGCGCTCCCCGAGATCAACCGCGAGAACCTCCCCGGCGCCGACCTGATCGCCGGCGGCGGCTGCAACGCGACGGCGACGATCCTCGGGCTGAAACCCCTGGTCGACGCCGGCGCGCTCGGCCCCGACGCGGGCGAGGTCGTCGTCGACGTGAAGGTCGGCTCCTCGGAGGGCGGCGCCGGCGGCGGCGCGGCCTCCTCGCACCCGGAGCGCTCGGGCGTCGTGCGCCCGTACGCCCCGACCGGGCACCGCCACGAGGCGGAGATCGAGGCGTACCTCGGGCTCTCGGTCTCGTTCACCGTCCACGCGGTCGACATGGTGCGCGGCGCGAGCGCGACCTGCCACGTCTTCCCCGACGGGCCGGTCTCGAAGGGCGACCTGTGGACGGCGTACCGCGACGCGTACGCCGACGAGCCGTTCATGCGGATCGTCTCGGGCGGGGGCGGCGTCTACCGCTACCCCGAGCCGAAGTCGGTCGCCGGGACGAACCACGGCGAGGTCGGCTTCGAGCTCGACCCCGGCAACCGGCGCGTCGTCGTCTTCTCCGCGATCGACAACATGACCAAGGGGTCGGCGGGACAGGCGGTCCACGCGGCGAACGTCGCCTTGGGACTGCCGGAGACCGCCGGCCTGGAGTTCGACGGGCTGCACCCGGTGGGGTCGCCATGAGCGAGACCGAGAGCGAACCCCCGGTCGTCGTCAAGATCGGCGGCGCGAAGGCGGTCGACCCGGCCGGCGCGGTCGGCGACGTCGCCCACCTCGCCGCCAACGGGCGCCCGGTCGTCGTCGTCCACGGCGGCTCGACGGTCGTCGACGAGACGATCGAGCGGCTCGGCATGGAGCCGGAGTACGTCGAGTCCGCCTCCGGCGTCACCGGGCGGTTCACCGACGCGGAGACGATGGAGGCGTTCACGATGGCGATGGCCGGCAAGCTCAACACGGAGCTGACGGCGCGGTTCCGCGAGGCCGGCGTCGACGCGGTCGGCCTCTCGGGCGTCGACGGCGGGCTCCTCTCGGGGCCCCGCAAGTCGGCGGTCCGCGTGGTCGAAGACGGCAAGCGGAAGATCCGCCGCGGCGAGCACTCCGGCCGGATCGAGTCGGTGAACGCCGACCTCCTCTCGGGGCTGCTCGCCGACGGCTACACGCCCGTCGTCTCGCCCCCGATGGAGGGGAAAGAGAGCGACGGCGGCGTCACCCCCGTCAACGCCGACGCGGACCGGGCGGCCGCCGCGGTCGCCGGCGCGCTCGGCGCCGACCTCGTCCTCCTCACCGACGTGACCGGCGTCTACGCGGATCCGGACGACCCCGACACGCTGATCGAGTCGGCGGCGACGCCCGAGGAACTCGCGGCGGTCGAGGACGCCGCCGAGGGGTTCATGGGCAAGAAGGTGATGGCCGCGAGGGAGGCGCTCTCGGCCGGGTCCGGGCGCGTCGTCGTCGCCGACGCCAACGTCCGCGACCCGATCGTCGCCGCGCTCGGCGGCGGGGGGACGACGGTCGAGCGGTCGGCGCTCGGCGGCGACGCGGACGACGAGGCGGGAGAGGGCTCGGCGGCCGAAACGGGGGGTGAGACCGCGTGAGCGGCTTCGTCTTCTCGGAGAAGCCGATCGAGATCGCCTCGGGCGACGGCGTCCACGTCACCGATACGAACGGCACCGAGTACCTCGACTTCGGCGCGAGCTACGCCTGCACGCCGGTGGGTCACTGCCACCCCGAGGTCGTCGACGCCGCGACGACCCAGCTGGAGGAGCTGATGTACGTGCAGGCGTCGTACCCGCACGCCGCGCGGACGGCGCTGTACGAGCGGCTCGCCGAGGTCGGCCCCGTCGACGTCGACAACGTCTGGCTCTGTAACTCCGGCACCGAGGCCAACGAGGCCGCGCTGAAGTTCGCCCGGCACGCCACGGGCCGCGAGAAGATCATCGCGACGACTCAGGGGTTCCACGGCCGGACGATGGGCGCGCTCGCGACCACCTGGAAGCAGAAGTACAAGCAGGGATTCGAGCCGCTCGCCGGCGGCGTGGAGTTCGTCGAGTACGGCGACGCCGAGGCGATGCGCGAGGCGGTCGACGACGAGACCGCCGCGGTCATTCTGGAGCCGCTGCAGGGCGAGGGCGGGATCAACCCCGCCGACACGAAGTACCTGCAGACGGTCCGCATCGCGACGGCGACGTCCGGCGCGGCGATGATCCTCGACGAGATCCAGACCGGACTCGGCCGCACGGGCTCGCTGTGGGCGGCCGACAGACACGACGTGGTGCCCGACGTCCTCACGACCGCGAAGGGGCTCGGCAGCGGGCTCCCGATCGGCGCCACGCTGTGCCGCGACTGGATCGCCGAGGACGCCGGCAACCACGGCTCGACGTTCTCGGGCGGCCCAGTCGTCTCCGCGGCCGCGGGCGCCACCCTCGACGTCATCGAGCGCGAGGGGCTCCCCGAGCACGCCGCCGAGGTCGGCGCGTACCTCCGCGGGCAGATCGAGGAGCGCCTCGGCGACGACGTCCGCGACGTGCGCGGCGACGGGCTGATGATCGGCATCGAGGTGAAGCGCGGGTCGAACCGGCTGCTGCGCGACCTCGCCATCGACCACCGGATCCTCGCGCTGCCGGCGGGCCGCACGGTGGTGCGCCTGCTCCCGCCGCTGACGATCGAGCGCGAGCACGCCGACGCCGTCGTCGACGCCCTCGCGGAGGTGATCGGGTGATGGCGGCCGGAAAGGAGCGCGAGGAGGCCGAGGCGGGCGGGGAGTCGGAACCCGAGGCGGACGGCGAGACGGAGGCGGCGGCGGGGTCGTCGCCGGCCGGTACCGACGTCGTCGCCGGCGGCGGCTACCCGGCGGACTGCGACACGCCGGCCCGGAAGCTGCTGTACGACATGGTGTCGATCCCGTCGCCGTCCGGCGAGGAGGAGCGGGCCGCCGAGCGCCTCGTCGACTTCTTCGAGGCCAACGGCCGAGAGGCGTGGATCGACGGGGGCGGGAACGTCCGCGCGCCCGCGGACGACGCCGTCCTCCTCACCTCGCACGTCGACACGGTCCCGGGCGACATCCCGGTCGAGGTGCGGCCGGCGCCGCCGGAGGGCGAACTGCCGGACGCGTCCGACGTCCGCGTCGGCGAGCCCGGCGAGCCCGTGCTGTGGGGCCGCGGGGCGGTCGACGCCACCGGCCCGCTGGTCGCGATGGCGGTCGCGGCGGTGAAGACGGGCGTCTCCTTCGCCGGCGTCGTCCGCGAGGAGGTCGACTCCGCCGGCGCGCGGCACCTCATCGACGACCGCGACGCGCCCGAGGCGGTGATCAACGGCGAGCCGTCGGGGTGGCGCGGGATCACCCTCGGCTACCGCGGCCTGCTGGAGGGAACGTACGTGAACACCAGCGAATCGGGCCACTCCTCTCGGCCGGAGCCGAACGCGATCCAACACGCGATCGACTGGTGGCACGGCGTCGAGGAGACGTTCACGCCCGACGACTCGGAGACCGCGGTGTTCGACCAGGTGACGACCAAACCGATCTCGATCGACGGCGGCCTGAGCGACGACGGGCTCGCGGTCGAGACGACGATGAGCGTCCAACTGCGGATCCCGCCCTCTCGCCCGGTCGACGAGATCCACGAACTCGCGGAGGCGGAGCTGTCGACCGGCTCGGTCCACTGGGGCGACCCGATGCCGCCCGTGATGGAGAGCCCTCGCACGGACCTCGCGCGGGCGTTCCGCGTCGCGATCCGGGGCACCGGCGGCGACGTGCGCCTGCTCCGGAAGACGGGGACGAGCGACATGAACCTCTTCGCGGCCGCGTGGGACTGCCCGATGGTCACCTACGGCCCCGGGAACTCCGACCTGGACCACGCGCCGGACGAGCGGCTCCCGCTCTCCGAGCTCGACCGCGCCGTGACCGTCCTGACCGACGTCTGCCGCGAGCGACTGTAGCGTACCGACGCTCGACCACCGACCACGACCGTTCTCACACCGCACCCGCACACACCACACACGATGCCACTCGCCACCGACGACTTCCTCGACATCGACGACGTGACGCCCGCCGAACTGGACGCCCTGCTCGACCGCGCCGCCGCGATGAAGGCGGGCGAGACCGACCCCCGACTGCCGGACGCGACGCTCGGGATGATCTTCGAGAAACCGTCGACGCGCACCCGCGTCTCCTTCGAGACGGGGATGACCCGCCTCGGCGGCCACGCGATGTTCCTCGGTCCCGACGACATCCAGCTCGGGCACGGCGAGCCACTGCGCGACACCGCGCGCGTGCTCGGCCGCTACGTCGACGGGGTGATGGCCCGGCTGTTCGACCACGAGGACGTGGAGACGCTCGCCGAGCACGCCGACTGCCCCGTGATCAACGGGCTCACCGACGAGGCGCACCCGTGCCAGACGCTCGCCGACCTGCTCACCATCCGCGAGACGGTCGGCGAGGACGCCACGGTGGCGTGGGTCGGCGACGGCAACAACGTCGGGCAGTCGTTCGTCGTCGGCGCGGCGATGGCCGGCATCGACATCGCGGTCGCCACGCCCGCGGAGTACGGGATGGACCCGGCCGTCTTCGACCGCGCCGCCGAGTTCGGCGCGGACGTGGAACCCACGACAGACCCCGAGGCGGTCGTCGGCGACGCGGACGTCGTCTACACCGACGTGTGGATCTCGATGGGCCAGGAGGACCAGCGCGACGAGAAGCTCGCCGCCTTCGACGGGTTCCAGGTGAACGCCGACCTGCTCGCCGGCACCGACGCCAAGGTGATGCACTGCCTGCCGGCGCACCGCGGCGAGGAGGTCACCGACGGCGTGTTGGAGTCCGACCGCGCTCTCGTCTGGGACCAGGCCGAAAACCGGATGCACGCGCAGAACGCGCTGCTCGTCGAGCTGCTCGGCGGGGAGTGAGCGCGGAGCGGGAACCGACCGGGTGCGGACCCATTTATAAGTAGATATGCGGTGGCGCGTGCCGGTGAGCGGCCGACAGGCCGCGAACCGGACGCGCGAGGGAGTCGCTGGCGGCGGCAGCCGCCAGCGACAGGGCGAGAGCGAAGCTCTCGCTTGCAACCGGACTACGTCCGGTGACGAGGCTGGGGAGGCGTGAGGCGCGGTGCGGTTGCGGTCGGGTGGGACTCAAAAGGGCAGTCGCGAGGACGAAGCACGACGACGCAAGCACTGGAAGGAGCGAGCGCAGCGAGCGACTGAAGCGCGCAGCGAGTCGCGCAAGTCCTCGCGACTGCCCCTTTGAGGGCGCCTACCGCTGATCCGTTATTAGCTATTTATATACAAACGGTCAGATCATCGGTGGAGTTCGCTGTGGCGACAGATCCGGTATAAGGCCCCGAACAGCGATCTAGTTCCCGGTCCAGCGCAGTATCGCCAGCGTCCCCTCGTACAACGCGATCATGGTGAGCGTCACGATGATCGGCGCCATCCCGGTCGGGTCGGGGCTGAACAGGAACGCGATCCCGAGGAACGCCCCCCAGAACAGCAGCCGCTTCGCCTCCAGCCACTGGCGGGTGACGAGGTTCATCATGATCGCGAGCATAATGAACAGCGGGATCTGGAAGACGATCGCCATGAACGCCAGCATGATGACGATGAGGTTGAACGTCTCCGCGAGTCCGAAGGCGATCGTCGCGGCGTCGGAGGTGTAGGTGGTGAAGTACGAGAAGATCGCGGGCAACACGAGGAAGTGCGCGAACGCGATGCCGATCCCGCCTAAGATGAGGCTCGTCGGGACCGCCGCGAGGTAGTAGCGTCGCTCGTTCTCGTAGAGGCCGGGCTTCATGAACCGGTAGGTCTGGTAGACGAACGCCGGGAGCCCGACGACGACGCCCGCGAGCCCGGCGACCTTCAGCCGCGTGAGCGGGAGTTCGAGGGGGCCGTACAGCCGCGGGCGGTTCTCCATCGGCGCGGGGATGTGGTAGCTCCAGAAGTAGTTGATGAGCTCCGTCGACTCGGTGACGACGACGAGCGTCGCGAGCCCGCCGAAGAGGAAGACGACGGCGAGCCGCCGCATCATCTCCTCGATGTGGGCCGCCAGCGGCATCTCCTCGTCCGACTCCGGCGCCTCCAACCCCTCGAAGGAGTCGTCGGCGCCGTCGTCGACGACCGTCGCGTCCTCGACCGTTCCGGCGGCGGCCGCGTCCCCCGGCGTCGCCGGCGTTCCGCCGTCGCCGAGGCTCTGCGCGTCGTCGGGGTCGTGGACGTCGAAGACGTCGCTCGCGTCGCCGGTCTCGTCGTCGGGGTCGGTCGCTCCGTCGTCGTCGGCGCTGGAGTCGGCGGCGGCGTCGCTGGTGGAGTCGGCGGCAGCGTCGCCGGCGTCACCCGCTTCGTCCGCGTCGCCCGCGTCGTCCGCGTTGCCCGCTTCGCTCGCGTCGCGAGAGCGATCCGCGGCGCCGTCGATCTCGGGCGTGACCTCCGGAGAGACTTCGGACTCGACGGACGAGTCCCCGTCTTCGGTGGACTCGTCGTCCGCGTCGCCGTCGCCGTCGGGAGCGGCGTCGTCGGAGACAGAGTCCTCCTCGGGGGGTGATTGCCCGTCGCGCGACCGGTCCGAGTCGTCCATTCGGTTCACCATCGAGACCGGGCGACTATAGGCCTTTTCGGATAGCGCCGAGCCGGATCGGGGCTCGCGGCGCGCGCGGCGGGTCGAAAAGGTTGATAACGGGGACGGACTTCCTCTCCCGTATGGCGAGTGCCCTCGACGAGGACACCCAGCAGTCGCTCGCGGCGGGCCGCGAGTCGGCGAAGGCGTTCCTCCGGTCGATCCAGAAGGACCTCCAGAAGGTGTTCGTCGTCTTCCTGCTGGGCTTCCTCGCGACGTTCTGGGCGCTCCGCGTGTACATCTGGGACCGGCTCAGGGCCGTCACGGAGTCGAACATGTCCCCCGCGGTCGCCGCCGAGACCGACGTCATCGCCACCACCCCGTTCGAGGTGATCCTCCTGCAGGCGAAGATCGGGCTGATCGTCGGCGCGATCACCGCGATCCCGCCGCTGATCTACGTCTCCCGCGGCGAGCTCCGCGCCCGGGGGATGTGGCCGCAGTCGCCGATCCCGCGCTGGAAGCTCGCGGGGATCGGGCTCCTCGGCGGCGGGCTGTTCGGCGTCGGCGTCGGCTACGGCGTCTACGCCTTCTTCCCGATCATGTTCTCCTTCCTGGCCGGCTTCGGGCTGGAGGCCGGGATCCAGCCCACCTACTCCATCGTGATGTGGACGGAGTTCATCGTCTTCCTCTCGCTGTCGTTCGGGCTCGCCGGCCAGATGCCGCTCCTCATCACCGGGCTCTCGTACTCCGGGATCGTCCAGTACGAGACGTTCCGCGACAAGTGGCGCTACGCCGTCGTCGCCATCTTCGTCTTCGGCGCGGTGTTCTCGCCGCCGGACCCGTTCACGCAGCTGATGTGGGCGTTCCCGCTGATCGCCCTCTACGGCTTCAGCCTCTACCTCGCGAAGCTCGTCGTGACGGCCCAGCGGAGCTCCGACCGCATCGACGTGCTCGGCGCGGCGCGGAACCACTGGAACGTCGTCGGCGGCGCGGCCGTCCTCGGCGGCGGCCTGGTCTACGCCTTCTACGAGTACGGCGGGCGGACGCTCCTCAACGACCTCCTCCGAGCGGCCGGGAGCGACTGGCGGTTCCTCGAACCGGGCGCGGGACTCGGCGTCGACCCCGCGACCGGCGCCGGGATCTACGTCGCCCTCTGGGCGCTGGTCTTCGTCGTCGTCGCGACGCTGTGGGCCGTCTACGCCGACCTCGACACGACGAGCGCGGGGTACCGGTACGGCGACCCGGCCGCAATCGACGTGGGCGAGCTCGACGCCGCGGGCGTCCGGGCCGCCCCCGACGCCGCCTTCGAAGCGATGGACGAGGAGGAGTCGCTCGCGCTCGCGCAGGCCGCCATCGACGACGACGATCCGGAGAAGGCGCAGGCGATCCTCGACCGCTTCGACGAGGCGCACGAGGGGGGAGACGACGGCGCCGGCGGCGACGGGAGCGACGACGCGGACGCGACCGGGTCGGGCGGGGCCGGCGGCGCGGGGAGTGGGGGCGGCGCAGGCGGCGACCAGGGCGGACTGGTGGGCGCGGTGCAGGACCGGACCTCCCGCGCGAGCTCGACGTTCCTCTCCGAGCTCACCGACGGCGAGGAGGAGGCGGCCGAGGACGACATCGGCGGCTACTACACGGACCTCAAGTTCATCTTCGACTCGCTGCGCTCGAAGTCGTTCATCCTGCTCGTGGTGTTCGGCGGCGTGATGGCGGCCGCGTTCACGTGGCTGTACCTCGGCGGGCTGGCGACGGTGCGGAGCGACCTCGAACGGCGCGTCCCGGCCGAGATCGAGGGCGGGATCAACATCATCACGCTCCACCCGGTCGAGGCGCTGATCTTCATGGTGAAGTTCTCGATCCTGCTCGGGATCGTCGCGGTGTTCCCGGTCGCGCTCTACTACGCGTGGCCCGCCCTCCGCGATCGCGGCTTCGTCGCCGGCCGGATATACAAGGTGTACCTCTGGGCGGGCGCGCTGCTCGGCGGGCTGATCGGCGGCTTCGCGCTCGGGTACGCGTACATCGCGCCGGGGCTCATCGGCTGGCTCGTCACCGACGCGCGGCTCGCGGACATGGTGATCACCTACCAGGTGAGCGACTTCCTCTGGCTCGTCGTCTACACGACGATCGGGATCGGCTTCCTCGCCGACATCCCGATCGCGATGGTCCTGCTGAACGACGCCGGCGTCCCGTACCGGGTCTTCCGGAACCGCTGGCGCGAGGTCACCGTCGGGATCATGCTGTTCGCGGCGGTGTTCACCCCGGCCGACGTGATCACGATGTTCCTCGCGACGCTCCCGCTGATGGCGGCGTACGGGGTCGGCGTCGGGCTCCTGTTCCTCGTCACCGTCGGCGGGCGCCGGAACCTCTCGCCGCCCTCGAAGGTCGTGGATCGGTGAGGGACACGGTCGCCGAACGGTCGTCGCGATCCCTCGCGTGAGACCGCCGCGACCGACGAGTATTCCCGCGCGCGCACGCTAAGAGCGGACGAAATGAGCAAGGACTACATCGAGGTCCGCGGCGCCGAGGAACACAACCTCAAGGACCTCGACGTCCGGATCCCGCGCGAGGAGTTCACCGTCGTCACCGGGCTCTCCGGGTCGGGGAAGTCGTCGCTCGCGTTCGACACGGTGTACGCCGAGGGGCAGCGCCGGTACATCGAGTCGCTGTCGGCGTACGCCCGCAACTTCCTCGGACAGATGGACAAGCCGCAGGTGGAGTCGGTCGAGGGGCTCTCGCCCGCGATCTCCATCGACCAGAAGAACGCCGCGAACAACCCCCGCTCGACCGTGGGGACCGTCACCGAGCTGCACGACTACCTCCGGCTGCTGTACGCCCGGATCGGCACCCAGTACGACCCCGTCACCGGCGAGGAGGTCGGCGAGCAGTCCGCGCAGGACATGGTGAGCCAGATCCTCGAACTCCCGGAGGGGACCCGCGCGAAGATCGCCGCGCCGGTCGTCCGCGACCAGAAGGGGGCCTTCGAGGAGCTGTTCGAGGAGCTGGTCTCGGACGGGTACGCCCGCGTCGAGGTCGACGGGGAACCGGTCGACCTGACCCTGGACGACCCCGAGCTCGACCAGAACTACGACCACACGATCGACGTGATCGTCGACCGCGTCACCGTCTCGCCCGACGCCCGCTCGCGGATCACCGACTCCGTGGAGACCGCCCTAGAGGAGGCCGGCGGCGCGCTCAAGCTGATCGTCCCGGACCCGCCGGAGGACGTCCCGTTCGCCTCCAACACGCGCTCGACCGGGTCGCTCGCCGAGGACGCCGAGGGCGACGACCGGCTGATCGTCGAGTTCTCCGAGGAGCTCGGCAACCCCAACTCAGACTTCCAGTTCTCCGAGGTCGAGACGCGCTCGTTCTCCTTCAACAGCCCCTACGGCGCCTGTTCCGAGTGCGAGGGGATCGGCTCGACGAAGGAGGTCGACGAGGACCTCGTCGTCGAGGACCCCTCGAAGCCGCTGAAACACGTGTTCGAGCCGTGGAGCTACGACCGCACCTACTACTCCCGCCAGCTCGACAACGTCGCCGAGCACTTCGGCGTCTCGCTCTCGACGCCCTTCGAGGAGCTGGACGAGTCGGTCCGGCGGCAGTTCCTCTACGGCACCGACGACCGCGTCCACTTCGAGTGGACCACGAAGAACGGCACGCGCGAGAAGACCGAGCGCTTCGAGGGCGTCATCCCGAACCTGGAACGCCGTCACGTCGAGACCGACTCCGAGCGCGCCCGCGACCACATCGAGGAGTTCATGGCCGTGACGACGTGCCCGGAGTGCGAGGGCACCCGCCTGAAGGAGCAGTCGCGGCACGTCCTCGTCGACGGGACGCCGATCACCGAGGTGAACCGGATGTCGATCGCCGACGCCCGCGCGCACTTCGAGGGGATGGAGGCGCGGCTCGGCGAGCGCGACACGAAGATCGCCGAGGAGATCCTCAAGGAGATCCGCGCGCGGCTCGGCTTCATGGAGGAGGTCGGGCTGGAGTACCTCACGCTCGACCGCGAGGCGTCGACGCTCTCCGGCGGGGAGAGCCAGCGCATCCGCCTCGCGACGCAGGTCGGCTCCGGGCTCGTCGGCGTGCTGTACGTCCTCGACGAGCCGTCGATCGGGCTCCACCAGCGCGACAACGACCGCCTGCTCGACACGCTCACCGGGCTCCGCGATCTGGGTAACACCCTCCTCGTCGTCGAGCACGACGAGGAGACGATGCGCCGCGCCGACGAGATCATCGACATGGGGCCCGGTCCCGGCAAGCGCGGCGGCGAGGTCGTCGCGCAGGGCGACTTCGACGACATCGTCGACGCCGACGAGTCGGTCACCGCCGACTACCTCGCGGGCCGGAAGGAGATCCCCGTCCCGGGGGAGCGCCGCGAGCCGGAGGGGAAGCTGACGGTGCGGGGCGCCCGCCAGCACAACCTCAAGGACGTCGACGTGTCGATTCCGCTCGGGACGCTGACGACCGTCACGGGCGTCTCCGGCTCCGGGAAGTCGACGCTGGTCCACGACATCCTGTACAAGGGGCTCGCCCGCGAGATGAACGACAACACCTCGGTCGACCCCGGGGAGCACGACGCGATCGAGGGGATCGACGGGATCGAGACGGTGCGGCTCATCGACCAGTCGCCGATCGGCCGGACGCCGCGCTCGAACCCCGCGACGTACACCGACGTGTTCGACTACGTCCGCGAGCTGTTCGCGGAGACGAAGCTCGCGAAGCGCCGCGGCTACGAGAAGGGCCGCTTCTCGTTCAACGTGAAGGGCGGGCGCTGCGAGGAGTGCGGCGGCCAGGGGACCGTGAAGATCGAGATGAACTTCCTCTCGGACGTGTACGTCCCCTGCGAGCAGTGCGGCGGCGCGCGCTACAACGACGAGACGCTCGACGTGGAGTACAAGGGCGCGACCATCTCCGACGTGCTCGACATGAGCGTCGACGAGGCGTACGACTTCTTCGAGAGCCACCAGGGGCTCCGGCGCCGCCTGAAGCTCCTCAAGGACGTCGGGCTCGGCTACATGGAGCTCGGCCAGCCCTCCACCACCCTCTCGGGCGGCGAGGCGCAGCGCGTGAAGCTCGCCGAGGAGCTGGGAAAGAAGGCGACCGGCGACACCCTCTACCTGCTCGACGAGCCGACGACGGGGCTTCACAAGGAGGACGAGCGCAAGCTCATCGACGTGCTCCACCGCCTCGTCGACGGCGGCAACACGGTCGTCGTCATCGAGCACGAGCTCGACCTGGTGAAGAACGCCGACCGGATCATCGACCTCGGGCCCGAGGGCGGCGAGGGCGGCGGCGAGCTCGTCGCGAGCGGGACCCCCGAGGCGGTGGCGCGGAACGACGACTCGCACACCGGGCAGTACCTGCGCGACCTGCTCCCCGACGTCGACATCGCGGGGCCCCGCGACGACCGCCGGAAGCCCGCGGCCGCGGACGACGACTGATCCGGGCGACCGAGCCGGGAGTGAGTTCGACGCCGTCTCCGGCTCTCTCCGTCGGAACGCCGGCGAAGGGGTTTTGTTTTGGTAGTCCTTGGCACGCCCCTATGGAACGCCGAGCGTTCCTCTCTGCGGGCGGCGTATCGGTCCTCGCGTTCGCGGCCGGCTGCTCCTCCATCGGCGGCGACGACGGCCCGGACGGCTCCGTGGCGGTCGTCGAGGAGTACTACCGACGGGCGAGCGCGAGCGAGGACAGCGAGGCGTTCGCGGACGACGTGGCGGCGCTCGCGCACGGCGCGTCACCGCTCGCGCGCCTCGCCGAGGACGTTCCGATGGCGTTCGACAGCACCGTCAGACAGGAGCTCGCGGGCGCGACGGTCGCGACCGAGGACGTCTCGGCCGACCGGATCCGGGCGATCTCCGGCTTCCTCGCCGCCTCGCTCGACGAGGGGGAGGTGGAATCGATCGCGGCGGAGAACGCCGTCGTCTCGGCGGTCGTCGCGGACGACGGGGTCGAGGGCGGCGAGTTCGAGCTCCGGTGGCTGGTCGCGACCGACGGCGGCGAGTGGCGGCTCGTGTGGCCCGACGAGCCGGAGGGGTCGGCGGCGACCGCGCTCGCGGCTCAGAACTTCTCCAGCAGGTCGCCGTAGAACTCGGTGTCGCGGTCGTCCGCGAGCTTCTCCACGATGAGCTCCGGCGTCGACCGCGCGAGGTGGCCCTTCCGCGGCGACCGGTTCACCCGAAGCTCGCCGTCGACGAGCCCCTCGGCCTCGATCCCGTCGACGGCGACGTCAAAGTCGGCGGCGTCGCGGATCTCGCGGGCGAGGTGGGAGACGAAGACGGCGGTGGCGTCCTGGCCGTCGAGCGCCTCCAGGATGCCCGCGATGATCTTCGCGGAGGCGCCGGGCTCCGTGATCGACTCCAGCTCGTCGACGAGGACGAGCCGGCCGTCGGCCCCCTCGACGAGGTCGCCGAAGTCGCGCAGCGTCGCCTCGAAGGCGCCCGCGTCGAGGGTCCCCTGCGACTTCGCGTAGTAGTGGACCTCCTCGAAGCGCTCGACCGTCGCGGACGCGGCCGGCACGGGCATCCCCATCTGCGCGAGGACAACGACGAGCGCCACGAGGTCGAGCGTCGAGGTCTTGCCGCCGGAGTTGACCCCGGAGAGGAGCGTCGCGCCCGACACGGCGTAGTCGACGGGCTCGGCGTCGGCGAAGTCGACGTTGAGGAGCGGCGAGCGGCCGCCCTCGATCCGGAAGCCCTTCTCGGCCTTCGCGTCCGGTCCACCCGCCGCGCCCGGGTCGACCACCTCGGGCATGACGCAGTCGAAGTCGCGGGCGAACCGCGCGACGGCGAGCTCCACGTCGAGTTCGAGGGCGTCGCGGACGAGGTCCTCGACGGGCTCGCGCAGGTCGCCGAGGTCGCTCGCGAGCTCGGCCTTCAGCGTCGCCGCCCGTCGGTCGCGGGCCGCGGAGAGCTCCGTTCGGAGCCGCGAGACGGCGCTCTCGTCGTGATCGACCGGAAACGAGGGGTCGCCGCCGAAGACGCGGTCGGCGAGCTCCGCCTCCTCGGGCTCCAAGCGGAGCGCGTCGGCGAGGTGCTCGCGGGCGCGGGCCAGCGCCTCGTCGTACTCGTCGGCGAGCTCGCGGTCTAGGAGCGAGTCGACGCGGGCGCCCTGCTCGACGAGGGAGAGGAAGTCGGTCCCCTCGATCGTCACGTCGCGCTCGCGGATCGCCTCCCGGAGGCGGTCGTCGGCGACCGACTCCGCGGTCGACACGGCGGCGTCGAGGTCGTCGACGGCGGCGGTCAGCCGCTCCAGCTCCGCGTCCCCGACGATCGTCCCGTCGTCGTCGAGCCGCGCGAGGGCGTCGCGGAGGGCGTCGGGGTCCGCCGCGGGCTCGCCGCCGGCGACGGGGTCGCCCGCCGACGCGGCCGCCTCGTGGACCGCCGCGGCCGCCTCCAGCCGCTCGCGGTTCGCGGCGAAGAAGGAGAGCAGTCGCTCCGGGACGGTCTCCGCCGGCTCGTCGAGGGCGTCCGGCCGGACGTGGACGTCCCCCTCGACGTCGAGCCCGGCGAACGCCTCATCGAGCACGATCACGGTCGCGTACGACCGGGCGAGCTCGGAGACGTCGCGGGCGTCCTCGACCGTCTCGACCGAGAGCTCGGGGACCGCCGACTCGGCCCGCGCGAGCGTCTCGGCGTCGGCGGTCGCGAGGCAGCGGTCGCGCACCCGGACCGTCGGCGGGTCGGACAGCGGCTCGACCCCGGCGAGCGCCTCTAGGACCGCAGGGTCCGGGTCGCGCTCGACCGCCGACTCGACGAACGACTGCGCCTCCGCGATCCGCGAGGCCGAGGCGCTCGGGTAGAACGTCTCCAGGCGCTTGGCGGCGTAGTCGGTGACCGTGCGCTCGCGCAGCAGGTCGATCGCCTCCCGGTACACCTCGCGGGCGCGGTCGGTCGCCAGCACCCGGCCGTCGTCGCCGTGTCGCCGGCGGATCGCGCCGCGGGCGATGCGGGCCGCGCGGGCCTCGTTGACGCCGGGCGCGCGGGCGATGGCGGCGACGTCGCCCGACTCGACGGTCCCGACCGGGTCGTCGAGCTCGCGCAGCGCGGCGGCCGTCTTCGCTCCGACGCCGGGGATCGCCTCCAGCTCCATCTACTCGCGGCTATCGCGGCGACGCGCAAAAGCATGGGGGTCGCGATCCCGCCGCCGCGGCGGGTTTCGGACGGCGACCGGGCCTCGGGTCCCGGCCGACGCGTCCGCCGTCGCGGCCGGCGCGCTTCCCGTTGCGGCCGACGAGTCCTCGGTCGCGGGCGACGCGCTTTTTCCCGCCGCCGCCGAACCGGGGCCATGAGCCACCACACCCTCGCCGCCGACGGGGACGGTCTCGACCCGGAGACGGCGGCGAAGGCGGCCGCCGCGCGGGACGCGCTCGCCGAGCGCGACGGGGTCCTCGTCGCCTTCTCGGGCGGCGTCGACTCCGCGGTCGTCGCCGCGCTCGCGCGCGAGGCCCTCGGCGACGACGCGGTCGCGTGCACGGCGCGGAGCGAGACGCTGCCGGCCGCGGAGCTCGACGACGCGAAACGGGTCGCCGGCGAGATCGGGATCCGCCACGAGACGGTCGCCTTCTCCGAGCTCGACGACCCGGAGTTCGTCGCCAACGACGGCGACCGGTGTTACCACTGCCGGACGATGCGGCTCGGCCGGATGTACGAGACGGCCGAGGAGCTCGGGATCGGCACCGTCTGCGACGGGACGAACGCCGACGACCCCGGCGAGGGCCACCGCCCCGGGCTGCGCGCGGTCGAGGAACTGGACGTGGTCTCGCCGCTGCTGGACGCCGGGATCTCGAAGGCGGAGGTGCGCGAGATCGCCGAGGCGTACGACCTCTCGGTCGCCGACAAGCCGTCGATGGCCTGCCTCTCCTCGCGGATCCCGACCGGACTGGAGGTGACGGAGGCGCGGCTGACCCGCGTGGAGAAGGCCGAGCGCGTGCTCCGCGAGTGGGGGTTCGAGGGGTTCCGCGTCCGCGACCACGACGGGCTCGCGCGCGTCGAGATCGCGCCGGACGAGCTGGAGCGCGCGCTGGACCCGGCGTTCGCCGACGCGGTCCACGAGCACCTCACCGATCTGGGGTTCGACTACGTCACCCTCGACATGGCCGGCTACCGGACCGGGAGCGTGAGTCCGGGCGGCGGAGAGGGGGACGACGGCGGCCGCGAGAGCGACGGCGACGGAGAGGGCGACGGCGACCGTAACGACGGCGACGAAGAGGGCGACATCGACCGTAACGACGGCGGGAGCGACCCGAACCTCGGGCGGCGGTATCCGCGCTGAGGGGGCGACGAGTTCGGTTCGAGGTGAGGGGTCGCTCGCGTTATCACCCGTGAGACCCCGACGCGAACGCTTATTACCGGTGTTGGGAAACCGACAGCTATGAGCGAGGCACAGACGCTCGCGGTCATCGCCGGCGGCGTCGGCGGCGCGGTCGGCGCGTTCGTCGGGGTCGCGATCGGCGGGAGCGCGCTCTCGGTGGCGCTGACGACGCTCGTCGTCGCGCTGCTGATCGGCTGCGGGGTCATCGCGAGCGCCGTCATCGCCGGCGACGTGGAGTTCCTCGCGAACGCCGACGGGGAATAAGCGAGACGGGAACACGGGGTTGCTCGTTTATAAGCAGACAGCTGCGGATCGTCGGTGAACATCTCCAAAGCCCCAGCCGCTCAGCTATACGTGAGCGATGACTATGGATCGGCAGAGAACATCTCCAAAGCCCCAGCCGCGAGGGCTCGCGCGGCTCGCTGCGCGCTTCAGTCGCTCGCTACGCTCGCTCCTTGCAGTGCTTGCGTCGCCGTGCTTCGCCCTCGCGGCTGCCCCTTTGAGTCCCGCCCCGCACAGCACCGCAGCCTCACACCTCCCCAGCCTCGCCGCTCGCTTCGCTCGCGGCGTCCCTCGCGCGTGCGACTCGCGGCCGGTGGCCGCTCGTCGGCACGCGCCACCGCAACCCTGAGTTCCGAGCGATCGCCGCCGTCATCTAGGGGTGGTTATAAATTGGGGCGACAGTCGACGGTCCGCGGGCCGGTTAAAAAGGCTGTGTTGAATCGCCATACAGCAGCGAGGTAGGCCACTAAATCAAAGGAGTTGAAGCG
>NZ_JBHTBL010000001.1:0-524483 GCF_042665015.1 Halorubrum rutilum | reverse complement strand
GTCGACGAGGCGGGCGGCAGGCACGAGGCGGGGCCCGATCCCGGGGGCCGCGGGCCGGCGGTCCGGACCGAGCGCGCGGACGGGAGCGACGCCGCGGACCCGGCCGCGACGGTCCGGGCGGCGGCGCGGAACGGCCGGACGACCCCGACCGACGCCGACCTTCGGCGGGCGGTCCGGGAGGACGACGCCCGCGCGCTCACGGTGTTCGTCGCGGACGCCAGCGCCTCGATGGCCCCGGCGATGCGCGCCGCGAAGGGGGTGGCGCTGGAGCTGCTGCGCGACGCGTACGCCGAGCGGGACGAGGTGGCGCTGGTCTCGTTCGGCGGCGACGAGGCCGAGGTGCTCCTCCCGCCGACGGCGAGCGTGTCGCTGGCCGCGCGCCAGCTGAAGGAGCTCCCGACGGCCGACCGGACCCCGCTCCCGGACGCGCTCCGGACGGCGGCGTCGCTCGTCGAGCGCGAGGACCCGGCCGCGGCGACGGTCGTGCTCGTCTCCGACGGCCGCGCGAACGTCACGGACGGCAGCCCGACGGCGGCGACCCGGCGGGCGGCCGACCGGCTCGCGGCGACGGACGCCTCCGTCCTCGTCGTCGACGCGGGCGAGCCGCGGGCGGGCGTCCTCGACGTCGTCTGCGAGGCGACGGGCGCGCGGCGGACCGACCTCGCTGCGCTCTCGCCGGAGTCCGTGCTCGGAGACCACTGAGATTTCCGCGGAGCGAAAGTTTTACAATCTGAGTTTACCTTTTCCAACTCGGATTTATGTCGACGCACACCAACACCGTCGCCGACCGGTTCGCCGCGGCCGGCGCACAGCTCGACCCGCTCACCGCGCTCACCGCGGCCGCGCTCGTCGCGGCGCTGGGCTTCGCCCTCCTGTTCATGCAGGAGCCGCTCGCCCACGAGGCGCTCCACGACTTCCGGCACGGGGCGGGGATCACCTGCCACTGATGATCGACCGCATCCGACGCGGGGTCGCGGCCGGGGGCGTCGCCGGAGCGGCGTACGGGCTGTTCACGTGGCTGGTGCTCTCGCCCGCCGTCGGCTACCTGGAACGCGCCGCGTCCCACGGGAGCGGGCACGGGCACGGCGGCCACGGCCACGCGCAGGAGGCCGCTCGCGCGCTGGGCGAGGCGACGACGGCGCTCGTCAGCGCCGGCGGCGGCGTCCTGTGGGGGATCCTGCTGGGCGCCGCGTTCGGCGCCGCGTACTACCTGTTCGAGCCCGCGCTGCCCGGCGGCGAGGCGAAGGCCTACGTCCTCGCCGGGGCCGGCTTCCTCGCCGTCTCGGTCGCGCCGTGGACCGTCCTCCCGCCCGTCGTCCCGGGCATGGAACAGCTGTACGGCCCGAGCGTCCGCGTTCCGCTGTACCTCGGGCTGATCGGGGTCGGCGCGCTGGTCGCGGCCGCGAGCGTGCTCGCGTACGACCGCGCGAGCGCCGCCCGTAGCCGGCGCGTCGGCGCGGTCGCCGCGGCCCTCCCCCTGGTCGCGCTCGCGCTGCTCGCGGCGCTCGCGCCGCCGACGCTGACCGGGGGGGAGGCGCCCGCCGAGCTCGCGGTCGCCTTCCGGTGGCTCGTGGCGCTCTCACAGGCCGGGCTCTGGGCGCTGATCGCCGCCGCGTTCGGCCGCCTCGACCGACGCGCCGGCCGACGCGTCCCGGACTCCTCGGCGGCGACCCCGACGGGGGCCGACTGATGGAACGGCGGACCGAGCGGATGCGCGAGCGCGGCCTCGCCGCGACCGTGCTGGTCTGTACGAACGAGCGCGCGGAGCACGCCGCCTGCGCCGCCGCCGACGGCGCCGCCGTCGCCGACGCGGCCCGCGACTGGCTCCGCGAGCGGGACCGCTACTGGTCGGAGGTCGCCGTCGCGGAGACCTCCTGTCTCGGGCTGTGCAGCGAGGCGGGCGCCGCCGTCGTCGTCCACCCCCGCGACGAGTGGTTCGCGGCGGTGACGCCGGGCGACGTGCCGGCCCTCATGGCGCAGCTGTTCGAGTCCGGCGCGGACGACGGTGACGCGGACGACGAGGACACGGAAGACGCCGCCGCAGAAGAGACAGTCCCGGACGACGCCGCCGACGCGACCGACCCGGCGACGATCGGCTGAGCCGCCTGCTCCCGGCTAGAACGCGTCCGAGTCGAGGACCTGGTGCGGCACGTTCCCGTCGCGGAGCTTCGAGGTGTGCCGCGGGATCTCGTCGGTCACGGCCACTAACAGCACGTCGAGGCCGAGCGTCCCCGCCTCGGCGACGGCCTCGGCGGTCCCGAACCGGATGTCGGGGGAGGTGTCGCTCCGCGAGACGAGCGCGTACGCCTCCGTCCCGGCGACCGCGACGAGCCCGTCGTCGGGGGCGTGCGCCGCGATCACCGCCGGGTCGGGCGGGGCCTCGTCGGTGACGGTGGGGACGGGCAGGACGGTGACGGTCCCGGTCTCGTAGTCGACGACGCCCTCGAAGTCGGCGACGCCGACGGCCGCGCCGCGCTCCGCGCTCGTGACCGTGACCGCGGTCGCGGTCCCGCCGGCGGGGTTGGCGTGGAGGACGCCGTCGCGCATCACCAGCCCGACCTCGCTCCCCTCGGCCACGTCGTCGAGCGCGATCGCGGCGTCGACCTCGACGCTGCCGAGGACGTCGGAGTTGACCCGTTCGAGGTACGTCTCTAAGTCGTCGGTCCGGGAGATGAGCCAGTCGACCCCCTCCTTCGTCACCTCGTACCGGCCGCGGCCGCCCTTCTCCACGTACCCCGACTCGACGAGGTCCCGGACGTAGTCGCTGACCGCCTGCGAGGTCACGCCGATCGTCTCCGCGATCTCGCCCTGGCTCACGGCCGGCTGGCGGGCCGCGATCTCCACGAGCACCTGATACCGCGTCGCGCTCCGCTTGTTCTCCAGGACGTCCGGCGAGCCCCCGTCCGCTGAGTCAGCCATCGTGGATCCTTTTGCTGCCGTAAATAAAGTCTTGTTGTCTATCTTCCGGGGCAGTCGCGCTGAACGGGGTTCTCAGCGCGCTCGCTATAAAGTAGAGTTTTCTTAATACAACCAAAATTGTTTTGTGGTGCGGCGCACTTGTATATCGAGAATGCAGGCGACACGACTCCCGAACGACGCGAAGGCCGGCCCGACCAAGCCCGAGGTCCGGGCGGTGCTGGCGCGCAAGCTCGCGCTCGGTCCCGACGATCACTTCGTCGAGGTCGGCTCCTGTACCGGGGCGGTAACGATCGAGGCCGCCCGCCGCGCGGGGCGGGTGACGGCGCTCGAACGGAAGGCGGAACGGCTCGAAACCACCCGCGCGAACCTCGACGCGAACGAGCACGACGCCGAGATCAGCCTCGTGAACGCCGAGGCGCCGGAGCGGCTCCCGGCCGACGGCGACGTGCTCTTCCTCGGCGGCTCGCGGAACTACGAGCGCGTCCTCGACGAGGCGCTCGCGGCCGGCTACGACCGGGTCGTGATGAACGTGTCGCGCCTGGAGGTCGCCGGGGAGGCGGCCCGGACCTTCCGCGACCGCGACGTGCTCGACGAGGTCCTGTGCCTCCAGATGGCGACGGGGTACGACCTCGCGGGCGCGACGAGCTTCGACGCCGACAACCCGGTGTACATGCTCGTCGGCGAGCCCGGGGCCGGCGACGGGTCGGCGCCGGACGACGGGTCGGCGGCCGCCGACAACTCCGGAGGCGACGCATGACCCTCTACGGCGTCGGACTCGGGCCGGGCGACCCCGACCTGATCTCCGTCCGCGGGCGCGAGGTCCTCGACTCGGTCGACGCGGTGTACTCTCCCGGGCGGCTCTCGCGCCGGGTCGCGACCGAACACGTCCCGGACGAGCGGATCGGCGACCTCGACTTCCCGATGACGAGCGACGAGGAGCGGCTCCGCGAGGCGTGGAGAGAGGCCGCGGCCGCGATCGCCCCCGAGGCGCGCGGCGGCGACGTCGCCTTCGTCACCCTCGGCGATCCGAACGTCTACTCCACGTTCGGCCACCTCAGGCGGACGCTCGACGCGTTCCACCCCGACGTGGACGTGGCGATCGTCCCCGGGATCAGCGCGATGACGGCGTTCGCGACCGCCCTTGACGTCGAGGTCGAGGCCGGCGCCGGGCTCGCGCTCCGCGAGGCCGCCGGCGGGAGCGCGCCCACGGGCCCCGACAGGATGGTCCTGTTCAAGGTGACCGACGCCCCCGAGACGGCCCGGAAGCTCGACCGCGCGGGCTACGACGTGCGGTTCGGGCGGCGGCTGTTCATGGAGGGGGACGAGACGACCGTCACCGCCGACGCCGACGCGCTCGCGGACCGCGACTACTACACGCTCGCGTACGCCGAGCGCCGCGGCCTCGAAACGTCGAGCGCGACGGACGAGTTCGCTGTCGACCAGGACGCGGAGGTCGCCGATGACTGACGGACCGACCGACTCGGAGAGCTCGGTCGACGCCGCCGGCGACCGGTCGGAGGGCGGGCTCGACCCGCGGGTCCGCGAGCACACCGCCGGCGAGGAGCAGGAGGGGATCCCGTTCATCGGCGCGGGCCCGGGCGATCCCGGGCTCCTCACCCTGCGCGGCAAGGAGCTGGTCGACGAGGCCGACCTCGTCGTCCACGCCGGCTCGCTGGTCTCCAGCGCGCTCCTCGAAGAGCACTGCGCGGACGCGGAGCTGGTGAACTCGGTGGGGAAGGACCTCGAGGAGCTGGTCCCGCTGATGCGGGACGCCCACGAGGAGGGGCGCACCGTCGTCCGGCTCCACAGCGGCGACCCCGCGGTGTACGGCGCCGCCCTCGAGCAGATCGACGCGCTCGAACGCGAGGGCGTCCCGGCCTACGTCGTCCCCGGCGTCACGTCGTCGTTCGCGGCGGCGGCGACGCTGCGCACCCAGCTCACGCTGAACGGCGTCGCGAACCACGTCGCGTTCACCCGCCCCCGGGGGAAGACGCTCGACGCCGAGGACGACCACATCGGCGAGTTCGTCGAGATGGGCGACGTGACGACCTGCATCTACCTCGGCACCCACGCGGTGAGCGACGCGATGGACCGCCTGCTCGACCGCGAGGGCGTCGACCCGGAGACGCCGGTCGCGGTCGTCTACCACGCCTCGTGGGACGACGAGGACGTGATCACCGGGACGGTCGCCGACATCGGCGGGAAGGTGGAGGCGGCGGGGTACCGCGCGTCCGCGATGGTCCTCATCGGCGAGGCCGCGACGGGCGCCGGCTACGAGCGCTCGTACCTCTACGGCGACTGGGCGAACGGTGAGAGCGCGAACGGCGGGAGCGCGGACGCGACGAGCGACGGACCGAGCGACGCGGCGGACGCCGGCGGGGCGGACGCGGGCGACGCCGCGGCGCCGACCAACACGGAGGCCGACGACTGATGAGCACCGACAGCGACGACGGCACGACCGCGGGGAGTACAGACGCGACCGACGCGACGGACGGGACCGACGCAAACGACGCAAACGACGCGACCGACGGCTCCGGCGGCGGCCACTGCTCTACAGCCGACTCGGACGGCGAGACGGCGGAGGAGATCGCGATAATCAGCTTCGAGCGGAAGCTCGACACCGCCGACGAGATC
Organism: Halorubrum rutilum; assembly: GCF_042665015.1. Classification (GTDB taxonomy): domain Archaea; phylum Halobacteriota; class Halobacteria; order Halobacteriales; family Haloferacaceae; genus Halorubrum; species Halorubrum rutilum. Next base: position 518,930 of record NZ_JBHTBL010000001.1, on the reverse strand, counting down.
GTCGAGGGGATCGGCGACCGCTACGAGTCGATCGACGTGATCGAGTACCACGGCGACGTGTTCGCCGAGCACTGGGGCGAGTACGACTGCTTCGTCGGGCTGATGGCCTCCGGGATCGCCATGCGCAAGACCGCGCCGCTGCTCGACGACAAGTGGGACGACCCCGCGATCGTCGTCGTCGACGAGGAGCTCACGTGGGCGATCCCGATCACCGGCGGCCACCACGGCGCCAACCAGGTGGCCGACGACCTCGCGACGCTCGGCGCCGTGCCGGCGATGACCACCGCCTCGGAGGCGGCGGACAAGCAGGGCGTCGAGAAGCGGGCGAAGGCGCTGTCCGCCCACGTCGTCAACGGCGACTCGACGGTCGCGACGAACCTCGCCGTCCTCGACGACGAGCTGGGCCCGGTCGCGCGGCTCGACGGCCCGCGGGCGGTGCTGGTCGACGACGACGTGACGGTCCTCAAACGCAACGCCGACGACGGGGTCGTGCTCGGCACGGGCTCCGTCTCCGGCGCGGACGAGGAGCGGTTCCTGGAGGCCTGGGACCGGGCGCTCGACGAGGTCGACCGCGACTGGGGCGACGTCGAGTTCGTCGCCACCGCGACGCGGAAGGCCGAGGAGGAGGGCCTCCTCGCCGCGGCCGCGACGCGCGACGTCGGCGTCGTCGCCTTCGACAAGGAGACGCTGCTGGAGTTCGAGGGGCCGACGCCGTCGAAGGCGAAGGCGCTGATCGGCTGGCCGGGGGTCGCCGAGGCGAGCGCCGTCGCCGGCGGCGCCGACCACGAGCTGATCGCGGAGAAGACCAGCCACGAGAGCGAAGTGACCGTGGCGGTGGGCCGATGACCCGGCGCGCCGACGCGGGAGGGCGCCGATGACCGGGAACGGCTCGGCGCCCGGCGGCGCGGACGGCGCGCCCGACGAGATGGGGACGCTGTACGTCGTCGGCATCGGTCCGGGGCTCCCGCACGCGATGACCCAGCGGGCCCGCGACGTGATCCGCCACGCCGACTGCGTCATCGCGTCGAACCTCTACCAAGAGTTCCTGCGTCGGGACGGCACGATCCCGCCCGAGTCCCGGACCGAGGACGCCGCCGCGACCGACGGCGGTGCTGCGGCGGATTCGTCCGGGAGCGCGGCCGACGGCACCGTCGACGCCGACTGGACGCCCGGCAACGTCGGCACCCACCCCGACGGCGAGACCGTCGAGATCGTGCGCTCGTCGATGGGCCAGCAGATCGAGCTCGCCCGCGAGGCGTTCGCGCGCGTCCGCGCCGGACAGGACGTGGCGCACGTCTCCGGCGGCGACCCCAACGTCTACGGCAAGTCCGACCTCGTCTACCTGATGGCCGACGAGGACGGCGCCGACGACGTCCCGATCGAGATCGTGCCCGGCGTGACGGCCGCGCTCGGCGGCGCCGCGATGGTCGGCGCGCCGCTCTCGAACGACTTCTGTACGATCTCGCTGTCCGACAAGTGGCGCGGCTGGGAGGAGATCGCGGAGAAGCTCCGCGCCGCGGCGGTCGCGGACTTCTCGATCGTCCTCTACAACTGCTGGCGCGACTACGAGCGCGCGATCGAGGTCCTCCGCGAGCACCGCACCGACGACGCCCCGGTGGCGATCGTCAACGACGCCGGCCGCGGCGAGGCCGGGCGCAACCTCGACGACGAGACGTACACGCTGACGACGCTGGGCGAGGCGACCGCCCACGACGACGAGGTCGGCGGCATGGGCACGTCCCTGATCGTCGGCACCCACGAGACCGAGGTCTGGGAGAACGACTACGACCGGTTCCTCGTCACCCCGCGTGGCGGGCGAGACGTCGACGACTTCTGACAATGAGCGACACCACCTGCGGCACGACGGACGAATCGAGCGCGAACTGCGGCGGTAGCGGTGCCGACGCCGACGCCGACGCGGCCGCGGACGGCGGCGCGGCGACCGACGCCGACGCGGCGACGGACGGCGGCGCGACGACGGAGGCGACGGGCGGGTCGTCGTCGGCCTGCGGCGCGAGCGGGTCCGGCGACGCGGCCGGCTCCGGCTCCTCGTGCGGCGCCTCGAAGTCGGCGGCGACCGAGGAGACGGTCGGGTCGACGGCCGACGACTTCGACGCCGACCCCGGGCGGCTGGTCGCCGTCGGGCTCGGTCCCGGCCAGCCCGAGGGGATGACGGGGCGCGCCCGGGCGAGGCTGCTGGAGGCGGACCACATCGTCGGCTACACGACGTACATGGAGCTGATCCCGGACGAGATCACCGAGGCGGCCGACGAGCTGTACGACACGCCGATGTGCGGCGAGGTCTCGCGGACCGAGGAGGCGGTCGACCGCGCGCTCGCGGGCAACGACGTCGCCATCGTCGGCTCCGGCGACCCGAACGTCTACGCGCTCGGCGGGCTCGCGCTGGAGATCGTCGAGTCGAAGGGCGCGACGGCGTCGGCGGTCGACTTCGAGGTCGTCCCCGGCGTCCCGGCCGCGCAGTCCTGCGCGGCCCGCGTCGGCGCGCCGCTCGTCAACGACTCGGTGTCGATCTCGCTGTCGGACCACCTCACGCCGATGGACGAGATCGAGTCGCGGCTCAACGCGGTCGCGGCCGAGGGGTTCACGATCGCGATCTACAACCCGTGGAGCCGGAAGCGCCGCGAGAACTTCGAGACGGCCTGCGAGATCCTCCTCGAACACCGCCCCGCTGACACGCCCGTCGGCGTCGTCCACGGCGCCGGGCGCGACGACGAGCGCGTCGAGATCGTCGAGCTCGGCGAGCTGGAGTCGCTCGGCGAGACCGACCTGATCGACATGACGACGACGCTGCTCGTCGGCAACGAGGAGACGTACGTCTGGGACGGCCGGATGATCACCCCGCGCGGCTACGAGAGCAAGTATGACTACTGAGCCCGCCGACGCCGAGCGCGAGGGGGCCGAGGCGGTCGACGGCGAGCGCGAGGGAGCCGAGCCGGTCGACGCCGAGCCGATCGACACCGAGACGACGTACCGCGTCGCCGTCGACCTGGACGCCTGCGACGGGGTCTTCGCCTGCCTCGTCCGCGACGACCGGTTCGTCGAGGCCGACGGGGGGCTCGTCGGGTTCGACCCCGCCGACGCGGCGGGCCCGGTCGAGCGGACCGCCGACGAGGTCGCGGCGACGTTCTCGGACGGGCGCGTCGACGAGGCCCGGACGGCCGCGGCGGCGTGCCCGCTCGACGCGATCGCCGTCGAGGAGCGGGACGCCGCCGACCGACGGGGAGGTGACGCGTGAGCGCCGTCGAGCCGACGCCGGACGACATGCTCGCCCGCCACCCGGAGACGGCCTACTTCTGGGGGCACGTCGCCGGCGGCGGTCGGGTGACAGAGCGGAGCGTCGAGATCGAGGTCACTGACGAGGACGCCGCCCGTCGCCTGTCGGCCATCGCCGGCGGCGGCACCGTCGACCACCGGATCGCCGAGCGCGACTTCGCGCACGACACGGCGGTCACCCGGCGGACCGACGAGTACACCGTGCAGGTCGTCGACCCGACGCTGGCCGCGAACGCCGCGGCGGCGCTCGGCCTGCCGGTCGGCTCCGATCCGGGCGGCTACCGGTTCGACGCGCTCCGCGACCACCGCCGGGAGCTGCTCCGCGGGCTGCTGGAGTCGTGCGGCGTCGTCTGCTTCCGCGAGTCGAGCGCCGCGGTCGGGATCTCGTTCGTCCACGACGACGCCCGGCTGCTGTCGCGGGTCCGGACGCTCCTCGACGCGGCGGGGTTCGGATCGGCGGAGCCGCAGCCGTCGTCGTCGGGCGGGCACTGGTTCGGCGTCGCCGACGGCGACACGGCCGCGTTCGCCGAGTGGGTGTACGAGGGCGCCGCCGACAGCGGGCTGTTCGCGACGAGCCGCCGCCGCAAGACCCTCCGCAGCGTCGAGCGGGCCGCGGGCCTCGACGTCGGAAGCCTCATCGAAGCGACCGACGCAGAGGGGACCGACCCGACCGACGCGGAGGGGGATGAGCCGTGAGCCGCGCGGCCGACGCCGTCGGGATCGGCGACGACGAGACCGCGCTGCTCGTCGGCCACGGCTCGCGCCGGGACAAGTCGAACGAGGCGGTGCGCGAGCTCGCGGCCGGGCTCGAAGACCGGATCGGCGTCTCGACCGACGCCGCGTTCCTCGAGCTCGCGGAGCCGTCGATCCCCGAGGCGATCGAGACGCTCGCGCACTGCTCCGGCCGGATCACGATGGTCCCGCTGTCGCTGTTCGCGGCCAGCCACGTCAAGAACGACCTCCCGCTCGCCGTGAAGCGGGCGCGAAGCGACCACCCGAACGTCAGGTTCCACGCGGGCGCCCACCTCGGGATCCACCCGGCGATACTCGACCTGCTCGACGACCGGGCGCGGGCCGTGGAGGCGGAGCTGGGCGTCGACCGCGCGGCCGACGACGTCGCCGTCGTGGTCTGCGCCCGCGGCTCCTCGGACCCGGACTCGAACGCCGACGTGCACAAGCTCGCGAGGCTGCTGTACGAGGGCCGCGAGTTCGACCGGGTGGCGGCGGGCTTCATCGGCGTCACCGAACCCCTCCTCGACGAGGTGCTCCACGACGTCGCGAAGACCCGACCGGACGCGGTCGTCGTGCTGCCGTACATGCTCGGCGACGGCGTGTTGACCGGGCGGATCCGCGACGGCGCCGCCGACTTCGACGCGGAGTACCCGTACGTCGACGCCGCGGCCGGCGACCCGCTCGGGACGGACACGCGGCTGCTGGACGTCCTCGCCGACCGGTGGCAGGAGGCGCGCACCGACTCGGTCGACATGTCGTGTGACACCTGCAAGTACAAGGTCGAACTCGACGGGTACGAGGAGGACGAGGGCGGCGCGCGCGCGATGCTCCGCGCGCTGACCCACCAGCAGGCGCACGAGGACCGCGACGACGTCGCCGACGAGCCCCACGCCCACGACGCGCCGGAGACCCACCTCGCCGTCTGCACGAACCAGACCTGCGCGGCGGGCGGCTCCCCCGCGGTCCTGGAGAACCTCCGACAGGCGGCCCGGGACGCCGACGCCGACGTCCACGTGACGCGGTCGTCGTGCTTCGACCAGTGCGGCGACGGGCCGATCGTCGCGCAGTACCCCGACGGGGTCTGGTACGGGGCCTGCGACGACGCGGACGCCGACCGGATCGTCTCCGCCGTCGAGCGGGACCGAATCGTCAGCGACCTCGTTCACCAGACGCTGTGAGACCGCGCGACCACGCCCATAACGACCACTTCCACGATGAGCTGTGACGAAATCGAAGCCCTACGACTCGGTCTGATGAACTGCCTCGGAACCACGGACGACGCCGTCCGCCGCCACGCGGAGGGGGAGCTCGGCGACGCCCTCGACGGCGACACGCCGATCGCCGCCCTCGCGGCCGCCGACTCCCTCGCGGAGCTTCGGCGCCACCTCGACGCCGCGCTCGTCGACCTAGAGGAGGAGGTCGCGGCCCTCGACGCGGACGACCCGGAGTACGGGTACGCCCGCGGCCGCCTCGTGGCCGTCCGGGACGCCGAGCGATCGGTGGCCCGGCTCGCCGACGCCGGCGAGTCGCTCCTCGACGACCTCGGGGACTCACACCACACACTCCACGAGGTGTTCCCCGTCGAGGAGTGACACCATACCCGGCGGAGAGCGAACCGGTCCCGAGATCACCGCAGGGCGGATCCCCGGCGAACCGAGTGGCGGAAACAGCTCCGTACTGCGGCCCGCTACCGCCTGTGCTCCGCGTTCGCGGTGGGCTCCCCGTCGCCCGACGACGAGCCGGCCGAGACACCGTTCGACCTCGTCGCCTCACAGGACTTCGGGGGACGTCCGGGAACACGCCATAGGGGTTCCGACCGCATCCGACGCGACCCCTCCGGACGCCCGCGACCGGATCCCCCGCGTCGCATATCGGCTCGCACCGCCCGCAGGTCGGCCGATGCAACGCGCCGATCTCGAACAACGCTCGACGGGCGGCGTTCACTTGGTGTTCGAGTGGTTCCGATCGCTCGTCGTCGAGATGCGGGAGCGACTGAAGCCCCGTATCTGGCTGTCCGGCTTGGGACCGGTCGGCCCGTACCGTAAGCAGGTAGTCGTTTACCGGCGACGTATCGGCGATCCGGTCGACCGGATCACCGGGATTCTCGTGACTGATCTCGGCGTCGACCGGGTCATCGGGACCCACCTACCGTTCCCGGGTCGCCCACCCTCACGAAGGCTCGCCGACTGAGGGGGCTCCCTCGATCCGGACGGTTTGCGTCGAACGCGAGTCGTTCGGCTTCCGAGGAACCCGAGAGTTCGCGCCTTTCAGTAGTCGCTCAACCGCGACTCCACGACGTTCCGGTGTTTCCCACGTTCCCGGTGGCGGTGGAGTTATAATCCGCTGGCGTATTACATCCTTGCAGTGAGCGTCAACGTGAAGAAGCGGACGGACCCGCCCGGAGCGTCCGACCACGCCGCGGCGGCGTGGGACCTCAAAGAGCGGATCCGAGCCGAGGAAGGGGTCCTCCGGCAGCGCCGCGGCTTCTTCACCGACGCCTACCGCCGCTCCACGACGCACCTCCTCGTCGAGAACGACGCGCTCGTCGCGTTCGCCTCGGTCCGCCGCGACGGCTACATCCTCTTCCTCGCCGTCCACCCCGACCACCGGGGGCGCGGCCACGCGGAGCGGCTCGTCGCCGACGTCGCCGAGGAGCATCGGTCGGTCACCTGTCACGCCCGGACGACGAACGAGTCGGCGCTCGGCTTCTACGAGCACCTCGGCTTCGAGGTCGTCCGCCGGATCGACGGCTACTACGAGGACGGCGGCGACGCCTACTACCTGAAGCTCGGCGGCGAGTCGCTGCGCGAGCGGCTCTCCGGGATCGTCGGGCGCTGAAGCTGGGGCCGTCGGACGCCGAAGCGGCCGCGGCCGGGAGCCCCGTCTCCCCCGCCGAATCGACAACCATTAGCACGCGCCGCGAGGAGACGCGGGCATGACCGATCCCACCCCCGCGTCGCTCGCGGAGCGCGTCCGCGACGGCGAGGTCCGCTTCCACGAGCTCGAAGAGCACGCCGACGCCGACACGGCCGCGGCGGCCCGCCGCCGCCTCGTCGCGGAGACCGCGGACGCCGACGTCGACGTCTTGGGCGACTACGCCTTCGACGCCGCCGACGCCCACGGGTCGAACGTCGAGAACATGATCGGCGCCGTGCAGGTGCCGCTCGGCGTCGCCGGCCCCGTCTCGGTCGACGGCGGCGCGTTCGCCGGCGAGCGCTACCTCCCGCTGGCGACCACGGAGGGCGCGCTGGTCGCCTCGATCAACCGCGGCTGCTCGGTCGTCAACGACGCCGGCGGGGCGACCGCCCGGGTGACGAAGAGCGGGATGACCCGCGCGCCGGTGTTCCGCGTCGCCGACGTGGCCGAGGCGGAGGCGCTCGTCGCGTGGGTCCGCGACAACGAGGGGACGCTGCGCGAGGCCGCCGAGTCGACGACGAGCCACGGCGAGCTGCTCGACGTGACGCCGTACGTCGTCGGCAACAACGTCTTCCTCCGGTTCCGCTACGACACGAAGGACGCGATGGGGATGAACATGGCCACCATCGCGACGCGGGAGGCCTGCGACGCGATCGAGGCCGAGACGGACGCCTCGCTCGTCGCGCTCTCCGGGAACCTCTGTGCCGACAAGAAGCCCGCCGCGATCAACGCGGTCGAGGGCCGCGGCCGCTCCGTGAGCGCCGACGTCGAGGTCCCCCGCGAGGTCGTCGAGGACCGGCTCCACACGACCCCGGAGGCGATCGCCGAGATCAACACCCGGAAGAACCTCGTCGGCTCCGCGAAGGCCGGCGGGCTCGGCTTCAACGCCCACGTCGCCAACGCGGTCGCGGCGATGTTCCTCGCCACCGGACAGGACGAGGCGCAGGTCGTCGAGGGCGCGAACGCGATCACGACCGCGGAGGCGACGCCGGAGGGCGACCTCTACTGCTCCGTGTCGCTGGCGAGCCTCGAAGTCGGGACCGTCGGCGGGGGGACGACGCTCCCGACGCAGGCCGCCGGGCTCGACGTGCTCGGCGTCCGCGGGGGCGGCGACCCCGCCGGGAGCAACGGGGACGCGCTCGCGGAAGCGATCGCGGTCGGCGCGCTCGCGGGCGAGCTCTCGCTGCTCGCGGCGCTCGGCTCCAGACACCTCTCCTCGGCGCACGCGGACCTCGGACGATAGGGCGGCCGCGGTCGCCTCACCGGAACGCGCTCAGTCCGACCACCGGTCGCAGTCGTCGCGGAGCGCGTCGCGGCCGGCGTCGGTGACGCGGAAGACCGCCTCGCCGGTCACCCGCTCGACGAGCCCCGCCCCGTCGAGCGCGTCCAGCCGCGACTCGACGTGTTCGACGTACAGCCCCGTGTTGCTCGCGACGAACGCGGGGTAGTCGGTCCCGACGTCGTCGAGGTACGCGAGCACCCGCTCGTCGGAGCGGGTGAGCGCGAGTCCGGAGCGGTCGGGGTCGGCGCCGTCCTCCTCGGGCGGCGCGTCCCTCCCCGAGCCGGCGGTCGGCGCGTCTGACGCTGGCATGCTACCCGTGTTAATGCATACCAATATAAAGAGTATTGCGGCCGTTCCCGGTCCCTGGGAGGCGGCGAAAGGGAAAGCGGCGTGCGTCGACGTCGGTCCCTCGTCACCCGCCCCGGCCGACTCGCTCTCGTCGCCGATCCTCAGTCGTCCGCGCCGGCCGACTCGCCCTCGGGGCCCGGGGTGTCGGGCGACCGGTCCGGCAGCATGGGGGAGCCGTCGGCCCGGGGACCGAGCCGCGGCCCGTGGGGGCCCTCGTCGGGGTCGATCCGGCGGCGGGTGCGGTAGTCGGTGGAGCGCTCGACCGGGGTGCGACCGATCGCCGCGATCATCTCGACGTAGTCGTCGAACGACCGGTACTCGCCGTACTCGCCGCCGGCCCGCTTCGTGATCTCCTCCGAGAGGATGGTGCCCATGAAGTCGTCGGCGCCGCAGTTGAGCAGCTTCAGGCCGTGGGCGTCGCCCGACTTCACCCACGAGGCCTGCACGTGGTCGACGTTGTCGAGGAAGAGGCGGGCGACCGCCACCACGAGCTCGTCCTCGTCGCGCGAGGGGCCGGAGTCGACGACGCCGTGGCGGTAGAGGGGGGTGTTCTGATGAATGAACGAGAGGGGGACGAACTCCGTGATCCCCCCGGTGCGGTCCTGGAGGTCCCGGATCACTTTCAGGTGTTCCGCGCGGTGTTCGACGGTCTCGACGTGGCCGTACATCATCGTCGAGGTGACGTCGAGCCCGGCCGCGACCGCGCCCTCCATCGCCGCCACCCAGTCGTCCGTGCGGATCTTGCCCGGGCAGATCACGTCGCGGACCTCGTCGACGAGGATCTCCGCGGCGGTGCCGGGCGCCGAGTCGAGCCCGGCCGAAGCGAGCTCGCGGTACACCGCCTCGTACTCCCAGTCGGTGCCGCGGGCGGCGTGGTACGCCTCCTCCGGCGTCATCGAGTGCAGGTGGACCCCGCCGACGGACATCGCCTCGATCTGCTCGACGTAGGTGCCCGGGTCGGTGTCGTACCGCTCGGGCGGCTTGTAGTTCACCGCGCTCGCCGGGTCGTCGTACGCCGAGAGGACCTCGTGGTGCGCCTCGTTCAGCGCCAGCGCGGGGTGGAGCCCCGACACCGAGCACACCTCGTAGATCCCCATGTCGAGGGCGTCCTCGACGATCCGGCGGGACTCCGCCGGGGGCTTCGTGAACCCGGCGTGGTCCGCGTCGCTGTCGGCCTCGAACGCGTGCGCCGAGTCCTTGAAGTTGCAGAACAGACAGCCCGTGTTGCAGGCGGTCGTGACGTTGTTGTTGAGGTTGGCGACGAACGTCACCTCGTCGCCGACCGCCTCGCGGCGCCGCCGGTCCGCGGCCTCCAAGACGGCCTCCTTCCGGACCGGGTCGATCCCCGCCCGGTCCGTGCCGGTCGCGAGGAGCTCGGTGGCGTCGTCGACCGTGAGCCGGGTCCCGTCGCGGGCCTTCGCCAGCGCGTTCTCGAACGACTGGTCGGTGGCGGGGTCGTCGAAGCCGAAGTCGTCGTCGAGCGCGGCCGCGTCGCCGGCGGCCGCGTCGGAGTCCCGCGCCGAAGTCATGTGGTAACCGTCCCCGCCCCACGACCAAAAGCGGGACGGTCACGGCATCCCCTCTCAGAACCGTGATACGGGCCGCACGCGCGAGATACGAGCGAAATGGAGGCCCGAACCGCCGCCGGCGACATGGGATATAAATTAGAGAGATTCACTCGACTTCGTATTTAAACGAACGCGGTGGCGCGTGCCGGTGAGCGGCCGGCAGGCCGCGAACCGCACGCGCGAGGGAGCCCGCGGCCGCCGATGGCGGCCGCGGCGAGGCTGGGGAGGCGTGAGGTGCGGTCGCCGTGCGGTGCGGGCGGGACTCAAAGGGGCAGTCGCGAGGACGAAGCACGGCGACGGAAGCATCGCAGCGAGTGAGCGAAGCGAACGAGCGCGGAGCGCACCGAGCCGCGCGAGTCGTCGCGGCTGGGGCTTTGGAGGTGTTCGCGGTGAAGTAGCTAAACACGTATCACCGAGCGGCTGGGGCTTCGAGGTCAGTCACCGCGTCAGCAGCGATTCATAAATGAACGGCCACGATTCGAAGCACGTTCGCGGTAACCCCGACTTATCGCGCCAGTTCCCGATCCTCGTCGGCGTGCGCGCGGACCCAGAGCCGGCCGATCCGCGAGAGTGTCGTCCGGTAGGACTTCCCGTGCGCCTCCTGCTCGATGTACCCCTTCCCGCCGGGGCCGAGCCGGTCGACGTTGTAGATCACCTTCGAGCGGAACGAGTCGGTGTACTCCTCGTTGAGGTCGTCCGCGAGCGTCTCCGCGAGCTCGGAGACGGAGGCGAACTCGCCGTGCTCGCCCAGCGTGAAGAGCACGAGCTCCTCGAACGGCTTGACGTTCTGGAAGGAGGCGACGGGCAGCTCGATCACGTGGCTGTCGCCGATGCGCTTCGCGCCGATGGTGGTGCCGCGCTCGTCGAACTCCGCTAACAGCGACGTCGTCGTGTCGAGCCGGTCGGCGACGCGGTCCTCGTCCACCGCCTCGCCGTCGACCGCGTCGCGCTCGACCAGCTCGCGCAGGAGGTCGCGGTTCGCGCGGAGCTCCTCCGCGAGCTCGGTCTCCAGGTACTTCTCCGGGGCGGTGTAGTAGGTGTGGATGCGGTCGCGGTCGGCCTGCCGCTCGACCATGATCGAGTGGGCCGCGGTCGCGAACGCGAACGAGACCGGTCGGGGCATCGAACAGAGGTTCACCCACACCTCGCGGTCGTCCGCGTCGTCAGAGTCGCCCTCGACGCCGTCTCGGTCCAGCTCCGCGTTGATCAGGTCGTAGGCGCGCTCGAAGGCGGCGTCGTAGTCGTACACGTCGGTCAGGCGCTCACGGACGGTCTCGGCGCCGAGCAGGTTCCGAAAGTCCTGTTCGAGCTTCCGGGCGATGTTCCGCGAGTACTCGACGTTGGCCTCGCTGCCGACCGTCCCCTCCAGGAGGATCACCCGGTCGACGTCGAACTGGTCCCGGATGAGCGGGGCGATCATGCGGTCGTAGTCGAAGCCGACCGGCACGATGTGCGTCTGCATACGTGACGGTACGCCGGACCGGTTATATATCTCCTCAAGAGGCCCCGTTCCGACGACCGTGCGAGAGACGGACCGCGCCGCCGATCCCGAACGATAGTGATGATTACAATAGTACATAATGGACTTTTTGAGAGCATAAATTTACATTTCGAGTTCTTTTTCTACGTGCGACCACAATCGAATACCGTAATGGGAGTTAGCAAGTCGAATATCGAACACGGCCCCGAGCGACTGAAAGACACTCCGCGACCCGAGGACCTCGACGCGGCGACCAGCCCGGCCGCCCGCCTGCTGGCGTGGCTGCGCTCCTGACGCCCCTCTCCTCGTCGCGTTTCTCCCCCGTTCCGAACGGCGATTCCGAGCCGGAGACGGGACGCCCCCGACGCGCTTAACACGCTCGCCCCCTCGGCTTCGCCATGGAGCGCGCGCCGAACGTCTTCCTGCTGTCCGCGGACTCGCTGCGCGCCGACGCCTTCGCCGGCGCGGCCGAGCGCCTCGCGGACGAACTGGACGGGACGCGGTTCGCTACCGCCGTCGCGCCCGCCCCGTTCACGGCCAGTTCCGTTCCGGCACTCGCGACCGGGCGATTCGTCGACGGCACCGACTCCGAGGGCGAGGCGGCCGGCGGCTCGGGCGACGCCGGCGACGACGCCCCGTCGCTCCTCGCGCGGTTCCGCGAGGCGGGCTACGAGACGGTGCTGCTGACGGACAACCCCCTGATCCGGCCGGCGCTCGATGAAACAGGAGGGGAGGACGAAGCGACCGAGGGCGGACTGACGGCGCGGTTCGACGAGGCGCTCCCGCGGTCGCTGACGCGGGTCGTCGAGCGCGGCTACTTCGACGCGGTGTGGCCGCTCGCGCGGCGACTCGGCCTCCTCGGACCCTACTACCGGTCGGCGACGACGCTGCACGACCGCGCCGAGGAGCGGCTCGCCGCCGCGGACGGCCCGGTCTTCTGCTGGATCCACTACATGGACACCCACACCCCGTACTGGCCGCCGACCGACGCGCCCCCCGAGCCCGGCGACTACCGGACCTCGGCGCGGAGTCGGAGCCTCGCCGTCCGCGGCGTCGACGCCGTCGACCCGGCCGACCTCGGTCCGATCCGGGCGCTGTACGACCGGAGTTGCGACGCGCTCGGGGCGGCGGTCGAGCGGTTCGTCGCGCGGCTCCGCGACCGGGGTCACTACGACCCCGACCGGGACGTGCTCGCGCTGACGGCCGACCACGGCGAGAACTTCGAGCCCGACCGCGGGCTGATCGGTCACGTCCCCGCGGCCTCCTGGGAGTCGCTCGTCCGCGTCCCGCTGGTGGTCGCCCGCCCGGACTGGCCGGCGTCGGTCGTCGCGGACCAGGTCTCGCTGATCGACCTCCCGCGGATGCTGGCGGTCCCGGCGACGGCGGCGACGGCGGCGGCGGCCGACGGTCCCGGGCCGGCGACCGCGCCCTCGCCCCCGTCGTTCGCCCGCGAGCACGCCTTCACGGTCGCCAGGACCCTCGGCGCGACGGACCTCGTCCACGGGGTCCGCCGGGACGACGGCGAGAAGCTGTTCGGGCGGCGGACCGCCGACGGGATCGACGCGCTGCGGACGGTCGCCCCGAGCGACGACCCGGCGGCGGAGCGGGTTCGCGAGCGCCGCCCCCCGGACGCGGCGCCCCGACCGGACCCCGAGTCCCTGTCGGCCGTCCTCGCCGCGCGCGGCGGTCCCGCGGGCGAGGCGCGAGACGCCGAGCGGTACGACGAGGCGCAGCTCCGCGCCCTCGGCTACCTAGAGTGACCGGTTCGGACGGCCGATTCCGACGATCGAGGCCACGACCGATCCCGACGACCGCGACCGGTCCCGGCGGCCGCGATCGCGACGGATTCCTGACGCGGAAGCGGTAACGGTAATCCCCCGGCGCGAGAAGGGACCGTATGGACGCACGCATCCGCGAGCACGCCGAGATCATCGCCGACCACTCGACCGGCATCGAGTCCGGCGACGACGTCGTCATCCAGCTGCCCGCCGAGGCCGAGGACCTCGCGGTCGCCCTCCACGAGATCTGCGGGGACCGCGGCGCCAACCCGGTGTACCTCAACTACTCGAAGCGCGCCCAGCGCGCGTTCAAGCGCAACTCGGACGAGTTCACCGAGCCGGAGCACCGGCTCGCGCTGTATCGGGAGGCCGACGTGTTCGTCATCGCGCGCGGCGGGGCGAACGCGACCGAGGACGCCGACGTCGACCCCGAGACGAACGCCGCCTACAACCGCGCGATGGAGGACGTCAAGCGGACGCGCCTCTCGAAGACGTGGTGTCTCACGCAGTACCCGACAGCGAGCCACGCGCAGCTCGCCGGGATGAGCACCGAGGCGTACGAGGACTTCGTCTGGGACGCCGTCTCGCTCGACTGGGACGAGCAGCGCGCGTTCCAGGCGGAGATGGTCGCGATCCTGGACGACGCCGACGAGGTCCGGATCCGCTCGGGCGAGGGGACGGACGTCACGCTCGACGTGTCGGGGAACCAGACGCTCAACGACGACGGCGAGGCGAACCTCCCGGGCGGCGAGGTGTTCACGGCGCCCGTCCGCGACGGGGTTGACGGCGAGGTCCACTTCGACCTCCCGCTGTACCGCTACGGCCGGGAGATCGACGGGATCCGGCTCCGGTTCAAAGATGGAAAGGTCGTCTCGCACTCCGCCGAGCGCAACGAGGAGCTGCTGACGGGAATCCTCGACACCGACGAGGGCTCCCGCCGGCTCGGCGAGCTCGGCATCGGGATGAACCGCCAGATCGACCGGTTCACATACAACATGTTGTTCGACGAGAAGATGGGCGACACGGTCCACATGGCGGTCGGCTCCGCGTATCCGGAGACGGTCGGCGAGGGGAACGAGATCAACGAGTCGGCCGAGCACGTCGACATGATCGTCGACATGAGCGAGGACTCCGTCATCGAGGTCGACGGCGAGGTCGTCCAGCGCGACGGGACGTTCGTCTTTGAGGACGGGTTCTGAGGGATCGGCCGCAAGCGGAGTCGACGACCGTCCTCGGAGACGCGGTTTTTTTGCTGCAGATTTTCGCCGGCCTCGCTCCGCTCGCCCGGCAAAAAGGTGCGACTGGGACGTTCGTCTTCGAGGACGGGTTCGGAGGGATCGGCCGCCGATCTGGACTCGCGGGTCGTCTCGCTTCGGCGTGCGGCTTTATACGGCGGTGTGACGTACGTCACGCCATGCCTGAAGAAGTCCTCTTCGAGTCGGAGAGCCGTCGGAGCCGCGAGGAGATCGCCGCGTACCTCCGAACGGTCGTCGAATCGCTGGAGTCCGGGAGCGACGTCACGTTCGCGCGCGGCGAGGAGTCGGTGACGATGGAGATCCCGACCCGGCCGACCTTCGAGGTGAAGGTGGAGCGCGAGGGCCCCGCCGACGGTCCCGGCGAGCTGAGCGTCGAGTTCGAGCTGGAGTGGGACGAGGGCGGCGAGAGCGGCGGCTCCGGCGGGGAGTTAACGATCGAGTAATCGCGGCGGGGCGTCGACGACCGAGCGATCGGAGCGAAACGGGGTCGACCTACGGGACGCCGCCAGGGACCTCGACGAAGGCGTCCCGCGCGGAGAGGTTGTCGAGCGTGTCGTCGACGCGGTCGCGGACCGACTCCATGCGCTCGATGAGCTCCTCGTACTCCTCGGTGCCCGTCGTGCCGGCGGCCTCCAGGGCGGCCTTCTTCGACGCCAGCGCGAAGAACTCCTGGCTGTGCGCGTCGAACTCCGCGCGGTGCAGGAGCACCTCCACGAGCGTGAGGAGGTCCTCCTTCGTCACCGGCTTCGTCTTGTAGTCGTCGAACGGCATGTCGACGATGTCGACGTCGGGCTCGACCGCGGTCAGCATCGCGACGCGGGCGTCGTAGCCGGCCTCGCGCATCGCCGAGAGCACCTCGTGGCCGGACAGGTCCGGCATCCGCCGGTCGAGGAGGACGACGTCGACCGACTCGTCCATCCGCTCCAGCGCGGCCTCCCCCCCAGTCGCGATCCGGACGTCGTACGCCGAGTCGAGGTATACCCGGTACAACTCGGCGAGGTCGGGCTCGTCGTCGACCGCGAGCACCGTCGCCGGCGTCTCGTCGCTCATGGTCGGGCGACCTCGGCCCGCGAATCGCCCGCCGGGAACGTTGGACCGACGCGATCGACCGCTGTTCGTGCGCTCATGTCACGGGCTACGAACGCGGCCTGTTAAAACGTTGACCCGCGGTTCTCAGCGCTGATAGCCGCTCCGGTCCGGCCGCGGGCGCGGAGGGACGCTCCGCTCGCGGCCGGGGCGGGGTTTCAGTTCCGCGGTCGAACCGGCGAACGGCCGTGACCCAAAGGCACATTTACGCGCGCTTCGTATCGTGGAGTAACGAATGTCTCACAGCCCCTCACTGCCCGACCGCCCCCGTCTGGAACTCGATCCGGAGATGAGCGAGACGGAGCGGCTCGAAGCGATCCGCCAGCACTACCGGCGGATCCTCCAGGTGAACGAGGAACTGGAGCAGCGGCTCGACGACGCGCAGGGCCGCCGCGGCGAGCTGAAGACCGACGTCGACGAGCTGAAACGCGAGAACGAGGTGCTGAAGACCTCGTCGCTGTACATCGCGTCGGTCGAGGAAATCACGGACGACGGCGTCGTCATCAAGCAGCACGGCAACAACCAGGAGGTGCTGACGCAGGCGTCCACCCGGCTCGACGAGAACCTCCGCCCCGGCGACCGCGTCGCGATCAACGACTCGTTCGCGGTCCAGCAGGTGCTCGACGACGAGACCGACTCCCGGGCGCAGGCGATGGAGGTCACCGAGTCCCCGGACGTGGAGTACGCCGACATCGGCGGCATCGACGACCAGATCCGGGAGGTCCGCGAGGCCGTCGAGGACCCCTTAGAGAACCCCGAGCAGTTCGAGACGGTGGGCGTCGAACCCCCGAGCGGCGTCCTCCTCCACGGCCCGCCGGGCACCGGCAAGACGATGCTCGCGAAGGCGGTCGCCAACGAGTCCGACGCGACCTTCATCAAGATGGCCGGATCCGAGCTCGTCCGGAAGTTCATCGGCGAGGGCGCGCGGCTCGTCCGCGACCTCTTCGAGCTGGCCGCCGAGCGCGAGCCCGCCGTCATCTTCATCGACGAGATCGACGCCGTCGCCGCCAAGCGCACGGACTCGAAGACGTCGGGCGACGCCGAGGTCCAGCGCACGATGATGCAGCTGCTCTCCGAGATGGACGGCTTCGACGACCGCGGCGAGGTGCGGATCATGGCCGCGACGAACCGCTTCGACATGCTCGACGAGGCGATCCTGCGTCCCGGCCGCTTCGACCGCCTCATCGAGGTGCCCGAGCCCGACGCCGAGGGCCGCGCCCGCATCCTGGAGATCCACACGCAGGACATGAACGTCGCCGAGGGGACGGACGTCTCCGAGGTCGCCGCGGACCTGGAGGGGTACAGCGGCGCCGACATCGCCTCGCTGGCGACCGAGGCCGGGATGTTCGCGATCCGCGACGGCCGGACCGAGGTCACGCAGGCCGACTTCGAGGCGGCCCGCGAGAAGCTGCAGGACGCGGAGAAGGAAGAACAGGTCATCAACTACCAGTATTAGACGTACTGGTCAACGGTCGGTTTCGGGTTTTACGTCGTTTCTGGCGGTCGATCGGCGGGGAAGATCGCGACACCCCCAACCGCTTGTTTATAAATGGTTGCTGATGGGTCACCGGTGAACACCTCCAAAGCGCCAGCCGCTCGGCCATACTCTGTTGAAGTCGCTGTGACAGAGAACACCCCCAAAGCCCCAGCCGCGACGGCTCGCGCGCCTTGCTGCGCTCCTCGCTCGCTACCGCTCGCTGCGGTGCTTGCTGTGGCGTGCTTCGCCCTCGCGGCTACCCCTTTGAGTCCCACCGCACAGCAACCGCAACCTCACGCCTCCCCAGCCTCGCCGTGGCCGCCGATGGCGGCCACGGGCTCCCTCGCGCGGCGCTCCTCGCGGCCGCCCTCGGCGGCCGCTCGCAGGCGCGCGCCACCGCAGTTGTTGAAATAATCCGCGTCGGCCGGCCGCCCGAGTACAGCCGCTCCGTAACCCCTTAGCACGCGGACCGCCGACCTCACCTCGATGAACACCATCCACGTCGCCGGCGGCGTCGGCGTCGCCGACACGGCGATGGCCTCCTACGACGCCGCGCTCGCGGACGCGAACCTCCACAACTACAACCTCGTGGCGGTCTCCTCCGTGGTCCCGGCTGAGGCGACCGTCGAGGCGGTCGCGGAGGCCCCGGACCTCGGTCCCGCGGGCAACCGCCTCACCGCGGTCGAGGCGCGCCGCACCGTCGGCCCGGACGACGAGGTGGACTTCCGCGAGGGGGGCCGCGCCGGCGCGGAGGACGCGGGCTCGAAGCGCGCCCCGCGCCGGCGTCCCGGCGTCGCCGCCGGGCTCGGCTGGGCGACCGGCCCCGGCCCCGGTCTCTTCTACGAGGTGACCGGCGAGGACCCGGACGACGTCCGCGAGCGCATCGAGGCCGGGCTCGACGCTGGCGGAGAGCTGCGCGACTGGGCGCTCCCGGACCGGGAGGTACGCGTGGAGACGGCGGCCTCGGCGCCGGGGCGGTACACCACCGCGGTCGTGATCGCGGCGTACGGCGAGTCGGAGCCGATCCTGTGACCGGAGCGGGCTCGGCCGCCCCGCCGAGCGGATCGCCCCCGCCGACGCCTTTTTGAACCGGCTCCGCGTACGAGACGTGTCTTCGATGAACGGCAACAACCCGTACGCCGGGGCACCGGGCGTGACGAACGCGGGCGAGCCCGCGGCCGTCGACCTCTCCCCCGATCAAGAACGGCGCCTCCGGCGCGCGGTCGCCGGAATCGTTTCGCGAACCGAGTCGTACCTCCCGGACAGCTACGCCGTCGGCTCCGAGCTCTCGGTCGGCTCGAACGGGCCCCAGGCGACCGTCGCGGTCAACCCCCCGGCCGGCCACCCCGTCTCGGCCGGCTTCACGCCCGACCCCGACGAGCTGGAGGCCGGCATCGCCGACGCCGACACCGACGAGGTCGCCCGCGGGCTGGCCGCCAGCGCCGCGATGCAGGTGATGGACGCCGTCGGCGACGTCACGCCGACCGCGAAGTGAGGCCGGGCTACTCGGCCGACTCCTCCGCAGAGCTCTCCGCCGTCTCTTCCGTGGACTTCTTCGCCGTCTCTTCCGCCGACCTCTCCGTCGGTTCCTCCCCTGACCCCTCCGTCGCAGTCGCTCCGTCCGTCGCCGACGCCGGCGGCTCCATGACGCCCCGCACGCGGCCGTAGATCCCGAATATCTCCTCGTAACCCTGCTCGCTCGCGAGGATCGGGACGATCCCCTCCTCCTCGACGCGGTGGGTGTACACGTCGTCCTCGGCGAACACCGACCCCGGCGGGATCGCCTCGAAGTTCGCGAAGTGGACGCGCGGCTCGCCGCCCCCCTTCGGCACCTCCTCATCGCCCGCGACGACGGTCGTCTCGGTGAACGTCGGCGGCTCGTCGTCGAGCGCGCCGTGCGCCCGGAGGAACGCCAGGCACGCCTCGTAGCCGAACGCGACCGCCTCCTCGCTCCCCTGTCTGCCGACCTCGATCGAGACCGTGTGCGGGACGACCGAGTCGAGCGTCGTCGACCGCAGCTCGCCGGAGTCGACCACGTACTCCACGGGCATGCCGGTCACGCTCCGGCGCACGGACTCGGTCGGGTCGCTGTAGATCGCGAACGGCGGCGGCGCGCTGTGGGAGGTGTGGAGCGCGAGCACCGCGTCCATCCCCTCCAGCTCGGCCGCGAGCCGCGGCGCGAGCGCCCGCTCGTACTCGTCGCTGTCGGGGTCCCCCGGGAAGACCCGGTTCAGGTCCGCGTCGGTGTACCGGGTCCCCGCCGCCAGCGCCGGCTCGTTGGCGACGATCAGCCTGACGCCGCCGCTCCCCGCGCCCGTCTCGTCGAGTTCGTCGGCGAGGCGCCTGACGATCCGCTCGCCGGCCGGCTCGTCGCCGTGGATCCCGCCGACGATCGCGACGCGAGCCGAGCCGGCCGACCCGCGCTCGATCGTTTCCATGGCACACCGTACGAGCCGGTCGAATAATAAAGGGTAGCCGTCCGATCGCTCCTCGGCGGCGGCCGTTCGTCGACGGCGGCCGCTCGCCGCCGACCAGCCCTCACCAGCGGTGGTGGACGTGCTCGCGGACGTGCTCGTCGTACACCTCGCGGACCGTCTCGTGCGCGTCGTCGCCGAGCCCTGAGCGGTCGCTGACGGCCGCGTTCGCGCGGACGTGTTCGGGGGTCGTCGACCCCGGGATGACGGTCGAGACGGCGTCGTGGTCGAGGATCCACCGGAGCGAGAACTGCGCGAGCGAGAGGCCGTCGCCGGCCGCGTCGGTCGGGTCGGCGCCGACCGCGTCGGCGCGCTCCGCGAGCGCGTCGGCCGCGTCAAGGCCGGTCTCGTAGGGGATCCCCGCGAACGTCTCGCCCACGTCGAAGGCGTCGCCGTCGCGGTTGTAGTTGCGGTGGTCGTCCTCCGGGAACTCCGCGTCCCGCGAGAGCGCGCCGGTCAGCAGGCCCGAGGCGAGCGGCACCCGGCAGATCACGCCGACGTCGCGGTCGGCGGCCCGGTCGAGGAACAGCTCGGCCGGGCGCTGGCGGAAGGGGTTGAAGATGATCTGGACCGACTCGACGCCGGGGTACTCGACCGCCTTGAGCCCCTCCTCGACGCGCTCGACGCTGACGCCGTACTCCGCGATCCGGCCCTCGTCGGCGAGCGTCGCCAGCGCGTCGAACGTCTCCGGTCGGTAGTAGACGTCCGTCGGCGGGCAGTGGAGCTGGACCAGGTCCAGCGTCTCCACGCCGAGGTTCTCGCGCGAGCGGTCCACGAACCGCCGGAGGTTCGCCTCGGTGTAGCCGTCGGCGACGTGGGGGTCGAGGCGGCGGCCGGCCTTCGTGGCGACCGTCACGTCGCCGCGCGCGATGTCGCCTTCGAGGACCGCCCCGAGGATCTGCTCCGAGCGCCCGTCGCCGTAGACGTCGGCGGTGTCGAAGAAGTCGATCCCGGCGTCGCGGGCGGCCTCGACGGCCGCGACCGCCTCCGACTCGCTCACGTCGCCCCAGTCGCTCCCGATCTGCCAGGAGCCGTAGCCGACCTCGCTGACCGCGCCGACGTCGCCGAGCTCGCGATGGTTCATGTTCACCCCCACCTGATCGGGGCGACGGCAAGGGCGTTCCGGAGGCGGAACCGCGGAGTGAGAGGCCAGTCACGAAGACGACGGTTACGAACGGATCGCGGTGGCGCGTGCCTGCGAGCGGCCGACAGGCCGCGAGCCAGCACGCGCGAGGGATGCGGTGAGTGAGGGGCGACCGGAGGGAACCCCGAGCGAACCGCGAGGCTGGGGAGGCGTGAGGCGCTGTGCGGTTGCGGTCGGGTGGGACTCAAAGGGGCAGCCGGCGAGGCGGGGGCTTTGGCGGTGTTCACCGACGGTCCGAGATCAACTACGTACCGCCGAGCGACCGAAACAGCAGACGTATTATCATCGGCGTCACGCACGTCTCACAGCGACTGCACGAGCAGCACCACGTAGATGACGGCGTTGTAGACGCCGTGCGCGAGCCCGGGAACGATAACGTTCCCCGTGCGCTCGTAGAGGTAGCCGAGCACCGCGCCGAGCACGACGACGACGGCGACGTAGGCCCACTGCTGGCCGGGCGTTCCGGAAACGGAGGGCAGGTGGATCAGCCCGAACGCGAGGCTCGCGAGCAGGATCGACGGGACCGCGCCGAACGCGCGTCGGAGCCCGCCCTGCACGACCCCGCGGAACAGCGCCTCCTCGACCGGGCCGACGACGAGCAGCGAGACCGCGACCATGACGAGGTAGTACGTCACCGGGTCGCCGTCGGGCACGACCGCCTGGTTCTGCCCGGTCGTGAGCCCGATCTCGCCCAGCACGAACAGCGCGCCGTACTGGAACGCGAACAGGACCGCCCCGCCGACGACGACGAGCCCGGCGTCCCGGGGCGTCGGCCGGGAGACGCCGACGAGCTCCCACTGGTCGGTGATCGCGAGGTACCCCGCGACCGCGACGAGGAACCCGGCGAACTGCAGCAGGGTCCGGAGCACCTGAAGCCCGGTCGTCTCCGCTCCGACGAGCCCGAGCGAGACCGCGAACTCGGAGACGGGCGTCGTCACCGCGCCGGCGACGAAGACCGCGAGGAAGACCGCGAACGCCGCGCTCGCGACGCGGAGGATCCGGTTCGCCGGCTCGGACAGCGACTCGCTCATTGGCGGCCGTACGGCGTGCGGGCGTTTATCGGCACCGGAAGGGGAACGGGCCTGCGGCCGACCGAGCCGACCTCAGGAACCGTCGACGCGCAGCTCGCGCTTGTCGGCCACGGCGTCGGCCTCGGGGAAGTCGCCGCCGCCGAGCAGCCCCCGCGCCGCCTTCTTCCCCCACTCGACCGCGGGCTGCGTGAACGTCGAGACGCCCGCGAGCTCGCCGTACAGCACGCAGGCGGCCTCCATCTCGTAGAGCAGTCGACCGAGGTTCCGCTCGTCGACGCGGTCGATCTCGACGCGCAGGTTCGGCACGTCCGCGGCCGCGAGGCTCGCCTCGGTCGCCTCGAACTCGGCGTCCAACAGTTCGCCGAGCGACGAGCCGCCGAGGTACGCCAGGCCGTCGAGGTCGGTCTCCGGGATCGGCGCCTCGGCGCGCTCGGTCGGCCGGATCAGGGAGACCAGCTTGTCCGGCGGGCCGGCGCGGTATAACTGGAGCTGGGAGTGCTGATCGGTCGCGCCGAGCGCCCGCGCCGGGGTCTGACCGAGCCCGTCCTTGCCGAGGCTCTCGGCCCACAGCTGCGCGAACCACTCTGCGAACGTCTCCAGCGACTCCGCGTACGGCATCACGGCGTTCGTGAGCGCGCCGCGCTCCGCGAGCGCGTACGTCGCCGCGCCGTAGGCGTACGCCGGCGTCTCGAACAGCGACCCGGACAGGCTCTCCATCGCGTCGCGCCCGCCCGCCAGCACGGCCTCGACGTCGTGGCCCTGCAGCGCCGGCACCGCGAGCCCGACGGTCGAGAGCGCGGAGAAGCGCCCCGGCACCCCGTCCGGCACGTCGAGCGCGGGGAGGTCGTGGGCGTCCGCGAGCGCCCGGAGGTTCCCCGCCTCGCCGGTCGTCACGAGCGTGCGCTCGGTCCAGTCGACCCCGGCCGCCGTCATCGCCTCGCGCACGACGAGGAAGTTCGCGAGCGTCTCCGCGGTCGTCCCGGACTTCGAGACGACGTTGACGACGGTGTCGGCGAGCGGGAGGCGGTCGAGCAGCGCCCGGGTCTCGTCCGGGTCGACGTTGTCGAGGAAGTGGGCGTCCACGTCGCTATCGAGGGCGTTCGCGATCGTCGCCGCGCCGAGCGCGCTCCCACCGATCCCGACGGTCAGGACCGCCTCGGGGCGGTCGAAGCGATCGGTCGTCGCGCGGATCGCGTCCGGATCGGCCGTCTCCGGGAGCGTCAGCGCGGCGTAGCCGAACTCGTCGCCGGCCATCCCGGCGGTGATCCGACCGTGCGCGTTCGCCACGCGCTCGTCGAGCCGCTCCAGCGTCTCGCGGGTGAGTCCGGGCGTCGTCTCCAACGCGTTGCCGAGGTCCACGTGCATACCTCACCACGCGGACGAGCGAGACATAAAACCGGCCGGTGCGGCCGGGCGCGCCCGCCGACGGACGGGCGGCGCCCCCGCCCGCGCCCCTCAGTCCGCGGGGATGACCGACTCGTCGTCGCCGAGCGCGGGCCGCCCCACCCACCGGTCGAACGCGAGCGGCCCGGAGCCGAGCGTGAAGACGGCGGAGGCCATCCCGAACAGCGCCACGTGGGCGAGGACCGGGTCGTCCGGGAGCCCGAACAGCGTCGTCGTGAACAGCGCGAACGAGAGCGCGGCCGCGCCGCGGGTGAAGAAGCCGAAGATCAGCGCCAGCCCCACCGCCATCTCGGTCACGCCGGCGCCGACGACCCACAGCCCGGGGTCGACGGGGACGACCGACGTGAGGTCGTACTTCTCGACGACCCGTAACGCGCTGCCCGGGTCCGCGAGCTTCTGGATCAGCCCGAGGTAGACGAACGAGACGCCCATGCCGACCCGTAGCACCGTCGGGACGTACCGCCGCAGGGGCGCGGTCGACTCGTCGAGGAACGCCTTCAGGTGGTGGACGGGGTCGATCCGGCCGTAGTACGACCCCGGCGTGCTCGCCACCTCCAACAGCATGTCGTCGGCGCTCGGGCGCCCGCCGCCGAGGACCGCCAGCGCGACGAGTATCGGGACGTACTCCACCGCGAGGACGACGAGGGAGTCGACGGCGAGGAACACCCACGCGTACGTCGCCAGCCCCGCGACCGAGACGATCCGCGTCGCGAGCCCGAAGAGGAGACAGAAGCCGAGCCCGATGAACAGCACCCGGAGGAGCGGGCTCGCCCCGGGGTCGAACGAGAGCGTCGGCGCGAACAGGTACCCCTGGAAGCCGGCGCCGACGAGGGGGAGCCCGACGGCGAGCCGCAGCATCCACGGGACGAGGTCGCCGTAGCCGGCGAGCTTCTCGCGGAGGACCACGACGTCGACGATCGTCGGGCGCACCCACAGGTAGGCGGCGATCCCGGCCACCGCGAGGAGGCCGGACCCCGCGAACAGCGCCGCGTTGAACGGGTCGGAGAGCACCTCGGCGGTGAACGCGACCGCGTCGAGCGGATCGCCCGAGTCTTCGGTGACGTAGTCCACGTGGGCCGCGACCGGCCGCGCGACGAGCGTCGCGAACAGGGCGAACGCGGCGACGGCGACCGATCGAGAGCGAACGGACATACCCCCTCCTACGGGCCGGACGCACCTAACGGTATTTCTTCACGGACGTTCGAGAGCGACCGCGAAACGGTCGATCTCGCGAGAAGGGGGAGACGGGAGAGATGCGGCGGGGGAGGGGACGCGGCTCGCGGGACGGACCCGCCCTACGGCGCGCGGGCGACGACCGCGAACGTCTCCGTGCGCGTCGACGCGGAGTCGACCTCGAAGCCGGCCGCCTCCAGCGCCGCGACCGCGTCGCCGGCGGCGAACCGCTCGTCCGTCGGGGGCCCGTCCGCCCCGTCGCCGTCGGCGGTCCAGTCGAAGGTGACGAGCGGGCCGCCGGACCGGACGACGCGCGCGAGCTCCGCGACCGCCGCGTCGCTCGCGAACTCGTGGTACGTCATCGTCGAGACGGCGCCGTCGAGCTCGCCGTCCGCGAACGGGAGGTCGGCCACGTCGCTCGCGACGAGCTCGACGTTCCCCGGGACGCCCTTCTCGCGGTATCGGTCGTGCATCTCCGGCTGCAGGTCGACGCCGTACACGGTCTCGACGTGCGGAGCCAGGTCGTCGGTATAAAAGCCCGTGCCGCTGCCGAGGTCGGCGACGACGTCGGCGCCCGCGGCCGCGAGCGGGCCGATCAGCTCCTCGGCCGACACCCAGCGGTAGCGGTCGGGACGCTCCAGCTCCGCCGCCCGGTCGACGTCGAACGTGTGGAACCCCATGTGCGGTCTCGGGCGGGGAGCGGCAAAACCCGTCCGGTCGGCGAGGGTCGCGGCGGGGCGGGGAGCCGGCCGACCGCGGGGGGTCCGAGCGGCGACCGCGGGGCGGTCCGAACGGCGCCCCCGCGCTCACCACTCCTCGGCGAGCGCGTCGACGAGCCGGTCGACCTCGGCCTCGGTCGAGACGGCGTGGATCGAGGCGCGCACCGCGTCCGGATACGGCAGCGAGCGGACGACGATGTCCCGATCGGCGAGGCGCTCGACGGTCGCCTCGGGGTCGTCGACGTCGACCGTGACGAGCCCGCTCTCGAACTCGCGTGGGCTCAGGAGCCGGTCCTCCGGGATCCCTTCCTTGAACCGGTCGGTGAGCGCCTCGATCCGGGACTCGATCGCGTCGACGCCCACCGCGTCGATCGCGTCGAGCGCCTCGGCGAGGCCGACGTGGGCGGCCGCGGTCGCCGTCCCGACCTCCAGCCGCGGCGCGCCCGGCTTGTACTCGATCTCGTCGGCGTCGGGGTCCTCGACGCCGCGGTAGCCGACGGCGCGGGGGGCCAGCTCGGCGGCGGCGTCGCGGTCGACGTAGAGGAAGCCGGCGCCCCAGGGGCCGAGCGTCCACTTGTGGCCCGCGGCGGCGACGGCGTCCGCGCCCCACGCCGACACGTCGAGCGGGACCTGGCCGGGCGACTGGACGGCGTCGACGAGCGTGAACGCGCCCGCGTCGTTCGCGGTCTCCACGAGGTCGGCGACGGGGAGCCGCGTCCCGTGCGTCCACGTGATCGCGCTGAAACAGACGAGCCGCGCGTCGGCGACCGCCTCGGCGTACTCGTCGGGGTCGATCCGGCCCCCCTCGGTTTCGAGCACGCGGACCTCGACGCCCTCGCGTTCGAGCCGCTTCCACGGTAAGATTCCGGCCGGGTGCTCCAGGTCGGTCCGGACGACGACGTCGCCCGGCTCCCAGTCGATCGCGCCGGCGATCCGCGTGATGCCGTCGGTCGTGCTCTCCGTGAGGGCGACCTCGTCGGCGTCGGCGCCCACGAACGCGGCGATCCGGTCGCGGACGGACTCGTACGTCTCGAACGCGTGACCGTACGGGTCGGTCGTCGCCGAGCCGTACTCGTGGTCGGCGATGAACTCGGAGGCGGCCTCGACGACGTACTCCGGGCTCGGGCCGTGCGCGCCGAAGTTGAAGTACGCCGCCTCGCCCAGCGCCGGCACGTCCGCGCGCAGCTTGCGGGCCGTCATCGGCTCTCGGCCGGCCGTGCCGTCTCCGGCGGTCGCCGCGTCCGGCGGCGTCGCCGCGTCGCCGTCGCGGTCGGGCATTCAGGCGGCGTGCTCCGCGACCGCGGCCGTCAGGTCGTCCTCGCTCTGCGCGCCGACCGTGCGGTCGACGAGCTCGCCGCCGGCGAACACCAGCAGCGTCGGGATGCTCTGGACCCCGTACTCGGCCGCGAGCGACTGGTGGACGTCGACGTCGACCTTCACGACGGCGGCGTCGGTGTTCGCGGCGACCGCCTCCACGGCGGGCTCCATCATCTGACACGGGCCGCACCAGTCGGCGTGGAAGTCGACGAGCACCACGTCGTGCTCGGCGACGATGTCGTCGAAGTCGTCGGGGTCGGACAGCTGGATCGGTTCCGCGGGAACGGGTTCGGTCGAACTCATGGTCGCCCCTACGCTCCCGACGCAGATAATAGCTTTGGGCGAATCACACAATACCGTGCGGACGACTGTCACTGGCGCCCGTCGGGCTCGCCGGAGTCGGCGACGGGCCGGCGACGGGCCGGCGACGGGTCGGCGACGACCGCTACTCGCGGGGCTCCTCGTCGGCGTACCGGTCCGGCAGGTACGGCGTCAGCGCCGCCGGCACGAGGGGGATGACGAGCGCGGCGAGCTCCGCGAGGTGCCGGCGGAAGGCGGCGTAGACGGCCGCGACGAGCAGCGTTCCGAACACCACCAGCCGGAGGGGGCCGTCGACTAAGACGAGGAGCGGGAGCGACAGCCCGACGGCGAGCGCGAGGTCCTCGGGGGCGCCGTCGTACCTCACGCCGGCGCGCGGCGCGACCCACCGCTTCCGGTGGTGGTCGTACACCGCGCGGTCGGAGTTCCCCTCCCACGGCCGCAGCTCCAGCCCGCCGCCGTACACGTCCGAGACGCTGTGGAGCGCCGCCCCGAGCAGGAACAGGGCCGCGGCCACGGTGACCGCCGAGGGGGCCGCCAGGGCGACGACGAGGGCGGCGACGGCGGCCGCCGAGTAGTAGACGGGGTAGTGGAGCGCCTTCCGGTGACCGGTGTACATGTCAAGGTCGGGGAACAGCCCGCCGAGGAAGCCCGCGACGAATCCCACGGTCGCCAGCTCCGGCGCGACGCGCGCGAGCGGCGCGGCGAGGAGCATCCCGGCGAGCACGTGGGTCGGCAGCATCATCGTGGCGGGACGAACGCGACAGCGCGGTATTAACGTGTCGGGAGGCGCTCCGGTCTGCGGATCGCCCGGGCGACAGGGTTGTTACCTCCCGCCCCGAGTATCGGGCATGCTCATGACGCCGGGGCCGACCGCGGTCCCCGAACCGGTTCGCGAGGCGATGAGCCGCGAGCTGATCAACCCCGACGTGGACCCCGAGTTCGGGCGGATATACGACCGGGTCACCGACCGCCTGGCGACGGTGTACGGGGTCGGGCCGGGCGGGAGCGGTGAGGCCGGCGGGCCAGGCGGGAGCGGCGCGGGCGACGCCCCCTCCCGCGACGTCGTCGTCCCCGGCGGCGAGGGGATCCTGGGCCTGGAGGCCGCGGTCGCCTCGCTCGTCGAGCCCGGGACCGAGGTCCTCTGCCTCTCGAACGGGCTGTACGGCGACGGGTTCGCCGACTTCGTCGAGTCGTACGGCGGCGAGGCGACCCTCGTCTCGGCCGACTACGACGAGCCGCTCCCGCTCGCGGCGCTGGAGTCGACGCTCGCGCGCGCGGACGCCGACTTCGATGTCGCGACCCTGGTCCACTGCGAGACGCCCACCGGGACGCTCAACGACCTCGGTCCCGCGCTCGACCTGCTCGCGGAGGCCGACGATGAGGTCCTCACCGTCGTCGACGCGGTCTCCTCGCTCGGCGGGGTGGAGGTGCCGACCGAGCGGATCGACGTCTGTCTCGGGGCGTCTCAGAAGTGTCTCAGCGCGCCGCCGGGGCTCACCACGGCCGCGATCAGCGACCGCGCGTGGGCCGCGATGGAGGCGCGCGACCCGCACTCGCTGTACACGAACTTCCTCCCGTGGCGGGACACGTCGGAGGGGTTCCCGTACACCCACCTGACGACCGAGGTCGTCGCGCTCGACGCGGCGCTCGGGCTGTGGTTAGAAGAGGGGCTCGACGCGGTCCGGGAGCGACACCGGAAGGCCGCGGCGCGGTGTCGCGAGCGCGGGGCGGAGCTCGGGCTGGAGCCGTACCCGGCGCCGGAGCGCAGCTCGCCGACCGTGACCGCGTTCCGCACGCCCGGGCGGGCCGCCGAGCTGCAGGCGCGCCTGCGCGAGGAGCGCGACGTGCTCGTCGCGACGGGGCTCGGGGAGCTGTCGGACGACGTCCTGCGGATCGGTCACATGGGCCACAACGCGCGGGTCGAGCGAGTGGACGAGGCGATGGACGCGCTGGCGGACGTGTCGTAGGTCGGGCTAAAACCGCGCCTTGTCCCACCGCAGGTCGTCGTACGTCGCCTGCTGGTCGCTGTCGAAGCGCTCCTCGAACTTCCGGCGGAGCGCGGCCTTCTCCGTCGCGTCGATCCGGGCCAGCTCGTCGGCCTTCGCGACGGCCTCCGGGGGCCCGCGGGTCGTCGCCACCTCGGCGAGGACCTGCCTGGTGAGCCGGTCGCGGGTGTCGGGGTCGCGGGTGAACGCGTACGGCGCCTCCAGCTTGTAGGTCACGTCGGTCCGCGGGTCGTACACGACGGTGAACGTGGGCTCGTAGAGCTCGGGGTCGAGCTCGCGCTCGATCCCGAGCGCGTCGCCGTCGGCCGCCATCGTCGCGTCGGCGCCCCCGCGGCTGTGGAACCACGTGGTGAACGTGATCGCGTCGTCGAGGCGGTCGCCCCGACGGCCGGCGTCGCCCCGACCGAACCCCTCGTCGGCCGGTCGGTCGGGGTCCGCCCGGCGCTCAAGGAGCCGCGTGAACAGCGCGGTGTCGTCGGGCCACGGCGGCTCGACGCCCGCCCGCGCCAGCGCCCGGACGATCGCGCCGCCGGAGGGGTTCTTCACGAAGCCGGTGAGCGGCACGTCGCGCTCGACGAACCGCTCGACGAGCCGGACGTACTTCTCCACCACGGCGCGGGGCTTCGCCTCGCGGGCGAGCGCGCCGAGCTCGGGGTTGCGGTCGTCCCACGTGAACAGCTCCTTCGGGTAGATCGGGCCGTCGAGGACGAGCAGGTCGTCGACCTCGTCGGCGTGGTCGAGCGCGTGGGTCCCCTCGGCGAGGTAGAGCGCGAGCGCGTGGACGACCCCCTCGGCGTACCGGTTCACCCGCGGCGCGTGGAGCACGCGCTGGCGGGTGTGGCCCTCGTCGCGCTCGGTCCAGTCGCCGTCGAAGTCGGCGGTGGAGTCGCCGGCGTGGACGGTCGCGACGATCGTGCGGTCGCGGTGGAGGTCCAGGTCCGTCGGCTCGCTCGCCATCGCGGCGTGGGCCACGTCGACGACGAGCCCGTTCTTGAACGTGGTCGGGTTGATCGTGCCGGAGTCGAGCCCGTGGACCGTCTCGAACGGGCGCTCGGCGAGGGCGGCGTCGTCGATCGGGGCCAGCCGGCGCTCGTGGTCGCCGACGGGCTCGATCACGACGCGGCCGTCGCGGCGGAGCTCGGGGAGCCAGTCGCGCCACGCCCGCTCCGCGAGGTCGTCGTGGTCGGTCGTGTCCACGTCGCCCGCGATCCCGTACGCGAGCCGCGCGATGTTCTCGACGTGGATCGGATCGAGCGTCACGGCCGTACTGCGGCCCGGTCGGTCTTAAACCCGTTCGCCCGAGGGGAGCCCGAGTCGGCGGGGCGGGCTCCGGAGGCGCCGCGGTCGGATCCGCCGACCGCGGTTCGGCCGCCTCTCGCCCGGAGAGCGGCTCTATCAGTATCAGACGAGATATTCGGGGGAGAACCTTCTTTGCCGGAATCCGTGCACGTGGAGCCATGGCAGAGTCAGGGCTCACGTCGGAGACGACGGCCGGCCGACCGGAGGGGATCGGGGAGAAGCTGCGCGAGGTCGTCCGGCACATCCCGGACGGCACGTCGATGCCGGAGGAGATGTGGAGCGGCCGTCACCGGAACATCCTCCTCTCGATCGTGGCGCAGGTGCCGTTCCTGGTCGCGTTAGGGCTGTACAGCGGGACCGAGCCGTTCACCGGCGCGCAGATCCCCGCGGCCCCGATGTGGATGCTCGGCGGCTTCGTCGCCGTCATCCTCGGCACCGCCGCCCTGGCGACCGTGTCGCGGCTCGGCCGCCGCCAGCGGACGGTGCTCACGGCGTTCAGCCTCATGACCGTCTCGATGGCGCTGGTGAAGCTGTCCGGCGGCTACATCGAGGCGCACTTCAGCTTCTTCGTCTTCGTCGCGGTGCTCGCGCTGTACGAGGACTGGCTCCCGTTCGCCGTGGGCGTCGGGTACGTCGCGGTCGGCCACGGGGCGTTCAGCCTGATCGACGCGAGCCTCGTCTACAACCACGCGGCGGCGATCGAGAACCCGATCGTCTGGGGCGGCATCCACGCCTTCTTCGTCCTCGGGCTCGTCGGCGCGCTGATCGTCAACTGGTACTCGATCGAGAAGTCGCGCGAGGAGGCGCAGCGCCAGCTCGACCTCGTCGCCGAGCAGAAGGCGGAGATCCAGGACGTCGAGGAGGCGAAGGCCGAGGTCGAGAAGCGCCGCGAGGAGGTCGAGTGGCTGAACCAGCACCTGGAGACGAAGGCCGACGACTACAGCGCGACGATGGACCGCGCGGCCGACGGCGACCTCACGGTCCGGCTCGACGCCGACAGCGAGAGCGAGGCGATGGCGCAGATCGGCGCCGCGTTCAACGAGATGATGGACGACATCGAGGCGACGATGCGGGACGTCCAGTCGTTCGCGGGCGAGGTGTCCGCGGCCAGCGAGAAGACGGTCGAGGGCGTCGACACCGCGGAGGCGCGCAGCGAGGACGTGAGCCGATCGGTGGCGGAGATCGCCGAGGGCGCCGACGAGCAGCGCGAGATGCTCGAACAGGTCTCCGGCGAGATGAACAACCTCTCGGCGACGATCGAGGAGGTCGCCTCCTCGACGGAGACCGTCGCGGACGCGGCCCAGGAGACGGCGTCGATCGCCGACGAGGGCCAGGACACCGCGGGCGAAGCGATAGACAGCGTGCGGGAGTCCCGCGACTCGATCGGCGAGACGGCGGAGAAGGTCAGGGTCCTCGACGAGCGGATGGAGGACATCGGCGAGATCGTCGACCTCATCGGCGACATCGCCGAGCAGACGAACCTGCTCGCGCTGAACGCCAACATCGAGGCCGCCCGGGCCGGCGGGGGCGGCGGCGGGAGCGACGGGTTCGCGGTCGTCGCCGACGAGGTGAAACAGCTCGCCGAGGAGACCCAGGAGGCGGCCCAGGAGATCGAGGAGCTCATCGCCGGCACGCAGGCGCAGACGCAGGCGACCGTCGAGGAGGTCCGGACCGCCGAGGAACATATGGAGGAGGGCGCCGAGGCCGTCAGGGACGCCGCCGACGCGTTCGCCGAGGTGGCCGACAACGCGAGCGAGACCGACGACGGGATCCGCGAGATCAGCAAGGCGACCGACGACCAGGCCGCCAGCACGGAGGAGACAGTGTCGATGGTCGAGGAGGTGGCGGGGATCAGCAAGTCGACCGCTGACGAGGCGGACGAGGTCAGCGAGGCGGCCGACGAGCAGCTCGCCGCGATGTCCCAGGCGACCGACGAGGCCGGCTCGCTCGCCGACCAAGCCGAGCGGCTCCGGGCGCTGCTCCGCAAGTTCGAGGTCGGCGAGGAGTCGCCGGACGACCCGTCGGCGCCGGGCGCGCGCAACGTCGCGATGGGCGACGGCGGGCGGTCGGACTGAGGCGTCGGCCGCGGCGGTTCGCGGTCGTTGCTTATCCCTTCCGAACCGCGTCGACGACGGCTTCGAACGCCGGGAGCGCGCGCTTCACCTCCGCGCCGTCCTCGACGAAGACCAGCGTCCGCGGCGGTCGGACCGCCTTCGGCCTGACGCGGAGCCCCGCCTCGTCGGCCGCGTCGGCGGCGGCTTTCGGGAGATCGGCCTCGGTGTCCCCACCGTCGTCACCGACGAACTCGATCCGGGCGCGGTCGGGCTGGACGTAGACCTCGGCGACGAGGGGAGCGTCGGGCGCGTCGACGCCCGCGTCCGTCCCCTCGCCACCGCGAACGATCCGGTACGCGAGCGCGCCGTCGAGCGTCGGCTCGGCGTCGGGGTCGGCGTCGGCGAGCGCGAGGTCGCGCAGCCGCCCCTCGTTCCCGGATATCTCGGAGGCGAGGAGCTGTCCGATCCGGACGCCGTCGGTCAGTCGGTCCTCGACCATCAGGCGTCACCCGCGGCGTTCGCCGCGTCGCCGACGTCGGCGTCCTCCGCCTCACCGCCCGCGGCCGCGAGCCCCTCGCGCACGTCGGCCGCGAGGTGGTCGACCGCGGCGCCGTGCTCCGTCGCGACGAGGACCGCGGCCGCCTCGATGGTGACGGCGAGCGCGCGCTGCCGCTCGTTGATCGCGGCGACGGCGCGCTGCTTCTCGACGCCGGCCGCGACGATGGCGTCGAGGGCGGTCTCGAAGGTAGACTGCTCGCGCAGGATCGACTCGTCGGGGGTGAACCCCTCGGGGACGACCACGTCGTCGGGGTCGAACCGCGCGACGAGGTCGCCGTCCTCCTCGGCCACCAGCCCGCGGCCGACGGCGACGTCGACCAGCCGCTTCGCCTGGTCGGGCGAGAACCAGTCGCGGTCGAGCGACAGCGCGACGACGAACTCGCCCTCGCCCAGCCGCTCCTTCGCGCGGTGTTTGAACGGGACGGCGACGGCGACCTCCAGGCTCATGTGCGATCGGCGGGGCGTCGACGGCGGTAAACCTACCGGACCGCGCGAGGCGCGGAACGGGGAACGGAGGGGAGAACGAGGACGACCGCGCTCAGTCGTCGGTCGCGGGCGCCGTCGCCGCGGCGTCGCCGTCGGCGGGGTCGACCCCCGCGTCGGTCGGCGTCGCGTGCAGGTCGTAGCCCGTCGCGGCCATGGCGAACAGCACGAGCGGCGAGAGGAACGCGAACAGGTAGTACGGCGCGTACTCCAGCGTCGGCACGCCGGTGACCCCGGCCATGTAGACGGCGCCCGCGTGCCACGGGAACAGCGCGCCGGTCGGCGTCCCGGCGGCCTCGACGGCCCGGGAGAGCTGGTCGGTGTCCATCCCGAACTCCTCGTACGTGTTCCGGAGCGTGACGCTCGGCAGCACGATGCTCATGTACTGCTGGGCGGTGAGCGCGTTGATGGCGATCGCCGAGACCCCGGTCCCGGCGACGAGCGCGCCCGGGCTCTTCACGGAGGAGGTGAACGCGTGGGCGATCACGGCCAGCACGCCGGTCCGCTCCAAGATGCCGCCGAGCGAGAGCGCCGCGACGACGACCGTGATCGTCCACGCGGAGCCGGTGAGCCCGCCGGTCGCGAGCAGCTCGTTCACCAGCTCGGAGCCGGACTCGGGCGCGGTCCCGTACATGAACGTGTCCCACGCGGCGACGAAGCCGGACCCCTGCACGAGGACCGTCGTGAGCACGCCGGCGAAGACGCCGGCGACGAGCGTCGGGAGGGGCGCGTACCCGCGCAGCGCCAGCCCGAAGGTGACGGCGAGCGGGACGAACGCGAGCAGCGTGATCGCGTAGGTCCCGGCGAGCGCGCCCTGGATCTCGGCGATTCGGCCCGCGGGGATGGCGCCGCTGGCGCGGAGCCCGAGCGCGAGGAAGCCGAGCACCGCGAGCCCGAACGCGAGGAGCGTGCCGGTCCGCATCCGCCGGATGTGCGCGTAGAGGTCGGTGTTCGCCACCCCGGCGGCGAGGTTCGTCGTGTCCGAGAGCGGCGACTGCTTGTCGCCGGCGTACGCGCCCGAGAGGACCGCGCCGACCGTCATCGGGTCCGGGACGCCGAGCCCCGCGCCGATGCCGACGAAGGCGACGCCGAGCGTCCCGACGGTGGTCCACGAGGAGCCGATCGCGAACGCGACGACCGCGGCGACGACCGCGGCGGCCGGGAGGAACGTCGCGGGCGTGAGCGTCTCCAGCCCGAAGTACATGAGCCCCGGGATCGTGCCGGCGCTCACCCACGTGGCGATGAGCCCGTAGATGGTGAAGATGATCAGCAGCGCCTGGAGCCCCATCACGAGGCCGTTGGCGATGCCGTCGAACAGGTCGTCCCAGTCGTAGCCGAGCCGGAGGCCGAAGGCGCCGACGAAGGCGATGCTCCAGAGGAGCGGCGCGTGCGGGTCGAGGTCGAGGACGGCCGAGCCGATACCGAGGAACGCCACGACCGCGAGGACCGGGACCAGCGCCGCCGCCGGGCTCGGGCGGCGGTCCGGGTCGAGGTCCTCGTACGTCGTTGGCGTGAACGAGCGTGCCATGAGCGCGTGTATTCCCTTGAAGCATAAATATAGATCGGAATATGCACGACAAAGATAACGATCGTTCATCGGCGTCGCCGAGCGATCCCCGATTCCCCGCCGCGTCCGACGTGCGGCGCCGTGTCGCGCCGGTCCGCGAACGGACGGTCTTATACGCGTCGGTGGGCTAGGGCCGCCAACATGATATTCGAGGGCCTCCCGACGACCCCCCGCTCGGAGGAGCTCGTCGACAAGGCGTTCTCGCGGGCGGCCCGCGCGGGACGCGCGAAGCGCGGCCACGAGGCGCAGGAGTCGATGCTGCGGACCGCGGGCAACGTGCTCTCGGACAACCTGGAGAACGTCGTCGTCTCGTGGCCGGACTTCGGCTTCGACGTCGACCCGTTCTACTACGAGCTCGCCGACGCCATCGTCGACGTCGACCGCCTCCGGCAGGCGCTCTCGCAGGTGATGTGGGCCAGCCGCCAGATCGAGGACCTCCGCGACGAGTACACGACGAAGATCCGGAGCTCCGACGTCGACGCCGCGCGCAAACACCGGAAGCAGGCGTTCGCGCGCATGGCCGACGTGATGGACCAGATCGAGGACGACCTGCGGTACATCGGCGACTCGCGCGACCAGCTGAAGGTGCTCCCAGACATCCGGCCCGACGAGCCCGCCATCGTCATCGCCGGCTACCCCAACGTCGGGAAGTCGTCGTTCGTCAACCGGGTCACCCGCGCCTCCAACGAGATCGCGGAGTACCCGTTCACGACCCGCGGCGTCCAGATCGGCCACTTCGAGCGGGACCACGTCCGGTACCAGATCGTCGACACGCCCGGCCTCCTCGACCGCCCCGAAGACGAGCGCAACGACATCGAGCGACAGGCGGTCAGCGCCCTCGAACACCTCGCGGACGTCGTCGTCTTCGTGCTCGACCCCTCCGGCGACTGCGGCTATCCCCTCGACGTCCAGCTGGAGCTGCGCGAGGAGGTCCGCGAGCTGTTCGGCGACGCGGTCCCGTTCCTCACCGTGGCGAACAAACACGACCGGTTCGAGGCGGTGCAGGCCGAGTCCGTCGACGCGACGATGAGCGTCACCGAGGACGAGAACGTCGAGGCCGTCCTCGACATGGCCGTCGAGGCGGCCGCGTTCGAGCCCGACCTCCCGACCCGCGACGGCCGCGAGTAACCGA
Organism: Halorubrum rutilum; assembly: GCF_042665015.1. GTDB lineage: Archaea > Halobacteriota > Halobacteria > Halobacteriales > Haloferacaceae > Halorubrum > Halorubrum rutilum. The sequence continues at coordinate 483,031 of NZ_JBHTBL010000001.1, read as the reverse complement.
CCGGCCGTCGCGCCCCGGAAAGGATGGTTTCAAGCGGGCGCTCGCCGAACCGACGCCCATGTACGACGGTCTGAAGGGATTCCGCGACTTCTACCCCGGCGAGCAGTCCGCCCGCCGCGAGGTGACCGACGCGATCGAGGACGCGGCGAGCCGGCACGGCTTCCGCGAGATCGCCACCCCCGCCTTGGAGCGGACGGAGATGTACGTCGACAAGTCCGGCGAGGAGATCGTCGAGGAGCTGTACGCCTTCGAGGACAGGGGCGGCCGCGGCGTCTCGCTCACGCCGGAGCTCACGCCGACCGTCGCCCGGATGGTCGTCGCGAAGGGCCAGGAGCTCTCGAAGCCGATCAAGTGGGTGTCCACCCGACCGTTCTGGCGCTACGAGCAGGTCCAGCAGGGCCGGTTCCGCGAGTTCTACCAGACGAACGTCGACGTGTTCGGCTCGTCGGCGCCCGAGGCCGACGCCGAGGTGCTGGCGGTCGCCGCCGACGCCCTGACCGACCTCGGGCTCACCGGCGACGACTTCGAGTTCCGCGTCTCGCACCGCGACATCCTCGGCGGCCTCGTCCGGGCGCTCGCCGCCGACCCCGACGCGGTCGACACCGCCGCGGCGATCCGCGCGGTCGACAAGCGCGCCAAGGTCGACGACGGCGAGTACCTCGGGCTCCTCTCGGACGCCGGGCTCGACCGCGCGACCGCCCGCGACTTCGACGACCTCATCGCTGGCGTCGACGCCCCGGAGGACCTCGACGCGGTCGCCGCGGCCGGCGGCGAGGACGTCGAGGCCGCGGTCGAGAACCTGCGGAACGTGCTCGCCGCGGCCGACGACTTCGGCGCGGGCGAGTTCTGCGAGGTGTCGCTGACCACCGCCCGCGGGCTCGACTACTACACCGGCGTCGTCTTCGAGTGCTTCGACTCCACCGGCGAGGTGTCCCGCTCCGTCTTCGGCGGCGGGCGCTACGACGACCTCATCGAGAGCTTCGGCGGCCAGCCGACCCCCGCGGTCGGGGTCGCGCCCGGCCACGCCACCCTCAAGCTCCTCTGTCAGCGCGCCGGCGTCTGGCCCGACGAGGCGCTCTCGACCGACTACTACGTGCTCTCGGTCGGCGACACGCGGCGCGAGGCGGCCGCGCTCGCGAGCGACCTCCGCGCGCTCGGCGACGACGTGGTCGTCGAGCAGGACGTGTCCGACCGCTCGTTCGGCGCGCAGCTCGGCTACGCCGACTCGATCAACGCCGAGACGGTCGTGGTCGTCGGCGAGCGCGACCTCGAAAACGGCGAGTACACGGTGAAGGACATGGCGAGCGGCGACGAGACGACCGTCCCGGTCGAGGAGTTCCCGCCGGACGAGGGGCTGCCGACGTACGAGGACTACGCGTAGCGAAGCGGCGCGCGGTCGAACGCGGGGCGGCGACGCGCTCGGACCCCCCGGGGCGGCGACGCGATCCCTGAACGCTTTTGAGTCGCGCGGCGGGACGGTGGGAACGATGATCCCGCTCGCGACCGCCATGCCGCCGACGGAGGTCGTCCTCCGCGTGGCGGCGGGCGTCCTCCTCATCCTGATCAACGCGTACTTCGTGGCGATCGAGTTCGGCCTGACGCGCCTGCGTCAGTACCCCGAATCGGAGATGGACACCCCCGGACTGCGCCGCGCCTGGGGGATGACCGACGACCTGGAGTTCTACCTGACGACCTGTCAGGTGTGGATCTCCGGGACCTCAATCGCGCTCGGTATCGTCGCCGAGCCGGGGCTCGCGGCGCTGTTCGCCCCGCTGTTCGAGAACACGGCGCTCGCGTCCGCCGGCGCCGGCTCGCTGCTCGGCTTCTTCCTCATCAACATGGTCCACCTCACGCACGGCGAGCAGACGCCGACGTACCTCGGCGTCGAGCGCTCGAAGCAGGTCGCCAACTACGGGTCCCGGCCGCTGTACTGGTTCGCGTGGCTCATCTCGCCGCTGATCAAGGTCGGCGACTGGGTCGCGAAGGCCACCCTGGGGCTGTTCGGCGTCGAGATGACCGGCTCGTGGACCGAGGCCGAAAGCGAGGTGTTGGAGACGCGCGCGGAGCTCCGGAACCGGCTCGGCTCGATGATGGAGGACGTAGAGCTCCCCGAGGAGCGCCGGGAGGAGGTCCTCAGCGCGCTCGACGTCGACAGGGTCACGGTCGCGGACGTGATGACGCCTCCCGGCGACGTCGTCTCGCTGACGACCGACGCGTCCGTCGAGGAGAACCTCGACCGGATCCGCGACACGCCCCACACCCGCTTCCCGCTCGTCGGCGACGACCCGACCGACTTCGAGGGGATCGTGTACGCCCCCTCGATCGTGAGCCGGTTCGACGAGCTCCGCGCGGGCGACGTGACCTTCGCGGACATCGCGGCGCCGCCGATGACGGTCGCGGCGGACGCGAGCGTCAGCGACGCCTACGACCGGTTCCAGGCCGAGTCACAGGAGCTCGCCATGGTCGTCGAGGACGGCGAGATCGTCGGGCTGCTCACCGCGACCGACGCCATGGAGGCGGTGATGGGACAGCTGGAAGACCCGCTGGACGCCGACGAACTGTAACAGATGCGGCGGCGCGCGCCTCCGAGCGGCCGCCCCCGGCGGCCGCGAAGGAGCGCGTGCGAGGGAGTTAGTCGCCGGAGCGAAGCGGAGGCGACTAACGAGGCTGGGGAGGCGTGAGGTGCGGTCGCTGTGCGGTCGGGATGGGACTCAAAGGGGCAGCCGCGAGGGCGACGGCGCGCGACGCAAGCACTGAGGGAGCGAACGGAGTGAGCGACCGAAGCGCGCAGCGAGCGCACCGAGCCCTCGCGGCTGGGGCTTTGGCGGTGTTCACTGACGAGGCGTACGGCCAAGCGGCTGAGGCTTTGGCGGTGTTCACTGACGAGGCGTACGGCCGAGCGGCTGGGGCTTTGGCGGTGTTCTGAGCCGTTCCGGCAGAGACTATTCCTAAACAAGCGGCCGAACGCTCGGATCCCTACTCCACGCCGGCGTTCACCTCTTATACGCCTCGCGCAGAAACACCAGCGCCCCGCCCAGCATCGCGAGGTTCCCGAAGAAGGCGAGCCGCTCGCCGCTCTTATCGTCCTCGTCGGCGTTCCAAAAGTCGTGCATCGTCGCGGTCACGACGGTGAGGAACGTCACGGCCGCGCCGGTCGTGATTCGAGGCGCCCGCCACAGCGCGATCCCGATCCCGGAGACCAGCATCATCCCGGAGGCGAACGGGGCCGCGAGGTCGGGGGCGGGGACGCCCGCCGACTCCGCGTACTCGATCGTCTCGTCCATCTCGCGGAAGTCCTCGGAGGCCTGCGCCGCGAGGCCGACGCCGAGCAGGACGCGCCCGAGGCGCGAGGGGGCGCCGCGGTCGCTCGTCGTCGTCTCGTCGTCGGTGTCATCGGCTGTCATGCCTATCGGTACGGTGGCGCGCCACATAAATCGCCGTGCGGAATCGGCGCGCGATCGCGTCGAAAAAACCGACCGATTACCCCCAGTTCCACCGGGTGTGGAGCCGGCGGACGGAGAGGTCGAGCCAGAAGCCGATGAAGCCGATCACCAGCATGATGGCGGGGATCTCCGCGTAGGAGAACCGGTCGCGGGCGTCGAGGATGAGGTAGCCCAGCCCGGTGTTGACGCCGAGCATCTCCGCGGGGACGAGGATGATCCAGAGGATGCCGATCGACAGGCGGATCCCCGTGAGCATGTCCGGGATCACCGCGGGGACGACGACCCGGCGGAGCAGCGCGCGCGTGTCGCCGCCGAGCGACTCGCCGACCGTGAGCCAGTCGTCGTCGATGGTCGCGATCCCGTGGGCCGTGTTCAACACGATCGGCCAGAGGCCGGCCATGAACATCACGAACACCGCCGACCGGGTGCCCACGCCGAAGACGATGATGGCGATGGGGAACCACGCCAGCGGCGAGATCATCCGCATGAACTGGAAGAGGACGGTCGTCGCGCGCTCGGCGGCCTTGAAGTACCCGACGACGATCCCGACCGGGAGCCCGACCGTCAGGCAGAGCCCGAGCGCGACCGCGAACCGGTAGACGCTGACGAACACGTGGTCGTAGAACGCGGGCGAGACCGCGAGCTCGGCGAGGACGGCGAACGTCGCCGCCGGTGCGAAGTTGGTGATGATGCCGCTCCCGAACGCCGTCACCGCCCACCAGACGGCGAGGCCGCCGAGGAGCCCGACCGCCGGCAGCAGGCGGCCGGCGTCCCCGACCAGCTCAGAACCGTATCGTCTCCTGTCTCTCGTAGCCATCGTCCTCGGGAACGTCGAACGCCGGCGGGCCGCCGGCCGCTTCCAGGGCTGTGCGAACGGGGTCGTAGGCGACGAGGTCGTCGGCGACCTCGGCGGGCTCCAAGTCGTCGAGGAAGGCGTCTTCGCCCTCCACGCGGGTCTCGCGCATGCGGCGCACCAGCTCCTCCGTGTAGGAGGGGTACGGGTACGGGTAGAAGCCGATCCGGTCGACGTCCCACTCCTGGTTCTGGATCGCGCCCGACTCCAGGTACGGCTCGTGCTCGTCGTAGTGGGTGAGCGCGCGGTCGATCGGCTCCGGTCCCTGCGGGAGCAGGCCGCTCCCCTCCGAGGAGAGCAGCCGCGCCGCCTCGGACCGGTTCCCGCGGAGGTACTGCTGGGCGTCGACGAGCCCGCTCATCACGTCGGTCGTCCACTCCGGCTGCGACTCCACCAGCTCCTCGCGCATCACGACGACGCAGCAGGCGTGCTGGCGCCAGACGTCGCCGGTGAATCGCAGGATCTTCCCGCCGGCGTCGAGCTCGCCGATCGCGTTGAACGGCTCGGCGACGATGTACCCCTCGATGGAGCCGTTCTCCAGCGCCGCGGGCATGTCCGGCGGGGGCGTCACGACGAGGTTGACCTCGTCGTCGGCCACCTCGTCGGCCGAGGAGTCCGTCCGGGGCGTGAGCCCGGCCTCGCGGAGGCCGAGCTGGAGGATGACGTTGTGGATCGAGTACCAGAACGGGACGGCGACGGTGCCGCCGCCGAGGTCCGCCCACTCGTCGATCTCCTGCTGGACCGTCAGCGCCGAGCCGTCCGTGTGGTCCCACGCGACGACCCGCACGTTCGCGTCCAGCTCGTCGCCGTAGCGCATCCACACCGTCATCGGCATCAGGAAGTGGGCGACGTTGACCGCGCCGGAGAGGAACGCCTCCGCGAGGTCCGACCAGCCGCGGAACAGGGTCGGCTCCGCGGCGTCGACGCCGTGGTCGGCGAAGTGGTCGTTGGCGTACCCCGTCAGCAGGGGCGCCGAGTCCGTGATCGGGAGGTAGCCGATCTCCGCGGTCGGCGGGCCGTCCCCGCCGCCGCCACCGCCGAGACAGCCGGCCGCGGAGCCGACGCCGGCCGCGGCGAGCGACGCCAGGCCGGACTCCTTCATGAATTCGCGCCGAGAGAGCCCGTCCGTGCGGGCGGTCTCGGAGGGGTTCCGCCAGCCGGCGCCGCCGACGAGCTCGCGCGCGCTCTCGGCGACGTCGGGGTCGACGTCGTCGTGGTCCGTGTGATCGTGGTGCGTCATTCGAGTCCCACCGCCTCCAGGCGTTCGAAGACCGCCGCCCGTTCGGAGAGGAACGCCTCGTCGTCTCGCGAACGCGTGTCGGTGTCGATCGGCTCGACGTGTTCGATGCCCGCGGGGACCGGTCCCATGACCGCGACGCGGTCGCCGAGGTACACCGCCTCGTCGATGTCGTGCGTGACGAACACGGCGGTGACGCCGAGCTCGTCGACGATCCGCAACAGCTCGTCCTGCAGCTCCATCTTCGTCAGCTGGTCGAGCGCCGAGAACGGCTCGTCGAGGAGCAGCACCTCGGGCTCGTTCGCGAGCGTCCGGGCGAGCGACGCGCGCTGCGCCATCCCGCCCGAGAGGTCCGCGGTGTCGGCCTCCGCGACGCCGTCGAGCCCGACCAGTTCGAGCAGCTCGTCGACGTGGTCGGGGTCGGGCTCCTCGCCCCGGAGCCGCGGGCCGACCTCGACGTTCTCGCGCACCGAGAGCCACGGGTAGAGGAGGGGGTCCTGGAAGACGACGCCCCACCGGTAGTCGGGCCCTGTCACCGCCTCGCCGTCGATCTCGACGCGGCCGTCGGTCGGGTCTTCGAGTCCCGCGAGCAGGTGGAGCAGGGTCGTCTTCCCGCAGCCGGACGGCCCGAGGAGACAGCAGACCTCGCCGGGGTCGACGGACAGGTCGAGCCCGTCGAAGACGAGGGTCTCGTCGTACCGCTTCGTGAGGTCGCTGGCGGCGATCGGCGCCGCGTCGTCGGCGCGGCGGTCCGCGTTGCCGGCGTCGGCGCCGACCGCTGACGCGGCGTCGGACCGGGCGTCCGGCTCGTCGCCGCCGTCGTCGGTCGCCACGCGGGACTCGAGCGACATCGGTCAGTCCGCCGTCGCCTCGGGCTCGTCCTCCTCGGACTCGGCCTCGTCGTCCGGGAGCACGCCCTCGTTCTCGACCTCCTCCGCGGTCCCGATGTCGGCGTCGTCCGGGACGAACCCCTTGTCGCGCATCCAGTCCGTGGTCGCGCCGATCCGGTCCTCGTCGGGGGCGCGCACGGGGAGGAACTCGCGGAGCTCGAACTCCTCGCGCAGCCGGTCGAAGTTCACGTCGTCGAAGGCCGCCTTGTCGGCCGCCTCGTCCTCCAGCAGCGCGACGTAGCGGTCGGTGTAGCCGTCGAGGTCGTCGTTGATGTCGGCGACCGCGCGGTTCAGCGCCGCGAGGAACCCCTCCAGCTTCTCCGGCTCGGGCTGCTCGCGCGTCGTGATGGCGGCGCGGCACGGCCCGTCGAAGACCTCCTTCAGCTCCTCGTCGTAGCGGCCGAGCGTGACGAACGGCTCCAGCACCGCGATGGAGTCGACCTCGCCGTCCTTCACGGCCTCGAAGCGGTCCTCGGCCTCGCCGACGTGCTCCAAGACGATCTCGTCCTCGTCGAACCCCTCGTTCTCCAGCATCTCCCGCATCGAGTAGAACGAGGTCGCGTACTTGTTGATCCCGACGCTGCGGCCGCGCAGGTCGTCGATCGTCTCGGCGTCGTCGTCGGCGTCGACGAAGACGACGCGGTCCCACTCGCTGTAGGAGCCGACGATGTCGCGGTCGGTCTCGGAGACCTCCTGGACCGCGTTCCACTCGCAGACGCCGTGGGTGCCGCCGTCCTCGTCCATGTCGTCCCACCAGTCGGCGTCGAAGGCGTTCTCGCCCTCGAACTCCTGGGTCCCGGGCGCGAAGTACGAGAGGTCGGCGTCGACGCCCTCGTCCTCGAAGTACCCCTTCTCCTCCGCGACGTCCTGCACGAGTCTCCACGTGAAGTATTCGTGGGAGACATTGAGATCTGACATCGAATGCTCCTTAGTTTTATTGTAAGGTATAGCCCCGGAAACCGACAAGGATGAGCGGTGCAACCGCCTTCGCGCAAATATTGCGGCGGCCGAACGTATTCGGTCGTCGTCCCGACGGAACAACGGCCGCAGATCGGCGTGAACGCCTCGTTACCGGTCGATTTTCGATGTGTCGTGTGAACTCTTCGCACCGCTATAACGAGCAATATTTGTGCCTTTCTCCGTCGCAGCGGGGGAACGAGCGTCTCAGCCCCGCTGGATGCGGTCCAGCAGGGTCGCCGTCGCGTCGGGGCCGAACGCCATCGGCCGCCGCCACCACGGCCCCTTCCCCGAGTCGCTGGAGAGCGCGGTGACGAGGCGGTTCGCCTCCGCGCCCGCGTCCGGCGTGCTGAGGGGGACGACGCGGTCGAAGGGTCCGGACGCCGCCGGGTCGCCGGCGACGACGACCCGCGCGTCGAACGGGTCGCGCTTCAGGTGGGCGTTCGTCGGCGCGAGCGCGGCCGCCGCGTCGCGGTCGACGGCGCGGGGGTCGCCCTCGTCGCCGGCCGATCCGCCGCCGGACGCGCCGTCGTCCGATCCGTCGCCGGTCCCGGAGCGGTCGCCGTCGCCGACCGCGAGCACCCGTTCGACGCGGATCCCCGCGAAGAGGTACGCGCCCCAGTCGGGCGCGAGGCCGTCGTCGCGGTCGAGCGCGTCCACCTCCGTCGACCGCTCTCTCGGCCCCGCCCAGTCGTACGGGCGCAGCGACAGCGTCGCGTAGAAGAGGAGCCAGTCGCCGGGTTCGAGGCCGGCGATCCGCCCCGCCTTCACGCCGTGAGGGTCGCCGTAGGTCGCGCGCTCGCGGCCGTGGACGCCCGGGAGCTCCGGGTCGAGGTGGACCGGGGTCGCGCGCAGGTCGGCGGGCACCGCGAAGGGGAGGTCGAGGTCGCCGTACGTCGGGAGCGGCTCGTCGACCGGGAACCGATCGCGCGGGAGCGTCGCCGCCGACTCGGGGATGGGCACGTACGCGAACGAACCGTCGGGGTAGACGGGGCCGCGGAAGCCGGGCGCGTTCGTGTTGGCGGCGACGTTGACGGCGACGGCGCGGGGGTCGGCCATCGGAAAAAGGGCTCCGGACGCGTCACTCCGCCGCGGCGGCGGGCGCGTCGTGGTCGACCTCGGTGCCGAGCAGGTCGAGGAACTGCGCGATCCACTCGGGGTGGTCGGGCCACGCCTGGCCGGTGACGAGGTTCCCGTCGGTGGTCACGCCGTCGACCCACGAGCAGCCGGCGGCCTCGACCTCGGGCCTGACGGCGGGGTACGCGGTGATCTCGTAGCCGTCGAGCACGCCCGCGGCCGCGAGGACCTGCGGGCCGTGACAGAGCGAGGCGACGGGCTTGTCGGCCTCGAAGAAGTGCCGCACCGCGTCGAGCACCTCGTCGTATCCGCGAAGGTACTCAGGCGCGCGCCCGCCGGGGACGACCAAGGCGTCGTACTCCGCCGGGTCGACCTCGTCGAAGCCGTGGGTGAGCTCGAAGTCGTGGCCGCGCTCCTCCAGGTACGTCTGGTCGCCGCGGAAGTCGTGGATCGCGGTCTTGACGGTCTCGCCGCCCTCCCTCTCCGGACAGACGGCGTGGACCTCGTGGCCGACGGCCTGGAGCGCCTGGAACGGGACCATGATCTCGTAGTCCTCGCCGAAGTCGCCGACGATCATCAGGATCTGCTGGCCTGTCATGCGTGGGACACCGGACGGACATACGCGCTGCTGTCAGATAACGGTACTGGCGCGTGGTAACACGCGCCTACCGCGGCGGCGGGGCGGTCGGCGCTCAGTCCGCCAGCTCGACGACCATGACCTCCACGTCCGAGTCGGCGCCGTCGGTCCGGTACTCCCAGGTTCCGCGGGGATCGACGCCGTTCTCCATGGCGGCGAGGATCAGTCGACCGAGCGCGGCCTCGAACTCGTCTGTGCTCGATATCTCGTCGTCGGCTGTGAAGTCGGTTGTCATAGTGGGACACACGCCCGACTGCGATGTCGACGCCGTCGCGACACCGTCGTCCACCGCCGCACGAACAGGGGGGACCGCAGTCTCGTGTCTCTGCGTTTCTCGGTACGCCTTCCCACGGCATAACGGTATCGAAACGCATGGTACACCAGGGTCGCCATCGCTCCGAGAGAGCCCCTCTACCGAGCATTTAACGCGGTTGCACCGAAACGGACGCGTATCGAATGAGCGTCATCGCCGAGATAACCGTCCCGTCCGCGGCGTTCGAACTGGGCCGGATCCTCCGGGTCGAAGGGGGCACCCGGATCACGCTCGAAACGATGGTGCCGCTGGGAGGGAGGCCCACCCCGTTCGTCCGGATCCGAAACGACGAGCGGGAGACGTTCGAGCGGTCCGTCCGCGAGCACTCGTCGGTCGACGAGATCACGCTCGTCAACACCCACGAAGACGAGACGCTGTACGCGCTGGACTGGGAGCCGTCGGGGGACTCGCTGCTGCGGACGATCCTCGACCTGGACGCGGTGCTTCTGAGCGCGACCGGGACCGCCGACGCGTGGGCGCTCGAACTCAGGTTCCCGTCTCACGAGGCGCTCTCCGCGTTTCAGGACCGCTACCTCGACGAGGAGATTCGGGTGTCGATCGAGCGCATCTACAACCCCACGAAGCCCGACGCCGGCCCCTGGTACGGGCTGACGCCCCCGCAGCGCGAGACGCTCGCGCACGCCGTCGAGTCCGGCTACTACTCGCTGCCGCGGGAGATGTCCACGAAGGAGCTCGCGGACGAGTTCGACATCTCCGATCAGGCCGTCACCGAGCGCCTCCGGCGCGGCATCGCTACCCTGGTGTCGAACACGCTGTTGATCGACGGGGAGCGCGACTGACCGCGGTCGCGCCCGCCCCCGCGAGCCGGCGGTTCAGTTCGGCGGCCGGAGGTCCCGGCCGAACTCGTCGAACCGGTCGAGGTCCTCGGGGAGCTCGTACTCGATCTCGCGCTCGTCCTGGTTGTCGGGGAGCCGGCCGTCCTCCAGCTCCTCGGCGACCTCCTCCCAGCCCGGCTTCACGCGGACGCTCCGGGCCGGGGAGCCGACGACGACGTGGTGGTCGGGGACGTCGCCCTGCACGACCGAGCGCGCGCCGACGACGCTGTTCTCGCCGATCCGGCAGCCGGCGCGCACCATCGCGTCGTAGGTGACGCGGGCGTCGTCCTCGACGATCGTGTGGAAGTTGCGGACCTCGGTCTGGTCGACGAGGTCGTGGTCGTGGCTGTAGAGGTGGACGCCGTCCGAGACCGACGCGCGGTCGCCGATCGTCAGCTTCCCGCGGTCGTCGAGGTGGACGTCGTCGTGGATCACGACGTTGTCGCCGACCTCGATGTTGTGGCCGTAGGTGACGGAGATCCCCTTGAAGAAGCGACAGTCGTCCCCGCACTCGGCGAACAGGTGGTTCCCGAGCATCTGGCGGAACCGGAGGGCGAACTCGACGTTGTCGGCCATCGGCGTGGCGTCGAACTGCCGCCAGAGCCACTGGAGGTGTTTCGAGCGCTGGAAGCGGTCCTCGTCCTTCTCGGCGTAGTACTCCGACTCCAGCGTGGCGTTGCACGGGTCGTACCCCTGGAGGCGAACGCGCTCGGCGCGCGACACCGACTCCCCGTCCCGCCACGCCTCCCACCGCTCGCGGTCCCCGTGGAGGTCGATCAGGACGTCGCGAACGACGTCGCAGGTGTCCTCGTCCGAGGAGAGGCGCTCGTCCACCTCGTCGATAAACCCTCGGACCCCGGCCTCCGCGCCGTCGGGCAGGGACACGTGTCGCTTTGTCATCGGCCCACCTTCGTCGCCGTCCCTCAAAGGGATTCGGTTGTGCGAGGGCGGCGCGCGGGCTCGGGTCAGTACAGCTCGGCGTCGACGAAGATGCTGACGAGGGCGCCCACGAAGGCGATCGCGATGAACGGGCCGATAGCGCCCCCGCCGAACGAGAGCAGCAGGGCGGTGACCGCGACGGTGGCGATGACCGAGAGCAGCGCGACGATCGCGTCGAGTCGACGACGGATGGAGTCGTCCATGCGCGTCCGATCGGTGAGGACCGAATAATATCCTCCGGCGGGGACGAGACGGTACCGTGGCCGTCGTAGCCGCGACCGCGTCGGTTCCCCCGGTCCGAGAGCGACCGCGTCCGATAAGTGTCCCGACCGCCAATCGAAAGACATGCAACAGCGCGAACTCGGGAACTCCGGCGTCGAGGTCTCGGAGATCGGCTTCGGCGCGTGGGTCGTCGGCACCGACTGGTGGGGCGACCGCTCGGACGAGCAGGCGGTCGCGATGGTCGAAGACGCGCTCGACGCGGGCGTCACCTACGTCGACACCGGGGACGTGTACGGCCACGGCGACAGCGAGAAGATAATCGGGGAGGCGATCGCCGGCCGCCGCGACGAGGTGACGCTGTCGACGAAGATCGGCTACGACTTCTACGACAACCCGCAGGCGGGCCACGGCGAGCTCCCGAAGGAGCTGAACCGCGAGTACCTCACCGAGGCGTTCGAGGCCTCCCTCGACCGGCTCGACACCGACCACGTCGACGTGCTCCAGCTCCACAACGCGAACGTCGACGAGGTGACGCCCGAGGTGCGCGACCTCCTCGCCGAGTGGAAGGCGGACGGCCGCGTCCGCGCGCTCGGCTGGGCGCTCGGCCCCTCGATCGGCTGGCTCGCCGAGGGCGACGCCGCCGTCGAGTACGAGGAGTTCGACGCGGTCCAGACCGTGTTCAACCTGTTCGAGCAGGAGCCCGGCCGCCACTTCGTCGACACCATCCGCGAGAGCGGGTCGGACACCTCCGTCATCGCCCGCGTCCCGCACTCCTCCGGCCTGCTCAACGAGCAGGTGACGCCCGACACCGTCCTCGAAGACGGCGACCACCGCTCGCACCGCCCGAAGGAGTGGTACGAGACCGGCTGGGAGAAGGTCGAGGCGATCCGCTTCCTCGAAGACCCCGATCACGCCGACGGGACGCGCACGATGGCGCAGGCCGCGATCCGCTGGCTGCTCGCGCACGACGAGGTCGCCTCCGTCACGCCGACGTTCCGCGACGGCGACGACATCGCCGAGTGGAGCGCGGCGGGCGTGCCGCCGCTCTCCGACGCCGAGTACGACCGCGTCGACGAGCTGTACGCCCGGAACTTCGACGTCGACCGCGACGACGGGATGGACGTCCTCCGCACTTCCGTCGACGGCGAGGACATCGAGGCCGCCGGGCTCGACAAGCGCGCCGCGTCGTACTGAGACCGGTCGCCGGCGGCGACTCGGAATCGAACCCGCTTCTTTCGCGTCGAGACTGCACGACAGCGGGGCGATACGGTCGCTCACGATCACTTTCACCACGGTCCGGACGACGCCCGAACTCCGCGGCGAGACCGCTCGCGGGGCGGAGCCGCGGCTCGACGGCACGGAAGTGGTGGCTCGGTGGAAAATCCCTCGTCACAAGGGGCTCAGTGGGGGTAACACGTCGTCATGGCCACCATGGATAGAGTAACCAGTTGACGGGTATAAAACGTCCGTAATTCGCTCTTTCATTGTTTACGAGATACTTGCTTATTTTTAAATTCTCGTCACCGAGCAGTAGGCGTGAAATGATAGCTCGGACATACATCTGTTCGACGACTTAGTCGATGTGAATTAATCCTAGTGATAATCCGCCCCTTCCCGAGATCTGGCGTGTTCGACCTGTAAATCCGCCATCGGCTTATTTCATAACAGCGGTTGGTAATGCGGTTTCTTTATTCAGAGAGGCGGCTGACATCAGTCTTCGAGAAATCTGTTCAGTTCGGCAAACTGCTCAGGCGAAAGGATCACCTCGGTATCGTATGCGTCAAACCGTTCGAAGTCGTCGTCAATCGTCACCACCGTCTTCACTCCTTCCTCGATCGCCACTTGAGCGTAATACCCGTCCCATCCATCAACGTTTCTCTCACCCGCTTGTGAAAATCCACCCCGAACGACATCTTCAGGCATCCGGTCGTACCAGTGAATTCGTTTCGCATCCAGAAAGTTCTGGAGCAGACGAGAGGCGTCCGCGTTCGAATACCCGTAGTGCGTCGTGAGGACGGTGTGAGCACCGAAGAGCGCAGGATACGGAACAACGGCGTCGATCTCGCCAGAGATTGCCTCTCGAACGTACGAGAGTGCCACATCACGAGCTGGGGCCGTTGTATGTGCGAGAGCTATCACTCCGGCATCGAGCAGGTACGGGCCACCAGCGTTACTCACCGTGTTGCTCCGCGCCTCGTTGAACGGCATCTCTATGCTCGTGGGCAACCGGGTCGACTCCCTCGGTAATCGGCATCGTCTCCCCCCGGTTCGAAGACGCTTCTTCAACGAGCCGTTCCATCCGGTCGAGAATTTCGTCGGGGCTGTCCTCTGGCTCAACAACTGCTTTCCCGTCTTTTTCGCGGACATCGACCTCTGTCCCCGGAGTAATACCGAGTCGCTCTCGCACTTCTTGCGGGAGGACGATTCGCCCTTTTGAATCCACCTTGGTCATATTCCCACTTGGAGTGGGAAGGATCATATTCGTTTTGATTCGGACCCCGCTCCCGAGCTCATTTCCGAATAATCTCCGTCGGCCGCGGATTCATCGCCGCTGTCGGACTCCGCTGCCGGTCGCTCGACGGTCAGCGACCACGCCTCAGTCCGGTGTCGGTGGACCGTCGCGTCAAGCCGCGCCAACGGTCGATCGAACCCGGCGGCTATCGCGTCCAGGAGCGGTTCCGGGTTCGTGTCGTGGATCACACGCAACGGCTCGCCGGGATCGATCGCCCCGGCTTCCGCACGGAGATGCTCGCGTCGGGCCCGTTCGGGCATCCCGCGGAGGTCGACGGCGGACTCCGGGAGCGGATCGGGGTCCTCGTCGGGCAGGCGGCTCCGGACGGCCCCGGCCAGCTCCCGCGCGGGCTCGGGAGCGGCCGGCTCCGTGTCAGTCGAACCCGTCTCCGGATCGTCTCCGTCGCGAGAGTCTTCGCCGTCGTCGACGCGGAGGGCGTCGCGGAGCGACGCGTCGAACGGGAGGCTCGCGAGCAGCGGCGCGTCGAGCCGTTCGGCGGGGCCTTCACCGTCGAACAGGTCGTGCGTGTCGCCGCAGCTGGGACAGGTGAACCCGTCCATGTTGCTGACGACCCCGAGCGTCGGGACGCCGTTCTCATCGAACAGCGATGCACACCGGTCGGTGTCGGCGAGTGCGGTCGGCGACGGCGTCGACACGAGTACCGCGCCGTCGACCGGGACGGACTGTGAGACGGTCAACGGGACGTCGCCGGTTCCCGGCGGCATGTCGACCACGAGGACGTCGAGGTCGCCGTCGGTCGTTCGCCCCCACGCGGTGTCGAAGAGGAGCTCCGTGAGCGCCTCGTGGGCCATCGATCCGCGCCACGCGACCGGCCCGCCCTCCGCCAGCAGCCCGACGCTCATCGCCTCGATCCCGCCGCACTCGACCGGCGCGGCCCGGCCGTCGTCGGTGGCCTCGACCGGCCCGTCGACGTCGAGCAACTCCGGGACGTTCGGACCGTAGACGTCCGCGTCGAACAGTCCGACGTCGAGACCGGCCGCGGCGAGTCCGCGGACCAGCGCCACCGTTACCGTCGTCTTGCCGACGCCGCCGTTCGCGCTCGCGACGGCGACGACCCGGTCGACGCCGTCGAGGACTCGGTCCTCGTCCGGGCCGTGGCCGCCGTGCCCGCGGCCGGACTCCCCGTGTTCGGGTGCCTCGTGTCCGTGGACCCCGCGTCCCCGACTCCCGTGGGGATCCGTCCCGTCGGGGGGTGCGGGCTCGACGCTCACCGACTCCACGCCGGGTACCTCGAACGCAGCGACACGGATGCGCTCGCCGACGCGGTCGGCCGTCTCGGCGTCGACGTCGGGCAGCGAGACCGCCGCCGTCACCGCCCCGTCGTCCGACCGGAGGTCGGTGACCACCCCGGCGGTGAACGGGTCGTCGGCCTCGATGCCCGGGAGGTCGGCGTCGGCGAGGGCGTCCGCGACGCGGTCGACGAGCGGTCGGTCGGCCGCCATCACCACGCCTCCTCGGCCTCGCGGCCGTCGCCCTCGTCCGTGTCCATCAGCGTGCCGCCGTACGGCCGGAAGTCGAGGCCGTACCGCTCCGTGACCGCCTCGACTAAGTCCTCGCGCTCGGCGATCGCGTCGGTCTCGAAGCCGTACCCCTCGACGGCCGCGACGAGCCCCTCGTCGTCGATCCGACCCGCCGCGTGCGCGTCGGCGATCGCGGAGCGGAACGCGTCGGCGTTCCGCCTGAGCCGCATCGCCTCGTCGAAGGCGGCCTCGACGTCGGCGGTCGCCGCCTCGCGGTCGAGCGGGATCCCGTCGAGCAGTTCGACGGCGCGGTCGTCGTACCCGTCGGCGGCCGCGAGCACCTCCTCGACGCGGTTCCGCATCGAGAGTTCGCGCCACTCGTCGCGGGCGTCGGCCGGGACGAACTCCCCGACGGCCTCGTCCCAGGTCGCGTCGAGTTCGGGGTCCTCGAACGCCTCGGCCACGAAGGCGGCGACGTGGTCGTCGGGAACGGTGAGGCCGAGGCGCTCGCCGACGGTCCCGGGATCATCGCCCGGACCCGCGTCGGCGTCGGTCGCGGGCCCGCCCCCGTCGCCCGCGTCGTCGGCGTCGAGCTCGTACTCCGTCATCGGTGCTCACCTCCCCGCGGGCCGCGGTCGGCCAGGTGGCCGGGACCGCCGGTTCCGTCGGGCGGACCGCCGGAACCGCCGCGGAGTCCGCCGTCCACGCCGCCGCGAAGCCCACCGGTCGTACCCGACGCCGTGCCGAGCGTCTCCGACGGTCGGTCCGGGCCCCCACCGGGCGCGGCTGACGGCAGTTCGACGTCTTCCGGATCCTCCCCTCGCGCGACCGCGACCGCCCGACGGGCCGCCCTGACCACGTCCTGACTGCGGTCGGTGACGCCCTGCGACTCCAACGCTTCGACGGCGCGGTCGGTGCCGAGCTCGCCGAGGGACGTCGCCGCCGCCGCGCGGACCAGCGCCTCCCGGTCGCGTGCGAGGACGGCCGCGAGGAGCGTCACGCTTTCGTCGGTCTGACCGGGATCGTCGGCGAGGTATCTGGCGGCGTACTCCCGAACGCCGGCGTGTGAGTCTCGCTTCAGCCGATCGCGGAGGGTCCCGGGGTCGACGCGCCCCGTCTTCGCGAGCGCGATGACGGCGTTGCGCCGGACCGCCCCCGAATCGTCGTCGAGGGCGGCGCGGAGGCGTTCGCCGACGTCGACATCGCCCCCATCGTCCCTCCGCGCCGCCGCGCGCGACAGCGCCACGACCCCCTCGGCCCGGACCCACTCGTCGGCGTCCGTCAGCGCCGGCGCGACCGTCGCTGCCGGCGCCCCGGCCGCGCCGAGCGCCTCGGCGGCGAACTGCCTGACGTCCGGGTCCGCGTCCGCCTCGACACGCTCCGCGAGGCGGGCGACGGTGGCCTCGTCGAGGCCGTCGGTCGAGGCGTCCACGAGACCGAGCGCGGCGTCGCGCCTGACTCCGGGATCGTCGGCGGTCAGGTGGTCTCGAAGCGTCGATTCGTCTCCGGCCGGCGCTCGGCCCCGTGCGCTCCAGTTGGCGTATTCGTCGTCAGACATGGGTGAAGCTAGGACTTCCGCTTGATCATGGCGTACGCGACGAGGAAGGTGACGGCGGCGGCGATGGTGCCCCCGCCGACCGCCGAAACGAACGACGAAACCGAACCGCTACCGCCGTCCGTTTCGGACCCGCCGTCGGACCCGGAGCCGTCGCCGGGGACGGACAGCGCGTCCCCCTCTAGCTGGCTGTACCGATACGTCAGCGACTTCGCACCGTTGACCTCGTCGGCGCTCCCGTTCCAGACCGCGAACGCGAGATGGACCGGTTCGCCGGCGGTCAGGTCCGCGTCGTACTCGCCGTCGGTAGTTCGCTCGCGAACGAACGTCACCTGCCAGAAGCCGCCGGTGTAGCGACCCTGTGCCGATACCGGCTGCGTCTCCGCGTGGGTCAGCGAGCCGAACCCCTCGGCGTAGTAGTTCTGTGCGTAGCGCGTGTACCGCTCCTTCGAGAGGGGGTTATCCGCCGCGAGCCCGGGCGTCGTCGTCTCGTCGTCCTGCGGGTACGCGTACATGTCTCCCGTGCCGTCGGCATCGTCGGCCGACTGCCAGCTCGCACGCCAATACCAGATGTTGACCGGTTCGCCGGCCGCGCCCATCGTGATCGGCGGCTCCTCGCCGCGGCGGAGCATCACCGCGGCGGCGTCGCTGTAGCTGTTCGGCGCTCCGAGGCTCGCGTCTCGCGTTTCGTCTTCCCAGGTCAGCCTGAAGGCGACGTGCGACTCGTTCGTCACCGCCTCCACGTCGACCTCGTCGACGGAGCCGCCCCCACGCGGAATCGCCATCCGTTGGGGGTCGAGGTTGACCGTCCGGCGCTCCGCGTCCGCCCACGCGTCGGCGCCCGGCGACGAGGGGACGCCGCCGCCGACGTTTTCGACGGGCTGGCTCCCGCTGACCGCGGCGGCGCTGACCGCCGCTTGCACCCCGATCAGGAGCGCGACGACCGCGACGGTCACGACCGCTGCCTGCGCCACGGCGGAGGAGTCGAAGCGGTCGGTCGCGACTCCGACCGCGGCGCGGATTCGGTCGCCGCTCACGCCGGCTCACCTCCGGTTTCGGGTTCCGGCGGTTCCGGATGGGCCGCCCGGTCGCGCTCGACGAGCGCGGTCGCCAGGTCGGCCGCGGCCACGTACACGTCCGCCGCCGGGTCCGGACCCGCCTCCCGCTCAACGGCTCCGCCGAGCTCGTGGGCGAGCGCCGGGATGAAGTCAGCGAGGTGCCGGTCCAACACGGTCGCCTCCGCGAGCGCGAGCTGCTCCGCCCGCTCGCGGTCGCCCTCCTCGGCGGCGAGCGCGCGCCGCGCCGCCAGCACCTGCAGGAGCTCGAGCTCGACGGCGACGTGGTCGCGCCGCTCGTGGAACGAATCGGCGCGAGCGAGGTCGAACTGCTCTAGGAGGCCGGATACCGTCGCGATCCGACGCTGTCTGGCGCCGATGTCGTCTCTGACGGTGTAGTTCGCCTCGTACGGCACGACCGGGTACTCGCCCTCGTCGCCCGGGAGCCCGAACAGGGCGTCGTACCCGTCCGCGAGGGTCTCGTCGTCGAGCGCCGGGTCCGAGAGCGCGTCGGCGAGCGCGTCTCCGGCCGCGGCGCAGTCGACGGTCGCCGCCGCCGTCCGGAGGCTTTCGATCGCGTCGTCCGCGGTCAGCGCTGCCACCCGCTCCGGCTCCGGGTAACAGAACGCGCCGGCGGCGGCGGCGTACAGCGCCGCCCGCGATCCGTGACGGCCGGGAGCGTCGACGGGATGCGAGCCGTCGTCCGCGTCGTCGGTCGTCGCGTCGGTGTGTTCAGTCACTTGGATCACCTCAGGGCTGATTCGTCCACTGCTCGCCCTCGCGCACTTCCATCGGCTCCTCGATGGGCATGTCGACCACCTTCTTTCCCTTGCGGTCCCACCCCTTCACGCGGTTCTCCTTGACGGTGTACGTCTCGATGAGACGGGTGGTCGCGCCGAACAGCTGGAGGATGCCGAGCACGTGGTGGCTCGGATCGCGGGCCCGCCGCTGGATGATCTTCACCGACTCCTCGTACGTGGAGCCGGGCCAGTCGTTCCGCTTCTCCTCGACGTTCGGCGTGAACATCTGCGTGAGGAACTCCGGCGGGACGTGGAACGGCGGCATGTAGAACACCTGCGGCTGAGTGCCGAACTGCGGGTACAGCGGAAGCGCGACCTTCTCGTCGGACTTGACGAGGTAGTTGATCGGCGAGCGTCCCGCCGCGGCCGAGGAGACGCCGTTCGGGCGTCCGGCGTCGGGGCCGCGGTTGATGTTGCCGTGCAGGCGGGTCTTCCCGATACACGAGGAGACGCACCGCGGGACGTTGCCGTCCTCGATGCGCGGGAAACAGCCGACGGGCTTCTCGGAGATGCCCGTCTCCGGGTTGTACATCGGCTTGTGATACGGGCACGCTTTCACGCATCGACGGTAGCCGCGGCACCGCTCCTGATCGAGCAGGACGATGCCGTCCTCCTCGCGCTTGTAGATCGCCTTCCGCGGACAGGCCGCGAGGCAGGCCGGGTTCTTGCAGTGGTTACAGAGCCGCGGGAGGTAGAACTGCCACATGTCGTGGTACTCCTCCTCGTGGGGATCCGACTCCACCACGTCGCCGGCGGGGTACTCTCCGTGGGACTGGTCGTCGCCGAGCGCCGGGTACTCCCAGTCCTCCTTCTCGGCGACGTACCCGCGGACCTGCTCGCCCTCCTCGGCGGCCTCGAATATCGTCCGGTCCGCGCCGAGGTCGTCGAGCAGCCGCATGTCCCACCCCATCGGGTAGCCGCCGTACGGCTCGGTCTCGACGTTCATCCACCACATGTACTCCTCGCCCTCGCCGCTGGTCCACGTGGACTTGCAGGCGAACGAGCACGTGTTGCAGTTGATACACCGGTTCGTGTTGATCACCATCCCCCAGTGCCAGTCGCGCTCCTCCTCGCGCTTCTCGTAGGGATAGCTCTGCTCACGGCCGAGCTGCGGATTGTAGGTCCGTGGCATCAGTCGTCACCTCCGCCCGCACTGCTCGTCGTCTGTAGGCTGCCGTCGATGTAGTCGGTCACCAGATCGTCCTGCCGGGCGTCGCCCGGCCGCCAGTCCGCCTCCTCGTACTTTTCGACCTCGACGAGCGTGTCGCGCTCGACGCCGGTAGGGGCCCAGACCGCCTCCTCGTACCCCTGCGCGAAGCCGGCGTCGTGCCAGGCGACGTCCTCGTCGACGAGCTCGGAGACGTTCGGGTCGCCGAAGGTCGGCTTGTGGACCATCCCGTCGGACTCCAGCAGCGGATCGAGCCAGATGTTCGTGGCCACGTTGTAACCGTGCGCCTCCTTGTCCGGGTTCTTCTCGTCCTCGGGGAACTGCTGGTCCCACCACCCGTGCCAGATGGTGAGCTGCCCCACGTCGCCGGCGTCGGTCGGGCGCTGGCGCTCGCTGACCATCGCGCGGACCACCATCGACCCGCGCTCGCCCGAGATCCGGACGTAGTCGCCGGTCTCGATCCCGATCTCCTCGGCGTCGGTCGGGTGCATCTCCACGAACGGCTCGCCGAGCGGCGGGGCGTCGTTCGTCTCGCCGTCGCCGGTCGGGAACGAGAAGTCGTCGACCAGCCGCTCGGTGCCCGCGGGGTCGGCGTTGGTGGAACCGAAGTCGCGCGACGACCAGATGAGGTTCCAGTCGGTCATCCCCCACGAGGAGTGGGTGCGGTACTTCGGGTGCGGGGTGTTGTAGTGGAACCGTTTACCGTCTTCGTAGAGGTCGTTGCTGCCGGTCTTCGCCGCGTCCTACTTCTCGCCGGGGTCGTACGGCGTCCCCTCGACGCTCTCGAAGTGGTGGATGTCGTCGCGGCCGAGGTCGATGAGCCGGTCCTCCTCCTTGTGGAACTCCATCCGCCCGGTCTTCGTGTAGAAGGGGCGGTCCTCGTTGACCTGCGAGTAGAACGGGATCCGGGGATACGTCTTCAGCTGGAGCCGCTCGGGCCCGTCGCGGAGGTCCTCGACGTCGATGTCTTTGGTCGTGGTCCCCGCGTCGAACGCCTCCTGAATGTACTCGGTGACGTCGCCGTCATCGTCGAGGAACTCCGCGAAGTACGAGCGGTAGGAGTCGACGTTGCGCTCCGCGGGCGGGATTTTCTCGTCGAGCTTCTCGGCGACGCGCGCGACGATTTCCCCGTCTTGCATCGTGTCGTAGATCGGGTCCATCACCCCGCTGTCCATCTGGACGAACGGGTTCTCCGGCCCGACCGTGACGTCGGGGTAGTCGCACTCCAGCCAGGAGGGGACCGGGAGGACGATGTCGGCGTACTCCGCCGAGTACGTCATGTGCATGTCCGAGACGACGAACAGCTCGTTCGCCGTGTCGGGGTGCGTGACGAAGTTGTCCATCACGTGCTCCTGGTGTTTCGTCTGGTTCAGGAGGTTGCAGTTCATCGTCCACAGGATCTCGGGCCGGTGGAGGTTGAACGAGGATGCGTCCTCGGGCATCAGCGGCTCCGCTAAGTCGTCCTGCGCGACGAGGTCGCCCTCGAACTCCCCGCGGACCTCGCGGGGATCGAGCGTCTCACCGCCGAAGAACGCGAACATGTGGCCCGGGTAGATCCCCTCGGCGCTGTTGCCGTCGGGGTTGACGTACGTCGGATAGCCGTCGAGGAGCTCGATCTTGTACTGGCCCGAGTAGTTGTAGTAGCCAGCCCCCCGCTGACCGATGTTCCCGAGCATCGCCTGGACGAGGAAGATACCGCGCTGGACCTCGCTGGCGCCGTAGAACCAGTGGTTGATTCCCTCACCGGTGAACCACTGTCCCTTGTCGGCGGCGGCGAACTCGCGGGCGGTCTGCCGGAGCTTCTCCGCCGGAATCGTCGTAATCTCCGCGACGGTCTCGGGGGCGTAGTTCTCCAACACGTTCGCCTTCTGGCGGGCGAAGTCGGACCGGACGGAGACCGTACTGCCGTCGGCCAGGCTGATCTCGGTGTCGACCTCCAGCTGCGGTGTCTTCGGGGTCTCGGCCCCGACCGACTCGCGGTCGACGGCGTACGGCTCGCCGTCCTCGCCGACGGCGACGAACTGACCCCAGTCGCCCTCGATGTGGTGGCTCGGCTCCTTCTCGACGCCGCCCTCGGGCGGCTCGACGTCGTCGAACACCTCGTGCGCCCGGAGGTACTTGTCAGTGTCATCGCGGACCAGCAGCGGAAGCGAAGTGTACCCTCGCATGAACTCCTCGTCGTACAGTCCCTCGTCGATAACGACGTGCGCGAACGCGAGGGGGACCGCGGGGTCGCTCCCGGGCCGGACGGGGAGCCACCGGTCGCACTTCTGGACCGTCGGCGAGTAGTCGGGATAGATCCCGACCATCTTCCCGCCGCGCTCGCGGCTCTCCTGGAGCCAGTGGTTGTCCGCGAGCTTGTTGTGGATGAGGTTCTTCCCCTGAATGATCGTGTAGTCGGCGGCCCGCCACGCCGAGGCGTCGGCGTCGCTGGTCTGATGACCCGTCGTCATGACGTGGCCCGGCGGGAGGTCGGCGTACCAGTCGTACTCGGTCCACTCGCTCCCGCCGAAGATCGACGCGAGGCGACGCGCCGAGCCGTGCCGCGTGAACAGGCCGTCGGCCTTGATCGCGTTGAAGACGTGAAAGCGACGCTCGTCCTCTAAGCTCGCCATCTTCTCGGCGATCAGGTCGAGCGCCTCGTCCCACGAGACGCGCTCGAACTCGTCCCGTCCTCGCCCCTCGGGGTTGGGGTCGTCCGGGTCCCACCCCTTGCGGACGAGGGGGTACTTGATCCGGCTGGGTTCGAACGTGCGCCGGTGGAGCGTCAGCCCCTTCATGCAGCCGCGGGGGTTCCAGTGGCGGCTGACGCCGGCCTCCTCGTACCCGCCCGGGCTCCCCGGTCCGGGGCTCCCTTCCTCCTCGTGGTATATCTGTTCGGCCCGGATCGGCACCCCGTTCCGCATGTAGAAGTTCAGCGCGCACGACTGGGTACAGTTGGGGTGACACACCGTCCAGTCGACCGCGTCGTATGCGTAGATGTCGTGGTACACCTCTTCCCAGTCGCGGTTGGGATACGACCGCAACGGGTTCTCGACGTCGGTGACCGGATCGACGGACTGCGTCGCCGCCCAGCCGCTCGACGCCAGTGCCGAGACCGCACCCGCGGCCGCGGACGTGATGAACTCCCGTCGGCTCAGTTCCACGCCGGTCCACCTCCGTGCTCGTTCGGGCGCATACGCGTGAGATTCCGATTATGACCTTACAAAGGAGCCACCGCGTTTTCGAAATGTAGTGCACCCGCACGAACATATTCGTGGGAAAGTGGAAGCTTGTCAAATTGCGGGTAGCAGTGCACGGCTGCTGGGGTCGGTGACGCCCCTCGTCGGAGCACACGGGAACACGTCTCCCGCGACGACCGGCGCGGAGCGCCTCGACGAGGCGCGCGGCGTCGGCGGCTACCGTCCGTCGGCCAGCCGCCGCGCGACGCGGTCCCGGTCGTCGCGGATCCGCTCCGCCAGCTCGGACACCTGCGCCAGCACGGGGTATCGGGGCCCGTCCGTCGGCTCGTACAGGTACTCGTAGAAGGCGCGGTCCTCGCCGGGGTCGGTCGCGGGGTCCGGCGTCATCGGCGGGTCGGCGAGCGTCTCCTGTCGCTCCGCCGCGATCTCGTCGCACTCGTCCTCGAGCTCGTCGAGCCGCTCCCAGACGTCGAGCGCCGCGTCGGTCCCGGGTCCGGAGACGCCGTCGAGGTGTTCGAGGAGGCGCCGCCGGCGGCAGTCGACGCGGGAGAGGTCGCTCTCGAACGCCCGCAGCGCCTCGATCTCCTCGTCGATCCCGTCGGCGAGCGACGAGCGCGCCTCGGCCGCCCGCCGGCTGCGCCTGACGAGCGCCGACTGGGACGCCGCGGAGAGGGTGCCGTTCGACGCCAGCGCGGCCGCCGTGTCGGGGCCGAGCTCGGCGGCGAGGCTCTCGGGGATCGTCTCGTCGTACTCCTCCCTGTAGTGGGGGACCGACATCACCGTGTCGCGGTACGCCGCCAGCACCCGCCTGAGCCTGACGTCGTCGCCGCCGACGCGGTCGGCCGTGCGGACCGCGGCCATCGACCCGTCGAACCCCGGCCCGGTCGACCCGGTCGGCGCCGGGTCGAGCGTGGAGACGCGGTCGGCGAACTCCTCGAACGCGTCGCGCTCGGCGAGGACGCGCCGCCGCTCGCGCTGGTCGGCGTCGACCGCCTCGCGGACGTACGCGAACGCGAGGAACGCCGCGAGCCCGACGACGACCGCCGCGACGACGGCGGCCGGCTCGGTCGCCGCCGCGCCGACCTCGCACGAGAGGCCCGTACACTCTCTCATCGCTTCCGGGTCCGCGTGGCGGATCCGGAAGACGTTGGCGGAGCCCGAATACACGCTCATTACGCTCGTTAACACGGTACATACACAAAGCAGTTACGTCCGCGTTCGGGCTCCGACGCGGTGGCTCCGCGTCGGCGCCGGGTTCGATAGCGGTCGCCCACCGTCCGGCTGCCGTCCGGCTGCCGCCCGGCGACCGCCCGGCCACCGCCCGGCGACCGCCCGGCCACCGCCCGGCGACCGCCGGCGACTCCCCGGCTACTCGACGACGCCGTCGTCGGTGATCACGGTGTCGATCATCCCGATCGGGGTCGCGTCGTAGCTCGGATTCTCGATCTCGACGTCCTCGACCGGCTCGCGCATCACCTCGACGGCGTCGCGGAACTCGTTCTCGAAGCGGAACTCCTCGATCGTCTTCGCGCCCGAGCCGACCGCGGTCACCGGGATCCCGAGCTCGCGGGCGGTGACCACGAGGGGGAAGGTCCCGATCCGGTTGTAGTAGGTGCCGCCGGTAATACAGGTGATCCCGAGGAGGACGCGGTCGCAGTCGCGGAGGGCGTACCCCATCGCGCTGTCGACGACCATGTGGACGTCGACGCGGGACATCCCGGCGAGCACGCGCGCCGTCTTCCGGCCGAGGGTCCGCGGGCGCGCCTCGGTGACGTAGACGGTCAGGTGCGCGCCGTCGCGGGCGGCGTTCTCGATGGACTCCAACACCGTCGTCGAGTAGTCGTGGACGAGCAGCGTCTCGCCGTCCTCGATGCGTTCGGCCGCGTTGGCGGCGGCCTCCCCCTTGGCCGTCTCGATGTCGTCGGCGACCCGGTCGATGGTGTCTTCGAGGAGCTGTTTCGCGTCTTCGACGCTCGTGGGCTCGCCGATGATCGAGCGCTCGACGTCGCGCATCGCGTTGTGGAGCGCGGCGTGGGAGGGGTTCGACCGCCGCAGGACGCCCGCGTTGTGCTCTAGGTCGCGCTCGAACTCGTCGACGGTCACGTACTCGCGGTCGAGCAGCTCCGCGAGCGCGCGCGTCGCCTTCACGGCCACCGCCGACGTGCTGTGAGTCCGCATCGCCCGGATCTCGGCGACGGTCTCGTCGATCATACCGATCCCCTCGTCGCCGCCGTTCAAAGGGATTCCGGGGTTTCGCCGACCGATCAAAAAACGCGGTGGCGCGTGCCGGTGAGCGGCCGGTAGGCCGCGAACCGCACGCGCGAGGGAGTCGGTGGTCCGGAGCAACGCGGAGGACCACCGACGAGGCTGGGGAGGCGTGAGGCGCTGTGCGGAGCGGTCGGGCGGGACTCAAAGGGGCAGCCGCGCTCGACGAACCCCAGCGACGCAAGGACCGCAGGGAGCGTAGCGACCGAGGACCGCAGCGAGCTGTGGGAGTCGAGCGCGGCTGGGGCTTTGGCGATGTTCGTCGGCGATCCACCGGCAGCCATTTATAAGTGAGCGGCTGGGGCCTTGGCGGTGCACTCTGCAGAGCAACCGTCAGTGACGTATCGAACGAAACGCGAAACAGAAAGCCGCTCAGCGACGTCTCAGGCGTACTTCGCGACGATGTCCAGCACGTCGTCGAGCTCGTCGCCGTCGAGCGAGTAGCGCTCCTGGGCGAACACCGAGCGCAGCTCGGTGCGGTCCTCGGGGAGCAGGTCGGCGATCTTCACGGCGGTCGGGACGTCGATCTGCTCCAACTCCGTCAGCTCCTCGACGAGCTCGCGGGACTCGTCGGCGTCGAGCCGGGCGAACCGGTTGACGTGCTCGATCGCGCGGGCGAGCTCGTAGCGGAGGTCGCGGTCCTCGTCCTCGGCGCGCTCCGCCTCGATGTCCACGAGGACCTCCTTCGCCTCGGAGACCGTGACGTACTCCTCGTCGACCTTCTCTTTGAAGATCGTCATCTCAGTTCTGCTGGGCGCTCATGTGGGCGGCGCGGACGATGAGCGTCTTCGTCTTCCCGCCGTCCGGAATCTCGACTTTGAACGCGGCGCCCTGCTTGCCGACGACGGTCCCCGTCCGACCGTCGAAGCGGGGGTGGAAGCGACCCTCCTGGACGCTGGGGTCGATCTTGAGGTGGACCTGCGAGCCCGTCTCGAACTCCTGAATGGCTCGCTGCGGCGGCGACGTGCCGCGGTCGCGCGGTTTGTTCGAGAGCTTGTCGCGGGTCGCCTTCTGAGGCCCATTGGAACTCGGCATGGTCTTGGGCTACGTTCCGCTGCCGCAGGTATAAATGGTGCGTTACGGGTCTCGCCCGAGATCGGGTACCATGCCCGGGTCGGGCGCCGGGTCGGCCCTAATCGAGCTCCGGGTCGGACTCCGGATCGGTCCGCTGGCAGACGCCGGATCGGTCCCCGGTCGGGCACCGGATCGAACGCGCCCGGCGGGGGCGGTTCGTCGATCGAACGACGCGAGGAAGTCGCCGCCGAGGAGCGGGGTCCGAGACCCCCGCCGCGGGCGCCGAAACTACCCCATGCAAGCCCCCCTATCGAAAGTGCTAATCCCGGGAGTTCCCTAACGTGTTCGTAATGAGTCATCAGCTGCCGGACGTACAGGCGTCGGCGCCCGACGTCACGGTCGGGCTCTCACAGGTCGGCGTCACCGGCGTGGAGAAGCTCGTCAAGCTCGCCCGGGGGGATCGCCGTCCCATCGTCCTCATGGCCGAGTTCGAGGTGTTCGTCGACCTCCCGAGCGGCCGCAAGGGGATCGACATGTCGCGGAACCTCGCGACGATCGACGAGATCCTAGAGGAGATCACCCGCGAGGAGGCGTACCGCGTCGAGGACGTCTGCGGGGACGCCGCCGAGCGGCTCTTAGAGAAGCACGACTACACCACCACCGCCGAGGTGTCGATGACCGCGGAGCTCGTCACCCGCGAGGACACGCCGGCGTCCGGGATCGAGACGCAGAGCACGTCGACCATCATCGCCAGCGCGACCGCGACGGAGGACGGCACCCGCGAGGAGATCGGCGCGGAGGTCACCGGCATGACCGTCTGTCCCTGCTCGCAGGGGATGAGCGAGTCCCGCGCCCGCGAGAAGCTCGCCGAGCTCGGCGTCGACGAGGAGACGACCGAGGAGTTCTTGGACGCCGTCCCGCAGCCGGGCCACTCCCAGCGCGGTCACGCGACGCTCACCGTGACCACCGACGGCCACCCCGACATCGACCTGCGCGACCTCATCGACGTCGCCCGCGACTCGATGAGCGCGCGGATCTACAACATGGCGAAGCGGCCGGACGAGGACCACATGACCTACGAGGCCCACGCCGACGCGAAGTTCGTCGAGGACTGCGTCCGCGCGCTCGCCGAGGGGACGATCGAGGAGTTCGACCACCTACCGGACGACGCCGTGATCCGCATGAAACAGTCGAACGACGAGTCGATCCACCAGCACAACGCCCACGCCGAGCGCGAGGTCACGATGGGCGACCTGCGGACCGAACTGAACGCGCGCTAGACGCAGCCAGATACCCGTTCACCGAACGACCCTCGAACGCTCTAACCGCTCGATCAGATCGAGTCGCCCACTCTGTAGCGAACGCCGCCGAAGCCCCAGCCGCTCGGTTGTACGCGGTCGCCACTGGATTGCCGGTGAACACCGCCAAAGCCCCAGCCGCTCGCTTATAACTGATTGATACTGGATTGCCGGTGAACACCGCCAAAGCCCCAGCCGCTCGCTTATAACTGATTGATACTGGATTGCCGGTGAACACCGCCAAAGCCCCAGCCGCGAGGACTGCGCACGCTCGCTGCGCTCCTCACTCGGTCGCTCACTCTGTTCGCTTCCTCGTTGCGGTGCTTGGCGTCGCCTGCGCAGTCCTCGCGGCTGCCCCTTTGAGTCCCACCCGGACCGCACCGCAACCGCAGCCTCACACCTCCCCAGCCTCGCCGCGGCCGCCGGCGGCGGCCGCGGGCTCCCTCGCGCGTGCGGCTCGCGCCGCGTTGCGGCGCTCACCGGCACGCGCCGACCGCGTCGTTGTTTATAAATAGTCACCGCCGTCGCTCGCTGCCGCGTCTCCGCTGGCCGAGGTCGGCTCAGCGTGTGTCAGCGAATATCGAACGGATCGATCTCACCCGAACGACAGCGGTTCCGCCTCCGTCCACCGCGGCTCGAACTCCTCGCTCACGCTCGTCGCGAACTCCGCGTCCTTCACGTCGATCATCGCGAACGGCTCGTCGCCCGAGAGCGGATGCGGCACCTCGATGCACACCTCGATCCCGTCGAAGACGTTGAACGTCCCGTCGACGCCCGAAGTGGTTCGGACCTCGAACCCCGCCTTGTCCGACAGCTCCGCGGTGTAGCGCCGGCCGACGCTCCGCGGGAGCGCGTCGACGGTCTCCGGCGACAGCAACACCCGGATCTCGACGCCGCGGTCGAGCGCCGACTCCAGCTCGGCGGCGACCTGCTCGCCGATCGTGCCGAGGTCGAAGCCGGTCGCCGGCGCGCCGACGACCACCACCATCCGGCGCTCGGCGGCCGCGATCCGCTCCAAGAGGAGGTCCGTCGCCTCCTCCGCGCCGACCGCCGCGGTCCAGAACTGGCCGTCGACCGGTTCCCCCGCGTCGAGCTCGGTCGAGAGGTCGGCGACGACCTCCTCGTACTGCTCCGCCCGCGTCTCCAGCTCCCGCTTCTTCTCCTCTAACAGCCGGTCGAGCGCCGCGTCGGGCTCGACCGCCGCGTACTTCTTCGGCCGGCTGGCGGCCTGACTCCGGACGAGGCTGTGCTGCTCTAAGCTGTTGAGCACGTCGTACACCCGTCCCATGGGGACCTCGCTGGCCCGCGAGAGGTCCTTCGCCGTCGTCGGTCCGGTGCGCAACAGCGCGCGGTAGGCGCGCGCCTCGTACTCGGAGAGCCCCAGGTCCCGAAGGGATGCCATACGGACCGATCAGACGGCACCGATATAAACACGTCGCCCGTTTACACGCGGAGGTAGTGGGAAGCCCGCCGTGCCCGGGCGGCGGCGGACCGGGCCGATCGCGGAAACCGACCGAATACGGTCGAACGCGCCGACCGCCGCGTCCTACTCCGCGGTCTCGGCGACCCGCCGCATCAACTCGTCCGGCGTTTCCGCGGGCTTGGAGACTGCGTCGCCAGCGAGCACGACCGCCGACCCGGCGGGGACCGACCGCGGCGCGGGCGCTTCCTCCAGGTGGGCGTTCGGCGCGACGACCTTCTCGTGGTCGGCGACCCGCCACGCCGCGCGGTGGAGGTCGCTGCCGGGCTCGTCGCCGACCGCGACGACGGTGGTGCCGCGGCGGAGCCGCCCGACGAGGCTCCCGTAGCCGGCGACCTGCACGCTCAGCCGCTCCGTGGCCCCCGCGAACGATTCGGCCGTCTCGCGGGCGACCTCGCGGTAGCGGTCCTCGCCGGTCAGCGCCGCCAGGTCGAGCAGCGCGGTCGCCATCTCGACGTTGCCGTCGAGCGGGCGGAACGGGCGGTCGAGCAGGCCCGCCCCCGACCGCGGCCCGTCCACGAAGGAGCCGTCGACGTGCAGGCGGTCGATCGCTCGGTCCGTGACCGCGCGGGCGACGTCGACGCCCTCGCCGAGGACCCCGGCGGCGCGGACGTACGCGCTCACGACGCGGGCGGCGTCGTCGAGCAGGTCCGACTCGCCGGCCTCGTCGCTCCCGCGGAAGTGCGTCACCTCGCCCGAGTCGGCGTCGATCAGGTCGCGTTCGAGGCCGTCGAGGATCCGCTCGGCGTACTCCCGGGCGCGCTCGCGGTCGGTGTAGGCGGCGACCGCGAGCAGCGCGTCGGCCGCGAGCGCGTTCCCGCCCGCGAAGACGGTGAGGTCGCGGCGGGGCGCGTCGAGCTCCGCGCGGTCGTCGGCGGGCGCGGCGTAGTACGCGCGACCGAGCCCCGGGCCGAGGCTCCCGCCGACGCCGTAGCCGGTCCAGAGGTCGTCGGTGAGGAAGCCGACCGCGTCGGTCGCGGGCGTCAGGTACGCCTCGTCGCCGGTGTAGAGGTAGGCGTTCGCGAAGGCGCGCGTGACGGCCGCGTTCGTGTCGATCGGCTTCTCGTAGGCGACGTCGCCCCAGTCGCGGGTCCCCGCGAACCGGAAGAAGCCGCCGGCGACGTCGTCGGCGAGGTGGTCGCGCACCGCGTCCAGCGTCCGGAGGGCGCGGTCGCGGTCGCGCTTGAGCGCGAACTCGACGGTGCGGGGAAGCGGGAACTTCGCGTCCGTCCCCCAGCCGGCGTACTCGGCGTCGTACTTCGCCTCGACCTGTCCGGCGAGGTGGCTCTCGATCGCGTCGGTCAGCTCGCCGCGCGGCGGGAGGTCGGCGTCGAGCGCGCGGGGGACCCGTCCCGCCGACCGCCCCTTGTCGGCCCACATCCCCCGGACAGACTCCAGCACCTGTCGCATCCCGTCGACGTCGAGGTAGCCCGCGCCGGTGAGCAGCTCGCCGTCGGGCGTGAGGAAGGCCGTGGTCGGGAACCCGCCCATGTTGTACCGCTCGCGCACCCGGGGGCGCCGGTCGACGTCGACGCGGACCGGGACGAACCCCTCGTTGACGTTGGCGGCGACGCGGGGCTCCGCGTACGTGACGGCGTCCATCTCGTGACAGCCCTCGCACCAGGTGGCGGACAGCGAGAGGAGCACGGGACAGTCCCGCTCGTCGGCCTCGGCGAACGCCTCGGCGCCCCAGTCGCGCCACTCGACGTGCGTCTCGTCGGTCATACGGGCGGTCGGGTCGGCCCGTGGGTAAGCGCTTCGAGACGGCCGGGAGGCCGGCCGCCGTATCGACGGCCGCGACCGCGGAAGGCGATCGCAGAAGGCGAGCGGGAGGGCGTCGTCGAACGGTCCGATGCGGTCGAAGGGCGGCGCCTCGGCTCCGGGCGCCGCGCCGGTCAGCGCTTGTAGTCGTGGCCGACCGCGAGCGCCAGCGCGTTCGCGAACAGCAGGCCGACGAACAGCAGGCCGGTGCCGCCGTCGAGCCCCGAGTACAGGAGGACGGGGTAGGCGGCCGGGATGGCGATCGCGGCCCAGAAGGCGGCGGCCTTCACGGTACCGGTCATCAGTCCGGCCACCTGTCGGCCGGAGGCGAGGCGCGTGGGAGCGGGGATCGACATGGACACCGCTCACTACGACGGGGACCCACATATACCCGGGAGAGGGTTCGGGGGATTTCACCACGTTTCTCGGCGGACGACGAACGTTTTAGAACGCCTTCAGAGACGAGTAAAACGTTCATAGAGGGATGATATCTTTTTTCGGCCGCGGTCGGAGATCGATCCGGATCGCCGCCGAACGGTCCCGCCGCCCCGTCGGACGGGGTGCCGCCGCGGGACCAACCGCTTTGGTCCTCCGGGAGTACCGGGAGGTATGACGAACGCGAAGCCGACGGCGGAACGCGGAGCGCGAGGGGAGGGACGGACCGCGGCCGACGGCGGGACGAAGCCGCGCGTCGCGGTCCTCGCCTGCGGCGGCACCATCGCCTCGGAGCCGGACGACGGCGGCGCGGCGCCGGCGAAGACCGGCGACGACCTCGTCGCGGCGGTGCCGGGCGTCGAGCGACACGCGACCGTGAGCGCCCGCGAGGTCTGCTCGCGGCCGGGGTTCGACGTGCGGTGGCGCGACGTGCTCGCGACCGCGGCGGCCGCGCGGGAGGCGGTCGCCGAGGGGGCGGACGGCGTCGTCGTCACCCACGGCACCGACACGCTCGCCGACACCGCGTTCGCGCTCGACCTGCTCACCGACCTCGACGCGCCGGTCGTCGTCACGGGCGCGCAGCGCCGGCTGGACGAGGCGTCGAGCGACGCGCCCGCGAACCTGACGCTGGCGGTCCGCGCCGCCGCGGACGACCGGTTCGCGCCGGGCGTTCACGTCGCGTTCGACGACGAGTGCCACGCCGCCCGCGACGTGATCAAGGGCCACAGCAACGCGCTCTCGACGATGACCTCGCCGGGGACCGGCCCGGTCGCGACGTTCACCCGGGCCGGGTCGCGGCTGGTCCGGACGCCCGAGCGCGGCGTCGACGTCGACCCGCTCGCCGACGCGATCGGCGGCGCCGACGAGGTCCCCGAGGTCCCCGTGATCCACTCCGGGACGGGCGTCGGCGCTGACGCGATCGAGCGCGCGGTCGACGCGGGCGTCGGCGGGCTCGTGGTCGAGGGGACCGGCCTCGGGAACGCGACCGCGGCGATCGGCGACGCGGCCGCCGAGGTCCTCCCGGAGACCCCCGTCGTCGTCGCCGGACGCCCCCCGGCGGGCCCGACCGAGCCGGTGTACGGCACGCCCGGCGGCGCGGTCACGCTCGCGGAGCACGGCGCGACGTTCGCCGGCCCGCTCCCCGCGTCGAAGGCGCGGGTGGCGCTCGCGCTCGGGCTCGCGGCCGACCTCGACCGCGGCGGGGAGGGCGCCGGGGGCGACGCCCTCGCCGACCTGTTCCGGACGCCGGACGTCTGATGGGCGAGAAGGCACAGGGAGCCGTTTGCGCTTACGGGAAACACTTATGAGCGTCCGGCGTAGCGACGGCCATGACCCGACGCACGCGGCGGGCGGTCCTGTGCGGCCTCGGCGCGGGAGGCGTCGCCGCGCTCGCCGGCTGCACGAGCGAGGACGACCCGGGAACCGGCGACGGTGGTGACGGTGACGGCGACGGGAGCGACGGTGACGCCGCGGACGACGGTGACGGCGACGACGGCGATCCCGACCCCGAGACCGCGGTCCATCAGGTCGGCGGCGCGCTCTCCGGGCCGGCGTGGAACCGCGAGGAACGACGCGGCTTCTGCGCGCTGTTCGCGGAGGAGAGCGACGCGGCGTGGCTGCTCCGGGACGCCCCCGCGGAGACGGTCGCGTTCGTCGAGGCGACCGACTTCGACGAGTCGGTGCTCGCGTACGTCGAGTCGGTCGGCCCGACGACCTGCCACGCCAGGGTCTCGTTCGCCGACGTCGCGGTCGATGACGGAACTCTCGTCGCGAGCGCGACCGTCGAGGGGCCCGGCGACGACGTCGCCTGCGGGGAGGCGATCACCTACTCCGGGGCGTTCCTCCGAGCGACGACCGACGCCCGTCCCGACTCGGCCCGCGTCTCCCTCACCGACGGCTGGGGCGAGACGGGGACGGTGCGCGACGGTGACGGGATCCGCGACCCGGAGGGGCTCGCCGGCGACGTCCGTCCCGACCACGAGCCCTCGAACGTCCCCGCCGCCTTCGACTGCGACGCGGAGGGATTCGAGCGCCACCCGCAGGCGTACGACGGCGATGTCAACTGGGGCGGCGGGGGCGGCGCAGGCAGCGAATCGGGCGGCGACGGCCCGCTCGCGCTCCGCGTCGTGATCCCCGGCGACGGCGCCCCGGGGTCCGACCCGCTCGCGATCGGCCGCGGGACCCGGTTCCGGATCGAACTGACGAACGTCTCATGGCGGGTGGCGTACGTCGGCAACCAGGGGAAGTACAACCTGGAGATCCGCACGGCGGCGGGCTGGACCGAACTCCGCGGGACCGACGGCAACGCGACCCTCGGCTACACGGACGAGGCGCTCGCCGTCGATCCGGGCGAGACGCTGGCGTGGGAGTTCGAGATGACCGAGTCGGGGCTCGTCGAGGGCGGGCCGCACGCCGACGCGCTCCGGGTCTGTCCGGACCTCGTCCCCGGTCGCTACCGGTTCGTCTTCTTCGGCGCCGCCGATCTCGCGGTCGCGTTCGACTACGAGGGGTGACGGAGGCGGAGGCGTCGGGTCCGCGCGCAGCGGTCGCGTCCGCCGTCGAGCCCGTCCGCGTCAGGCTCGCACCTCGATCAGGAGGTCCGACTCGGGCGACTCGCCCATCGTCTCGCGGACGCGGTCCCACGAGAGCTCCGCTCGGGCGGTCACCGTCTCGGCCGCGATCGCGCCGCACGCGTTGCCGACGAGCAGCGGCACCTGGTAGTCGCGCGGGTCGTGCGAGAACCCGCCGTCGACGATCTCCGGCTCGCGGAGGGCCGCGCCGAGGAACCCGGCCGCGAAGGCGTCGCCGGCGCCGGCCGTGTCGACGGGGTCGACGTCGAAGCCGGGATGCGAGACGTCGCCGTGAGGCGTCCGGACCGTCGCGCCCTCGTCGCCGAGCTTGATCGCGACGACGCGGTCCTCCGGCTCCCACGGGTCGACGTCGGTCGAGTCGGCCAGCGCGTCGGCCTCCCGAGCGTTCAGGAAGAGGGCGTCGGCCGCGTGGAGCGCCGCGCCGAACTCGCGGTCGCCGACGCGCCGCCCCGGGTCGAAGCTCCGGGTCGCGCCCGCCTCGCCCGCCGCGGTCGCCAGCGCCGCCGCCGTCTCGGGCCGCTGGCCCGTGAGGTGGAGGTGGTCGGCCGCCGCGAGGGCGTCGCGGTCGAGCCCGGCGGCCGTGAACGACTCGTTGGCGCCGTCGTTGGCCAGCATCAGGAGCTCGCCGCCGCCGTCGACGATCACGTACTTCACCGAGGTGGGCTCGTCGGCGTCGACGAGGACCTGCCCGGGGTCGACGCCGGCGCTCGCGAGCTCGCGGAGGGCGAGCGCGCCCGACTCATCGCCGCCGACGCTCCCGTAGACCACCGACCGCCCGCCGAGGTCGACGAGCCCGACCGCGACGTTCGCGGCGCTGCCGCCGCCGGACTGTTCGAGCCGCTCGATCCGGGTCTCCCCGTCCGGCTCGGGGAGCCGGTCCACGTGGATCGTCACGTCCCAGTTGATGTGACCCGCGGTGACGACCTTCGGGCCGCGGCCCGACTCGTCGGGCGCGAGGTCGGGGTCCTCGTCGACGTGGCCGGCGTCCTCGCCCGGGGCCGAGCCCTCCGGTCCTCTCGCGTCGTTCGTCCCTCTCCCGTCGTTCGTCCCTCTCCCGTCGTCGCCCGATCCGGCGCCGTCCGCCGCCCCGTCCCGGCTCATGGCTCCGCCCACGGCTCCGCGGCGCCCTCGCCGAACAGGTCCCGCATGAGCGTCACGATGCTCTCGGGCGGGAACTGCCCCTGCTCGGTGACGATCGCGTCCATGTACCGCGGCGGCGTCACGTCGAAGGCGGGGTTCTCGACGTCGATCTCGCCGATCGCCTCGCGGGCCTCGGCGTCGATCACCTCCGCCTCGTCGCGCATCTCGATCTCGACGGTGTGGCCCGTCAGCGTCTCCGGGTGGAGCTTGATCGTCTGGGCGGCAGTCATGATCGGGACGCCGCGCTCGCGGGCGTTGACGGCGAGCCCCGAGGTGCCGATCTTGTTGATGACGCCGCCGTCGGCCGCGATCGAGTCGGCGCCGACGACGACGTGGTCGACCTCGTCGAGGTAGCGCCGCGCCGCGGAGTCGACGATGAGGGTGACCGGGACTCCGGCGTCGCGGAGCTGCTCGGCGGTGATGTGGCCCTGCTGGCGCGGGCGGGTCTCCTTGACGACCGCCGAGATCGACTTCCCCTGCTCGACGGCCGTCTCGATACACGCGAGCGCGTCCGTCGAGTGGCAGTGGGTCATCACCGTGTCGCCGTCGGCGAGGCGGTTCGCGCCCACCCGCCCGAGGTCCTCCCGCGCGCGGTCGAGCTGGCGGACGAACGCCTCGCTCGCGTCGACCACGCTCCGGCGGAGCCGGTCGACCGACTCCCCCTCCATCCGCTGGAGGACGTACCGGAGGGCGTTCGGCAGCGAGACGGCCGTGGGGCGCGTCTCGCGGAGGGTCCGGGCCGCGGCGCGCATCGACGCGCGGAACGCCGCCGGATCGCTCGCGGTCCGGCCGCTCGCCGCGGCCGCGCGCGCCTGCTCGGCGAGCGCCTCGGCCGCCGCGGACGCGATGGTCGCCGCCCCGCGGACCTCCATCGTCGCGATCGCCTCGGCGGTCTCGCGCACCGCGGCCGCCGGCTCGTGCTCGGTCATACCGATCCGGTAGCCGGCCGGCTATTTATAAAACCGGGCGACCGTCACGGGATCCGGATCCTACTCCGCGTCCGGCCGCTGCCCGTAGCTCTCGAACCGCTCCTCGACGGTCGCGAGCTGGTCGTCGGTGAGGACGTTCGGCTCGCCGACCGCCGACGCCCGGAGGTAGAGCCGACAGAGGTCCTCGACGTGGTGCGTGTTCTCGATCGCGGTCTCGACGTCCGGCCCGGTCACCACGAGCCCGTGGTTCGCGAGGATCGCCGCGTCGGCGTCGGCCTCGGCCATCGCGGCGACGGCGTTCGCGGCCAGCTCCTCGGTGCCGTACGGGGCGTAGTCGGCGAGCGGGACCTCGCGCCCCACCGAGACGATCATGTAGTGGACCGGCGGCAGCTTCCGGCCGAGCGTCGCCATCGTCGTCGCCCACGGCGAGTGGGTGTGGACGATCGCGCCCGGCCGGTCGTGCTCGTAAATGCCCGTGTGCATCGGCACCTCGCTCGACGGCGCCATCCGGCCCGCCAGTCGCTCGCCCCCCAGCGAGACCACCGGCACGTCGTCGGCGTCGAAGGCGTCGTACCGCACGCCGGTCGGCGTCACCGCGACCGCGTCGCCGTCGCGGACGCTGAGGTTCCCCGTCCGACCGGGCGTCAGGGCGGCGAGCGCCGGGGCGTGCTCGACGACCGCCTCGCGGGCGTCGCGGAGCAGGTCCGGGTCAGAGGCCGGCGCGTCCCGGCTCACGGCGCCACCTCCGTCAGGTCGGCGAAGGCATCGAGGCGGTGGTCCGGACGCCGCGGCCCGCGGAGCTCCCCTTCGTCGGGCGCGTCGCCGCCGGCGACGAACAGCGCGGTGTCCATCCCGACCGCGTTCGCGCCGGCGACGTCGGCCTCGACGTTGTCGCCGACCATCAGCGCCTCGCTCGGTCGGCAGTCGAACGCCGCGAGGGCGGTCGTGAACGGGAGCGCGCTGGGCTTCTCGCGGCCGACCTCCTCGGAGGTGACGAGCCGGTCGATCCGGTCGCCGATCCCGAGCCGCGCGAGCTTCCGGAGCTGCACGCGGGTCGTGAGGTTCGTCACGACCGCGACGTCGGTCCCGGCCGCCGCGAGCGCGTCGAGGACCGACTCGACGCCGTCACAGAGCGCCATCTCCTCGGCGTACCCGTCCCAGTAGGCGTCGCCGACCGCGAGCGCGGTCCCGGCGTCGCACTCCCCGGCGTAGCGCCGGAGCGCGCGCTTGAAGTAGATGTGCCGGTCGTGGGAGGCGGCGGTGCCGGCGGTCTCCCGCTTCGCCTCCCGCCGCGCGGTCGCGTACAGCTCGTCGAACGCCTCGCGGTCCATCTCGTGGCCGCGGTCGCGGAGTGCCGCGAGCGCCGCCCGCTTGCCCGCCTCGTTACAGGGCGGGTACGGGTACAGGGTGTCGTCGAGGTCGAAACAGACCGCCTCGTAGCTCATGACTCCACTCGGCCGGGCGGCGACTTAAGCGTGGTTCGACGGGGCGCCGGCGGTCGCTCCGACGGACCGCCCGCTTATCACCGATGCCGCGGCCAACGCGCCCGTGAACTGACCGATCGCCCGCGGCGACCGAGGCGGGAGTCCGGCGCACCGCCGCGGGGGAGCCGCCGCGCCCGCGCCGGCTGTTCGCCACTTCCGCGGAGACGCACCTCGACCGCGGTCCGTCCGCTCACTGCTCGTTCATCGCCTCGCTGGCGATGTTCCGGCCGCGGGAGTTGAGCGCCACCTCGCGGCGCACGCGCACCTCCTCGACCACTTCGAGCTCCACGAGCCGCTCGAACGTCTCCTCGACCGCGTCGACGTCCATCCCGAGGAACGACGGGATCTCGAACGGCGAGACGCCGGAGTACAGCGCCATCAACACCTCCCGGTCGCGGCTTGAGAGGTCGACGTTCGTCGACGAGCGCTCCTCGCCCTTCCGGAGCCACGCCTCGACGAACCGCATCCGGTTGGGGTCGCCCGCGACGTGCGTCTCGATACTGGTGCCCTCGTCGTCGGTGTGGGACACCTCGATGACGGGCTTCTTCTCGCCGTTGACCGTGCGTTTGGCGGCGTCGAGCCCGCTGATGTCGTCGAGGTCGAACTCCACGAACGCGCCGCCCTCTAAGGCGGCGTTGAGGCCGTTCTCGTCGACCTTCACGCGGGCCTGTTCCCACTCCGTCTCCCGGACGACGCCGCCCTCGATCGCGGGGTGTTTGGCGGTCACCGTCCGCTGGTCGAGCAGCGCCCGGTACACGTCGCGCTCGAACTCCTCGTGGTCGGACGCGGCGACCAACAGCACCTGGTCGCCGAGGTCGAAGCTCACGTAGTTCGAGACGCGCGCGACCGACTGGTTAGCGTCGTGGCGCCCGCCCAGCCCCCGGAGTTCGGAGAGGGGGATCGTGCGCTTCCCGTCGTTGCCGGCCAAGATCAGCCGCCGGTTCGAGAGGAGCACCCGGCCCGGCGTCCACGAGACGTCGCTCACCTTCCGCCCCTCCCGGACCGCGACCGCGAAGCGTCCCTGGGTGTCCGCCACCTTGTACTCGCCGCCGCCGTCGGACATCTACGGCCCCCCCGCCCGGAGCTTGGAGACCGCCGAGAACACCCGCTGCCGGACCGCGGAGCTCTCGTCGTCGGTGAGGCCTTCGAGCCGGTTCAGCGTCTCCTGCCCGCCGATCTGCCCGAGGACGAACACCGCCTTCGCCCTGGCGTCCTCCGGGTGTTCGGTGCCGATCCGGTCGAGCAGCCGGTCCTCGACGACCGGGCCGCCGAGGCTCTTGAGGCTGGTGGCCGCGAACTGGGCGGTCTGTGCGTCATCGTCGGCGAGCGCGTCCGCGAGCGCCTCGACGGCGAGCGCCGACTCCGGCTCCGCGACGCGGCCGAGGATCCACGCCGCGTTCCGGCGCTGACGGCTCTGTTGACCCTCCGTGAGGATCTCGACGAGCGGCTCGACGACCGTGTCGTCGTCGGCCGACTTCAGCTTGGAGACGACGCGGTCCCGGACCGCGTGGCTCTGTTCGGTCGGGACGTTCGACAGCAGCTCGATGACCGAGTACACCGCGGCGTTGCGGACGACGGCGCTCTCGTCGCCGAGCGCGCGCGCCAGCGGCTCCACCGGTTCGGGGTTGTTCGCCTTCCCGAGCGCGCCCGCGGCGATCCGCCGGAGCGACTCGTCGCCGGCGTCGAGGAGGTCGAGCAGCGGCGAGAGCGCCTGGTCCGTTCCGACGTTCCCGAGGGCGTTGGCCGCGGCCCGCCTGACCCGTGGGTCGTCGTCGTCGAGCCGCTCCGTGAGGGCCGGCACCGACCGCTGGTCCGCGAACGTCCCGCAGGCCTGACAGGCGCGCAGCCTAACCCGGGAGTCCTCGTCGTCGAGCGCCTCGACGAGGTGTGGGAGCCCGGTGGCGTCGTCGAGCCCGCCGAGCGCGTTCGCGGCGGCCATCCGGAGCTCCGGGCGGTCCGCCTTGAGCGCGCGGGCGAACTTGCGGGCGGTGACCCACTCCGCCTCGGAGCCGCTGGTACCGGTGAGCTCTTCGAGGAGCTGTTCGAGCGCCGCCTGTCCGAGCTCGTCGAGCGCGTCGACCGCGGCGCCCCGGACCTCCGCGTCGTCGTCGCTCGTGGCCGCGCGGAGGAGTCCGTCGACGGTCGCCTGATCGCCGACGTCGCCGACCTCGCCGAGGAACTCGGCCGCCCGGCGCCGGACCGCGGCGCTGTCGCTGCTCAGCGCGTCTCTGAGCCGTTCCACGTTCTCGTCCCGAGCGTGCTGATACAGCGACATCAGACCCTCCCGAACACCCGTCGGCGCTTGTCGATCGGCTCGTACCTGTCGGACCGGTCCGGCGGGACGCTCTCGGTCATGCCGAGCACGAGCACGCCGTCGTCGGCGATCGACGCCTCCAGCGTGTCGAACAGCGCCCCCTTGTGGTCGGCGTCGATGTAGATCAGCAGGTTGCGGCACAGCACGACGTCGAACGGGTCGCGCGCGCCGTCGCGGATCAGGTCGTGGGTCTCGAAGTCGACGAGGCGCTTGACCGCCCGCCGCACCTCGAACGTGTCGCCGTCGCGCTCGACGTACCGATCGGGGTCGGAGAGCGGTTCCAGCTCCTCGGCGATGTCCGTCGTCCGGGTCGTGTGGTAGACGCCCTCGCGGGCGCTGTCGAGCGCCTCCTGACTGATGTCGGAACCGAGCACCTCGACCCGCGACTCGTCGATCCGGGGGTCGTCGCAGGCCAGCATCGCGACCGAGTACGGCTCGCGGCCGTCCGCCGAGGGGGCCGACCAGACGCGGACCCGCCGCTGCTCGCTCGTCCGATCGCGGAGCACGTCGCGGAGCGCGTCCCACATCTCGGGGTTGCGGAAGAACTCCGTCACGTTGATCGTGAGCGCGTCCATCAGCGCCTGCCGCTCCTCCTCGTCCTCGCGGAGCAGCCGCTCGTACTCCGCGTGCGACTCGGTGTCGCGGCGGCGCATCCGCGCGGTGATCCGGCGGTCGAGGTACGACTCGTTGTAGTATCCGGGCTCGAACGGCACCGTGTCGTCGATCTGTCTGAGGACGCCCTCGAAGGGGGTCTCGGCGCTCATAGGCTCACCACGTCGAGGACGGCCACGACGTCGCCGTCGCCGAGGACCGCCGTGCCGCTGAGTCCCGGCGTCCCCGACAGCGGGCCGTCGAGCGGTTTCACCACCACCTCCTCCTGGTCGAGCACGGCGTCGCAGTGGAGCGCGACCTGTCGCGTCTCCTCGCGGATCCGCACGAGCATGCCGTCGTCGGTCGGTTCACCGGCCCCGCCGTCGTCGGACGCCGTCGGCTCCGCCGGGACGAACCCGTCGTCGCCCGGCTCGTCGGGCGCGACGCCGCCGTCCGCTGCGGGGGGGCCGGTCCCGGACGCCTCGGCCGCGGACGCCTCGGCCCCCGTCGAGCCGACCTCGCCGAGCCGCTCCTCCAGTCGGATCACGGGATAGAGGTCGTCCTCGTGGCGGACGATCTCGTCGCCGTGGACCTCCTCCACGTCGTCCGCGCGGGCGACCTCGGCGATCGACTTGATCGGGATGCCGTACTCCGTCCCGCCCACGTCGACGAACATCACCTTCACGATGGCGACGGTGACCGGGAGCCGGAACCGGACCGTGGTCCCCTCGCCGGGCTCGCTCTCGACGGAGACGGACCCGTCGAGGTCGCGGGCGGTCGTCCGGACCACGTCCATCCCGACCCCGCGCCCGGAGACGTCGGTCACCTCCTCCGCGGTGGAGAGGCCGGGGTGGAAAACGAGGTCGTACGCCTCGTCGTCCTCCATCGCCTCGACCGCCTCGCGGCTCCTGACGCCCTCGTCGACCGCCTTCTCGCGGAGCCGGTCGGGATCGAGCCCGCCGCCGTCGTCCGCGACCTCGATGATCACGTGGTCGCGCTCGCGCTCGGCGGTGAGCCTGACGTGCCCGGTCGGGTCCTTGCCGGCGGCCTCGCGCTCCTCGGGCGACTCGATCCCGTGGTCGACCGCGTTCCGCAGGACGTGCACGAGCGGGTCGCGCATCTCCGTCAGGATCGTCCGGTCGAGCTCGACGTCGTCGCCCTCGATCTCGAAGTCGATCCGCTTGTCGAGGTCCCGCGAGATGTCGCGGACG
Source organism: Halorubrum rutilum (assembly GCF_042665015.1). GTDB lineage: Archaea > Halobacteriota > Halobacteria > Halobacteriales > Haloferacaceae > Halorubrum > Halorubrum rutilum. The sequence goes on along the minus strand of NZ_JBHTBL010000001.1, from coordinate 441,361 downwards.
AGCCGCGGGAAGGAGTCGGACACCTGCGAGAACGGGATGAGCCGCATGTCCATCGCCGTGTCCTGCAGGCTGGACGCGAGCTTGTCGAGCTCGTCTAACGTGTCCGACTCGGCGTCGGCCGCCTCCAGCTCGCGCCGGAGCTTGATCCGGCTCGTCACCAGCTGCTCGACGAGCCCGTACAGCTCGTCGACCTGGTCGACGTCGACCCGGATGGACTTGATCTCGTCGCGGTCGGCCTTCCCGGACGAGGAGTCGGACCCGCCGTCGTCCGGATCGGTTTCGGCTTCGCCGTCGTCGTCCGGATCGGTTTCGACTTCGCCGTCGTCTGAATCGACGGTGACCTCGCCGTCGTCCGATTCCGGCGCCTCGGCCGATTCGTCCTCCGGAGACGTCGCTTCCGGTTCGCCGTCCGGGGAGGTCGCCTCCGGATCGGCCGGCTCCCACTCGTCGTCAGCCGTGCCGTCGACCGCGCCGTCGCGGTCGGCCGCGCCGTCACCGTCGACGAGGGCCGTCGCGATCGACTCGACCTGCGTCAGCGCGCCGAGCCCCTCCGCGACCACGTCGGGGTCGGCGTCGGCGACGAAGGCGTCGAACCCCTCGTCGTACTCGCCGTCTTCCAGCGCGTCCGGGCCCGGCTCGGTGACGTGACCGTCGAACTGGTCGTCGAGCGCCTGCAGGACGAGCGCGGCGTCGACCCCGGCCATCGCCGTCTCGCCGACCGTCACGTCCGCGTACACGACGGGGCCGTCGAGCGCCGCGACCCCTGCGGGGAGTTCGGGGACGGAAATATCGGTGTCGTCGCCGTCGACGGCGTCGTCCGGGTCGGTCGCGTCGCCGTCCTCGCCGCCGTCGGCGTCCGCGACCGACCCGCCGCTCGCCGAGCCGTCGCCCTCCGCGTCTCCCGCGTCGCCCGCGTCGCCGCCGACGGTCCCGTGCTCCTCCATCTCGCGGAGTCGGCCCTCCAGGTCGGCGGGATCGGTCGCCACCTCGCCGTCGTCGGCGATCTCGGCGACCATCGCCTCGACGGTGTCGACGCCCTCGAACAGCAGGTCCATCAGCTCGGGCGTCACCTCCCGATCGCCCTGCCGGACCGCGTCGAGTAAGTCCTCCAGAGCGTGTCCGAAGTCGGAGACGTCGTCGTATCCCATCGCCGCGGCGTTCCCCTTCAGCGTGTGTGCGACGCGGAACACGTCGTCCATCGCCTCGGCGTCCTCGGGGTCGGCCTCCAGGGCGAGCAGGGCGTTGTTGAGGTCCGTGATGCCGTCCTCCGCCTCGGCGACGAACGCGGCGCGGTGGGAGTCCATCAGGCCTCACCTCCCACGATCGCGCCGGCGACGTCGTCGAGGTCGCACACCTCGTCGACCCCGCCGGTCTCGACCGCGCGCTTCGGCATCCCGTAGATGACGCAGGTGTCCTCGCTCTGCGCGATCGTCCGCGCGCCGGCGTCGGCCATCGCCCGGATCCCCTCCGCGGCGTCCGACCCCATCCCGGTCAACACGACGCCGACGAGCGGGTCGTCGACGACCGCGGCCGCCGAGCGCATCGTCACGTCGGCGGCCGGGGTGACCGACTTGGAGTCGTCCTCGTCGAGCTTGACGCGGAGCCGCCCCGCGCGGTAGCTGTCGATACGGGTGTGGCTCCCGCCGCGGGCGACGACCGCCTCGCCGGCGCCGATCCGCGCGCCGTCGCTCGCCTCGCGCACGTCGTACGCCGAGGCGGCGTCGAGGCGGTCGGCGAACCGCGAGGTGAACGCCTCCGGCATGTGTTGAACGACCACGACCCGGCAGTCCGCCATCGGCAGCGCCGACATGACGCGCTCGACCGCGTTCGGGCCGCCGGTCGACGCGCCGATCACGACCGTCAGCGGCCCGTCGACGTCGACCGCCTCGCCGTCGCTCGAAGCGGCCGAGCCGGTCGCGCCGGCGGAGCCGCGCGAGCCGCTCGCGTCGGTCGCGTCGTCGCGCTCGCGTCGGTCGCGGGTCGCCGCGTCGAGGTCGGCGCCCGCGACCGACCGGACCGCCTCGACGAGCCGATCGGACTCCCGGGAGACGCCGGTGGACACCTCGCCGCCCGGCTTCGAGAAGAAGTCGACCGCGCCGCGCTCCAGCGCCTCGAAGGTCACCGCCGCGCCCTCGGCGGTGTGCGCGGACAGCATGAGGACGGGCGTCGGCGTCTCGGCCATCAGCCGCTCGACGGCCTCCAACCCGTCCATCCCGGGCATCTCGACGTCCATCGTCACGGCGTCCGGACGCGTCTCGGCGACCACCGACAGCGCCTCCGCGCCGTCGCCGGCCTCGCCCACCACCGCCACGCCGGCGTCCGTCAGGAGGTCGGCGATCAGGCCCCGCATGAACGGCGAGTCGTCGACGACGACCACCCGCACCGGGTCGTCGCGACCCCCCCGCCGATCCGTCGTCCCACTCATACACGAAGGCGGACTCAGAATCGGCATAAACCCACGGACCCAGGAATCACCCCTGATAATTCAGGGGACACGGTTATTGGACCCGTCGCCGCAGGTCCGCCCATGGCAGCCACCGAGACGGAGGCCGAGCCCACGAAGGTGTTGGAGTTCGGACTGGGCGACGGGACGTACTGTCTGGACATCGGCGTCATCGACGAGATCGTCGACGCGGGCGAGCTCACGCGCATCCCGAACTCCCCGGCCCACGTCGAGGGCGTCATGGACCTGCGCGGCCGGACGACGACGATCGTCGACCCGAAGACGCTCTTCGACATCGCGGAGGAGGGCCCCCGCGAGCGCATCGTCGTGTTCGACGACGACGAGATCGACGAGGGCGGCACCGTCGGCTGGATGGTCGACGAGGTGTTCCAGGTCCGCGACGTCGCGCCCGAGGACGTCGACCGGGGGACGACCGTCGACGACGAGGGGATCCGCGGGATCGTCAAGTCCGACGACCGCTTCGTCGTCTGGGTCTCGCCCGACGTGGAGGACTTCGACGTCGGCGAGGCGATCTCCGAGGACGCCGAGGCCTGACGCGGGGGCTCGGCGCGGATCCGCGGACCCGCGGACGCGACGGGGATCCCCCGCCGACCGTTCTCACCCCTGAGAAACGGGAGCCAACCCTTATGCGCCGACCGGCGAGTGCCTTCGTATGCGCGCCACAAGCGGCGTTCCCGGGTTCGACGACCTCGTCGGCGGCGGCTTCCCGGAGAACCGCCTGTACGTTGTCAGCGGCCCTCCCGGCAGCGGCAAAACGACGTTTTGCTCGCAGTTCGCCGCGCAGGGCGCCCGCAACGGCGAAGACGTGTTGTACATCAGCATGCACGAGACCAAGGAGGGGATCCGCCGCGACATGGGCGGGTACGACTTCGGGTTCGACCGGGCCCTCGACACGGACCGGGTCACCTTCCTCGATTCGTTCTCCTCGGACGGCCGCCGGTTCTTCGGCCTCCCGGGCGAGCGCCGGGACCACTCCGGGGTGACGAACCGGCTCACCGGCTTCATCAACTCCCGCGACATCGACCGCGTCGTCTTCGACTCCACCATGCTGTTGCGGTTCCTCCTCGACGACGACGAGGACACGATGGTCCAGCTGCTCTCCTCGCTGAAGCGGACGGACGCGACGACGCTGCTCATCTCCGAGATGACCGACCCGAGCGCCTACTCGGAGGAGCACTACCTCGCGCACGGCGTCGTCTTCATGCACAACTACCTCGAAGACGAGGGGATGCAGCGCGGGATCCAGGTGCTGAAGATGCGCGGGACCGACGTCGACACCGACATCCGCGACATCGAGTTCACGGACGGCGGGCTCCGCGTCGGCTCGGCCGCGACGGTGACCCACTGATGTACGACCGGACCTTCGGCACGGAGTGGGACGACCTCACCCGCGAGGAGGCCGTCCGGCGGGCGTTCGCCCTCGGCGTCGCCGAGGGCGTCGGGGACCGGCGCCCGGCCGAACTCGACCGCGTGATGGAGGCGTTCCCGAGCGCGTACGACCGCAGCCTCGTCGAGCTCGCGTACGACGAGGGCCGGACCAAGGCGCTCGCCGCCGCCGACGAGGCGGACGACCCGACCGAGGTGTGGGAGGCGCTCGTCGACGGGGACGGCGCGCCGCGCGAGCCGCCGGTCCGGGCCGCGCTCCCCGGAGCGATAACGGATCTGACACTGACGCGACCGCCCCGAGAGGGCCCCCCGTCGTCGCTCGATCTCCCGTCGATGCTGCGGAAGTGATCCCTCGGAAGGGTTTTACGCGATACCCTCTCAACCCAGACACATGACCGTGCTTCCCGGCGCTGTCCGCGACGCCGACAGCGTGCTCGTCAGCGGCCCCCCGATGAGCGGGAAGTACGACCTGTTCAACCGGATGCTCGCGGAGTGGTCCGACGAGCCGGTCGTCATCTCGACCGGCCGCACCGCGGAGAAGGTCCGCGACGACTACGAGACGATCACCGGGCGGGACGGCGACGACGTGACCGTCGTCGACTGCGTCACCCACGAGCAGGGCGACAAGCGCGAGGACACGCCGACGACGAAGTACGTCGCCAGCGCCGGGAACCTCACCGATATCGGGATCAAGTTCACCGACGTCGTCGAGTCGTCGGCCGGCCGCGACCGCGCGGTCGGCGTCTACTCGCTCTCTCAGCTGCTGATGTACTGGGACCCCGAGCGCATCTACCGGTTCACCCGCGTCATGACCTCGCAGACCTCCGGCGAGGGGTGGCCCTTCGTCGGCGTCGTCGGGTCGACGGCGCACGACGAGCAGGTGGTCCACACGCTCCACGAGCCGTTCGAGGTCGTCGTCGAGACGCGCGTGGAGGGCGACGACCGCGAGTTCCGCGTCCGCGGACGGGTGGGCGGCCCCTCCGACTGGACCGGGTTCTAACCGGAAGCCTGGGCGACGCGTCCCCTCACCCGATCAGCTCGAACTGCGCCGAGAGCGGCGGGGCGTCGACGATCCCCCAGTAGACGAACCGATAGGTCCCGGGACCGAGCGGCGGGCAGACGGCCAGGTCGAGGTCGGGGACCGCCGACGCGATCGCCGTCTCTTCGAGGTCGATCGACCAGCTGTACGCGCCGGTCGAGTCGAACGTCTCCTCGGACCGGGGGAGTTCGACGGCCTCGCCGGTCGTCGAGCCGCGGACGTCGAGCCACCCCTCGGCGGTCTCGCGCTGTAGCGAGTAGGCGTGCCGCCCGAGGGCGGTCGCGGGCTCGTCGCCCGTGTTCCGCAACACGAGCCGGATCGGCTGGCCGTACGTCTCCGAGTTCCCCTCAGAGGAGAGCTCGACCGTCGTCCCGCCGACCTCGACGAGGGTCCCCGCGACCTCGCCCTCGAACGGCTGCGCGAGCCGGACGAACCCCTCGTCCTCGCAGGACAGCGTCTCCGGGATCCCCGCCGGTCCCTGGGGCCCGTCGCCGGCGGCGAAGTCGAGGCAGCCGGCGACGCCGGCCGCTCCCGCGGCCGCCAGCGTCGCCCCGGTCCGCGCCAACAGGTCGCGTCGCGTGCGCTCCATACGAGCGATACGGGCGGGACGGGTTTCAAGGACACGCGTTCGGACCGGCCCTCTCTCGTCCCTCCCCGACGCCCCCTCCCGCCCCGCGTTCGGAACCGCTTTCCCGTCGGCCGGCGCATGGCCGCCCATGGAGCTGTTCGGATCCAGCGGCATCCGCGGGGTCGCGCTGCGGTACCTCACGCCGGAGCTCGTCCTCGACATCGCGAAGGCGGCCGGTTCGGTGTGGGACGCCGACCGGGTCGCCGTCGCCCGGGACACCCGCACCACCGGCGAGCTGTTCGCCAACGCCGCCGCGAGCGGGCTGGCCGCCGTCGGCTGCGACGTCGACCGGCTCGGGGTCGTGCCGACGCCCGCGGTCGGCAGCTACTGCGAGTCGGCCGGGGTCCCCGCGGTGCTCGTCACCGCCTCGCACAACCCCCCGGAGTTCAACGGGATCAAGCTCGTCGGCGACGACGGCGTCGAGCTCTCGGTCGACGTCTTAGAGCGCGTCGAGCGCCGCGTCCTCGACGACGAGTACGACCTCGCCGACTGGCGGGCCGCCGGCGCGACGACCGCCGTCGAGGGCGCGGTCGACGACTACGTGAACCAGCTGCTCGACGCGGTCGACCGCGAGGCGATCGCCGACGCCGACCTGACGGTCGCGGTCGACCCCGGTCACGGGGCGGCGTCGGTGTCGTCGCCGCGGATCTACCGCGAGCTGGGCTGCGAGGTGCTGACGGTGAACGCGACGCCGGACGGTCACTTCCCCGGCCGCGACTCGGAGCCGGTCCCGGGGAACCTCGGGTCGCTCTCGCGGCTCGTCGCGACCAGCGACGCCGACGTGGGGATCGCCCACGACGGCGACGCGGACCGCGCGGTCTTCGTCGACGAGGAGGGGGGGTTCGTCGACGGCGACACCTCCTTCGCGGCGATGGCCGACGCCTGTCTGGAGCCCGGCGACGCCGTCGTCAGCGCGGTGAACGTCTCCCAGCGGCTCGTCGACGTCTGCGACGCGAACGACGCCGCCCTCGAACTCACGCCCATCGGCGCGACGAACATCATCACCCGGACGCGCGAGCTCCACGAGGAGGGGGTCAACGTCCCCGTCGCCGGCGAGGGGAACGGCGGGGTGTTCTTCCCGCCGTACCGGCTCTCGCGCGACGGCGCGTACATCGGCGCGCGCTTCCTCGAACTGCTCGCGGACGCCGGCGACCCGGTCGGCGACGTGGTCGCGCCGTACGCCGACTACCACTTCGTGCGGCGGAACGTCGAGTACGACGACGACGCCGAGCGCGACGACATGCTCTCGGCGGCGCGGGCGTACGTGGAGACGGCGGACGCCGAGCCGAACACCACCGACGGCTACCGCCTCGACTACGGCGACGCGTGGGTCCTCGTGCGCCCCTCCGGGACGGAGCCGAAGATCCGGATCTACGCCGAGTCCGCCGACGCCGACCGCGCCGAGCAGCTCGCGACCGACATGCTGGTGGCCGTCGAGAGCGGGCGGTAGCCGAGACCGGAAACGGCGCGCAGCGAACGCGGTGAGCGACGTATCGGGAGCGCGACGCGACCGACACTCGGTGAGCGACGCGACTATCGCGACCCCCGCGAAGCGACATGACACGAGATCGGTAGCTACCGGTAGTAATATATTAACTCGTTCTATAGTAACAATCGACATGACCGCGAAGCAGTCCGACGTCGCATCGCACGCCGACCGACGGAGTCCGACCGCACCGACCGACCTCGTGCGGACGATGGAGAGCGAAACGGAGACGATCACCGGCGCGGTCGCCGCCGGCGAGGTGACGTTGGAGGACCTCGACCGGTTCGTCCGGCGCGTCGAGCGCGGCGAGGTCGACTGCCGTGAGGGGACCGACGCCGTCGTCCGGATCGTGCGGTCGCTGTTGAGCGAGCAGCGCCCGAGCTGGGAGGAGATGGCGGAGGCGGGGCAGGCGACGGGCGCCTGACCCGAGCTCGACGTAGCCCGCTATCTGCGGTCTCTCGGATCGCTCGTCCGCCTTTTCCCTTTCTCGGCTCGGCTTCCCTCGTCCGTTCGCCCGGACCGGTTCGCCCGCCGCGGCCCGCTCGCTACCGGTCGAGCGCCGCGAGCGCCTCGGCCGCCTCGCGGGCCGCCTGCAGGCGGTCGCGCGCCCGTCGGGGGTCGTCCGTCTCCTCGGCCGCGGCGGCGAACCGGTGCAGGGTGCGCGTCAGGGACGCCCGCGCGTCGGCGACGCTCCCCGACCCGCCGTTCGCCGGCGCCGCGGTCCCGTCCGCGGACCCGCCCGCGGCCGGGGCCGATTCGGTCGCGGGCGACTCGGGGGGAGCGGTCGGCGGATCCGGCCTCTCGGCGGGCGACTCCCGACCTGCAGGATCCGGTCGCGGGTCGGTCCCCCCGGGGCGGGTCGCTCCGTTTTCCCCGACCGGCGGGGACTCCTCGCCGGCTGCCGAAGGCGACTCCCCGTCGGCCTCCGACGCCGGCGACTGCCCGGCGGCGGCCGATCCGGCGTCCGCGGCGTCTTCGGCGTCGACCGTGTGGCAGGTCGGACAGAACTCCTGTCCGTCCTTCCGGAAGATGGGGTCGCCGCAGTCGTCGCAGTGGCGGTTCGTCATCGTCGCCCCCTGCAAGAGCAGTTCCGACATCCGCTGGGTGTGCGCGCGCTCCTCCTCGTCGTCCGCGAACTTCTCGCGGAGCTTCTCGCGTTCGGCCTCCTTGTCGAACCCGTCGCTCATGCGTGGACGCACGTCGTTGACGAGCAAAAGTCCGTGGGCTCGGGACGACCGCGGTCGGCGGGGCGCGGTCCCGCCGCGAGGCCGACTACTCCTCGGTGATCGTGCGGTCGTCGGGGTCGAGCTCGCCGCGGTGGATCTTCGAGCCGTCCTGCGCGACCTGCCGGCCGAGCACCGCGCACTTCACGCGCATCGGGGAGATGTCGACGCCGAGCATCTCCGTGACGTCGTCGGTGTCCATCTCGTGGAGCTCCGCGACCGCCATCCCGTGGAGCCGCTCCGAGAGCATGCTCGCGGAGGCCATCGAGATGGCGCAGCCGTCGCCCGTAAAGCGCACCGCCTCGATCGTCTCGCCCGCCTCGTCGAGGTCGACGTCCATCCGGATCGTGTCGCCGCAGGAGGGGTTCTCGCCGACGTGCGTGAAGTCCGGCTCCTCGAGCTCCCCGTAGTTGCGCGGGTTCTTGTAGTGGTCGAGGATCTGCTGCCGGTACATGTCCGAGCCCAGTCCCATATCGGTCACAGGTAGGCCGGTGCGGGTCAAAAGGGTTCCGTCGCCCCCGACGAGCGGCTACTCCTCGCCGGCGGACGACGCCGACACGTCCGGGGGGACGCCCGTCGCCGCGCGGGCGGTCCGGGGGTCGCCGTCGCCGAGGAGTCCGCGGAGTCGTTCGAGGACGCGCCCGTACTGACCCCGCTCCGAGCGCTTGGCGAAGTACGCGTCCGCGCCGGCGTCGAGCGCCGCGGCCTCGGTCTCCGCCTCGCGGCAGGTGGTGTGGAACACGACGGGCACCTCGACGCCCCGCCCCCGGATCCGGTCGACCAGTTCGACCCCGGAGCCGTCGGGGAGGCGGTGTTCGGTCACGACGCAGTCGGCCTCGTCGACCGCGTCGAGCGCCGCCGCCGTCCCGTCGACCGACCGGACCGCGATCCCGTCGGCGAACCGGTCCACGAACACCGAGAACAGCTCCGCGGAGCGCGGGTCCGGCTCGACGTGGAGCAGCGCGGTGGCGTCGGCATCGGTGACGCGATCGGCGGCGGTGTCGTCGGTGGCGTCGTCGGCGTCGTCGGCATCGGAATCGGCGGTGTCAGTGGTGGCGTCGTCGGACGTGGTGCGCGTCGTGTGGTCGGTCATGATCGGGTGGTCGCGGCGGCGAGATCTCGACGGATCGGAGAACGGTACCGGGAGTCCGCGTCCTGGCTTACACCCTCGATCGCCGGGGTGATAACGGTTGTGCGACGGGCGTTCTCACGGCCGTAGGAGCCTGTTAGCACGGATCACGCCGTCACGAGAAAACGCCGGTTCTCGGGGCGGCGACGGTCGGTCGAACCCGGACGGAGTCGGCGCGGCGGACCGTCCAGGGTCCGATCGGGTGATTACTCGGTGATATCTCGATACGGACGATAACGGGGAGGGGGAGGGGAGAGCGGAGAACGCGAGGAGAGCGGGAAACGCTGGGAGAGCGCGAACGCGACGATGGTGCGACGGGTCGGGGACCCGGACGGCCGGTGATCTCAGGCGAACAGGTCCCGCGCCTCGCCGACGGCCTCGACGAGGGCGTCGACCTCCTCGACGGTGTTGTAGAGGTAGAAGGAGGCGCGCGCGGAGGCGGAGACGCCCATCTCGTCGTGGAGCGGCTGCGTGCAGTGGTCGCCGGCGCGGATCGCGATCCCGTAGTCGTTGAGGATGCTGGAGAGGTCGTGCGCGTGGACGCCCTCGACGTTGAACGCGACGAGCCCGCCGCGGTCGTCGCCGGGCGGCCCGTAGATCTCCACGCCGCCGAGGGCCGACAGCTCGTCGTAGGCGTACTCGGCGAGCAGGTCCTCGTGGGCCTCGACCCGGTCCATCCCGATCTCCTCCAGGTACTCGATCGCGGCCGCGAAGGCGATCCCCTGCGCGATCGAGGGCGTGCCGGCCTCGAACTTCCACGGGAGGTCCTCCCACGTGGAGTCCTCGAAGGAGACGCGCCGGATCATGTCGCCGCCGTAGAGGTACGGCTGCATCTCCTCCAGCAGCTCTTCCCGGCCGTACAGCGCGCCGATCCCGGTCGGGCCGCACATCTTGTGCGCCGAGAAGGCGAAGAAGTCGACGCCGAGCTCTTTCACGTCGACCGGGCGGTTCGGCACCGACTGCGCGCCGTCGGCGAAGATCAGCGCGTCGCGGTCGTGCGCGAGGTCGGTCAGCTCACCGATCGGGTTGATCGTCCCGAGCGTGTTCGAGACGTGGACGACCGACACCATCTCCGTGTCGTCGTCGATGAGCTCGGCGGCGTCGTCCATGTCGAGCCGCCCCTCGTCGGTCACGTCGATGAACCGCACGTCGGCGCCGGTCCGCTTGCCGATCTGCTGCCACGTGACCAGCGAGGCGTGGTGTTCCATCTCGGTGAGGACGACGTTGTCGCCCGGACCGAGCTCTTCGAGCCCCCACGCGTACGCGACGAGGTTCATCGCCTCGGTCGTGTTCTTCGTGAAGACGATCTCCTCGCGGCCCGACGCGCCGACGAAGTCGGCGACGGCGTCGTGGGCCTCCTCGTAGGCGACGGACGCCTCCTGGCTCAGCTGATGGATCCCGCGGTGGACGTTGGCGTTGTAGCTCCGGTAGTAGTCCGAGATGGCGTCGACGACCGGGTCCGGCGTGTGCGATGTCGCCGCGTTGTCGAGGTAGACGAGCGGCGTGTCGTCGCCCGGCCCCTCGCCGGGCGACTCCGGATCGCCGCCGACCTTCCGGTCGAGGACGGGGAAATCGGCCCGGAGCGCTTCCACGTCGAACGGGTACTGCTCCTGAACTCCCATTACCTCGATTTGGGCCCCGAGCACTAACACGTCTTCGGTTCGGTAGGTGTTGCGGATAGCTGGGAGGGATATCGAGGTCGCCGCTCTATCGCTGCCGATAATGCGGCCGCCATCGCCGACGCGTTCGTCGAGGGACGGTGCGTGAACGGTGACTTCGACGCGAACACCGCCACAGCCCCAGCCGCTCGGTTATAAATGATTGAAACCAAATCGACGGGGAACACCTCCAAAGCCCCAGCCGCGAGGACTCGCGCGGCTTGCTGCGCGCTTCGGTCGCTCGCTACGCTCGCTCCCTGTAGTGCTTACTGCGCCGTGCTTCGTCCTCGCGGCTGCCCCTTTGAGTCCCACCCGACCGCACCGCAACCGCACCTCACACCTCCCCAGCCTCGCGGTTCGCGCTCTCCGAGCGCTCACCGCGTCCCTCGCGCGGTGCTCCTCGCGGGCCGATGGCCCGCTCGGAGGCACGCGCCGCCGCAGATCTATATATAAATACCCGCACTCACTCCGACTCCTCGATCGCCTGCGCGGCGGCGAGCACCTCGTCGTGGAGGGTCCCGTTCGAGGCGACGAGCCCGGTCGAGTCGTGTCGCCAGCGGTCGCCGTCGAGGTCGGTGACCTGCCCGCCGGCCTGTCGGATCATGAAGACGCCGGCGACGGAGTCCCAGGGGTTCGCCCGCAGGTTCGAGACGACGCCTTCGAGGCCCCCCGCGGCGACGGTGGGGAGCACGACCTGTGCGGCGCCGAACCGCCGCATGTCGGCGAACCGCCGGACGATCGCCTCGCAGGCGTTGGCGTACTCGTCGCGGGCGTCGTGGTCCCACCACAGCGTCGGGTCGACGGCGGCCCGACGCGGGTCGGCGACGTCGCTGACGGCGATCGGCTCGCCGTTCCGGAACGCCCCGTCGCCGTCGGCGGTGTACACGTCGCCGAGCGCGGGACAGGCGGTGGCGGCCGCGACCGGCTCGCCGTCGACGACCGCCGCGACCGCGGTGCCCCACACGCGGATCTCGCGGACGTAGTTGTGCGTCCCGTCGATCGGGTCGATCACCCACGCCGCGCCCTCCTCGGGCACGGTCTTGCGCTCGTCGCTCTCCTCGCCGACGATCGCGTCCTCCGGGAACGTCTCCCGGATCGACTCGATCACGGTTCGCTGGGCGGCGCGGTCGGCCGCCGTCACCACGTCGTCCTCTCCCTTGGTCTCGACCGCGATGTCGTCCCGGAAGCGGTCGTGCGCCACGCGGCCCCCCGCTCGCGCCGCGCGCTCGGCCACGGCCGCCCGCTCGTCTGCGTCGGTCATGGACGCCTTCCGGGACCCTGCCGCGTATAAACGTCGATCCGCGCCCCTCCGCGCCGGCGACTCCAGCTGGCGCGTGATTATTAACTCAATTCCGAATCCGAGTATACTTAAGTGCGACGAGGCCGAGCGTTCGGATATGGAACCACAGGAAGCGGTTCGCCAGCTCGAGTACGCCATCGACGCCTCCCTCGACCAGACCGGACAGCGCGCCGCCGCCGGCTACCGCCCGACGTTCGAGCGCGTCGCCGAACGCGCCGACGGCTCGGCCGTCTACGCGCTCGCCTGCGACCTCACCGACGAGGTCGTCTCCGGACAGTGTCCCAGCCCGGCCGAGGCGGACGCCACCGCGGACCGCGTGCTCGACGACCGGGCGTACACCGACGGCGGCGAGTAGCCGGAGCGCCGCCGAGAGCGAGGACGACGACCCGCCTTCCCTACGGCCCGATCCGTCTCTTCCGTAATCCGACCCGCCTTCCTCACAGCTCAACCAGCCTTCCTCACAGCTCGACCCGCGCTCCGACGTCGGGCGCGCTCGCGTCGTACCCGTCGGCCCGGAGGTCCTCGGCGAACGCCTCGCACCGGTCGCCGTGGTTCGCCAGCACCCGCGCGCCGCGGTACGAGTCCAGGAACGACTCCAGCCCCTCGCGGTCGGCGTGCGCGGAGAAGTCGTACGACTCCACCCGGGCACTGACGGGGCGGACCCGACCGTTCAGCTCCAGTCGCCCGCGGTCCTGTAGCTCTCGGCCCGGCGTCCCCTCGACCTGATACCCAGTCAGCGTCACGAGGTTCGTCGGGCTCCCGCGGATCGCCGGGAGGTACGAGCGGACCGGACCGCCCGCGAGCATCCCCGAGGTGGTGATTATCAGTTCGTTGTCGGCGGCGATCCGCTCGCGCTGGCCGTCGCGGCCGGTGACGAACCGCGCGGCGCCCGCCGCCCGGCGGAGCGCCTCGGGGTCGGACAGGAACTCGGGGTACCGACGGACCAGCCGCGTCACTTCGGTCCCCATCCCGTCGACGTATGGCGTGAGGTCGTTCGCCTCGGCGACGAGCATCATCTCCTGGGTCCGCCCGATGGCGAACGCGGGCGCGACGACGGTGCCGCCCTCCCAGATCGTCGTCCGCACGCTCTCGGCCCAGCGCTTCGCCACCGCGCGGCGGTTCCCGTGGGTCACGTCCGCGTACGTCGACTCGCAGATCACGGCGTCGGCGTCGGGCCGCGCCGTCGTCCCGGACACGAGCCGCTGGTCGTCGGTGTGGAAGTCGCCGGTGTACAGCAGTCGGGTCCGGCCGTCGTCCACGAGCACATGCGCCGACCCCGGGATGTGGCCCGCGTCGAACAGCGTCACCTCGTAGTCGGTCCCGCCGGCCTCGACGACGAACGGCTCCCCGTACGCGTGCCGCTCCTCGACCTCGCCGAGCCGCGCGACGTGCTCCTCGGAGAAGGGACAGAGCGGGCTGTTGCCGTGCAGCTTGAGCGTGTCGCGCGCGAGCGTTCGCGTCAGGTCCGCGGTGGGCGGGGTCCAGTGGACCGCGGGCCGGCGGTCGCCCTTCAGCAGCGCCGGCACCGCGCCCGCGTGGTCGAGGTGGCCGTGCGAGACGACGACCGCGTCGGGCTCGGGATCGCGGACCGGATACTGCGGCGGTTCCGCGGTCAACAGCCCGTAGTCGAGGAGCAGCGCGTCGTCGACGAGGACCGCGCTCCGACCGACCTCGCGGGCGCCGCCGAGGAACTCGACCTCCATTGCGGATCCGTAGTCGCCCGCGGCGTTAGTGCTCGTCGGTCCCGATTCGGGCGACCTCGGAGAAACCCGCGCGTCGCGCTCCCGGCTCAGTCGAGCCGCTCCGCGGCGTCCCGCTCGACGAGCGGGGCCGCGTTCTCGGCGGGGAGGGTCACGACGTCCTCCCTCGCGAGGTCGTACTCCCGCTCGTCGACGCCGAGGATGGCGCCGACGTCGCGCGTGATCCGGACGGTTTCGCGGCCGTCGACGGCGGAGCCGGTCCCGGCGTCACCCTCGGCGGGCGCCTCCGCCGCGCCGTCGCGGGAGCCGGTCTCGTTCGCGTCCCCGGGGGAATCGCCGTCGCTCGCGCCTCCCGAGTCGTCGACCCCGGGGGCGCCCGGCGGCGCGGGGTCCGGCGGGACCGCGGTCGGGCCGCCGTCGGTGGTCGCCCCCTCACCGGGGGCGTCGCTCGGTCCGCGGTCCGGGGCGTCGGTCGGCGGGGGCGAATCCGGCGCCGCCCCCGCCTCGTCTGCGGGCGCGTCGAGCGCGTCCGCGACTTCGTCGTCCGCGCCGCCCATGGCGCCGGCGAGCGCGTCGGGGACCTCGCCGTCCTCCGCCGGCCGTCCGTCCCCCGCGGCCTCGTCGGACGCGAGCGCCGGATCGGGTTCGGAGGTCGAATCGGGTTCGGAGGTCGAATCGGGTTCGGAAGTCGAATCGGGATCGGGCGTCGGGTCGGTCGCGGGCGTCGAGTCGGATCCGGACGCCGGATCGGACCCGGACTCGTCCGTCGACACCTCGCCGGAGAGCACGTCGAGCACGCTCGATTTGTTCGCCTTGATCCGGTCGACGAGGTCGTCGAACAGCCGTCGCTCCTCGGTCGTCATGCCGTCCGCGTCGACCGACATGTCGGCGGCCGCGAACGAGGCGAGCTTGACGACCTTGCCGACGCGGCGCTCGTACAGCGCCTCGGCGACCTCCTCGGCCGTCTCGACCTCGTCGGAGAGGCGGCGGACGTCGTCGTCGGAGAAGGGGTTGTCGACCTGCTCGGCGCGGCGGTCGCGGGCCGCGCGCAGGTCGGCGACGTAGGCGGCCACGTCGTCGTAGAAGGAGTCCCGCAGGTGCTGGAGGCTGTCCTTGCGGCGTTCCTTCGCCTGCGCCGATCTGAGCTCGTCGAGGTTCATCGTTCGGGTGCCTTCCGCGCCTCGCCGCGGGCCATGAGGAAGACCCCGGCGAACTCGGGCACGGTGTTTCTACCGGGTTCAACTCTGACGCGCTCGCCGTTTAATTCTACCGTCCGATCGAGGTCGGTCTCGATCCGGATCTCCCGCCCGACGAACCGGTCGGGCACCGCGTCTCGCAGCGGGTCGAAGCCGGCGAGGTCGTCGCGCGCGATCGGCGTGACGACGAGCCCGGACCCGCCGTGGAGCGTCCCCGGGAGTCGGATGAGCCGCCGCGTGTCGGTCGTGACGGGCTCGTCGATCGGGGCGGTGTCGGTCGCGGTCACGCGCGAGGCGAGCGCGGAGACGAGCCGGCGCACGCCCGGCCCCCCGGCCTCGACGTTGCCCTCGCGGACGGCGGCCGGGTTGCGCTCGAACGCGCCGAGGATCGTCTCCGCGCGTCCCTCGCCGATCCCCTCCAGCTCCATCAGGCGCTCGCGGGCCGCCTCCTCGTCCATGTCGCGGAGGTCGTCGGCGTACTCGACGAGCGCCTCGTGGACGCGCGCGCCCCACCCGCCCTCGGTCCGGAGCACGCGCTTCGTCGTGCCGCGCTCGGAGACGGTGCGGATCAGCCCCTCCGTGTCGAGGTCGATCGCGCGGACGTAGTCGACGATCTCCCGGCGCGCCTCGCTGTCCAACTCCCGGACGCTCTCGTCGCGGACGTGGACGTGGTAGCCGCGCCCGCCCGAGAAGACGACGGTGAGGTCCTCGAAGGCGAAGTCGTCGTCGAGGAAGTCAAGCAGCCGCAGGAGGGCCTCCTTGCACTCGGCGAGCATCTCCGGGTACGGGGTCGCCTCCGGGTCCACGCCGGGGAGGTGGTCGGCGTCGAGGTCGAAGATCAGGTCCGCCGAGCGCCACCCCTTCTTCGACATCGTCGAGGCGCTGGGGTCGTCGTAGCGCGCGGCCGAGAAGTAGGCGTGCCGGGGCGCGTTGTCCGCGAAGAACGTGTCGACGTCGCCCAGGTCGAACAGCGACTGGTGGCGGACCATCGTCGTCCCGGAGCCGGGCGTCCACGGGATGTGGCCCCACTCGCGGAGGTTCGCGTCCGGCGGGAGCGACGGCGACGCGCGGCGGTAGTAGTCGCCGAACCGCCCCTTCAGGTACTCCCGCGTCCGGTCGTCCATCGTCTCACCGAGTACCGGCGGTCGACGTATCAACGTATCGTTCGCGGGCGAGTTCGGACCGACGGAACGGTGTCGACTTATAAATAAACGGGGCGGTGGCGCGTGCCGCCGAGCGCTCGCAGGGCGCGAGGTGCACGCGCGAGGGACGCGGCGACCGGAGCGAAGCGGAGGGAGCCGCGAGGTTGGGGAGGCGTGAGGTGCGGTCGCCGTGTCGGGCGGGACTCAAAGGGGCAGCCGGGAGGACGAAGACGGGCGACGCAAGCACCGCAGGGAGCGAGTGAAACGAGCGACTGAGGAGCGCAGCGAGCCCATCGAGTCCTCCCGGCTGGGGCTTTGGAAGTGTTCACCGCGGAGTCGTCGCTCACGTACAGCCGAGCGGCTGGGAGTCAGAGATGTTTCCCCGTCGATCCGCATCACGCCTCGTATACGTCGTCCGCGGCCACAACACTATCCCGACCCGAATCGTACCCGCGCCCATGCGCTCCGAAGACGAGATCCGCGAGCAGTACGAGTTCCTCCGCGAGCAGCTCGACGACGAGGAGATGAACCACCGGGGCGTCGAGCAGCTGTTCACCCACTACAAGCGCGCGCTCGGCTGGGTGCTGGAAGAGGAACACATGTGAGCGAGTCGCACGGCCCGAGACTCCCCCCGACCGACCCGTTTCGACCCGTAACGTGTGACCGATCGAACACCAATAGCGAAGGCTCGTTACCTTTATCAGTTTGAACCCTGTATCGACAGGTGACGCTTCGTCTGGAGGGCCGAAGCGTCAGCGGGGACCAATCGGCCGCCCGACGCGGCTTTTTTCCGCGTCGGGCGCGCCGGCTTTCTGCTCGCGATACCGCCTTTTCGCGAGCGACGCGACGGCCGATCACCGACACTCACCGACACTCGCGACACTCCCCGACAGTCGGGAGCGACCGCTCGGACGGGTCCCGTCGCTTTCCGCCGCTCCACGCCCCGTCACGAGCGACGCGTCCCGACGGCGACGTATCAGTTTTCGAGCGTTCGATCGGGGCGGCGGTTCGGGCCCGGATCCGCGCACCATAGTTGGCCTTCTGACAGATCCAAACCGTGCGGATCGAGTGACTCCGCGGGTCGAAGCGCGGATCGAGGTCCGTTATAACGGCATATTTATTTATTTAGAACGGGAATGTACGGTCAGTTGTATGTACGACCTTACGGGTTTTCAGCGTGACCTGCTCTACGTGATCGCCGGCCTGGACGAGCCCCACGGGCTCGCGATCAAAGACGAGCTCGAGGAGTACTACGAGAAGGAGATCCACCACGGCCGGCTCTACCCCAACCTCGACACGCTCGTCGAGAAGGGGCTCGTCGAGAAGGGTCAGCGCGACCGCCGCACGAACTACTACACGCTGACGCGCCGCGGTCGCCGCGAGATCGAGGCCCGGACCGAGTGGGAGACGCAGTACGTCGACCACTGACCGACCTCGCCGCTCGCCGCCCCGTTCGCTTCCCTCTTTTCCTCGTCTCTCCCGCCCCACTCGGTTTCTCCCCGCCCGCGACCGCGGTTGGAGCTATCTCCAACGACCGCGGGATCGCCTCGGATTTATTCGGCTCGCGTGCGACCCGTGGACATGGATCGCCACACGGCCACCCCCGAGGTCACCGAGCTCCCGGGCGACCGCGCGCGGGAGTGGGTCGACTACCACCACGAGTCGGCCGCGCCGAGCACGTACGTCTACGAGTTCGTCTGGGACCGCACCGCGCCCGCCGAGGGCCCGTTCTGCACCGACGTCGACGGCAACGTCCTCATGGACTTCACGAGCCACGTCGCCGCCGCGCCGCTCGGCTACAATAATCCGTTGATCATGGAGCCGCTCGCCGAGTTCGACCTCGTCGATCCGCTAAAGATCGCGGGCCAAGACTTCTACGTCGCCGGCGGCGACTCACCCGGCGACGGGGTCCCGGGGTCGTCCGGGCTGATGGAGCGGCTCACCGAGGTCACCGCCCACTACGACATGGACACCGTCTTCCTCTCGAACTCCGGGGCGGAGGCGGTCGAGAACGCGATCAAGATCGCGTACGACGACTCCGACGGCGCCAAACACGCGATCACGTTCGACGGGGCGTTCCACGGCCGGACCCTCGGCGCGCTCTCGCTCAACCGCTCCAAGTCCGTCTACCGCCGCGACTTCCCCGAGGTCAGCGGCGTCCACGACGCCCCGTTCTGCGAGGACCGGACCTGCACCCCCGAGAGCTGCTCGTGCGGCTTCTTCGCCGGCGGCGTCTCCCGGCTGCGCGAGAAGCTCGACCCCGAGCGCGGACACATCGACCCCGACGACGTGGCGTACCTCATCCTCGAACCGATCCAGGGCGAGGGCGGCTACCGGTTCCCCTCCGACGCGTTCACCGACGAGGTCGCCGCCCTCGTCGACGAGCACGACATCACGCTGATCGCCGACGAGATCCAGTCGGGCGTCGGCCGCACCGGCGAGCTGTGGGGCGCCGACCACTACGCGCTCGAACCCGACGTGATCGCCAGCGCGAAGGGGCTCCGCGTCGGCGCGACGGTCTCCCGCGAGGACGTGTTCCCCGAGGAGAAGAGCCGCCTCTCGTCGACGTGGGGCGCCGGCGATATCGTCGCCGCCGCGCAGGGGGCGCTCACGCTCGACGCGATCCGCGAGCACGACCTCATGGACAACGCCACCGTCCGGGGCCGACAGTTCAAGGAGACGATGCGCGACGCCGACCTGCCGGGCGTCGAGGACGTGCGCGGGAAGGGGCTCATGCTCGCGCTCGGGTTCGACACGAAGGAGCGCCGCGACGCGGCCCTGAAGGCGGCGTTCTCCCGGGGCCTGCTCACGCTGGCGGCCGGCCACGACGTGCTCCGGGTCCTCCCGCCGCTCGACGTCACCGAGCGCGAGATCGAGCTGGGCTGCGACCTGCTCGCGGACGCGATCGCGGACGTCGCCTGAGACGCCGCCATCGACGACGCCGCCTGAGACGACGACACCGCCCGAGCGGTCGCCGCCTCACCGGTCCGCGTACCACTCGGCGAACTTCTCCAACGCCCGACCCCGGTGTGACACCGCGTTCTTCCGGTCGGTGTCCATCTCGGCGAACGTCTCGCCGTCGTGTTCGAAGATCGGGTCGTAGCCGAAGCCGCCCTCCCCGCGCGGCGCGACGATCCGACCGGGCACGTACCCCTCGAACAGCTTGACCGGGAGCGCGTCGGCCTCGCCGCGCTGACCGGCTCCGTCCCCGTCGCCGTCTCCCCCCGGGCCCGCCGCCGCGGCCGCGTTCCGGTCACCTCGGTCGACCGGGTCCGGGCTCGCGGCGAAGCCGTCGCCGTCGCAGTAGCCGAGGGTGCAGCGGAACGCGGCCCGGCGGTCGTCGAGGTCGCTCGCGGTCTCGTGGACGCGCTCGATCCCCAGCGTCTCCTCGACGTACGAGGAGTACGGCCCCGGGAAGCCGTCGAGCCCCTCGACGAACAGCCCCGCGTCGTCGACGAGCACCGGCTCGCCGACGTGACGGTACGCCTCCCGAGCGCCGCGCGCGGCGATGGGTCCGAGTTCGGCCGCCTGGATCTCGGGGTAGTCGAAGTCGAGCCGCTCCACCGAGCCGTCCGGGAGGTAGCGCTCCGCCTCGCGCACCTTCCCGGGGTTCGTCGTCACGTATCTGAGCACGGATCCGGGTGGGGGCGGCCGGAACGAATAGCCGTCGGTCGCGCTCGCGCGCCGGTCGACGACGACCGCCGATCGCTCGGCGACACGCTTTTGTCAGTTCGTCTGACCGTATGCGACATGGCCCTCCCGACGTTCGAGAAGACGAAGCTGATCGGCCTCGTCGCGATCCTCTCGTTCGGACTCACGTCGCTGTTCGCCGTCCTCCTCCCGGAGGCGCTGTCGGCGCTGATACCCGCCACGTTCATCCTCGGCTTCTTCGTGCTCATCCCGCTGGTGCTGCTGCTCGGGGACGAGTTCCCGCTGGTCGAGTCCGCGGATCCCGACGGGGAGTCCGCGTCGTCGACCGCGGCGACCGAGGACCCGCTGGCGACGCTCCGGGAACGGTACGCGAGCGGCGAGATCGACGAGGCGGAGTTCGAGCGGCGGCTCGACCGACTGTTAGAGACCGAGGAACCGGACGACCGGACCGACGCCGGCGCCGCGGGCCGACGCGAGTCTCCGGGCCGACGCGAGTCTCCGGGCCGACGCGAGTCCGGGGAACGGCGCGAGCGCGAGCCGGAACCGGAGTAGCGGGCGGGGGACCGCGGCGTCGACGTCCGCCTCGGTCGTCGCCGACCCGCGAGGGACACCCTCTTATGAGTCGACCGTCAGGAACGGACGGACATGCTGATCGCCGGAACCGTCGTCGCCGACCCCGAGACCGTGATCGCCGACGGCGCCGTCGTCGTCGAGGGCGAGACGATCGCCGCGGTCGGCGAGGAGAGCACCCTCCGCGACCGCTACCCCGACCACGAGCGCCGCGCGTTCGACATCGTCGCGCCCGGCCTCGTCGGCGGCCACGTCCACTCGGTCCAGTCGCTCGGCCGGGGGATCGCCGACGACGACGCCCTCCTCGACTGGCTGTTCGACGCGGTGCTCCCGATGGAGGCCGCGATGGACGCCGAGGCGACCCGCGCCGCCGCCGAGCTCGGCTACCTCGAATGCCTCGAATCGGGGACGACCACCGTCGTCGACCACCTCTCGGTCAACCACGCGGCGCAGGCGTTCGAGGCCGCGGTCGACACCGGGATCCGCGCGCGGCTCGGGAAGGTGCTGATGGACCGGGACTCCCCCGAGGGGCTGCTGGAGGACACCGACGCCGCGCTCGCCGAGAGCGAGGCCCTAATCTCAGAGTACCACGGCGCCGCCGGCGGCCGGGTCCGGTACGCGGTCACGCCGCGGTTCGCCGTCACCTGCAGCGAGGCCTGCCTGCGGGGCTGTCGCGCGCTCGCCGACCGCCACGAGGGCGTGACGATCCACACGCACGCGAGCGAGAACGAGGACGAGATCGCCGCGGTGGAGGCGGACACGGGCAAGCGGAACGTCCTGTGGCTCGACGAGGTCGGCCTGACGGGGCCGGACGTGACCCTCGCGCACTGCGTCCACACCGACGAGCGCGAGCGCGAGGTGCTCGCCGAGACCGACACGGTCGTCGCACACTGCCCGTCGTCGAACATGAAGCTCGCCTCGGGGATCGCGCCCGTCCAGGACTACCTCGACCGCGGGATCACGGTCGCGCTCGGCAGCGACGGCCCGCCCTGTAACAACACGCTCGACCCGTTCACCGAGATGCGGCAGGCGAGCCTCCTCGGGAAGGTCGACGCCCGCGACCCGACCCGGCTCCCGGCCGCGACCGTGCTGAAGATGGCGACGACGAGCGGCGCGCGCGCCGCCGGCTTCGACCGCCTCGGGACCCTCCGCGAGGGCCACCGCGCCGACGTGATCGGCCTCACCACGGACCGCACGCGCGCCACCCCGGTCCACGACCCCCTCTCGCACCTCGTCTACGCCGCCCACGGCGACGACGTGATGTTCGCGATGGTCGACGGCGAGGTCCGGTACGACGACGGCGAACACGTCGGGATCGACGCCGAGGCGGTCCGCGCGCGCGCCACTCGGGAGGCGAAGCGCGTGGTCGAGGAGGCGGGAATCGACGCGCCCGCGCCGTGATCCCCGCGTAGCCGCCTTGTTCACCGCTTGTGGACGCGCATCCGAACGTCCTCGGACGGCTGTAGCGTCAGCTCCATGTTCACGTCGGGCGCGGGCGAACTCAACAGCTCGAACCGCACGCGTCGCGCGAGGATCGGGACGACGTGTTTCAGCTCCATCATCGCGAAGTGCATGCCGATACACTGGTGGGGACCGCCGCCGAACGGGAAGTAGGCGAACTCCGGTCGCCGATCGCTCCGCTCGGGCGTGAAGCGTTCGGGACGGAATCGGTCGGGGGCCTCGAACCATCGGTCGTCGGCGTGGACGGTGAACTGGGGGAGCAGGACCTTCGTCCCCTCGGGGATCCGATACCCGCCGAGCCGCGTCTCCTCGGTGGCTTCCCGGAACAGCATCCCCGCGGGCGGATACATCCGCATCGCCTCCTTGGCCACGCGCTCGGTGACCGCGAGTTCGGGGAGGTCGTCGGCGGTCGGCGGGCCGTCCAACGCGGTCGTAACCTCCGTTTCGAGCCGGCGCCGCTCGTCCTCGTTGGTCGCTAACAACAGCCACGTGAACGTCAGCGCCGTCGCGGTCGTCTCGTGACCGGCGATGAGGAACGTGATCAGGTGGTCGTGGATCTCCTCGTCGCTCATCGCGTACTCGTGGTCGTCCTCCCTTTCGAGCATCGTCGTCAACAGGTCGTCGTAGCGGTCCGGATTCGCTCGTCGCCGTTCGACGAGCGCGTCGACGGTCTCATCGAAAGCGTCCATGACCCGCGTGTAACGACGGTTCCTGTGCGTCGGCACCCACGACGGGAGGAGCAGTTCCGCCGCCGCGAGACCGCTCATATCGGCCATGGCTTGGAGTTCGTCTGCGGCGTCGGTGATCACCTGCCGCCGCTCCCCGAGGTCGAAGTCGAAGAGCGAGTTCGTCAGGATCGAGAGCGTCAGGCGAGAGAACTCCTCGTTGATGACGACCTCCTCGCCGTCGTCCCACTCGGCGACCAGTCGGTCGGTGGCGGCGACCATGGCCGAACTGAACCCCTCCAGCCGATCCAATCCGAACATCGGCTGGAGGAAGTGTCGCTGTCGCCGCCACTCCTCTCCGCGGGTGAAGGTGAGCCCCCGCGGTGCGATCTCGTAGTCGAGGATCTCCTTGAGCTCGTCGAAGTTCCACCGCTCGTACGTGCTCGGGTCCAACAGCACGTCACCGATGTGATCGGGATGGAAGACGGCGACCGCGTCGATACGCGGGAACTCGCAGCGGACGACGTCGCCGTACTTCGCGAGTTCGTCGAAGAACCCCATCGGTCGCCTGACGTACTGATGGGCGTTCCCCAGCACCGGGAGCCCGTCGGGGCCCGGCGGGAGTTCGTCGGCGTCGCCGTTCGGTCCCGAACCCGCGTCACCGCCCGTCATACCCGCGCGTATGCGAGCGAAATCTCATAGGTATTTTCCACCCTCGACGGCGCGCGAGGCGCCCTGACGGGGACGCTCCGGAGCCGACCGTTCGACACGGCGGACCTCCCGGCCCGTCGGTTCCGTTCGGACGCTCCCGTCTCGACCTCTCGGGGGCGTTCGTCCGCCACGTCGGGGACGCCCGGACCTCCGCAACGGAACCCGGCCGCGACGGTTCGGTCCGAAACCGCGACGGGAGTCTCCCAAACGGGGTTAATCCGCGCAAATTCGGGGCGAGGATCTTCCTCTTATACCCGCGTCGGGGCCGTTCGACGAATCACCATGACGGACCGATCGCAGTCGACGGGCGACGACTCGTACGATACCTCGACCGACGGCTTCGGCCGACGGGAGTTCGTGGCGCTCGGCGCCGGGGCGAGCGCGACGCTGCTCGCGGGCTGTGCCGGCGACGGGGCGCTCCCCTCGTCAGGCGGCTCGGACGGCTCGGACGGCGCTGACGGCTCCGACGGCTCCGACGGCTCCCAGACGCTCACCGGAAACTTCCGGCTCCTCATCAGCGACGCCCCGGCCGACATCGCCGACTTCGACCGGCTGGACGTCACGCTCAGCGAGGCCCGCGTCTTCGAGGCGCCGGAGGGCGAGGAGGAAGATGACGACGAGGAAGAGGATGACGACGAGGAAGACGGTGACGACGACGACTCCGATCAGAACGCCACGGAGACCGACGGCGACGATGAGTCGGTGAACGGAACGGCGGACGAAGACGACGGGGCGAACGAGACAGACGACGGAGACGGCGGGGACGAGGAGGACGACGCGGACGAGGGGGACGACGCGGACGAGGAACCTGAGGAAGACGACGACGAGGACGAGAGTGACCGCGGCTTCACTGTCGTGGAACTCGACGGCGCGACGGTCGACCTCACGCGGGTGATCGAGGACGACGCGATCGCCGTGTTCGACGGCGAGATCCCGGCGGGGAGCTACGAGAAGATCGAGCTCGAGGTTTCGAACGTCGAGGGGGTCGTCGGCGGCGAGACGGTCGACGTCAAGCTTCCGAGCGAGAAGCTCCAGATCACGAACGGCTTCGAGGTCACGCCCGACGAGCCGGTCAGCTTCGTCTTCGACATCAACGTCGTCAAGCGCGGGCCGAACAACGGCTACATCCTCAAGCCCGTGATCTCCGGGAGCGGAGTCGCGGGCCGCGACGTCGACGTCAACGAGATCGACGACGAGGACGACGAAGACGACGAGGACGACGAAAATGATGACGACGAGGACGGCGAGGACGGGGCCGACGACGAGGAGAGCGACGACGGAGACGCGGAAAACGGAACGGACACTGAAACCGAGACCGCTACCGGAGACGGCAGCTAGCTACGACGACGTCTCGACGGAGGGCGCGGTCGCCGACGGGCACTTCGCCCACCGCAGCGCGGCGTCGTCGTCGTTGAACGCCTCGGTGTCGACCCCCTCGACGTCGATCGTGCGCTCGAGGTAGCGGCGCTTCGAGCGCTCGCCGACGACGGCGAACCGGTCCACGCCGCGGGCGACGGCGATCTGCGCGGACTCGCGGAGCGCCCGCCGTCCGGCGTCGGAGCACGGGCGGCTCGTTCGCACCACGAGCACGACGGCGCCGACCGCGCGGTCGGCGGTGACGCTCCGCCACCGGTCGAGGAGCGCCTCGCCGTCGGCGGGGCTGAGCCCCGTCCCGTGCGGAAACTCGACGACGACCACCGCGTCGTCGGTCCGCAGCGACCAGCGCTCGCTCGGTTGCATGCCGCTACGTCTCACCTATCGGCTGATAAATACGCGTCTCGAATTATCGGTTCTGATTTCCGGGCAGCGACGCGGGCGAGAGGAACCGCCCCGAGGGCGTTCAGGCCGACGGTTCTCGCGACGGCGCGGTCGGGTCGGACCGGAGTATCGATTTCGAGATCTATCGGTCCGAATCGCTGGCGGCGGTCGTCCCGTCGTCCGTCGCCGCCTCGACGACGGCCGCCGCGAGGGCCGCGAAGTCGGCGTCCTCCGGGACGACGTCGACGTCGATCCCGCGTTCGGCCGCCGTCTCCGCGGTCGGCGCGCCGATGGCGCCCGTGACCGCGTCGGCGAGGCCCGCGACCGCCGCGTCGCGGACCCCGCGCTCCGCGGCGGCGTCGAGGAAGTGCGTCACCGTGAGCGACGAGGTGAACGCGGCGGCGTCGAGCTCGCCCGCGGCGGCCAGCTCGGCGGACTCGCCCGCGCCCGCCGGCCGCGTCAGGCGGTACAACACCGTCTCGTTCACGGTCGCGCCCGCCTCGCGGAGGCCCGACAGGAGCACGTCGCTGCCGTGGTCCGAGCGCGCCACCTCGACGCGTCCGCCGTCGACGCGCTCCGAGAGCGCCTCGACGAGCCCCGCCGAGGTGTACTCGTCGGGGACCACGTCGACGGTCCAGCCGGCCTCGCGCGCCGCGGCCGCGGTCGCGGGGCCGATGGCGGCGAGCGCCGCGTCGCCCGGCTCCCAGCCCGCCTCGGCCGCGAGCTCGACGCCGGTCTTGCTCGTGAGGACGACCCACGGGGCCGCGGCCGGGACCGCGCCCGTCGGCTCGACCGCGAGCATCGGGTCGGCGACCGGCTCGGCGCCGAGCGACTCCAGCAGGGCCGCCGCGTCGTCGATCCGCTCGTCGGCCGGGCGGAAGACGGCGACGCGGGGGACGTCGTCGCGTTCGGTCTCGGCACCGCCGTCGCTCACGCCTCTCCACCCCGATCCCGGTCGTTCCGGAGGAACTCGACGACGCGGTCCCGGGTCGCGGCCACGTCGCCGATGACGGTGACGGCGGGCGGCTCGATCCCCGCCTCGTCGCGGACGTCGACGATCGTGTCGAGCGTCCCGGTCGCGACGCGCATCTCCGGCCAGGTCGCGCGCTCGACCAGCGCGACGGGAGTGTCGCCGGCGAGGCCGGCGTCGCGGAGCTCGGCGGCGTACGCCGGGAGCTTACCCACCCCCATCAGCACGACGATCGTGCCGCCGGTCGCGGCGAGCGCGTCCCAGTCGACCGCCGACTCCTCCTTCGTCGGGTCCTCGTGGCCCGTGACGAAGGAGACGGAGGAGGCGTGGTCGCGGTGCGTCACCGGGATCCCGGCGACCGCGGGGCCCGCGATCGCCGAGGTGACGCCGGGGACGACCTCGAACGGGACCCCGGCGTCGGCGAGGTGTTCCGCCTCCTCGCCGCCCCGGCCGAAGACGAACGGGTCGCCGCCCTTCAGCCGGACGACGGACTTCCCCTCGCGCGCCAGCTCGACGAGGCGCCGGTTGGTGTACTCCTGGGGGGTCCACTCGCCGCCGGCGCGCTTGCCGACGTCCTCGCGCTTCTCGGCCGGGATCTCGTCGAGGATCTCCGGACCGGGGAGCTTGTCGTGGAGGACCACGTCGGCCGACTCGATCAGCCGGGCGGCCTTCACGGTCATGAGATCCGGGTCGCCCGGGCCGGAGCCGACGAGGTAGACGGTGCCGAGGTCGGCGTCGGCTCGCCCCTCGGTCGGCGTCGCCGCCCCTCCTCCCTCACTCATCGTCCGCCTCCTGACGGGTCCCTTCGTCCGTCTCGGCCTCATCGCGGGCGGCCGCGATCAGGTCGGCCGCGCCCCGGTCCGCCAGGTCCGCCGCGAACGACTCGGCCGCCTTCGCGTGCGACCGGATCGGGAGGTCGCGGGTGTCGGCGACCTCCTCGGTGCCGTCGGTCGAGAGCACCCGAACGCGGGTGTGGACGTGTTCGCCCTGCACGAGCGCCGAGACGCCGATGGGCGCGACGCAGCCGCCGTTGAGCTCGCCGAGGATCGTCCGCTCGACGGTGACCGCCACCCGGGTCCGCGGGTGGTCGACCGCGGAGCGCACGGCCTCGATCACGTCGGGGTCGGTCGCGGTCACCGCGATGGCGCCCTGGCCCGCCGCGGGGACGAACTCCTCGCGCGGGAGCCGGGTCGTCGGGACCTCGCGGAACAGGTCGGAGCGCCGGAGCCCGGCCTCCGCGAGGACGACGGCGTCGTACTCCGTCTCCACCTTCCGCTCCATCGCCGAGCGCTCCAGGTCGGAGAGGGAGTCGAACCACTCCTCGACGGTGGTCTCGAACTCCTCGTCGACCTCGGGCTCGTCGCCCTCGGCGTCGGCGTCGGCCTCCCCATCGCCTTCTTCGCCCGTCCCGCCCTCTTCGGCGGTCATCGCGCTCGCCTCGCCCGCGGCGATCAGCCGGCGCTCGTGTTCCGCCTGGAGCCCGGGCGCGAGCAGCTTCTCGATCCGGGTGTCGACGTTCCCGCGCAGCGGCTCGACGACGAGGTCCGGGCGCGCGGCCTTGAGCTGGGCGGTCCGCCGGAGCGAGCCCGTCCCGACGACGGCGCCATCGGGGAGGTCCGCGATCCCGAGCCCGTCGGGGTGGACGAGCACGTCGCCGGAGGGCGCGCGCTCGGGGACGCCGGCGACGACCATGTCGTCCATCCCCTCGGTGGGCACGTCCTTCAGCGAGTGGACGGCGAGGTCGGCGTCGCCGGCGAGCACCTCCTCGTCGAGCGACCGGACGAAGGCGCCGGTCTTCCCGAGCCGGTGGATCAGCTCGTCGGGGATCTGGTCGCCGCGGGTCTCGACGCGCCGGAGCTCCACGTCGCGTCGGCGGCTCGACAGCGCGTCGCGGACGGCCCCGGCCTGTCGGAGGGCCAGGTCCGACCCGCGCGTGGCGAGCCTGAGGGTCTCGGTCATACCCGGACGGAGGTCCCCCGCGTTCAAAAGGGCATTAGTTCGGGCGTGGGACCGGCGCGCGGATGAAACGGGGAACGCCGACGCGATTATTTATAACTGAACGCGGTGGCGCGCGCCTCCGAGCGGCCGCCGGTGGCGGCCGCGAAGGAGCGCCGCGCGAGGGAGTCGCTGGCGCCGACGGCGCCAGCGACGAGGTTGGGGAGGTGTGAGGCTGCGGTGCGGTTGCGGTCGGGTGGGACTCAAAGGGGCAGTCGGGAGGACGAAGACGCGCGACGCAAGGACCGCAGGCGCGAACGGAGTGAGCGACGAGGACCGTGGTTCGAAACGGCGAAGCCGTTTCGTCGTCACGAGACGCCTTCGGCGTCTCGAACGACAGCGAGCGCATCGAGTCCTCCCGGCCGGGGCTTTGGAAGAGTTCGCCGTCAATCTGTCAACAATTGGTTGTAAATAACCGCCTGGGACTCTGGAAGCGTTCGTCGGTGAGACCTGGTCAACTGAGTATAGCCGAGGGTTCAAATCCCGCGCCGCGGAACCCGAGTACATGTACGCGGTCGTCGGCTGCAACGAGTGCGCGGCCATGTGGCTCCTCTCCGACCCCCGGACCAGCGACAGCGCGACCTGCCCGCGCTGCGGGAAGACGCACCGGACGGCGAAGCTCAAGCGGTTCTTCGAGTCGGAGGACCGCGACGCGGCCCGGGAGGCCCGCGCCGCGCTGCTCGCGAAGAAGCGGGACGAGAGCGCGGCGTTCGCGGAGGTCGACCACGTCTCGGAGCTCGAACGCGCCGTCGACGACGCCGGGATCGACGACCGGGAGTACCTCGAAGCGGGCGGGATCGACGCCGACGCCGTCGACGAGGCCGGCGCCCGCGCCGAGGGCGGCGAGGCGAACTCCCGGACCCGGACGGAGGTCGTCCGCGACGCGGTCGAGGCCGCCGAGGAGCCGACCGAGTCGAACGTCGTCGCGCGCGCGAGCGAGCACGGGATTCCCCCGGAGGCGGCCCGCGAGATCCTGACGAAGCTGACGCGGCGCGGCGAGCTCTCCGAGTCGCGGGGGCGGTATCGGGTGCTGTGAGCCGGCCGGAGGAACGGTCGGCGCCGCCGTCCGGCGGCCCCGGACTCGACAAAGCACTTATATCGCCGGTCTGACGTGCGACGTATGGATACGCGAACTGCCCTCCTGGCGGCCGCGGCCGCGGTGCTCGTCGTGAGCGCGGTCGGGGTCGTCGCCGCGCCGGACGCCCTCGACGATCCCCGCGAGGAGACCGAGCGCCCCGGCGACCTCCACGTCGCCGGCGTGGTCGTCTCGCCGGGCGAGGTCCGCGGCGAGACCGCGGAGCTCCGACTCGGGGTCGACCTCCGGCACCGAGGACCGCCCGTCGAGAACGTCACCGTGCGCCACCGCGCGATCGGCGCCGACTCGGGACTGCTCGTCGACGAGACGACGGTCGACGTCGGCACCGTCGACGGCGGCGGCGAACGCACGATCAACGGCTCCGTCGACGTGGAGCGCGAGGGCGGCTACCGGATCGAGACGGTCGTCTTCGCCGACGGGGAGCGCCGGGAGAGCCGGACGACCCGCGTCGGCGGCGTGGCCGCGCTCACGCCCGACTACGCCGACACGCGGGTCGGCTTCACCGAGGGGAACGTCTGGCCGACCGTCGCGGTGAGCGTGCGCGAGGCGGACAACACCACCGCGACGCTGTCGGTCTCCGTCTCGGTGACCAACCGCGGGGACACCGCCTCCGAGCCACTCGACCTCCGGCTCCTGATGCGGCAGGCCGAGTCGAACGTGATCGCCGACGAGGCCAGCGAGACCGTCGGGTCGGTCCGGCCCGGTCGGACCGACACGGTGACGATGACGGTCGAGGTGCCCGCGAACTACAACTACTACGTCGACGCGGCGCTGTGGAGCGACGACGTCCTCATCGACGAGACGCAGGGGGTCGCCAACCTGAACCCCCGCGAGACGATCTCCGCCGACGAGACCGTCGAGGAGGTGGAGTTCTCCGTCGAGGACTTCGCTGGCGGCGACGACGCGGCCGGCGGCGCCGACGGCGCGGACGCCGGCGCGCCGACCGGCGACGGGAGCACCGAGGACGGCACGCCCGGCTTCGGCCCGGTCGTCGCGCTCGCCGCGCTCCTCGCCGCGGCGCTGTACGCGCGGAGGCGAGCATGACGGGCGACGAGCGTCCCGCCGGGGACGAGAACGGACGGACGACCGACCGCGACGACGACCGATCCACCGCCGACCGCGACGACGACCCACCCGCGACCCAACCCATGACCGACACCGACGCGACCGCGACGGGCGAATCGACCGCGACGGCCGAACCGACCCCGGCCGCCGAACCGACAGAACCAATCGCGACCGACGACGGCGACCCGAACCGGTCGACCGACGGCGGGATCGGTCGGCTCTCGACCGACCGCCTTCGGGGGATCCTCGACCGGGTCGGCCTCGCCGCGCTGGTCCTGCTCGCGCTGATCGCCGGCTGGGGGTTCTACAGCCAGACCGGGGCCGCGATCCGGACGTGGCTCGACCCGGCCTACCAGCCGATCGCGCTGGCGGCGTTCAACCTCGCGATACTCCTCGTCGCGCTCGCCGGCGTGGCCCACCAGCTCTCGCGCATCCGGGCGAGCGAGTAGGCGGAGACCGCGACGGGCCGCGAGGGCGGCGTCGCCGCTCTCACTCGTCGGGCAGGTCGTCCGTGCTGGCGGGGATCCGCTCCACCCGCCCGGCGAGCGTCGCCGCGTCGCCGGCGACCGCGGAGGGCTCGACGCCGGCCTCGTTCGAGACCAGTCGCACGTGCGCCGCGAGCAGCGCGAGCGCGCGGAGCCCCTCGCCCTCGGGGTCGTCGTCGGCCCGCTGCGCGAACGTCGTGTCGACCTCGCCGTCGCGGACGACGCCGACGTGGACCGCTTCGATGTCGTCGCCGTCGAGGAGCCCGCGGGCGCGGTCGAGCTCGGCGGCGAACGCGTCGCCGCCGGAGGTGCCGTCGCCGGCGGACGCGCCGTCACTGGAGGGACTCGCGTCGGCGTCCGTCGCGTCGTCGTCGCTCATGGACTCACGTACGCGAAGCCGAGGCAAAAGCGCGGCGCTCGCCGGGACCGGTTCGGGAGCCGCGGGCGGAAAGGGGCGAACCGCGTCGAAGCCGCGGGGGACCGGCGTTACTCCTCCGGACGCGGACGGGCGATGAACAGCGCCTCTTCGAGCGTGAACGGGTCGTACACCGACTGGTGGCAGACGCAGTAGGTGCCGTTGGCGGCGTCGTACCGGGCGGACTCCTCTAACACCTTGTAGTCGGGGATACAGCAGAAGTGCGTACAGACGTTGAGGTACGCGATGAACCCCATGTCGGTGGACGCTTGGAGCCACTCGTCGTCGGAGTTCGCGACGGCCTCCTCGATCCGCGGCGAGCGGATGACGATCGCGTTCAGGTTGGTCTCGGCGTCCTCGGACCGCCACGTGACCGACGCCGGCTTGCCGACGCCGTCGTCGCCGATCCCGTTGCCCCACGTGTCGTAGTTCTCGAAGTCGTCGACGTGGATGCGCTCGCCCGCGTCGTACGTCTCGTCCTGCCAGTCGTACTTCCCGGGGGCGGCGCGGAACAGGTTGTCCGACTCGAAGTCGGGCGCGATGTTCTCCTGGGACTCGACGCCGCAGTACTGGAACCACTCGCCGGAGTAGGTCTTCCCGCCGAGCTCCTCTTGAGCGACCTGGATCTCCTGTCCCTCCTGCGTGACCGTCTGGGTCTCGGGCCAGATGCCCTCGATGAACCCGTCGTCGGTCACCCGAAGCGGGATCTGCGGGAGCCCGCGCGGCGCCGGGCCGCCGGTCTTCGCGATCGTCGTCGCGACCGTCGCGCCGCCGCCGACCCCCCCGGCGGTCGTCAGCGTGTTCACGGTCGCCGACCCCATCGCCCCGACGCCCGCGAGGGCCGCGCCCCCGACGACGCCCTTGACGAAGCGTCGTCGACCGGACTCGGCCGGATACTTGTCGGACTTACTCATACGCGCAGTTCGGGATGGATCGGTAAAAAGGGTGACGAACCGGCCACCGCGGCGGTCGATCGGTCGGACCCGACGCGGGAGCGACCCGCACGGACGGCCGGGAGCGACCCGCACGGACGACCGGGAACGACCCGCACGGACAGTCGGTCTCGACGCGGAACATGATCGATCGGGATGTTCACTCGGAAGCGAGGCAAACATTCGTCGGGACATCGCTTTTAACCCGCGGCGACCGGTGTACCTGTGGTATGGAGTTGCACAATCGAGACGTGCGGACGGACGTCAGGGAGCTCGGTGCGCTCGTGGGTGACGTCCTCGCCGCGCAGGCCTCCACGGAAGCGTACGAGACGGTGGAAGACCTTCGGAACGAGGCGATCCGGTACCGTCGCGGCGACGCGCAGAGCCGCGCCCGGCTCCACGAGTCGGTCGACGGGCTCTCGTCGAACCGCGAGGAGATCGTCGCCCGCGCGTTCACCACCTACTTCGAGCTGATCAACCTCGCCGAGGAGCGCGAGCGCGTCCGCGCCATCCGGAACGCCGACGACGAGGGCGCCCTCCACGACTCCTTCGAGGCGACGATCGCGGAGTTCGCCGAGCAGGGCGTCGAGGCGGACGAGCTGCGCGAGCTGTTGGAGGACGTCCTCATCGAGCCGACGTTCACGGCCCACCCGACCGAGGCGCGCCGCGCGACGGTGAAGGCGAAGCTCCGCTCGATCGCCAACCACTTGGAGGAGCTCGACGAGCGCAACCTCACCGAGCGCGAGCGCAACGCGACCTGGCGCGACGTCACCGCCGAGGTGACGAGCCTCTGGGGTACCCGGCAGGTCCGCCAGCGCCGCCCGGAGCCGGAAGACGAGGCGCGAAACGTCGGCTGGTACCTGGAGAACACCCTCTTCGACGTCGTCGGCGACGCCTACGAGGAGTTCGAGGAGACCATCTCGGGGGAGTACGACGACGTCGACTGCCCGAAGCTGTTCGAGTTCCGGTCGTGGGCGGGGTCGGACCGCGACGGCAACCCGTTCGTCACGCCCGAGGTCACCGACGAGACGCTGGAGCGCCAGCGGGCCGTCGCCATCGAGAAGTACCGCGACCGGTGTAAGCGCCTCTCGGCCGTGTTGAGCCAGGACGGCGAGCGGTACGCGATCGACGACCGGCTCACCGAGTCGCTCGCGGCCGACGCCGAGCGGTTCCCGACGGTCGTCGAGGAGGCGCGGGAGCGCTACCCCGACGAGCCGTACCGCCAGAAGCTCCGCCTGATGCGCGAGCGGCTCGACCGCGTGGACGATGTCCGCCCCGGCGAGTACCCCGACGGCGACGCGTTCCTCGCCGACCTCGACGTGATCGCCGAGTCGCTCCGCGCCGACGGCCAGGACGCGGTCCGCGAGTCGTTCGTCGAGCCGCTCCGCCGACAGGTGGACACGTTCGGGTTCACGCTCGCCTCGCTCGACCTCCGCGACCACCGCGAGAACCACACCGAGGCCGTCGCCGAGGCGGTCGCGAGCGAGGGCGTCGACTACCGCGGGATGGACGAGGACGCGCGTCAGGAGTTCCTCACCGGAGCCATCCTCCAGGACGACCCCGTCGTCGACGCCGACGAGCCCGGCGACGTCTCCGAGACGACCGAGCGCGTGCTGGAGCGGTTCAGCGAGCTCGCCGGCTGGCAGGAGGAGTACGGCCAGCAGGCGATCGACACCTACTGCATCTCGATGACGGAGGAGCCGAGCCACGTGCTCGAAGTGCTCTTCCTGGCCGACCAGGTCGGCGCCGTCTCGCTGCCGGACCACTGCGGGCTCGACGTCGTCCCCTTGCTGGAGACCGAGTCGGCGCTCAACGGCGCCGAGCGCATCCTCGGGGCGCTGTTCGACAACGAGGCGTACGCGGCCGCGCTGGAGAGCCGGGGCGACCTGCAGGAGGTGATGCTCGGCTACTCCGACTCCAACAAGGAGAACGGGTTCCTCGCCGCCAACTGGGACCTCTACGAGAACCAGCGGCGGATCGCGCGGTTCTGCCGCGAGGAGGACGTCACGCTCCGGCTGTTCCACGGCCGCGGCGGCTCCATCTCGCGCGGCGGCGGCCCGATGAACGAGGCGCTGCTCGCGCTGCCGAACGAGACCGTCACCGGCCAGGTGAAGTTCACCGAGCAGGGCGAGGCGATCGCCGAGAAGTACGCCAACCCGCGGATCGCCGAGCGCGAGCTCGAACAGATGCTCGACGCGCAGATCCGCGCCCGCCACGAGGCCAACGCGGAGCCCACCGAGGACGTGCCCGACGCGTGGGTCGACGCGATGACGACGATGGCGCCCGCCGCCCGCGAGACGTACCGCGACCTGCTGAACACCGACGGCTTCGTCTCCTACTTCGGGCAGGCGACGCCCATCTCCGTCGTCGAGGACCTCAACCTCGGCTCGCGGCCCGCCTCCCGCTCCGGCGAGCGCACCGTCGAGGACCTCCGCGCCATCCCGTGGGTGTTCTCGTGGACCCAGACGCGGCTCATCCTCCCCGGCTGGTACTCGCTCGCCTCCGGCATCGACGCCTACCTCGACGAGGCCGGCGAGGAGGAGGGGCTCGAAACGCTCCGCGAGATGTACGAGGAGTGGCCGTTCTTCCGGACCACCCTCGACAACGCCGGGCTCGCGCTCGCCCGCACGGAGCCGGAGATCGCCGCCGAGTACGCCGACCTCGCCGACGACGAGCTCCGCGAGCGCTTCTTCCCCGAGCTGATCGGGGAGTACGAGCGCGGCCGCGAGCTCGTCCTCGAAATCAGCGGCCGCGACCAGCTCCTCCGGCGCGAGTGGCTCGAAGAGAGCCTCGACCGGCGGAATCCCTACGTCGACCCGCTGAACCTGCTACAGGCGAACCTCCTCGGCCGCACCCACCGCACCGAAGAGGAGGAGCGCACCCTCCGGCTCACCGTCAACGGCATCGCCGCGGGGATGAAGAACACCGGATAGCGCGGCGACGAGGCGGCGGACTCCCGGTTCCTTTTTCGACCGTATAGACCGCGTCGGCGAACCAGCTACGCGAACGTGGAGGGTGCGGGCGGGAATCCTCATATTTCGTATAGCGTCATTTGATGTAAGCCTTCGAACGCGGGGCGAACCACCGGGTATCGACGGGCGGAAGCGACGGTCGAGAAATCGGAGATCCGGCGGCGAACACGCCGCGAGAGCCGCCGCTCGACGGGAGAAGCAGAGCCGGAAAGCGAATCGGCGATCTACGCGTAGCGTTCGAGTTCCGGACGGTCGAGGTCCTCGAAGACCTCGGTGGCGACCTCCGAGAGGAACGCCTCGCCCTCGTCGGAGACGCGGCGGCCCTCGCCGGCGGCGGTCGTGACGAGCCCCTCCGCTTCGAGGGCCTGCAGCGACGCGCGGATGAGCTTGCGGGAGCCGCCCGAGTGGCGGCCGGGACGGACGGCGTAGCGGTTCGAACCCCGCTTCTTCGAGCCGTACTCGGTGGCGAGCCGCTCGATGCCGACGGGCTCGTTCTGGGCGACCTTCCGGAGCAGGCTCGCGGAGCGCACGTACCAGAAGTCCTCCTGTTCCGGCGGGAGCTCCTTGCCGGAGCCGCTCTTGGCGAACTCCACCCAGTTGGGCTCGTCGATCCGGTCTTCGAGTCGCGCGGCGACCTCCTCGATGAGGGCGTCCGCCGGCACGTCGTAGATGGTTACCATTGAGTACCGATTCACCCTAGCGTCGTTTAAAACCATCGTATCGAGAGAGCCCCGTGGTAGCCGTTTTCACGGTGTTGCGGCCCTCTACCGCGGCCTCGGGCGACGCGAGCGCGGGGCGGTCGCGACCGAGACGCGCTACTCGACGTACTCGTACTTGCGCTCGTTCATCCGGCCCCAGCCGGTGAAGACGAACTCCGACTCCGGCTGCGTGAACTCCTCGATCTCGCGTTCCACGTCCATGTCGTACTCGTGGACGTCGTGGACGTCCTCGTACTCCTCCCACGCGAGGTCGTAGCGGGCCGCGAGCTGGTCGTCGATGTCGAGCCCCTCGACCTCCGCGCGCCACCCCTCGCGGATCGTCTCCGCGTGGATCTCCGCCTGTGCGCCGGAGCCGTACGAGGCGACGAGCAGCGTCTCGCCGACGAACGACCGGTCGCGCGTCAGGGCGTCGCGCAGGGCGCTGACGCGGGCGATGTGGACCGAGCTCGTGTACCAGTTGCCGACCTCCCGAGAGAGCCCCAGCGTCGGCTCGACGGCGGTGTCGTACCACGTCTGATA
The DNA here is from genome assembly GCF_042665015.1 of Halorubrum rutilum. GTDB lineage: Archaea > Halobacteriota > Halobacteria > Halobacteriales > Haloferacaceae > Halorubrum > Halorubrum rutilum. The sequence continues at coordinate 405,026 of NZ_JBHTBL010000001.1, read as the reverse complement.
CTGCTCGGTGGTCTTCAGCTCGTCCATGTAGTCGCTGATGGCCGCCTCGTACGCCTCGCGGTCGGCGAAGTCGTCCTCGCGGGGCTGCCGGCCGATCTCGTCGGCGAGCTCGGCCTCGTACCCCGTGTCGCGGATGACGTGGCGGTACGCGAGCAGGGCCGCCTTCCGGACCATCCCCGGGAACGGCGTGTGGAACGGGGCGTACGCGAAGTCGTCGAGCGAGATGTCGTCGGTGACCGACTCGTAGTCCTCCAGCGCCTCCCGCATCCGGGCGAGGTACACCTGCACGGAGCGCTTCCCGTCGACGCTCGGGAACTGCTGGTTCGGTTTCAGGAAGTCAGTCTCGTCCTTCGAGCCGTATCCCTGCTCCGTCGAGAGCGCGACGAGCGACGGGTCCTCGTCGATCAGCATCGCGACGGCGCCGGCGCCCTGCGTCGCCTCGCCGGGGTCGCCGCGGGCGTACAGCGCGGTGTCGGTCGTGATCACGAGCGCGGCGCGGTCGCGGTGCCGCCCGGCCCGGATCCAGTTGTACGCGTCGTCGATCGCCTGCGTCCCCGCCAGGCAGGCGAACTTGCGCTCGCCCTTGTTGGCGTGGGTGAAGTCGCCGTCGTACACCTGCTCCAGACAGCCCGCGATGTACGTCGACACCGGCTTCGAGTGGTCGAACGCCGACTCGGTGGCGACGTCGATCCGACCGATATCGGAGGGTTCGAGCCCCTTGCGGTCCATCAGCCCCTTCGCGGCGTTCGCGCCCATCGTGACGATGTCCTCGTACACGTCCGGGAACGATGAGTTGTTGAGCCCGAGCCCCTTCGTGTACTTCTTCGGATCGTCGCCCTTCTCCGGGGCGAACGTGCCCGGCAAGTCGAGCTTGAGCTTCCCGGTCCAGATCTCGACGGCGTCGATGCCGACTTCGGTCATGCACGGTCGTTCATGCGGCCGGCATATGGGTGTGTCGATGGTGGTTTACGTCGATTGTGGAATAATGCCTCTCAAAGGAACAAGTACGCCGGTTCTAATATTAATAGCCTATTCAGTACTTATGTTACTGATTATATAACTTAATTCAACTCTTGTTGCTAGATTTTGAAGCAGTGATTCTCGTTTGTCAGGTCCAATTAAATAACAAATTGTTAATTAGAATATTTCTGACACATGAAGATACCAGTTCAAGATTTACGATCATAAGCTACTATCTACACAACTATACCAAACGCTGGAACTGCACCTCCAGTTCAGCATTCTGGTTTCTTGCTTGATAAGTTACTGTGATGTCACCTTCAACAGACGGATCGAGATTAATTGTAAACAAGCCAGTTCCACTAATCGTTCCGGTACCAATCTCACCATTCGTATCGCTCACCGTCACATCAACTCCACTGCCTTGGAAAGACGACCCGCTACCTACCTGAATCTCAAGAGTATAATCACCAGCAGGAACATTCTCAGTTGTAGTCGTCACATCAAATGATTGTTTATCTGAACCGCTAGTTACCCCTTGCAACAATGCTTCGTTTCCATCATCAGCTTGCATATTCTCGAAGTCAGACAGAGTACCGGCATCTGCAGTACCACTTGACGGGTACAGTGTAGTTGTCCCACCACCATCACCACCATCGGCTCCACCATCGCCACCATCGGTTCCACCATCGCCACCATCGGTTCCACCATCGCCACCAGTCCCGCCGCCGTTCTGTGTCGGATCCTCAGGTGCTTCCTGTACGCCAACTGTATCAACCGTTAGGTTCTCAGCAGTCGTACTGAGTTCCAAGTCGTAGATGTCGTCGTTGTTGTCGTCCGTAACGCTAACGTAGGCATCTTTGCTTGTGATGTTCGTCTTGTTTTCCCAGTCGCTCTCGCTCAGCCGTGTAGGAATAGTAATAGTAAGCGGCCCATCGGGAATTTCATCTGTGGGACTTACAGCCGGCTGAAGTTCTACTGTGACCCGGCCAGTCCCGCTCCGGCGAAATTCTCTTTGAAGCGCCACGATAGTTACTTTTTCTTCATTATCAACGAGCTCTTGACCCTCGATCACCGCGATTCCGCCTCCTTCCTCGCTAGCGTCAACGTAGAGCACGGAAGCGTCGTACCACGTCGGCGACTGATCGATTTCGTTGTAGCCCGGCTGGTACTGGAGGAATCGCGTCGGAATCGTCACGGTCCCCTCTGGCGTGCCGTTCGAGATGGTGATAGGTGGTGCCTCAACGGTCCGTATCGTCCCAGCCGGCGCTGGCGGATTAATCGCAAACAGGCGAGTCGAGTAACTGGTCCCCAGTCGAACCGTCTGATACTGCGGCCGGTCGGTGCTCCCCGCCTGCAAGATCCCCGCCCTGAGCTCGACGAGGTCGTTCCGGACCTCCTCGAAGTGCTGGAACTCGACCTGTGCGTTCTGCTGCGGCACGATCTGGACCTGATACAGCGAGAGCGCGAGGATCAAGAACCCAAAGAGGATCACGGTCCCGATCACGACCGACTGGCCTCGACGGTCGCGACTGAAGCGCATTGTGAGCCATCGGCGCCGCGCGGGTATAAAATCCTCCGTCCACCGTCTCAGTCGCGATAACCGACGGCGACGCGGTCGGGCGCGGTTCATCGCCCCGACTCAGTCGTTCTCGTCTGTTTTCCGCCACGCGGTCAACCGCGTCGACGCGACGACCGCGGAGCCCACGAACCCACAGAAGAGGCGGCATGCGTCCGAAGCTGAGGGACATAGCAGCGAGCGGCGTGACGAGGAGGAACGTGACGACGAGGGCGCCGAGACCCGGCGCGAGATCGACGGCGCCGTCCGGGTCGGTCACGCCCGAGCCGGCGCTTTCGGACGGTAAGCCCGGCGATCGCCCGAGCGTTGCGGATCGGTTGAGACCCGGACTACGAGGATCCTACCCGGTCAGTAAATTGTATAGCGCGATATAAAATTTGTCTCGCACTGCCGACCCCGCCCTCCGACCGGTCCGTTTTTGCGCGCGGCGCGTGGACCCGCTCGCATGGCGAAACAGCCGCACCTGCTGGTCGAGGAGGGCGACGTCCACGAGATCGCGGTCATCCCGGGCGACCCGGGGCGCGTCGACCGGATCGCGGACATCTGTGACGACAGCGAGCTCGTCGCGCGGAACCGCGAGTACAAGGTCGTCAACGCGAGCTACGAGGGGACCGACCTCACGATCTGCTCGACCGGGATCGGCTGTCCGTCGGCCGCGATCGCGGTCGAGGAGCTCTCGCGGGTCGGCGTCGAGACGTTCCTCCGGTGCGGCACCTGCGGCGCGTTACAGGCCGAGATGGAGGTCGGCGACATGGTGGTCGCGACGGGCGCGGCCAAGGAGGAGGGGACGAGCAAGCGCTACGAGTCCGCGAACTACCCCGCGGTCCCGGCCTACGACGCGCTGCGCGAACTCGTCGACGCCGCGGAGGAGAACGGCGAGGACGTCCACGTCGGCCCGATCGTCTCCGACGACGCGTTCTACAACGAGAGCGACGCGTACGTCGACGACTGGAACGACGCGAACCTGCTCGCGATCGAGATGGAGGCCGCGACCGTCTTCGCGCTGGCACGCCGTAAGGGGCTCCGGGCCGGGGCGATCTGCACCGTCGACGGCAACCTCGTCGCGGGCACGCAGAAGGGTGCGGACTCCGACGACGAACTCCCGGCGAAGGCGAAGGACAACGTCGAACGCGCGATCCGGATCACGCTGAACGCGGTCACCGCGCTGTAAGGGAACGGCGCGGCGGCGGCCGCGGGGTCGCGGTTACTCGTCTTCCGCCCGGAACTCCACCAGCGTCAGGTCCCGGTCGAGCGCGCAGGTGTCGTGGGGCGGCTCGCCGAGCACCTGGTCGATGACGCGCTCGTCGTCGAAGTCGGCGCCGTCGGGGACGCAGTACCCGTGGCTCGGGCATTCGGTGTGGGGGCACGGGCCGGCGAGCGAGACGCGGCTGCCGGCGTACGCCTGCTTCGACGGGACGTTCGCGGGGACGGGCGCGGGCTCGACCTCGACCGCCCGGACGCCGGCGTCGTGGACGGCGCAGTCGAGGACCTGCGCGTTCTCGCGGATCCCCGTCACGCGGTAGCGGGTCCCCTCGGAGAGGTTGAGACACTGGCCCCGGTAGGGGCAGCCCTCGCAGTCGGGCGACTCCCCCTCGTAGACGAACTCGCGCCCCGTGTCCGCGAGCCGCGTGCCGATGAGCGTGACCGTGGTCATGGGCGACACGACGCCCCGCGACGCCGTAAGCCTCCCGCCTCGCGGGTGATCTCCGCGGTTCCGGAGCACCGCGGGCCCAGAGCACCGCGGTCCGGGGAGCCGAGCGCGAACGGACCGGAGGGCAAGACACATCCCCGGGCCCCGGCAACGACGACCGAACGAATGATCGCGGCGCTCGCGCGGGAGGCGAAACGGGAGGCCGAGGCGGCGAACGAGCGGCGCGTCCTCGTCCTCGCCGGCGACCGCGACCGCGGGATCGACGCGGCCTACGACGCGATCGAGGCAGTCGAGGACGGGGGCAGGGGCGGGTCGACCGCCGTCGTCTCGACCCGCGAGGGGTTCCGGTTCGAGGAGCATCGCCCCCGGAACGCGGACGAGCTGCTCGGGCGCACCCGCGAGGTCGTGGTCCTGGACTGCCACGAGCGGTTCGTCCCGAACGCGCTCGGGCGGTGCGTCGGCGCGGTCGACGGCGGCGGCCTCCTCGTCCTCCTGACGCCGGCGCTCGACGACTGGCCGTCGGTCCGCGACCGCTTCGACGACTCGCTGGCGGTCTCGCCGTACGAGGTCGGCGACGTGACCGGCCGGTTCCGCGAGCGGTTCGTCGACACCCTGCGGGCGCACCCGGGGATCGCGATCGTCTCCCTCGGTGCGGACGGGCCCGAGGGCGACGCCGTCGAGCGCGACGGGCTGACGGGAGAAACCGCGACGGGGAGCGACGCGGTCGGGAGACCGACCGCCCCGCCGGACGCGACGTTTCCCGCCGCGACGTACGAGACGTGTCTCACGACCGACCAGGCCCGAGCGGTGCGGGCGTTCGAATCGCTCGCGACGCCCGGCAACGCGGTCGTCGTCGAGGCGGACCGCGGGCGGGGGAAGTCGAGCGCGGCCGGGCTCGCGGCCGGCGCGCTCGCGCTCGCCGGCGCCGACGTGCTCGTCACGGCGCCCGCCTTCCGAAACGCCGCGGAGGTGTTCGCGCGGGCGGGCGAGCTGATCGAGTCGAGAGGCGTCGACGGCGGCGAGACCGCCGCGGGGGGCGGAGCCCGCCGCATCGACGCGCCGGGCGGCGGTCGCGTGCGATACCGCTCGCCCGCCGAGGCCGCGGAGCTGCCCGGCGACCCGGACGTCGCGGTCGTCGACGAAGCGGCCGCGCTCCCGGTGCGGCTGCTGGAGGCGTTCCTCGACGGGTCGCTCTCGGTCGCGTTCTGCACGACCGTCCACGGCTACGAGGGCGCGGGCCGCGGCTTCGCGATCCGGTTCCGCGAGCGCCTGCTCGACGGGCCGCTCGCGGTGCGGGACGTCCGCCTCGACGAGCCGATCCGGTACGCGCGGAACGACCCGGTCGAGGCGTGGGCGTCGCGGGCGCTCCTGCTCGACGCGCGGCCGGCGGTCGACGAGGCGGTCGCGGGGACGACGGTCGACGAGGCGACGTACCGCGCGCTCGCGCCGGACGACCTGCTCGCGGACGAGGCCCTGCTCGGCGAGGCGTTCGGGCTGCTGGTCGCCGCCCACTACCGCACCGAGCCGAACGACCTCGCGCGACTGCTCGACGCGCCGAACCTCTCGGCGCGGGCGCTGGTCGCCGAGGGGCGGGTCGTCGCGGTCGCGCTGCTCGCGCGCGAGGGCGGGCTCGACGCCGAGACGCGCCGGGCGATGTACGAGGGCGAGCGCGTCCGCGGCAACATGGTGCCGGACGTGCTCACGAGCCAGCTCCGCGACGAGGACGCCGCGGGGCCGCGCGGGCTCCGGACCGTGCGGATCGCGACCCACCACGCCGTCAGGGACGAGGGGTTCGGGTCCCGGCTGCTCGACGAGGTCCACGCCGAGTTCGGCGCGGCGGTCGACTACTTCTCGGTCGGCTACGGCGCGACGCCGCGCCTCCTCCGGTTCTGGGACCGGGCGGGCTACCGGACCGTCCACCTCTCGACCTCGCGCAACGACGCCTCCGGCGAGCACTCGGCGATCATGCTCCGCCCGGAGACCGAGGCCGGCCGCGACCTCCTCGCCCGCCACGCCGCCGCCTTCCGGGACCGCGAGCGCGACGGGCTCTCGGACGCCCACCGCGACGTCGATCCCGACGTGGTCGTCGGGGCGCTCCGCGCCTGCTCGGCCTCGGTTCCCCTCGACCTGACCGAGACCGAGTGGCGCTCCGTCGTCGGCGCGTCGTTCGGTCCGGGGATGTACGACAGCGCGCCGGGCGCGTTCCGGGACCTCGCGATGGCGGCGCTGGTCGGGGGGAGCGACCTCGACCAGCGGGAGGAGCGTCTCCTCGTCAGGAAGGTGTTGCAGGGCCGCCCGTGGGAGTCGGTCGCCGACGGGCTCGGCTACGTCTCGACGGCCGCCTGCATGCGCGCGCTCGGCGACGCGTACGAGCCCCTCGTCGAGCGGTACGGGACCGAGTTCGCGCTCCGAGAGTGGGAGCGGTTTATCAGCGACTGACGGGAGTGCAGCTAGCGTATATAGATGAGTCGCGGTGGCGCGTGCCGGTGAGCGGCCGACAGGCCGCGAACCGCACGCGCGAGGGACGCCGCGAGCGCAGCGAGCGGCGAGGCTGGGGAGGTACGAGGTGCGGTTGCGGTGCCGTACGGATGGGACTCAAAGGGGCAGCCGGGAGGCGGGCGCAGGCGATGCAAGCACCGGAAGGAGCGAACGAAGTGAACGACTGAGGAGCGCAGCGAGCGTGCGCCCGCCTCCCGGCTGGGGCTTTGGAGGTCTTAACCGCACCGGCGATAGCAACGACGTACAACCGAGCGGCTGGGGCTTTGTCGGTGTTCGTCGGAGATCCGACATCGACCTTTATAAACGAACGACGACGGCGACGACGAGCGCCCCCACTGCACCGAACCCGACCGATCAGATCCGGTTCTCGCGGCCGGGATCGACGTCGATCGCGTCGACGGGACAGACGTCCACGCACAGCATGCAGTCGATACACTGGTCCTCGTCGGCCGGGTTCGCCTTGCGCTCCGACTCGGGGTGGCCGGGCGTGTCGACCCACTCGAACACGTCGACCGGGCAGTCCTCCAGACAGGCGCCGTCGGCGAGGCAGATGTCGAAGTCGACGGCGACGTGCGTGCCGCGGATCCCCTGCTTCTCCGGCGGCTCGACGGGCCCCCAGACGGCGACGCCGTCCTCCTCGCCGACCTGCTCCCGGCTCTGTTCGAAGTTCGGATCGATGGCCATCGTTGCCCCCGCTTCGCCGGTCGCGGGTTTAAACTCCGCGACGAAGGCGTTCGGTCGGCCCGCGCTCGCGTCGGCCCGCACCCGCCTCGGTCCGGACGCGATGCCGCGGCCTACGGGTGCGCGTAGTACGCCAGCAGGTCCTCGGAGCCGTCGGGGCCGTCCTCCTCGTCTGTCGCCGCGGGCTCGAACGCGTCGATCCGAGCGAAGCCGACGCGCTCGAACTGGACGACTGCGTCGGGGTCGACGTCGGCGACCGCGGGCTCGGCGACCCCTCGCACGTCGCCGTCGACCGTCCGCATGAGCGTGTCGAGCCCCTCGTCGACCGGCGCCCAGTGGATCACGTCCACGTCGCCGTCGCGGACCACCTCGATGTCGGCGTCGGCGAAGACCAGCTCGTCGCCCGCGTACCGGACGCAGCCGTACCCCTTGAGCCAGACGCGCTCGCCCTCGGGCGGGAGGTCCGGCGACTCGACCGCGACCCGCCCGGCGGGAACCTCGCGGTCGCCGCGGTCGGGGTGGTCGGGGTGGAGCGGCGGGCGGCCGGCCGCGGGCGCGGGGGCGTCGCCGTCGACGACCGGCAGCTCCACGGCGGGCGCGTCCGCTCGGTCGCGGACGAAGAAGTACCGGTTCGCCTCGTCGTCGACCAGGTCGCGGTTGTTCGCGTAGACGGACGACATCGCGAGGTCGACGTCGGAGGTGGACATCCCCAGCTCCGTCATCGAGTCGACGAGGGCCCGCCCCCGAATGCCGCGGCGGCGCATCGACCGGATCGTCGGCGCGCGCGGGTCGTCCCACCCCGTCAGCTCGCCGTTTTCGATGAGCTCCTTGATCGTCGAGGTGGAGAGCGTCACGTCGTACTCGTCGACCTGGACGTGGCCCCAGTGGAGCACCTCGGGGTACTCCCAGCCGAAGTAGTCGTAGACGAACCGCTGGCGCTTCGCGGAGTCCTGCAGGTCGATGCCGCGGATGATGTGCGTGACGCCCGTGAGGTGGTCGTCGACGCCCGACTGGAAGTCCAGCATGGGCCAGCAGCGGTAGTCGCTGGCTTCCTCGCGCGGGTGCGGCGTGTCGATCAGCCGGAAGGCGACCCAGTCGCGCAGCGCGGGGTTCTTATGTTCGATATCGGTTCGGACCCGGAGGACCATCTCGCCGGCCGAGTAGTCGCCGTCGACCATGGCGTCGAACTCCTCGCGGACCGTCTCGGCGTCCTTCTCGCGGTGCGGACACGCCTCCCCGGCGTTCTTCAGCTCGGAGAACGCCTCGCCGGGACACGAGCAGGTGTACGCGCCCCCCAGGTCGATCAGCTCGCGGGCGTGGTCGTAGTAGGTCTCCAGCCGGTCCGACGCCTTCAGCACGCGGTCGGCCTCGAAGCCGAGGTACGCGATGTCCTCCAAGATGGCGTCGTACGCGTCGAGGTCGGGCCGCTTCGTCTCCGGGTCGGTGTCGTCGAACCGGCAGATGAACTCGCCGTCGTACCGCTCCTTGTACGTCCCGATGACGGCGGGCATCCGGGCGTGGCCGACGTGCCAGGGGCCGTTCGGGTTCGGCGCGGCGCGCATCACGACCGCGCCGTCCTCGGCGTTCGGGAGGTCGGGGAGGACGCGGTCGTCGTCCTCGTCGTCGGCCTCCAGCTCCGCGAGCCGGTCGGGCGCGAGCTCGCCGAGCCGCTCGCGGCGCTCGGCCTCGTCCATGTCGGCGACCCGGTTCACGACCGGCGCGACGATCCCGGGAATCTCGTCGCCGTGCGGTCGGAACTCGGGGTGCTCCCCCATCAGGGGCCCCATGATGGCGCCCACGTCCGGGTCGCTGCCGTGTTTGAGCGCGTTGAACAGCGCGGCGGCCTCGCCGGCCGCCTCGACGCGCTCGCGGAGTTCGTCGTCCATGCCCGTCGGTTGTCGGGGTCGGCTCAAAAGCGCCGCGGAACGACGGCCCGCGGGAGGCCGCCGCCCGGGGCGCGAACGGGGACGGAGGGACGACCGCGGCGGGGCCGCGGGGGAGGGGCCGCGGGTAGGGGTAGTCGAACACAGCGCGCGGACGAACTTAAACGACCGAGACCGTTCACGGCTCGACGGACGCGTTCGGGTGGGATTACGACCGTGAACGGTCGAGAGGCTTATCATGCCGGAGCCGCGACCCGTGCGGTCGCGGTTCGCCGGGTTGATGTCGCGTCGCGCCGTTGGTGACGCATGAACACGGGAGCGACTCGGGGCGCCCTCCGGCCGGCGGAGGGGTCGGCGTGGTAGGACCCATGTCGGACGCGGAGCGCGACGCGGGGAACCGCAAGATCAAGCTCGGCTTCCTCCTCCTGGTGGCCGTCTCGCCGCCCCTCATCGCGCTCCAGTGGAACCCGACGCCGCTGGAGCTGCTCGCCGCCCTCGGCGGCGGACTCCTGTTGGGGCTGCTGTTCGTGTGGTACCTCGGCCGGCTCGCGGGCGAGTTCACCGGCGGGTCGCGGCGACCGGGACGACGCCGGTAGGACCCGGCAAGCCCCGGGCCCGTCTCGGACTCACTCCCCGTCCGTCCGCAGGGGGGTCCCAGCGCCGACGGCGACGACCTCGCCCGCGCGGTCGCCGGCGACGGACCGGGACGACGACAGCGGCGAGACGCTCACCTCGCCCTCGACCGCCGCGAGCCGGTCCGAACCCGGGTCGTCGGCGACGTCGCCGCGGAGGAACTCCCGCCAGAACCGATCGCGGAGCTCCATCCCCATCTCGCCGCGCCGCTCGCCGAACTCCCACCCCTCGGGGACGTCCTCCGCCTCCGGCCCCTCCTCGCCCGGGCGGAACTCGATCACGTCGAAGCCGCGCGCGGGCTCCGTGATCCGATAGGTCGGGTCGCTCGCGGCCTCGTCGTCCGCGGCCGGCGCGTTGACGTTCAACACGTCGGCGCCGAACGGGAGCGCGACCGAGTCGCCGCTGTCGCCGTCACTCGCGTCGTCCCCCTCCGCGCGGTCGAGCAGGTCGAGGACCGCCTCGGCGGCGAGCGCGAAGTCCTCGGCGTCGAGCGTCGGCGGTACGGGCAGGTTCCCGCGGTCGTACAGCGAGACGGCGACCGCGGGCGTGCCGAGGAAGGCGGCCTCCATCGCGGCGCCGACCGTCCCGGACTGCCCGAGGATGTGCGCGCCGATGTTCGGCCCGTGATTGCAGCCGGAGACGACGACGTCCGGGTCGAGCCCGAGCGCGACCTCGGCGACGGCGACGCAGTCGGCGGGCGTGCCCTCGACCGCGTAGCCGGCGTCCGTCTCCGCGTACTCCACGGTGGTCTCCCACCACGACCGGGCGCCGCCGACCCCGGACTGGTTCCGCTTCGGCGCGACGACCGTCACGTCGTGCTCGCGCGAGAGCGCGTCCGAGAGCGCCCGGATCCCGACGGCGTCGATCCCGTCGTCGTTGGTGAGGAGGATCTCGAGGGTCATGGGCGACACTGCGGCGGGCCGGGGGAAAACGTCGCCGGTCGCGGGCGATGAGACGGACGAGGGATCCGACGCGGGAACCGGCAGGCGTCGGGCGGGTGGTACTCCGGGGCGGTCAGCGGGAGGAGAGCGGCGGAGCGGGGATCGTCGAGCGCGGAGCGACGGGCGCCGGCGGCGGTCGGTCGACGTCGGCGGTCAGTCCGCGGCGACGGTCAGTCCGCGGCGACGTGCGGCGTCGCCTCCGCCAGCTCCAGCACCTCGTCGAAGAAGCCGAGCGAGTCGTGCGGACCGGGGTTCGCCTCGGGGTGGTACTGGCGGGTGATGACGTCGAGCTCCTCGCTGTCGAGCCCCTCGACGGTGTCGTCGTTGACGTTCACCTGCGTCACCTCCAGCGGACCGGTGTCGTCGACGGTGTAGCCGTGGTTCTGCGTCGTCATCACGACCTTGTCAGTGCGGAGGTCCTTGACTGGCTGGTTGACGCCGCGGTGGCCGAACATCATCTTCTCGGTCGAGCCGCCGAGCGCGCTCGTGATCACCTGCTGGCCGAGGCAGATGCCGGCCATCGGCAGCTCGCCGGCGAACTCGTCGACGACCGCCTTGGCGGCGGCGAAGTTCTCCGGGTCGCCCGGGCCGTTCGAGACGAAGAGCACGTCGGGCTCGACGGCGGCCACGTCCTCGGGGGTCGCGTCGTACGGGAGCACGTGGACGTCGGCCCCGCGCTCGGTGAGCGAGGAGATGATCGAGCCCTTCGCGCCGCAGTCGAGCATCGCGACGTCGGCGGCGCCGCCGCCCTCGTGGACGGTCGGCTCCGACACCGACACCTGCGCGCCGATGTCGGTGTGCGCGCTCATCGGCTCGCACGCCTCCATCTCCGCGACCGCGTCGTCGGGGGTCGCGTCCGGGCCGGCGGCGATCCCGCAGGCCATCGCGCCCTCCTCGCGGACGGTCGTGACGATCTCGCGGGTGTCGACGTGGTCGACGGCCGGGACGCCCTCGCCGGCGAGCCACTCGGCGACGTCGTCGGTCAGCTCGCGGGCGATCGCCGCGCGCGGCTGGACCGACTCGGACTCGAACCGCTCGGTTCGGACGCCGTAGTTCCCGATCAGGGGGTACGAGAAGGTGAGGATCTGTTCGGCGTAGGAGGGGTCGGTGAGCGACTCCTCGTAGCCGGTGTACGCGGTCGTGAACACCAGTTCGCCACGGGTGCGCCCCGGCGCGCGGGCGCGCGCTTCGAGCACGCGTCCGTCGGCCAGCGCGATATAGGCGTCCGACATTACGAGAAACGTACGCGTAAAGGGTAATAAATGCGTCGTTCGTAGATTCGTTACGATATTCGTAACGAGTAAGTCGCCGGGGGGAGTAGGTCGGGTATGGACGACCTCGACCGTCGGATCCTCTCGATCCTGCGACGGGACGCGCGGACCCCCTACACGGAGATCGCGGACCGCGTCGGCACCTCGGAGGGGACGGTGCGCAACCGCGTCGACCGCATGACCGAGGAGGGGATCATCGAGCGGTTCACCGTCACGACCCGCACGGGCAACGTGAAGGCGATGATCGAGATCTCGGTGGAGATGAACGTCGACACCGCCGCCGTCGGCGAGCGCATGGTCGAGTGGGAGGAGGTGGACTTCGTCTGGCAGGTCTCGGGCGAGGACGACGTCGTGCTCGTCGTCGACGCGGTCGACACGCGCGCCGTCAACGAGCTGATCTCGCAGGCCCGGGAGATGGACGAGGTGAAGTCGACGAAGACGCGGCTCATCCTCGACGAGCGGCTCGGGTGATCGGTTCGACCCGTCGATTCGGCTTATCGCCTCGATCGGCCGAGCGGCGCCGTCGCTGACGGGCTGAAAAGAACGGGAGAATTCGAGCGAGCGGCGCTCGCGCGCCCGTGCGTCCGTCGGAAGCGGCGGCCGCGACGCGTCTATTCGAGCGTGCCCTGAGTGACGAGGGTGTCGTCCTCCAGGTAGTGCTCGATGTGGTGGCCGTGCTCCTCGACGTCCTTGAGGGTGTCACGGAGCAGCTCCTCGGTGTTGTAGTCGCCGAGGTTGTTGGCGAGCTGGATGTGCTCCCGGAGCATCTCCGTGATGTCGCCGAACAGCTCCAGGTCGTTCTCCAGCGACGTCCGGATGTCGTAGGAGTCGGCGTCCTCCGGGCTCACCGGGGCGTGCTCCTCGTAGTTCGCGCCGCCCGACAGCGGCACGCCGCCGAGCGCCTGCGCGCGCTCGGCGAGCACGTCCGCGCCCTCTTCGAGGTCCGCCGCGACCTCGCCGAGGTAGACGTGGATGTCGCGGAACTCGGCGCCCTCGACGAGCCAGTGGTGCTTCTTGATCTGGTGGTAGAGGACGTACGTCGCCGCGAGGTCGGTGTTGAGCGCGTCGACGAGCTGCTCGGCCTTCTCCTCGGGAACGCGGAGCGCTTCGCTCTCGTGAACGTCTCCGTAGCGTTGACGTGCCTCTTTCTGGGTACTCATGTCTACCTCTGCGTACGCGCGTGGGGCACTTAACTGTTTCCACGATGGTAAGCAGAGTTTGGTATATAGAAAATTATTTTTTCATAGTACCCATGTCGCCCGCCACGTCGAGGGGATCGGCGCACGCGGTCCGGTCCGAGATCGCCGTCGGTCCCGCTCGCGGAGGCGTCCGGTGAGACGAGGTCGCCCACGCCGGGACCGCTCCCCGTCCGACGGCGCGCCGGTCCGCCCGCGAAGGGAAACGTCTTAATGGACTACGCGCGCAGTTCGTGGTGTATGAGCAACGGCGACGACGACCCGGCCGACGCCTCCGAGGAGGCCGACGCCGCGGACGACGCGGAGGCGGACGCCGGCGAGTCGACGGACGCGGCCGCCGCGCCGGCGCGTCCCGACGAAGCGACCGAGGAGTCCCTGAACGAGTACCTCGACGAGATCGCGGCGCTCCTCGACGACGCCGAGACCGAGGCGGACCTCGACGACGTCGACGCCCTCCTCGACGACGCCGAGGCGGGGATCGCGGAGGCCGACCTCCCCGAGCCCGACGAAGACGACGAGGACGCCGACGACCCGCGCGGCGACCTCGAAGCCCGGGTCGCCGAGCTGCGCGAGGGCGTCGAGGCGGCGCGCGGCCCGTACGCCGAGGACGTCGTCGACGCGATCGAGGGTGCCGAGGCGACGCTCGAAGGGACCGAGTGGACCGCCGCCGGCCGCGACGACGCGGCCGACGCGGTGAGCGCCTTCGTCGAGGCGGCCGCCGACGCGGTCGACGACGAGGTGGACGCGGACGCGATCGAGACGGACCCGGACGCAGGCGACGGGAGCGACGACAGTGCGGGCGACGAGAGCGGCGACGACGCGGCGGCCGACGCTTCCGACGCCCCCGAGGAGGACGAGACCGACGAAACGAGCGACGACGACCGGGTCGCCGCGCTCGTCGCCGCCCTCGACGCCGTCGCGGCGGGCGTCGCGGACGCCGCCCTCGACCCCGACGACGACGCGGCGGCCATCGCCGCGCTCATCGAGGCGACGGACGAGCTGGAGGCCGCGCTCGACGACGCCGAGGAGTGGGACGACCTGGAGACCCACGAGCAGCTCCGCGCGCAGGGGTACTACGACGTGCTCGGTCACTACAAGGACTTCCCGGTGGAGTGGGCCGCGCTGAAGGAGCACGAGACGCGCGGCAACGTCGACATGATCCTGCTCGCGCTCGACTCGCTCACCTCCGACTTCATGGAGCGCCACTGCCTCGAAGCGTTCGAGCGCATGGGCAAGCGCGGGAAGACCGAGGCCTCCGTGGAGGAGCTGCTCGGCCGCGCGGAGAAGCGCGACCAGTTCGCGATCCGCATCCTCGGGAAGATGGCCGCCGAGGAGGCGACGGAGACCCTCGTGGAGTACGTCCCCGAGGAGTCGAACCCGCAGCTCCAGAAGGCGACGTTCAAGTCGCTCGGCGAGATCGGCGCGAGCGAGGCGGTCCAACCGCTCGCGGACGCGCTCGTCGACGACGACACGGAGGAACTCGTCCGTCCGCACGCGGCGCGCGCGCTCGGGCTCATCGGCGACGCCCGCGCGGTCGACCCGCTCGCGGACGTGCTCGCCGGCGAGGGCTCGGACGACGTGCGCGCCGCGGCCGGCTGGGCGCTCCGCCAGATCGGCACCCGCGAGGCGCTCGAAGCCGTCGCCGAGCACGCCGACGAGCGCTCCTTCCTCGTCTCGACCGAGGGCGAGAAGGCCCGGCGCGCGCTCGACGCGGCGTCGGCGACCGCCTGACCCCGAGGTCCGCTGACCGCGGCCGTCCGACCGTTCTTATGCGATGGCGGGGCCACCGTCCCCGTGTCGCTCGCACCGTCGCGCTCCGCGAACGACCGGGCCGCGAGCCCCTCGGCCGCCGCGAGCGTCGCCGCGGTCGCGATCGGACTGCTGGTCCTGACGGCCGCCGCGCCGGTCGCGGTCGGGGGCGACGCCGGGACCGACCCCGCGGTCGCCGGACCCGACTCCGACGGCCCCGTCGCGCAGTCCGACGGCGGGTCGGAGAACCGAACGGCCGGGGGCGACGGGCCGCGGATCGTCGAGCTGTTCCCGAACCCGACGGCGGCGGAGAACCGGGGCGAGTACCTCGTCGTCCGGCTCCCCGAGCGCGGGAACTGGTCGCTCTCGGACGGGTACTACGACGCCGCGATCCCGGCGAACGCGAGCGGCGTCGTCGCGCTCTCGATGGACCCCGCGAACGCGACGCCGCTGCTCGACGACGAGCCTGCGAGCGCCGACCGCGGGCCGACGGCGCTCCGCGCGCTCGGCGATTACTTCCCCCTCTCGGCGTCCGGCGACCGGATCGAGCTCCGCCGGAACGGGACGGCGGTCGACGTCGTCGCCTACGAGAGCGCGCCCGAGGGCCAGCGCTGGCGCGCCGACTGGGGCGAGTGGCGACCGCGGGGGTACGACCCGCGGCCCGCGGTCCGGACCGCGGACGCGACCGTGACCCCGTTCGTGTTACCGGACAGTCCGGGGCGGCCCGTCGAGCCGCTCCGCGAGGCCGAGGACCGCCTGCTGCTCGCCGGCTACATGCTGGGGTCGGAGCGCGTCGTCGACCTGCTCGTCGCCGCCGCCGACCGCGGCGTCGAGGTGCGCGTCCTCGTCGAGGGGTCGCCGGTCGGGGGGTTCTCGGCGCGGAGCGCGCGCCTCCTCGACCGGGTCGCCGCCGCCGGCGTCGAGGTCCGCGTCCTCGACGGCGACGCCGAGCGGTTCCGCTTCCACCACGCGAAGTACGCCGTCGCGGACGACCGCGCCGTGGTCCTCACGGAGAACTGGAAGGCGTCGGGCACCGGCGGCCGGACCAACCGCGGGTGGGGCGTCGTCACCGGGACGCCGCGGTCCGCGACCGCCGGCGCGACGGCCGCGGACGACCTCGCCGCCCTGTTCCGCGCCGACGCCGCGGCGCCGGACGCGCGGCCGTGGAAGGCGTTCCGCGCCGACGCCGAGTTCCACGACGGAGGCGCCGCGAACGGGAGTTACCCGACCCGGTTCGAGGCGCCCGATCCGAGGGCCGCGGACGTCGAGCTCCTGACGACGCCCGGAAACGCCGCCGACCGGCTGGTCGCGCGGATCGACGCCGCCGACGACCGCGTGTTGGCGCTGGTCCCGCGGACCGGCGGCCCGGACAACCGGCTCGTCCGGGCGCTCCGGCGGGCCGCCGACCGCGGCGTCGACGTCCACCTGCTGCTGTCGAACGCGTGGTACGACCGGGAGGAGAACCGCGCGCTCGCCGAGGCGCTCGCGGGCGAACCGATCGCGGTCGCCGTCGCGGAGCCGCGCGGCCGGTACGGGAAGGTCCACGCGAAGGGCGTCGTGATCGACGACGCCGCGGTCGTCGGGAGCCTCAACTGGAACGCGGGCGCGGCGACGGAGAACCGAGAGGTGTTGCTCGCGGTCGAGGACGAGACGGTCGCCGACTTCTACGCCCGCGCGTACGCGGCCGACTGGCGCGGCGGCGGAGTCCACCTGCCGGTCGGGTTCGCGGGCGGGCTCGGGGTCGTCGTCGCCGGCGCCGGCCTCGTCGCGTACCGGGAGGTGACGTTCGCGTGACGGGCGCGCGGGGAGCGGGCGACCGGGCGGGGCCGTCTCAGTCGTCGAGCGCGGCCGTCGACGAGAGCGCCTCATCGATCTCCGCCTCGGCCATCTTCTCGACGAGCGCCTCGATGACCGCGCTCCGGCGGCCCTTCACGAACTTGATCGAGCCGACGACGAGGTGGCCGCCGCCGGAGACGCCCGCCTCCGGGAGCTCCTCGTTCAGCTCGGTCACCATGTTCGGGATGTCGAGCCGGACCCCGTCGGACCGGAGCACGCAGAAGTCCGGCCCGTAGCCGATCGTGATGACGGGGTCGCCCGTCTCCCTGACGCGGGTGTCGTGGAGCTCGCCGGTCGTCTTCCCCGGCGCCGGGTAGGTGAACCGGTGGGCGTACTCGTCGAGGTCGATCCGGTAGAGGTGGGCGCCGGAGGCGAGCCGCTCGTGGTCGACGTGGTCGTCGAGCGCGTCGAGCTGTCGGTCGACGTCGCGCTCGGCGCGCTCGGAGAGGAACTCGACCAGCTCCTCGTGGCGCCCTTCGTCCTCGCAGCCCACGTTCAGGGCGTCGTTGACGAGCGTCTTCCCCTCGGAGTAGCGCAGCCAGTGGGCGGCGTAGTCGAGCGCCTCGCCGATGTCGAGCAGGTCGGACTCGTCGTAGCCGGCCTCGGCGGCGAGCGCGACGTAGTCGTCCATCGCCTCCGCCTTCGAGCGGTCGGAGAGCCCGGCGACCGCGGGGACGTGCTCCAGCTCCTCCGTGATGGAGGGGTCGATCAGCCGGGCGAGCTCGACGCACATCATCCCCGTCGTGACCCGGTAGTCCTCGCCGTGGAGGTACGGGTTCACGTGGGCGTCGAGCAGCGGCTCGACCGCCTCGGGATCGGGGTGGTGGTGGTCGACGGCCGCGATGGGGATGTCGTAGTGCGCGAGGTTCTCGTAGGCGGGGACGTCCTCCTCGGTCGACCCGTTGTCGAGCATCAGGAGGAAGGGGAGCTTCTGGCCGTGGCGGGCGCGCCCCTCCAGCGCGAAGTTCAGGTCCCGGGTGACGTCCTCCATCTCGTAGTACGGCGCCTTGCTCGGGAGCCGCTTGAACAGGTGGCGCGCCGCGTCGGGGTCCTCGTGGACCTCCTGAACGAAGTTCTCCAAGGCGAGCTGGACCGGGATCGCGGCGCACATCCCGTCGCCGTCGGCGTGGTGGCGGACGCGGATCGGGCGGCCGGCGAGGACGGTCCGGCGGAGCAGCCGGGCGAGCTCGCGGAGGTCGTCGTGGATCGGTTCGAACGCCTCCCACTCGACGAGCGGGTCGACGTCGGCCGGCGCGGCGCGCTCGTCCAAGGCGGCCTCGAACCGCTCGCGGGCCTCGGCGGCGCGCTCGTCGGGGAGCCGGCGCAGCGAGTCGACCTCCAGCTGGAGGGCGTTCTCGCGGGTCTCGACGGCCCCGCTGACGTGGACCATGTCGCCGACGGAGATCTCCGGGTACGCGCGGACGCCGGCCTCCTCGAAGGCGGCGCAGGAGACGACGCCGGAGGCGTCGGCGACGGCGAAGATCGTCGGACCGCCGGTCTGTTTCGCCTGGACGACCTCGCCCTCGACGGTGACCTCGTCGCCCGGGGAGAGCCCGCGGACGCGAGAGATCGTCGGCTCGTGGGCGACCGCCTCGGTGCGGTAGTCGTCGAGGGGCTCGTCGTCGAACGCGACGTCGCCGTTCTCTTTCACCTCGGTCAGCCGGACGACCAGTCGGTCGCCGACCGCGTAGTCGCCGTCGAGGTTCGACTCGTGGACGAGCCCCGAGAGGGCGTCGGAGACGTCGACGAAGACGCCGTAGTCGACGACGCCGTTGACCTCGGCGTGGTACAGCGCGTCGGTCTCGGCGTCTTCGAGGGTGCAGTCGGGCGCCAGATCGTAGACGGTCGGCCGGTCGTCGGCCGCCCCCTTCGCCGCGGCGGCGTCGGGTTCGGGGCTCGAATCGCCCCGCGTGCCGGAATCCCCGGCGGAGTTCTCGCTCATGTGACGGTATCGGGAACGGCCGGTGTTAAGGCTGTTCTCTCGCGTCTCCGCCCGTCTCGCCGGGCGATCCGGTGCGGGTCGACCCGCCGGGCGCGAGCCCGCGGTCGCGCGGTCCGGAACCCCTATGGGGCGACGGCGCCTTCGCTGGCGTATGCGACTGTTCCGCTCGGACGAGCTCCTCGGGATCGCCCGAGAGACGATGGAGTTCGTCCTCGAAGCGAGCGAGGAGACCCACCCCAACGAGTACATGGGGTTCCTCCGCGCGGACGACGCCCGGAAGCTCGATATCGACCGAGACGGACAGGTGATCACCGACGTGCTCGTCATCCCGGGCACCGAGTCGAGCCCGACGAGCGCGAGCGTGCGGACGCACATGAAGCCGAACGACATGCGGGCCGTGGGGTCCGTCCACTCGCACCCGAACGGGGCGCTCCGACCGAGCGCGGCCGACCTGGCGACGTTCGGGCAGGGGAAGGTGCACATCATCGTCGGGGCGCCGTACGGCTGGGGCGACTGGCGGGCGTTCGACAACGAGGGGAACCGGACGACCCTCGACGTGCTCGACGTCGAGGTGCCCGACGAGCACTTCTTCGACTTCACTCAGGAGGACATCGACGCGGAGATCGTCGAGGAGAGCCGCGACGGCGGCGGCTTCCTCTCGTGGTTCAGATGACGCGGGTCGTCGCGCAGGGGACGTTCGACCTGCTCCACCCCGGCCACGTGCACTACCTCGAAGACGCGGCGGCGCGCGGCGACGAGCTCCACGCCATCGTCGCGCGCCGCGCCAACGTCACCCACAAGCCCGAGCCGATCCTCTGCGCGCGCCAGCGGCGCGACATGGTGGCCGCCCTCGACGCGGTCGACGAGGCGCACCTCGGAGACCCGGAGGACGTGTTCGTCCCCATCGAGCGGCTCGACCCGGACGTGATCGTGCTGGGCTACGACCAGCACCACGACGAGGCGGGGATCGCCGAGGCGCTCGCCGCCCGCGACATCGACTGCCGCGTCGAGCGGGCGTCGGGGCGGGAGCCGCGGTACGACGAGGAGCTGCTCTCCAGCGGCGACATCGTCGAGCGCGTCCTCCGGCGGCGCGGGGGGCCGGGTGAGGGCGGCGAGGGCGGGCGCGGATAACCGGACGACGGCGGCCGGTGAGGCCTCCCGATCCCGGGGGATCCGCCGAAGCGCGGGACATATATGGGTCCGCACCCAACCTCGCGCAAGTGACGATACCCGACCGATTCCCCGCGGTCCTCGCGGCGACGGCGATGGGGGTGTACCTCCTGCTCGTCGTCGGCGCCACGACCTCGCTCACGGAGGCGGCGGCGGCCTGTTCCGGCTGGCCGCTCTGCGGCGGCGGGGCCGCGCTCCCCGCCGAGACCGCCGGCTGGATCGCGCTCGGCCACCGCGCCGTCGCCGCCGTCGTCGGCGCCCTCGTGGTCCTGTCGGTCGCGCTCGCGTGGCGCGACAGGGCGAGCCGCCGCGTCCGCGGCGCCCTCGCGGCCGCGCTCCTGCTGTTTCCGGCGCAGGCCGGCGTCGGGGCGCTCGTCGCCCTCGGCGAGCTCCCCGCCTCGCTCGGCCCCGTCCACCTCCTGCTGGGCGTGACGATCTTCGGCGCCGTCCTCGCCGCGCTCGCGTGGCGGCTGGAGGCCGAGACCGGCGTCGCCGACGACGCTCCCGTCGACTTCCAGCCGGGGACCGACGACCTCCCGCCGGTCGAGGAGGCGCCCGAACCCGAGATCCCGACGGCGACGGTCCCGCGGCTGCGGGCGACCGCGGCCGCCTACTTCCGGCTGATGAAGCCCCGCCTGATGTGGCTGCTCTGCCTGGTGGCCGCCGCGGCGATGGCGCTGGCCGGCGGACCGGGGTTCACGCCGTACGTCGTGGCCGCGACGCTCGCCGGCGGCGCGCTCTCGATCGGCGCCTCGGGGACGTTCAACCACGTGTTCGAGCGCGACATCGACAGGCGGATGCAGCGGACCAACGACCGCCCGCTGGCGACCGACCTCGTCCCGGTGCGAAACGCGCTCGCGTTCGGGGTCCTGCTGGCGGCCGTCTCCCTCGGCCTCTTCTGGACGGTGAACCCGCTGACCGCGGGCCTCGGACTGGTCGCGATCCTGTTCTACAGCGTCGTCTACACCCTCGTGCTGAAGCCGAACACGGTCCAGAACACCGTCATCGGCGGGGCGGCGGGGGCGCTGCCCGCGCTCATCGGCTGGGCGGCGGTGACCGGCGAGGTCGGCGGCGGCGGGCTGCTGCTCGCGCTGGTCATCTTCCTGTGGACGCCCGCGCACTTCTACAACCTCGCGCTGGCGTACAAGGACGACTACGAGCGCGGCGGCTTCCCGATGATGCCCGTCGTCCGCGGCGAGACGGCGACGCGCCGGCACATCGTCTGGTACCTCGGCGCGACGCTCGTCGCCGCGGTCGCGCTCGCCGCCGTCGCCGAGCCGCTCGGCGCGCTCTACGCCGCGGTCGGCGTCGCTCTCGGCGCGGTGTTCCTGTGGGCGGTCGTCCGGCTGCACTACGAGCAGACGGAGTCGGCGGCGTTCCGCGCGTTCCACGCCTCGAACGCCTACCTCGGCCTGCTGCTGTTCGCCGTCGTCTTCGACGCGCTCGTGGTCTGACGGGCGGGCCGGGCGGCGCGAATTTAAAAGCGTTCGGCGCGAACGTGGGTTCGTATGACACGAGTCGAGATAGAGTACTGCGTACCGTGCGGCATGTTGAACCGCGCTCAGGACGTCTCGGAAGCCCTGCTCACACAGTTCGGCGAGGAGCTCGACGAGGTCGCGCTGGTCACGGGCGACGACGGCGTGTTCGTCGTCCGTGCGGACGGCGAGGTCGTCTTCGACAAGACCGAGGACGAGTACGACGTGGACGCCATCGTGCGCGCCGTCAGGCCGTACGTCGGCGCGGCGGCGTGACGGTCCGTCACTCCTCGGCGTAGACCGCCCGCGCCGAGTTCGTCACCACGAGGACGCTGCTCGTCGCCATCGCGAGCGCGGCGAGCAGCGGGTTGAGCACGCCGGCGAGCGCCATCGGGATCGCCGCCGCGTTGTAGGCGAACGCCCAGCCGAGGTTCTGCCTGAGCCGCCGGTTCGTCCCGCGGGTGACCGCGAACAGCTCCGGGATCGCGGCGAGGCGGTCCTCTAGGAGGACGGCGTCCGCGGCGTCGGCCGCCAGGTCGGTCCCGCTCGCGATCGAGACGCCGAGGTCGGCCGCGGCGAGCGCCGGCGCGTCGTTGCTCCCGTCGCCGACCATGGCGACCCGCTCGGTCGCCGCGATCCGCCTGACCGTCTCCGCCTTCGCCTCGGGCGGGACCGCCGCGAACACCTCGTCCACGGCCGGGTGGTCCTCGAAGCGGCGGGCCGCCTCGGGGGCGTCGCCCGTGAGCACCACGACGCGTCGCCCGCCCTCGGCGAGGTCGGCGACGACCTCGTCCCAGCCGTCGCGGACCTCGTCGCCGACGACGAGGACGCCGACGACCGCGCCCGCCCAGCCGACGAAGACGGGCACGCGCCCGTCCGCCCGGGCCGCCTCGCCGGCCGCGTCCAGCGACGCCGGCACGGTCCACGCCGCCCCGTCGAACAGAGACCGGTGGCCGGCGACGACCGCCTCGCCGTCGATCCGGCCGCGGACGCCCCGGTCCGTGACCGTCACGTCGGCGACCGACGGGGACGAGCCGTCGGCCGTCTCGTCGTCGGGGGGGTCCGTCTCGGCCGTCCGCGCCGCCCCGCCGTCGGTCGCGGGCGTCGGACCGTCCGCGGCGGCCGAGCCGTCCGCGGCCGCGACGATCGCCTCCGCGATCGGGTGCGCGGAGGCGCGCTCGACCGCCGCCGCCCGGCGGCGGACCTCGGCCGGCGACGCGCCGTCCGCGACCGTGTCGACGAGCCGCATCTCGCCGTCGGTGAGCGTCCCCGTCTTGTCGAGCACCACCGTCTCCACGTCGGCCGCCTCCTCGAAGACGGCGTCCGAGACGATCACGATCCCGCGCCGGGCCGCGTCGCGGATCCCGGCGGCGATCGCGAGCGGGGTCGCGAGCCCGAGCGCGCACGGACAGGAGACGATGAGCACCGTGAGCCCGACCAGCGCGGCGTCGACGGGCGCCGATCCGAGCGCGAGGGTGACGCCGGCGCCGGCGACGGCGACCGCGACGACGAGCGGGACGAAGGCGGTCGCGAGCCGGTCGACGAGCCGCTGGACGCCCGACCGCGAGCTCTGGATCTCCCACAGGAGCCGGACGAGCCGGTCGAGCGTGCTCGTCGCGTCCTCGCCGACCGCGACGACGACGGGCGCGTCGGTGACGACGGTGCCGCCGCGGACCGCGTCGCCCTCGCGCTTCGTCGCCGGGAGCGACTCGCCCGTGACGAGCGCCTCGTCGACGGCGGCGGTCCCCTCGACGACGGTCCCGTCGAAGGGGACGCGCTCGCCGGGGCGCACGAGGAGCCGGTCGCCGGGGTCGACGGCCTCGGCCGCGACGGTCTCGCCGGACTCGGTGCGGACCGTCCGGTCGCCGGCCGTCGTCAGCTCCGAGAGCATCCCGGTCGCGCGCCGCTTGACGATCGACTCGTAGCGGTTGCCGGCGGTGACGACCAAGATCACGGCGATCGTCACGTCGAAGTAGAGGTCGGTGCGGCCGACGAGCAGCGCGAGCGTGCTGTAGGCGTACGAGCTCCCCGCCGCGAGCGACACGAGGAGGTCCATGTTCGGCCGCCGCGCCCGGAGGCTCACGTAGGCGCCGCGCAGGATCGGGTAGCCGGTGTAACAGAGGACGATCGAGGCGAACACCCACACCTGCGCGAACAGGTACGTGCCCGAGACGCCGCCGAGATCCGCGATCGGCTCGTAGCCGAAGTAGGTCGGATAGAGGAAGAGGACGTACCACAGCATCGCCATCATCCCGAAGAAGCCGCCGCCGATCAGGAAGCGGACGACGTCGTCGTCGCGGTCCGGTTCCGGGTCGGCCCGGTCGCTCGCGGTGTACCCCGCGACCGAGAGCCGCTCGGCGAGCTCGTCGGCGCTCACGACGTCGGGGTCGTAGTCGACGCGGATCGTGTCGGTGGCGTAGCTCGCCTCGGCGGCCGCGACGCCCTCGCGCTCGGCCGCGGTCAGCTCCAGGAACGACTCGCAGGTCGCGCAGTGCATCCCGTCGACGCGGAGGAACGTCGTCTCGCCGTCGAACGACTCGTCCGGCTCGCTCTCGGGGCGTCGCTCGTCGAGGTCGTCGGCGTCGTCGACGTCGTCCAGCGACCGGGCCACCGCGAGGCAGCCGCGACAGCAGAACTCGCCGTCGACGTCGGGAGCGGTGTGGGGGTCGCCCCCGGTCGGGAGTTCACAGAGGGTGCAGTCCGACATGCGTGGAGATGGCGCTCGGCGCCGCCGCTACGCCTCGTCCGGGTCCGCCGCGTCGGACGAGGCCGATCCGGGACGGAGGCTCCCGCCGGTCGCGACCCGGAGGCTCCCCCAGATGATCAGGACGTTCACCAGCGTCACGGCGACGACGACCTCCGCCCGGTCGGCGAGGAACACCGCCGCCGGGACGGTACCGCCCAACACGAGGAGCAGGGCCCGCTGCAGCGTGAACTCCATACCCGGAGGTGGAACGCCCGCGTCATAGATAACGGCAAGATTCCCACGGTCTGGGAACGGATCGATCGTATATATTCGGGTGTGAACTACCGCGACTCATGGCGCAGACCGAGACCGCGCGCGGCGCGACGGGCGAGGCGAGCGGTGAGGGGGACGCGGAGTTCGACCCGATCGGGACGCTCACGCTCATCGGGATCTACTTCGTCATCCTGCTGCTGGCGTGGGTGTACATCTACTACGTCGAGTTCCTCGGCCGCGATCTGGTCGTGGTGGGGTGACCGCGGATGCATATCCACGCCTACGAGAAGCTCTGGCTCGCGGCGTCGATCCTGCTGATACTGCTGCTCATCGGCTCGGTCACCTACGGCGCCGTCGGCCCCGGGGTCGCGATGGTCGCCGACAGCGAGCCGACGGTGAACGCCCAGGCGCTCGACGAGGACGAGCGGTTCTCGGAGCCCCGCGTCGAACGGGTCGGCGAGAACGAGTACGCGGCGTACGTCGTCGCGCGTCAGTTCGGCTTCCAACCTGACCCCATCGTCTTGCCGGCGAACAGCACCGTGACGTTCTACGTCACTTCCGCCGACGTGATCCACGGGTTCGAGGTCGTCGGCACGAACGCGAACACGATGGTCGTGCCCGGCGAGGTCTCCGAGCTCACCGTCGAGGTCGACGGCGCCGAGGAGTACGGGCTCATCTGTAACGAGTACTGCGGCGCCGGCCACCACGTGATGGAGGGGAAGGTGAACGTCGTCAGCCAGGCCGAGTTCGAAGAGCGGAACGAGGGGGGTGACGAGGCGTGAGCGACGCCATCGAGGCCGAGCGCTCCTTCGTCGACGAGTTCCCCGACGAGGCGCGCGTCGTCCGCGCCGCCCTCCTCAGTTCCTTCTTCGCGCTGACGCTCGGCGCGGTCTTCGGGATCGTCCAGACGCTCCACCGGACGGGGGTGTTCCGGGGGATCATCTCCTCGACCGACTACTACACGTCCCTCACCGCACACGGCGTGTTCCTCGCGATCAGCTTCACGACGTTCTTCCTCGTGGGGCTGTTCACGTGGGCGGTGACGCGCAGCCTCGACCGCCCGCTCGTCGACATCCGGATCACGTGGACGTGGTACGCGATCATGGCGGTCGGGATGACGATGACCGGCGTCTCGATCCTCGCCGGCTTTTTCCCCGCGCTCGACATGAGCGCGGACGTCCTGTTCACCTTCTACGCCCCGTTGCAGGCGCATCCCCTGTTCTACGCCGGCCTCGCCGTCTTCATCGTCGGCTCGTGGATCGCCGGCGCCGACTGGTTCCGGACGTTCCTCGCGTGGCGGCGCGACCACCCCGACGAACGAATCCCGCTGCAGACGTTCATGGTGCTGACGACGATGGCGATGTGGTACATCGCCTCGTCGGCGGTCGCGGCGTCGGTGCTCCTCTTCCTCCTGCCGTGGTCGCTCGGCTTCATCGACCAGGTGAACCCGACGCTCACCCGGACGCTGTTCTGGTTCTTCGGCCACCCGGTGGTGTACTTCTGGCTGATGCCGGCGTACCTGCTGTGGTACACCGTCCTCCCGAAGATCGCCGGCGGACGGCTGTTCAGCGACCCGCTCGCGCGCGTCGTCTTCGTGCTGTTCCTCCTGCTGTCGACCCCGGTCGGCATCCACCACCAGTACCTCGACCCCGGGATCGCCGAGGGGTTCAAGTTCATCTCGATGACGAACACGATGTTCCTGCTGTTGCCGAGCCTGCTCACGGCGTTCACGGTCGTCGCGAGCGTCGAGTACGGCGCCCGGCAGCGCGGCGGGACCGGGCTCTTAGGCTGGCTCACCGACCTCCCGTGGCGGAAGCCCGAGTTCACCGGGATGATGCTCGCGGGGCTGATGTTCGCCGCCGGCGGCTTCTCCGGGATGGTGAACGCGGGCATGAACATCAACTACATGATCCACAACACGATCTGGGTGCCGGGACACTTCCACCTCACCGTCGGCACCGCCGTCGCGCTCACGTTCATGGCCGCGACCTACTGGATCTGGCCGCAGATCTCCAACAAACCGATCTACAGCCGGCCGATCGGGCTGTTCCAGGTCGTGCTCTGGTTCGTCGGCATGGCGCTGATGTCGAACGCGATGCACGCGCAGGGGATCATGGGCGTGCCGCGCCGGACGGCGGAGCCCGAGTACAGCGGCTTCGACTACCCGACGATGTTCGGCGGGTTCGAGGAGCTCAACGTCCAGATCGCGATCGGCGGGACGCTGCTGTTCGTCTCGACGGTGCTGTTCGTCGGGAACCTCGTGCTCACGATGGGGAACCCGCGGGTCTCC
The DNA here is from genome assembly GCF_042665015.1 of Halorubrum rutilum. Classification (GTDB taxonomy): domain Archaea; phylum Halobacteriota; class Halobacteria; order Halobacteriales; family Haloferacaceae; genus Halorubrum; species Halorubrum rutilum. The sequence goes on along the minus strand of NZ_JBHTBL010000001.1, from coordinate 378,311 downwards.
GGGCTCGCCGAGTCGCTGCCGCCGGCGCTGTCCGGCCCCGACGACGCCCCGCCCGTGCTCGACAACCTCCGGCTCTGGGTGGGGATCGCGCTGACGCTCGTCGTCCTCGCGTACGCCCTCCCGCTGGCGGCGATCGTTCGGCGCGGCGGGCTGCTCGGTCCCGGCGTGGGCACGTATCCGGCGTGGCTCGTGCCGCTGCGCGACGCGCTCGTCGGCGCCGCGACCCCCCTCGTCGGCGCCGTCGGCGAGGCGGTCGCCGCGCTCGTCGAGGTGGGCCGATGAGCCTCGACAGGACCCGCGGCGGCCTCCTCGTGGCCTTCGCGGTGTTCGGCGTGATCGTCTACGAGTTCCGGACGGTCCTCGACTTCGTCGGCGTCGAGCTCCCGCTCATCCCCTACATGGCCGGCGTCTTCGCGCTCGCCGGCGTCCTGCTGTGGATCGTCACGCTCACGGGCGGCTGGCGGACCGACCCCGAGCGCGACGAGCCGGCGTAGGCGACGGCGTCGCCGCCCGACCCCGCACCGATCGGTGACGCGGCGAGACCGGTCCGGGCCGGAGTCACCGGTCCTTTTGAGACGCCGGGGCGTCGGTGGTCGCGTATGTCAACACGAGACGATCCGCTCACGTTCGGCGTGCTCAGTACCGCGGGAATCGCTCGCGACGCGGTGATCCCGGCGATCGCCGCGAGCGACCACGCGGTCGGGGCCGTCGCGTCGCGCGACCCCGACCGGGCCGCGGCGTTCGCGGAGGCGCAGTCGATCCCGCGGAACTACGGCTCCTACGAGGCCCTGCTCGACGACGGCGGGCTCGACGCCGTCTACGTCCCGCTCCCGAACGGGCTCCACGCCGAGTGGACGACCCGCGCGGCCGACGCCGGGTTCCACGTGCTCTGCGAGAAGCCGCTCGCGGTCGACGCGGCGGAGGCGCGCGAGGTGACCGAGCGCTGCGAGGACCGCGGCGTCACGCTGATGGAGGGGTTCATGTACCGGTACCACCCGCGCACCGAACGGGTCCTCGAACTGGTCGAGCGGGAACTGGACGACGTGCGCACGGTGACCTCGACGTTCCGGTTCCCGCTGTACGGCCGGCCGGACGACGTGCGCCTCGATCCGGCGCTCGCCGGGGGATCGCTGATGGACGTGGGCTGTTACCCCGTCTCGCTCGCCCGGACCGTCCTCGGCGAGCCGGAGCGGGCGTACGCGCACGCGAGCGACACCCGCGACGCCGGCGTCGACACGGAGCTCGCGGGCGTGCTGGAGTACGCGGACGGCCGGTCCGCGCGGGTCGCCTCCGGCTTCGACACGCAGCTCGTGCAGCGCTACCGGATCGACGCGACGAACGGCTGGATCGAGGTCGAGCGGGCGTTCGACGCGCCCGCGGACGAGCCGGTGGAGCTGACCTACGAGGTCGACGGCCGGCGCGGCGTCGAGACGTTCGACCCCGTGGACCAGTACCGCCTGCAGGTGGAGCACTTCGCCGACCGTATCGCCGACGGCACCGCCCCGCTGACCGACGGCGCGGAGGCGATCGCGAACATGCGGGTCGTCGACGCGCTCGCCGAGAGCGCGGCCGAGGGCGGCGCGGTGGACGTGTCGTAACGGGTCGGCGCGCGCCGGACCGCTCACCGCGGTCGACGCCGGCGCGTCGAGCGAGCGTTTATTACCGCTCGGAGCCGATATTGCCCATCATGCCCAATACCACTGCCACCGATGCCGAGTCCGGCGGAGACGAGCGGCGTCGGCGACCGGCCTCGCTCGCCGACGCGGACGCGCTCGACGCGTTCGTCGCCGACGCCGACGCCGCGCTCGTGGAGTTCTACACCGACGGCTGCGGTCTCTGCGACGGGATGAAACCCGTCCTCGCCAACGTCGCCCGCGACCTCGGCGTCGACGCCGCCCTGATCAACCCCCGCGACGACCCGCCGCTCGTCGAGCGGTTCGACGTGCGGAGCGTCCCGCTGTTCGTGCTGTTCGTCGACGGCGAACCCGTCGCCCGCCGCGCCGAGGGGTTCGTCCCCGGCGACGAGCTCGCCGCGTGGGTCCGCGAGCACGTCGAGTGATCGGACGGGGCCCGGGACGCGCTCGTCGCTCGCGGGACGAGAGACACGGAGCGAAACGAAACCGCGACCGAGCGCCGGGTCGAGCCCCGGCGAAATCGGCCTTACAGCCGACCGACGTTCTCGACGGCGACGGACTCGACGCCGTCGACGTCGGCGAACGCCTCCTCGACCGCCTCGGTGCCGCCCGCGCCGTCGGGGACGATGACGGTCGGGAGGAGGGCGACGAGGCCGAACGCGACGTCGTCGCGCTGGAAGCCGCGGATCTTCGCGCCCTGCGGGAGCGACTCCTCCAGCCGGTCCTGCAGGTCGTCGAGGTCGACGTCGGGGCTGTTCGGCATGACCTTGATCTTGGCGGCGACGTCTCCCATACTAGGGCCCTCGGAAGCCGCAGTCGTGGCACTCGTAGAGGTTGCTCTGCTTCCGGCACTTCGCGCACCGGTGGATCGTCGCCCCGCAGTCCGGGCAGGAGAAGCGCGCGGCGTTCATACCGGCCACCTGGATGCCACAGGAGACGCACTGCCGCGTGCCCTGCGTTTCACTCTCGCTCATACACTGAAACACCACCGCGCGACTTTTAACCGTTGTTCTTTGGGGTCGACGGGAGAACGCCGGGTGCGCCGCGGTACCGCGGCGCTCGCGCGTCCCGCCCGTCGAGCGCGTTCCGGTTCCGAGGCATCCCGGAGACCGATGCCGCGTCACCCGATAATCAGCGGCCCGATCAACACGCCCATCAGGTGGACCCGCCGGGCGCCGACCCGGGGCGGAGCGAGTCCCAGCACGCCGGCGACGGCGAAGATACCGACGCCGAGCGGCCCCGCGAACAGGAACGAGACGCCGGCGAGCAGCGCCAGGACGCCGAGCGAGAGGCGGGTGTAGTCCGCGTTGCCGACGACCCGGAGGTAGGCGTCCCCGACGAGGAGGACGAGCGCGAAGCCGACGGCCGCGGCGGCCCCCGCGGCGACGAGGAGGATCGGGAGCGCGAAGGGGACGCCGGCCCGGTCGATCGCGACCGTGACGCCCGTCCGCGGCGTGCCGAGCGCGACGAGCGCGAACAGCGCGAATATCGTGTTCGCCGTGTTCGCGCCGCTCGTGGCGACGACGAACCCGCGGTCGCCGTCCTCTCGCGGGACCGCCGGCAGCGCCGCGACGGCGGCGATCGCCGCGGAGACGCCGGGGACGTAGCCGACCACCGCGCCCGCGAGCGACCCGGCGCCGGCGCTCACGCCGAGGTCGCGGGGGCTCATCGTGACCCGCGCGTCGGCCTGCGGCGGGACGCCCTCGCCGCCGAGCGCGTCGACGAGCACGGGCGCGCCGAACAGCCCGGCGAACAGCGGCGCGAGGACGCCGCCGGCGTCGAGCGGCGCCGCGGGGTCGACGTCGAGCGTCGCGAGCCCGAGCGCGGCGCTCGCGAGGAACGCGAGGAACCCGCCGACCGCGGCCCGCTTCGACGACTCGGTGAGCACGAGGAAGGCGACGACGCCCGCGAGGAGCAGTGGGAGGTGCGCCCGCACCGCGGGATAGCCGCGGATCATGACCCAGGTGATCGGCACGGCGAGGGGGACCGCGAGCGCGACCGCCAGCCCGGAGCCGACCGCCGAGAGCCGGATCGCCTCGCGGCCGCGCCCCGCGATCACGAGCCGGTGACCCGGGAGCGCCGCGACCGCCGTCGCCGCGTCGGGCACGCCGAGCGCGAGCGCGGGCACGATGTCGAGGAACGAGTGGACCACCCCGGCCCCGAGCATCGCGACGCCGACGAGCAGGGGGTCGGCGGCGACCGAGGGGGCGAGCCCCGCGAGCAGCAGCGCGAAGTTGTTCGCGTGGAGGCCCGGGACGAGCCCGCTCAGCGTGCCGAGCGCGGCGCCCCCGCACAGGAACGCGAGCGCGGCGGCCGCGAACGTCGGATCGACGACCGGGCGGACGAGGGCGTCCATCGCGGGGAGGTGGCCGCGGCTTCGGTGATAAGCCGGGGGGTGCGCGGTGAGACCGAGCGCCGCGGCTCCGGGAGAGCGAAACGAACGGTCGAAAACTCGGTCTCGTTAGGCCTTCTGGGCCGCCTGCGACTTCTTCTGGGTGACGTAGCCGGCGATCCGGTTGCGGACGCCCTTCGACTCGACGGTGGTCAGGGCCGTGACGCTCTCCTTGTTCGTCTCGAAGTTCGTGTTGAACGAGTCGGGATACCGTTCGAGCAGGACGTTCCCGAGCTGCTTGATGTACTTGGGTTTGATGGCCATACCGAGCGCTACCGCCGGGCCGAACTAAAAGGGTTCGTTCCGCCGCGAGCGGCCGCGAGGCGGTATCACGCCGGTCCGTCGGCCGCGCGGTCGCTCAGGCGTCGCCGTCGCGGTCGTCGCGTCCCGCCCCGGAACGCCGCTCGGCCTCGGCGAGCGCCCGCCACCCGGTCGCCTCGTCGATGCGGGCGAACGCCTCGCGCTCGGCCGGCCCGCCGCAGCGGTCGACCACGTCGGCGAAGTAGGTCAGGCGGTCGAGCAGGTCCGCCGCGTCGAACGCGGGCACGTCGAGCCGCGAGGCGGCCACGGTGGCGTCGACGACCGCGCCGAACCCGCGGTTGACCGTCGGGACGCGCTCCCGGCGGATCTCGGCCTCGACGGGAGAGAGCGTCCACGTCCGGATCGTCGTGTCGCCCTCGGTCTCGCTCCCGACCGCCTCGGCGGTCACCTCGACCCACGCGTCGGCCGTTTCGAGGACGGGCTCGTCGACCTCGCGAACCGTCAGCGCGGCGTCGACGAACGTCCGGGGGTCGGTCGTGAACTGGACGACGCCGCCGCCGCGCTCGGTGAAGTTCCGCCACGTCCGGGTGCGGCCGTAGGTCCGCGCGGTCACGGGGTCTTCGGGATCGTCCGGGGCGTGGAGTCCGAGCGCCGCGACGTTCCACCGGTCGTTCGGGCCGAGCGTCGTCACGACCGACTCCGTGACGCCGCGGAGCGCGACCGGCCAGCCGTCGGGGGTGACGGCGTCGGCGCCCTCCGCCGACGCTCCGCGGTCCCCGTCGGGGCCCTCCCCGTTCACGGCGCCACCTCCGCGCCGCGTCGGAGCGCGACGTACAGCGCCGCGCAGGTGAGGTCCGCGGTCGTCCCGGGGTTGATCCCCTCGTCGACGAACGCGGTCGCCAGTCCCTCCGCGGCGTCGAGGTCGGCCCCGTGGACCGCGTCGGCGTCGATCGCGTCGACGCCCGCGGCGGGGTCCGGGCCGACGCCGTCCGCCCCGTCGAGCAGCGCGGCCGCCCGAGCGCTCGCCTCCCGGGCCGTTCGGGAGTCGCGGGCCGCGGCGACCAGCGTGTCGGGCTCGGCGGCGAGCAGGCCGAGGAACGCCCGCGCGGCCCGGTCGGTCAGCGGCCCCTCGTCGGAGCGGATCCACTCGGCGGCGCGGAACGTCCGGGGGAACCCCTCGACCCACTCCCGCGCGTTGCGGTCGGGGACGCGGTCCGGGTCGTCGGGGTCGGCCGAGAGCGCCAGCACGTCGCGCAGCGTCAGCCCGCGCTCGCGGAGCGCCGGCGCCGCGTCGCTCCCTCGGCGCACGTCGAGGTCGGCCGCGCCCGCGGGCGGGTCCCCGACCGCGACGTCGACGCGCTCGAACGCGCGGTAGAAGGCGACCGCGTCGGCGACGTCGGTGTCGCGGGTCGCGCGGTCGACGGCGTCGGGCCCGAGGTCGCCCGGAGGCGACGCGTCCCCGCCCGCGACCGTCGCGCGGATCAGCGGGACGAGCAGCAGCAGACAGCCGAACTGGGTGTTCGTTCCCGCGCGGTCGGCCATCCCCGCCACCGCGCGCTCGAAGGCGTCGCCGACGGGAGCCGCCTCGTCCACCGCCAGTTCGAGCCCCTCGCGGGCGCCGACCGCCCCGCCGAGGAACGCCTCGAACCGGAGGTCGGCGAGGTCGCGGCGTCGGTCGACGTTCCCGGGCTTCGGGGTCCCGGCGACTTCGAGCAGGAGCGCGAGGACCGCGTCGTCGACCGTGGCGCGGTCGGCGGTCACGGCGGCGCCTCCCGTCGGCGTTCCGACTCCCCCGCCGACAGCTCCCCGTCACGCCACGCGCGCACCGCCTCGGCGACGCGCGCGAGCTCCGTGGGATGCTCGGTCGGCCGCCCGACGCTGACGGCGTCGGCCCCGTGCGCGGCGTACTCGGCGACCGTCTCCCGGCCCCGGACGCCGTTGTTGGCGATCGCGGTGAGGCCGGCGCGGGGGGCCGCTCCGGCCGCGGCGTCGTCTCCCGCCGTCAGGTCGGCGACGACGCCCTCCGAGTCCATCGCGTCGACGTGGAGCCAGTCGCCCCCCGCCTCGGCGACCGCGTCGGCGACGGCGACGAGGTCGGCGCCGGGGACCTCGGCGCGGACCTTCACGCTCGTCGTCGCGCCGGTCGCGGCCGCGGCGGCGACGTAGTCGGTCAGCCGGTCGCGGTCGCGCAGGAGGGACTCGCCGCAGCCGACCGCGCGGAGCTCCGGCTGGCGGCAGTGGGCGTTGACCTCGCAGACCGCGTCGCGGTCGGCGCAGACCGCCGCCGCCTCGCGCACCGGCTCGACGGTCGCGCTGCGGACGTTGATCCCGGGTCGGACCGGGGCGTCGGCGAGCGCGGCGAGCTGCCGGTCGACCCACGCGAGCGGGTCGTCGGGGAGGAACTCCGTGCGCCCCCGAGCGACGAGGTCGCGCGCGGCGGCCCGGCTCGCCGGGTCGAGCGCGATCCCGCCGAGCACCGCCGCGTCGACGTGCGGGGCCGCGGCGCGCGCCCAGTCGGCGTCGGCCGCGCCGCTGAGGCTGGCGGCGACGAGGAAGGGGGCCGGTCCCCCGTCTCCGTCCGCCGTCACTCGGCCACCTCCGGATCGGTCGCCGGCGCGTCCCTCACCGCCGCCAGCGCGCGCTCGCAGGCCCGGGCGACGCGCTCGGCGTCGTCCGCGCCGTCCATCCCGGTGTCGGTGCGCTCGACGTGGCGCTCCGGGAGCTCGGTCGGGTCGGCCTCGTCGAGGACGAACGCGTCCGCGAACGGGTACGCCGCGGCGACGCCCGCGGTCGACGGGTCGCGACCGACGCCCGCCATCAGGTCGGCCGCCGGGCCGGAGAAGACCTCGTCGCCCACGAACGGCGAGACCGCGACGACCGGCGTCTCGCGGAGCGCCGCCTCGAAGCCGGGGAGCGCCAGCATCGGGCCGACGCTCGTGACGGGGTTCGACGGCCCGATCACGATGGGCTCGGCGAGGGCGTCGAGGACCTCCGCCGTCGGCTCGGCGTCGTCCGCGCCCCGGAACTCCGCGTCGGCGACGGCCGGTTCGCCCCGGCGCGCGACCCAGTACTCCTGGAAGTGGATCGTCTCGCCCGCCTCCGTGTGGATCAGCGTCGCGACCGGGTCGTCGGACATCGGGAGGAGGTCGACATCGAGCCCGAAGGCGTCGGCGAGCGTCCGAACGACCTCGGTGAGCGTGCGCCCCTCGTCGAGCAGGCTCGTTCGGGTGACGTGGACCGCGCGGTCGCGGTCGCCGATCTCCATGAACTCGCCGACGCCCGAGAACCGCCGCCACCGCGCGATCTCGCGCCCGCTCGTCTGCGCCTCGGCGTCGAGGTAGCGCGGGGCCGCGCCGAGCCCGAGCTCGTCCGCGAGCCGGCGCAGCTCCGCGTGGGTCTCGGTGGTGTCGTCCGCGATCCCCCACCACGTCTCGCGGTCGAGGACGCCGCCGCCGGCGAACAGCACCGTGTCGACGTCGGGACAGACGAGGTGGCCGCCGAGCTCGACGTCGTCGCCCGTGTTGGCGACGACCGCGATCGCCTCCGGATCCCAGACGCGGGTCGCCCCGTCGAGGAGCTTCGGCGTCCCCGTGCCGCCGGCGAGGAACGTGACCATACGCGGGCAAGGCGGCGGGCGGATTTGTATCCTCGCCTCCGTGAGCGGCGACGGCGTGAAGCGGAATGGACGTACGGCTTCGGTTATAAATGATAGACGTCGTTCAACCGATTCTTATGATTGGCGCGTGCCGCCGAGCGGCCGACAGGCCGCGAGTCGCACGCGCGAGGGAGGCGGCGGGCCGGCGCGGCTCCGCCCGCGCCGGGCCGTCCGCCGAGGCTGGGGAGGCGTGAGGTGCGGTTGCGGTGCGGGGTGGGACTCAAAGGGGCAGCCGCGAGGGCGAAGCACACCGACGCAAGGACCGCAGGGAGCGAGCAACGCGAGCGACTGAGGACCGCAGCGAGGTGCGCGAGTCCTCGCGGCTGGGGCTTTAGAGTTGATTACCGCTGATCGGCAGTCTGCCACGTATGAGCGAGCGGCTGGGCCTCTGGAGGTGTTGACCGAAGATCCACGTTCGGCTACTTATACGCGATACTCGTCTGCATCTCCTCGGTATTGAACGCGCTCCCGGCGCCGTCGTCGCCGAGGACGATCACGCCGGCACCCGACTCGGTAATCGCCTCGAACTCCTCGATCGACCGGTCGGCCGCCGCCTGCGCCCCGAGCCCGTCTTCGAGATGCCCCACGGCCCGCCGAGAGAGCGTGACGCGCGCGATGTCCTCGCCGGCGCCCGTCGCGCTCGCGCCGCCGGCCTCGGTACAGAAGAAGCCCGAGCCGACCTGCGGCACGTCGCCGACCCGACCCGCGAGCGCGAACGACCGGCCGCCCGTGGAGGTCGCCGCCGCGAACCGCTCGCCGTCCGAGGCCACCGCGCCGACCGTGTCGTGGTCGGGGGCGCGGCCCGGTTCGTCTCCGCCCGCTCCGCCGTTGTTCAACCCTCCACCGGCCCGATCGCCACCCGACCCGAACCGCGTCGCGAGCCAGCCGAGGTGCTCGCGGGGGCCGCCCCGCGGCGGGTCCTCCGCCTCGTAACGCTCGCGCGTCTCGTCGGTGAGCAGGTCGACGCCGGTCTCGGTCCCGAACTCGCTCGCGAGGTCGACGGCGTGCCCGCCCGAGACGAGGACGTGCGGCGTCTCCGAGTGGACGACGCGAGCGACGCTCGCGGCGCGTTCGACGCCCGGCATCGAGCAGGCCGCGCCGACCTCGCGGTCGGAGGTCATCACGCCCGCGTCGGTGCGGACGACGCCGTCGGACTGGACCGCGCCGCCGACGCCGGCGTTGAACCGGGGGCTCGATTCGAGAGGCGCGAGCGCCGCCTCGACCGCGTCGAGGGGGGTCTGGGCGTCGGCGCCGCGTTCGGCCGCCCGGTCGAGCGCCTGCTGTCTCGGCGCCGGTTCGTCCGGGGCGCCGCCGGCGCCGCCGTGGACGACGACGCGCATCGGGGATCGCCGTGACATACGCGAGGGTCCCGCGGCGGGCGGATAAGCCCCCGGAAAACGGCGGGTGATGACGCCGAGCACAGAGCGATCCCCGCGGCCGCCCCCCGGTCCGGCGCCGCAAGAACTATTCCCGCCGCTCGGGGAGTCGCACCCATCGTGGACGAGCATCGGGGACGCGCCGCCGCAAGCAACTCGGAGTCCCGCGTCGGGGGAGGGCCGACGGACGAGGGATCGGTCCGCCGCCGCCTCCGGGCCGCGGTCGGCGCCCGCGTCGGGATCGACCGGCGGGCCCTCGCGGCGTTCCGGGTCGCGCTCGGAGTCGTCCTCCTCGTCGACCTCGCGCTGCGCGCCCGGAACCTCACGGCCTTCTACACCGACGCCGGCGCCCTCCCGCGGTCGGCGCTCGCGGAGGCGTACCCCCTCGCCGCCCGGCTCTCGCTGCACGCGCTCTCCGGCGCGACGTGGCCCGTCGCGGCCCTGTTCCTCGTCGCCGGGGTCGCCGCCGGCGCGCTCGCGGTCGGTCACCGGAGCCGGCTCGCGGCCGCGGTCTCGCTGGTCCTGCTCGCCTCGCTGCAGGCGCGGAACCCGTTCGTGCTCAACGCTGGCGACAAACTGCTCGTGCACCTGCTCGCGGCCGGGCTGTTCTGTCCGCTCGGCGCGCGCTGGTCGGTCGACGCCGTCCGTCGCCGGGGCTCGCCCGGGGGAGGGGAGAGCGGGAACGGAAGCGGCGCGCCGGAGGGCGAGCGGTTCATCGGTCCGGCCTCCGCGCTCCCGCTGGCCGTCGTCGTGGTAATCTACGTCGCCAACGCGGTCGAGAAGCTCCGGGGGACGGCGTGGACCGGCGGCGAGGCGGTCGGCCGGGTGTTCCGGCTCACGTACCTCCACGGCCCGCTCGGGGGACTGCTGCCCGAGGCGCCGGCGCTGTTTTCGGTCGCCACCTACGGCTGGCTCGCGCTGCTCGTCGCGTCGCCGCTGCTCGTCGCGTCCGCCGGCCGGGTCAGGGCGGCCCTCGCCGGGACCCTGTTCGCCGCGCACTGCTCGATGGCGCTCACGCTCCAGCTCGGCGTCTTCCCGCTGATATCGGCGGCCGCCCTGCTCCCCTTCTTCCCGCCGTTCGTCTGGGACCGCGTCGAGGGGTTCGTCGGACCGACGGGCGCGCGGTTGCGGGGGCTCGCGGAGTCGACGCCCGCCGGCGACCCGCGACGCGAGGGACCGAGGGACCGATCGACGCGCCCCCTTCCGAGTCGGGCGCTCCGCGGCCGCGCCGTCACCGCCGTCGCCGCCGTGCTCCTCGTCTCGCTGCTCGCGTGGAACGGGATGGCCGTCGGCCTCGTCGACGCGCCCGAGCCCGTGGCGGCGACGGCGGAGCCGACCGAGTACGGGTGGGACATGTTCGCGCCGAACCCGAGCTCGATCGACGCGCGCCTCCTGGCGACGGCGACGACCGCCGACGGCGACGCGGTCGACGCGCTGTACGGCGACCCCGTCGCTCTCGACCGGCCCCCGTCGGACGCCCGGGCGTACCCGACCGCGCGCTGGCGGAAGTACCTCACCCTGCTGGCCGGCGACGGGGCGCCCGCCCGCGTCGACCCGCTCCTCGCGTACCTCTGTGATCGATCCGCGGGGCCCGCGGGCGAGGCGGTCGCGTCGGTGACCGTCGAGACGGTTGAAACCGACGTCACGGAGGGCGGGGAGACCCGGGTCCGAGAGCTCGGGACGCGGGCGTGTCGGTCGGGGTGAGGTCCGGAACGGTGGCCGCGTCCGGGACGGCCGACGGGCGGCCGCCTACTTATTGCTCCGCGCCTCGAACCGGCGGGCGTGACGGACAGCGAGCGAACCCATCCGCCGACATCGGTGCTCCTCCCGACGGTGCGCTGGACCGAGGCGTGCTCCGAGGTGGCCGCCCAGCTCGACGGGAGCGACGAGCTGCTGGTGATCTGTGACACCGGCGACGACCCGGTGGCTCGGCGTCGAGAGGGTAGGGGCGGTGTCGAGGGAGGCGACGAGGCCAGTGTTGAGGGAGACGGCGACGGCCTCCCCGACGGCGTCCGCGTCGTCGTCGCCGGGGAGCCCGAGGGCTGTTCCGGCAAGGCGAACGCGATCGCGGCCGGGATGGAGGCCGCCGAGCGCGACCGGATCGTCTGGACCGACGACGACTTCCGGCACCCGCCGGGGTGGCTCGCGGCGCTCAACGCCGACTACGACCGACGGGGGCCGACCACGGAGGTCCCCGTGTTCGTCGGGGCCGACCCGCTCGGCCGGTTCTTCGAGCCGGCGTACGTCATCGGCGGGACGCTGCCGGTCTCCCGGGGCGGGATCGCGTGGGGCGGCGCGGTCGTCTTCGAGCGCGACGACCTCGACGAGGACGCCTTCCTCGCCGACCTCCGCCGGACCGTCAGCGACGACGGGACGCTCTCGGCGCACCTCGACGTGAGCGCCGCCGACCGGACTCGGACCGTCGCGGCGGGCGGGTCGCCGCGGGAGTCGCTGGAGCGGTTCGTCCGCTTCTTCCAGATCACGCGGCGCCACGCGCCGCCGGCGACCGCGGTCAACGTCGTCCTCTCGGTCGCCCTCGCGTCGCTGTGCCTGCTCGCGCCGGTCGCGGGCGTGGCGCTCGTCACGGCGCTCGCGGGGGCGGCGTACGCGCGGTTCGGAGTCCGGCGGGCGACGTTCCTGCTCGCCGGGCCCTCGGTGATCGTCTCGCCGGTCTTCCTCGCGTACGCCCTCGCGCGGCGGACGTTCGTCTGGGGCGGTCGGCGGTACCGGTGGCGGTCGATGTTCGACGTGGACGTGGAGCCGGCCTGAGCCCGAAAACCGGCAACACCTGCGAGCGCGCCGCTCCCGCCGAAAACGGCAGGCACTTTAGGGGGCCACAAGAATCCACGGACGTTCATGAGCTACGATAAGGTCGACGTCCCCGACGACGGCGAGGCGATCACGCTCGCCGACGAGGAGACCGGCGAGCTGAACGTCCCGTCGAACCCCGTCATCCCGATCATCCACGGCGACGGGATCGGCACCGACGTCGGACCGGCGGCACAGCAGGTCCTCGACGCGGCCGCGGAGGCGACCGGCCGCTCCATCGCCTGGATGCGCGTCTACGCCGGCGCCAGCGCCCGCGAGATGTACGGCGAGAACCTCCCCGACGACACCGTCTCGGCCATCCGCGACCACCGCGTCGCGATCAAGGGCCCGCTGACGACCCCCGTCGGCGCCGGCTTCCGCTCGCTGAACGTCGCGCTCCGGAAGACGCTCGACCTGTTCGCGAACGTCCGCCCCACCTACTACATCGACGGCGTCCCCTCGCCCGTCAAGAACCCGGGCGAGATGGACATGGTCACGTTCCGAGAGAACACCGAGGATGTCTACGCCGGCATCGAGTGGGAGGCCGGCAGCGAGGGGTCCGAGCGGGTGCGCGACTTCCTCGAAGAGGACATGGACGTGGCCGACGTCATCCACGACGGCCCGGTCGGGATCGGCGTCAAGCCCATCTCCGAGTTCGGCTCGAAGCGTCTCATCCGCGAGGCGATCGACTACGCGCTCGCGAACGATCGCGACTCGGTTACGCTCGTTCACAAGGGCAACATTATGAAGTTCACCGAGGGCGCGTTCCGCGACTGGGGGTACGAGGTCGCCGAGGAGGAGTACGGCGACGACGTCATCACCGAGGACCAGCTCTGGGAGGAGCACGACGGCGAGCGGCCCGAGGGCGCCCTCGTCGTCAAGGACCGCATCGCGGACAACATGCTCCAGCAGCTGCTGACCCGCACCGACGAGTACTCCGTCATCGCGACGATGAACCTCAACGGCGACTACATGTCCGACGCCGCCGGCGCGCAGATCGGCGGCCTCGGCATCGCGCCGGGAATTAATCGGGGCCACGGTCGCTGTCTCGCCGAGCCCGTCCACGGCTCCGCGCCCAAGTACGCCGGCGAGGACAAGGTGAACCCCACCGCGATGATCCTCTCGGGCCGCGAGATGCTCGACTACCTCGGCTGGTCCGACGCCGCCGACCTCGTACGCGAGGCCGTCGAGGAGACCATCGCCTCCGGGAAGGTCACCTACGACCTCCACCGCCAGATCGAGGGCGGCGAGAAGCTCGCCACCAGCGAGTTCGCCGACGCCGTCGTCGAGAACATCGAAAAGCTCGCCTAGGCGAGCTTTTCGAGCGCCCGGAAATCCCCGATTTCCGGGAACATCAACGAGCTCGCGTAAGCGCCGCTCTCCGTCTCGTTTCGTCTTTTATTCTGCCCTGCTCCGACACCGAGCGACGGCGCCGGAAGGGTAGCGCCGAGGGAATTACCGACCGGACTCGTAGAACTCCTCGCGGTAGACGCGCCCGAAGGCGTTCCGGCGGAGGGTGCTGGCGGCCGCGTCGGGCTCGTCTTGGAACGTCGCCGCGATCACGGTGTCGGCGAACGGGATCGGGTGCCAGACGAGGTTGTCGACGTTGTCGGAGCCGATCCGGACGACGTCGTCCGCGTCGAACTCGCTGTCGGCGAGCCACGCGTCGAACTCGGCCTCGTCGCCGACGTGGACCGCGAGCAGCTCGGCGAAGGTCGCGTCGCGCGCGGTCCGGACCACTTCGGGGGTGACGCGCTCGTCGTACTCGTCGGCGTCGAACGCCATCGCCTTCGTCGCCTCGCGGACGACGACCTGCGCGACCGGCCCGACCTCCTCGTAGCGTTCGAGCGCGTCGGCGCGGGTCTCCGGAGCGAACGTCCCTCTGGTGTGCATACCTCGGGTTCGGCGTCGACCGGAAAGGGCGTTCCGTTACGCGGACGGGTCGGCGTCGGTGGTGGCGTCGTTGCCGTCCTCGGCATCGGCGGCGTCGCTTCCGGTGGCGTCGCCCTCTCCGTCCTCCTCGAACATCTTCCGCGTCAGCTCGCGGGCCTCGCGCAGCGCGGCCTCGGTCTCCGGATCGGTCGCGCTCGACTCGTCGACCGGGCCGGACGCGCCGGGAGCGCCGCGACCGCCGGGAGCGACGTGGTCTCCGCCGTGACCGTGCCCCGCGTGGTCGTGGTCCCCGAGGTCGACGTCCGGTCGCCCGCGGTCGACGGTGTCCTCGAACACCTCGTGGTACTCGGCCGTCTCGGCGTGCGGCGTCACCTCGGCCGCGAGCCCGTCGGGGTCACGGTCGTTCCAGTCGGAAATGTGCTCGTCGAGCCACGCCTCGTGGTCGTCGCCGTGGAGCATCGCCGTGAACGCGAGGTGGTGCGCGAGGTGTTCGCCGTCGCGCTGCGGGGTCTCGCAGATGGGGCACGCGTATCCCATGTATGCGCGTGAGTTTGCGCGTGAGGCGTAAATCGGCGTCGGACGAATACGGAGCTGACGACGTTTATAAGCGGATAACTCCGGGCCGGTGGTGAACACCTCCAAAGCCCCGGCCGCTCGGTTATAAACGGGTGACTGTGGAGCGGCGGTGAACACCTTCAAAGCCCCGGCCGCGAGGACTCGGTGCGGTCGCTGCGGTCCTCAGTCGCTCGCGGTGCTCGCTCCCTGCGGTCCTTGCTTCCCGCGCCGTCGTCCTCGCGGCCGCCCCTTTGAGTCCCACCCCCACAGCGACCGCACCTCCCACCTCCCCAGCCTCGTCGGCCACTCTTCGCTTCGCTCCGAGTGGCCGACTCCCTCGCGCGTGCTGCTCGGCCGCGAGGCGGCCTCGCAGGCACGCGCCACCGCACCGCACGCTTATTTATAGGCTATCGTCGCCGTCGCGCCCGGGTATCGGCATCGCGTCGTCGGACTCGGCCGTGCCACCTGAGGACGCTGCCGCCACTATAACAGCAACTTTATCACTCGCACGGGGCGAATTTCCGGTAAGACTACTCCGTTAGGAGGTTCAACAGTGACTGAAGCCAACACACAACCGGAGGTGAACATCGGTCTCGTCGGTCACGTCGACCACGGGAAGACGACGCTCGTGCAGGCGTTGTCCGGCTCGTGGACCGACCAGCACAGCGAGGAAATGAAGCGCGGCATCTCGATCCGGCTGGGGTACGCGGACGCGACGTTCCGGCGCTGCCCCGGCGTCGACGCGCCCGAGTGTTACACCGTCGACGAGGAGTGCGCGGACGGCTCCGCGAGCGAGCCGATCCGGACGGTCTCGTTCGTCGACGCGCCCGGCCACGAGACGCTGATGGCGACGATGCTCTCGGGCGCCTCGATCATGGACGGCGCCGTGCTGGTCGTGAGCGCGACCGAGGACGTCCCGCAGGCGCAGACGGAGGAGCACCTGATGGCGCTCGACCTGATCGGGATCGAGAACATCGTCGTCGCGCAGAACAAGGTCGACCTGGTCGACCGCGACCGCGCCGTCGACAACTACGAGCAGATCCGGGAGTTCGTCGAGGGCACCGTCGCGGAGGACGCGCCGATCGTCCCCGTCTCGGCCCAGCAGGAGGTCAACATGGACCTGCTCATCGACGCGATCGAGTCCGAGATCCCGACGCCGGACCGCGACCCCGGCGAGAGCGCCCGGATGTACGCGGCGCGCTCGTTCGACATCAACCGCCCGGGCGCGACCGCGGCGGACCTCAAGGGCGGCGTCGTCGGCGGCTCGCTCGTCAGCGGCGAGCTCTCGGTCGGCGACGGCCTGGAGATCCGCCCCGGCCGCGAGGTCGACGAGGGGGGCCAGACGGAGTGGCGGCCCCTCGAAACGACGGTCCGCTCGCTGCAGGCCGGCAGCAACGACGTCGAGAGCGCCCGACCGGGCGGACTGCTCGGCGTCGGCACCGGGCTCGACCCGAGCCTGACGAAGGGCGACGCGCTCGCCGGCCAGGTCGCCGGCGAGCCCGGCACGCTCCCGCCGACGCGCAACGAGTTCGAGATGCAGGTCGACCTCCTCGACCGCGTCGTCGGGAAGGAGGACGACGAGAGCGGCGAGAGCGACATCGAGGAGATCAGCACCGGCGAGCCCCTGATGCTCACGGTCGGCACCGCGACGACGGTCGGCGCGGTGACGAGCGCGCGCGACGGCGAGTGCGAGGTGAGCCTCAAGCGGCCGGTCTGCGCCGAGGCGGGCGCGCAGATCGCGATCAACCGGCGCGTCGGCGCGCGCTGGCGGCTCATCGGCGTCGGGACGCTCTCGTAGCGTGACCGACGACGCCCGCGCGGACGGCCGCGAGACGATCGACGCGGGCGGCGACCCCGACGCGGAGTTCGGGGGCGACGGCGCCCCGGTCGTCGCGCTCGACGCGAGCGCGCTGATGGCGCCGGTTGAGGCGGACCTGCGGCTGTTCGAGGAGCTCGACCGGCTCCTCGGCGCGTACGAGGCGGTCGTCCCGACGGCGGTCGTCTCGGAGCTCGACCGGCTGCAGGGCGGGAACGGCGAGGCGGCGACCGCGGCGAGCGTGGGCGCGGACCTCGCGGCGCGGGCGGAGGCGGTGGCGACGGACGAATCGTACGCCGACGACGCGCTGGTCGAGCTGGTCGCCGAGGGCCGGGTCGACGGCGTCGTCACCAACGATCGACCGCTGGCGAACCGGGTGCTGGAGGCGGGCGCACCAGTAATCGGTTTAAGGGGTCGGAACGCACTGGCGATAACGGAACCCTAGCGGACGCGGACAACCAATCATGTACAAACGAGTTCGACTCAAGGATACGGTCGAGGTGCCGCCGAAACACCTGGCGGACGTCACCGACGAGCGGGTGAAAGCCCTGCTGCAGGACAAACTGGAAGGACGAATGGACGAGGACGTCGGCAGCGTCGTGAGCGTCATCGAGGTCCACGACATCGGCGACGGCGCGGTGTTACACAACCGCCCCGGCGTCTACTACGAGGCCGAGTTCGACGCGCTGACGTACGACCCCGACATGCAGGAGGTCGCCGACGGGACGGTCGTCGAGACCGTCGAGTTCGGCGCCTTCGTCGGGATCGGGCCGGTGGACGGCCTGCTCCACGTCTCGCAGATCACCGACGAGTACCTCACGTTCGACGGGGCGAACCAGCAGCTCGCCTCCTCTGACTCCGACAAGACCCTCGGCGTCGACGACGCCGTCCGGGTCCGCGTCGTGACGAAGAGCATCGACGAGCGCAACCCCCGCGACTCGAAGATCGGGCTCACGGCGAAGCAGCCGGGGCTCGGGAAACACGAGTGGCTGGAGGGGAAGCGGCTCCACCGCGAACAGACCGGTGAGGAGGCCGACTGATGGCCGAGGACCGCCTCGCCTGCCGTGAGTGTCACCACGTCAACGACCCCGACTCGCAGACCTGCGAGCACTGCGGGTCGTCGTCGCTGACGGAGGACTGGGCGGGCTACGTCATCATCACGAAGCCCGAGGAGAGCCAGATCGCCGAGGAGATGAACGTCACGAAGGCCGGGTCGTACGCGCTGAAGGTCCGGTAGCGACGCCGACGCCTTTCACACTTCGACACTACCACCCATGCTCACGCTCCCGGACGCCATGCGCGACGCGTTCAAGGAGCCGCTCGGCCCGGTGACGACCGACGCCGACGAGCTGCTCGCGGCCGCGGCCGAGACCCGCGCCGAGCGGGACGCGCCCGACGCTCCGATCGTCGCGGTGGGCGACGTGGTGACGTACCACCTGCGAGAGGCGGGCCGCGTCCCCGACGTCGCGCTGATCGACGGCAAGACCGAGCGCGAGGCGGTCGACGCGGAGATCGAGTCCGCGCTCGCGGCCGCCGAGGACCGCCGCGTGCGCGTCGAGAACCCCGCCGCGTCGCTGTCGGCGGAACTCCTCGCGGCGCTGGGCGAGGCGCTCTCCGCCGCCGACCCGGTCATCATCGAGGTGACCGGAGAGGAGGACCTGGCCGCCCTGCCGGCGATACTCGCGGCGCCCGACGGCGCGAGCGTCGTCTACGGCCAGCCGGGCGAGGGGATGGTTCGCGTCGCGGTCACGCCGACGTCGCGCGCGGAGGCCCGAGAGCTGTTCGAGGGGCTCGACGGCGACACCGCGGCCGCGTACGAGATTTTGGGCGTCAACCCCGAGAGCTTCGACGGGGAGAACGCGGAGTGAACGAGCCGAGCAATCGGATCATTCGCCGTCGACGACGGCGGTCGCCGCGAAGACGGCGAGACCGGTCCCCAGCGCTACCGCGGTCGCCAGCCGGGGCGTGACCGGGACCGTCAAGACCGAGGCGTACGGTTCGATCCCGGTACGCCGGAGGCCGCCGAGCGCGTCGACACCCCAGTGACCGCTCGTCAGCAGCGAGAGGCCGACGGCGACGCCGAGGCCGCCGGTGACGAACCCGATTCCCGTGAGCACGTCCTCGACGGCGAGGACCGACCAGACGGCGTCGCCGGTCGGGTCGGGGCCGCGCGCGAGGTGGCGCTGGAGCGCGACGAGGCCGAGGCCGGCCCCGCCGGCCGCGACGGCCCCGACCAAGACGACCGCCGCGACGCCGAGCGGCGTCGTGACTGGCGGCCTCGTGAACACCGCCTCACGGACCGCCACGGGCAGCGTCGCGGCGAGCGGTGCCGCGAACGAAGCCAGAAGCGCGACGGCGCCGCAGACCCGGGCCTTGCGGAGCGGCGACAAGGGGACGATGACGGTCCCTGCCCGGACGAGGTCGTACTCCGAGCGGTCGGTCGGGTCGAATTGGTAGTCGTCGGGCATCTGTATGGTAATTAATCTCATGGCCCAAAGAAGTGAACCCTGATATAGAAAGGGCTATTAGTCGACGGTCAGCGAGCAGTTCGGCGGCGTCACCCCCGCTTCGAAATCCTTTTACAGCTTTCGGGGGGATATACGCCTAACTGAACCATGGACGTCGATATCATCTCCGAGGAGGAGAACCCGATGTTGCACCGCACGGACATCCGATTCGAGACGACTCACGAGGAGGCGACGCCCTCCCGCCTCTCGGTCCGCGACTCGCTCGCGGCCAAGCTGGACAAGGCCTCCGAGGAGGTCGTCGTCCACGAGCTGAACACGAAGTTCGGCATGCGCAAGACGGTCGGCTACGCGAAGGCGTACGACACCGCCGAGGACGCGCTCGACGTCGAACAGGACCACATGCTCGACCGCAACAAGATCGGCGACGAGGCCGACGCGGACGCCGAAGAGGCGTAACGCCGCGCCGGATGCGCGTTCTCGGCATCGAGGGGACCGCGTGGTGCGCCAGCGCCGCGCTGTACGACGCCGAGACCGACTCCGTTCTCATCGAATCCGACCCGTACGAGCCGGACAGCGGCGGGATTCACCCGCGCGAGGCCGCCGAACACATGTCAGAGGCGGTCCCCGAGGTCGTCGACGCGGTCCTGACGGCGGCCGAGGAAGCGCACGGCCCGGACGCGGTCGACGCGGTCGCCTTCTCGAAGGGGCCGGGGCTCGGCCCCTGTCTCCGGACCGTCGGCACGGCGGCGCGGGCGCTCGCGGGGACGCTCGATGTCCCCCTCGTCGGCGTCAACCACATGGTGGCGCACTTAGAGATCGGTCGCCACCGGTCGGGCTTCGAGAACCCGGTGTGTCTGAACGCCTCGGGGGCGAACGCGCACCTGCTCGGCCACCACGACGGTCGCTACCGCGTGCTCGGCGAGACGATGGACGCCGGCGTCGGCAACGCGATCGACAAGTTCACGCGCCACGTCGGCTGGGACCACCCCGGGGGGCCGAAGGTCGAGGCCGCGGCCGCGGAGGCGGCCGCCGAGCGCGACCCGGACGCCGATCTGGTGGACCTCCCGTACGTCGTCAAGGGGATGGACTTCTCCTTCTCGGGGATCAGCTCCGCCGCCAACCACGCGTACGACGACGGCGT
Organism: Halorubrum rutilum; assembly: GCF_042665015.1. Lineage (GTDB taxonomy): Archaea > Halobacteriota > Halobacteria > Halobacteriales > Haloferacaceae > Halorubrum > Halorubrum rutilum. The sequence goes on along the minus strand of NZ_JBHTBL010000001.1, from coordinate 358,312 downwards.
GCCCGTCGGAGAGATCTGCCTCTCGCTGCAGGAGCACGCCTTCGCGATGCTGACGGAGGTGTCCGAGCGGGCGCTCTCGCTGACCGGCGCGGACGAGCTCGTGCTCGGCGGGGGCGTCGCGCAGAACGACCGGCTCCGCGAGATGCTGGGGACGATGTGCGCGGCCCGCGGCGCCGACTTCCACGCGCCGGAGCCGCGGTTCCTCCGCGACAACGCGGGGATGATCGCCGTGTTGGGCGCGAAGATGGCCGCGGCCGGCGACACGGTGTCGATCCCCGATTCCGCCATCGACCCGGACTTCCGGCCGGATCAGGTGCCCGTGACTTGGCGCGAGGGCGACGCGTCGGTCGCCCGCGGGCGGGGAGATCGAGAGCGCGAGGGCGAAAGGTCGGCGGGTGATAGTGGCGGCGACGCCGACCGGCGGGGCGCGGAGGCGACCGTGGAGATCGCGGCGCCCGACGACGGGAACGCCATCGGGAACGAGGGCCGCCGCGTGATCAAGCGCCGGATCCCCAAGCGGTACCGCCATCCCGAGCTTGACCGCGCGCTCCGACGGGACCGGACCGTCGCCGAGGCGCGCCTGACGAGCGAGGCGCGGCGGGCCGGCGTCCCGACCCCGCTGGTGTACGACGTCGACGTGCCGGCGGCGACGCTGACACTGCAGCACGTCGGCGACCGCGACCTCGCCGCCGCCCTCGACGAGCGGTGGACGGCCGCCGTCGGCCGCCACCTCGCGCGGCTCCACGGAGCGGGGATCGTGCACGGCGACCCGACGACGCGAAACGTCCGGATCGAGGGCGGTGAAGGCGGGGACGGGCGGGCGACGCTCATCGACTTCGGGCTCGCCTACCACACCGGCCACGTCGAGGACCACGCGATGGACCTCCACGTGTTCGAGGGGTCCGTCCGCGCGACGGCGAGCGACCCGGACCCGCCGATCGAGGCGTTCGAGGCCGGCTACGCCGAGGCGGGCGACGGCGAGGTGCTCGACCGGCTGCGCGAGGTCGAGGGACGCGGGCGGTACCGCTGACCGGCGACCGGAGGCGGCGGCGGTGACCCCGCGACCGGGCCGCGGTCCCGCCACGATTTATATCCCCGGCGGGCGATGTCCCGGTATGGCAGACAAACCGTCTTCGGGAGAGATACTCGGGATCCCGTACAACTTCGAGCGGCCGAGCCTCGGCCGGCTGCTGTCCTCGTACTGGCAGCCCGGCAAGGGGATGCTAGTGGAGAAGCCGTTCGGCATCGGCTACACCCTGAACCTCGCCAACTGGCGGTCGTGGGTCGTCCTCGCGGTCGCCGGCGGGCTCTACTATCAGCAGAGCCAGTCCGTCGGCGATGACGCCGGCGACGCCGACGCGGACGAAGACGGGGACGGCCCCGTCGAAGTGATCGTCGAGGACGACTGAGCGCGTCGCCGCGGTCGCTGCGATTGCCGCGAGGAGGGTCGTCGCTCCGATCGCCGCGGAGGGCGCCGGTGGACGCTCTCGTCCGGTTCTCGCGATCGATTCCGAGACGCCGTATTTTAAATACCGGAACGCCGTAACCGGAACAATGAGAGTTCAGTTCGAATGCTCGTGCTCGGAGGAGATCTCCGAGTTCACGCGCGGGGAAACGAGCCGCGGCGTCCACGTCGAATGCGGCAACTGCGGGGCGGTGTACGCGGTGACGATCACCGAGCTCGACTGACCGGAGCGCCCTCGCGCCCCGGGCACCTCTTCGGCGTCAGCCTACCGGTTCTCGACGCTCTCCGACTCCGCCGCCGGCCCGGCTCCCGCCCGATCCGCCGCCGGCCGGTCCGCGGCCGCCGCGGACTCGAAGCGGAGCCGGACCGTGGTCCCGTCGTCCGTCGCCTCGAACCCGACGGTCCCCCCTTGGGTCTCGCACATCCACTTGACGAGCCAGAGCCCGATGCTGCTCGCGTGCGAGAGGGGGGTCTCTCGCTCCGCGCGCAGCACCGCGCGCTCGTCCTCGGGGATCCCCGGACCGTTGTCGCTGACCTCTAGGCAGGTGGTCGTCCCGTTCTCCTCGATCCGCGCCTCGACTCGTCGCGTCGACGCGTCGTTGTGCGTGACCGCGTTCTCGAACACCTCGCGGATCGGGTACTCCACGGAGCGGTCGGCGCGGATCCACGCCTCCTCGGGCGTCTCCATCCGCACCGCCACGTCCGAGTCGTCGACGTCCGCGGCCGCCTCGCGGGCCGCCTCGACCAGGTCGATCCGCTCCGCGGGCGCCTCGGGCGAGGACTCCTCGATGACGCGCAGCTTCTCGCTTATCTCGACCACGTCGTCGGTCGTCTCCCGGATCGTCTCCAGGAGCGCCCGGCTCCGGTCGTCGTCGACGCGCTCGCCGAGCAGGTCCGCGTATCCCCGGATGACGTTGAGGTCGTTGCGGACGTTGTGCCGGAACACCCGACTCAACACCTGAAGCTGCTGGTTCGAGGTCTCCAGCTCCCGACGGGCCGCCTCGGCGCGGCGGCGGTGGTACGTCAACGCGCCGTAGAGGAACAGCGAGGAGACGCCGACGACCGCCCAGCCGCCCGCGAGGCGGGCGGGCGTCCACGCGGCCGCGTCGCCGGCGGCGACGGCGACCGCCACGTCGACCGCGAGGACGAGCACCGACCCCGCACAGAGGAAGCCGACCGCCAGCCCCCGCGGCGAGCGGTCGTAGATCCGGTCCAGAGAAAATTTCATAATGGTGTCTGTAAACCTCAGACTATCTCAGTCGTAAGTAACGATAGCGCGGGCCGTCTTAAATCTGACCGCGTCACCACTCCTTGCAGGCGGGACAGACGAGGGCGCCGTCGTCGAACCAGCGCCGCGCGACCGACTCGCCGCACCGGTCGCAGGCGGCGCCGTCGGTCGTCCACGTCGCGGTCGGGGTCGCTGGGTCGGCGTCGGCCGTCGCTTCTCCGTCCGCGTCGACATCGTCCGCGTCGACGCTGCCGCCGCCCGTTTCGCGTTCGTCGTCGCCGGGGGACGACTCCGCCCCTCCGTCCGCGTCGCCCCCGGCGAACTCGTCGAGCGAGTAGTCCTCGGTCATCTACGCCTCGCGGCGGAGCCGCGCCACGACGTAGTCGCGCTCCAGTTCGCCGAGAAACTCCCCGAGCCGCGGCCCCTGGGTGTCGTCGAAGAAGAGGCGGTAGCCGGCCGCGAAGAAGTCGCCGACGTCGACGTCGTGGGCCCGCGCCGTCTCGTACATCTCCGCCTGGATCGCGTCGCCGTCGTGGCCCGCGGCGACGAAGTCGGCGAGGTCGTCGAGCGCGGCGGCCACGTCGTCGTCGAACTCGGCGTCCGGCAGGTCGGTCTGAAGTCTGTAGTCGTACTCGTTGCCGGTGCGCTCGGCCCAGTTGCGCGCCTTCTCGACGCGGGCGAGCGCGGCCGCGACGACCTCGTCGGAGGCGTCCGCCGGGATGTGTCCCTCGTCGCGGGCGAGCCGCTCCCGGAAGTCGAGGTCGTCGACCATCCCGAGGACGGCCGCGAACGTGTACGGGAGCCGGACGGGCTTCTCGGTCGGCGGGTCGTCGGCGCGACCGACGACGAACGGGTAGGCGCGCTCGGCGAAGGCGGTCAGGTCCTCGTCGTCGACCTCGCCGAAGTAGGCGCGCTCGAAGCGGTCGAACCGGTCGACGAGCTGGTCAAGCCGCTCGATGTCCAGGTCGCGTGCCTTCTTCGGGTGGAGCGCGAAGAAGTAGCGGAGCACCTCGGGTTCGAGGAGGTCGAGCAGTTCCGGGACGGTGACGAGGTTCCCGGCCGACGAGGAGAGCGGCTCCCCGTTGAGCGTGAACCACTCGTACACCATCGGAACCGGCGGCTCGATCCCGAGGACGTTGCGCGCGACGTCGACGCCGGAGGGCCACGACCCCTCCGCGTGGTCCTTGCCGAACGGCTCGAAGTCAACGCCGAGCACCTCCCACTGGCCCGGCCACTCCAGGCGCCACGGGAGCTTCCCCTCGCGGAACGTGGCGGTCCCCTCGTGGCCGCACCCGTCGACGACCTCGTCGCCGACTTCCATGTCGGTGCAGACGTAGTCGACGGTCTCCGCGTCGAGGTCGACCGCGGTCACCGTCTCCGTGACCTTCCCGCACTCCGAACAGATCGGGTTGAACGGGACGTACTCGTCGTCGACCTTGTCCTGATACTCCGAGAGCACCTCGCGGACGCCGTCCAGGTCGGAGAGCACCGTCCGGGTCACGGCGTCGAAGTCGCCGTCGGCGTACAGCTCGGTGTTCGATATCATCTCGACCGGGACGCCCAGCCGGTCGGCGTCCGCCTTCAACAGGGCGGCGAAGTGGGCCGCGTACGACTCGCGCTCGCCGAACGGGTCCGGGATCGCGGTGTACGGCTTCCCGAGGTTACGGCCCAGCGCGCCGGCGTCGACCTCGCCGAGGCCGACGATCTCGCCGTCGGCGTTCGCCAGCTTCCGGGGGAGCTTGCGGAGGGGGTCCTTGTCGTCGGAGGTGAACACCTGCCGGACCTCGTGGCCGCGCTCGCGGAGCACGGCGGCGACGAAGTAGCCGCGCATGATCTCGTTGAAGTTGCCGAGGTGCGCGACGCCCGAGGGGGAGACGCCGCCCTTGATCACGATCGGATCGTCCGGGTCGCGGGCCTCGACCTCGTCGGCGACGACGTCGGCCCAGAAGGCGCGGTAGTCGCCGGCGCGCTCGGCCGCTCGTCCGTCGCCGTCGTCGGCGCCTTCCGGGGCCGCGTCCGCCGCCGCGGCGCCGACCGCGTCCCCTCCTCCCTCGGAGAGGATGTGCGGGGAGTCGTCGCCGCTCACGCGTCGCTCGCCCCCGTCCAGTAGGTCGGCTCGTCGCTGCCGATCGGGACCACGTCGGTCCCGGTGTGGTCGCCGCGGAGCACGGCGTCGACGACGGCCTCCGGGTCCGTCCCGTCGAGGACGACGGAGCGGATCCCCGCCCGGTCGATCAGCTTGGCCGCGAGCAGGTCCACGGGGGCCGAGGCGCCGGCGTCGCGGCTCATCGGGAGCACGACGTCGACGAGCTCCGCCGGCGACATCGAGCCGAACTGGGTCGCGTCCGGGTCGGCGTTGGGGTCGGCGTCGTAGACGCCGTTCGCGCTCGTCGCGTACACGAGCAGGTCGGCGTCGACGGACTCGGCGAACGCGGCGGCGACGGCGTCTGTCGTCTGACCGGGGGTGACGCCGCCCATCACCGACACCTCGCCGCGCCGGAGGGCCGCGGCCGCCTCGTCGTAGCCCGTCGCCGGCGAGAGGTTCGCGCGGCCGTCGAGCGCGGCGATCAGGAGGCGGGCGTTGAGTCGGGTGGTCCCGATGCCGAGCTGGTCGAGCTCGACCTCGTTGGCGCCGAGGTCGCGCGCCGTCCCGATGTAGTCACGGGCGACGCCGCCGCCGCCGACGACGACGCCGGCCTCGCAGCCGTCGGCGGCGATCCGTTCGATCGCCTCGGCGTACGCGGCCACCCGGTCGGGGTCGAGATCGGGCGCGAGCACGCTCCCGCCGATAGAAACGACGACTCTCATTACCGTCGCATACCCCTGTCTCGCTCTTAAGGATTATCAAGCCCGGACGCGACCGGGTCCGGGCGTCAGCCTCGCGGGCGAGCAGCCCGATCGTCGCGATCGGCGACCGCGGCCGGGAAACGCCTAAGCCGCTCGCACCCCGCTCTCGGGTATGCAACCGATAGCGATCGCGGGCCCCGGCGCGGCGGACCTGGCGGCGGCGCTCGTCGACCGACTCGACGGCCGAACCGCCGTGGTGAACGGGGCCGGCGGCGAGCGCGGCGTTCTCGACGGAGCCGACGAGAGCGACGAGGCAACCGACGGCGGCGTCGCGGTCGAGTCCCCGGCGGACCGGACCGACGCCGACGCCGAGGTGACGCTCGCGGCGAGCGGCGAGTGGACGGGGCGTGGGCGGGTCGACGGCCTCGACGACCTCCTGGACGGGTTCGCTCCCGACCACGACTACCTCGTCGCCGTCGGGGACTCCCGGCTGCGGGTGCCGACGGTCCTGCTCGGAGCGGACGCGGACCCGGAGGACGTGCCCGGGACGGTGATCGCCGCGGCGGACGGGCCGGAGGGAGTCGACCTCGATCGCCTCGTCGCCGACCTCGACGCCGCCGAACCGTGGATCACGCGCGAGACGCTCGTGCGGCGGGTCGAGGCGTCCGCGGACGCGGACCGCGCGGGTGCCGTGGCGACGTTCACCGGCCGGGTCCGGGCGCGTGACGCCCCCGGCGACGACCGCACCACCCACCTGGCCTTCGAGAAGTACGAGGGCGTCGCCGCGGAGCGCATGGACGCGATCGCGTCGGAGCTGACCGAGCGCGACGGCGTGTTCGACGTCCGGATGCACCACCGGACGGGCGTGATCGAGGCGGGCGAGGACATCGTCTTCGTCGTCGTCCTCGCGGGACACCGGCGCGAGGCGTTCCGGACCGTCGAGGACGGGATCGACCGGCTGAAAGACGAGGTGCCGATCTTCAAGAAGGAGGCGACCGAGGCCGAGGAGTTCTGGGTTCACCGGCGCGACTGACGGGCGCTCGCTCTCCGGGCGGCGGCGTCCGCGGCCGAGAGCTCCGGCCGGGGCCGCCGCGCGCACCGGACGAGGGCCGGCCTCGGTCGCGGATCTGCCGGTAACATTTGCTGGCGAGACCGAGCACGACCCGTTCGCCGAGACCAGGAGGCCCCTGCGGTAACGGAAGCGTTTGAACGGTTCTGATCGTATTATAAAATGTCTACGTCATTCTGAAACAGTTTTAAACGGTTCGTCAGACACGTTTTAGCCGCCGCGGTCGGTCTGAAACGCCGCAAAAGTCGCTGAACACCGTCCAACGGTCTCACCTTTATAACACCCTCCGGGGACAAGCGGGGAGTGTACCATGAGCGCGACTGCGAACCCCTCCGCGAACGCGGACTCCACCGACGACCTCAGCAAGGAAGAGCGGCTGAAGCGGTACCTGCTCGACCGCGCCCAGGACGGCGAGATGTACTTCAAGGGGAAGTTCATCGCCGACGACGTGGACCTCTCGCCGAAGGAGATCGGCGCCCTGATGGTGAAGCTCCGCGACTCCGCGACGGAGCTCACCGTCGAGAAGTGGTCGTACACCGGCGCGACGACCTGGCGCATCGAGCCCGCCTGACGAGGACCGTCGAACCCGCCCGTTCCCGACGAAACCACGCGCTCTCGCGCGTCCCCGCTTTCTCCCCGCGAACCCCGCCCGATCCCCGCCGTTCGGGGTCGGCCGTTTTCCAGACCCGCGTTGACGCCGACGATCGCCGCGGCGCCCGCGTCGACCGACGCGTGCGGCGGTCGACGCGGGGTTTATACTCGCCGACCGGTTACGATCGACGATGCCAGAACGCGAGGACGGGGAGCCGTCGGAGGCGTCCGACGTTCCGCGTCCGGAGCCGCTCCGGACGTTCTTCCGGATCGACGAGGTCCGCCGGGAGGACGGCCGCGTCCGGTACGTCGGGGAGTCGTACATCCCGGAGCGCACGCTGTTGCGGAAGCTGGTCCCGCAGTTCCGCGACGCCGGGTACGACGTCGACGTGGAGACGGTCGAGAGCGGCCACGTCGTCGTCGCGACGCCCTTCGACCGCGGCCGGGACGGGATCCCGTGGGTCAACGTCGCCATGTTCGCGGCGACGGTCCTGTCGACGCTGCTCGTCGGCGCCGTCGGCTGGTACTACGTCCCGATCGGGGAGATCACCGCGAACCCGCTGACCGCCTTGCGGGCGTGGCCGTTCACGGCCGCGGTGCTCGGCGTCCTGATGACCCACGAGCTCGGCCACTACGCCGCCGGCCGGTACCACGGCGTCGACGTGTCGCTCCCGTACGTCATCCCGTTCCTCCCCCCGCTCGGCACGCTCGGGGCGGTGATCCGGATGCGCGGGCGGATGCCCTCTCGGAAGGTGCTGTTCGACATCGGCGCGGCCGGGCCGATCGCGGGGCTCGTCGCCACCGTCGTCGTCACCGCGATCGGCCTCTCGCTCGACCCGATCCGCGTCCCCGCGGAGCTCGCGAACGCCTCCGGGACCGTGATCCGGTTCAACAACCCCCCGCTGCTCGACATCATCGCCGCCCTCGTCGGCCAGCCGACGGGGTACGAGGACCCGACGCTCACGGCGCACCCGGTGGTGATCGGCGGCTGGGTGGGGATGTTCTTCACGCTCCTGAACCTCCTGCCCGTCGGCCAGCTCGACGGGGGCCACATCGTCCGCGCGATGGTCGGGCCGCGTCAGGAGACGATCGCGGCGCTCGTGCCCGGCGCGCTCTTCTCCGTCGCCGCGTACCTCTACTTCTGGCGCGGCCTCGGGCTCGACGAGTCGGTCGGGCTGTGGGCGTTCTGGGGGGTGTTCGCGCTCGTGATCGCGTTCAACGGACCGGCGAACCCCGCCGACGAGGAGCGGCTCGGCTGGCCCCGGGTCGCCGTCGGGCTCGCGACGTTCGGCCTCGGCGCGCTCTGTTTCCTGCTCGTTCCGATCCAGGTCGTCACGACGTGAGGCGGGCGGCCCCGGTCAGTCGTCGCGCCGCTCCTTCATCCCCTGTCTGGTGAACTGGGGGGTGGCCCGGATGCCGCGCTTCTTCCGGAACGAGCGGTAGAGCGCGACCGCGAGCGGGACCGCGAGGAGGAGCACGATCCCCGCGAGCCGCCAGGCGTCCGCGAACGAGTAGAGGATCGTCGCGGAGAGGACGCCGACCGCGAGCAGCACCGAGTAGGCGATCCGCATCGCGAGCTTGTCGAGGACGTTGGAGTCGTCCTCGATCGTGACGTCGACGTGGAGGTCGCCGCGGTTCGCCCGTTCGAGGAAGTCATCGGCCTTCGGCGGGACCGTGAACAGCGCCTCGGTCGTGCGCTGGACCTGGCGGCCGGCGTCCTCGGCGAGGTCGCGGGCGGTCTGCTCGTAGTACCCCTCCTCGCGGAGGTACTCGGTCGCCGTCGAGATGAAGTCGAACTCGGGGTCGAGGGTGACGCAGACGCCCTCGACGACGGTCGCGACGCGCAGGACCAAGGCGAGGTCGGGCGGGAGCCGGAGGGGGAACTCGTAGATTGTCGACTCCACCTGCTCGATGATCTGGTTCACCTGGTACTGCTCGATGTCCTCGCCGCTGGCGTCGGCGATGGCCAGCTCCATCACGTTCCCCATCACCTCGCGGTCCGCCTCGGGCGAGAGGGTCCCCATCGCGATCAGCGTGTCGAGGATGGCGTCGATGTCCTGCCGGGCGACGGCGACGTAGAACTCGACGATCTTCTCCTGAATGAACGGGTCCACGCGCCCGGCCATCCCGAAGTCGTAGAAGATCACGGTGCCGTCGTCGTCGACGGCGAGGTTCCCCGGGTGGGGGTCGGCGTGGAAGACGCCGTCGTCGATGATCATCTGCAGGTACACCTCCTGGAGCGTCTCGGCGATGGCGTTGCGGTCGAACCCCGCCGCGTCGAGCTCGTCGAGCCGGTTGATCTTCACGCCCGGCACGTACTCCATCGTGAGCACTCTGGGGCCGGAGACCGCCTCGTAGGCGGTGGGGATCCGGATCCGGTCGTTGTCGGCGAAGTTCCCCCGGATCTCTTCGAGCATCTCGCGCTCGCGCTCGTAGTCCATCTCCTCGCGGATCGTCTTCGCGAACTCGTCGGCGAGGTTCTCCAGCGAGAACGCCCGCCCGCTGCCGGTGAACCGCTTGACGATCGGGATCGACCAGCGGATCGTCCGGAGGTCGGCCTCGACCAGCGACTCGATCCCGGGCCGGCGCACCTTCACGGCGACGTCGTTGCCCTCGTAGGTGGCGGTGTACACCTGTCCGAGGCTCGCGCCGCTTATCGGGTCGCGGTCGAAGTCGTCGAACGTCTCGTCGACGGGACCGAACTCGTCTTCGAGGACGACCCGCGACTCCTCCCACGGCGCCGGCGGCACGTCGTCCTGGAGCCCCTCCAGCACCTCGATGTAGGCCGGCGGGAGGATGTCGGGGCGCGTCGAGAGGATCTGCCCCAGCTTGATGAACGTCGGGCCGAGGGTGAGCAGGATGTCGAGGAGGACCGCGGCGCGCTCGCGCTGGGTCTCCGCGTCGACGTCGCGGCCCCCGCCGAACAGGAGGAACCGCTTCCGGTCCCGCCAGTAGGCGACGATAAGCGGCGAGAACTGCCGGAGGACCACGAAGAACCGCCAGTAGGCGCGAAGGTTGACCAGCGTGACCACCCGTCAGGCGTCGGCCTCGTCGGCGGGGCCGTCGTCCTCGTCGGCGTCGCCTCCGTCGGCGTCGTCGACCGGGATGGTGCGCGAGACGTCGCCGGTCCGCTTCGGGATCTCGACCTCCAGGACCCCGCGGTCCATCTCGGCGTCCGCGCCGCTCCCGTCGGCGTCGGCCGGGAGCGGGAGCTCCGCGTCGAGGAACAGCGGCCGGTCCTCGCTGACGTAGCGGAACCCCTCGGGGACTCCCTTGTCGCGGCGCCCCTCGATGACGATCCGACCGTCCTCGGCGAGGACCTCGGTCGTCTCCGCGGTCGCGCCGGGGAGGTCGACGACGAGGACGTACCCGTCGTCTGATTCGAGCAGGTCCGCAAACACCGCGTCCGGGAGGTCCCGGAGCGCGTCGCGTAGCGCTGACATGGAGACGGATACGGTCGCCGCGGCGAAAAAGGTGTGGAAAGGGGGCCAGAGAGGGGGTCGGAACGGAGGGAACGGTCAGTCGTCGAGGTCGAAATCGAGGTCGAGGTCGTTGATGTCCTCGCCCTGGGACTCCCCCGGGAGGATGTCGCCGAGGCTCGCGCCGAACGCTCCCCCGGCCCAGACGACCGCCACCCGGGAGAGCCGTTCGAGCGCGCCGGGGTCGCCCTCGTGGAGCCGCCCCCAGAGGAGCATCATGAGCACGGAGGTGAACAGCGAGACGAGCAGGATCCCGGCGTAGCGCCGCGGGACGACGCCGAGTATCGGATGGCTGATCTCGATCTGCCGGAAGTCGGCGAAGTAGAGTAGCCCGGCGGTCATGACCAGCACGAACCCCACGTGCACGAGCAGGAAGACGGGGACGCCGCTTGGGGTGACCGCGGTGAACCACGCCGCGATCTCGAAGACGCCGCCCTCGACGAGCAGGGGGAGCGCGAAGAGGACCGACCCCACGAACGCCTCGGCCATGTCGCGGGAGGTGTACTTCGTGATCCGGGTCCGGAACGCCGCGCTCCCCGGCATCCGCTCGACGAGCGAGATCGTCTGCCGGACCTTCTCCCGCTCGTGGCCCTCGTCGACGGTGTCGCTGAGGGCGTCGAGCGTCGCGAGTAGGTCGTTGATGTCGGGGTCTTCGGGACCGTTCGGAGGGGCGCGCTCGCCCGCCCCGTCGGTCGATCGCTCCGAGCCGCCCGCGTCGGGAGGCGAGCTCGATCCGACGGACCGTCGTCCCGAGTCGTCGCCGTCCATTGGCGAACGGTCGACCGGGCGTCGCAAAAGCGTGTCGACGGCCGGGAACGCGTCGGGAACGGACGCGATCGTCTCGGCGGCGGGCGCGACTGCCCGGACGGGGACTCCATCGGGGGAGAGCCGGCGGCGAACGGTTTATGTATTGGTAGATGGTAACACGGACCACGAGGTGAGTACCGACGACATCCGAGACCAGATCACGTCCCCATCGACCGTCGGCGGTACCGTGCGACCGCAATCTGTCCGATCCACTCGTTTCGCGGCGGGGCGTTCCCCCCGGATCCGACCCTCGCGCCCCGCTACCCGCGGCTTCGAAGTCACCGATCGATCGTCGACCGCTCGCGCCGCTACTCGGATCCCTCCGAGCGGCGACCGAGGAACGACGAGAGCGCCGCGTTGAACGCGGCGGGGCGTTCGAGCATCGCGAGGTGCGCGGCGCCCTCGATCGCCGCGCGCTCGCAGTCGCCGATCCGGTCCGCGAGGTAGTCGTGGTACTCGGGCGGCGTGAGGGCGTCGTGTTCGCCGACGACCGCGAGCGACGGCGCCGCGACCCCGTCGAGCCGGTCGCGCACGTCGAACGCGTGGCAGGTGCGGAAGTCGCGCTCGGTGACCGCGCGGCCGCACTCGCGCATGCCGGCGCGCGAGAACTCGGCGTACTCCGGGGGCGCGTCGTGGAAGAGGCGGTCGGGCCCGTGGAGCAGGTCGATCGCCCGGTCGAAGTCGGTCGCGAGCGCGTCCAGCAGCGGCTCGGCGACCGCGAGCCTCGCGCCCGTGCCCGCGAGGACGAGCCCGTCGAGCGGGAGCTCGCGCTCCAAGGCGATCCACAGCGCCACGGCGCCGCCGAGCGAGTTCCCGCAGAGGACGGTCGCCCTCGTCGCCTCTGCGACGGCGACGACGTCGTCCGCGTACGCGTCGAGCGTCTCGGGGCCGGGCGGCGCGTCGACGTCGTCGCTGTCGCCGTGCCCGGAGAGGTCGAGCGCGACGACCGGAAACCGGTCGCTCAGGCGCGCCTGCGCCTTCCAGACGTCCTTACTCCCGCCGCTCCCGTGAACCAAGCAGACCGTCGGGCCGTCGCCGCCCCGGTCGGAGACCCGGTACGCGGTGTCGCGGCCGTCGTGGGTGACCCGCTGCATGGTCGCCGTCCCGCGCGGGAGGTGATAAACGTCCCGCGGATGCTAACCATTCGGCAGACGCTGACCATTCGGCGGACGCTGACCATTCGGCGGACACTAACCGTCCGGCGGACGCCGTCACCCGAGGGTAAGTCGGCGGCCGGTCTCCGTCCGAAAGCGGCCCGAACCGCAACACTACCGATACGCTCGCGATATCTCACGTCATGCGATTTTTAGCGACGTATTTATATACCCTCGCGCCTAACTTGTAGTTAGCATGAATCACCAACAGACCCGATCGACCGGCGACGGTCCGCTGCTCCGCCGGTTCGAGTACGAGGACGGGTGGATCGTCGCCGCCGATCTGGGCGCCGACGCCGCGAACGTGAGCGTCGACACGGTCGGCGAGACGGCGATCGTCGTCGTCGAGGGCGATGGCGAGCCGGTCGAGTCGGAGTTCGAACTGCCGGGCCCGGCCGCGTCGAGCGCGGTCGCGAACGGCGTCGTCACGGTCGAAGGCGGCGCGGACGGAGACGAGGCCACCGAGGGCGACACGGCGGAGGGCGAGCGATGAAGCTCACCGTCAGACCGCTCAAGCAGAAGGACGCCGGTCGCCGCCTCGCGGCGATCGACCGCGTCGCGGCCGAGGAGCTCGGGCTCTCCGGCGGCGACATCGTCCGCGTCGAGGGGTCGGACGGGGCCGCGATCGCCCGCGTCTGGCCCGGCTACCCCGAGGACGACGGCACCGGCGTCGTGCGCATCGACGGGCGGCTCCGCCAGGAGGCGAACGTCGGTATCGACGACCGCGTGACGGTCGAGTCGGTCGACGTCTCGCGGGCGGAGTCGGTCACGATCGCCTTCCCGAGCCAGCTTCGGGTACGCGGGCAGATCGCCCCGTTCATCCGCGACAAGCTCTCCGGCCAGCCGGTGACCGAGGGACAGACGATCCGCACGTCGATGGGCTTCGGCCTGATGGGCGGCCAGTCGCAGGCGGTGCCGATGAAGGTCGCCTCGACGGTCCCGTCGGGGACGGTCGTCATCACCGACGACACCGAGATCGAGATCTCCGAGGTCCCGGCCGAGGAGCTCGCCGAGCGGAGCGGGAGCGGCGAGGGCGCCAGCGAGGGCCCCGACGTGACCTACGAGGACATCGGCGGGCTCGACGGCGAGCTCGAACAGGTCCGCGAGATGATCGAGCTGCCGATGCGGCACCCGGAGCTGTTCAAGCGGCTCGGCATCGACCCGCCGAAGGGCGTCCTCCTGCACGGCCCGCCGGGCACGGGGAAGACCCTGATCGCGAAGGCCGTCGCCAACGAGATCGACGCCAGCTTCCACAACATCTCCGGCCCGGAGATCATGTCGAAGTACTACGGCGAGAGCGAGGAGCAGCTCCGCGAGATCTTCGAGGAGGCCTCCGAGGAGGCGCCCTCGATCATCTTCATGGACGAGCTCGACTCGATCGCGCCCAAGCGCGAGGAGGCCGGCGGCGACGTCGAACGGCGCGTCGTGGCCCAGCTGCTCTCGCTGATGGACGGGCTCGAAGACCGCGGCGAGGTCGTCGTCATCGGGGCGACGAACCGCGTCGACGCCATCGACCCCGCGCTCCGGCGCGGCGGGCGCTTCGACCGCGAGATCGAGGTCGGCGTCCCCGACCGCGACGGGCGCAAGGAGATCCTGCAGGTCCACACGCGGAACATGCCGCTCGTGGACGGGATCGACCTCGACGAGTACGCGGAGAACACCCACGGCTTCGTCGGGGCCGACCTGGAGTCGCTCGCGAAGGAGTCCGCGATGCACGCGCTGCGCCGGATCCGCCCCGAGCTCGACCTCGAAAGCGACGAGATCGACGCCGACGTGCTGAACTCCATCCAGGTCACCGAGGCGGACTTCAAGGAGGCGATGAAGGGCATCGAGCCCTCCGCGCTCCGCGAGGTGTTCGTCGAGGTCCCGGACGTCAGCTGGGACCAGGTCGGCGGCCTCGAAGACACCAAAGAGCGCCTCCGCGAGACGATCCAGTGGCCGCTGGAGTACCCCGAGGTGTTCGAGGAGCTCGACATGCAGGCCGCCAAGGGCGTCCTGATGTACGGCCCGCCGGGCACGGGGAAGACCCTGCTCGCGAAGGCCGTCGCCAACGAGAGCGAGTCGAACTTCATCTCGATCAAGGGGCCGGAGCTGCTGAACAAGTACGTGGGCGAGTCCGAGAAGGGCGTCCGCGAGGTGTTCAGCAAGGCCCGCGAGAACGCGCCGACGATCGTGTTCTTCGACGAGATCGACTCGATCGCGAGCGAGCGCGGCCAGAACTCCGGCGACTCCGGCGTCGGCGAGCGCGTCGTCTCCCAGCTGCTGACCGAGCTCGACGGGCTCGAATCGCTGGAGGACGTCGTCGTCATCGCCACGACGAACCGCCCGGACCTCATCGACTCGGCGCTGCTCCGGCCCGGCCGGCTCGACCGCCACGTGCACGTGCCCGTGCCGGACGAGGACGCGCGCCGGAAGATCCTGGAGGTCCACACCCGGAACAAGCCGCTGGCCGACGACGTCGACCTCGACGCGCTGGCCCGGAAGACCGAGGGGTACGTCGGCGCCGACCTCGAAGCGGTCGCGCGCGAGGCGTCGATGAACGCCTCCCGGGAGTTCATCGGGAGCGTCCCGCGCGAGGAGGTCGGCGAGTCCGTCGGCAACGTCCGCGTGACGATGGCGCACTTCGAGGACGCCCTCGGCGAGGTGAACCCGAGCGTCACCCCCGAGACGCGGGAGCGCTACGAGGAGATCGAGAAGCAGTTCAAGCGGTCGGACGTCGACCGCGCGGACGCCGAGCCCGGCACCGCGTTCCAGTAGCCGGAGCGTCGGCCCGCCGGCGTTCCCCGGTCGGTCTCTGACAGCCCCGGACGCGGCGTCTTTTCAGATCACTCCCGCCGTCGACAGCAGGAAGAACGCGGCGACGAGGACGATCCCGATCGTGACCAGTCGCCACGCGAGCTTCAGCACGAACTTGCCGACGACGATGACGAGCGCGACGGCGACGAGCGCGACGAGGAGCTGTCCCGCCTGACTCCCGAGGAGCCCG
The DNA here is from genome assembly GCF_042665015.1 of Halorubrum rutilum. Taxonomy (GTDB): domain Archaea; phylum Halobacteriota; class Halobacteria; order Halobacteriales; family Haloferacaceae; genus Halorubrum; species Halorubrum rutilum. The sequence continues at coordinate 342,746 of NZ_JBHTBL010000001.1, read as the reverse complement.
GCCTGAAGCGGCAGCGACGACACCGACGCGGCGAGCGAAGCGGTCATGTCCGGCCCCACGAGCACGTCCGGCATAAGCTTGTGGGGGAGAATGAGAGGGCCCGTCCGCGGTTATTGGATTCTGATACGTACACCGGTGAAAACTGCGGAACCGGACCGAAGGAGTCGGCCGTTTGGCGGTCGCGATCGCGGTAACACGGGACAGGACGCCCAAAATCGAGAGGTATCAACCCCCCTTTTGTTCCGGTGGGAGAGCCGTCACGTCGGTCGGTTTCTCACGAGAACGACCAGTTTCACTCCGCTCTGGCCATGTTTATGTGTCCGGAACACGTGCGAGTGTAACGTAATCTGATCCGGCGTCAGACAGGCGGACCGGGAATTACATATCGTATCGAACAGGTAGCCACCTATCCGGGCCGGGAGCGGAACACAGAAGGGCCTGCTGCGACAGTACGTAGACACCATACATGAGCCAGAACGCACGTCAACCGAGCGGGGTGGCCGTCGAATGAGCAGCGACGGCGTCGCCGCCGACGAACTCGAACTGCCGATCAAACGAACCACGGGCGAGACGATGGAGGAGCGCCTCACGGCCAACGCCTACCACAACATCCTGCCCGCGCGCTACCTCCGGAAGAACGCGGACGGCGAGAACGTCGAGAGCCCCGAGGAGCTGTTCGACCGCGTCGCGCGCAACGTCGCGCTCGCGGAGGCGGTCTTCGAGGCCGAGAAGCAGGGCGTCGAGGTCACCGTCACGCCCGACCAGCTGAAGCCCGACCACCCGCGGCGCGACGAGCTCGCGGAAGAGGTGTTCGGCGCCGGCACGACCGCCGCGGACGACGCGGAGACGACGCTGACCGCGCACAACGTCAACAAGTTCGCGTACGACACCGTCGTCCCCGAGCTGCCCGAGAGCGTGCGCGACCACGTCGAGGCGACCGCGGACCGGTTCCGCGACGGGATGGAGTCGCTCTCGTTCATGCCGAACTCGCCGACCCTCATGAACGCGGGCGACGAGCTCCAGCAGCTCTCCGCCTGCTTCGTCGATTCTCCCGCGGACGACATCACCGACATCCACCAGACCGCCAAGGAGGCGGCAGAGGTGTTCCAGTCCGGCGGCGGCATGGGGTACGCGTTCTGGAAGCTCCGCCCCTACGGCGACTCCGTCGGCTCGACGGGCGGGATCGCCTCCGGCCCGATCACGTTCATGCGGACGTTCGACCAGATGTGCGAGACGATCGCGCAGGGCGGCGCGCGCCGCGGCGCCCAGATGGGCGTGATGCGCGTCTCGCACCCGGACGTGATCCAGTTCATCCACGCGAAGAACAAGGACGTCTCCCTGGCCCACTCGCTGCGCCTGAACGACCCCGACGACTTCACGCACAACTCCTTCAAGGAGGCGCTAGAGGAGGCCCGGGGCCTCATCGACGAGGACGGGAAGGTCCCCGAGCACCTCCGGAACGCGGTGGAGGGACACCTCTCGAACTTCAACATCAGCGTCGGCGTCACCGACGACTTCATGGAGGCGCTGTACAACGACGAGGAGTTCACCTTCACCAACCCGCGCACGGGTGAGCCGCACATTACGACGCCGGAGACGAAGGAGATCTACGACATGTTCGGCCTCGGCGAGCACGTCGAGGTCGGCGAGGAGCTCTCTATCCCGGCCCAGGAGCTGTGGGACGACATGATCGAGGGCGCCCACGAGAACGGCGAGCCGGGCGTCATCTACCTCGAACGCGTCAACAAGGAGCACTCGTTCGACACCGAGGAGCACCCCGACCACCGGATCCTCGCGACGAACCCCTGCGGCGAGCAACCGTTGGAGGAGTACGAGGCGTGTAACCTCGGCCACATCAACCTCTCGACGCTCGCGGCGCAGGACGCGCCGGACTGGCGCGTCTGGTCCGCGGAGCACGCCGACGAGTACGCGTCGAAGGAGGCCGCCATGTCGGCGTTCCTCGAGGAGGCGATCGACTTCGAGGAGTTCGACGAGCGGATCGACTACGGCACGCGCTTCCTCGAGAACGTCGTGACGATGTCCGACTTCCCGGTCGACAAGATCGAGCAGAAGGTCCGGGACATGCGGAAGATCGGCCTGGGGATCATGGGGCTCGCCCAGCTGTACATCCAGCTCGGCATCCAGTACGGCACCGAGGAGGGCAACGAGGTCGCCCGCCAGCTGATGACCCACATCAACCACGCGTCGAAGCGGACCTCCCACGAGCTCGCGCAGGAGCGCGGGACGTTCAACGACTGGGAGGAGTCGAAGTACGCGGACCCCACCGAGTACCGCGAGTGGTTCGAGCACTACACCGGCCTCGACGCCGACGAGTGGGCGGACGGCTTCCCGATCCGCAACCACAACACGACGACGATCGCGCCCACGGGCACGACGTCGATGATCGGGAACACCACGGGCGGCTGCGAGCCCATCTACAACGTCGCCTACTACAAGAACGTCTCCGACGACGTGCAGGGCGACGAGATGCTCGTCGAGTTCGACGACTACTTCCTGCGCACCTTAGAGGAGAACGACGTCGACGTCGACGCCGTCAAGGCGGAGGCCCAGGAGCAGATGGCCGCGAACGAGTTCGACGGCGTGGACGGCCTCGACACCGTGCCGGACGCCATCGGCGAGCTGTTCGTCGTCACCGGCGACCTCTCCGGCAAGCAGCACGCGTCGGTCCAGTGCGCCTGCCAGGAGGGCGTCGACTCCGCCATCTCGAAGACGTGTAACTTCCCGAACGACGCCACCGCCGAGGAGATGGAGGAGGTGTACCGCTACATCTACGACCACGGCGGGAAGGGCGTCACCGTCTACCGCGACGGAACCCGCTCGAAGCAGGTGCTCACGACCCGCGCGAAGAACACGGAGTTCGCCGACGAGAGCGAGGCGGCCGAGGCGATCGTCGAGCAGATCGGCGAGGTGTTCGGCGGCATCGAGGCGTTCCTCGACAACGAGGACGTGCAGGCCGCGATCGACGCGGAGATCTCGGACCTGCTCGAAGCCAGCGAGCAGCCCAGCATCGACTACAGCGAGCGCAGCCCGCGGCCCGACTCGCTGTCGGGCGTCACCCAGCGCGTCGAGACGGGGTACGGCAAGCTCTACGTCACCATCAACGAGGACGAGAACGGCCTGCCGTTCGAGCTGTTCGCGAACATCGGTCACTCCGGCGGCTACACCAACTCCTTCACCGAGGCGCTCGCGAAGGTCATCTCGACGGCGCTCCGCTCGGGCGTCGACCCCGAGGAGATCGTCGACGAGCTGCAGGGCACCCGGAGCCCGAAGGTCGCCTGGGACAAGGGCGAGCAGATCCAGTCGATCCCGGACGCGATCGGCACCGCGCTCCGCCGCTACCTCGACGACGACGTCGACAAGGGGATCCCCCAACAGCAGAGCCTCGACGACGTCGAACGCGACCTAGCGAGCGAGCCGACGAGCCAGACCGACGGCGGCGCGGTCGGCGCGGTCGACGCGGACGCGGCGACCGACGCCCCGAGCGCGAACGGGGCCGGCCCGGCGGCCGAGGACGACGCGGCCGGCGCCGACGACGCGATGCAGGAGCTCATCGCGGCGGGCGAGTCGCCCGAGTGTCCCGACTGCGGCGGGATGAACCTCTACTACTCCGAGGGCTGCAAGACGTGCGAGTCGTGCGGCTGGTCGGAGTGCTGAGAGCGTAGCGAGTCGGTCGTTCGACGCTTGCAGTGCGATTTTTACGCGTTTCCGGCCTGAACGCCTCCAAAGCCCCAACCGCGAGGACGCCGAAGGCGTCTCGTGATGACGAGAGAGCTTCGCTCTCTCGAACCACGCTCCTCAGTCACTCGTTTCACTCGCTCTTTGCGGTGCTTGCGTCGCCTGCGGCGTCCTCGCGGTTGCCCCTTTGAGTCCCACCCACACGGCGACCGCACCTCACCCCTCCCCAGCCTCGTCGCTGGCGGCTATCGCCGCCAGCGACTCCCTCACGCGGTGCTGCTCGGCCGCAAGGCGGCCTCGCAGGCACGCGCCACCGCACACCCGTATATCAGAGATCGTCGTTGCTGCTCGCGGTTATTTAAATACGGAATCGTTGCCGTCGATCTGCAACACGCTCTTCCGCTACCGATCGAGAGACGAGCGTACCGCTTCGACGTATTAAAAACGAAACAGAGTCGCGATCGCCGGGTCAGTCGTCTTCGAGCGCCTGCGCGATGCGCTGGAGCTGGCGGGTCGCGTCGCGGACCTCGTCGCGGAGCTGGCGCACCTCGCGCACGAGCTCCTCGTTGCCGGCCTGGTCGCCGCCCTCCTCGCCGCGGCCGCCGCCACCGCCGCCCATCCCCGGCGGACCGCCGGCCCCGCCCGGACCGCCGCCGCCCATCATGCCGGACATCATCTGCGCGAAGGGGTTGCCGCCGCCGCCACCGCCGCCCATGCCCGGCGGACCGCCGGCGCCGCCCGGACCGCCGCCGCCCATCATCTCCTCCGGGTCGGGACGGTCGCCCTCCTCGCGCTCCTGCTCGCGCCGCTCGCGGATCTCCTCGACGCGCTCGCGGAAGGACTTCTCCTCGCCGCCGTCGTCGCCCTGGCTCCCGGCGGCGTCGTCGCCCTGATCTCCGGAGGGGTCACCGCCCTGTTCTCCGCCGGCGTCGGCGTCGTCGGTCTCGTCGTCTGCCATGGAGTCCGGTTCGGTAGCCCGGCCGAAAAGGGTTGTTGCTCGGCTCTCGACGCTGCGTTTATATCGGGTCGTTTCGTGCGCGGGTCGCCCCGCGAACGCCCTCCCGAGCGTCAGGCGCGGACCGGGCGGTGACAGTTCGGGCACTCCGTCGTCTCCGTGTCGCGGCCGACCGCCGGGACGTGGTCGCCGCAGTTCGGGCACCGCGTCCGACCGCGAGCGTACTCGGTGCTCGACGGGACCGGAGACCGTTCCGTGTCGTCGGTCATAGTTCCGTGACACCAGTTATCACACTAATAGCTTGTCACTATATCCCTAAAACGCCACAAAGGCGATTGGAGCGGGAGCGAAGTCCGGTACGGGTGATCGATCGCGCACCGAGACCGTTCACTCGTGTCCGGAGACCCGGACCGGTTCGTACGGCTCCTCCAGCCACTCCGCGTCGGACGCGGAGAGGTCGATATCGAGCGCTTCGACCGCGTCTTCCAGGTGTTCGACGCTGCTCGTGCCGACGATGGGCGTGTCGACCCACTCCTTGCGGAACAGCCACGCCAGCGCGATCTGGGCCATCTTCACGCCCTTCTCGTCGGCCAGCTCCGCGACGCGCTCGTTGACCGTCGGGCCGCCGCCCTCGCGGTACGGGTGTTCGTAGAGGTGTTCCTCGGTCTCCCCGCGGAGGGTCGCGTCGACCTCCTCGTGCGGCCGAGCGAGGTAGCCGCGGGCGAGCGGGCTCCACGGCATCACGCCGATCCCCTCCTTCTCACAGAGGGGAAGCATCTCGCGCTCCTCCTCGCGGTACGCGAGGTTGTAGTGGTTCTGCATCGCCGCGAACCGCTCGTACCCCTCGCGGTCGCTCGCGTGCAGCGACTCGGCGAACTGGTGGGCCCACATCGAGGAGGCGCCGACGTACCGCACGTCGCCGCGGCGGACCGCGTCGTCGAGCGCGGCGAGCGTCTCCTCGATCGGGGTGTCGTAGTCCCAGCGGTGGATCTGGTACAGGTCGATCGTGTCGGTGCCGAGCCGGTCGAGGGAGTTCGATAGCTCCTGTTCGATCGCCTTCCGCGAGAGCCCGCCCGAGTTCGGATTCGACTCGTCCATCCGGAAGTATCCCTTCGTCGCCACGACGAACTCGTCGCGGTCGTAGCCGTCGAGCGCCTCGCCGAGGACGCGCTCCGACTCGCCGTTCGAGTACATGTTGGCGGTGTCGAAGAAGTTCACGCCGAGGTCGATCGCGCGCTCGACGAGCTCTTTCCCCTCCTCCTCGTCGAGGACCCACTCGCGCCAGTCCGAGTCGCCGAAGCTCATGCAGCCGAGACAGATCTCCGACACCGTGGTGCCGGTGTCGCCGAGCGTGGTGTACTCCATACGCCGGGCAGGCGGAGCCGGGACAAAAAACCACCCGCGGGCGGGCGGCGTCGGACCCGCGCTCTCCACCGGAGCTATGGTTCCGGAGCCCGTGCGATCCGACGTGAGCGAGCGACCGATCCAGTGGCTGCTCGGCGACCAGCTCAACCCCGAGCTCGACGCCCTCGACGACGCCGGCGAGGTGCTCCTGATCGAGGCGCACGGCTTCGCCGACCGGAAGCCGTACCACGCCCACAAGCTGACGCTCGTCTTCTCCGCGATGCGCCACTTCCGGGACGAGCTCCGCGAGCGCGGCCACGACGTGACGTACCTGAAGGCGGCGTCGTTCGGCGAGGGCCTCGACGCGTTCCTCGCCGACCGGTCCGACCCCGGCCTCCGGCTGATGCGCCCCGCGAGCCACGGCGCGGGCGAGCGCCTCCGCGAGCTCGTCGACGAGCGGGGCGGGTCGCTGGAGCTGACGGAGAACGAGCTGTTCTGGACGACGCCGACCGACTGGCGCGAGTGGGCGGACGAGCCCGAGGGGGGATGGGACGGCGGCTCGCTCCTCGACGGGGACGGGACCGCCGAACGCACCTACCGACAGGAGGGGTGGTACCGCCACGTCCGCCGCGAGACGGGCGTGCTGATGGACGGCGACGATCCCGTCGGCGGCGAGTGGAACTACGACGACCTGAACCGGGAAACGCCGCCGGACGACTGGGAGCCGCCGGAGCGCCCGCGGTTCGAGCCGGACGGGCTCACCCGCGAGACCCACGCCTGGGTCCGCGACCGCTTCGACACGTGGGGCGAGGGCTCGCTCGACGGGTTCGCGTGGCCGGTCACGCGCGCGGCGGCCCGCGAGGCCCTCGACCGGTTCGTCCGCGATGGACTTCCCTCGTTCGGCCGGTATCAGGACGCCATGGTGACGGGCGAGCCGTTCCTCTCGCACTCCCTGCTGTCGCCCGCGATCAACCTCGGCCTGCTCGACCCGCGCGAGCCGGTGCGGGCGGTCGAGGCGGCGTACGAGGAGCGCGGCGTCGAGCCCGGGGCGTACGATCCGGCCGACGGCGACGCGGCGGGCGGCACCGAGGCGACCCTCGACGCGTTCGGCGACGACGAGGGGAGCGTCGACGGCGACGAGGGGAGCGTCGACGGCGACGAGGGGAGCGTCGACGGCGACGACTCAGACGCCGACCTCCCCCCGGTCCCCCTCAACGCCGCGGAGGGGTTCGTCAGGCAGGTGCTCGGCTGGCGGGAGTTCACGCGTCACGTCTACCGCGAGGCGATGCCGGAGCTTTCGGCGGCCAACCAGTTGGACCAGACCCGGGACCTCCCGCCCGCCTACTGGGACGGCGACACCGACATGACCTGTCTCTCCGAGGCCGTCGACCACGTCCGCGAGCACGGCTACGCTCACCACATCGAGCGGCTGATGGTGCTGTCGAACTTCGCGCTGATCTACGGCGCCGACCCCGCCGAGGTGAACGAGTGGTTCCACCTCGGCTTCGTCGACGCCTACCACTGGGTGACGACGCCGAACGTGGTCGCGATGGGGTCGTTCGGCACCGACGTGCTCTCCTCGAAGCCGTACGCCTCCTCGGGGAGCTACGTGAACCGGATGAGCGACCACTGCGCGTCGTGTCCCTACGCCGTCTCCCGCACGACGGGCGAGGGCGCGTGTCCCTTCAACGCCCTCTACTGGGACTTCCTGAAGGAGAACGAGGAGACGCTCCGCGGGACGGGTCGGATGGGGCTGATGTACTCGCACGTCGACGACAAGGACGACGAGGAGTGGGCCGCGATCCGCGAGCGGGCCGCGGCGGTACGTGAGCTGGCGGCGGACGGGGAGCTGTAGGAGAATCGGGAGTCGGCGCGACGGCGCGGCGGTCCTACTCGCCGCCCGCGAGCCGCCGCAGCCGGGGGAGCGCCTGCTCGTAGCCGAGCGCGACGACGCCGACGTACAGCGCGAGCAGTCCCATCGCGACGGCCCACGCCGCGAGCGCGAGGTCGCCGGCGGCGGCCGCCGAGAGTCCGAACCGTTCGAGCACGACGCCGACCGCCGAGGCCGCGCCGGCCCCGACGACGACGGCGAGGAGTTCCGCGAGTTCGACCGCGACCGCGGGTGCTTCGACCATATCGGCCCGCGACGGTCACGGGACATGACTCTTTCGAGTGCGGCGCGGACCGCCGCGTCCCCGGCGTCGTGTATTAAAAGGGCGCTTCCGCGCGAGAGCGGCCCTTTTATTTCCGGGAGCGCGTATCACCGCGTACGCATGAGCAACGGAGACGGCGACGGTCGAAACGACCTCCGGATGCCCGACGACGACGAGGTGTTCGCGGAGGTCGTCGAGATGCTCGGCGCGAACCGGGTCCGCGTCCGCTGTGCGGACGGGAAGGAGCGGACGGCGCGTATCCCCGGGCGGATGCAGAAGCGGGTCTGGATCCGCGAGGACGACATCGTCCTCGTCGAGCCGTGGGACTGGCAAGACGAGAAGGGCGACATCGCGTGGCGCTACGAGAAGAGCGAGGCGGAGCAGCTCCGCGAGGAAGGTCACCTGCAGTAGCGCGGGCCGCGCGCGGAGCGAACCGCCACCGACCGCCGCGCCGTTTTTAAGTCCGAACGACCCCGAACGAGCGTATGCTCCGGCTCGCGATGACGACCGACGCGGAGACGTTCGATCGGGTGCGCGAGCCGCTCGCGGACCGCGGGATCGAGGTCGAGCACGTGCGAGCGAAGGAGCGGTCGCTCCGCGTCTCGGGCGGCGAAGCCGACGCGCTCGGCGAGGGTGGCGGAGGCGCGGGCGGCGACGGGAGCGAGGGGAACGCCGAGTTCGACGGCTTCGACGTCGGCTTCGTCTACCCCTCCCGGCTCATGGAGGGCGCCGTCGTCGACGCGCGGCTGTCGGTCCCGTGGGTGAACGGCCGCGACGCCGTCCTCGCCTCGCGGAACAAGGCGGGCGCGCTCGCCGCGCTCGACGACGCCGGGCTCCCGACGCCGCGCACGACGCTGGTGTCGAATCCCGTGAGCGAGGCGGTCGTGGCCGACGCGGTCTCCCGGTTCTCCTACCCCGTCGTCGTCAAGCCGAACTCCGCGACGCGGGGCGTCGGCGTCGCGACCGCGGGCGACCTCGACTCCCTGCTCGGCGTCGTCGACTACCTGAACCTCGTCCACGACTACCGCGCGACCGGCGACAAGTCGTACCTGATCCAGGAGTTCCTCCCCGACGCGCGCGACTACCGCGCGATGGTCGTCGACGGCGCGTACGCCGGCGCGGTGCGCCGGGAGCTCCCCGCGGACGCCAGAGAGCGGGGCCGGTGGAAGCACAACGTCCACCGCGGCGCCGAGGCGACCGGCGTCGACCTCCCGGAGCGCGCGCGGGAGCTGGTCGAGCGGGCGGCCGAGACCCTCGGCATCGACTACCTCGGCGTCGACCTGCTCGAAACGGACGACCGACTCGTCGTCAGCGAGACCAACGCGCGGCCGACGGTGGACGCGGCGACGAAGTACGAGCCCGACTTCTACGACCGGCTCGCGGGGCTCATCGAGCGGACCGCCGGGAGCGAGGACTGAGCGGGGGAAAGCGGTCGGGGAAGCGGGGAGTAGACGGGGGAGCAGAGCGGTCAGGGGAGGAGAGAGCGGTCGGGGAACGCGGGGCGATTACTCCAGATCGATCGAGGCGGAGTCGTCGTCGCGGTCGAACGAGACTTCGAGGACGCCGTTGTTGAACGTCGCGTTCGCGGAGTGCTCGTCGACGGGGACCGGGAGGTCGACGGTCTCGTCGTACTCCCGCCGGTCGGAGGCCGCGGAGATGGTGAGCGCCTCGCCGTCGCACTGCAGGGAGAGCTCCTCCTTCGAGACGGCGGGGAGGTCGGCCACGAGCCGCACGCCGTCGTCGGTGGCGTACGCGTCCACGTGCGTCGCCGACCCGAAGCCGGCGTCCTCGGTGCCCGGTTCGCCGCTCGCCATCTCGTTCATCATCCGTTCGATCTCCTCGAAGAAATCGCCGAACGGATCGTCACGGTCGTCTCTGTCCATACTCGACGTGAGGGTGGTGACCCCGATAAGCCTTCTGTCGGTCGCCGTTTTGGCCGGCGGGGATCCGTCGCGATCGACACCGGACGTAACGAAATCGAACGATAGTGACCATCTCGCGGGCGACTCGCCCGGATTTAAGTATCTGCGGCTCGCCTTTTTCGGATATGAGTAAATCATATCTCGCAGCGGACGACGGCGTGAGCGACGACGAGGTCGTTCGAGTGGGGCTCAACGGGTTCGGGCGGATCGGGCGCAACGTGTTCCGCGCGGTGCTGGAGTCGCCGCGGACCGAGCTCGTCGGGATCAACGACGTGATGGAGTTCGACGACATGGCGTACCTCGCGAAGTACGACACCGTCATGGGTCGGCTCGACGGCGTCGAGCGCGAGGGCGACGCGCTGACGATCGGCGGCACCTCGGTCCCGCTGTACAACGTGCAGGACCCGGCGGACCTCCCGTGGGACGAGCTCGACGTCGACGTCGCCTTAGAGTGTACGGGCGTCTTCCGGACGCGCGAGGACGCGAGCGCGCACCTCGACGGCGGCGCGGACACCGTGATCATCTCGGCGCCGCCGAAGGGCGAGGAGCCGGTCAAACAGCTCGTCTACGGCGTCAACCACGACGAGTACGAGGGCGACGACGTGATCTCGAACGCCTCCTGTACGACGAACTCCATCACGCCGGTCGCGAAGGTGCTCGACGCGGAGTTCGGCATCGACGCCGGTACGCTCACCACCGTCCACGCCTACACCGGCTCGCAGGCCCTCATCGACGGCCCGAAGGCGAAGACGCGCCGCGGCCGCGCGGCCGCCGAGAACATCGTGCCGACCTCGACGGGCGCGGCCGGCGCGGCCCAGGAGGTCCTCCCGCAGCTGGAGGGGAAGATCGACGGGATGGCGATGCGCGTCCCGGTCCCGAGCGGCTCGATCACCGAGTTCGTCGTCAGCCTCGACGAGACCGTCACCGCCGAGGCGGTCAACGACGCCTTCCGCGACGCCGCCGACTCCGGCCCGCTCGCGGGCGTCCTGGGCTACACCGACGACGAGGTCGTCTCCAGCGACATCGTCGGGCTCCCCTTCTCCAGCTACGTCGACCTCCGGTCGACGAACGTGATCGCCGGCGGGAAGCTGCTGAAGGTGCTCACCTGGTACGACAACGAGTACGGCTTCTCGAACCGGATGCTCGACATGGCCGCGTACGTCCACGACGAGGCGTAGGCGGCCGGTCGCGCTCGACGCGCCTCCCTCGACGCCGTCGCCCCGGTCGGGGCCCCGACGGCAACGTTCACCCGGAGAACCACTCGTTAAATACCCCGTCGACGACCACCCATCCATGGCCGACTTCGACACCATCGACGACCTCCCGGCAGACAAACGCGTCCTCGTCCGGCTCGACCTCAACTCCCCGATCGAGGACGGAGAACCGCAGGACAACCGCCGCTTCGACCGCCACGCGGAGACGGTCCGCGAGCTCGCCGAGGCGGGCCACCGCGTCGTCTGCATGGCCCACCAGGGCCGCCCCGGCCGCGACGACTTCACGTCGCTCGCGGGCCACGCCGCGATCCTCGCCGACCACGTCGGCCGCGACGTGGCGTTCGTCGCCGACACCTACGGCGGCGAGGCGCTGGACGCGATCGACGCGCTCGGCGCGGGCGAGGTGCTCCTCTTAGAGAACACTCGGATGTGCGAGGACGAGCTCCCGGAGGAATCACCGGAAGAGAAGGCCAAGACCGAGTTCGTCCGGACGCTCGCCCCGCGCTTCGACGCGTACGTCAACGACGCGTACTCCGCGGCCCACCGGGAGCACGCCTCGCTGGTCGGGTTCCCGCTCGCGCTCCCCGCGTACGCCGGGCGCGTGATGGAGACGGAGTACGAGGCCAACACCGCCATCGCGACCCGCGAGTTCGACGGCCCGGTGACGATGGTCGTCGGTGGGACGAAGGCGACCGACGTGATCGGCGTGATGGACGCGTTAGACGACCGGGTCGACCGGTTCCTCCTCGGCGGCGTCGCCGGCGAGCTTTTCCTCCGCGCCGCGGGCCACCCGGTCGGCCACGACGTGGGCGAGATGGACCTGTTCGACGAGCAGTGGGCGGAGAACCGCGAGCTGATCGAGTCGGTGCTCGCCGAGCGCGGCGACGCGGTCCGCCTCGCGACCGACCTCGCGTACGAGGGACCGGACGGCGGGCGCGCCGAGGTCGCCGTCGACGAAATCGACGAGAAGACCGAGGGGTACCTCGACGTGGGCTCCGAGACGGTCGCCGACTACGAGCCCCCGATCCGCGACTCCGACGCGGTGTTCGTGAAGGGCGCGCTCGGCGTCTTCGAGGACGAGCGGTTCGCCGACGGCACCGTCGGCGTGCTCGAAGCCATCGCCGAGACCGACTGCTTCTCGGTCGTCGGCGGCGGCGACACCTCGCGGGCGATCGAGATGTACGGCCTGAGCGAGGACGACTTCTCGCACGTCTCCATCGCCGGCGGCGCGTACATCCGCGCGCTGACGGGCGAGCCGCTCCCGGCCGTGGAGGCCCTGGAGGCGGCGGCCGGGCGGCGGTAGGGCTACTCCTCGTTGAGGTCGAGGTCGAACTGCTCGTTCTCGGTGACCGCGTTCAACACGACGCTCGTGTTCGACTCGCGGATGTCGGCGTCGGTGAGGATCGACTTGATCTGGTCGTTCATCCCGTCCGTGTCGGTGAACTTCCCGATCGCGATCACGTCGTAGTCGCCCGTGACCTCGTAGACGCTCACCATCTGTTTCTCCGCCTTGAGCTTCTCCGTCACGTCGGGGAGCGCGCTCCCCTCCACCTTCAGCTGGAGCACGGCCGTCACGTCGTAGCCGAGCTTGTCGTAGTCGACGATGGGCGTGTACCCGCGGATCACGCCCTCGTCTTCGAGGTCTCGGAGGTGGTTCGAGACGGTGGTCACGGACACGTCGAGCTCGTCGCCGAGGCTCCGGAGGCTCGCGCGGCCGTTACTGAGAAGCGAGTTGACGAGCTTGGCGTCGAGGTTTTCGTACGTCATCACACCTATCCACGCCGTCAGGGGTTTATAATTTTACGAACGTCCAGCAGTATTGCCGCACTGGCGGTTCATGCGCCAAGCGATAAGGCCTTTATACTGGCAGATAACGAATAGACCGTCCAGAACATGACGGACGAACACGCGAAACCAGACGGCGGCCTCACGGCCGAAGAACAGGCGGTACTCGACGAGATCGAAGAGGAGAACATCGACTTCCTGCGGCTCCAGTTCACCGACATCCTCGGCGTCGTGAAGAACGTCTCCGTCCCCGCCCACCAGGCGGAGAAGGCATTCACCGAGGGGATCTACTTCGACGGCTCCTCCATCGAGGGGTTCGTGCGGATCCAGGAGTCGGACATGCGGCTCGTCCCCGACCCCGAGACGTTCGCGGTGCTCCCGTGGCGCAACGACGGCGACTCGGGCGCGGCGCGGCTCATCTGTGACATCGTCGACACCGACGGCGAGCCGTTCGTCGGCGGTCCGCGCCAGGTGCTGAAGAGCGTCCTCGAAGACGCCGAGGAGATGGGGTACTCCGTCTCCATCGGCCCCGAGCCGGAGTTCTTCCTGTTCGAGAAGGACGAGGACGGCAACGCGACGACGATCCCGCACGACAACGGCGGCTACTTCGACCTCGCGCCCAAGGACCTCGCGTCCGACGTCCGCAAGGAGATCATCTTCACGCTGGAGGACATGGGCTTCGAGATCGAGGCCTCCCACCACGAGGTCGCCGAGGGCCAACACGAGATCAACTTCAAGTACGACGACGCGCTCGGCACGGCGGACAACATCGCCACGTTCCGCGCCGTCGTCCGCGCCGTCGCCGAGCAGCACGACCTCCACGCGACGTTCATGCCCAAGCCGATCGCCGAGATCAACGGCTCGGGGATGCACAGCCACATCTCGCTGTTCGACGAGGACGGCAACAACGCCTTCGCTGACGACGACGACGAGTTCAACCTGAGCGAGACGGCTTACCAGTTCATGGGCGGCGTTCTGAACCACGCGCAGGCGTTCACGGCCGTCACGAACCCGACCGTGAACTCCTACAAGCGCCTCGTGCCCGGCTACGAGGCGCCGATCTACGTTGCGTGGTCCGACACGAACCGCTCGGCGCTCGTCCGCGTCCCCGACGCCGCGGGCGTCTCCGCGCGCTTCGAGGTCCGCAGCCCCGACCCGTCCTGTAACCCGTACCTCGGCTACGCGGCGCTCATCGCCGCCGGGCTCCACGGGATCGAGACCGACGCCGACCCCGGCGACCCGGTCCAGGAGGATATCTACGAGTTCGACGACGCGAAGCGCGAGGAGTACGGCATCGACACGCTCCCGCCGAACCTCGGCGCCGCGGTCGAGGAGCTGGAGCAGGACGAGGTCGTCTCCGACGCGCTCGGGCCGCACGTCTCCGACAAGTTCGCCGAGGCGAAGTCCCAGGAGTTCAGCGAGTACCTCACCCAGGTCTCGGAGTGGGAGGAGGACCGCTACCTCGAGACGTTCTAGGCCGGTCCGCGTCCGCGTCGCCGATCCCCGTCTCCTTCTCAGTTATTTCCGTCCGACCAGCCGCCCGCGTCGCGGTCCGGACGGACCGCACCGATCCGCTCCGGGAGCGCGGGCAGGGCGACGACGGCGACGACCGCCGCGGTCGTCGCGGTCAGCGTGACGACGACCGAGTCGGCGAGCGCGTACGCCCCCACCCAGAGCGCGCCGGTGACGGCGAGCGCCGGGACCGCGATCCCGACCGGGACCGACGACTCGTCGCCGGCGACGAGCCGCCAACCGACCGCGCCGCCGACCCCCGTGGCGATGCCGATCCCCGCCTCGACGACCTCGCCGGTGTGTCCGCCGGCGAGGGCGACGCCGGCCGCCGCGAGCGAGACGACCGCGGCCAGCAGGAACGCCGGGGCGGGGTCGAGTTCGGTCGTCGGATCGCGCCGGTCCGCCGGCGAGGCGCTCCGTCTCCGGACTCGCGGATCGCCGGCGAGCCAGAGCGCGAGGCCGACGGTTCCCGCGCCGACGGCCAGCCCGGCGACCACGTCGACGAGGTAGTGGACCTCGATGACCACCCGGGAGGCGGCCACGGCGACGGCGACGACGCCGGCCGCGAGCAGCCGTCTCCCGCCGGTCCACGCCCGGTCGTACACGAGCGCCAGCGCGAGGTACGCCGCCGCGCCGCCAGTCGCGTGCCCGCTCGGGAAGCCGAACCCGTCCGAGAGCACCTGCGCCTCGTACCAGCCGGTCAGGAGCGCGGGAAGCCACGTCGGGACGTCGGCCGGTGGCATCGCGCCCGGCGGTCGGGGGAGGGCGAACCACGCCTTGCCGAGCGCGACGGCGGCGTACGCGCAGGTGACGACGGCGATCGCGGTCGCGCCGGCGCGGCGCGGCGAGGCCGCGAGCCGATCGCCGGCGAACCAGTAGGCGACCGCCAGCAGCCCGAAGAGGAACCACGGGTCGGCGAGGTGGGTGACGGCCGCGAAGAGGACGACGGCGACCTCGGGGAGCGCGTCGACGAGGGCGGTCTCGCCGACCCCGCGCTCCGCGGAGACGAGCCCGGTCACGGCTCAGTCGTCGCCCCGGTCCCGGGCGTAGTCGAGCGCCTTCCCGGGCGTTTCGAGCAGGTTGAGGCCGACGCCGACGAGGATGAAGAGCGTGTACAGCCCGAGCGTCGACAGCCCGAGGACGAGCATCGCCGCGATGGCGTAGAGCCCGTCGAGGAAGGAGAACGCGCCGAGTATCAGCACCGTCCCGTACAGCAGCACGAGGTACGGTCCCCACCCGCGGGCGTGGCCGCGCCGCATCCGGGACCGGACGTAGCGTTTCAGCTCCGACTCCACCGCGGGCCTGTCGACGGTGCGCCGCTCGACGTCGTCCTCGAACTCGTCGAACTCCGCCCGCAGCCGCCCGACCTCCTCCTCCAGCGCCGCGACGTCCGGCGCCCCCTGCGGCCGCTCCTCGTCGCCGGCGTCGTCAGCGCCGTCCGACTCGCCGTTCATACCCGTGGGTCGGCCGCGGTCGTGTTGTAACTGCCGGTCCGCGGCGTGGCCGACGGCGGCCGAGGCGGTCCGGGAGTCGACGCCGCCCGGCGAACCGGACGCGTCTCGCCCGGCCAACACGACGTTGACGACCCCGCCGACCACGACGACGACCGCGGCGAGGTAGAGCCACGTGACGAGCAGCAGGACCCCGCCGATGACGCCGTACACTTGGTACTGCGCGGCGCCCGCGGCGTACACCTGGAAGCCGGCCTGCAGCAGCGTCCACCCGACCGCGGCGATCAGCGCGCCCGGTAACGCCTCCCGGACCCCGATCGCGGGCTGCGGGAGCAGGTAGTACATCGGGAGGAAGACGACGGCGAGGAACGCCGGCAGCGCGAGGATGCTGGCCGCCTCCGCGGCGGGGACCGCGTCGGCGGCCGCGACGAACGCGCCGACGCCGACCATGACGGCGATCCCCACGCCGACCGCGAGGACGACGGCGGCGGCGTCGGTGACCTGCTTCAGGAAGTCCGGCGACCCCTCGACGCCGTACAGCGAGACGAACGCCGTGTCGAGCCCGCGGAACACCTTCAGGGTCGACCAGAGCAGGACGGCCACGCCGAGCACGCCGGCGCCGGTCCGGCCGCCCGCGGCGGAGATCGCGCCGACGACGGCCTCCTCGCCCGCGGGGGTGAGGAACCCTCCGGCCGACGCCGCGAGCTCGGCGGCGATAACCTCGCCGAAGACGGCGGTGGCGACGACGACGAGTAGCAGCAGCGCGGGGATCAGCGAGACGAACGCGTAGTAGGCGATGGCGGCGGCGAGGAACGTCACCTGGCGGTCGAGCGCGACGTCGACGACGCGCCGCGCCGCGCCGAAGGCGGTGGTCGAGTGTCGGGACACGCTCCGGGGTTCGGGCGATGCCGACAAAAGCGGGGCGGTGCGGCCGAGACGGCGACGAGGCCGTCAGGCCGTCCCGTCGCCGAGGACCGCCGCCCGCATCTCGGGGATCGACGCCGTGCTCTTGACGGCGGTGCCGCGGTAGTGCGCGCGGCTGGCCTCGTGCCCCGCGCCCCGCAGGCGGTCGACGAACTCGTCCATGCCGATGGCGGGCTCGCCCCACTGCTTGTACAGCCGGTGCTGGTCGTAATGCGTCGGCGTGTCGAGCTCGCGCGCGACGGTTCCGAGCAGCTCGCGGGCGCGCTTCGCCTCGCCCATGTCGTCGGACACCTCGCGGCGGACCGCGCGGGCGAAGTCGGCGTCGGCGACCGGGCCGAGCCAGATCGGACCTGCCGTGAGGACGCGGTCGCTCCCGCACTCCGGGCACGCGTCGACCGGGTCCGCGATCAGCCCGCGGGTCGGCTCCCGCCAGAGGCAGTCCTCGCAGTTGTCGACGTGGCCGAGCTCGGCGACGCGGTCGTCGGCCGCTCGCGCGCCCGACTCCAGTTCGAGGTAGGTCCGCGCGTAGTGACGCGAGACGTGCGAGACGACCGGCGTCGCCGCCTTGTCGTAGCGCGCGGCGGTGCGGACCAGCGCGGAGATCAGCGTCCGGAGCCCCATCTCGGGGTGGTAGTCGGTGTTGCGCGGGACGGCGCCGTACTTCCGGATCCCGCTGTTGAGGTGGGCGCCGCAGAGCGGCGCGGTGTCGGTCGCCGTGACGCAGACGAGGTTCCGCGCGTTCGCGAGCGCGGCGTCCGCGAAGGGGATCGGCGTCCCGTACGGGTCCAGGTCGACGACGTCGAACGGGCCCTCGTCGTACAGCAGCGCGTTGACGTCGCGGTGGACCGCCTCCCCGTCGAGGTCGTTGGCGGCGAGGTTCTCGGCCGCGAGGTCGACGGCGTCCGGGTCGACGTCGGCGCAGGTGACGTCGTACCCCTCGGCGGCGGCGCGCACTCCCCGGACCCCGGAGGCCGCCATCGCGTCGAGGTACGACGCCGCGCGCGGCTCCCGCTCGCGGTACGCGCGGAGCGCCGCGACGGTGACGTCGCGGTTCAGCTCCTGTGTCGGGTTGAAGAAGACCCCGCCGCCGGTGCCCTCGCTGGCCCCGTCGCGGGCCTCGGGGACGGAGACGGTGAGCCCGCCCTCCTCGATGTCCATGCCCCGGCTTCGGCCATCCGGCACAAAAGGACCGCGCTCCGCCGGAGCGCTCTCGTCGACCGCCCGTTCGCGGTTCCTCCGGTCCCCTCCGCGATCGCTCCGGCGATCGCGAACGGCGCGGCCGCGAAGCGGGGCTTTTAGCCCCTCACCGCGGATAGACGAACACACTGATGCACGCTACGCTCGACCGAGACCGGAGCGGCCGTCCGACGCGCGAACGCGACGCGACCGCGGGGGCGGATCGGCGATGGTGAGCCCCGCCCGCGTCGACGCGCTCACCGACCTCGCCTACGGCGCGCTGATCATCCTGTCGATCGTCCTCATCGCGACGCTGAACGGGACCGACGTCGGGGTGGCGTTCGGGATCGGGGTGTTCGCCTCCTACGTCGTCCACGTCGTCTGGAAGATGGCCCGGTTCGACCCCGACTGGATGACGCGCGAGGTCGCCGACCAGGTCGGCAAGGAGGTCGAGAAGAGCGTGGGCGAGACCGTCAACAAAGAGGTCGAGAAGAGCGTGGGCGAGACCGTCAACAAAGAGGTCGAGAAGAGCGTGGGCGAGACCGTCAGCAAGGAAGTCGAGAAGAGCGTCGGCGAGACCGTCAGCAAGGAAGTCGAGAAGACGGTGGGCGAGAAGGTCGAAGAGACGGTCGGTGAAAAGGTCGAAGAGACGGTGGGCGAGAAAGTCGAAGAGACGGTCGAGAAGACCGTGGGCGACACCGTCAACGAGGAGGTGAGCGGAGTCGCCGACGACGTCAGCGAGGAGGTGAGCGGAAAGGTCGAGGAGACGGTGGGCGAAACGGTGGAGAAGACCGTCGAGGAGACGGTGGAGAAGACCGTCGGTGAAAAGGTCGAGGAGACGGTCGAGAAGACGGTCGACGAGAAGGTCGAGGAGACCGTGGAGAAGACCGTCGAGGAGACGGTGGGCGAAAAAGTGGAGGAGACCGTCGATGAGAAGGTCGAGGAGACGGTTACCGAGAAGGTCGAGGAGACGATCGACGAGGAGGTGGGCGACGGAGAGCGAGACGGCGACGAAGGCGACGCCGAAGACCGAGACGGCGACGCAGACGACGCCGAAGACGAGAGCGACGTCGACTATCGGCGCGGCGACACGTAGCCGCCGACGGAACGGACGGCCGACGGCGACGGCTCTTGATTTCCTGAATGCGTAATTTAGCCCCGGCTATTTTGAGTTTTCCGAAGGTCATAAATCCGGACGGCCGTTACCCGATACCGGACGCATGGGCCAGCACGATTTGGATCGGAGTCTCGGGCTGTACCCGACGATGATGATCAGCATGGGCGCGATGATCGGCAGCGGGATCTTCGTGCTGCCGGCGCTGGGGTATAAGAAGGCCGGACCGGCGGTGATCGTCGCGTACGTGCTGGCCGCGGTCGTCGTCCTGCCGGCCGCGCTGTCGAAGGCCGAGATGGCGACGGCGATGCCGGAGTCCGGGGGAACGTACCTCTACATCGACCGGGCGCTCGGGCCGCTGTTCGGGACGATCGCCGGGATCGGGGCGTGGTTCTCGCTGGTGTTCAAGAGCTCGTTCGCGCTCGTCGGCCTCGGCGCGTACCTGCTGCTGTTCGCGCCGCTCTCGCAGGGGGCGGTGGTGTACGTCGCGCTGGCGCTCGCGGTCCTCGTCGTCGCCCTGAACGTCTCGGGAACGAAGATGAGCGGCGGGATCCAGGCGGTCATCGTCACCCTCGTCGTCGCCGGGCTGGTCGCGTACGTCGTCAACGCGGGACTCGTCGCCGACGGCGCGCGCTACACGCCGTTCAGGACCGACGGGACCGTCGGCGTCGTCACCGCCGCCGCCTTCGTCTTCGTCTCGTACGCCGGCGTCACGAAGATCGCGAGCGTCGCCGAGGAGGTGAAGGACCCGGCGAAGAACCTCCCGCGGGCGATGCTGGGGTCGATGGCGGTCATGACGGTCCTGTACATCGGGGTGGTCGGCGCGATCATCGGCCTCAGCGACCCGGCGGTCCTGCGGACGGGCGGGCCGGGCGGCACGGCGTCGCTCACGCCGATGGCTGACGGCGCGGGCGCGCTCCTCGGCGGCGCCGGCGTGCTCTTCATCTCCGTGATCGCCGTGGTCGCGCTCACGAGCATGGCGAACGCCGGGGTCCTCTCCTCCTCGCGGTTCCCGCTCGCGATGAGCCGCGACGACCTCCTGCCGCCCGCGCTCCGGGCCATCGACCCGCGGTTCAAGACGCCGCGGAACGCCGTGCTGCTCACCGGGATCGTGCTGGTCCTCCTCATCAGATTCGTCCCGGTGATCGAGCTGGCGAAGCTGGCGAGCGCGTTCCAGATCCTCGTCTTCTCGTTCGAGAACATGGCGCTCGTCGCCTTTCGGGTCGCCGACGCGCCCTCGTACGACCCGGAGTTCACGGCGCCCGGCTACCCGTTCGTCCAGGTGTTCGGCTTCCTCGCGGGGCTCGCCCTGCTCACGCAGATGGGAGCGGTCCCGATCCTCGGGGCGGTCGGGATCATCGTCGGGAGCGCGCTCGTCTACCTCGCGTACGGCCGGTCCCGGACCGACCGAACCGGAGCGATCGGGACGATCCTCCGCGCCCGTCGCGGCGAGGAAGAGGACGGGGTCACCCAGACGAAGCCGGAGTGAGGGGCGGCGAGGGCCGGCGGGCGAGCCGACGCGGTCAGTAGTCCCGGTTGACGACGATCACCGGGTCGCCGGTCTCGTCGGCGATCCGGTCCGCCAGCGTCCCGAAGACGCGGTCGCCGAGGCGCGACTCCGGCTCGTACATCACGACCGCGTCGTAGTCGGCCGCGACGCGGACGATCTCCTCGTCGTGCCCCTCCCCCTCGACGACCAGCGTGTCGACCGATCCGGCGTCGAACCCGTCCGCGATCAGGCGCTCTCGGGTCTCCTCGACGACGGCCTCGCCGCGCTCGCGACGCTCCTCGCCCTCGACGACGTGGAACAGGGTGATCCGCCGGGTGCCGTCCTCGCTCAACACCCGGATGAACCTCGGCAGGCGATCGAACTCGGCGACGTCCGGGAGCGGCACGAGGATCCGCTCTATCCCCTCGGTCGGCGCGGGGTCGAGCTCTGCGGCGCAGTCCTCCTCGGCCGCGATCTGCCGGATCGCGGCGGCCCGGTCCTTTCCGAACACCAGTCGCGTCCGGACGGACGCGCCGGCCTCGGCGAACGCGTCGGCGACCTCGTCAAGCGTCGCCCGCGCCCCCTCACCGAACTGTTCGCGCGCGGCGCTGACCGGGGTCTGCTCGGGGAGGTCGTAGTGACCGAGGACGACGACCGTCAGCGACGAGAGGTCCTCGATCAGCACCGGAGACAGCGGCTCCGGGTCCGGGAGTTCGAGCGGGACGAGGATCGTGTCTGCCATGGCCGGCGGTTGACCGCCCGGAACAATAAACGGCGAGACTCACGACGTCGCCGCCGGGGGCTCGTCGCCGTCGGCGAGGAACGCGTCGAGGACGTCGTCCTCGGACGACTCCTTCGGGAGCACCGTGACCACGTCGTTCGGGCGGATCGACACGTCGCCGACCGGATGGATGATCGAGCCGTCCCGTTCGATCGACGTCACGACGGTGTCGTCGGAAAGGAGCCCGTCGGTGCGGGCCTCCGACGGCGAGTGGCCGACGATCGGCGCGTCGTCGGTGACGCACACCTCGATCACGGCGGTCCCGTCCGCGAGCGTGACGGTGTCCGTGACCACCGACCCCTCCGCGTCGTCGGAGAGGAACCGGGAGTACGGGGTGTGTAGCTCCGTCTGGAGCAGCTCCTCGTCCTCGATGCGGATGTCGAGTCCGGAGAGCGTGCGCGCGATCTCGCGGAGGTCGCTCGTCTCCTCGCCGACCGCGACCACCTGCAGGTCCCGGCGCCCCGCCATCAGCACGCGGACGTTGATCACGCCCGGAATGGAGCGGGCCGCGAGCGCCAGTCGCTCCCGCTCGTCGGCGGGAACGGTGCACATGAACACCGAGGTGAGCCGCCCGCCCGCCTGCTCGAAGTCGACGATGGCCGTGTAGCCGCGGATGACTCCGGCCTCTTCGAGGCGCTCGATCCGGTTCCGGACCGTCCCCGCGGAGACGTTCATCTCCTCCGCGATCATCGGTGCGGAGGTGTTCCGCGCGTCCGACATCAGCGCGTGGATGATCTGCCGGTCGATCTCGTCGAGGTGGTGGCTCACGGTCGACCGCCTCCCGGTCCGGTCGATACCGACCCGCGCCGTCGAAGGAGCGTCATGTCCAGCCGTACCCGCCAGGCCGTAATATGGTTTACTCACGGCGCGGAGGCGCCCTCCGCCGCGAACGAACCGAGAGGCGAGACGGTCGTCGCGGAGCGCGTCTGCTCGGGGCGCAAGTCTGGCGAGAAAAGACGTCGGAGAGCGACGCTACTCGTTGCCGAACATCTGGCGCATTTCTTGCTGGGGGTTCCAAATATGTGGGCGTCTTTCGACTGTGTATGGCCGACGTCAATGACACGAACTCCACCCGCGCGAAGTTCGAGCGCGAGCAGGAGCTCCTCGAAGACGCCACCATCGACGAGGCCGACCGCCGGGCCATCCGCGAGTTCGTCACGCACCGCCGGCAGATGGAGGATAAGTCGCTCAATACACTGATAAGCGATATAGGAAACCTCCGTCGGGCCGCCGAGCGCGCCGAGACCCCACTCTTGGAGATGGACATCGGCGACGCCCGAGCCTTTGTTGGCCGGCTGGCCGCGCCGAAGGCGAGCGGCGGCTACGGGCTCGACCCCGACGGATCCGGCATGTTCGGCTACAAGCGCGTCCTCCGCGTCTTCTTCCAGTGGCTCGACGCTGAGCCCCACTACGGTGAGTATGGGTTTGGCGAGCGGATCAGCCTGCCCGACCGCAACACCAAGGAGGAGACCATCTCGAAAGACGAGCTCCTCACCGAAGACGAGATTGAGCGGCTGAAGCGCGCCTGTATGAACAACCGGGATCCCGTCCTCATCGACTTCCTCGCCGACGTCGGGGCACGCATCTCGCTGGCGACCTCGCTTCGCGTCGGCGATATCGACGGTCTGGAGACGCCGCGACCGACCTTCTCGCCGAACACCGACGCGCTCAGCCTGAAGGGCGTCCGCGACGTCTCCTACCCGATTCTCTACTCGCGGGCCGAGCTCCGAGAGTGGGTCAACCGCAACCACCCCGACCACACCGGACCGAACGGCCGCGCACACGACGAGGCACCGCTGTTCCCCGTCGTCGAACACTACGACCCCGACAACCGAGAGATGATGGCAGCACACACCTCGACCGTCCGAAAATCGATGAAGCGGGCTGCCGACCGCGCTGATATCGATGTCGAGCGTGTCCATCCCCACCACTTCCGGCACGTCTTCATGACGCGGATCAGCGACTCCGAGCTGAACGACCGCGACATCGAGCACATGTCGATGCTCGTCGACGACCGGATGCGGATGCGCGACCGCTACGATCACACCGGCGACGCCGAGCGGAACGACTCCATCTTCCAGAGTCACGGGTTCGTCGACCCCGACGAGGGTGACGAGTCCGAGGGTGCGCCCGAGATCGTCGCCTGCTCGAACTGCCGTGCCGAGGTGAAATCCACCGCATACCACTGTCCCCGGTGTGGCTTCCCGCTTCGCGAGGAGATCCAGAACGCCATCGACGCCGCCCGCGCGGAGATGCGCGAGACAACCGTCGACGCCGACGAACGGGCCGAGCGCGAAGCCGCCGCCGACGCAGCGACCGTCGTCGAGAATGACGAGCGCGTCGCTGAGGAGTTCGCGATCGAGGACGGACACCTCGACGAGTGACTCACTCGGCATCGTCGTCACCTCCGACATCCTCGTTGGCGGCCCCGCCATCATCGTCATCTCCGGCATCCTCGTCGTCACCTCCGACAGTGAGGATCGCCCGCGCGAGCCGGCCGCGTGGCGTGTCCTCACCAGCCCACTCCCGGTAGACGTCGCCGTGGCGATCGACGGCTGTCTCCGCTCGGGTCGCGTCTTTAGACGCCTGTTCGTCGTTTGATGTAGCACTCATCGGTTTACCTTCTCCAGATTCGCGGCATGGATTCCGGACCGGTAGTCGGTCCCGAACTGTGCGTCGACGGCGGCTGCGACGGCCACGCCGTGGATGTTGGAAATGCACTCTGGGGTGAGCCCGCACACCGTCGTCAACTCCTCGTTACGCCGACAGACGACGACATCGCTCACGCGGTCGTAGCGCAGCTCGTCGTTATGCGGGAGCGGCGCCTCCTCGGGCATCGCGAGCGGCTCGCCGTCCCGCCAGGCGGCTAACACCGAATCAGCAGGGTCGGACGCCCGGTCGTGGAACCGGTCGCGAGCGTGCCAGGTGGCGTGGATGCCGTTTTGGGTCTCGGCGCTCATCCCATCACCTCGACGAGGATGGTGACGCCGAGCGTCACGGCGAGGCCGACCGCCACCCACCGAGCGACCCAGCGATGCGGCTCAGTCATCAGCCTCACCTCGCCCCTGCTGATACCGCTTCCAGGAGTCGTCACCGTCAGGCGCCTCACTCGCCGGGCGGTCAGTCGCTCGGCGGGCGATCTCCTGCGCCTGATTAGCGTGAACCCCCATCTCGATCAGCCGGTCGCTCACCGCATCCCGCGTGAGCCGCTCGTCGCGATCTCGGTGGTGGTTGACCCGTTTGTGCGTCTGGCGCATATTGTGGTCCTCATAGACGTACAAGAGCCACAGCAGCGCCTCTAGGTCGTCTGGACGCGGCTTTGAGGTCCGAATCTCACCCTCACACGGGTGACAACACGCTCGCTGGTCGTCGTCTGGCCGGACTCGAAACGTTGTGCCACAGGGGCACGTCCGGACTTCCGTCGTGTTCGTTGCCTCACCGTAGCAGTTGGTCGAGCAGTACCGCCGCCCTTCAGCCTCCGAGGGTGCGAGCTCGAACTCCTTGCCACAGTGCTCGCAGGTGAGCGTGACGCGGCTTGAGCGCGCGCGACTCGAACACTCGACCGAGCAGTAGGTTCCAGTGCTGCCGGCGCCGGGCTCAAACTCCTCGCCGCAGTAGTCACACGTCTCCATCTCGACGACGCGCTCGTCGTGAACGCGGACGTGATGGATCCGCATCCCCTGCTGGGTGTCGAACGTCTCCTCACAGCCGTCCCACTCGCACGAGACTCCGTCTCCGTCTTGAACACGACCGCCGTCGGTGATCGGTTCTCCAAACTCTGCTAGAGAGCGTTGTGGCTCTCGCTCTCGCACGACGGCGAGGTCGCCACAGCTCCCGCACTCGTACCGGTGGCGGACGTGCCGATCGAGGTCTCCGCCAGCCGCTAGGGCAGTGTTGTCCATCGCCCGACCGCAACACTCCGGATTTTCGATCGGCGTGGTGTCATCGATGTAACGGACCTGAGCATCATCACGATGGAGAACGCATGGATCGGCCGCGCAGTGATGGACCGAACAGGTCCGGTCGACCCCCCCGGTTCGATTACTCGGCACGCGCCTCACCTCCGTTTGCAAACCTCGCGAAATCCGCTTGGTGATCTGCGAGACCAACGACCTCGAAAGCCGGTGCCGCGAGCGGGTCGGGGCCGAATGATCTGTAAACCTCTCCGTCGCGGGCGATGAGCTCGTTTTGTCCACGGGGCGGGAGCTGGTCACTCACCAGATCGAGGTCGACGCCACAGAAGCCGACCGACCACGTCGGGAGGCCGTGCGAGCGTGACTCAGTGACGCTGGTGACCTTCTGCTCTCGTTCCGGCGGGACAAGGATACGATCGCCGCGTTGGACGAGTTCGCTAACATCACCCGTCGTCCGTGGGAACTCCACCTCCCGAACGGATCCGTCGATTGAACGTAGTCGATTCTCCTCAACGGTGAGGCCGAGACTTGACTCGTCGACGGTTTGTGCGGTCTCCTCGTCAAGGAGTCGGACAATTGTGAACGACCGCTGACCGAAGTGATACTCGCCGCTCCGGCGTTCGTGGTCGTAATGTGATTCAACCGCCTCCTTCGCGAGTTCAGGGTTCGGGAAGAGGCCTTGCCATCGACCTTCTCGGATACAGTGGTTATCGTTGCACGTGACGAGGATGCCCTCGCGAACAGACCTGATGGTCTCGCGGTTAATCGGACGTCCGACTACTATATCATCACGATGAGCAATTTCATCGGCATCTTGACCGCCGTCTGTAATCAGGCATTGATTTCTGGTTGTCCAATTTATTTGTTTACGGACGAGTATATTATCACTGGGGAAACATTCCCTAGTTGTCAGAGGCTCACCCGCGTCCCGCTCATCCTTTCCGCTGTCAGACATCAATTCCACCCCACTTCTCGGCAGTTGACTCGATGTCCGCAGCGATCTCCCGGAGATCCTCAGCATCGAGTTCGGCAGCGTGCCGCTGGATGACCGTCCGCACCTCGTCGCGAGCGTCGGTCTCGCTCATGCTTCACCCCGCTTCTGGTACTGCTTCCAGGAGTCGTCGCCCTCGGGGCGGGCCTCCTGCTGTTCGAGCCGGCCCTGCAGCTGGGCGTACGTCGACGGCGAGACGCGGCCGACCGCGCCGACGGACTCGACACGCCAGCTCGGTGCATCGGGCTGTGCACTCCGCCGCTTCACCGGCGGGTCTTCGAGCCGGATCTCGTCGGCCGCAACAACGAGATCACACTCCGAGTAGTGCTCCTCGCCGTTCATCTTCTTCGAGATCCGGAGCCGCCGCGTCCGCCACGTGTCGCCGGTCGGCGTTTCCCACTCGGTCGGCTCTGCGGTGTCGATGACCGCCCACGGGTTCGCGTAGCCGTCCCGTTCGGTCATCGTCAGCGTCAGCTTCTCTCCGACGGTCGCTTCGAGTGCGACCTCGCGACTGTCGACCAGGGGTTCGAGCTCCGAGTCCTGGCTCGCATCAGCCCCCTCGCTGTGGACGTTCGGATTCCGACAGGCACGGCACTCCTCGACGGCTCTGTTCTCGACCCACGTCCAGTCGCGCTCACGAAGGGTGCCAGCTCCACGGACGACCGAACAGTCGGTCGTGTGGTACGTGCCGTTCGTCCCGGACTGACCGCTCGCCGTCAGTACCGCCTCCCCGCGCCGCACCGACAGCGGGATCGCGGCCTCGCTCACGACGCTCTCCGTCTCTGCGAAGTCGACGTCGCGAGGGAGCACACCGACGATGTCCTTAGCGGCCTCGCGAATCCGATGGGCACGCAGATCCGAAACGTACGGCACCTCGGTGAGCGCACCCTCCTCGGTGATGAGGATGTCCGCAACCGTCTCGATGCCGGCGTCCTCCAGTCGACTCGCGACGTTCGTCCCGACGCCGTTCGTGTGCTCGGCGAGCGTGACGACGTCCGTAGTCGCGTCGAGCTCGTCACGCGGCATTGATACTCACCTCCCGATCGAGGCGGCCAAGCGCCATCTCGACTGAGTTCGTGATCGCACTGGCGTGATGGAGATACCACGGACTCAGATCCATGATGTCCGTGTCATCACGAATCCAGATCGCGACGGGCATCTCACGCTCGAACGCGTACATGACCTCCATTGGTGTCCCGATGGACTGCGTGTCGACGTACCCGACAAGCACCGCGTCGCTTGCCAGCAGTTTCGCTTTGTCGTTGGTGACGATCTCGTCAGCGCCGACCGTCGTGTGATCGTCGGGATCGGACACGCCATCCACAACGGTCAGGTCCTCGACTGGAACGTTGTACTTCGCGAGCGGGTTCTGGAAGTCGTACTGCTCGCCGTAATCACGGCCGACACGCTCGCGCCACTCAGCGCCTCCATCATCGAGTGCCGCGACTGGCCCAGCGAGGTAGACGGTTGTCGACTTAGAGGTCGTCAACGTCACCCACCTCCGTGTCCGGGTCCTGAAGCGCACTGTATAGTCCGACGTCACTGTAGCCTGCGATGTCGACGAAGTGGTCAGCGATCAGCTCGCCAGCCTGCATCCGCGACTGCTTGACCTGCTGCATCATAATCGCGGCCTGCCACGGCGCAATATCCGACTCCAGTTGCTCGTCGAGGAACGCCGTCCACAGCGCCGCAATCTGACGGTGGTTCGTGTAGGCGTCGCCGTGGCTGTCTCGCTCTTCCGACACGACAAGCGCCGCGGCCCGACTCGCATCACCGATGTCGTACGACTCAGGCATCAGCCTCCACCTCCTCAGCTTCGCGGGCATCACCGAGCGCGCCCTGGTACTCCTCCGGGAGCGACGCGAACGGCAGGATCTCCGAGTTGATGAACGCCGCGTACGTGCCGGGGCGGTCGCCACCGTCACGCATGCTTACCACCTTGGTTGGAACTCTCGTTGTTGTGGTACGATGCGTGTTTACTGTGAGACATCAGACCGATATTTTCAGGCCGGTTATCCCATCGAACGCCGTTCTTATGATGAACATCAATGTCGCTCTGTACGGAATCAAAACCAAACTCAGCAACCGCGAGCAGTCGATGGACTAAAACCCAATCCTTTGTGGTGCCGCCTGCCTCCCCATCATGCCAGTATTCATAGCCGTTTTGGAGTGTCTGAAACTTGGCATAGGGCTTAACCTGATACGAACCGCGTGGCCGCCGATCTATGCCGTAATTCTCCATCCACCGTCTGATTGTGTCAATTGAGGCGCCACAATCGTCGGCTATCTCTCTCAATGTCTTTTCTTTTTCACAATATTCAGTTCGGAGATACGACTTATCCTTATATTTAGACATTTACGCCACCCCCGTGTCGATCTGGTCGACGGCGAGCATCGGGTAGGTGGCCGACACCCACGCGCCGGCGCTCGCGCTGGAGCTGATGACGTAGTCGCCGCCAAACTGATACTCACGCTGCTCTGTGCCGTCTCCGCTGTCGTTGGGGCTATCTTGAATAGGCCCCGTACGTGAGTTGCTCATGGGTCACTCGCAAATGCCTCGTGTAGAGGCGGTCTGTCTGTGACCTGGCCGTCGGCGCTCCAACGCCGGCGGGTTTTCACCGCGGAGGCCAGGTCAACCGATAGTTACCCCGCCCTATACTTAGTCTTTTCCCGCTACTAACTGGATACTACCAGCTATTGGCCGAATTATTAAGGGCGAGTGGATAGAAGTAGTAGGTACATCGGTGTTACTATGAGTACGACCGTCGCACGGGAGACTGAGATGCGAAAAGACGCGGATTGGATGCGGCAGCCGACTGATGACCGCATCCTGGAGGTCCTCCGCGAGGAGGGAAACATGACTCCGCGAGCAGTCTCTCGTGAAGGCGAGGTCGCTCGCGTCGACGCGACTCGGGACTACGCAGGAGGGCGGCTTCGAGAACTTTGCCGATATGGTCTCATCGAGCGCGTCGACCGAGGCCTCTACCGCCTCACCGACGACGGCCGTGCCTATCTCGACGAGGAGCTCGACGCCGCCGAGCTCGACCCGACTGATTCCTGACATCGCATTCTGGCTGTCGCTCGCGCCCGGCATAAGCGAGGGGTGCATTTCGGAGGGGGCGACCGAGTGTGTCATCGCGACCACACCCACACGCTGGCGCGCTTGGAATGTAAACCGGGGCCGTACTTCCGCCCCCCGAGCGATGTGATGGCCTCGACAACACGAGCCACCGATGCCACCGTAATAGTGTCCGATTGCTTGCCGCCAGAGTCGCGTTGCCGTCGTGCGTCTACCGCCGTGGCCGTGCACCGTCAGTTCCCGGCCCTCAACCAAGTCCGGTCTCTTACGTCATCTGGAACGCTGGTGCGGCCTCTGTGATGACGTGCCCGAGCCAGTCAGGTGGCGATCGTGTGGGGCTGTCAGTAAGTGTCCCGTCCTCGTCGAAGGTGAGCGACCAGACGTCGTCGGCGTGTGCGACCTCGATGAGCGTGGCGCCATCGGCGGTAGCGATCATGACCTCGGCTGTATCACTACCGGGGGTGTCGAAACCAAGGGACGCAATATCGACTGTTGTGTGATGTGGGGTGGAGGACACACCCTACTATGGGTGCGGCCGCTACTAAATTATGGCCATCCGTTCGGGATGCGACGCGAGACCCGAGCACTCACTTGTGACGCCCAGCTCACCTGTGTCGTGTTCCACCTCGACGACTGTCATCTCGTCACGCTCGTCGATCACGACCGCGACGGCAGCATCGGCGGCGTCGAAGCCGACCTCGATCCGGTCGA
This sequence comes from Halorubrum rutilum, assembly GCF_042665015.1. GTDB lineage: Archaea > Halobacteriota > Halobacteria > Halobacteriales > Haloferacaceae > Halorubrum > Halorubrum rutilum. The sequence continues at coordinate 312,535 of NZ_JBHTBL010000001.1, read as the reverse complement.
GTAGCCTCACACCAGCCGCACCTCACTCACCGCAATTTCCTCACCGGTCTTCCGGTCGATCAACACGCTGTAGCTCATCGATCTGGGCAGCCGCCCGTGCGGACACGTCCGACAGACGATCGTGTCCTCGAGGAGCTCCCAGTTGGTATGCCCCTTCGGACAGGCGTACCGCCACTTGTCGGCGCCATCACGGTCGATCGCGACCGCCATCAGGTCACCCGGAGCTCGGGCGCCGCCTTCTTCACCACGGGACCGAGCCAGCGCGGCGCCGCCCGGCCAGGGGAGCGCTGCAGTTCGCCGTACTCGTTAAACGTGAGCGTCCAGTCGCCTGTGTCGTGTTCGACGTCGACGACCGTCGTCTCGTCACGCTCGTCGATCGCGACCGCGACGGCGGCGTCGGCGGCGTCGAAGCCGAGCTCACTCAACTCGACCGTCGTTCGGGCAGCCTGTGAGGGCATACCTGCGGCGAGGAGTGGATAGACAGTAAAAGGGGGCCGTACTTCCGGGGTGATAAAGAACTAGACTAATAATTCGCCTGGGAGAGAAGTTATATATTGTTAGAATCTTGTACCATTACACATGCCACAGGAACGTGTCCGCACGACAGATGAGAGCATCTCGTCCAAAGCCAAGTCACACGACTTGGAAAACCGGCTTAAATTTAGTGATACCAACGCAGTAAAATCTGCGTTGATAGAGCGTGCTGAGTCGTCCGATGAGGACCTTGTCACATTAGAAGCGGACGATGACTATGAGTTTGCGAATAATTTGAGTAAGGAGTTCCAGGACGAACTGGACAAATAAATGTCGGACGAAGTCCCCGTTGTCGATATTTTAGCTGGTTTAGATGGGAAAGTAGAGAAGATCGGTGATGAAATAACACACGAGCGGACTACAGAGATCGACGGCGAGGAGAAGATCGTCGAGTATGCCGCTAGGCATGGCGACTGGGTATATTGGTTATCTGCTGGCTCGAATGGGCACCATGTCACTGTGACATTTGCTTTCAGTATTGTCAATAATGTAGCCACAGTGTTTAATGAACCAGATATAAAGAGCATCTTAGGTCTCGATGAGCAGAAAATCACCGAGGAGCATAAGAAGGAAGCTGCTCGGGAACTACTGTCACAGATGAGGCCAGAAAATCAGGAGAAGCTCTCGTATCATCTGATAAAACTACTATCTAGTCCAACGTCTGGATTCAGTATTGATACGATGAATACCGGGACACCTGAAGCGTTTCAAGTAACCAGGAAGATATTCCCTAATGACTCTGGTTTCTCTCAAACAGAGTTCAATCACTCTGTCCAGACAGTAGTTAGTAATGGAGTAAACGCGGTTCAGTTAGTTCAGCAAGCGTTTGATATTGAGGAGTTTGTAGAATCAGAGATGTCTCCAGATGAAGAACGGGATGTTCCGTACGTCTACTGAAATAGATACACAAGCACTAATTTGTAGCCATTTCAGTCACTAACTCAATACCGCTTGACAAATTTTTCTGCTTAGTTGAGTACAACCACCGGTGGTCGAGCCGCTCTCGCTCAACGAGGTCATAGGCACGAAGCTTGTCAAGTTTGTTCCGCCGGTCGCGACGACTGATCGGCGTCCGTTCTCGGTTCGCGTACACCTGCTCTTCAATCTCCTCGTACTGCTGGTGCAGCTCGCGCCCTGTGATCTCACCGGCGTCGCGAATCAACTCGTAGAGGACGCGATGATGGAACGGGAGTGACCGAAGATTCGCCTTCCGGATGCTGGCACGAGCGCGCTCGTAGGCGTCATCGACGTCGGCATCGTAGATGCGACCATGCTCGCGCTCGACCGCGATCTCCGCCGCTGCTCGCAGCGTCTGGATACCCTCGCGAGCGACGCCGGCGACATCGTCGGCGATTGTCTCCAGTTGGTCGCGTGTGACGGCGTTATCGACGAGCCCGACGCGCGCCCGGTCGCGAAGGATGTCGGCGAGCTCGTCGACACCGAACCGGTCAAGTTCGATCCGGCCGCCGTGGAGATACTGTCGGACGCCCGACTCAGCACGGGCGAGCCAGTCGTCTGGCTCGTGGCAGATCACAACGATCTCGACACCTGGAACTGACGTGAGCTGGCCGACCGCATCCGTCCCCGCGATGTCGTCGGCCTCGTCGAGCAGGAGGAAGAGCTCCTCACCAGCGAGCGTCTCCCGAAGCCGCGCTGGGAGCTCGTCGTTCGGAGCGTTGTCGGCAACAGTACCACCGGCGCCACGGATGGCCTCGCGGAAGAGCTCGCCGGTCGTCGTGCCGAGTGCCTGGATCCATACCCAACGCGTCCCGAACTCGCGAGCGAACTCCTGAAGGACAGTCCGCCCGAGCGCCGTCTTCCCGACGCCACTCGGACCAGCGAGCAGTGCGCCCTGATCGTGGTCTGAGCGCGCTCGGTGGAGGAGTCGGATCAGCTCCTGGACGTGAGCTTCGCGATGCCGGAGGTCAGGTGGCGGGGTCTCGTCGTCGAAGACCTCTGGACGACGTATCATACAGGTGACTGCTGATGTGGACAGGGGTAATAAACCGCCGCCTCGCTTCCGGGGGTGAGCAGACCCGTGCGAAAGGCCGCACCACGATGGTGCGACCAGCGTCAGCGTGCAAACCCCGCGTGTGCTTGTGTTGCCGGCCCTCCAAACCGGCATCGCGACCCAGGATCGGTGTGTGTTCGTTCGCCGGTATCCCTTAGTTAGGCGATCGATCCGATCCTGGTACCTTGGTATAGAATGTCATGCAATATAATCTATTCGCTGTTGTAAGGCCGACACCGAAGATGACGACACGAAAAGGGAGAGGCTGAAAAGTGAGGTGCGATTAGCGGACGTACTGCTCTTCGAAGTACCGACTTACCACATCCCGCTGTTCGCAGTCGCGGTCATGAGGGAGGTTGTCGATCGTCGTCTGGTGACCGTCCGGGCCGTCGATACGGACCTTCGCGCCGCACTCCTCACAGACGAGCCACTTCGGCTCAGTAATCGCGAGCCCGTCGACCGAGGGCGGCGTGCCGGACGCTTCAATCCGGAACTTGGTTTCAGGATCGGCGAACGAGCGCATCGCCATCTACGGCCCCTCCGTGACGCGCACCGCCGCGCGGTGTTCACCGTCGACGACGAGCTCGGTGAGCGGGTCGGCGCCACACGGCACCCACGTCCGGCCATCGTGGCGGTCAACACGACGCTCGACCTTCCAGGGCTCCCCAGCGACACGCTCGTACCGGACGCGCCGGCGCTCGCCGTGCTCGGTCTCGTAGATGACCGTCGGGAGGTCGTCGGGCGCGGTCGACGTCGAGGAGTCGCGCGCCTCCGCAGTGAGCCGGCGGCGGACGCGCTGGAGGGTCGCGCGGGCGACCTGCTGCTGGGGCGTGCTGGTCAGGTCATCGACGACCGACGCCTCGACGTCGTCGAGCAGGCTCGCGAGGTCGCCCGCCTCCTCGTCAGGCATCGTCGCCCTCCGTTGCGACGTCTTCGACGGCCTTCGCCACGTCGGCCGCCGCGTCGAGCTCATCCTTTGTCATTGGAACGGTGGCATCGTACACGTTGCCACGGTGCTGCTTGATCCCTTCGCGGATGATGGCCACGACGCCGCGCTCGTGGCCGTCGACGAGTTCACCGAGGTCTTCGCTATTGTCCTCTTCTTGCTCGGCGTCGCCGGCGCCGTAGAACGCAGCATTACAGTAGTCGATCTCGTCGCCGAACGCGACCTGCTCGCCCGGCTCGTACCCGGTGAGATCCGGCGCCCAGCCGAGCTCTTGACACCACGAGGCGATCGCGTACTGCGCGACGGCCATCTGGTCGCCGTCCCACGCGCCGTCGTAGCGCGTGCCCTCCAGGAGCAGCAGCACGAGGTAGTCGATCGGGTTGTCGGCGGCAAGCAGCTCGCCGTCGACGGCGAGCCGAAGGGAGCTCCGGTCGGCCGTCGACGCCGGGAGCTCGTCGTCCTCTTCGGCCTGGCGCAGCTGTTCGTTGACCGCCGAGGCGTGCCCGGGCTCGTCGCTCACGACTCGAACACCTCCGTCCGGCCGTCCGCCGTCGCGATGCGTGGCGCACCGCGCACGGCGGCGCCGATCCCGGTATCGAGTGCATCGCGGTTGACCCACCCAGGGATGGGGACGGCACCTCTTGCGTAATCAACCCGCCGCTGGTGCAAGCATCTCGTCCCGCGGTGGAGTGCATCCCGACAGCCGCACGTCTCAGCGACGGCGTCAACGACGTACGTCGTGTGCGGCCGGTAGACGCGGAACTCCTCATCGCGAAGGTCGCGGTCAACGTGGGTGTCGACGACCGTCATCGGCTTTGTCAGGGCGCGGGCGGCCCGCTCGTCGAACGTCCCGGGGCCGGCCGTCGCGTCGACACTGTCGGCTTTAGACATCGTCGACCTCCATGTCGCCCCACGCCTGCTCGACGGGTAGATGCATCAGCCGCGCGCTGGGGAAGTCGTAGGTCTTCCCCGGCTTGTGCGCGTTCTGTGGGTTGCCGTCGACGTACACGCACTCGTAGACGGCGTTGTCGACGTCGATCCCGGGCAGGTATGGATGCATCTTGTACGTCGCGAGGTCGTACCCTTCGGCCTCGTAGTGCGCTTCAAGATCGTCGTATGAGCGCTGCCTGACAAACACGGCCTGCCGAGTGATGACGTCGATCGCGACGCCGCCCTCGACAGGCTCGGTCTGGACGTCCTCCAGGGCATTCGCGACGCGCTGCTCGTACGGGAGCTCGGCGTCGTCGAAGTCGGCGTCGACCGCGCCCTCAGGCATCGGCCGACACCTCCGGGAGAACCTCGTCGTAGACGTCGCTGAGGAGCTCGTCACCGCACTCCTGACAGACGGAGTGCGAGAAGTTAGCCCGCTCATCATCGTGGAACGAGACCGTGATCGTGGTGAACGGATCATCGCCATCGTGACCGAACACGTAGGTGTCACCACAGACGCCGCACGTGCCTTCGGACATCAGGCACTCACCTCCGCGCCGCAGGCAACGCGCCGGACGGTCACATCCTCGCCACGCTCCAGGTCGGCGCCCTCGCAGGCGACGATGTCGTCGAGCTCCTCCAGCTGGATACCGCCGTCGTAGCGGTCAAGCTTGTGCGCGAGCACGCGGTCGACGGCGCCGTCCCAGTCGCCCTGGACGCGGACGACCGGCGTCTCGATCTCCGCGTTGATGCGCTCGTCGACGACCGTGCGCGTGCCGACGGCGACGACGTCGAGCTGGCGCTGCCGGCCGGCAAAGAGCACCTGGTCGCCCACGTCAAGGGCGCGCAGGTCGGTGATCGTCTCGGTGCTATCAGTACCGTTTTGCGGTTGGGTTTCGAATGCGGACATGCTCTCGTTTGTGGAGAGCACCGGTCGGGTGCTCCTACACCCGGCCACCCTGACTCGTTGCCAGCCGCGGCCATCCGGTGCTTCCTACTACCCAGTATGTGCTACTTGCACTTATAGATTGTGCATACTGCATAGTTAGTTTATGTATGCAGTATGCATAAGTGCTAAGTGACTGTGCGATAGACACATACTCATGGCTGTGGAACAGCAGCGTGTGATAGAAGCCGGTGATCTCACCGACGCAGATCGGGCGATACTCGATGAACTCCAGGAGGGTGCCCGAACGAAAAAGTATCTTATCGACCAGACCGGGCTCCACCGCAACACGGTCGGGAACCGTTTGGATGTGCTAGAAGCTGGTGACGTGGTCCAGTCGCTCCATGACACAACCGCGCTCTACGAGCTCGTCGACGACCCGCGCGACGACGTCGATCAAGGGAGCGTCCCGGAGGATGCGCCGGTCGAGTACGTAGTCGCACTGGAGACACACATCGAGGCAGCCAACGAGGCGCTCGATAACGACGACCCGGATACAGTCCGGCGCCACGTCCGTGCTGCCGGCGACGAGGTCGGCGAGATACGCCTGCTTGATGAGGTGGAGCGCGATGCCTGAGCCGATCGTCATCGACGAGCGCGAACTCCAGGAGCTCTACAGCGACCTCGCGGACGCGACCACAGCCGCCGCGACAGGCAACCCGAACGAGTGTGCGTCGAAGGCGGCCGACGCGAAAGAGCGCGTCCTTGAGCTCCACGAAAACGCACCGACACTGGAGGAGATCGACGCCGTCAACGACTGATCGGACAGCCGGCGAACTCGTGAGATGGGCCACAGCGACCAGGGCGGCAACGAAGCGTACGACGTCGCGGAGCTGAAACAGGCGCGGGACGCACTCCTGGATGCGTAACGAGTCTCATCACACCGGAGAGCCCCTTCAGCAGGGGGCTGGCACCCGGGGCCCCTCATGGCTGGCCGCGTGTGCGTGATGTGTCTCACCCTATCTCGTACAGTGGGTGCCAGCAAACGGCGGTACCACACCACGTGTCAAAACACTTTGCTTCGTGACAACAGGGAACGACCCTACACGCTCTTTGGTGCTCGTGACTGAGTTCGAGATATGGCCGACACGTTCAGCGTCGACTGCCCGGGCTGCGGGACGACGAAGGGGCCGATGACTGACCACGCCGGCACGATCGGCGTCCACTGCTCGTGTGGCGTTTCGTTCTCCGTCGACATCGAGGCGCGCGACATCGACGAGTGGCAGGAGCGGGATTAACAACGAGAACACGCGACAAAATGAGCGGGTGGTGAATTCTTTAGTACGGTCGCGCCCACCCGGTAGATAGCGGTCGTGTCAAAGCGCCCGCAAGTCGCCGACGAGCGGCGATCTGCGTGGATGAAATACCACGCAGGAGGTAAGGATATGTCTGATATTTCGCTTCTACCTGGGGTCACAGCTCCAGGATTTGCGGTTCTCGCAGGAGCATGGCTCGTTCACGGCGGCATCGTGGTGGTCGGCGCAGGGCTCGCCCTCGCTGGACTCGCTGCGTGGTCGTACGTGAACTGAAATGTAGCCACCAGCTGACCGCTGGTGGCACTATTCATGTTGGATTCAAAGGATGGATATGCCTGATTTCGCCCCCTCGCAGGAGCAGGCTTACTCGCCGTCACAGCGGCGAGGCATGGGCCAGGTCATGGGGCTTCGATAGCAGTTTTTCTCAGTGGCCCCGACTACTACTACTACTAGCGCGTTGAAAAGTTTTGCTAAAAACCCCGATATCAGCTCTCTCGTCCGCTCACCCGGCTCAAACCGCCGATCACTCGCGAACCACGACGCGACCTCGCGGACACGACCACGCTGGAGGAGATCGGCGCCGTCGACGACTGACCGAACTGCCGGGTAGGCCGGCTCTCGCAAAGCGGGCTACACGAGCGCCCTCAATAGTGATCCTGCGACCGCCCGGCAACGTTACTCGTCGGTCGTGTTCCCGTTGTCTTCCTGCTGGGTGGCGATCTGTTCTTGGATCCGCTGTTGCCGGATATACTGAACGTAGTACTCACTGGGCAGGACCGCGCTCACATCGCCGTCTTGAAGCCCCCTGACGAACGTCGCAGCAGGCGCGTTGACACGGAGAAGACCGTACTCCGGTCCCGCGTCCTCGACTGAGACGCCGTCGGCGTCCGCCGCGGTTTCCTCGTAGGCGCGTACCGCTTCCGCCGTCAATTCCGCTTGTGTACTCTGAAGCTCTTCTTGCGCCTCTTGTCGGGTGAGTTCCCCTTCCTCGATTTGCTCCTGAAGGTCCTCTTGAGCGGTTGTCAGTGCCTCTTGGTCCGGTTGGACCTGGATTGTCAGTGTCGCTTGCGTCGCTTCCGTCGGGTCTGGCGCTTCTGCCTCGGACTCGTCGTCATTCGCTGTCGTCTCGTTGCCGTCATCGGTTTGGGACGGCGACCCTCCAGAGCAGCCGGCGAGGGCCGCAGCGGTACTCGTCCCAGTTACGGCGAGGAAAGATCGGCGATTTGTCCCATCTGTCATTGCTCGTGTATCATCGTCTTTCTCCGAGGTATAGCTCTTCTGTACGTTCCCGGCCAGTGGCCCGTGCTGCGGAGGGTGCTGCCGCCAACGACGACTCCACGAGAGCGGCTGTCGATCTCGGTCGAGGCGCTACAGGTCGGCTCTACTGCTCGTGTGGCGCCTCTGCGAGCGTCGGCACCGAGGCGCGCGACGTCGACGAGTGGCAAGAACGGTAGCCACGCCCCAGGCGAGAATCAGAGGCCGCACGTCGACGAGACGAAAGCAACGCCACCCGCTTACCTCATACTCTCACACGGGCTCGCTCGCGGGCGCGTCATGCGTACGCGTAGATACAACACGACTGATCAAGTACGGCCGAACAGCGCCGTTCGCAGCGGAGACACGCCTGCGCACCGGGAAACGGGGTGTCTCCCGGCGATACCGTTATTAGTCAATCGGCGATATCATGCACAATGGCATATTCTCTCGTCACCGAAGCGGAGTTTTGTTGGGTCCTCGACTGGCTTGGGCCGGCAGGCACCAGTGAAATCGCTGCGCACCTCCCGATCTCACATAGTGGCACCCATGCGCGCTTGCGACGGTTTGATGGCGCGTACGTCGAGCACGAGGAACCCCCACAAGGCGATTTCACATGGTGGCTAACTGATGCTGGTCGCGCTGTGGTTGACGAGGCCGACCTCCCGCCGATCGAAGAGGTAGATCTTGAGGAATACTTTGCCGGGCGCCAGACCACCCTCAACCCGAACACGATCCTCTACGAGATCGCGATTTATCAGGACGAGTGGACGCCGACGAGTGTGCTGTACGATGCGCTCCCGTACGGGACATCGACGATTCGGCGCCGCCTGACGAACATGTACGACGACGGGATCGTCGAGCGCGACGACAGCCAGAAAACAAACCACTGGCGGCTGACCGAGGCCGGCCGCGAGCAACTCGCCGAGGCTGACGACACCACGCCACACGACGATACCAAGCGCATCTTCGAAGAACCTCCTGTTTGAACGGATCGGTTTGCGTCGCTCGTCACACTGTGTTGGGCCACCGGCGTGTCGCCGTCGCGGACAATTGGTGTTGGTGCCGGTGGTCGATCCGCCCCGGCGCCAGCCACACCGAGCACAGAACCGGATCGGGCCGGACCCAGATCCCCCACGCCGTCTGCTGTCGGATTCGTCCCCGACTGATGTCGTGGACTGCCTCCGTGGCCCGCTGTGATGGCTACCGACGCCACACCGGCGAGACGCCTGTGCACTGGCCATACACAGTCTTTCGCGCCGATACCGTTATTAGTCAGGTGGCGAAATAATACAGCATGTCTTATTCTCTCGTCACCGAAGCCGAGTTCTGTTGGGTCCTCGATTGGATCGGCCCGGCGGGCACACGTGAGATATCCGAACACCTCCCAACCTCATATAAGGGCGCTTACATGCGCTTGCGACGCTTCGATGGCACCTACGTCGAGCACGAGGAACCCCCGCAACGCGATTTTAAGTGGTGGCTGACTGACGCTGGTCGCGCCGTGGTTGACGAGGCCGATCTCCCGCCGATCGAAGAGGTGGATCTTGAGGAGTACTTTGCCGGACGCCAGACCAGCCTCAACCCGAACACCATCCTCCACGAGATTGCCATCTACGAAGCCGAGTGGACACCGACGAGCATGCTGTACGATGCGCTCCCATACGCGAAATCGACGATTCGCGTCCGGCTGATGGATATGCACGACAAGGGGGTCGTCGAGCGCGACGATAGTCAGAAGACGAACCATTGGCGGCTGACCGCGGCCGGCCGCGAGCAACTCGCCGAGGCTGACGATACCACGCCACACGACGATACTAAGCGCATCTTCGAACAAAGCAGCCTGTAGACGGATCGGTTTGTGTCGCCGTCGCGGACGCTTGGTGTGGGTGCCGGTTGTCGGTCCGCCCCGGCACCAGCCACACCCAGCACAGAACCGGGCCGGACCGCGATCCTCACGCCGCCAGCTGTGAGCCAGATCCCAACACTGCCGGTACAAGGACTGTGTGACCAACTCACATGAATAGGGTGTCACGGTGACGAATTGCGAGGTACAGCCGCTCTATTGCCCTCATATGTTACTTGCGGCACACGTTCGCGTCACCGTTAGCATTAACATAGGTGCGCACAACGTGTGGGTTGTAGCGTGCCGACAGGCTACACTGAACCACCCAGAAAATGAGACACGGATGACAGCGGTATGAGCGAAGCAATGACAAACGAGGATAGCAACGGTCCGATGGCGCGGACGACGATCGAGGTCGACCGCCAGGTCTGGCGGCAAGTGCGCGCCGAGGCCGTGAGTGAAGGTAAAAATGTCTCCGAAAAGCTCGAGGAGATCCTGCGGGCACACGTCGAGCTTGAGGACGACAATGCGTAACCAACTTATTATGGTACACAATCGGACCCGGTTGCCCGGGTATAACGACGGAGGAATCGCATGACAGGCGGTCAAACGACGCGCGTGGGGGCGACGAGCCCACACGACGAGGTGACAGCATGAATATACCGCAGAAACTTGGTACTGGTGCGGCTATCTTCATGGCCGTGCTGATGGTGCTGTCGGTGGCTGCTGCGCCCGCAGCTGCGCAGTCAGTTGACAGCACGAGTTCGGCTACTAACGTTGCCGTTGATTCTGATAGTACCAGTCAGACGGTTACTATCGACGTGTCTGGGCTGTCAACAGGCACCCAAGATAGGAACTCCTTTATTGTTGATTTGGAGGAAGCTGGTATTGCTGGTGCTGACTTTAGCAATGCACAGGCGAGTGTTCAAGACACTTCAGGCGATAGTAGTAGTATATCAGAGAATGTCCAGTACGCTAACGTTGTAGTAATTGATGGTTCTCCTGAACTGCGAGTTGTTGTTGAAGAAGCAGCAACGGGCACAACCTCATTCACCGCCGCTGTTGATATTACTAATATTGACACGAATGGCGTTAGTTCGGGAGAGAGTCTCCGATACGATGTGCTATTCGACCTTGAAGACGGTCGCATCGGCTCGTGGGATCAGTTCGCGGTTGAAGATACCGAGGCAGTTGATTTCACCACCACGTCGGTGAAAATCGGTAACACTGGCTACGACACGATCAGTGCTGCACTAACCAACGCCGAAGCTGGTGACACCGTCGAAGTTGGACCGGGAACGTACAGCGAAAATAACATCGAAGATAGCCTTTCGGTCGACGATGTGACCCTCGTGGCTACTCAAGGGCCAAGCCAGACAACAATTCAGGCCGCCGGAGGGTCGATCTTCACCGCCGACGGTGATTACTCCGGTCTGACTGTTGAGGGCTTTACTCTCGACATCAACACCGGTTCCGCATCGACCGTTGAAGAACCAGTTCAGGGCCTCACGCTCCAAGATAACGTCTTCTCGGGTGACCCCGACGGTGGTGCGATGCTGGACATTGATGAAGGTGCCAGCGTCACCCTCCAGAACAACACGTTCAACGGAGCAGATGCCGACTCCAGCGGTGACGGTGCGATCGTCTTCACCGATGGATCTGGTGGCGACATCTCGCTCACCGCCAACACAATTACTGACTTCAGCGCCGATAACGGTATGATCGGTGTTGACTTCAGTAACGCCGACGACACGAACACACTGACGGTTGAGAGCAACTCCTTCGAAAACAACGCTCGCCACGTCAGTGATGGGACTGATGTCTCTCTGGACAACGTCTTCAGCAACAACGACTTCAACAAGTACGCAATTGTTGAGGACTCCTCAGACAACATCCAGACCGCGATCTTCGGCCAGCTTGACGCTGCCCGGACTGAAGGGACTGGCGATCTGCTTGACAGTGAAACCGTCATCCTCACTGGTGAACACACCCTCACCGGAACGATTAGCACGGCCACTGGCTCCGCCGCAAGTGACGTGACAATCCGGTCGGCAAGTAGTGCTGCTGCTGAGGATGTTGTCGTAACTGGTGCAGCTGGTAGCGACATCTTCCAGATCGACACCAGTAACGCTGGTGTTAGCAACATTAACGTCCAAGATCTGACGCTCAGGACGAGTGGTGGTGCATCCGCAGCAATTGATGACAACGACGGCAGTAACGCCATCGATGGCTTGACCGTCGAAAATGTCCAGTTTGAGCTTGCTAACGACCATACTGGTATTGAGGCCAATGCCGGCTCGGAAATCCAGGGTGTGTCGATCAGCGATAACACCTTCACGCCGCGCAGTCAGGGTAACAACTACGTTGCTATTAATCTGGCCGACGCCGGCGCTGGTAGTGGTACCCGACTAAGTGACGATGGTTCTCCGACTGAGGCTGTCATCTCTGGAAACACTATCTCCGCCGCTGATAGCGGGATCCTAGTGATTCCGGACGATCAGGATTCAGACAACCTCGCGGTTGCCATCGAAAACAACGATATCGAACTACTGGATAATGGTGGCCAGGGTATCGACATTCAGCAGGATGAGGCTGGGACACAAGGTGCAACCCCCGGCGATGACAAGATTAACGCAGACGAGATTGTCATTGACGGAAACACGATCACCAGCGGCGACGCAGGTAGCAATGCAGAGGCGGTTCGCATTGCTGACAACCCTGCTGGCTCGGTCAACACGATCGAAGTGACGAACAACGACATCTCGAATATCAACGATGGCGCTGGTAGTGGGACGGCTCTCGATATCAGTGCCTCCGGTGTGACTGTCGAAAACAACGAGCTCGCAAGCAACGCCCTGCACTTCGACGACGCCGGGGACAACTACGACGAGCAGACGGTACTCGACGACAATACCGTTGAGCCTGTTGTCCTAATCCTCGATGAAGAGGGCGGCACCATCCAGGAGAACGCCGTCTACGGTACGTTCAAGGCTGGTGTGGAGTCTACTAGTACTAGTGGCCAGTACGTTGAGGTTGGCTCGGGTGTCTACGAGGAAAGTGGCGTCACGACGCAGCACGCAGATGTGACGATCGCATCCGCTGACGGCGCTTCAAACACGGTAATCACGACCGAAGCAGCCAGCCCCATCCTCAACGTCGACACTGACGATGTTGTCGTTGAAGGGCTGACATTCAACCCGACAGCTGATAACAACAACCCCGACGTGGAAGTTGGTGGTGCTGAAGATCCGGTGATCCAGAACAACGTGTTCAATGGCCCCGGAACGGGTGACCGCACCGCGATCGCTCTGGACACTATCACCGATGGCGGTGATGGTATTCCGACCGTGTCGGACAACACCATCAGCGGATACGCGCTTGGTGTGAACCACAACGATGACGGCGTCAACACGAACGTGGTTCGCAACACCATCACGGACAACGCAGTTGGCATCCAAGCCAGCAGTGGCACGGATGACCTCACGATCCACTTCAACGACCTCGTTGACAACACCGTTGACGTTGACCTCAATGGTCAGGATGGTCAGAGCCTCCGCGCCAACTGGTGGGGCGACGACACTGCCCCGAGCGTCACCGAAGATGACGCTAACGAAGGGGATGTGACGAACGCTGGCACGGCAGGTAACGTCGTGACCGCGCCATGGTTGACTGAGTCGGTCGACACGCTGCCGACCGATCAGTACGTGGTTGTGGACGACCCGCGTGACCGTGTGGCTGGGACAGATTCGGCAACCGCCCTCGTCGCTGTGCTTGATGACGACCTTGCCGGCGATGCTGACGACACTAACACGGTGCTCACAGCGGATCCGAGTGGCCCGCTGAGTAATCTTGGAACACCCAATGCTGGTACCGGCGCGGACGCGGCAGATCCGCTCGTGTACAATAACATCCAGAGCACCGAGACCGGGGAGTTCACGCTAACCGCCCAGAATACGGACGGTCTCGTGACATCTGGTTCGGCTGTCCAAACGTTCGTGAGCAGCCCGGCTGGCGTTGAAGTGACCGCTGACACGGAAACGCTCGTCGCCGATGACAGCCAGACCGCTAACGTCACGCTCCAAGTTGTCGACGAGAATGGGAACCCGCTGAGTTCCAATAATGACGCAGTCTCGTTCGCTATCGACAACAGCTCGGATGCGGGTGTCAACACGATCATCCGTGAACAGAACACCGACGCAAACGGGCAGGCCCAGCTCCAGTTCTCCGCTGACACGGCTGGAGTCGATGTTGAAGTGACTGGCATCTACAATGACCAGGGCTTCTCTGACTCGGTGACAATCACCACAGTTGAAGAAGCGCAGGCCAACTTCTCGGTCGATCTGGTTGATGGTCCGACGACCATCACCCAGAACGAGTCCTTCAGTGCCACGGTGAACGTGACCAACACTGGTGACGCTGCTGGCACGCAGGACATCACGTACGACCTCGACGACGAGGCTGGCCTCTCGCAGCTCTCGGCCAGTCAGGAGATCTCCCTCGACGCGGGTAGCTCGACGGAGGTCACCTTCGAGGTCGCTGCGAGCGACACGAACAGCCTCGACACGGGCAACTACACGCACGTGTTCGCGTCCGACGATGACGAACTCACCGTCGACGCAGAGGTTGTCGCCCCGACTGACTCGCCGCTTGACGGTGCGGCTGGCGAGTTCGACGATGATGGTGACGGCACCATCACCGCCTCCGAACTCGGTGACGCCGTCAACGCGTTCGGCCAGGGTAACCTGACCGCTGCCGAACTCGGTGAGGTCGTCAACGCGTTCGGTCAGTCGTAAGTAACCACCCGCTCCCACACGGGTTCTTTGCGGTGCGGCTGCGGCTTGCGGCTTCATTTTTTGGACGGCTCACGCGTTGAGTGACAACACTATCGAGCAGACAGTAGCTCAACAGCGCGCTCACTCGGCGTGAACCGTGCGTCACTCGCAAACAGTGACGCGTATCAGTTGTTGGTAATACGATTTCTTTATTCGCCAGGTCAGTCGTCCTCGCAGACGACTTCGCGGAGTTTTCCGAGCAGCTCGGGGTTCGACTCGTGGATGTGCTTCATATCGCGGTGGGCTTCAGAATGGCAGCCCTCGCAAAGGGTTATCAAGTTCTCGGGGACGTCAGGGCCGCCAGCGACCACAGGTATGATGTGATGAACATTCGCGCTTTTTGCGGCCTCAAGATTGTCAATCACTTCATCACCACATCTCTGGTAGGTGTGATCATCACGTTCCAAGGCGATTTCCCGGCGCTAAGGTTCAGGATCACGCCCCGCACCAATCGATTTGCTTCGGCAGGAACCGGAACAGAAGCTGGAGTTGTATTCCTGGTATGACGGGACTTCATACGGTTCTCCACACCACTCGCAGGATAGTTCTACCATCTCCCGCAAACTGTCCCCATGAACCCGGGTGTGATGGCTGCGCATTGACCCTTCACTGGCAAAATTGTCCTTGCCGCAAGTAGGGCACTCGACGCTACTCATCATCCGTCCTCGCGTGGGTCTTCAACAAATTCGTAGAGTCCTCCCTGATTTACTTGCTTGACCCATCCAGCATTTTTCAGATTTCGGAGTGCGTACTCAACCTGCCCCTTGTCAAGAGAGGAGCTCTGACGCAGGAAGAGGGGATTCACACGGCCCCAAGGGTCACCGGAGTCGCGGCCTTCCTTGAACAGGTCGATGACAGCTTCCTCCCGATCATTCGGCTCGTAGTTCTCGTTGACCATCTGTTGTTCTTGCATCGTGGGCACGGGACATAATACTCAGTTCTTTGCCTAATGCTTTTTGGAGCATTATGCTGAATATTTTGCTTAGCATAAAGACTAAGTAGTATCCCACTGTAGAGGGTAGTGAGAAGCGCGGGACGCCTCGCAGAAGGTGAGGCCGGTGTTGAAGCCACCGACCCCGCGCTTCCGGAAGGAAGCATGCCAATGAAGACATCTGCCGGACTTCAGACTTCCGGCACGACGGACGAATCGACCGGTAAAGCGCGAATCGAAGGCCCGATCCCGGAGTTCGACAAGTACGGCGACTACACCGGCTACGACTACTTCCGGTGTACCGGTTGCGGCATCGAAGCGATGCGCCACCGCGACCTCCGCGACGGCGGATGCAAGTGCGACGGTGGGGGGCCCTGATGCAGCGCCGTACGTTCCTCGGCGCTGCGGCGGCGCTCACGACGCTCCCCACGGTCGAAGCGGCCAGCACCGGCGACGAAGCTCCGGACACGCAGGTGTGCGACGTCTGTGACGCTGAGAAGCCCGCGGAGATGGTCGAACGGACGACCGTCGAAACCATCGCCCCGCTCGAAGCAGACATCTGCCGGGCGTGCCAGCACGTCCAGAACCACGAGATGGGCGACGGGCAGTGCATGCAGTGTGGCGACGACGTCTCTCCCGGCTTTTACTTCGAGGTGAAGTTCCCGCTCGGCGCGGCTGAACTCCCCGGGATGCTCGCTGGCCAGCTGTGTGGCGACTGCGCTGGATGGCTCGCCTGCGACATCAACTACAACGGCATCGACGCCGACGACGACGCCAGCGACCAGCTGATCACCATCATCGACGAAGAGACCCGGCGGATGAACGAACTGGAGGAGTTGGAATGACGCTCCCCGACCCGACCGACGTGATCGCGCCGCGGGGCGACGATCTTCCCTACGAGACCTCGGGCTACCTCCAAGAGATGATGGGTGGCGCGTACCCGGACGGTGTGGTGCTGGACTACCACGGGTTGAAGCTGCACAACCGGTGCCAGTGCAAGAACGGCGTCCCCGTGTACGACATCTACACCGCCGACGAGAACTACGTTGAGACGGTCAACCTCAACGCCTTCCGGACGATCACCGAAGTCGAACAACTCCTTGACGAGATCGTGGCCTACGATCCGACCGACCGCGACGAGTGGGTGAGTAGCCGATGAGCAGCACCCCACTCCCGACGACGGTCGGCCAGTGTCACTCGCTCGCCGTCACGCCGGTCGGCGTGGACGTCGGCGTGAAGAACCTCATCGCGGCAGTCCCGGCGAACGGCGACGTGGAGTCGGCGTTCACCATCGAGGGCAGCCACATCCGGACGCGCCACGAGGCGCTTGTGGAAGCGATGCGGGCGCTCCAGGGCGCGAAGTTCGACAGCACCGAGGGGCAGATCCAACTGTTCGCGGCGCTCTGGCACCAGATTCGCCCACAGGTCTACGACGCGGCTGTCCGCGTCGTTCGGTACGCTCAGGAATTCGCCGGACCGATGCTGGTGCTCGAAGACCTGTCGTTCTGTGGAGCGACGTTGTGGGAGCGCCGGACAGCCGACGACGTCGGGACGTGGTTGCTCCCGGCGCTCCAGCACGCTATCGCGGTGAAGGCCCGCGACGCGGGCATCCCGGTGACGTACATCGATCCGAAGTACACGACGCAGCAGTGCCACGTCTGCGGCGAACCCGGCTCTGTCAGCCAGGATGCCGTGGAGTGCACCACCGAGGACTGTCCCGTCGGCACAGTCTCCCGAGACGAGAGTGCCGCCCTCAGCATCGCACAGCGAGCCGATCTCGCTGAAACAACCGAAGTGACCCATCACGCAGATGATTGAAAACATCGACCGCGACGTGTTCGTACGGATTCAGACCGACCTACTGGTGGTCGGCGACAGCATCATGACCGACCGGCATCACGCCTCGAACGGTAACTACGAGGATGATGACCCGCAGAACCAGATCGGCGGCATCATCCCTGCCTTTCCGCTCTCCGGCTGGCTCCGCCACGGGATGGAAGAGACTGTTCAGGAGTACGGCGGAACGGCCTGCCATCCCGGCGAGGCCAACGCGAACTTCATGAAGGACGGCGTGTACGACCGCGACCTCAACGCCGGCTACCACGAGAAGGGCACGTGCACTGACGACCCGAAGGAAGACGACGGCTGTGTGGTCTTCGACCTCTTCGGCGGCTTCGGTGGCATCCCCGGCAAGGTGATGCGCCGCCCGATCAAGTTCAACCCCGTCCGCTCCAGCGTAGACTACACGCGCGGTCAGGCCGAGGGTCACTACCGCCGGCTCAACCGGAACGTCGTCTCCCGGAACCGTGAGGACAACCGCGAACCGCTGCGGAACGCGGAGATCGACGCCGTCGCCAACCTCGATGGCTGCTGGCACCTCTCCTTCCGGGAGATGAAGCCGGAGTTCATCGGCTTGCTAGCCGAAGGCATCGACTTCCTCGATGCTCACAAGACCGACTTCATGCACCAGCTGGGCGGTGCCCGCAACTTCGGTGCGGGGGTCGTCGATTGCCACCTGATCAACCCACTCTACGAGGAGCGCGAACTGAAGCGTGTCTTCGACCGCGGGAAAGGCAACACGAACGCGATGGACGAGAAGAACGACCAGTGGGCCGAAGAGTACCGCCCGGCGTTCGTCGACGCGCTCGAGGAGTGCATCGAGGAGGGACCATGAGTGACGAGATGGTGGCGGTCTACCGCCACGATGCGCACAAAATGAACGGCCAGCCCCACGACTACGCTCCAGAGACGTTCGCGGGCGTCCCCGTGAACCAGACGGTCTCCCACGGCGCGGACGGTGATGCGTCGGCGCTGAGCCGACCCAGCGGCCAGCCTGAGCAGACCGTCGAGAACCACGAGACGCTCTACCGGCTCTCGCTGCTGACGGGCGACTCTCACTACGACGCCGAGAATTTCTCGCGTCCGCGCCTCTCTGAGGCCATCAGCGACCTGCTAACAGGCTCCGATCCAGAGGCGATGCATCGGGCGTGGCTCTCTTCGGACGTAGCGAGCGGGTTCAACGAGAGCATCTACTACCCGTACACGAGCCTGAAGTACCACACGCTGCTTGTGGCGGCGCTCTTGGACAACTACCGCTCCGGGCACGCGTTTGAGGATCTGCTGTTGGTCGTGGACGTCTCCGAGGAGATCGTGCCCCACCGGACGGTCTACGCGGGCGACCGCTTCACGCTCCGCATCGACGAGAGCGCGGGCAGGAACCCGTGGGCGTGCCTTGGAAGCCGCCCGTGGCGTTCGTGGGCGTCCACCTGGGCGCGCCTGACCGCACATCCGCTCGATGTCGATACTCACAAGCACGACATGGTGTTGGACGCGAACCTTCGCCGGATCTGGAGCTGGTCAACGGCACTACAGTACATCGAGGACTACGAGCGCGAGGTGGACTCATGACCCGCATCCAGCAGGTCCACTGGGAGCTCAACATGGACTACCTCGGGCATCCCTACTACGTCTCGGGGAACGCGATCTACCACGCACTCGGGATGCAGCTGGACCACGACGCTCACCAGCACATCAACGCCAGCCACGGGATGTTCGTGCCCGGTCAGTTCGGAAGGTTTCTCGAGGAACACAGTGAATCCGGCGTCCGGCCGTACATGGGATCGTCGCTCCCCGACATGGAGTCCTACGATGACCTGTTCCTCTTCCGGCACCCCGACCACCCGTGGCTGCTTGACTCTCGCCCCCGGGATGCGCTCAACACTCACGACATCCGATTTCAGAGCGGAATGCCCGCGCTGGCTCACCAGACCATCATGGGTCGACCCGATGATGCTCGGAAACAGCAGCAGACCACGCGCTGGTACGTGAACGCCTACCTGCACGCCGATGACCCCGATCTCCTGCCGCTGGGCGAGGACGTGCTTGACGGGCTCCAGTTCGGTGGGAAGCGCAACTACGGTTACGGCATGACCACCCTGAAAGACACCCAGGTCGTGGACCTCAACGAACTGGACTACTCCCGGCTCGAAGGCGGCGAGGGGTTCATCCTCGAACTCGTGACGCCGTTCGTACTCCGGTCAGAGTACCCGGCGGCGAACAACGTGGACGTGCCGTGGTGGTGGAGCGTGGACGACGAAGCGCAGCTACGCCACCGCCTGGAGAAGGTTGTCGAAGGGGACGACGTGTACGAGTTGGAGACGGTCGATCACGGCGTGGTCGTCGGCTACGACGGCGACCGGGCGATTGAGACCGCGAAGAACGGCATCACTCGCGTCGGGAACCACTCGAAGTACGGCTTCGGAGAGTTCCGGGTCAAACCGGTGCCGAAGCGAGGTGATAATCAAGAAGGAGATACTACCAGTAAAAGTAATCTGGTTCGTGATAGTACGATAGAAACGAGCCCCTGAGAGGGCCAATCCTCTCCTCGGTATCCAAGGGGTTAGTTTCACAGAGACAGATTAATAAAGATAATCGGATCACCGAGAACTGTTGGAGTGGTACGCCAGTCTTCTCCGGGAGCGCGTCGGCCACGGCCTCAAGGTCGACGCCGACCCGCTCGTCGACGACGTCAAGCTGCTCGTCGTAGTCGCCGTCGGCGAGCCGGTCGGCGATCGGGAGTACCCGACGTCGGAACCGCCATAGGTCGGGCCACCGACCCAGATACTGCCGCGCTGCGAGCAGCAGCACGAGCGCGAGCGCCGGCACAGCGATCGGCCCCCAAACGTCGACGGTGGCTAGTGGGTCACGAGCGATGCGTCTCAACGTGTCGAGCGTCAGTAGCGTTTGCATAGTGATTCCTCGTCGCGTCTTACCCAACAGCGCGGGTCCTGTCGCTGCTGGTGTAGGTTAAGATTCGATCACGATCGGCGTCGACACAGACATCGGGCGGCGCGTTAGGCTGTCAGAAATAGAGGTTACTTTCTGACAAGGAGCACTCTAACGAACTCGCGCTCAGCTTCTCGTTAGACTTGGAAAAATTCTGTTGTGCGACCAGCCCTATTGGGATTGTCCGAATGCGGTGACGACATCTCCGAGTTCGGCAGCGGTCAGGTTACCCTGGCCGAACGCGTTGACGGCGTCTCCGAGTTCGGAGGCCGTGATCGTGCCGTCACCGTCGTCATCGTATTCGCCGGCTGTGCCACCGAGCGGTGACTCAGCACGTTCCACCGAGAGCGTGATGCTATCCTGCTCATACGTATCGGTCGGGGCGGCCGTTTCAACTGTCAGGTTGCCTGTCGTCTCGAAGGCGACCGTCACAGTCCCATCAGCACCAGTTTGGACAGTCCGATTTGGCAGCGCAATCGGGATGCCAGCGACTGGTTCGCTTGTGTTGGTATTGCTAAGGGTGAGTGTCACATTTTCGCCGACTACAACGGTGTTGCTGTCTGCAGTAAGGTTCAGCGGAATCAGCGACCCATTAGGCATGTCGGCCTCAACTACAGTAAGTGTGAGCGTGTCGGCTAGGTATTCAGCGCCGGGAGCCCCAGTCGTAATGAGCCTCTTGTCTCCCGAGGTGGTGAACGAGACGGACACGGTTCCATTTGTGTTGGTTTGAACGGTCCGGTTCGGCAGATCAACAGTTGCGTTAGCGACCGGGTCGTTGGTGGCGTCATTGGTGACAGAGAGTGTGACGTTCTCACCGACTGCGACGGTGTCGCTGTCAGCTGTAAGGCTCAGTGGGTCTGGTTCGACTGGGTCTCCAGCCGTTGTCTCGG
Source organism: Halorubrum rutilum (assembly GCF_042665015.1). Classification (GTDB taxonomy): domain Archaea; phylum Halobacteriota; class Halobacteria; order Halobacteriales; family Haloferacaceae; genus Halorubrum; species Halorubrum rutilum. The sequence goes on along the minus strand of NZ_JBHTBL010000001.1, from coordinate 291,374 downwards.
CCGTCTCCACGATTGTGAACAGCGAGAACCCATCGGTCTGTGTCTGGACAATAAACGAGGCCGCCGTTGTATCAATCCAGCTCGTTGAGAGGCTTTCGAAGCTCCCTGTGTTGTCGTTGAATCGCACCACGCGAATGTTCGCCGGATCATCAATATTCGAGCGCGAGAGCGTGAACTCGAGCGTGGCCGAACTGCTCTCAATCTCTGTGTCGCTTGGATCTATCTCGACCGCGGACACGACCTCTGCACTCTCGTCAACTGTCGACACATCCTCTTCGAGATCGTCTTTACTCTGGCTACCAGTGTCTGGAAGCTCGTCAGACACCGAGACCGTGACACTTCCGTCTTCGTCCGTATTCGATTGAATTGTCGTACTGGAGACCGTCGATGAGTCTGTCTCATCAACCGTTGTTGAGCCATCGCTGATCTGGTCGGCTGACGTAAATGAGGGGTCTGGATTGTCGGTATTGATTTGCGCATCTGCCCACGGCTCAAACTCGACACTGCCAGTAATGCTTGCCCCAGATGTTTGAGCCGGATTCGCCGCTGTGCTCGGACCATTCGCATCGCCCCACCAGTTGAGGGTAGCGTCGAGCGTACCACTACCAGCAAAGTCGACTCCAGTAGCGCCAGCGGGGAAATTATTCTCCGAGACGGTTATGTCAGCGCCGTCAATATTTATGTTGTTCCCCGCTCCAACGGCCCCCGGAATAGCGATTGCCGTCCCACTCGCAGCGAACGAATTCCGACTGATCGTGCCGTGTCTGGCTTCAAATTCAATCGCGTTTGTGCTATAACTATCAAAGTCGTTATTAGTAACGACATTTTGCGAACTCTCAGATGTTGCAGATGCTAATCCAGAGCCATAGGATGACTGACCTCCGAAGAAGAGGTGTTTGCCAACATCTCCAGCACTGCTCGTGAACGTGTTTTGATCAAACGTAATCTCTTCGTGATCGCCGCCAATGAACGCTGTAACCTCGCCGCTACCAGCAACAAGCGTATTCTTTGAGAACGTAACATCCGTTATTTCTGTGCTTCCCGCACCTGTAGCAGTGTCAACTGCATTATCGTTACTCCCGGCTTCTATCCTGAATCCGGTAACAGTAATTCCGGGATGATTCGACGGAATAAATACGGTTGCGGGCTGGGTCCCTTGGCCAACAAGTGTCGTACTCTTTGCACCAGCTCCCGAGAGCGTGAGGTCATCTGTGCCGAGTTTTATATCCTCAGTGTATGTTCCTGACTCGACTTGGATGGTGTCGCCAGAGTTAGCGTTAGTAACCGCACTACTGATTGTCCCGTACCGCCGATCTCCGATAGATACGGGAAGCGTATCTTCATCGACGAGTGCACGAAGCTCCGGGTAGTCATTTTCCTGAGTAGTCCAGATGCGTCCAAAGTCGAACTCAGACATCGTATCGATCGGAGCCGATCCCTGCAAATCGTTGCTTGAGAGGGATTCAACGTCTGAAAGGGATTTTTTTGCTGGTTGGTCTGGCCCACTCTGTCCAGGGCCGCGGGCGTCTGCAGACTCACCGTTAATTTCGACAGTGGAATCATAGTAGACACTCTGATCCACGACAGTAATCCCCTCAGAACCGACTTCATCTTCAAGCAGTCCCGTCACACCACCGAAGACGTTCGCTGTCTCAGGGTCGTCAATAAGAGATTCGGCTGAACCAGTAGCATATGTGTTCTCCAGTGTCACAGAGCCACCTGTAATCGCACCAATAACCCCGCCTGCACGGCCTGCAGCCGTCTTCGGACCCTCTACCTCAAGCCTAGCGTCTGAGTATGAGTCGGTGATTGTTAGACTAGCAGTACTTCTTCCGACAATTCCACCACCATTATTAGCAAATGAGAGGCTTGCGTCAGTGGCCGATTCAGTGATCGTCGTCTCAATTGTGGTGTACCCAATGATGCCTCCCGCTTCATTAGCACCGTTCCCGTCAGTGTTGAGATTTAACGAGCCGGTGAACTCACTCCTTTCGATTCTTAGGGTTCCACTTCCTTTTGCAAGGCCAACGAGACCGCCATGGTTGTCACCTATGGAACCAGTATTTTGGGTTATTTTGCCACTTACCGTGGTTCCTGTAATCGTTGTTGTTCCAGCGGCCCCGATGACGCCCACTAGACCACCCTGAGCGCCGTTCCCATCCACTTCAACATTCGCGGATGAGTCTGTAATAGATGCACCAGGACCACCTACCGAGGTAAGTCCAATCTTCCCAACAAGGCCGCCAATGCGACTGGCATCATCGTTTGAGGTGGTAACAGTAATACTACCATCTGCATCTACACGTTCAAGCTTCACAGATTTAGAGAAAGTTGCTCCAACGACCAGCCCACCACCGAAGGCCAAGTTGTTATCTGCTTCAACGCTGGAACCGGTAACGGTCACGTCAGATAACGTGCCACCGTCCATCAATCCAGCAACAACGCCAGTTGTATCGGTACCACCAGTGACGCTCGCACCGTCTATTGTTAGGTCCTCTACCACCCCACCGTTGATTGTGCCAAACAGGGCAGCGTGACCACTTGAATCAACCTGCAAGTCGTTGATCGTGTTGCCTTGGCCATCTAGCGTACCGCTGAACCCAGAAATTGGATCGAACCCATCACTCTCGACAACCTCGCGATAACCAGTGGTATCTTCATCGAGATCGCTGGCAAGTTCGTAGTTAGCACCAGGGTCATCACGAACGGCATCAAGATCGGCCCAGTCATCAATCAGATACGGGTCCTCTGCCGTTCCGGACCCTTCATCGGGGACTGCGGCCGCATTCCCCGTAAACGCCGTCGTCATCGCAACAACGGACAGAACCATCATCACCGCCAGAAAGAGCGCACGAGCCTTCACACGATAGTCGCTACTCATGCTCTCACCCCTGACGGCACCGCTACGGCTGCTGTAGCTCGGGGCTTCCGCGCTCGCACACACAGACGACGGTGGTTCATCATACTATCACCCTCTCGGTTTGCGAGCTGACGGTAGGAAGGCGTATTCTGGCCGAATCGCACACCAAGCGGTTGAGTGTGGCTCGACCAGCCGCTGGTTGAGTACTGGTGCGACGTGCGTGGTACGGGTGGGGGTGCCCATTCATTTCAACCAACATAAACTATCTATCTGACTTGTCTTAAAAATATTGGCCAAGCAGACCAACTCAGGTTGATAAAGACCGATAGCGCATACCTACCAACGTGGACGGTGTAGGCAACCACTCGGTCTTAGACATCGGCTGTGGCGAGTGGTTCGTGAGCGATGTGGCTCAGCGTGTCGAGTGTCAGTATACGCTGGATACGCATGGTGAATATCGCAAATTTTACTTGGCACTTCGGTGTGTATCACCGCGAGGGCAGACGCCCTCCAGCGAGGGGCAATCGTGTGCTCCCACGACCGCCCCTCCAGTCCTTGCTCGGTGAGTCTCGTGTCAGTCTGTTAGAAGCGTAGACTGTCTGGGTGGCTACTCAGCCTCACGACTGGTCAGGGAGCAGTTGAATCTTGACCTCAGCGTATAGTTCGTCAGCGTCGGGGTCGTAGCATAACTTCCCAACAGCCGTCTCGGTGTCGGGATTGTAGTCAGTGCCCGCTTCGACGCTGTTGAGTGCGTTGGTGAGCGCATCAGTACGAGCCTGTTGCGTCGTCTCGGTCGTCGTGACTGTCTCACCATCGCGTTGCTTATCGGCCCACTCAGGATCGTCGTTGCCCCAGTAAGTCTGTGTGATGCGATACGTCTCGTCGTCGTAGCGGAGTGTGAGTCGTGTCATAGTTTCCCAACCCAATTATCTCCATCTGAAACCAACTGTGTTTTGTACTTGTTTGATAGATTACTTTCCAGCGCAAGCACGTTGTCGCCAGCTGGAGTAACCGCTGTTTTATCTTCTACTGTTAGTCCAGGTCCAGAACCACTTCCTGTGTAGTAGTCCCACAGTACAGAACCATCGCTTAGTGAGAGTGCGTAGACGGAATTAGCAGTGGCAAAAACGGCGTTGTTTTTGATTGCTACACCTGCCTGACTATCATTCCCTGTATTTGTAGACCACTGCTCAGTCCCGTCGTTTAGTGAGAGCGCGTACACATTACCGTCCCCACTCGCCATGACAGCAATATTGTCGGTGAACGCCACGCCCGATTCTACACCCGACCCTGTTGAGTACGACCACTGTTCAGTACCATCACTTAGTGACACTCCATATATTTTGTTCGTATCAGACCCAAAAACAACAGTACCGTTTCGTATACCTATATCTGACCGCACCCTATCATTCACCGAGAACTCCCACTCTCCACCCCCATCTGATACTGACCTCGCGTACACGGCACCAGTATCGTCCGCATAAACAACGGTCCCATCACTGACTGCGACACCTGACTGTATATCGTCGGCAGGGGTCGCACTCCACTTTTCTGAACCGTCGTTGAGTGACAAAGCGAGGAGATCTTCGTAATAACCCGCAAATACCGTGTTATTACTAATTGCAATTCCGCTCGTAAAATCAAAGGCACCAGTTGAGTACGTCCACTGTTCAGTACCATCACTCAGTGACACAGCATACAAGCCACCAACATCTGTGTCACCAGCACTACTTGCAAAAACAACAATACCATCGCTGATAGCTACACCTGCGTCTACGGCAGCACCAGTTGAGTACGTCCACTGTTCAGTACCATCACTCAGTGACACACCGTATACAGTTCCATCATCATTTCCGAAAACAACAGTACCATCCTTACTGGTTACCGAAGATCGTACATAAGAGGGGGACGAAAATGACCACTGTTGACTATCTAAACTCGTAACAATCTTAGTAAGCGGATACCAGACTCCTCCCTCACCATTAGTAGGATCGGGTGTTTCAGTCGGTTCGGTTTCTTGAAAGTATATTTTCCCCGCATCAACAGCAGCCTGAGCGTCTGAATCCGTGTATGGGGAGTGATGTTGATCGCTTTGGACGTTCGTGAGATTCGCGTGGTCTTTGACGAGATCAGCAGTATCCGCTATCTCATCGTTGTGTTCGGTCCCCGATGGGTCAGTAAATGAGTCGCTGAACCCCCCATCGCTCGCACTGACCGATGCCACATCTATCCCATCTGTGTCACTTGGGAGCTGGTAGACCCCGTCACCGTCCGGGTCCGACCATGTGGCCAGCCGCTTGAGCGAGCCCGCGATCGTCGACCAGTGGATTGCCTCGCTGCGGGTGTAGACCACGGTCCCGTTCGGGAGCTCGCTAGCCGCCGCACTCGCCGCGGCCTCGTCGGGAAACGTGAGCGTCCCATCAGCAGCGACAAGCCGCCACTGACCGGACACCTCGTCCGCCGCCGTGTCGACCGCGCCGATCTTCAGCGCGCCGGCAGCCGACACACTCCCGGTGGTCACGATCAGCTGCGGCGAGTTACTCGTCCCCACGTTCGGATCGACGTAGAGGTGGTTCACTGCCCCACTCTCCAGCTGGACCGTCCGCCCGTCCAGATGCGTGGCGAGCTGGACGAGGTCGCGCTCGCCACTCCGCTGGGTGCCGTCATTGAGCGTCCACTCGGCGAGCGCCGACTCGAGGATGTGGGCGGCCTTGCCCTCTCCCACCTCGATGCTGGGCGCCGCCGGATCGTACCCGGAGAGGGCGAACCCGTCGATGATGCGCCCAACGGGGATCGTGCCGACGAGCGAGCCGATACTCTCGGCCGCGTTCCCCTCTCCAGATTGGACGAGTGTGTACTCAGCCATCAGCTGAACCTCCCGTGGCCGTCGAAGCAGCCATCGCCGAATTCGGTGAACGTGTCATCCTGATCGTCCTGGTCGCGCTGTGCGTCCTGCTCCTCGGCATCGTTCTGGTCGTTCTGTGCGTCCTGATCGTCCGTCTCGGCTGTCGTGTCTGTGTCAGTCATGGTTGATTGCACTGCAGTCAGTCACGGCCCGGTGCCACAGGAATAGTAAACTCCTCTGAGTGGCCGGATTCGACGGTCTTGGCGGCGAATTCGTCGATCGCCAGCACAACACCGTCGGCGTCAGGGTCGCCATCGAAGACGGCCATCTCGGAGATGGCGGTCCCACCAGCCACTTCGGTGCCACCCTTCACGCGGATGATCACCTCGAACGCGCCGGTGGTGGTGGTCTCGACGAGCTCGACGTTGTTGTTCGAGACATCGGCCAGGTACTCGCGCGTGGCGAGGCCCGTGGCCGTGGTCGATTCGTTTTGTCCGGACCCGAGTGCCACGAACGCGACCGCCTCCCGCAGGCGGTCGCCGATGGCCTCGAGTCCCTGATCAGTGAGTGTTGTCACAGGTGTCTGGGTCTGTTTTCGTCATCGCAAGCAGTCAAGAAGCGTTACAGCGTCTGCAGGCCCTCGCCTTCCGGGTCATCGGGAGAACGGAGAGGGGCAACGAGACGGTCAACCAGTTGCGTGAGCCACCGAATGCTTTTGCCGACGCGAACTCAACACTCGCCTATGGGCGTGTACACTGCAGATATCGCCGACCTCTTCGAGATGGGTGAGAACGACACACCTCGCGAACCGCTCGGAACGCGCCTTCGTGGGCGCGCTTCGGACGTCGATGTAGATCCCGTCGACGCTGTTCGTGAGATGCGCGAGCAGATATGAGGTTGTGCTTGGATACGAACATCATTCTCGCGACCGTCATCGACGACAGTGACACCGCCGACGTGGCAGCCACGCTTTTGGACACCCAGAGCCACGACTTTGTCATCTCGGCGCTGACGACGATGGAATTGCGGGCTGTCCTCACGAAGCGAGAACGACTTCCACAGGACGACGTTGAAGCGATCATCACGGATCTCACACGCGACGTCAACGTCTTCATTCCCGATAGCGGGGATTTCACTACGGCAGTGAAACTGCAGCGTGACACGCTCCTGTATCCGATGGATGCGATGATTCTCGCCTGCGCAGAGGGCGCAAATGCAACGCTTGTCTCCTTCGATTCGGAACTGCAAGAACACGGTGCAGTCGCCCCATCTGAGGTGCCCGAAAATGGACAGTGAGAGCGAGCTCAAACATGTTGATGGCCGTGCCTGCTGTCCGCAGGAGGGCTGTGACTGGTGGGTGCCAGCCGGGATGGAATATCTCTATGCCTGGCACCGTCGTGAGCACGAGTGATGGGTGGGTTGCAGCAACTCGCTAGCTGAACTCGCCCGTCCCGAACTGCTCCGTCCCGAAGGTTCCCGCACTGTCGACAGTCTCGTGCTGTGTGTCGGCCGCCCGAACAGTCGGCGTCGCCGACGCTGAGACGTGCATCACCGTGATCTCGGTCTCCCCGGACACGACCTGTACCCCAGCCGGAGAGAGCCGATTGTGCACGGGTTCCCGGAGCTCCACAACTGACGGGTCGGCGAGGTCAGCGAGCTCACGCACCGTCCCGCTTTGGTGGGCGCTCCACGCCTCGTTTTCGAGTGTGACCTCGTACTGCTGGGTGTCGAAGTCCTCGGTGAGCGAGACGTCGTCGGCTGTCGCGAGAACGCCGGCGGCGATCGCCGTCTCCACGCCGGGAACCGTCCCGCGGCCGTCGAACGCCGCCACAAGGCCAAGCAGGAACGACCGGTATTGCTCGTCATCACGCCCACGCCGGCGGCCGAGCACGCCGAAGTCACGACCGAGCTCGTCGAGCGCCTGCCCGCTCGCAGCACGCGGCTGGACCGACGCGAGCACGGCGTCGACCGCGGCGTCGACGTCGTCGGCCTCGACTTGCAGCTCGGCGAGCCACTGCTGCAGCGTCGTATCGTCATCCTGCGGAAGTGGGTACGGCACCCGCTCACCAAGCGGGACATCGGCGTCTGCATCGCGCTCAAGCATCTAGACCACCGTGACCGAGACCGTCCCCGGGATAGCCTTCTCGCGAGCACCGATCACGCGGTCGTCAGCAATCGTTCCCGAGGAGTCCGACACAGTCAGCGAGTCGATGCCCGTCACATCCGGATCCTCGGTCATCAGCGTCGCGACGATGCTGTCGCGGACGACATCCTCCCCGATGCCCAGCTCGCCGATGTACTCCGTCACGGCGCTCTCGAGTGCACTGGCGTCAGCACCAGTCCCGGTGACGTCCGCAGTCACGTCGATCGTGATCTGCGTCGGGCGGATCAGGTTGTGCTGGATACCGACCGGACGGAGTTCGTCGATCCGGGCTTGAACCTCCGCGTCCGAGGGCCCGCCGTCGACGATGACGTCCGCGTACACCGGGGTTGCGTCTTTGAACTCGTCGACGATCACGTCGGCCGTCGCGACGCCGTCGAACGCGGAGACGATGCCGCCCTCGATGCCGCCCGTGGTGCCGCCGCCGGAGTTCTGGACGATCGCCTGCTGGGCCCGCGCCCGGAGCTCGGCGTTCGTCTCGGCGTCTTCCCCGCCGGTCGTCGCCGCGGGGTTCGTGACGCCCTGGACGCCCTGCGGCGGCGACGGCATCACGGTGATCGTGTCCGAGCCGACGTTGTACTCGCTGCCACGCTCGGCTGCCTCGATCGACGCGGTGACCGTGGTCGAGCCGTCGGCGGGCGTCACCTCCTCGGTCGTGACGAACGCCCGCGACTCTGTGCCGCCGGTGGTCACGCGGAAGCCCTCGTCGACGACGACTGCGTCACTTGTCGTGGTGATCTCGAGCTCGCCCGTCGCGAACGCGCCGGGGTCGCGTGTCACCGAGTTCTGCGCCGCCTTCGCATCGAGGTCAGCATCCCGCATCATGCTGTTCAGCAGGTCGAGGTCGACGCTGCCACCCTCGCTCGCGGGCGTGAGCCCGAGCTCGTCGAGGTCATCGGTGGTGATCGGCCCGCCGGCGTAGGCGATCCACCCCGATAGCTGGGCGGCGAGGGTGGCGTGCCAGAGTACTGCCAGCAGCGAGGCGTAGCCCTCGTCGGTGAGCGCCTTCTCCGGGCTGTTCGGCGACCAGTTCGTCAGGTCCGCGTCGGATGCGATCACCCGGTCGCGGATGTCGGTGTAAATGTCGCTCTGTGTGGGTGGTGAAATAGGCACAGTATCGTACCTCCAGTTGATCCGCAGGGTGTCGGTCAGACGGTGAAGACGAACTCGCCGCGCGTGCCGGTCGTCGCCTCGACGACCAGCTGGACCTCGGCCGTCCGCCGGGCGTCATCGGGCTGGGTGATCGTGGCGTCGACGAGCTGCTGGATGCGGCCGATGTCCGACACGACCGACCGCACGAGAATCCGCACATCCTCGCGGAGGTTCGGGTTGAACCGCCGGCCGCGAAGGTCCTCCTCACGGGCAGCCCGTCCCAGCGCGAACGCGAGGTCGCGCTCAAGGACCGCCAGCCCGGACGTCTTCCCGATCGACCCAGTCTCCGACGCGACGACGTCCCACGACTGTTCGAACTCGATGCCGGTGCCGAATCGCTCGGCGTCTGTTAGCTCAGCCATTGGTAATGTGTTGTGTGAATCTGGGTCCGAGACAAAGATTGATACACAGCGGACATTGATTTAGTGAATGATGCCTACTGCGGACCGCGACGCCGCCCAAGACCGGATTGTTGACTATCTTCTCGGGCGCCTTGCAGACGAGAAGCCGTTTGTGAAGAGCCGCTATGTAGCGGCCGATCTGGGTATTTCGGCTAAGCGTGCGGGGCATCTCTTGTCTCGGATCGAAAGCGACGATCCTCGCGTTGAGTTAGAACGCCGCGGTGGCACCTCCGATGGGACAACATGGGAGATTGCACGACCAGATACACAGGAGTCGTGACTTGTAGGCAACTGCTCCTATTCACGGTGGGCAGGGAAAGATTGACACATCAGTCAGGAGTGCCTCGCCATTTGGGTCATCGGCGTCTGTTGATTCAGCCATGCGTGTGTGTCAGCGCGTTAGTCCCGCCGGCGTCGACGATCGACGCTGTCCCGCCGCTCCTGGGATCAGTCGTCGAGTCGCCAACGCGCATCACCGGGTTGCCGTCGACCGTGATCGGCGGTGACTGGTCCGGGACGAGATCGTGTGTCTGATAGTCGGTACAGCCGCCGGTCGGGCTCACTGCATGCCCGTGACTCGGGAAGTGCATCCGGTCGCCATGCGTGGCGAGTCCATCCCCGTCGAGGGTGACGGCTGCGGCGTTGTCGGCGTCCTGAACAGTTCCTGACGCTGTCTCGCCGCACACTGAGGGGTGGCCGGTCGCCTCACAGGACGCGCCGACGAGTGCGAGTGTGTCAGTTGCCACGAGGCATCACCACGAGAGCGTCGAGCCGTCGGTCACGTAGTCGAGCGACTCGAGGAACCACTGGAAGTTCCCAGCGCCGTCCGAGACGATGCCGTAGCCCGAGCCGTCGCCGATCTGGAACTCACCTGTCGACAGGTTCAGCTCTAGTCCCATGTCGGGGGCGTCGCTGTCCTCGGGCTGGCGCGTGACGCGGACGACGTCGTCGCCGGCGTCCGTCGACGCGATCTCGATCGTCGCGCCCTTTCGGCGGAGGCGGATGTCGCCTGCCGACGCGGTCGGCGCCCGGTCGTCATCGGCGTCGCCGTAGATCGCACCGTCGACGTACGGGTCGTCACCGTTCCGATACCCCACGAGGACGAGGTCGCCCTCGCGCGGGACGACCGCCACGCCCGCACCGGGCTGTCGAACCGGGATCTCCCGATGCTGCTGGTCGACCTCGCCACCGGGCGGGACGGCGACGTCGGCCTCGTGGTTCGACGGCTGCGACTCCTCGCCGGTATGTGCGCGCACAGCAACGACGCGCCCGACGCGTGGCGGGCTGCTCGCGTCGCTGATGCGGCGGAGTGTGTCGCCTCGTCGATTCGGGTCGAGTTCGTCAGTCACGACACCACCCCGCCGCACTGGATGGTCGTCCGGAAACCATCCTGACTCGTGATCCGATGCTGAATACCACTCACGAGATACTCACCTGTGTCGATCGTGTCGAGCGGCGAGACCGTGTCGTACGGCCGGATAGTCGGGTCGCCGGCCACCGTGATCGTGCCGGTGCCGCGCTGGCGTTTGAGTTCCGTCAGGATGGCCTCCGCGGCGTTCTCGGCCATCGCCTTCGTCTTGATCCGGGAGTCTTGGTGGGTGAACTGTGGCTCGCCGTCGCCGGCGGTCGCACGGACTGACTCCGAGGCGACGAGATGCATGGACTGCTGGCCCTTTCGCGAGGCCGGCGACGCACCCTCGACGCGGACGGACTGGTACGGCATGGTGCGCTCGCCCGGTGCGGCGTCGACGACCTGCTCGAGTTCATGCCGTGTCGTCCGCGCGCCGATCAACTGTGTGAGGTACACGCTATCGGCGGTGTCGACGCCCCAGACCGCATTCCCCCAGTCAGAGACGTCCTCCAGAATCTTGTCACAGCGCTCTTCGGAGAACTCCGCCGATGTCGTCTCTGCCGGCAGGTCGATCATCGCTGACGACCGCGCGTTGAAGTCCGCCGCGCCGAGTGCGGCCTTAGCAATCGTCGCGATATCGGCTTCGGTGAACGATTGCGTCAGCGTCGCCCGCTTCAGCTCATGGACAACGTCGTTCGCGATGAGGTGCACGAACCCGCTTCGCTGCTCGGCTTTCGTCACGCTTCCCGTGAAGATCGTCTCGCCCTGGAGCGAACAGGAGACGATGCGATCCTCTGTTGGCGGCGTCTCCATGAGAATGTCCGCCTCGAGTTCGGCGCTTGTGTTGAACCGGTCGATGTCGTAGGTGAGCCCGTCCGGGGATGTCGACCCAGCCGGCGTCTCACCGCCGAGCACGATGCGGTATGTCTCGCCGCCAACGGAGACGGAGCCGTAGACGGGCTCGGTCGCGATTGGCATCAGCGCACCTCCAACAGCGACACGGTGTACGTGTACCAGCGCTGGTCCGGGTCGCCGTCGGGATCATCGCCGCCGCCGAACGGGTCGGTATCGACGCCATCGACGAAGACGTCTCCCGAATGCCTCGCGTGGCGGAGGCCGACGACCTCGCCGTCGAGCTCGTCGAGCGCGGTCGCGTTCGCCCGTGTGGTTGTGCCCCGCAGGGTGAACTTCCGCGCCTTACGCCCCATCGGCTGGATGACCGTCGCAGTGTTGTCGGCCTCTGATTGTGGGAGCACCTCCAGTTCTGCCTTCTTCCCCGAGCCAGAACTGGAGAGTTCAGGGTGTGGGAAATCGGTGAATTCGACCGGCCCGAGGCGTGTCTGTGGGCGTGTGTCAGTCATGGATGACTCGCTATCCGGTTGGGTGCCCGCCCTCTCGCCGGCTTTGTTTCCTAAGTCGTCTGATGACCTTGTCAGCCGTCTGGTCGGCGTTGCCGCTGCGGTCCTCGACGACGAGCGTGTCGATGTTGACCGACTGATCCGTCGAGCCCGATCCAGTCGTCGCTGCCGGTGCAGCTGGCGGCGGACCTTCTCCGTCGGATCCACCTAGACCAGACGAACCATCACCATCGTCACCTTCGTCGCCGAACTTCGCGGCGTCAAGCTCGACACCGCCAGCCTCATCGATCTCCTCTGAGGTTTTCCTGACCATGTCGAGCACTGGGCCAAGGACGTTGTTAGCCACTCTCGCAAGCGCTTTGATCTTGCGCTGCATCCAGTCGATTCTGTTGTTGGCGTAGTCCATTATTTCGGCCCAGTTCGAGATCGCGAATGACAGTAGCCCTATCGGGCCGAGGAGAAGGGAGACCGGTCCGAGGAAGTCGCCGAGTGCCTTCGCAGTGCCGAGAACAGTGTTGAGGAGCATCTCCTGAACTTCTACGAGGGTGTTCCACGTTCCTGTCAGGACACCGGCGGCATCATCGAGGAGGCCAAAGTGTGACGCTAGCCCAAGAACAGCGCCGCCAACGGCTGCGATAGCGAGCCCGGTTGCGGTAACTGGGCCTAGCAGGGTTCCGATGGCAGCAATCAGTCCTTTGGTCGCTACCGTAGACGCAAACGTCGATGCAGAGTAGGCGGCCATCGCCGAACTCGCAATAGAGGCTGCCCCAGCAGCGAGAACCATTCCAGCGGCCGCGTTCTGTATCGGGCTCGGAAGTGCCTGAAATGTGCCAAGCAGCCCACCCAGAACGAAGAGGCTCGCGTTCAGGGGTGGTAAGAGGACATCCGAGGCAGCGATCCCGACTTCAGCAAGTCCCGCTGCGACCGGGACCGCAGCTGCTGCGAGCTGAAACAGGTCAGGGCCGACACGTGCGGTGGCGTCGCCGAGGAAGTTGATGAGTTGCGGGAGGTCACTGATCGCGCCGTCAAGCCGACTGAACAGCGGCGCGAGGCGCTCGGTCTGGTCGGCCAGCGCTGCGAACGCCTCAGGCGACGTCGCGACCGCGGCTTCACGCAGCCCACTTGCGACGCCGATCACGGTATCGTCGACGGCCTGCAGCGACGTCGACGCGTCTTCGGCAACGTCGACGACGGCCTCGAGGTTCCGCAGGGCGAACTGTTGCGTGACGTCGGCGTTCTGGATTGGGGCAAATGCATCAGCCAGTTGGTCCTTGAAGTTCGCGAACAACTCTTCTCGAGCGGCCGCCGCGTCCTCTAGCTCGCTGGACATGGCGGCCATCTCCTCTGCCCGCGCCTGGATGCCGGCAGCGGTGAGCCCGCCGGCGGCGAGGCCGCCGAGTCCGCTGAAGCCGGCAATGCCACTGAGGGCCGACCCGAGCCCGAGTACTGCAGGAGTCGCAGCGGCGGCGACGGCGCCGACACGGGTCAGTGGACCGGAGAGCCCCGCAACGTTTGCTCGGACCGAGCTCGAAGCAGCACTCTCAGCGGCACCGCTGAACGCGCCCAGCTGGGCCGCCGATTGCGTCGCTTCGTCACCAACTGATTCGAGGCGCTGCTCGAAGAGCGCGGCCGCGGCGGAGGCCTCTGCCTGCTGTTGGGCTACCTCGCCCATGCCCTCGGCGTAGACGGCCCCCTGTGCGGCGCCTTCAGCGAGCTCGGAGTTCGCCTTTCCGAGCGACCGCGCGAGGTCCGTCGCCTCCTCGTCGGTCCGCGCCGCGGCTGTCGCGAGTTCCGCACCCGCCACGGCCCCTTCGCGCATCGAGTCGGCGACCCGGTCCGCGGATGCGGCAGTCGTCTCAAGCGACTTCGAGATCTCGTTGGTGGCGACGAGTTTCGCTTTGAGCGTTTCTAGTTCCATTTAGTATCGACCTCGATTCGTGTCGGGTTGCTGTTTCTCGCGACGGATGCGTCGGGCTTCGGCGACAAAGACGGCTTGCGCCTCAGTCAGGTCGCGGACGTTGTCAACCTCTGGCAGCCCGAACTGCTCAATGTTCTCCAACAGATTCTGGGCTTTATCTCTCCGAGCGAAACTCGACGACGTCGTCGTCCGCCTGCGACACCTCCAGTACGGTGCGGAGCGCCTCCTCGAACGCCCGGTCGGGGAAGGCCGGCGACAGGATGATGTTCTTGGTCTTCTGGTCCGACAGCGAGGGGTGATTGAAGCTATCAACGATCGCGTTGATCGCTGTCCTGGTCCCCTCCTCGTCGAGGAGCATGCTCCGCGTGGCCTCGGCAAGGTCGACGTCGTGCTCTTTGAGCAGCGACATCACCTCGTCCTCGTCCATCTCCTCGAGCTCATCCTCGTCGATGTCGAGCTCTTCCAGGTCGAGGACGGGGTCGAAGTAGCCGTCAGGGAGCTGCGAGAGCAGGTCGTTCTTTTGTGGCTTCGGGAGTGGCCTCACGTCCCACTCGATGGGCTGGTCGTTGTACACGAACGTGAACGTGCCGTTGGCTCGGTCACCGCCCGTGATCTCGTCGTAGACGTCGAGTGCGTTGTTGCTCATGGTGGGTTACGCTAGAGGTTGATCGGGCGATGCTTGTCGGCCTGGAAGGGGATCTCGGTGGTCGTCTTGTCGCCACCGGGGAACTCCCGGCCGAACGACTCGATCTTCACCTCGGTGAAGCGGTCGCCGCCCTCGCTGCCGAAGATCTCGATGCGGATGTCGTCGACGGGCATCCCCTGCTCGTCCATGAGGAGCCGCTTGAGCTCCGCCTTCGAGCCCTCGGCCTCGATCGTTCCTGCGGCCCGCTTGCCCGTGTACGCCGACGGCTTCTCCATCGAGTCGTTGAACTCCGACTCGGCGATGTCGTAGCTGATCTCGTAGTCGGCGTTTGTGAACGGCACGTTGCGAGTCCCATTCGGCGTCTCGACCGTGAGCTCTCCGTCCTTGCCAGTCTCGTTCTGATCCATGTATTGTTACCTCAGGTGTTGATGGTCGCGGAGAACTCGATCGTGTCGACGATGCCCTCCGGCGTGAACCCGAAGCTCACGTTGAGCTTGCGCGGGTTGGCGTCGTCCTCGACCGCGGTCACGAACCAGTTCGTCTCCGTCCGCGAGTTCGGTTCGAGCACGCCGTCATCGACGAGGTCGACGATCTCATCGCCGAGCCGACTCTCGATGAGCCGGGTCGTGTCGTCGTTGGCGATGTCGCCCCGCGTGGCCCGGCCGATGGCCCGAGCAGCGAGGATGAGCTGGTCGGCCAGTCGACGGGCGAAGTAGCTCCGCGTCCACCCGGTCGCCGTCGACGTCGAGAGGTTGCCCTCGATCGACACCGCGCCGGCGTTCGACAGCGGGATGACGCCCTCGTCTTCGAGCGCCTCCTGGTCGGGGACGTTCAGCGTCTGGGTGAGCTCACCGACGCCGGTGAGCGTCTGGCCGATGACCGACTCGTCCGTGTCGACGCCACCGAACACGCCGGCGACTTCTCCAGACACAGTGTAGGAACTGTTCGCCTGTCGGACGGGGCCGGTGACGAACAGCGCGTCGTTGTCGAGGTTGTCCGCGTAGGCGTCGACGTCGATCGATGCCGAGCCGTCGGCGGCCGTCGCGTTCGGCTGGGCGTCGCCGGCGACGCGCACCATCTTCCACTGGTTCTCTCGCAGCGGGACGGCCGTCGCGATGGCGTCCGAGATGATGGACTCGGCCTCGGACCGGACGTACCAGAGGCCTTCCTCCTGCTCCTGGATGACGCCGGTCGCCGCGTCGAAGGCGTCCTGCCACTGGTAGTACTTGTAGTCGACCTCGTAGTCGTCGGTGTCGCCGGCTTCGACCTCGCCCGAGAAGGGGTTGACTGCGACTTCGTCGTCGGCGAGGTCGCCCGTCTGCGGCGGCGATTCGTACCGCCACACGGGCGTCGCCTCCTGCCCGGCGGTCGTGTTCTGGACCGTGATCTCGGCGGTGTCCTCGAGGATGGGTGCGTTGCCAAGCTCGCCACTGCCGCCGGCGATCGCCTCGCCGGTGACGGACTGCTTGGCGGGCATCACGCCATACATCATGGAGTAGGCGACGCCGTTCGCGGCTGCCCCGCGGAACAGCTCGACGAGCTCGGAGTCAGCGCCGAACGTCGATGCGAGTTCGCCCGGGCCCGACACCTGCGTCGGGTCGTTTGTCTGTGCGCTACCACTGCCCGGATCGCCGGCGCCGAAGAGGACGATCTTCTGTGCGGTGTCGAGGTTCAGCGCCCCGATACCGCCGCCTTCGACGTCGACAAAGATCCGGGCTGGATTGCCGTAGGTTGTCATTGCGTATCAGTTGGAAACCGTCAGTTCGATGGCGACGTCGTCGCCGCCCGAAGCAGTGCCACTCGTCGGCGTCTCGACGACCTCGACGTACTCCGTGTCGGTCGTGACCCGGTCGGTGAATGTGACTGTCAGGTCATGTCGCCAGCGCCGGATGCCCGGCCCGGCGAGGTCATCCTGCCGACGCCCATCGCCGACAAGGAACTCCTCGATCCCATCGGCCGTACCGCCCGCCCCATCGGGAAGTGGGATGTCTGGGCCCTGCGAGTCGTGCCGGTATAGTGCCCGCTCGAAGTTACCCCCGAGTTCGGTCGCGTCGAGCTGGGCATTCCCGGCAGCGACCCTGATGTCGGCCTGGATCTCGACGTCCTCCCACGTCGGCTCGAAGATCTCTCCGGTTCGGTTACCGGAGTCATCAGTCGTGTAGCCGACGCGATCAGTATTCCACTGCTCCGCCCGTGCGCCGGCGATGAACTGCAGTTCCACGACCGGCTGTTTGAGGCGGCTGTTCGCCCCCGGCGCGTCGATCTCTTCGGTGATGTAGTCGCCACCATCGAATGCTGTCGACTGCGTGAGTGCAGCGACGATGGCGTCGAGAACGTCTTGGGGTGTCATCTAGCTGAAGGCCTTCTTCGCGAGGGCGTCGATCTCGGCCTGGATGTTACGGGCGAGATCGGAGCGATGCTCCCGGAGTGCTGGCCGCATGAACGGTTGGGCAGGCGTTCCGGGGTGCTGGACAGAGCGCTTGCGGATGAGGTGGCCGTCCTCACCCTCGAAGTACAGAAACTCACCGGTCGTCGGCGTGATCACGTGCGGCGCTGACCCGAATTCGACGTCGGGCGCATAATCGACGGGGGTGCCGATGATGTACTCCGCGAGATCGATCCGGCGGAACGCGATCGACCACCGAAGCGTCCCGCTGTCGACCGCGACGAGTCGCTTGGCCGTCCGCTCGATCTGCTTGACCGTCTCCCGCGTGCCTTCGTCGACGGCGTCATCCATACCGTCGGCGAATTCACGGAGGCCCTCGGCGAACTCGGCGAAGTCATCGGCCGACTCCTCGAACCCATCAATGCGCACGCTCGGACCTCATGCGTTAGAGGACGAACTCCGTAGTGTCCTGACTCGAGTCTGCGTCTGAGCCCTCGATACTCGACCGCAGCGAGCGGTAGACGTCGTGGACCTCGGTCGCGAACTCCATCGTGTCATCGCCAGCGCCGCCGTACATCTGTCCCGAGAGCGCGTCCTCTGGGTGCTCGGGCCCAATGAACAGCAGATAGCTTGCGTAGGCGTTGGCAGCCTTCGCGTGGAGTGTCGTCGCGTCGCCGATTACGACGCCGTCGTTGACGTCGGCTTCGAGCTTGCTCTCGGCCGTCTCCGCCGCGTCGAGCTTGGCGTCGGAGTCTCCCTCCCACAGGTCCGGTCCTGTCAGCGGGATATCGTCGACTGACTCGATGTACTTGAGATCCGATTCGGCGTCGTAGCTCACGGATGATCACTACTCCTCGAGGGCCGCTTCGATAGCGTCCGTCGCGCCGGTGCGGTCCCGCCCCGCCTCCTCGGCGTCGAGCAGCGCCTGCAGTTCTGCGTCTGAGTACGCTTCCTCGTCGAGGTGTGCCTCGAGCTCGGCGTTCGTGTACTCGCCGGGATCGACCGGTGCCGAGACCGACTCGTCGTCCGCCGCGTCCGGCGACGGCTCATCATCAGCTTCGCCGTCACCGTCGGGGCTGTCCGACTCGTCTTCGGCGCCTCCATCAACGTACTCGAGTCGGACGTACCGCTCAGCGAGTCGTCGGGCGAGTGTTTCGCCCTCGACGGTCGCGGTGCCGCCCTCGAACGCGAGCTCTCCATCGGGGTGTGCCCCGAGTGTGAGCGTGGCGTCGTCGGCCACGTCGTCAGCGAGCCGAACTTCGTGGGGCATGTGGTGTCACCCTTCTACTCTCACGGCCGCCTCACTGAATTTCTCAGTCCAGCCGTAGGCCGCCTTGATCTTCGTCTTGATTGAGTCGGCGTCGAAGTCCGTCTTCTGATCGGTGTCGACCGGCTGCCACTCGCCCTCGTAGCCGAACTGGCTCGAATCGACGAGGATGGCCTCCGGATTCGCCGTCGCGTTCAGCGCGACGTTGGTGGTGAACATGTAGGTGATGCCACCGAACTCACCGATCTCGCCGTTGCGGACGACCTCGTCACCGATATCCGTCCCGCGTTCGGCGAGGAAGTTGGTGATCGACTCCTTGCCGGTCGGGCCGACAAGCGCCATGTCGGCGGTGAAGCCGTCCTCGCCACGGTTGGCGAGCTCGGTCGCGCCGGCGTTGACGTCCTGGAACGAGAGCGTGCCGTCCGCATCGCCGACTGCCTCCCCAGCAGGCGCAGCGCCATCGAGCACCGCGAACGCGGCGCGGTCCAGCCGCTTGGCCATGTTCTTCGCATGGCCGTCGAAGTGGTCCTGCAGGAGGTCGAAGACGTTGTCGTTGATGTCCTCCTCGGGGATCTTCGAGCCCTTCTTGAAGATCTGGCGGACGATACGCGGGCGACCGTACTCTTCACGGTCGTAGGAGGTGTCCGCGCCGGGCTCGACTTCTTCGGGTTCGCCCAGCTCCTCCGCAGGAACGGGGATCTCGTACTCTTCGCCAGCTCCGTCCGGGACGTCTTCGTCCTGGAAGAACTCGCGAACGACGGTGCGTGCGTCGACGCGATCCGCGGCGAATTCGCGGACGGTCGTCGGGTCGACAATCTGATTGACGTTAGGAAGTGCCATGATGTGGTGTCTCTGTGGGTGTCAGTTGGTGATGGTCTCGGCGGCTCTACACGTCGACATGGGCGTAGCCGTCGGGGACATTCGGGATACCACCCGGTGCCGCACCCTCGGCGTACATCGTCATGATGCCCTTCGTCGACGTGCCAGCAGCGAGCTGGCCTTCGGTCGCCGACGAGCCGAGTTCGACGCCGCCGGCGACGCCGGCCGCGACGTTCGCGACCACCGGCCCGGAGTAGGTGACGAGCACGTCGTCGCCGGCCTCGTAACCGTCGCCTTGGTTGTAGCCGACGATGCCGTACACCACCGGGTTGTCCGTGCCGTCGGCGGTGACGAGCTCGTCGTTCGCGTCGAGTGCGACAGCGTCACCGCCCGACAGCGCTTCACCTGCGGTCCGGGTCTCGGTGTGCTGAGCGTCGCCCTTGTGGGACTGGCCGGGTCGGAGGCTCATGCTTCACCTCCGGTCAGGTCGGCGAGTTCAGCTTCGACACGCTCACGCTCCTTCTCGACGAGCGGGCCCTCCTTGTCGTCGAGGTTGTCGAGCTTGGCCTCGAGTTCGGCCTTCTCCTCCTGCTCGGCCGCAGAGAGGTTTGCCTCGGCCCCCTCGCCGCTGCCCGAGCGGATGAACGGCTCCGTCCCGCTGTCGTCAGTCGAGAAGTCGGCCTCCTCGATCTTCGCGGAGAGCTCAGCGAGCGTGTAGTTCTCGGCCAGCTCATCCTCATCGAAGACGGTGTCTGCCGCAGCGAGCGCGGCCGCATACTGCTCGCGGGCCGCCTCGTTCTGCTCGCGGAGTTCTTCGACCTCGTCTTCGAGTTCGGCGATCCGGTCGTCAGTCTCGTCTTCGAGCTCCTCGACGCGAGCCTCTTTCTCAGACAGTTCCGCTTCCGTCTCTTCGAGGTCTGCCTCGAGGTCGTTGATCTGTTCGTCCTTCTCGTCGAGGCGTTCGAGGAACGCCTCAACATCCTTGTCGTCGTTGTCGTCGCTCATGGGTGTGTCAGAATCAGTGGTGGTGTCAGTATCGCTACCGTCCGGGACCTCGCCTTGCGGGTCATCGGGCTGGGGCGGTGACACCGTATCCCCCAGTACTGCGTCCGCTGCCTCAGACAACACAGCGGGATCGGTGCGGAGATCGCCGGCCGACAGCGCCGACTCGCTCATGTCGAGCCGGAGTTTGTCCGCGGTGATCGGCGGCGTCGAGAACGCTTGGTTGAGGGCCCGGAGTCTCTCGTACAGCTCCTCGCGAGTGACGCCGCCACGCGGGCCGACGCTGTAGGCCGCCACGACGTTGCCACGTCGGAGGTATCCCTCGGCGTCGACGACGGGATAGCTCGACGCCGACTTCGTGTCGCCGTCAAACAGGAAGTACTCCTCGTAGCCGTCCGAGGGGATCGCACTCCGGTCGAGTTTGCCGTCTCGCGTGCCACGGAAGCGAACACCACCAGCCGACTGGTAGGCGTTCAGCGCTGCCTCGACATCGAACGCATCGTCATCGAGTGCCCCTTGGACATCGGCCGCCGAGAGCGCTGCCACGGCCGGGTTCTGGTTGGCCGGCCCCGGAGCCGTGTAGTTCGCCTCCGACGCGCCGCGCTTCGGCGTCGCGAGGCCAGTGTACTCGTAGTCGCGCATGATCACCGCGCCGGTCTCGTCGTGCTGGTCAACCGTACTCGGGTTGCCTGCCTCGATCGAGACCTCGCGCTGGCCCGATGCAAGTTCCTCGGCGACGTCGGGATCGTCGATGCCGGCCTCGTAGACGACGCCGAGATTCGCCTGATAGGCCGCGCGGAGAACCTCGCCGACAGCCTCTCGCTCGCCGTCGCCGTGAATCTTGTAGACGGTCCGACCTTCGAGTGTGGGAGCCGCCTGTTTGAGCTCGGCCGCCGGCCAGTACTTTGGCCCGTTGAGGCCACGGGTTAGCTCATCGGCCCCGTGCGCGACGCCGTGAACGACCTGTGCATAGTCGTCGGCGTCGCGCTCGCGGCAGTAGGCGATGCGACTCTCTGTCGTTGCTGTCTGTGGCATAAACTGTGTCTCGCGTCCGTACCGGGAGGGCCTCGCCCCGGCGGGGTCATCGGTAGGTTATCAGTTTACTGAGGGAAGCAGCACACAGCGATCATTCGGGTGGATCGGAGGACGGAGCCCGTATTCACCGGCGAGATGATCCGGCTCATCCTCACCTGGTTCGAACGTGAACGTCGCCTCATGAATGTCTGATAGCGGTACTTCTCGTCCGTCGAGTCGCTCGCAGATTGGGCATACACGGGAGTCGTTCGCGTCAGACCACTCGCCGTGGGCGACACTGTCGACATCGGCGCGGCGGTAGCGCTCGATCGTGCTCTCCGAGTAGGCGTTCACCGTCTCCGTCCGGGCGAGCGTTTCTGCTCGCGTTTTTTGTAGCGTCTCGACTTCTTTCGTCAGCTTACTGGCAGTCTTCCGCGGATTCCAGCCTTCGTCGATCCCCTCCAGCAGTGTCTCGCGGACAGGCTCAACGGCGTCCTCGTCGATGCTCTGCAGGTTGTCATACGTCCGGGTGTAGACCTCCTGGAGCGCCCGCCGCGGTGCGGGCATGTCGAACAGCGCCTCGATGAGGTCTGTGTCACCGTCACCGGGAAGCGAACCAACACTGACGCCTTCCGACTGGAGTCGGCTCCGCGACTGTTGCCACGCTCGGGCGAAGGCCTGGCGGAGGTACTCGCCCGTCCAGTGGTCGCCGCGCCGGACACGCTCACGAGCCAGTGGCTCGAAGATATCCGCTTGGAGGCGCTGCTGGTACCACACGAGAAACGCCCCTACCTTCGCGGAGTCCGTCTGAAAGCGGTAGACGTTGGGCGCGTCGTCGGGAAGGTCGGACTGGCTCGCTGCCGCGCTCCCGTTCTCGGCGAGGCCGAAGATGTCCTCACTGTAGCCGACCCACTCGCGGATGCGGCCGCGGAGCCGGCGGAAGCGACGACGGATCTCCTTCCGCATCGCCTCGCGGACGTCTTCAGGCACTTCGGACATAGGTCAGTCACCCGGGAGTGTACCGTGTAGCGAGTTCTGCCGTAGGTCGTGGACCCATCAGCCCGGCGGCCTTGTCCGCATGCTCTTCCCAGATGGTGGTTGCCTCGGACGGTGTGATCCCGGCGGCCGTCACCGTGCGATCGTGGATGCTGTAGTCGTCCGCCGGCCACTCGGTGTCCCCGACCTCGACCGCGCCAGCAGCTGCATCATCGAGTGCATCGAGGAACGCCTCAAGCGTGTCTTGGTCCTCGAAGGGGTCGCCCCCGACGTTGCCGAAGTAGACACCACCGTCAGCGAGGTGCGCGTTGTAGGCTTTGTCATACTCTTGGAGCGGATCGCCACAGTACGGACAGAGCCGGCGTCCGTTCGCATCGGTGTCGGCCTCGTCGAACTGCTCGAACTGCTCACCCTCGCGCTCACAGTACGCTTCGTCAGCCTCGAGGCGATACGAGACGCCGTTCGTCGCCGGGCCGAACACGTGGTTGTCATCCGGCGAGTCCGATGGTGTAGCCAGTGACGCCCCAGTGAACTCGTCAAACGCCGCCCGAACACGCGGGTCGGCTTCATCGAGCGCTTCGAGCTCGGCCGCCTCGCCATCGCCGTCGAGTATCTCGTCGGTGTCCATCTCGAGGATAGTCCCGACGATCTCCTCACGCGGGATGATGACATCGGCACCGCCCTTCGGACCCGCCGCCGTCGCCAGCCCGTTCATCAGCGAGGCGAACGCCTCCGGATCGAACTCCTCGTTGCGCAGCGGCGACTCCGCATCCTCCGGGCGGATCTGGAGCCGTGGGACGACGTCAAGCGACTTGTCGCTGTGTGCGTCGCCGTAGAGGAACTCTTTGGCCTTCTGTATCAGCGGCTTCTGAAGGTCTGCCTCCAACCGGTTGCGCTCGCGTTCGACTTCGTCGCGGTAGTCCTCGCGCTGCTCTTTCGTGATGTCGCGATTGATGTCGCCGGCGAACCCGACTCGGTACAGCGGCGTCGGCATCGCCGCAAGCACCATCTCGATCTCCTGTTGGATCTGCGCGACTGCATCCGGGACTGCCCCTTCGAGCTCTTGGATCTCGACCGGAACGTTCGTCCCCGACACCGTATCCGGCGAGTTGACGTCGAGGTCGCTCCGGATTTTCTTGGCGAGCTCGCGATCGTCAGTGTCGACCTTCGCGATGATGTTCGCGAATGCCGTGTTCAAGATCGCCTGGTCGATGTGTTCGAGTTTGTTGTAGACTGCCTGGGCCCGACCAACAACCGACGCTGAGTCCGGACGACCGAACAGCGAGCCCGTGTCGGCGTCATACGCGGACACAGTGATGTCGTCGAGTGCAAAGGGGATCTCATCCCGTTCGTCCGTCCCGAAGACGTCGTCGTACTGGGCGATCGCCGCGGTCTTGCCCGCCGGCGTCTCCGGAGCCGCCTCACGCGAGTTGTCGCCGAGGTTCTGGATGGCGACCGACTCGAAGTCGTTAGTCTCGTCGTCCGGGCGGAGCACGATGTTCTTCCCTTCGCGAGTGTAGGCCGTGACCGACTCCGTCTTGATCGGCCGGAGGGCGAGCAAGCGTTTCCGGTCGGTCGGCTCGCCCCACGCGTGTTCGACGATCGCGGTTCCGCGACGGCCACGCCGGTCCTTGACGACAGCCTCAAGAAGGTCAACCGCCGAGGCGTCGAAGTCCCAGCCGTCGACGTAGCTCTCTGCGAGCCAGCGTTCGAGCGCGTCATCGAGATCCATCCCCTGATACTCCGAGTCAGGGTAGTCGCTGGGGACAGTCGGTGTGTCAGCCTCACCACCCGGCAGCCGTGCGTCGAGGATCACCGACACGCCCGGTTCGAGGACGTCAGACGCGAAGTTCTGGACCGGAACACGGATCAGTGGGTTGTTGTCGTACGCGTCGATCCACTGCTGGATGTCATCCTGATCCGGCTCTGCCGTGTGTTCGCGACTGCCGATGAGGATCGGTTGCTTGTCCCGGGCCTGGGGCTGCGCCTCAGCGTCGTCGTCGCCGTCCCCATCGGCGAGCGCTGCCGTCGTGTCGTCGGGGACCGACCGGCCAGTGGAAGCATCACGCATTGGTCAGGTCACTCCGTCCGGTTGTACGCAGCCACGTGGTCGCGATCAACCACGACCGGGTGCTCGCTGTCGGTCGGGTGGAGCTTGAGCTCGTCAGGATACTCGTCGACCCAGTCAATCCCTGCCCACGTCGTTTCACGGCCCTGTGCGTCGGCTGTGTCTCTCGTCCAGAGTACTGTTACCTGCATGATTGGTTGAATTAGAACACGATGGCATCGTCCGGGTCGAAGCCGCCGTCGGTACACTCGGCCGCCCAGACTGCCTGTGCCGCTGCGTCAAGGAAGTCCGGCGACCGACCGAGTCGCTCCTCGACCTTTTCTTTGGAGTTGACCGTCACGACCTCCGCGCCGTGCTCACCCCGCGAGTCGATCGTCTTCGTGCCGTACTCGATCGTCCGGCCGCCGATGACCAGCTCCTCGCGGAGGTCCGTGTCGATGTACGTCGCATCCGGGAGGACGTCGCCGAGAGCGGCCAGCGCCTCCGCCCGCTGCGAGGCGTAGTTCACGAGGCCGTACGGGTTGTCGTCGTCCGTGCCCTCCGTGAGCGGCTTCTTATCGCTCCCGAAGCGGTGGACGTCGGGCAGCCGGTCGTCGAGGTAGCTCGCGAGGCCGCTCCCCTCGCCCGAGGCGTCCACGGCGACCGGGTGGTAACGGTCGCCGCCGAGCCGCGAGTCGTGCATGAGCGCCGTCTCCTGCGCCGGGTAGTCCGCATCCTGCGTCGTGTAGCGAACCTCGAAGTCGCCGTTCCGGAAGTAGGTGATCGCGACCGTCCGGTCACTGCCCGGGCCGGCGACGTCGATCCCGGTCCCGAGCGGCCGGTTGGTCGTGTCGGCCGAGCCGAAGTAGTTCGTCGCGGCCGGATCCGTGTACGCCTGCTTCGCCGTGTTCGCCTTGTACGGCCGGTACGCACTGGCTGTGTCCGGCGGGATGACACCCGCACGCCGGCGGTACCATCGCGTGTCGAGGCCTTTCTGTCGCTCGTGTGCCGTCCGCGCCTGCTCGATGCCCGGCCACGGCTCATCGTTGAAGCTCTCCCAGTCGTCGCGGATCTTCCCCAGCGTGGCCAGCCCGTCGATCAGCGGCCCGTCTGCCTCACCTGTCTCGACCTGGACGTTGTGGCTCTCGAAGCTCGACAGCTGGACTGTCTCCCACGTCGGATCGTCCATCAGGTCCGCGACGACGTTCGTCGAGTCGACCGGCGGGTTCGAGATAGCGATGAGACGGTCGCGGTGGTCGGTCACCAGCGACGTCATCGCGTCGAGGACGTCTTTGTCGATCGCCTTCTTGTCGGCCTCCTCGATGATGCCGAGCGTGTAGGCCGTGTGGACGCCTTCGAGCTCGCCGGCGTCCTCGGGACTGGCCGCCTCGAAGTAGTGTTCGGGCTCGCCGTCGATCTCGATGCGCGGCGGCTGTTGCTTGTACGTCCCCGGCAGGCCGACGCCTTCGAGTGCGTTGTCGTGAAGCGCCTCGATCGGCTTACAGAACGTCCGCTTCAGCTTGGCGTACGTCCCGCTCGTCCCGAAGGCGATCGCCGGGTACTTCGTCAGCAGCCAGACGTTGACGATCGCTGCGAGGATGTACGACTTCCCCAGCCCGTTCGCCGTGACGACGACCACCTTCTCGTTGTTGACGAGCGCCCGGCAGATGCGCTGCTGGGCCGCCGTGACCGTGAGCCCGAGATAGTCCTCGATGGCGTCTTCGAGCCACGTCTCGTCGCCACGCTTGGCCCGAGTGGCGTAGTGCTCCGGGGGACGAACGGACGGCCCGTCGCCGTCGACGTCGTCGGTGGTGGCTGGGGTGCTACTCATCGTCGTCCTCCGTGTCGAAGTAACCCTCATCCACTTGCTCGGCGAGGATTTCGTAGAACGCGCCTTCCTGAACCTTCTCCCAGTCAGTCATCGTCGCCCTCGTACGCACCTTTCAGCGACTCAAGGAGCGCGCCCTCTAGGTCGGTGTTCAGGTTGATGTCGGTCTCGTAGATGCCGAGGACGTCCGCCTTCTCGCGCATGTGGGAGGCGGCCTCTTGGCGGGCGTAGCTCCGCCCGACGCGGTCAGGCTGATCGCGCTGAAGGCCGACGACGGCTTTTCGGTACTCGGGGCGACGTCCACGCTTCGCGCCGACGGGGTACTCCTCGCCCGGCTGGATGTGGCGAGGGTCGTTCGTGAACGCGATCGGGATGTCGCGTTCGTCAGCCCACTCGGGCCATCGGTCGTCGTCGGGGTCGAGCTGCTCCCAGTCGGAAACACGGAGATCGGTCTCGCCCTCGTTGACCTCCATCTGCGGGACCATCGCCAACACCGGCTCGTCGTCGACGGCGAGTTCGTCGTGGTCCTCGATCGCCTGCTGGTAGAGTCGCTCAAACCGTTCGGCGGCTTGGAGACGAACGTTCGCGTTCTCCTCTTCGATCGCCTGGATTATCTCTTCCTTCGGCTTCTCGTTGAGGTAGTTCCGGATCGTCGACGTCGTCAGGTCAGCGATCCCTTCGCGCTCGAAGCGGTCTCGAACCTCTTTGGCTGAGAGATTGTCGAGATAGTGCCACTTTAGCGCGAGGTTGACTCGGCGGTCTCTGTTGCTCATGGGGTAGAAGCGTCCCGCAGCGTCCTGGCGGGTTTTATATTTTAAATGGGGGCCGTCGTGGATAGCGTCGACATCACGATGCCGGTGTCGGGTGTGTCAGCAAACAGTGAATTCGTGAATTCACCGTAGCTTCTCGATGTCGAGTCGGATCGGCGCGGGCGCACCGAGCAGCCAGCCAGACGTCGTCCCGCAGTACTGGCAGGTGAACTCGGTGGCTTCGTCGTCGCGTTCGTCGATCGTCGCGTCCTTCTGATGCAGGAGGTCGTGGTCGCAACCGGGACAGAACGCCGCCGACGACTGGCGCTCGATCGGCCACAGTGACGGCGACCCGCACCCGCCACACTTCTGGGCCGGTGCGTCGCGGTCTTCGAAGGCCTGCCGGACAAGCCGGTCTTCGCGGCAGTCGTGACAGCGGACACGCTCCCACGAGTGGAAGCTAAGCCAGCAGCGGATGCGGTTGACCAGTGTTGCCGGGCGCTGGTGTTCCTCTGAGAGCATAATTACGTAATTACTAGCGCGCCGACTGGAGATCCGTGACGACCTTCGACGACGTGAGTGTCGGAACCTCTTCGATCCGGTTCTCCAGCTCGCCGAGGCGCTCAAGGACCTCGGCGTCGGCGTCTGCCTCGTGGACGATCTCAACGTTGTCGCCCCGGAGCGCTGGGAGAACAACCTCTTGGAACTGCTCGGCGCGGGTCCGGTCGTCGTCCGGAAGCAACGCGTCAAGCTCGTCGACGACGTCGTCCGGGAGCGAGATGGTCGTGGTCATAATTACGTAATTACTCCTCGCGACAGTCACTGCAGACCGGTCCGTCGTCCTCGTCAGCGCCCGATTGCCACTTCGATGGCGCATCGAACAAGTACTGCGTGTCGCACTCGGAGCAGGTCCACGCCATCACTCGCCCTCGTCGCTGCTCTCCTCGTCGCCTTGGAGCTCTTGAGCGGCGGCGACGCCCTCGCCCATTGAGTCGTCCCAGAGGTGATAGCCAGCGCCGAGCACGATCGCGACAGCGCCGAGCAGGATCAGCGTGTCAGCTTCGCGGCCGGTCCACTCCATCCCGAGCCACGTTCCGAAAAACGCGAGGATGATGACGCCAGCGACAAGCGTTCGGATAGGCTTCTCTTGCATTAGTCCTCGTCTTGCGTGTCCTCTTGGCTGAGGTCGATGCTGATCGGAAGCGAGTCGGCGGCCGCCTCCATCAGCTCGCGCTCGATACCCCAGAGTCTCCCGACAAGTAAGAACACCAGCGCTGTAAAAATCCCGTAGTACGGCGGGGCCACCGCCTCGATCCCCTCAAACGTGAGTGACAGCGTGATGGCGAGCCACACGAGCACGAGCGCGCCAGCGGTGATGCTTGCGAGGGGTCGATGTCCGTTAGGCATGATGGACTTCGCGAGGCAGTGGGCCTCGTCTTGAGGGTCGCTGAGAGGTGGCGTCATGAGACATCCATCAGGGGCTGACACTGGCATGGTCTCTCGGAGTCCAGCCGGCAGCCGCACTCGGAGCACCGATTCGGTCTGTACGTCGACGGTCGAGGGACATCTGTTCGAGTCATGGTCCTAGCGGTAGGCGCGCAGGTCGAGCGGGTCGCGCATCGTCAACCACGCGCGGGAGCTCGACGGGTCGTAGAACGCGAGCGGGCTCGCCTCGCCCTCAGTCGTGACGACGGACACCGTGTCCGTGTCGAACTGGTGTGAGGCGGTGGGGTCCTGATGCATCATTCTCCGATTTTCCCGTCGAACTTCCGCGGGTCGATCGGGAACACGCCGGTGACGCCGTCGTCGCTCACGCCGTGACACGTCGCGATGTCCGGCTCGTTGAGCCCGTCAACCTCACCGAGCTTCCGCGGGTACTCACCGACGGGCAGCGGCGACGCCGTGACGAAGATCGGCGGGCCGTTCCACGGGATCCTGCCGCTCACGTGATAGTGGCCCATCCAGATGATGTCGACCGCCTGCCCGAAGTTGAGCGAGTCGACGACCGTCGAGAGCCACTCCTTCTTTCGCGACGACGTCTCCGCCTGCGGCTTCCGGTCCTGGCCGTGGCGGAGCTGGCCGTGGATCGCGCCGTCGCGGAGCCAGAACGGTGTCGGCGACCCTGCCCGGCCGATGTTGAACCCGACGTTCTCACAGTAGCCGACCTCCGCGAGCTCGCCGACCGCGTTCCGGATCGACTTGTAGAGGAGGAGGTCGGCGTTGGCCTGTTTCGAGGAGCCGGACGCGCGGATGTCGCCGTGGTTGCCCGCCTGGCAGATGATGACGACGTTGTCGAACGCCTGCGAGTAGGCTTTCACCTGCCGCATCAGCGGCGGGTGGAGCGTGTCGGTCTGCTCGTCGAGCCACTGGTCGAGGTTCTCGTGTTGGCCCTCGTAGATGCCCTCATTGGTGACGAAGTCGCCACCCCAGAGCAGGTACGCCGTGTCGTAGGCGCTCCCGTGCTTTTCCTTGAGAGCAAGTGACCGATCCGTGATGTAGTCGATGATCGGTGGGAGGTCCTCACTCTGGTGGACGACCGAGTCGTCGTACCCACGGACGAGGTCGCCGGCGTGGAGGTCCGTCATGTGGACTACCCAGTCCTCGTTGCCGTCCGTGGCTGTCGTCTCGATCTCCGGCGTGTCGATCCGCTTCCACGCCTTGACGAGCTCGTTGTGACGCTTCTCCCACCAGCGGTTTGCTTTCCGGGTGCGAGTGCCCTTGTGTTCGCTCGACCGGAGCGTGTGGTCGCCTTCGATCTCGAAGAGGTCGGCCGTCTCGTCGTGGTATATCTGCCACCCCTTCGCTTCGAGCGTCTGGAAGTAGCTCTCGACGACCGACGGCGACTCACCGAGGTCCTCGGCGAGCTCCTCCGTGTCAGTCGCGGTTTGGAGCTGATGGAGGATGTACCGCTCGCGTTCCGTCAGGTCGGACGGGTCTGGTTCCTCCGGAAACGTGGTGTCCTCGTCGTCGTCTCCATCGTCCTGATCGGCAGCGCTGGCCTTCCAGCCTGGCGAGCCGTCAACGAACCACTCGTTCGTCTCGCGGTCGAACTCCAGCGGGACGCCCTTATCCTTTAGCGCGTTGCGATGCGACTCGACGGTCGTCAGCGCAACGTCGAACTCCTCGGCGATATCCCGGGACGTCGCCGGGAGCATCTCCAGGAGGTCGCGCTGGCGCTCGGTGAACTCAGGTGTGTCGTCGTCCATCTGGAGGTGAAACGGAGGGGTGTTACTGCGTCTCGAACGGCCGCGCGGGGAGTCGAACCCCGGACAGGGTAGCCCCGTAGAGGGCTTGGATCTCGCCACTCCCAATAGGGGCGTCTGTCACCTCCACAGGCACGGCAAGGCGACCGGACTTGGCAGGTTTGAACCGAACCGAACGGAACGATCGACGCGAATGTCCTCACGAAGGACGAGCATGTCACGATCTCGCCGCGTGGCTGCCGGTCGCTCGTGTGGCGCTGCACTCCCTCGGGCGCTGACCTGGTCTGGGCCCCCTCGGAGAAAAGCCGAGTGAGAACCACGCCCTCAGGAGATGGATCGACTCGGATTCGAACCGAGGCGTGCGACGTCTTCAGCGTCGAGCTCTCCCAGACTGAGCTATCGATCCGGTCGCTCCGCGTCGGACTCTGTCGTTCGGTACGTCAGCCCGTCCACGTCGACGATCAGGAGACCGTCCGGGCCGCGCACGTCGCCAGCGGGCTCGAACCCCACGACGTCGCCCTCGAGTTGCCGGTCGCCGAACGGGAACGCAACACGGTCGTACTGCGAGGCGCTCATGCCGGGAGCTCACCTCGCACCTGGTCGGGGGCGGCGTCCTCCCGCGTGACGGCGCGTCGGATGGCCGCCTCGGTCGCCTCGCCGAGACAGTCGTCGACGTGTTCGCCGTCGCGACGGCGGCGGAGTGCCTCCCGAGCGAGCGTCTTACGATGGAGGGTGACACCCTTCTCGTCGAGTGTCCGGATGGTCGCTTTGAGGAGTTCGCGGAACTTCGCCGGCGAGACCGCGCGCTCCTGGCAGGGGGTCGTGGCGGGCTCGTCGGTGTCGTCGAGCCATCCGAGCGCGGTCGCGAGTTCGTGGGCATCGGTCCGGTGATCGTCCCAGTAGCGGTCCCAGGGTGATTCGGTCCCGCAGCGGTCGCAGAACGTGCCCTGTTGGTCGCTGACGGTATCCGCGGGCCCGTAGTCGACGACCGTGTGATCACGATGGCGTTCGTGATGGGTCTCGTACTCCCGCGTGAGCCCGCCGCGTGTCGGGTTCTGCCGCTCGACGCGGATGACTCTGTGACAGGAGTTACACACGTCCGATGCGTCGAGCACGTGCTCGTGGTAGGCGGGTTGCTCAGGCATAGTTGCAAAAAACTCACGACCAACCGTCTCTCCG
Source organism: Halorubrum rutilum (assembly GCF_042665015.1). Taxonomy (GTDB): domain Archaea; phylum Halobacteriota; class Halobacteria; order Halobacteriales; family Haloferacaceae; genus Halorubrum; species Halorubrum rutilum. Next base: position 260,192 of record NZ_JBHTBL010000001.1, on the reverse strand, counting down.
GTCCTGTCGTGTCGCGGCGGGTGTGGTGCCGTCATCAGCCCGATCGCCTCTGGTGCTGGCACCCGGCCGCGCCGGTCACCCGGCTGTCGTCACCCGTGTGTTGCTTGGCCAAACTCTTATACGAACCCCCGAGCGCAGATCCTGCGATCACTCGGCAACACTCCATTCAGACGTCGGTGGATCCTCATGACGTGGATCACAGGAGACGAGTCCTGCCTGATGGAGTCGGCGGAGCGCACTCAGCACCGTCCGCTCCGAACGACACAGGTCGTAAGCGAGCTTCCGGACGGTTCGGGGCCCGGATGCCGCTTTTAATTCGAGATAGACGACTGTTGACGACCATGGGAGCTCAGCGAGCTGGTCGCGAGTGTGAGCATCGAGATCACTGACAGCGACATCACTCATCGTCGCCTCCGTGGACGCGCTCCTCGTGACAGTCGCGCTGGCGCTCGGTCGCGAAATAGGCGAAGCACTCGTCGCAGCTGTAGTACGGCGTCACGAATTGGCCCCCACGACGGCGCCGCGCTGGCGACTCCAGGAGACCTCCTCGCCGTCTTCGTCGACAAGCACCGCCACGGACTCGGCGTCACGCTTGGCGGCCCGCTCGCGGCGCTCTGCGGGTGAGAGCCCGGCCTGCGCGAGCCCCTCGCCGTGTTCGTCGAGCTCGGCCTTCCGCGCTTCGAGCGCGTCGATGACGCGATCGCGCGGCTCACGGTCGTCCTGCATCGCCAGCCAACGTTCGACGCCGAGCCAGTAGTCGACGAGCTCGGTCGAGACAATCCCGCGAATCCGAGCGAAGATGAGCTCGCCCGTGGTGCCGTCGCCGTTGTCCGCGGCGACGTCCTCGACGAGGAACCGCGCCGGATTCTCGCCGAGGCGCTCGCTTTCTGTGGCGTTGAGGTCCGGCACCTCGGTCGCCTGCTCGTTGTGCTGGGTGGTCGCCGGCATCAAGCATCACCCACCCAGCGGATGCCGCCACCGCCCGGCTCGTAGGCGCGACCATCGTTCTTTGCGGCCTCGATGAGGTCCCACGGCGACTGGATCCCCTCATCTTCGAGTGCATCGACGACGTCGCCGATCTCGGCGCCGCCCGCGGTGTCCGGCTGGAGGTCGGTGACCGTCTGCTCTAGGAGCTTGATCTTCTGCTTTTGGCTCATCGAGCGGCCCGTCTCCTGGACGTCCGCGTCGTAGACGCCATCCTCATCGGTGCCGTAGTCGCGCATCGATTCGCCGACGACGTTCGTCGCGAACTGGACGTGGCGCATCTCGATGGTCTCCGAGAACTCGAACTTCGCCGCCGCTTCCGCGATGCGGACGATCCCCTCCAGTTTCCGGAACGTCACCGGGACAGGTGACTCCTCGTCGTAGCCGTTCAGCGAGCGCAGGTCGGTGAAGCTCTCGTCGAGCCACTCTTTCACCTCCTGGCTTGCGAACACCGGCTCAGGCTGCTGTTTCGCGAGGGCGATCCACTTCCGGAGGAGGTCACGATCGACCGGCGTCGCGATCGTCTCGGCGACCTCATCGGCGACATCCAGCCCCGCCATCTGCCGCTTCGCGGCGTCGCGAGCGTCGAGGATGTGCCGGGAGATCGTACTGTCACGCTCGGGGTCGGGTTGGTCAGTGAGCGTGAACACGAGGTCGAACCGACTCAGGAGGTTGCTCTCGAAGTCGAACTGGTCCTGGACGTTCTCGTACGGGTTGAACCGTCCGTACTTGGGGTTGCCCGCCGCGACCACTGCCGTCTCCGTCCGGAGCGTCGCGTTGATCCCCCACTTGTTGACGGAGATCCGCTGTTTGCTCATCGGGTCGAGCATCGCCGCGCGGACGTCGGCCGGCATGTCGTCGAGCTCGTCGACACAGACGGCGCCCTTGTGTGCCTTCACGAACGCGCCCGCTTCGAGCGCAGAGCCGCCGTCGCCGAAGTCGTCCTGGACGGCGGAGGCGGTGACGCCGGCGACAGTCGCGCCCTTCCCACTCACGCCGACCGTCCGCCACCCGAGGTCTTCGACGCGGTCGATAAGCTTCGACTTCGCGGTGCCGGGGTCGCCCAGCAGGAGGACGTGGAACTCGCCGCGGTCGTGGGTGCCGTCAGGGTAGACCGTCTTCGACCCGCCGACCATCGCGAGGATGAGCACGCGCTTGATCGCGTCGTTGCCGTGGATCTTCGGCGCGAGCGACTCGGCTGCGAGGTCGAGCGGGTCACCCTCGGCGCCGTCCGCGAGCTCGTGAATGCGTTCGCGCTCCTCGGGCGTGGTATCCACGTCGGTGTGGTCCGTCTCGTCGACGGCGAGCGCGCCGGCGTCGACGTACGGCTCGAACTTCCCGGTCTTCTGGTTGCCCTGCGTCTGCTGCTCAAGGTGGATCGTCCCGGCGACGGTGACGCGGTCGCCCGCGGTGACGATATCGGCGAGGTCGTCCTCGACGAAGACGTCGATCTCGGTGCCGCTCCCCTCGGCGATCTCCGGCGGCGTCGCGAGGCGGAACTGCTGGGCGTCGACGAACCCCGACTGGTCGAAGTTGACGCGGAAGGGGCCCTGTCGCTCACAGCCCTGGCACTCGTGCGGTTCCTGGAAGCCTGAGTCGCTCTGGGCGATGTAGGTCATCGTCCCGCAGCGCTGGCACTCGAACGCCGCCTCGACGATCTTCGAGTACTCGTCGGTGACCTTCGACACCTCGCCCGTGATCGCACGGTAGTTACTCGCCTGGTCCGTCGGGGAGAACCCGCCCGGGTAGTAGGTGTGCTCGGGCGGCAGGTTCGACACGCGGACGTGCGCGTTCGCGAGGTCGACATCAGCCGGGAGGTCGTAGTTGCGGAGCGCTTCCTCCAGGTACTCGCCCATCTCCCCGGGCTTTGTGAGGACGTCCTCGGCGATCTCCCGGTCGAACTCGTAGAGCTCGTCGTAGTCGATGACGAGTGACTTCTGGTCATCGTACCGCTGGGCGAGCGTGCCGACCGCGTCACGGTACCGTTCCCGGTAGAACCGGATCAGCGTCTCAGTCAGCGTCTCGTTCTCCTTGCGTCGGTCGTGGGTGGTGGACATCGTGGGTTTTTGTCCGCGAATAAAGCCCGTCCAACCGCTCGGACCGTCGAACGACGCCGGCCAGACGCCGGCCAGAACGACGGCCTCACAGCTAACGGACCATTGCTTACACAGCGCTGCTTGTGGTGATCTATGAGGAGTACAAGCGGCGGCGGAATCCCACGGGAGAAGACCGCCATCGCTAGCGCACCTCCTCCGAGGCGGTTTTATTCGCGGACGAAAACACGGCACCGCGCTTCGCCTCCTGGGCGTCGACGGTGAGGCTGCGGTTGCCGTTCGCCGGCGTCCGTACTTCGAAGCCGCGGACGTCGGCGGCGAGCTGCATCAACGTGTAGCAGTAGTCCGCCGAGGGTTCGCCCTCGAACACCTCCCACTTGATGTCGTCGTAGTCGAGCGCGGCGACGCCGCTCCCGGCCGTGGCCTTCTGGAAGGCGTGCTCGCGGACGAGGCCGACACGCTCGGCGCGGCTCAGCTGCTGGTAATCACGATCGTCGTCGAACTCCGAGAGCCGGAGCTCCAGCACGGCCACCTCTTCCTGGAGTTCGTTGATCTCGTCTTCGAGGTCGTCCACGCGGTTGGCCTTCGCGAGCGCTCGCTGCGCGATTGCGAGCGCGTCACGGGCGGAGACATCCTCGTCAGACATCGTCGACCACCTCGCCCGCGTCGGCGTCGTCGGGGCAGACGGGACGTTCGCGGCCGTCGTCAAGGCGGATGACGACCTCGGCGTCGGCGGTACAGCCGAGGGCGGTACAGACCGCCATCAGGCCGTCACCCCCGGAGCAGCTGCTAGCGGTGTCTGATCAGGATATCCGGATACGTCTCTTCGGTTTGCTAAGAAAGAAAGAGAAACCGTTAGCGGGCCTAAGGCCCGCGGATATTCAGTCGTCTGAGCCGAACATCTGGCGCATCATCGGGTGCATCTCCATCAGCTGCTCCTCGGCGATCTCCTCGTACAGCTTGTACGTGATCGAGACCGCGAGCAGCAGGCCGGTCCCGGAGACCGAACCGATGGTGCCGAGCAGGTTCGCCATCACGGCGAGGAACCCGACGAGTGCGCCGCCGATGACGGTCACCTGCGGGATGTACCGCTCCATCACCTTCTCGACGACCTGCGGGTTCCGGCGGAAGCCGGGGATCTGCATCCCGGAGTTCTGGATCTGCTTGGCGGTCGCCTCCGGGCCCATCCCGGTCGTCTCGACCCAGAAGATGGCGAAGATCGCCCCGCCGACGATCATGAAGGTGAGGTCGATCCCGAGCCGGATCGCGATCATCCACGGTTCGCCGGTCGCCGTGCCGCGGAACCACATCCACTGCTCCGGCTGCTGGATGGGGTTCAGGTAGTAGAACAGCCCGGACGTGGGCTGTCCCTGATCGCTGTACATCCCCAGCCAGGCCGGCATCCCCGCCCACTGCGAGGAGAGGAGCTGCCCGACGAACTGGATGTTCGCCTGCAGCGCGCGGACGAGGATCATCGGCAGGACGGACGCGTAGATGAGCTTCACCGGGAACCGGCCGCGCGCGCCCTTCACCCGGGCGTGCGACAGCGGGATCTCGACGCGGACCGACTCCGCGTAGACGACGATCCCGAAGATGAACACCGTCGTGAACAGCGCGAGGAGGTTTCCGGGCGCGAACAGCAGCGAGTCGATCCCGCCGGCGGTGAACGGCGACCCCAGCTCGGTGCCGCCCGTGGCGATCGCGTACCAGTTCGCCAGGAAGCCCCGCGCACCGAGCGCGGAGAAGCTGAAGAAGCCGCCGACGATCTGCTGGCTCACCGACGCGATGATGAACAGCCCGACGCCGGAGCCGACGCCCCACTTGCTCACGATCTCGTCCATGAACAGAAGGAGGACGCCGCCGACGAAGATCTGCGCGAAGATCAGCGCCTGAACGCCGAACGTCCCGATACCGAGCGCCTGCCCGACGGCCGAATCCGCGGGCAGGAACCCGCCGGTGAACACCATCGGCGCCGCCGTCAGCGCCGTCACGATGATCACCAACAGCTTCTGGAGGCCCTGATACAGGACCTGGTCGCGCGGGTCGTCGGTGTCGAGTCCGAGGAGGTTCGCACCGCCCAACAGCTGGAGGACGATGGACGCCGTGACGATCGGTCCGATACCGACCTGTAACAGCGAGCCGGACGAGCCGGCGAGCACCGACCGGAACTGCCCGAAGAAGTCGGATCCCTGTCCGACCGCCAACCCGAACGGGTTGATGTTGGTCAGGAAGAAGTAGACGACCAGGATGCCGGCCGTCCACGTGAGCTTCCGTTTGAACGGGACGTGCCCCGCCGGTCGCTCCACGACGGGCATCCGCGAGAGCACCGGTTCGGCGGCCTCCTTCCAGCTCATGATTACGCCTCGTCAGTCTCGTCGTCTGAAGTGTTTTCTGATTCGGCGGCGGCCTCCTCGGCGCGCTCGGAGAGCGTCGCCTCGCCGCCGGCCTCCTCGATCAGTTCGACCGCGCCGGCGGTGAACGCGTCGGCCGTGACGTGGAGCTCGCGGCGGACCTGTCCGCCGCCGAGCACCTTCACCACGTCGGCGTCGCGGCCGTCGTCGACGACGTCGCGCGCGTCGATCACGTACGCGTCGCCGTCCTCCTCGGCGAGGCCCTCCGCGGCGTACAGCGCCGCGTCCTCGTCGAGCTTCTGGACCTTGACTTCGAGGACGTCCGTCTGCGCGTCCTCGGGCCGCTTGAAGCCGTACTTGCCGAGCGGTCCGTAGTTGTGGAACTCGTGTTTCGCGCGGCCGGCCGCGCCGCGGCCGCCGCGGTGACCGGCGCCGCGCCGGTTCTTGTGCGTGCCGCCGCCGTGGGTGCGAGACCCGCGCTGTCGCCGTTTCTTGCTCGTCATCGCATCGCCTCCAGGAGGTCGTCGATCTCCTCGGTCGTGTGTCTCCCGAGTTCGCCGCCCTCGATCACGGGATGCTTGATTCCCTCGTGACCGCCGCGGGGCGCGTGGAGCCGGAGCGTCGGCGAGAGGCCCTGCTCGCGCAGGGTCGTCTCCTCGTCGACGAGCGCCTCCGCCAGCGCCTCCAGGTCGGCGTAGTCGGTGTTCGATTCGATCCACTCGTCGTCGACATCGGCCGAGCCCTCCAGGGGCTCGCCGCGTCGCGCGATGGTGGTCGCGACCGCGTCGACGCTCGGTTCCCCGAACGCGACGACGTCGTTGACCTTCGTGATCATGCCGCGGTACGAGTCCGTCTCGGGGACGAACGTCGCGTGGTTGACGCGCCCGACGTTCAGCATGTCGAGCGTGTCCTCGACGCCGTACTCGAGGTTGACGTCGCCGCGGAGCTGGACGATCGCCTGCATCACTCGCTCACCTCGTCGTAGTGGACCTCGCGCGCGTGCTGGGGAGTGCGGGACTGCGCCGCGTTCTCCAAGGCGTTGAACGTCGCCTTCGCGAGGTTCACCGTGGTGCGGGTGTTGCCGTCGGAGTTCGTCCAGGCGTCCTCGACGCCGGCGAGCTCTAAGATGTTCCGGACCGTCTCCGCGGCCGCGAGGCCCAGCCCCTGCGGGGCCGGCTTGATCTCGACCGTGACGGAGCCGGCCTTCCCGGTCGCCGTCCGGGTCAGGGAGTTGGTGCCGCCGGGCTGGTCCTCCCAGGAGCCGGAGCCGCGGTCGACGGAGATGATGTTCAGCTTCGCGACGTCGATCGCCTTCTGGATGGCGCCGCCGACCTGGTCGTCCCGGGCCTGCGCGTAGCCGAGATAGCCGTCGCGGTTGCCCACGGCGACCACGCAGCGGAACTTCACGCGGCGGCCGGAGTCGGTCATGCGCTGGACCATGTTGATGTCCAGCACCTCGTCTTCCAGCCCCGGGAGGAGCTGGTCGACGATCTCGGCCTCCTTCAGCGGGAGGCCGGAGTCGAGCGCCTGTTCCATTGACGAGATGTCGCCGTTCTGCACCTTGCGGCCGAGTCGCGTCCGCGGTTCCCAGCCGTCGTTGTGTCTACTCATGGTCCTCCTGGATTGTCGCGAGCACGTCGTCGAAGTGCTCGGGTACGTCGGCCGCGTCGAACTCGCCGCCGTACAGCGGCTCGTCGAGCTGCTCGTCGTACGCGGCGATGTGCTCGCCTCGCGTACGCGACCAGTCGGCCAGCACGCCGTCGTTGTGCGGGATCTCGAGGCCGGCGTCGATCGCTCCTTCCTGTACTGCGAACGTCTTGTTGCCGGGCGTCGCCGTGTTGAGCCCGATGTCGAGGACGGCCTCGTCGAGGCCGGCGTCGACGGCGCGGGCCCCCGCGAGGTACCCCGTGAGGTACGCGCTGGGGAGGTTCCCCGTAGGGGCCTCCCAGCCGTACGCAGCGAGGTCCTCGCTGGAGGCGGCCGCGTGGGTCTCGTCGCCGTCGGGTCCGGGAGTCACCAGCTGCGCCCTGACGTGAGCGTTGCTCACCCGAGCGACCAGGCGAGGCTTGCCCGATTTCAGCAGGCGCAACCTCTGATGGTAATCCGTCCGGACCTCGCGGCGGCGCCGCATCGGCACCTTGTATCGTGGTCCTGTCGCCATTAGTCCGTCACCTCGTAACCGTACTGCGTCTGGATGTACGCCTCCAGTCGCGCCACGTCCTCGAACTCGCCGCCGCTCGCCTTGTTGTAGAGCGTGCGGTACTCGCTGGCGTCGAGGACGTCCTCGTCGTCGCGGAGCTCCTTCAGGCGGGCGCGCTGCGCGCGGATCCGCGCCTTCCAGTCGTCCTTCGTGTTCTGTCGCGCGCCGGCCTTCCCCTTCCGGGTCCCGGCGCCGGACTTGTGTCCGTACGAGCGCTTCTCGGCGCGCTCGCGGGCCTGTCCGCGGGAGTTCGTCTTCGCGTCCTTCGCGCGGATCGTGCCCTGCTCGATGAGCTCGCGGACGTCCTCTCGCGTGATGGCGTCCTCGATCTCCTCCTGTGCCTCGGGGTCGAGCCAGACGCGGCCCTTGCCGACGTCTAACTCGTCCGCCGCGAGCCGCTTCTGTGCTTTCAGGTCACTCATCGTCGTCGACCTCCACTTCGACGTAGGTCGGGTTCAGCACGCGGATCTCGCGCTCCGCCGCCTCGTCTTCGATCAGTTCGCGCTTGCGACCGCCGACCTTCGAGGCGATCCGCACCGCCTGCGTGTCACCGTCGACGCCCTCGAGGTCGTCCGTGTTGTGCACGCGGACCTCCTCGAAGCCGCTCGGGTGCAGGTCGCGGGCCGCCTTCGGCGAGCGGAAGCCGGCCTCGACGACGGGCCCCTTCGCCTTCATGCGGCGGCGCTGCTTGGAGAGCCCGCCGCGCGGCTTGCGCCACGACGTCGGGATCCGCTTCTTCTTGTGGTAGTCCTGCCGGTTGAACTGCGGTTTCCCCTCGCGGTGCTTCTGTGCGAGCGCGCGAGCGGTCTCGTCGTCCAGCGCCGGCGTCTTGTCGGCGTGGCCGCGGGGGCGAAGCTCCGTCTCGACCGCCTCGTCGGATTCGGCCTCGTCGGCCGCCTCCTCCTCGGTCTCGTCTTCGATCTCCGCGTCCGCCTCCTCGTCGACCTCCAGCCCGCCGACGTCGGCCTTGATGCGCGCCGCGAGCGCGTTGCCGACGCCGTCGACCTCGGAGAGCTCCGATTGGGAGGCGGCCTTCACGTCCTCGACCGTCTCGTAGCCGGCCTCGCGAAGGGCGTCCGCCTTCGAGGGACCGACGCCGCTGATGTCTTCCAGTTCGTCTGCCATCGGTTAGGCACCTCCGGTCGGCTTCTCGACGATGTACACGCCGTCCTGGAAGACGCGCGTGTCCTTGTCGGTCACCTTCGTCAGCTGTTCGATGTCGGCGGCGGTCTGCCCCACGGCCTCCTTGTCGGAGCCCGAGAGCGTGACCGTCTCGCCGTCGACCTGTACGTCCGTGTCCCCGCGGATCGGGGTGCGTCGCTGTGCTCGCTCGCCGAGGAAGTTCTCGATGACGACCTCGTCGCCCTCCACGGTCACCTGCATCGGGAAGTGGGCGTAGTACACTTCCATCGTGTACTCCCATCCGTCGGTGACGCCGTGGATCATGTTGGCGACGTGGCTCTCGAAGGTGCCGACCGTGGCGTTCGTCTTCGCGTCCTCGCTCTCGGAGGCGATCGCGACGACACCGTCCTCGACCGTGACCTCGACGTCGGGGTACCAGAGGCGTCGCGTGACGCTCCCGTTGGGACCCTCGACGGTGAGTTCGAGGTGGTCGGTCTCGGCGGAGACGTCGTCCGGAATCTCGATTTCGACTCTGTTCATTGTTAGTAGACGTATGCGATCACTTGGCCGCCGATGCCCTCCTCGCGGGCCTCGTAGTGGCTCATGACGCCGTGGCTCGTCGTGACGATGAGCGTCCCGTAGTCGCGGGCGGGGAGGTATCGCTTCTCCCACTTCTCGAACTCGTCTGCGCCCGCGGAGTAGCGGGGCTTGACGGCGCCACACTCGTTGATCGCGCCTTTCAGTTCGACCTCGAACTTCCCGGCCTTCCCGTCGTCGACGTACTCGAAGCCGTCGACGTACCCGCGGTCGTAGAGGACCTCGAGGACGGAGCCGATGATGTTGGAGGCGGGCTCAACCGTGTACGACAGGTGGCCAACGCTCTCGGCGTTGTCCATGCCGGCGAGCGCGTTGGTGAATGGATCGTTTCCTGTCATGATTAGCTGTACTTCTCGAATCCCATGTCTCGGGCGACCTCGCGGAAACACTGCCGGCAGAGGTTGATGTCGTACTTCCCGACGAGCCCCTGCTCGCGGTCGCACCGCCGGCAGCTGTGCCGGGAGTCGGTGCGCTTCGCCGCGTGTTCGCCCGTGTCGTTGTTCGCTTCGCTCATTCCGTTACCTCTACGTCGAAGTTGGTCTCGAGGAACGCGGCCGCGTCCTCGACGGTCATCCGGTGGTTCGCGGGGATAGACGCCGTCGCCTTGTCCCGCTTCGACACGCGGTAGCCGGGCCGGACGATCGTCGTCGTCACGTCGAGCCCGTAGATGCCGATGTTCGGGTCGTACTCCTGGCTCGGGAAGTCGGTGTGGTCCTCGACCCCGAAGCTCAGGTTGCCCGTGTCGTCGAACTGGCTCCGCGAGACGTCGACGACGTCGAGCGCGGTCGCGAGGAAGTCGTGCGCGTCCTCGCCCCGCAGCGTCACCTTGACGCCGATCGGGTCGCCCTTGCGGATCCCGAACTCGGCGATGGTGCGCTTCGAGGTGGTCCGGACCGACTGCTGGCCCGTGATCTCCTCGATGATCTCCTCGGCGTCGGCGAGCGGCTCACCGCCCTGCCCGACGCCCATGTGGACGACGACCTTTTCCAGGTACGGCTCGCGCATCTCGTGGGCGGCGCTCTCGGACTCACTCATCCGAATCACCCGCCTCCTCGGCGTCGGTCGCGTCGTCCTCCTCGCCCGTGAAGTTCTCGTCGATGACGACGAGGTACTCCTCGACCGTCTCGTAGCCGCCGTCGTCGTCGTCGACGTACACGGTGTTCGAGCCCGAGCCGAGCGTCACGTCGATGTCGTCGACCTCGCCGATCCGGCCGGCGTGCTGGCCGGCGACGGCGGTGACCAGGGCGCCCTCCTCGTACTCGAAGTGGGCGACGATCTCCTTCGACTCGTTGTCGACGACGATCGAGTCCTTGGTGTCGTACGGCGCGTCGTCGTCGACGCGGACGTTCGCCCCGTCGTGGAGCGTCAGCTGGACGGCGCCGCCGGGGACGACGGTCTTGTTCGTGATCTTCCCGAGCCGGCTGCCCGCGGCCTCCTCGTCGACGGGGGTCAGCGCGAGCCGACCGCCCTCGTCGGGGAAGACGCGGAAGAACTCCCCGCGCTCGGGGAACGCCAGGATGTCGAACATCCCGATCGGACGCTGCTCGTCCGACACCGCGTCCCCGTTGACGAGGACCGAGTCGTTGTTCAGCGCGTAGCGCGCCTCCTTCGTCGAGTCGACGTAGCCGAGCACGTCCCGCAGCAGGACGACGAGCGGAACGCCCGCCTCGCCGTGCGGGCCCGCGCCCGCCTTCACGGTGAACGTGTTCGTCTTGCGCTCGACCGGCCAGGAGTTCGGTACCGACAGTCGCTTCTGGTGTCGCGTCATTCGTTGTCCTCCCGGAGCCGCGCCGCACGGCGGTCGTCTTCCAGGTCCAGATCGGTCACCCGGACGTTGCTCGCCGGGATGGGACGGGGAACCTCCTCCCCGTCCGCCTTCTCGACGGTGACGTCCTCGACGGTGATCCGTTCCGCGGACAGGTCGACGGCGACGACCTCCGCCTCCGTCCCGGCCGCGTCGCCGCGAAGCACCTCGACGGTGTCGCCGGCGTTGACGCGGACGTTGCGCTGTCCGTACTCCTCGCGGAGGTCGTCCGTGAGGGTGGCCCGGACCTGGTTCTGCCGCTCGTGGAGCGGCGCGGTCTCCGACCGTTTTCGCTGTTTGCGTGGCTGTTTCGTCATGATCAGACGATCATCGTCGCGGTCGAGGCGATGCTCCCGAATCGTTCGGCGACCTCGCGGGCGACGGGGCCCTTGATCTCCGTGCCCCGCGGCTCCTCGAGGTCGTCGATGACGACGGCCGCGTTGTCCTCGAACTTCACTCGGGTCCCGCTCGGGCGGCGGATCGGCTTGCGCTGGCGGACGACGACCGCCTCCAGCACCTGCCGCCGCATCTCCGGGGTCCCCTTGGTGACCGAGACGGTCACCTTGTCGCCGATACCTGCCTTCGGGTGGCGGTTCTTCGTGCCGGAGTAGCCCGACACGGAGATCACCTTCAGCTCGCGGGCGCCGGTGTTGTCGGCGCACGCGATCAGCGAGCCCTTCGAGAGCCCCTGCGTGACGTCGGCCTTGAGGGCCTCCATCACCGATCACCCGACAGGTTCTCGACGACGACGTGGGACTTCGTCTTCGAGAGCGGTCGCGTCTCCGCGATCGTCACTTCGTCACCGACTTCGAGCGAGTCGAGCACGCCCGGCACGTGGGCCGGGATGCGCGAGCGACGCTTCATGTACCGGTCGTATTTCGGTACGAACACGTCGTACTCTCGCTCGACGATGACGGTCTTTTCCATATCCGTCGACACGACCGTTCCCTCCCGGGTCTGGCCGCGGACGGAGAGCTGCCCGTGGAACGGGCACTTCTCGTAGTCGTAATCCTCCGGGTTGTCTGGCTCCGGAGGCGTGGGTACGTCGATTCCTATCGCCATTGTGTGACACCTCGTTCGGTGCGTTCGGCGGGCCGATGCCGCAACCGATCGCCATCCACCGTCACGTAGACCGCGTCTTTGCACTCGCCGCGGTGGCTCGCCGGATCCGCGCCGTCACCGGTGACGACGCTTTCGGACCCGGACGGGCCAGACTGACGGGGGCGGACCCCCGTAGTATCCGACCCGAGTTGGGACGCGGACCCCGACGACTGCGCGCCGTCGGCGGCTTCATCTGTGCGAGCGGTCGGCGTCTCGACGACGCCGAACTCGAACGTCGCGCCCGACTTGGGCACGCGCTTGTCCCCCGACGGCGTCCGGACCACGAGGGTGCCGAACGTCTCGGACAGCACGCGGCCGGCGACGCCCGCGTGGGCGTCGCTGGCGGCGTCGGCCACCCGAACCGGGAGGCCGACGAGTTCGTGCCGGACGAGCGTGTCGGGGGATATCATCGTTATTCGTCCTCGAAGTCGCCTTCTTCCTGCTGGATCGTCTTGATCCGCGCGATCGTCTTCTTCAGCTCCTTCACGCGGCCCGGGCTCTCCGGCATGCCGCCGGCCGCGCGCTGCGCCTTGGAGTTGAGCAGCTCGGTCTCCAGCTCCTCGAGCTCGACCTGGCGCTCGGCCGCCGTCATGTCGCGGATCTCGTCGGTGTAGAGGATCGCCATTATTCGTCCTCCTCCTCGTCGTCCGCGGCTTCCATCTCGGCGACCAGGTCCGCCGCCTCCGATTCGATCTCCTCGTCGAGCTCGTCGACGTCGTCCGCCTCGGCGTCGCCGACCGGTTCCTCGGCGGCGACGTCGGTCGCCTCCGCGGCCGTGTCCTGCGTCTCCTCGACGACCTCTTCGACGACCTCCTCGTCGATGAGGTCGGTCGGGTCCTCGTCGGGCACCTCGACGTCGTCGTCGTCCGCGCCGACGTCGGGGACCTCCTCGGGCTCCTCTTCGAGGAGCGCCTCGACGCCCTCGTCGTCACCGGCGGCGGCGGCCTGCTCGACCTCCGGGACCTCGGCGTCCTCGCGGACCTCGAAGTCGTCCGGGAGCTGCGCGCCCGGCGGGATGATCTTCACGTTGACGCCGATCGTCCCGAGCTTCATCACCGCGACGCCCTGGCCGTGGTCGACGACCTCCTCCGCGGGCTCGCCGTTGTGCTTGATATAGCCGCGGTTGAACTTCTCGACGCGCGAGCGCGCGCCGGTGACCTTCCCGCTCAGGACGATCTCGGCGCCCAGCGCGCCGGCGTCCATGATCCGGTCGATCGTCGTGTGACCGGCCTTCCGGAAGTACCAGCCGCGTTCGAGGGCGTTCGCGAGACGGTCCGCGACGATCTGGGCGTTCAGGTCGGGCTCGTCGACCTCCTGAACGTCGATCTGCGGGTCGTCCATGTCGAAGCGGTCCTCCAGCTCGGTGGTGATCTTGCGGATGTTCTTCCCGCCCTTCCCGATCACCATGCCGGGCTTCTCGGCCTTCAGGACGATCTGCGTGCCCATCGGCGTCTTGGCGACGTCCATGCCGCCGTAGCCGGCTCGGCCGAGCTCGTCCGCGAAGAACTCGTTGATCTGTGAACGGCGCAGGCCGTCCTCGATGAATTGGTGTTCGTCAGCCATTAGTCGTCGGCCTCCGGGTCCTCGATGATGAGCTCGACATCGGCGAGGGTGGTGTTCCACTGCGTGGCGCCCGCGGCCCGCGGGTTCCGTCCGGGTCGCTCGCCGACCTTGTGCGGGGCGACGTGTTTGATGACCATCTCGTCGCCGTCGAACCCCTGTTCGGTCGCGTTGTTCTTGACGTTCTCTAAGAGCTTCAGGAAGTCCTTGGCGGCCTTCTCGGGGTACCGTCCCGCGTCCCAGCCGTCGATGTCGGAGCGGTGGCCCGCGCCGGCGTTGTGCTGGCGCATGGGCACCGACGTCTCCTCGTCGATGACCTCCTGGAGGAACTCCTCGGCGTCGGCGACGGTCTCGCCTTTGATCTCCCGGGAGATCTCCTTGCTGTCCTTCACGCTGATGGGCCGGTCGCGGAGCATCCCCTTGGCGGTGGTCTCCGGGTCGGCCTCGACGCTGTAGTTGATTCCCATTGTTACTTGAGGGGCACGAACTTCGAGGACCGGGTCGCGCCGATGCCGGCCTGACCGTGTTCGACGGTGCTTCGCGTGAGGTGGAACTCGCCCAGGTAGTGTCCGATCATCTGGGGCTCGACCTGCACGCGTTCGAAGCTGTGTCCGTTGTACACGGAGAAGGTGACGCCGACGAACTCCGGCAGCACCGGCATGTCGCGCAGGTGCGTCCGGATCGGGTCGTCCGCCGTCGTCTCCTTGTCGCGGCTCCGCACCGTCTCCAGCAGCTTCTGCTGTTCGGTGCCGAGGCCGCGAACGATGCTTCGCCGCTGGCGTGCGGGGAGCAGTTCCGCGACCTCTTCGACGTCCATCTCCTGCAGCTCGTCGAGCGAGTGACCGCGGTAGGCGAACTCCTTGCCCTCGCGGCCGGTTCGGTAGTTGGAACTCATTTGTTGCCACCTCGTCCGGTGCGCTTGGATGCGATGTCACCCACCTTCCGTCCCGGCGGGGCGTCCCGCGAGACGGACTTCGGCTGGCCGGGGTGTTGGCGACCGCCCCCGCCGAAGGGGTGGTCGACGGCGTTCATCGCGACGCCGCGCACGCGCGGGTATTTGGTCCCGCGCGCCTTCATCTTGTGGTGCTTGTTGCCGGCCTTGACGAAGGGCTTCTCCGTCCGGCCGCCGCCCGCGACCACGCCGATCGTGGCGCGGCACTGCGGGTCGAGCCGCTTCACTTCCCCGCTGGGGAGCTGGACGACCGCGACGTCGCGGTCGTGGGTGAGAAGCGTCGCGGACACGCCGGAGGCGCGCGCGAACTTCCCGCCGTCCCCGCGGTTGCTCTCGACGTTACAGACCGGGACGCCCTCGGGGATCTCGGCCAGCGGGAGCGTGTTCCCGGGCTTGATCTCCGCCGAGACGCCGACCTGGATCGTCTCGCCCACGCGCACGCCTTCCGGCGCGAGCACGAGCCGACGGTCGTCGTCCTCGAACTCGACCTCCGCGAGGGGGGCCGAGCGGGCGGGGTCGTGTTCGATCCCGACGATCTCGCCGGTGACCGTGTCCACGTCTTCGAGCTTCTTGTGCGACAGTTCCGCCTTGTAGCGGTGGGAGGGGGCCCGGAACGTCGGGCCGCCGCGTCCACGCCGCTGTCCTTGGATTCGTCGTCCCATCTCAGAACACCCCGATGCGCGAGGCGATTTCGGTCGCGTCGTCGTCCTCGGAGAGCGTGACGGTCGCCTTCTTCTTGCCCTTCGAGGTCACCTGCGTGTTCACGTCGGTGACGGTGACGTCGTAGCGGTCCTGGACCTCCTCGCGGACGTCGGGCTTCGTCGCGTCGACGTCGACGAGGAACAGCAGCTTGTTCTTGAAGTCCATCTCGTTCATCGCCTGCTCGGTGACGAGCGGGTGCTCGATGACGGAGTTCATCGGTCGGCCACCTCCTCGACGGCGCTCTCGGTCCACAGCGTGAGTCGCCCCGGGTGTCCGCCGGGCGCGAGGTCCTCCGCGTTGACCTCGCCCGCGGTCGCGACGTCGACGCCCGCGAGGTTGCGGGCGGCGCGGGACGGCTCCTCGCTGGTGACGACGAGGACGGACTTCGGCTGGCTGTACTTGCGGCCGCGGGCCTTGCCCTGTCCGGCGCGGACGGAGCGGCCCTCCTCGGCGCGCTCGATGTCGGCGTCGGCGCCGACGGCCTCCAGCACGCCCAGGGCGTCCTGGGTCTTCTGGAGGTCCTCGAACTCGTCGCTCACGACGAGCGGGAGCGCGAGGTCGTCGTCGAACGCGTGGCCGCGCTCGGCGACGAGCTCGGCGTCGGTCGTGGCCGCGACGGCCGACCGGATCGCGAACTGCCGCTCCTTGTCGTTCAGTTTCTTGCTCTGGTCCTTCTCGGCCTTCGGCGGGTGCGCGGCGCGGCCCGAGACGGCGCTCGGGACGCGGCGGGCGACGTTCTCGGAGCGCGGGATATGTGCGAGCCCGCGCCCGGAGCCGAACGACTCCGCGGGAGTCCGCAGCCCGGCGAACTCGTCGGCGCCGTAGGCCTGTTTCCGGTTGGCCTGTGCGGCGGAGACCGCCCGACCGATGAGGTCCGGTCGGAACGCGGTCTCGAAGATCGCCGGCAGCTCGATACTGCCCGCGTCCCCGCCGTCCAGGTCGTGTACTGTTGCGTTCATGTGTTATCCCTGGTTGGATGCGGTGGATACGTACCGGACCTCGGGGTCGAGGCGCGGCTGGTCGTTCGGCCGGATGGCCGGGCGGAACCGAAGCAGGCGCTGGTCCGGACCGGGCAGCGAGCCCTTGATGAGCGCGTACTCGCCGTCGACCTCGCCGTAGTTGACGAAGCCGCCGTCGACGGAGGCGTCGTCGCCCTCGCCGAAGTCGATGAGGCGCTTGTTGAGCTCGGTGCGCTGGTGGTAGCCGGTCTGCCCCTGCTGGGGGACGGTGGAGCGCACGCGGGAGGGGTTCCACGGACCGAGGTTGCCGATCCGGCGCCGCCATCCCTGGCGGGCGTGTTTGCCCTTCCGCTTCTGGACGCCCCAGCGCTTGACGGGACCCTGGGTCCCCTTCCCCTTCGTGATGCCCGAGACGTCGGTGTACTGACCGGCGCGGAAGACGTCGCCGAACTCGTGGGCGCCGCCCTCCCCGACCAGGTCGAGCCCGAAGTCGACGCGCTCCTTGAGGGAGCCGCCGCCGACTCGGGTCTCCATGACGTCGGGCTTCTTCTTGGGTACGTTCGCGAGCTCCGAGGGGACGGTGTGGGTGATGACGCGGACGTCGTCGACGACGTCGTCGTCGAGCAACGCGCGCAGCTCCTCGGCGTCCTCCTCGAAGGTGTCTTCCGCCGGGAGGTCGAGGGCGCGGTCGAGCTCCTCGTGGAACTCGGTCGCCCAGACCTCTTCGACCGGCTTCTTTCCGTACGCCGTCTGTTCGTAGGCACGCAGGGCCACCGCGTACATCGGCGGCGTCTCGACGACGGTGACGGGAACGGACTCTTCCATCCCCTCACGCGGCGAGTTGGCCTCGTCGTTGACCATCACGACGTGCGTCATTCCGGCCTTGTAGCCGGCGAACCCCTGCAGCGCGGGGGCTCCGTCGTCGTCTGGCCACGAGCGAATGCGCGGGACCTCTCGGTCTGCGCGGGTGCGCGGGCCGTAGCCCAGCGAGCCTTTTCGTGGTCGGCTTGGTTGTGGCATGTGTTTACTCCGTGAGTGTGAGCGAGCCGAGAGTCACGAACAGAGCCTCCTCCGTTCGGACGACCTCGCTCGCCTGTGCCGGGATCGTATTCAGCCAGAGGTCGAACCCCGGATCGGGTTCGACCGGACGGCCGTCGGCGACGGCCGCCCGAATGTCGTCGGGCGAGAGCCCGAGCATCTCCGGAAGCCCCCGCTCGGGCGCGCCGAAGGCGACGGCGTAGCCGCCGGCCTCCCGCGCGTCCGAGACGATGCCGCCGAGCCGCGAGACGGAGAGTTCCTCCCCGTGTCGCGACGTCGCGACGGCCAGTCCGTCGCCGGCGAGCGCTTCCGACAGGTCCGCGGCCACGACCTGGAAGCCGTCCTCCGGCTTCCCGGTGATGCGGGCGCGGACCGGTTCTCTCGAAGAGACCCTGATGGTGACGCGCTCCCCCCGCTCGACCTCCGTTCCGGAGGGGACGAGCAGGGAGATCGGGTGTTCCCGCAGCGGGGAATTGACCCGGACGCGGCCTTCAGGTCCGACCTCGGTCACGAGTCCCTGTGTTTTCGACTCTCCCCCGTTCGGGGTCGAGCCGGTCCGCCACGGCACGCGGAGCGGCGGGAGCACGCCGGCGTACCGGAGCTCGTCGCGCTCCCCCCAGAGGTCCTTGCGGAGCCCCGGAGGGGTCGCGGCGTACCCCAGCACGGTCCGAACGTACTCGCCGCCCCGTCGCCGCTCGCCTTCCCGGTCCGGGAAGACGACCAGTCGATCCGCCCGGAACACCGCCGCCGCGCGGGCGACGTAGCCGAGTTTGCGAGTCGCCTCGCGATCGTCCTCGGCCTCCCGGACGACCGAAGACGGGACGCAGATCGTGAGTCCGTCTTCGGTACGCATCGTGGCGAGACTGTACCCCTCGATTTCGGACGGCACCGTAAAAGGATAGCGGTCCGGATTTCGGACTGTGGCGCGTTCACACGGGGTCTGGCGGGCGATTCGGGCGACGATCGAGGGAGTCCGTCGCACGGTCCGAGTGCGACCGCCGCGGTTCAGTCCGGGACAATCCGCGCGACCGGCGCGTCCGCGTCGTCGACAGCGACGTAGAGGTGACCCGTGGCCGGCTCGACCGCGAGCGCCCGGACGCGCCAGCCGCGGTCGGCGAGCAGCGGGTCGCGCTCGGTGACGTCGGCGCCGGCGGCGCCCGCCCCCTCGACCGCGAACCGACCCAGGTACTGCGCGGCGAGCGTGCCGGCGAACAGGTCGCCGCGCCACTCGGGAAAGGCGTCGCCGTCGTAGAAGACGGCGCCGCTCGGCGGGAACCCGCCGGAGCCGCACGGCCAGTAGTGGACGGGCGCGACGGCGTCGTCCCGCTCGTCGTGGCCGGGCGCGACGGGGTCGTCGGTCCCGTACCGACACGCCTCGCTGGCTATCGGCCAGCCGTAGTTGCCGCCGCGCTCGACGACGTTGATCTCGTCGCCGTCCTCCTCGCCGTGCTCGCACTGCCAGACCGCCCCCGTCTCGGGCCGTACCGCCATCGCCTGCGGGTTCCGGTGACCGTAGCTGTACACCGCGTCCGCCGCGTCCGGCTCGCCGACGAACGGGTTGTCGGGGTGGGCGTCGCCGTCGGGGGTCAGCCGGAGCGTCGCGCCGAGCTCGTTCGACCGGTCCTGCGAGACGTGGTCCGGCCCGAAGTCGGTGTCCCGCCGGTCGCCGACCGTGACGAACAGCGCGCCGTCGGGGCCGAACGTCGCCCGCGAGCCGAAGTGGAGGTCCGTGTCGCGGAACGGCTCGGCGACGCGGACCGCCTCGAACGCCGACAGCGTCGGGGCGTCGCCGCCGTCGAGCGAGAGCCGGCCGGCGCCGACGTGGGTCGTCGCGCCGTCCGCGTCGCCGCCGGCGGGCGAGTCCTCGGCGCGCGCCGAGTACGTGAGGTACACGCGCGCGTCGTCCGGGTAATCGGGGTGGACCGCGACGTCGAGCAGGCCGCCCTGTCCGGCCGCGAACGCCTCGGGCGCGCCAGCGACCGCCTCGACGCTCCCGTCCGCGGGGTCGACGAGCGACAGTCGGCCGGGCCGTTCGGTGACCAGCAGGCGGCCGTCGCCCGGGAGGAACGCGAGGCCCCACGGGCTTTCGAACCCCTCGGCGACGGTCTCGACCGCGTAGTCGACGTCGGCGCCGTCGTCGGGCGTGGGGTCGGAGCCGTCGCCGGATCCATCGGTACCGTCCGCGCCGGTGCCCTCGCCGTCGCCGAGACAGCCGGCGACCGCGGGGAGCGCGGCGGCGCCCGTGACCCCGACGGCGGCGCGGAGGGCGGTGCGTCTGTCGATGCGGTCGGAGGTGTCGGTCATCGTTCGGGTGCGTCTGGGACCGCGGCACCGATGACCCTTCCGCCGACCCTCGTTCGGAACCCTTATATCTCCGACTCGGACTATGTGCAGACGCGAAGCACGCACCGGTAGTGTAGTGGTATCACGCAACCTTGCCATGGTTGCAACCCGAGTTCAAATCTCGGCCGGTGCATTTTGCGAACGGAGTGAGCAAAATCACCGAGAGGGATTTGAACTCAGAAAGACGCAGCCCGCGCAGCGAGCGGAGCGAGCGAGCAGGACCGTCTTTCCCTAGTTCAAATCTCGGCCGGTGGATCTTCTCGCTGCGCTCGAAGATCCACCGGCCTGACTCCCCGCTCGCGCTGCTCGCGGGGAGTCTCGGCCGGTGCCGTTCTTAATCACACGAGGCGAGTTCTGGAGGGTCTCGTAACGGTCGCGACCCCCGACTGACGGATCGGGTTTCTCTCACGGCACCGCACAGCGACCGCACCTCACGCCTCCCCAGCCTCGTCGCTGGCACCCTCCGCTTCGCTCCGGGAGCCAGCGACTCCCTCGCACGCGCCGTTCGCGCCAGCCGGGCGCTCACGGGCGCGCGCCACGGCATAGGTTTTCGTCGGGGCATCGTTCGCCGACCGGTAGTTTCAATCGGCGATCCGTCGAACCCGTGCGTGTGACCGTTCCAACGAAGACGCTCCCGAGCGGCGCCGAGCTGCCGGCGCTCGGACTGGGCACGTACGACCTCGACGACGACGAGACGGCGGCGAGCGTGCGCGCGGCGCTCGACGCCGGCTACGCGCACGTCGACACGGCCGAGGGGTATCACAACGAGGAAGCGATCGGCGAGGTCCTCGCCGAGTACGACCGCGACGACGTCTTCCTCACCTCGAAGGTGCTCGCGAAGAACCTCAACTACGAGTCGGTGATCGAGTCGTGCGAGGCGTCGCTCGACCGGCTCGGGGTCGACTACCTCGACTTATACCTCATCCACTGGCCGAACCCGGCCATCTCGCTGCGCGAGACGCTCCGGGCGATGGCCGAGCTGCGCGACCGCGGGCTCGTCCGCGACGTCGGCGTCTCGAACTTCAGCGCGTACCAACTGAGCTGCGCGCACCACGTCTCGGACGTCCCGATCGCGGTGAACCAGATCGAGTTCCACCCGTGGTTCCAGCGCCCGGACCTCGTCGACTACTGCCGCGAGACCGACACCGCGATCGAGGCGGCCGCGCCGCTCGCGCGGACGGACGTGTTCGGCGACGAGGTCGTCGCCGAGCTGGCGGAGAAGTACGATAAACACCCCGCACAGGTCGTGATCCGGTGGGCGATCGACCGGGGCGTCGTCCCGCTCCCGCGGTCGTCGACGCCGGACCACGTCCGGGCCAACGCCGACCTCGACTGGGCGCTCGACGACGCCGACCGGCGGCGCCTCGACGAGCGCGACCGCGACGCGCCGGTGTACGACACTCCGGCCCGCGACTGGACGAGCGACGTGTACGGCATCGAGCGGTAGGGACTCGTGACCGGCGGTCGTCGCTCGCCCTCCTCACGCCGCGTCGTCGCCGAGCGCGACCGGCCGCCCGGTGTCGGCCGACTCGTAGATCCCGTCGAGCGCGCGCATGTCCGTGAGCGCGTGCTCGCCGTCCGGGTGGAACGGCTCGTCCGCCAGCAGCTGGTGGCCGAAGTACGCGAACTCCTCCTCGATCTGGTGGACCTGGTCGAAGTCGAGGTCGACGCGGGTCCCGTCGCGGACGACCGCGAACCCGCGGTCCTCGCGCTCGTAGAACGCCGGGTCGAGGACGAGCCTGGCCTCGGTGCCGGTGACCTCCAGCCGGCTCGCGTGCTGGGCGTTCTGGCTCACCGTGCACAGCGCGTCCACGCCGTCGGGGAACTCCAGCCGGAACGTCGCGTGCTCGTCGACGCCGGCGAACGCCTCGTGCTCCGAGCGGGTCCGCCCCGACACGCGCTCCGGGTCCTCGCCGAGCGCGAACCGCGCGGTGTTGATCGGGTAGACCCCGAGGTCCATGGCCGCGCAGCCGCCGGACAGCGCCGGGTCGAGCCGCCACTGGTCGGCGTCGCCGTCGAGCTCGCCGAGCATCGTCTGCGACATCGCCGCGTGGACGCCGACCACGTCGCCGGCGACGCCCGCGTCGAGGAGGTCGCGCAGCCGCCGGACGGCGGGGTCGGTCTGCATCCGGTAGCCGACCATCAGGGGGACGCCGGCGTCCTCGCACGCGGCCACGAGCCTGCGGGCGCGGTCGAGGGTCGCTTCGAGCGGCTTCTCGCAGAGGACCGCCTTCCCCTGCGCCGCGGCGGCCCGGACGTACTCCAGGTGGGTCGCGTTGGGCGTCGCGACGTACACGGCGTCGTACGCGTCCGCGACGGCGCCCGCCCGGAACTCGTCGGGCGTGACGCCGGTCACGTCGCGCTCGGCGGCGACGGCCTCGACGGCGTCCTCGTCGACGTCGGTGACGACCGTCGCCTCGGTGTACGCCGACCGCGAGATGCCCGGCAGCGCCCAGTCGCGGGCGAACCAGCCGGCGCCGACGACCGCGACTCGGACGGGGTCGGTGACGGCGGTCGGGTCGAGCGTCTCCCAGTCCCGGCGCGTGAACTCGTCGAGGTACTCCGCGAAGGCGGCTTCCATGCCGGACCGTCGGCGCGGGGGCCTCAAATAACCTCGACACGGCGGCCGCCGACCGCGGCGGCGACGCCCTCACCACGGCCCGTCGTAGTTCACCCGCGGCCGGTCGACGTCGACGCCGAGTTCGCGGAGCGCCGCGGTCGCGTTCTGAACGGGCGAGGGCGCCGGGCGGTCGAGCGCGTCTGCCGTCGCCTCGGCGAACCGGACGGTCCAGTCCCCGCCGACGACGACCGTCGCGCGGCGCGGGATGTCCGAATGCCCCTCCCACGAGTCGGCGAGCAGGTCGTACGACTCCGCGACGCCGCCGTGGAAGTCCGAGACGACCGGGAAGGGGAGGTCGAACCGGTCGGCGTACGCGAACCCCGCGTACAGCGAGTCGCCCGTGAGCGCGACGACGGCGAGGTCGTCGCGGTCGTGCCAGCCCGCGTCCCGCACCGCGGCGAACTCGGCCGTGCAGGTCGGGACGAAGTCCGCGGGGGCGAAACAGAGCGCGACCGCATCGTGCGCCTCAACGAGCCGGAACAGCGCCAGCTCGTCGGCGCGCTCGCCCGTGACCGCGGGCGCGGCGAAGTCCGGGGCCGTGTCGCCGACGTCGATCATGCGGGTGTCACGGGGATCGGTGCGCGCGCCCGGAGTAAATAGCCACGCCCCGGCCGTGCGGGAACGAACGGAGCGGGCCCCATGCCGCTCGATAGTGGGCGCGTTGACGGGTGCTACCGTCCCTCTCGACGGGAGTTATACGCGTGGGACGCGGAGTATGGTCGTGATCGGACCCCACGCGGAGACGCTGCTCGCCCTCGTCGGTACCTACGGGGCCGTCGCCGTCTTCGCCGTCTTCGCCCTCGAAGGGGCCCTCGTAGGGAAGGTGTTACCGGCGCGGACGCTGTTCGTCGCGGCGGTGGTCGCCGCGGGCGTCGAGGCGGTCGCGGTGCTCCCGGTGTTCGCCGCGGCGGTGACCGGCGCGACGGTCGGGCAGTCCCTCCTCTTCGTCGGCGTCCGCCGGTTCGACGCGGACCCGACGTCGCTCCCCCTCGTTCCGGTCGGCGAGGCGCGGCTGGACGGCGCGGGGCGCTGGTTCGACCGGTGGGGGCTCCCCGCGGTGGCGGCCTCGAACGCGGTGCCCGGCACGCGCGGCTGGCTCGCCGTGCCGACCGCGAACGCCTCGTCTGTCACCGCGCCGCGGTTCGCCGCCGCGTCGCTGGTCGGGTCCGCCGCCTACGCCGGCGCGCTGCTCGCGGTCGGGCTGGCCGTCGGCTTCGGGCTCGACGGCGCGGTCGGCGCGTACGGGAGCGAGCTGGTCGCGGCGCTGTAGGCCGGGCAGACCCGTCCCGCCCTCACAGCACGGTCCCGTGTTTCTTCTCCGGCAGGTCCTTCTCCACGCCCTCGTAGAAGGCGAACCGGGCCGCGAGCTCCTCGCGGAGCGTCGACGGGGGGACGATCTCGTCGATGACGACCTCGCTGGCCATCCGATGGACGTCGATGTCCTCGCGGTACTCCTCGCGGAGGCGCTCCTCCTCGGCCGCGCGCTCGTCGGGGTCGTCGATCGCGGCGAGCCTCCGGGCGTAGACGGCGTTGATCGCGGCCTCGGGCCCCATGATACCGATCTCGCCCGAGGGGAGCCCGATCACGCTCTCGGGGTCGTAGGCGGGCCCGCCCATCGCGTAGATCCCCGCGCCGTACGCCTTCCGGACGACGACGGTCTGCTTCGGCACCGTCGCGGAGGAGGTGGCGTAGATCATCTTCTTCCCCTTCTCCAGGATTGCGTCCTTCTCGACCCCCGAGCCGGCCATGAAGCCGGGCGTGTCACAGAGGTACAACAGGGGGATCCCGTAGGCGTCGCAGGTCCAGATGAACTCCGCGGCCTTCTCCGCGGCGTCCGGGAAGATCGCGCCCGAGCGCTCCGTCGGCTGGTTCGCGACGACGCCGACGGGGCGGCCGTCGATCCGACAGAACGCCGTGACGATCTCCGGGCCGTACCCCTCCTTCAGCTCGAACACCGACTCCGCGTCGGCGATCCGGTCGAGCAGGTCGCGGGCGTCGTACGGGCGGTTCGGCGCCTCCGGGATCACCTCGTCGATCCCCTCGGGCGAGTATTTCGGGGGCTTCGTCTCGCGTTTCGGGGGCTTCTCGCCCGCCCGGTCGGGGAGGTAGCCGATCAGGTCGGCGACGAGCTCGCGGGCGTGCTCCTCGTCGCGGGCGATCAGGTCCGCGGAGCCGGACTCCTCGGCGTGGACGCGGGGGCCGCCCAGCTCCTCCAGCTCGATCTCCTCGCCGGTGACCATCTCCACCATCCGCGGGGAGGCGATCGCCATCGCGGACATCCCCTCGACCATCACGGTGAAGTCGGCGAAGACGGGCGTGTAGGCGGCGCCGGCGATACAGGGGCCGTAGAGGACGCAGATCTGCGGCACGGCGCCGGAGAGCATCGAGTGGTTGTAGTAGTACTTCCCGATCCCCTCGCGGTTGGCGAAGAAGCCGGTCTGCTGGTCGATCCGACCGCCCGAGGAGTCCATCAGGTAGAGCACCGGCTTGCCCGTCTTCAGGGCCCGCTGCTGCATCCGGAGGAACTTCTCGACGCCCTTCGCGGCCATCGACCCGGCCTTCACGGTGAAGTCGTTGGCCATGAAGTGGACGTCGCGCCCCTCGAACTCGGCGGCCCCGGTGAGCAGGCCGTCGGCGGGGAGGCGGTCGCCGGACCCCTCGGGCTCGTCGCCCTCGTCGTCGGCGTCGCGATTCGGCGCGTTCGGGTGCCAGTCGTCGAACGCGGCGAACTTCCCGTCCTCGAAGTGGAGCCCGGCCGGGTCGCCGTCGCTCGCGCTCGCGTCGCCCGCGCCGCGCGTCCCGCCCTCGCCGCCGAACCAGAGGTCAAGCCGGTCGCGGACGAACAGCTTCCCCCGCTCCGCGAGCCGCTCGCGGTACTTCTCCGGTCCCCCCTGCAGGATGTCGTCGATCTCCGCCCGGAGGTCGCGCTCGCGGTCGGTGGGGCCGAGGTCGTCGTCGAGGGGGTAGGCCGTCTCGGGGGGCTCGGCGCTCGCGGCGGGCTCCGCCGCGTCGCCGACGTGGACGTCGACGTCGACGCCGAGGTGCTCCGCGAGCGACTTCGCGATCGCCTCGGCCTCCTCCGGCGTCGCCGCCGCGCCGACGTGGACTCTCATGGGCGCAAGATTTGCGGAGAGTCCTAAACAGTTTTCCATGCGGGTTCGGACGCCGCCGACCCCGGCTCGGCGGCGCCGGTCAGTCCAGCGCCGCCTGCAGCCGCTCGATCAGCTCCTCGTTGCCGACGTACAGCGGCACGCGGTCGTGGACGCCCTCTGGCTCGACGTCGAGGATGTCGATCTCGCCGTCGGTGGCCGCGCCGCCCGCCCGCTCGACGACGTAGGCGATCGGGTTCGCCTCGAAGGAGAGCCGGAGCTTCCCCTCGGGCGCGTCGACGAGCGCCGGGTACGCGAAGATCCCGCCGTAGGTGAGCACCTGGTTCACGTCGCCGACCATGGCGCCGCCGTACCGGAGCTTCAGCTCGTCCTCGATCTCGCGGGCGTAGGCGGTGAAGTCGTCGGGCCAGTCCGGGACGCGCCCGCCGAACCCGTAGACGAGGGGGTGGTCGGGGAGCGTCAGGTCGGCCTCGACGACGGAGCGGGAGACGGCGGGGCCGTCGTCGCCACCGCCGCCGGGATCGGCCTCCACCACCTCCTCGCGGACGCCCGACTCGTCGGCGACGACCATCGTCGTGATCGGGCCGTAGAGGACGTAGCCGGCGGCGACGAGGTCGCGACCGGTCGCGGGCAGCGGGGCGTCGTAGACCCCGACGACGGTGCCCATCGCGTTGTTCGACCGGAGGTTCGAGGAGCCGTCGAGGGGGTCGATCGCGACCGCGTAGGGACCGCCGTCGCCGTCGCTCCCGACCGCGCCGCCGGCGTCGACGGCGGCCTCGCGCTCCTCGCTGACGAACGAGCCGACGCCGTCGATCGCGGTGATCGCCTCGCCGAGCAGCTCGTCGGCGTAGAGGTCGCCGGCCAGCACCGACTCGCCCGAGGGGTTGTCCGTCCCGCTCTCGACGCGGCGGCCGGGGAGCGCGGCGCGGATCTCGGGGGCGGTCGCGGCGACCGCGTCGAAGACGGCCTCGACGGTCGAGTCGGCGGGATCGGCGCCGCCGGGGTCGGCGTCGTCGTCGGCGCGGTCGTCGCCGGGGTCGGGATCGCTCATCAGTCGGCGCTCTCGGCGGCCGCGAGCGCCTCGACCGGGGACTCCTCGTCGAAGATCACGGCCTCCAAGGCGTCGAGGATGCGCTCGGGCTCGTCGCGCTGGAAGACGTTCCGGCCGACCGCGATCCCGGTCGCGCCCGCGTCGATGGCGTTCGAGACGTTCCGGAGGAACTCCTCGTCGTCGCGCATCGTTCCGCCGGACATCACGACGTTGGCGGGGCCGGCCATCTCGACGGCGTGGCCCATCGCCTCGGCGGAGCCGGGGTACTTCACCTTCACCACGTCGGCGCCGAGCTCCAGGCCGAGCCGCGCGCCGTACGAGATCACGTCCGGGCTCCCGTCGTTGCGGAGCCCCTGACCGCGCGGGTACGACCACATGACGACGCCCATGTCGTGGGCGCGGGCGCCCTCCTGGGCCCGGCGGAACTCCTCGGCCATCTCGACCTCGTGGTTCGAGCCGCCGTAGACGGTGAACCCGATCGCGTCGGCGCCGAGCTCGGCCGCGTACTCCGGCGTGCAGTTGACCGCGCTGTCCGGCTCGCCCATCCAGAGGTTCGAGGTCCCGTTGAGCTTCAACAGGAGGTTCACCTCGTCCTCGTAGTCCGGGTAGTACGCCTCGGCGAGCCCCTTCTGGACGGCCAGCGAGGTGACCGCCTCGTGGGTGGCGAGCTCGAAGATCCGCTCGGGGTCGGCCGTGTCCGGGTTCGGCTCGAAGTCGACCGGTCCGTGCTCGATCCCGTGGTCGTACGCCAGGATCAGCGATTTGCCGTCGCGGGAGATGTCGTCGGCGGCGTGAGGAAGCATCAGTACGTACTCCCGTTACATCGATAAAAAACGCTATGGTCGTTTCGGCGGACGTAAAGAAACGAATTCGGCGGGCTCGGCCCGCTTCGCTCGCGTTCAAAAGGGAGGTTCGCGTGGTTCATACTTACTACTCAGATAGTTAATTATCTCTCGTCCGAAACGATCCCCGCCGGAGCGGGTCGCGGTGGAGAAGGAGGTCGCGGTGGAGAAGGAGGTCGCGGTCGGGCAGGGGATCGCAACCGATTCGAGAGTCGCAACCGGTCGAGGAGCCGGAACCGACCGGAGGGATCGCGCCGACGGAGCCGCAATACTTACCAGCCGCGGCGGGGCAGCGATTCGCATGCGGGAGCTATCCGACATCGACGTCGTCGGCGTGGTAGGGGCCGGCACGATGGGCAACGGGATCGCGCAGGTCGCCGCGACCGCCGGCTACGAGGTCGTGATGCGCGACATCGAACGGGAGTACGTCGAGCGCGGCCTCGGAAGTATCGACGACAGCCTCGACCGGTTGGCGTCGAAGGGCGCCCTCGACGAGGACCCCGGTGCGATCCGCGACCGGATCGCGGGCACCACGGACCTCGACGACCTCGCGACCGCCGACCTCGTCGTCGAGGCGGCGGTCGAGGAGATGGACGTGAAACGGGACGTCTTCGCCGACCTCGACGACGTGACCGACGACGACGTCGTCCTCGCGACGAACACCTCGACGCTGTCGATCACGACCATCGCGAGCGCCACGGACCGCGCGAGCGACGTGATCGGCCTCCACTTCATGAACCCGGTTCCGGTCATGGACGGCGTGGAGGTCGTCGTCGGGGAGCGCACCGCGGACCCGGTCGTCGAGTTCGCGCACGCCTTCGCCGCGGACCTCGGCAAGGAGACGTGGGAGGCCGACGACAAGCCCGGCTTCGTCACGAACCGGATCCTGATGCCGTGGATCAACGAGGGCGTCCGCGCCTTCGACGAGGGCGTCGCCGACAAGGCCGACATCGACCGCGGAATGAAGCTCGGGACGAACGTCCCGATGGGGCCCTTAGAGCTCGCCGACCACATCGGCCTCGACGTGGTCCTCGACGCCAGCGAGACGCTCCACGCGGAGCTCGGCGACCGCTACAAGCCGGCGTACCTCGTCAAGCGCAAGGTGGAGGCCGGCGACCTCGGCAAGAAGACGGGGCGCGGGTTCTACGAGTACGGCGAGTAGGGGAAGACGAGGGAGACGAGAGAGGCGGCCGGGGCGCGCCCGACTCAGGCGCCCTTCGCGTCCCGGTCGTCGTCCGCGGTCCACCGGCGCGCGCCGGGGAGGAGCCCGACCAGTTTCGTCACGTAGCCGAACCGGAACAGCCCCAGCTGCGAGAGCGCGCCGAGGGCGAACACGGCGACGAAGGCCGGCGCGCTGACGTCGAACAGGAGCGGCTCGACCGACGGCCCGGCGGCGGCCGCGTCGAGCGTCGCGGGGGTGATCGACCGCGACGCGAACGCCGCGCCGATGAACGCGGTCGAGACGACGAGCGTCGTCCGGCTCAGGACGAACCCGAGCAGCGCGCCGACCGCGACGCCCGCGAGCGTCGCGCCGACCAGCAGGAGCGTCCCCTCGATCCCGGCCGCGTCGGCCGCGTACAGCGGGCCGACCGCGAACCGACCGGCGAAGCCGCCGACCAGCCCGCCGATGGCGACGACGGCGAACGAGAGCCCGGCGTACGCGAGGAAGCCGCCGACGGCGGCGCCGACCGCGACCGCGACGCTCGTCAGGACCAGCCCGTCGACCGCGAGCAGCCCGACGAGGCCCGGCGCGGCGAGGTAGCCCGCGCCGCCCCCGACGAGCAGCCCGGTCAGCGTGACGGCGTAGACGGAGACCGCGGCGCCGACGAACGCGAGGAGCAGCCCCGCGAGGACGAGTCCGGCGTTGACTGGGGTGAGCATACGCCCGGCTTTTCGCCGGCGACGGTTAAAAGCCGCCGGACCGGGCGGTCGCGGCGGTCCCGCCGCTGAGGGGACCGGTCGGTCCCGTCGACCTCACCGCGCCCGCCGCCCCGCCTGCCGGTCGACGTGACGGGTGTAACCGCCGACGGCGAGGCCGAAGCCGACGACGAGCAGCAGGAAGCCGAGCAGCCGGCTCGTCCCGATCGTCTGGGTCGCGAGGAGCAGGCCGAAGGCGAACGCGAAGACGCCGGCGACGGCCACCGCGACGTCGACGAGCGGCGACGGCTGGACGGTCTCGCAGTGGGGACAGACCCGGGCGTCGCTCGGGATCGGCTCGCGGCAGTCGACGCAGCGAACGCGGTCGTTCGGCACGTGGACGGGGTTGGCGGGTCACGAACTTATAAGCGATCGACCGCTACTCCGGTGTCGCTCTCCGAGCACTCCGCTGATCGTTTATAAATAAATCTCGCCCGATCGACGGTAGACGCCTCCGAAGTCCCGGCCGCTCGACTGTGCGTGACTGGCTGCGGATCGACGGTAGACTCCCACAAAGCCCCAGTCGCGAGACGGGCGCACGCTCGCTGTGCTCCTCAGTCGCTCGTTTCACTCGCTCCTTGCGGTGCTTACGTCGCCTGCGCCCGCCTCGCGACTGCCCCTTCGAGTCCCGCCCCGCACAGCACCGCAACCGCGCCTCACGCCTCCCCAGCCTCGGCGGACGGGTCAGCGCGGGCGATGCCGCGCTGACCCGCCGCCTCCCTCGCGGTCGCCTCGCGGCCGCCGGGGGCGGCCGCTCGGCGGCGCGCCACGGGGATCAGTCGCAGTCGGGACACGGATCGGTTGCGGTCGGGACACGGATTTCGTAGATAGCGGCGGTCGGTCGCCCTCAGTCCGCCGCGACCGCGCCGGCGTCGTCGCTCGCGCCGAGCGTCTCCTCGACCTGCGTCACGACCGCCGCGAACGCGACGACCGCGAGCGCCGCGCCGACCGCGAAGGGGACGACGAAGCCGAAGCCGACGAGCCAGCCGGACGCGAGGGGACCGAGCGCGATGCCGAAGCCGAATCCCATCGTGAGGACGGAGAGGGTCGTCCCGGACTCGCCCTCCCGCGCGAGGTCGCCGGCGATCGCGAGCGACGGCGCGAAGACGAACGCGACGGCGACGCCCTGTCCCAGCCGGACGAGCGTCATCACGATCGGGTCCGTGACGATCCCCTGCAGCAGCGTCGTCGGGACGAGGAGGACGAAGCCGGCGAGCAGGAACGGCCGGCGCCCGATCCGGTCGCTGGCCTGGCCGACCGGCACCTGCAGGAGGACGTTCGCGACGGTGACCGCGCCGAACTGGACTCCGAACCACACCGGCGCCTGGTCGAGCCGGACGTTCACCTGGTTCTGGAGCGTCGCGAACAGCGCGATACACATCCCCATCGCCACCGTCGCCAGCCCGAGCGCGAACACGGGGTCGAGCAGGCGGTCGCCCTCGCCCCGCACGCGGATCGAGAGGTCGTCGCTCGCCTCGCTGGACTCGGCCGCGTCGCGGACCAGGAGGAAGACGAGGGCGAAGCTGAGGTACGCCCCGCCGCAGGCGGCGGCGAAGGCGGCGTCGAAGCCGTCGATCACGGGGAGTCCGACCGCCGTGAGGTCGTACGGGCCCGCCTCGACGACGGCGCCGGCCAGCACCGGCCCGAAGCCGAAGCCGATCAGCCGGAAGGTGTTGTAGACGCCGAAGTTGCCGCCGCGGTCGGCGTCGGCCGCCGCGTACTCGTTGACCAGCGCGACCGTCGCGGGGATGATCAGGGACGCGCCGAACCCCTGTATCGCCCGCAGGACGACCAGCTGCCAGTAGACGGTCGCGACGGTGTACAGCCCGCTCGCGGTCCCCAAGAGGAGGATGCCGATCAGCACGAAGGGTCGCCGGACGCCCATCCGGTCGGAGAGCCGTCCGGTGACCGGCTGCGAGAGGCTGTTGAGGAAGCCGAACAGCGAGAGGACGATCCCGATGAGCAGCGGCTCGGTCACGGTGACCGACGCCGCGCCGACGCCGACCTCCGTCCCGAGGAGCGCGCTGACGTCGATCAGGTCGCTCGCGACGTACAGCGGCAGCACGACGATGAGGAAGGAGTTGCCGGCGGCCCCGACCATCCGGGCGAGCGCGAGCACGATGACCCGTCGGTCGGTGTCGGCGATACCGGAGAGCGTCCCCATTTTCTTCCGCTTCGGTCGGGATTACAAAGGCGTTTGCGAACGGCGGGAGTCGTTCCGGTTCCGGGCGGTCCGGTCCGACTCGCGGAGGGTCGAGGCGAGGAGGCCGTCGACTCCTACGCCTCCGCCAGCGGCGGGCGACGGCGCTCGATCCCGCGGATCTCGAACCTCGCGCCGCCCTCGGCCGACTCGGTCGCCGAGACGGTCCAGCCGTGGGCGGTGGCGATCTCCTGGACGATCGCCAGCCCGAAGCCGGTGTTCCCCTCGACGCCGCTCTGGCCGGGCTCGAAGAGGTCGTCGGCGACCCCCTCCGGGATCCCCGGCCCGTCATCGGCGACGTAGAAGCCGCCGTCGAGGTCGCCGACGCGGACCGTCACGTCCGGGCCGCCGTGCTCCACGGCGTTCCGGATGAGGTTCTCGAAGAGGTTCCGGAGCCGGTCGGGGTCGGCTAGCGCCTCGCGGTCGGTCTCGACCGCCAGCTCGGCCGCGCCGGTGTCGACTGTCTCCCAGCTGTCCGCGGCGACCGCCGCGAGGTCGACCGACTCGGGGTCGCCGACGGTGTCGCCCTCGCGGGCGAGGGTGAGCGTGTGCTCGACGATCGACTCGATCCGGTCGAGGGCGGCGGCGGCGGCGTCGAGGTGCTCGTCGGCCTCGTCCGTCGTCATCTGCGCCAGGTCGACGCGGCCCTGCGCGACGTTGAGCGGGTTCCGGAGGTCGTGCGAGACGATGCCGGCGAAGGAGTCGAGCCGCTCGTTCTGGCGTTCGAGCGCCGCCTCGCGCTCCTTGAACCCCGTGATGTCCTCCTGGAAGCCGACCCACTCGGTGACCCGCCCGTCCGCGTCACGGATGGGGGCGATGCTGACCCGGTTCCAGAACTCGGTGCCGTCCTTCCGGTAGTTCAGCAGCTCGACGCTCGTCGGCTCCTCGGCCTCGACCGCTCGGCGGAGCTCGGAGACGGGCTCCTCGTCGGTGTCGGGCCCCTGCAGGAACCGGCAGTTCACGCCGATCGACTCCTCGCGATCGTAGCCGGTCATCTCGACGAACCGGTCGTTGACGTACACCATCGGGTTGTCCGGCAGGTCGGGGTCCGTGATGGTGATGCCGACGGGCGCCTCGTCGAGCGCGCGGGTCTTCGTCTCCAGCTCCTCGCGCCGCTCCACCTCGTCCGAGACGTCGCGCAGGATACCGACGCTCCCCTCGAAGCACTCCCCGTCGTACGGCAGCGCCGCCATGTGGTCCCGGCAGGGGACCGGCTCGCCCTCCCTCGGGACGATGTCGACCGGGAAGTGCTGGACGTCGGGGCCGTCGTCGGAGAGGATGGTGCCGAGCCGGTCCTCCGCCTCCTCGACGGCCTCGTCGTCCTTGATGAAGCCCGGCGGACTGCCGATTATCTCCTCGCGGTCGTAGCCGGTCAGCTCCGCGAACGGCTCGTTGACGAACCGGAAGACGCCGGTCTCGTCGACGACGTAGACCGGGTAGCCGAGCGCCTCGATGACGGTGGAGTAGCGGTCCGCGATCTCCCGGGTGCGGTGCTCGTCGACCGCCTGGTGAACCCGGTTCGCGAGCCGGCGGAGCTGCTCCGGGCCGCCCTTCTGGAAGTAGCCGGTGACGCCGGCGTTGAGCGCCTGGCTCGCGATCTCCTCGCTCCCCTTCCCGGTGTACAGCACGAAGGGGATCGAGCGGTCGGTCTCGCGGAGCCGCTCGAAGAACGCCAGCCCGTCCATGCCGGGCATGTCGTAGTCGCTGACGATGCAGTCGAACCGACCGCCGTCGAGCTCGTCCAGCGCGTCCGAGGGCGACGTGACGCTCGTCACCGCGACAGACTCCAGTTCGCGTTCCAGGTACGCCTCCGTCAGGTCGAGCACGGAGGGGTCGTCGTCGACGTGTAACACGTCGATCCGTTCGGGCATGGCACCCGGTACGGGGCGGCCCGTTAAACGAATACCGCCCCGGGTATCAGTTCTGAGGATCGAACCGGCGGAGGGCGCGGGGCGGGGCCGGACGGCGGGACGCCGAACGACGAGACGCCGACCCCCGGTTCCACTACCGCCGCGCGTGGCTGATTCTTAAGGCGACGGGGCGCGGAGCCTCGGGCGATGGCGGGCGGCACGCTCCCCGGGACGGCGACCGACGAGGCGGACGGGAGCGACCGCGTCGTGTTCCACGTCGACATGGACTGTTTTTACGCCTCCTGCGAGCGCTTGCGGCGCCCCGAGCTCGCGGGCGAGCCCGTGGTCGTCGGCATGGGGTACGAGGAGGGCGAGACGATCGGCGCGGTCGCGACCGCGAGCTACGAGGCCCGCGCGTTCGGCGTCGAGAGCGCGATGCCGATCTCGGAGGCGCTCGACCTGCTCCCCCGCCGCGCCGACGCCGACCCCGACGACCCGGACGCGCCGGACCCCGAGGCGGCCGGCCGGTACCTCCCCGTCGACCTCGACTTCTACAAGGCGGTCGCGGGCGACGTGAAGGCCGTCCTCCGCGACTGCGCCGACACGCTCCGCGAGGTGAGCGTCGACGAGGCGTACCTCGACGTCACCGACCGGACCGCGTGGGACGTCGCCGGGGGGAGCGCGGCGGCGGGGGAGAGCGACGGCGGCGGTCCTCCGCCGAGCGCCGCGGCCGGCCCCGCCGAGGCGCGGACCCTCGCGGAGGGGTACGCCCGGCACGTCAAGGAGCGCATCGAGCGCGAGGCCGGGGTGCCGGCGAGCGTCGGCGTGGCGCCGAACATGTCGACCGCGAAGGTCGCCAGCGACGCCGACAAGCCGGACGGGCTCGTGGTCGTGCCGCCGGGCGCGGTCGAGTCGTTCCTCGCGCCGCTCCCGACCGCCGAGATCCACGGCGTCGGCCCCGTGACGGAGCGGACGCTCGCCGAGATGGGGATCGAGACCGCCGCCGACCTCGCGGCCGCCGACCCCGACCGCCTCGCCGACGAGCTGGGCGAGCGCGGCCCGGAACTGCACCGGCGCGCCCGCGGCGACGACGACCGGGAGGTCACCCCGACCGGGCTCCCCAAGAGCCTCTCGCGGGAGTCGTCGCTGTCGCCGACGGCGGACGAGGGGACGAAGCGAGAGACCGTGGCGGCGCTCGCGGCCGACGTGGCCCGGCGGACCCGCGAGCGCGGGTGCCTCTACCGCACCATCGGGATCAAGGCGGTCCAGCCGCCCTACGACGTCAACACCCGGGCGCGGAGCCTCCCCGGGCCGGTCGACGACCCCGACCTCGTGGAGTCGGTCGCGTTCGACCTCCTCGACGAGTTCGCCGACGACCGCGTCCGCAAGCTCGGCGTGCGCGTCTCCAACCTCGACTTCGCCGAGAGCGACCAGTCGACCCTCGGAGGGTTCGACGCGGGCGAGGGGACGGGGGGCGGAGGCGGGACCGCGAGCGACCGCGGCCGCGAGGGCCGGACGCGCTCGGTCGCCACCGACGGCGACGGCGGCAAGCTCACCGACTGGGTCGGCGGTGAGCCGAGCGCCGGGGACCGGGGCGAGACGGACGAGTCGCGGGACCGGCGGGCGAGCGAGCGCGGTGAGGGCCAGGCGTCGCTCGGGGAGTGGGGGTGAGGCTCGGCCGCGGGGCCGCCGACGAGGACCGTCGGCGACGCCGCGAGCGAGAGCGGTAGCGACGCCGGGACCGGCGCGTGGATTTATCAGGCGACCGCGACGATCCGGGAACGTGTCCCTCGCTCGCCGCGTCCTCCTCGGCTCGAATCGGAACGGCTCGCCGCGTCGGAACCGGCTCCTCGCCCCGCCGCTGTTGTTCCTCGCCTCCTTCGCCGCCTACGCGCTCGGGGTCTTCGAGGTCTCCGGCGGGGTCGTGTTCCTCGCGGGACAGGCGGCGCTCCTCGGCGCCGTCGCGGCCGTAGCCCTCGCCTATCGACGGGCCGGGCTGGCGCTCGCGTGGGCGGCCGTCTACGGCGCGCTCCTCGGGTACAGCGCCGACCACTACCTGCTCGGGCTCTCCGGGCGCCCGGCCGGGGAGCGAGTCGCCGCGCTGCTGTCGGTCGACGGCCTCGTCTTCGTCGGCGTCGAGGCCCTGGTCTTGGGCACGCTCGCGTGGGTCGCCGGCGCGGTCGCGGTCCGCGCGGTCGAGGCGTTCCGGGCTCGAAGCGGATCGGATCCGACCGAGTGAGGGGATTTAGGTGCCCGAGCGCCGACCCGGACGCATGGACGATCTGGCGTGGGAGACGCTCGGCACCGAGATCGACTACCGCTGTCCCGGCTTCGACGTGCGTCGCGACGAAGTGCGGTTCCCGGGCGGCGAGACCGACGGCTTCCACTACGTCGACGAGCCGCCGGCGGTCGTGGTGCTCCCGTTGACCCCCGACGGCGACGTCGTCGTCATCGACGAGTGGCGGCAGGCGGTCGGCCGGGTCAACCGCGGGCTCCCGGCCGGGACGGTCGAGCCGGAGGACGCCGCCGACCTCGAACGGGCCGCGGCCCGCGAGCTCGCCGAGGAGACGGGGTACGAGGCCGACGCCTTCGAGCGCCTGACGACCGTCGAGCCGACGAACGGGATGGCGGACGCGGTCCACCACCACTTCCTCGCGACGGGCTGCGAACCGACGGCCGAGCGCGACCTCGACCACAACGAGTCGATCGCGGTCGAGACGGTCCCGTACGACGACCTGCTGTCGGCCGTCGTCGACGAGGGGCTGCGCGACGGGCGGGCCGTGACCGCCGTGCTCTGGTACGAGCTGCTGCACCGGTGAGGCGGGAGTGGGGCCGGCGACGACCGCACCCGGGGCCCCGGCACGAACAGCCCTATTATGCGTGGGCCCGTACGCCGGGTAATGGCTGACCCCTCCAGCGACGACGGGAATCGACGGGAGCCGGGGGCTTCCGGCGGCGAACCGAGCGCTCCCGACGGCGGCGAGCCGGCGGACGGCTCGACCGCGCCCGGCGACGGGCCGGCGACCGCCGACGACGCCGTCGCCTCGACCGCGCCGGAGGGCCCGGGCGGTCGCGCCGTCGCGGTCGCGATCGGGACGGCCCTGCTCCTGGGGGTCCTCGGTCCCGCGATCGCCCTCGCCAGCGGGGGCGTGGTGCTCGGGATCAACACCGTGACCGGCGGGCTCCCGCTCGCCGCGAGCCTCGCGCTCACGCTGGTGTTGGGCCAGTACGTCGCGTTCGGCGGGCTGGCGCTCGGCTACCTCGCGTGGCGGGGGCTCGACCGCGCCGGGATCGTCGCGTACCTCGGGGTGCGGCGGCCGAGCCTGAAGGAGATCGGCCTCGTGATCGGGAGCTGGGCGCTCATCCTGGTCGCGATCACGGCCGTCTCGGCCGTGATCCAGCAGCTCGGCACCGAGACCGCGTCCAATCAGAGCGCGGAGCTGGCGATGCAGAACCCCGCGATCATTCCCCTCCTCGTCGCGGCGTCGTTCCTCGTGATCGGGCCCTCCGAGGAGATCCTGTACCGCGGCGTCGTGCAGGGGCGGCTCCGGGAGACGCTGTCGCCGGCGCCCGCGATCCTCATCGCCTCCGCGATCTTCGCGGCGGTCCACGTGATGGCGCTGACGGGCGGGATCTCCGGGCGACTCACCACAATCGCCATCCTCTTCTTCCCGAGCATCGTCTTCGGCGCGGTGTACGAGTACACCGGGAACCTCGTCGTTCCGGCGCTGCTCCACGGCCTCCACAACGCCGTCATCTTCACGATCCTGTACATCACCATCGCTTACAGCGACGAGCTCCGAGCAGCGGCCGGCGGCAGCGCGGCGCTGCTACCGGTTTGATTCGTCAGGCAGCGAATCGAGGGTTCCTTCGACGGCGACGGGATGTTGTAAGCGACTGAGGCGGCGGCGCGTGCCTCCGAGCACCCGCAGGGTGTGAGGAGCACGCGCGAGGGAAGTCGGTGGTCCGGAGCGAAGCGGAGGACCACCGACGAGGTTGGGGAGGCGTGAGGCTGCGGTCGCGGTGCTGTGCGGGGCGGGGCTCAAAGGGGCAGCCGGGAGGCGGGCGCAGGCGACGTAAGCACCGCAACGAGGAAGCGAACAAAGTGAGCGACCGAGTGAGGAGCGCAGCGAGCGTGCGCCCGTCTCCCGGCTGGGGCTTTGGAGGTGTTTACCGGGGATCCGGTGACACCCACGTGTAACCGAGCGGCTGGGGCTTTGGGGGTGTCCACCAAGACCGAACAAGCAATGAGTTATAACCAAACGAGCGAAACACCATCAGCTATCGAGTAGCGGTGGACTGAGGGGAGTAAGCCCCCTTCGGTTCGTCCCGACATTCGGCTGAGCGTCCGCGCCGTGGCCGGACTACCTTGTGGCGCGGACTTGCACCGGCGAGGATTCGCCGTTCCATCCGTTCCCGCCCGTCGATCCTCCTCGGGTTAACTCCCTTCCCTCGCGGGTCGGTTCGCTCGTTCGCGGGTGACCCCGCGAACGCCGCCGGTCGCCGAGCCGACCGAACGCGATTCACAGGTCGGGGCGGGGGGTGTCGTTGCTGTTCCAGAGCCAGCCGTCTCCGACTCCGGGCGTGTGCCCGGTCGCCCGTCCGGCCGGTGGGGGGACTTTCCTCATGCCGGAGGCACGGGAGTCGGGCTCCCTCTGTCCGGCCCGACGTTCGCCGGGGGCGCGAATAAGCGATTCGGTCGGGGGTCGGCCGAGCCCGATTGGCGGGCGAGACGGGGACGGTCGGAGCCGAGACGGGAACGATCGGAGCCGAAACGATGGCGATCGGGACCGAGACGGGGACGCTCGGCGGTGACGCCGTGCTATCGATTCGCAAGGGAAGCGTTCAAGTCGTCAGCAACGTAATGGTCCTTTATGTCCGAGGCCCAGACCGTTCAGCTGTCGTACGACGACGGTGCACGAGCGGTCGAACTCGCGCGGGAGGCGGTCGAGTCGTTCGTCCGACACGGACAACGCGAACAACCCGGCAGCATGCGCGAGGCGTTCTACGCCCGCACCGGGGCGTTCGTTCGACTGGAGTCCACCAGGGGCCGAGGCCGGCTCCGCGGCTGCGCCGGCGCGTGGGAGACCTCCGACCAGCTCGGCCACGCGATCGTCGAGGCCGCGATCAAGGCCGCCTCCGACGACTCCTGCGGCTCGGAGGTCGAGCCGCAGGAGCTCGACAACCTCACCGTCTCCGTGTTCGTCGTCTCGAACACGGTGCTCACCAACGACCCCCTCGCCGACCTGGAGATCGGCACCCACGGCGTCGCCGTCGACGGCGGCAACTCGCACGGCTGGCTCTACCCGACCGTGCCCGTCGAGAACGGCTGGTCCGGCGCCGAGTTCCTCTCGCGCGCCTGCCGGAAGGCGAAGCTGGCCCCGGACGCTTGGCAGGACGAGGAGACGATGGTGACGCTCATCGAGGGCCAGGTGTTCCGAGAGCGCGCCGACGGCGGCGCCGTCGAGGAGCTGTAACCGGCCGGAACCGCGGCCGATCCGCGCACTTCTTCGCCCCCTATCCGTCCGTTCCGTACCCGACCGCCTCCGCGTCCGCGAGCGCGCGCTTTGTCGCGCCCGCGAGGTCGGCGATGTCGTCGGCGACGACCTCGCCGTCGCGGATCGCCGGCTCCATGAGCGACTCCGCGTCCTCGGGGCCCGAGCGGTCGGCGAGCCCGACCGCGTGTGCGCCGTCGGCGGTGCGGTAGACGGCCTTCGCGCCCGAGAGCTTGCCGCGCTTCGCGGCCGGCTCGCCGTCGACGGCGACGACATCGAGCGCGAAGTCGACCGGGTCGGCGTTGGAGACGTACCCGCCCACGCCGAAGCCGTCGACGACGTCCCGAAGCTCCCGGAGGTCGGCGGGACCGAGCCCGCCGGAGACGTACACGTCGACGTCGGCGTGGCCGCGGGCGTCGAGCTCCCACTGGACTTCGCGAACGATGTGTCTGAAGTCGCCGCGGCGCGAGCCGGTGGTGTCGAGCCGGACGCCGTCCAGCCGGTCGCCGAGCGCGTCGACCGCCCGGAGCGTCTCGTCGACCTCGTCGGAGTAGGTGTCACAGAGCGCGATCCGGGGCACCGACTCGTCGACGGCCTCGTCGAAGGCGCGCCACGCGGCCTCCTGTGCGCCGCGGCCGAAGCAGATGGAGAGCGCGTGGGGCATCGTCCCCGACGCCTCCCGGCCGATGAGGTCACCGGCGGCGACGTGCGAGAACCCGTCGAACCCCGCGACGAGCGCCGACCGCTCGACCGCCGCCGTCATCGAGGGGTGGACGTGGCGCGCGCCGAAGGAGAGCACCGACGACTCCGGCGCCGCGACCCGGCAGTCGAGCGCGGCGGTCGCCATCCCCGAGGCGTGCGAGAGGAAGCCGAGGAGGGCGGTCTCCAGCCGCGCGAACGCGAGGTACGGCCCCTCGATCCGCATCACCGGGCCGCCGTCGAACAGCCGGCCCTCGGGGACCGCGTCGACGTCGACGTCGCGCCCCTCCAACAGCGCGAGCGCGTCCTTCAGCCCGGCGAACAGCTCGAAGTCGCCGTCGGGGAACTGGTCGGCGGTCACCTCGGCGACGACCCGCGGGTTCCGGCCGGCGCCCTCCAGCGCGGCCTCGGTCCGCTCGAAGTAGGCGTCCGTCGCCCGACCGTCGCGGATCGCGGCCGCGTCGACGATGTCGAACTCGGTCATGTCACGGAACAGGCCCGCGCGAGAGAAAAGCGGTCCGGGTCCGACGCCGACGCTCCACCGACCTCCGGCCCGCCGGCGCCGGTCAGTCTCGGGTCCGGCGCGCGAGCAGCGACACCGCCGCCAGCAGTCCGAGGAGGGCGGCGACGACCCCGAACCCGGGGGCCGCGTCTCCGGTCGAGGCGTCCGGTCCCGACGAGCCGTCGGCGTCGTCGCCGTCGATCCCCTCGTCGGTCCCGTCGTCACCGTCCGAACCGCCCTCGTCGCCCGCGCCGCCGTCGCCGGTGTCATCGGTCCCGTCGCCGTCGGTCGCGGGCGGCGCGAGGTCCGCGTCGGGACGCACTTCAAGGACGCCGTCGGGCGTCGGGGCGTGCGCGATCGTCACGCGAGTCCCGTCGCGCACGACGCCGTAGGCGCCGGGGAAGTCGCCGCCGTCGATCTCGTACACCCGGCCCGCCTCGTACTCGTCGCCGCCGTGAGCGGTGATCATCGTGACGTACGTCTCGCGGAAGTCGGCGGCGTCGCCGGGGGTCTGCCACTCCGTCACCCAGACGTAGCCGTCGCGGGCGTCGTCGCCGTCGCCGGCGCGGTACGGGTAGAGCTCGTCGCCCGCCCAGCCGTCGGTCGACTCGTGGGCGTAGTTGTAGTTCGCGCGGGTCCGGAGCTCCTCGTCCGGCCGCGTGTGGATCCGGACGTTCTCGCGGGGGCTCGCGTCCGGGTCGAGCACCGGGTACCCGTACTCGAAGCTCTGGTACCAGAACATCACGAACATCGACGCCTCGCCGGTCGTCTCAGCGCCGTCGACCCCCTGGTCGGGATACGTCTCCCACTCGCCGGTCGCGGCGTCCTCGAACGTCACGTTACGGGTCTCGTACTCTGGGTTCCGGTGGATCACCTCGGCGGTGCTCCCCGGCGGCTCGGTCATCGTCTCGTTGACGGCCTCCCACCCGCCCTCGTCGACCAGCTCCTCGACGTAGAGCGCGCCGTCCGAGTACGGCTGGAGCACGGTCTGGAGGATGCCGAAGTTGAAGTCGGCCGGCGACCCGCCGCCCCCGCCGCTCGGCGCGTCGAGGCAGGTCCAGTCGGCCGCGCAGCGGGCGGCGTACAGCTCCTCGACGTGAACGGCCTCGCCCTCGACGATCCCGTCGACCGCGAGGTCGCCGTCCTGCGTGGCGCCGGCGTATCGGGGCCGCGTGAGGTCGTGGTACTGGTCCTGCATCCCGTGGACGAGCTCGTGCGCCAGCGTCGAGGGGTCGATCCGGGCCTCCTCGCCCTCGGGGACGACGAGGACGATCCGGTCCTGCGCCGGCGAGTAGAAGCCGGAGACGGCGCCGCCGAACACCGCGTCGATCTCGTCGTTCGCGTTCTCGTCCTCGCCGACGACGAACAGCGCCTCCCACACCTGGTCGTTCCAGCGCCGGAACGCCTCGTCGGTCGAGCCGTTCCCGCCGCTCGCGGTGTCGTTGGCGTACTCGCTCCGGGTGACGGTCGCGACCGGCACGTCCTCCCGGAACGGCCGCTCGCGGAGGTGCTCGACGCGCGCCATCGTCAGGTGCGTCAGCGCCTCCAGCTCGGACTCGTTGAGCCCGTCGCTCTGGTTGAAGGAGAGCTCCTCCTCGTAGTGGGTCCCGTTCCAGCAGCCGACGAGGTCGGCGCCGTCGCCGGCCTCGCACTCGGCCGCGGTCGCGCTGGCCGGCGCGGCGCCCCCGGCGGCCGCCGAGTTGACCGCGACGCTTTCGGCGACCGGACCGGCGGCGACCGGGCCGGCGGCGGCGACCCCGCCGACGCCGAGCGAGAGGAGGGCGATCGCGGCGGCGACGACCGAGAGGGTGAGAACCCGTCGCATAGGGGCGATTACGACCGACCGGATAAGTAGTTTGTCGGTGCGGCGGCTCCGGGGGCGCCGTCGGTGCGGCGGTCGGCCCGGGGACGGTCCGCGGTGGCGGCCCGGACGCACCCGGCGGTCGGCCCGGACGCACCCGGCGGTCGGCCCGGACGCGCCCGACGGTCGCCCCCGCTCCGGCTTCGGATTTTTGGGTCGCGACGCCCAACCGTCGCCCATGCCGTACGATCCGACCGAAACCGCGGTGATCGTCGTCGACATGCAGAACGGGTTCTGTCACCCGGACGGGAGCCTCTACGCCGAGCCGAGCGA
This sequence comes from Halorubrum rutilum, assembly GCF_042665015.1. Lineage (GTDB taxonomy): Archaea > Halobacteriota > Halobacteria > Halobacteriales > Haloferacaceae > Halorubrum > Halorubrum rutilum. The sequence continues at coordinate 218,005 of NZ_JBHTBL010000001.1, read as the reverse complement.
GGCGGCGATCGGGCCGGTGACGGCGCTGGTCGAACGGGCGCGCGAGGCCGGCGCGAGCGTCGTCTACACCCGCGACGTCCACCCGCCGGAGCAGTTCGACGACGCGCACTACTACGACGAGTTCGACCGCTGGGGCGAGCACGTCGTCGAGGGGTCGTGGGACGCCGAGCTCGTCGAGGGGCTCGACGTGGGCGAGGCCGACCACGTCGTCGAGAAGCACACCTACGACGCCTTCTACAACACCGATCTGGAGGGACACCTCGACGCGCACGGGATCTCTGACCTGCTGATCTGCGGGACGCTCGCGAACGTCTGCGTCCTCCACACCGCCGGCAGCGCGGGGCTCCGCGACTACCGGCCCGTCGTCGTCGAGGACGCGCTGGGGTACATCACCGAGGACCACCGCGAGTACGCCGTCGACCACGCGGACTGGCTGTTCGGCGAGACGACGGCCCTCGGGGACGTCGAGTTCGCGGAGGCGTGAATCGGCCGGCGCGTCGTTATCAGCCGCGCAAATCGGCGTGTAACCCTTTTGAACCCCGGCGGGAACGGTCGGGTATGGAACTCTCTCGACGCGGGATGCTCGCGGGCGTCGGCGCCGCCTGCGCGGTCGGCGCCGTCGGGTTCGCCGGGGCGACGGCGGTGTCGGACGGCGGGGCCGCGAGCGACGCCGGCGCGGGCGGCGGCGGACCGATCGACGGCGACCCGGTGGGCGGGGGTTCGGCCGGGGCGGGCGAGAGCGGCGGCTCGGCCGGCGCGGTCGACGCCGACCCGGACGCCCCGTTCGAGGCGCGGCTCCTCCGCGACGGGGAGGTCGACCGGCGGCTGTTCGGCGCGGCCGACCTCGACGAGGTGGAGGGCGTCTTCGACGGCGACGGCGAGTACCTCGTGTACGTCGCGCTCGACGGCGACGGGGTCGACGCCTTCCAGGAGCGGCTGGCGGCGTCGGGCGCGGTCGGCGAGCCGGAGCGGTTCGTCGCGTCGATGACGCTCGACGGGACCGAGGTCCGGCGGGTCGAGCTGGACGAGCCGACGGTGAGCGCGCTGACCGACGACGGGTGGGGCGGGGTGCTGACGCTCCCGTTCGGCGAGGAGCGCGTCGCGGAGTCGGTGTACGAGTCGCTGGCGGCGACCTGACTCGTTAGGGACGACGGTGATGACCGGGGGGCGATCCGCGGCGCGGAGGGGGATCTGTTATGCCTCCGGCGTCGGTACGGGACGGTATGACCGAGGGCGACGGCGACGGGACCGCTTCGGAGGAGACGGCGGCCGGCCGGGGCGGCCGACCGTGCCCGCGCTGCGGGACGCCGATGTACCATCGACACTGCAAGTACGTCTGTCCGGCTCACGGCGTCGTCTACGACTGTAGCGACACCTTCTACTGAGCGCGGAGCGCCGCGGCGCCCCGGTTTTCGCTCGACCGGACCCCCTTCGCGTCTCTCGGATCGAGACGGAATCAACGGGCGTCGGGGTGAAAACAACAATGGATGTGCGAACTGTTATGTTCTTGGAGGTCGATTTTTCTGCCATGACCGGCGACCCGCTCTCGACCCTCTTCGCCGACCGCCAGGGGTCATCATGGTAGAGCACACCCAGGTTGCCCGGAGCAAGCGGATCCAGCGTCGCACGGGGAAGACGTTCCACGTCGCCACGCGGCTGCTGCCGGAGCGGATCCGCCACGCCACGTACGTGCTGTACGGCTTCTTCCGGATCGCCGACGAGGTCGTCGACGCGGAGGACACCGACCCCCCGGCCGAACAGCGCGCCGAGCTCGACCGGCTCCGGCGGGCCGCGCTCGGCGAGGAGGCGACGGACGACCCGGTGCTGGAGGCGTTCGCCGAGATCAAGGCCGAGCACGGGATCGCCGACGAGGACGTCCACTCGTTCGTCGACGCGATGGAGAGCGACATCGACACCGACCGCTACGAGACGTACGAGGAGCTGGAGGCGTACATGGACGGCTCCGCGGCCGCGGTCGGCCGGATGATGACGGCGATCATGGAGCTCGACGAGGAGACCGAGGCCGCGGCGCTCCCGCACGCCACCAAGCTCGGCGAGGCGTTCCAGATGACGAACTTCATCCGGGACGTCCGGGAGGACGTCGTGGAGCGCGACCGGATCTACCTCCCCTTGGAGACGCTCCGGCGGCACGACGTGACCGAGGAGCAGATCCTCGACCTCGAGTTCGACGCGAACGTCGCGGCCGCGATCCGCGAGGAGCTCGCCCGGACGGAGCGGCTCTACGAGGAGGGGGTCGCGGGGATCAAGTACCTCCCCGAGGACTGCCAGCTGGCGGTGCTGCTCGCGGCGGTGCTGTACGCTGACCACCACCGGCTCATTCGGAACCTGGGGTACGACACGGTGTCGACGACGCCGGAGCTCTCCTTTACCCGCAAGATCTCGCTGCTCGTCCGGACGCGCTGGAAGTGGCAGTGGAACAGGGACCCCGAGGCGGTGTTCTACGAGATGTGCCGCGGCTTCGACGGCGCCCGCGACCACCGGGAGCACGGGCCGCACGGCTCGGGCGTCGCGCAGTCGGACTGAGCGTGGGGGATCCGGGGCGCCGGGGACCGGGGCGTCGGGGGTCGGAATGAACCGGTCCCGCTTCGTCGGCCTCGCGCTGCTCGCCTTCGGACTCGTCTTTCTGTCGTTCGTCGTCCGCGGCACGACCCGCCTCCTCGCGCCGTACGAGCTGGCCGTGGCGCTGTCGGCGCCGATCCTCTTTGTCGCCGCGGGGCTGCTTGCGGTCCTCGTCGTCCTCGCGACGCTCGACGTGACGGGAGTTAGAGAGTTGGAGTGATCGACTTCTCCGCGCTGAACGCCTCCAACGCCCCGGCTGCTCGGCCGAACGCGACCGGCGACATCGAGATCAACCGCACGGCCCTAACCGCTCGACGATACGCTCCTGGCATCGAATCCGCGACGGACACCCCCAAAGCCCCAGCCGCGAGGACGACTTACGCTCGCTGCGCTCCTCAGTCGCTCGTTTCACTCGCTCCTCAGTCGCTCGTTTCACTCGCTCCTTGCGGTGCTTACGTCGCCTGAGTCGTCCTCGCGGCTGCCCCTTTGAGTCCCACCCCGCCCGCACAGCGACCGCACCTCACGCCTCCCCAGCCTCGGCGGGCGGGTCAGCGCGGGCGACGCCGCGCTGACCCGCCGCCTCCCTCGCGCGCTCCTCTTGGCCGCCGAGGGCGGCCACTCGGAGGCACGCGCCACCGCACCGGTTTATGACTGGTTGTCGTCGTCGCTCGCGGTTATTTAAATACCGCACAACAGAAGCCCAGTCGGTGACATCCGGGCGTCCGACCGAGGTGGGCGAAGTCGGAACGCCCTTTTGACCGCGGCTCGCAGGGGTCGTATGAACGTACGAACCGTTGCCGACCTCTCGCCGGCCGAGCGGCGCGCCCTCTTCGAGCGCGACGCCGGCGTCGACGCGGTCCGCGACGACGTGAGCGAGATCGTCGGCCGAGTGCGCGAGGAGGGCGACGTCGCCCTGCGGGAGTTCGCCGAGGAGTTCGACGGCGTGACGGTCGGCAACATCGACGTGACGGACGACGCCGAGCGCGCGCACGCCGAACTGGACGACGCGGACGACCCGGTCCTCGACGCGGTCCGCGAGGCCGCCGCCAACGTACGGGCGTTCCACGAGCGGCAGCGCCCCGAGGACTGGCGCGACGAGTTCGGCGGCCGGGAGCTGGGCCGCCGGTTCCGCCCGATCGACCGCGCGGGGGTGTACGTGCCCGGCGGCGCGGCGGCGTACCCCTCCAGCGCGCTGATGGGCGTCATCCCGGCGGTCGTCGCCGGCGTCGACCACGTCGCCGTCGCGACCCCGCCGGCCGAGGAGCTGAACCGGGTCACGCTCGCGGCGATCCACGAGGCCGGCGCCGACGCCGTCTATCAGGTCGGCGGCGCGCAGGCGATCGCCGCGCTCGCGTACGGCACCGAGACGGTGACGAACGCGCAGAAGGTGGTCGGCCCCGGCAACAAGTGGGTCACCGCCGCGAAGGCGGTCGTGCAGGGCGACGTCGAGATCGACTTCCTCGCGGGGCCGAGCGAGGTGCTCGTGCTCGCCGACGACACGGCCGACCCCGAGCTCGTCGCGGCCGACCTCGTCGCGCAGGCCGAGCACGACCCGAACGCCTCGGTCGTCGCGGTCACCGCCGACGCCGACCTCGCCGAGGCGGTCGCCGAGGCGGTCGACGCACAGGCCGCGGGGCGCGAGCGCGAGGAGACGATCCGCGCCGCCCTCGACAACGAGGCCTCGGGCGTGCTCCACGCGCGCTCGATGCCCGAGGCGGTGCTGTTCGCCGAGGAGTACGCCGCCGAGCACCTCTCGATCGTCGCCGACGACGACGAGGCCCTCCTCGACCGGATCTCGAACGCGGGCTCCGTCTTCCTCGGCCCGTACTCCCCCGTGGCCGCCGGCGACTACGCAACCGGCACGAACCACGTGCTGCCGACGAACGGCGGCGCGAAGCGCTACGGCGGGCTCTCAGTCGACACCTTCCTCCGGTCGTCGACGGTCCAGCGGCTCGACCGCGACGCGCTCGCCGACCTCTCGGAGACGGTCACGACGCTCGCGGAGGCCGAGGGGTTGGAGGCGCACGCCGAGAGCGTCCGGAAGCGGTTCGAGTGACTTACCGTCCCGCTGCCTCCCCGCACCCCGCCCCTGCCTGACCCGGAGCGGACGCTTGTCTCCGGAGCGGTATATACTGTCACAGATCAGTCCGAGCGGGTACGGGACGGTTCGTTCCCGCACAGTGTGTGCCGCCCCACCACAGAGCGGTTTAGACGGCCATATTCGGCTCATAGCAGGCTTCTTGCCCGTAAAACGCGGTTTTCGATCCGCAATGGTGGAAGACAGCGGCCAACGGCGGGAGTCGAGTTCGCGGCGTAAGTTCATCATGGCCGGCGGAGCGGTCGGCATCGCCGGACTGGCAGGCTGTACCGGTGGGAGCAGCGGCGGTAGCGGTAACGACGAGGCCGGCGCGGGCTTGGACGGCGGCGACGGCGGGGACGGCGGTGACGGGGGATCGGGCGACCCGATGCTTGCGGACGCCTCGGAGTTCGATCCAGCCGAGCCCAACTGGGAGGAGAATAACTACCTGATGACGGCGGTCTCGGAGAACGACTACTTCCAGGGGAGCCAGACGGACCTGGAGAACATGCGGAACCAGGACGTCGAGGAGATAGCTCACGGCGACCCGCCACGGGAGCTGCCCGACGACGAGAGCGAGTGGGTCGACCCCGACCCGCTCATTTTCGTGGACAAGCCCGGCGAGTCCGGCCAGACGCAGTACCAGGATACCATCCAGCCGCTGCTGGACCGACTCGAAGAGACCACGGGCCGGACGGTCGAGTGGCAGCCCGTCGACTCCAACGCGGCGACGGTCGAGTCGTTTCGGGCGGGACGCGGACACTTGGGCGATATCTCGACCGGAACGTCCGCCTTCGGGGTCAACCTCGGCGGCGTCGTCCCGTTCGCGGTCCCGATAAGTCCCTCCGGACAGTTCGGCTACCGGCTGCTGGCGGTCACCCGCGACGACGAGCACGATATCCAGTCGGTCAACGACTTCGCGCGCGACGACGTCGAGATCGCACACTCCGAACCGGCGTCGAACTCGGGCAATCAGGCGCCGTCGGCGCTTTTCGACCAGTTCTTCGACGTGACGGCCGGAGAGGACTACGAGGTCAACTTCTCGGGCGGCCACGACCAGACCGCCCGCGGCATCGCGGTGGGCGACTACGACGCCGGGCCGATCTGCAGCACCTGCGTCGACGACCTCGTCCAGGCGACAGAGGACATCGACTACGACGATTTCAAAGTGGTCTGGGCGAGCAACCCGTTCCCGCCGGGTCCGATGGTCCACCGCTACGACCTCCACCCGGACATCGTCGAAGGGATCAAAGAAGCGACCATCGGGACCGACTGGACGGACACCGAGTACGCCGAAAACACCGGTGAGGCCGAGTACGTCGAAATCGACTACAAGAACGTCTTCAACGACATCCTGATCATCCAGCGGTACAACGGCGTCGAGTACGAGAGCGGGAACCTGTAACGATGCTCGAAACGGACAGCCTCGGAAAGACGTACCCGACCGGTGACGAGGCGCTCAGCGACGTTTCCGTGCGGATCGACGGCCGCGAGGTCGTCGCGATGATCGGGCCGAGCGGGGCCGGCAAGAGCACGTTCGTCCGGTGTATCAACCGGCTGGTCGAGCCGACGACGGGGAGCGTTCGCCTCGACGAGACGGAGCTGACCGCGCTGGACGACGACGGGCTGCGGGACGCGCGCCGGAACATCGGGATGGTGTTCCAGGAGTACAACCTCGTCGAGCGGCTCACCGTGATGGAGAACGTGCTCTCCGGGCGGCTCGGCTACGTCTCGAACTGGGCGGCTCTCCGACGGAACTTCCCGCCGGAGGACGTCGAGCGCGCCTACGAGCTCTTGGACCTCGTCGGGCTCGACGGCATGGAGGACAAGCGGGTCGACGAGCTCTCCGGCGGGCAGCGCCAGCGCGTCGGCATCGCGAGGGCGGTCGTCCAGGAGCCGAAGATCCTGCTGGCCGACGAGCCGACCTCGAGCCTCGACCCCGAGACCTCCCGCGACGTGATGGAACTGCTCACCGACATCGCCGAGGACCGCGACGTGCCCGTGCTGATCAACATCCACGAGGTCGACCTCGCGGAGGCGTACGCGGACCGAATCCTCGGGCTCCACGCCGGCGAACTCGTCTTCGACGGGCCGGCGAGCGACCTCACCGACGAGTCGAAGGGAATCATCTACCGCGGCGAGGAGCCGCCGGAATCGGCCGCGACGGACCCGGACTGGCTGTCGGGTCCGGACGACGAGTCGAACTCGCGGAACGGGCAGAACGCCGGGTCCGACCGCCTGCCCGCGGAGGACTGACCCGTGGCGACCGAGTCGTCTTCGCCGACGGGGTCAACGGGCGCGGCGGATCGGCGGACGTGGCGGCGCCCGACCGCGTTCCGGAACCGGTACACGAAGTGGGCGGTGTACGGGGCCGTCCTCGCGCTCGTCGTCTGGTCGGTGGCGAGCCTACAGATCACCCTCGGGCGGTTCCTCTCGGGACTCGGCTACGGCTACGAGCTGATCGACTCGATGCTGCCACCCGAGACCGGCAGCGAATACACGCTCAGGCTGTTCGACCGCATGATCGAGACGATCGCGATGGCGATGGTCGCCACCGTCGCCGGGATCGCGATCAGCCTGCCGGTCGCGTTCGGAGCGGCGGAGAACCTCGCGCCGCGGCCGGTGTACTACCTGAGCCGCGGGATCATCAGCGCCACGCGCGCCATCGATGGACTGATCGTCGCGATCATCGCTGTCATCGCGCTCGGGTTCGGCCCGCTCGCGGGGATCGTCGCGATCAGCTTCAAGACGATCGGCTTCTTCTCGAAACTGTTCGCCGAGGACCTGGAGGACATCGACGTGGGCGGTGTCGAGGCAGTCCGAGCGACCGGCGCGACAGGCTTTCAGAGCGTGGTCTACGGGGTCGTCCCACAGGTCGTTCCGCGGTTCGCCGGCCTCGCCGTCTACCGATGGGACATCAACATCCGGTCGTCAACGATCGTCGGGATCGTCGGCGCCGGTGGGATCGGCGTCCTCCTCCAGCGAGCCTACCAACGGTACGAGTACGACTACGTGGCGGCGATCCTCGTCGCGATCATCGCCGTGGTCCTCGTCGCCGAGTTCGTGAGTGCCGTCGTCAGGCGGAGGGTCCAGTAATGGCGGGCGCCACGCGCGAGTGGAGCCGGTTCGACGCGCGCGAGCGGCTCTTCCGGATCGGGTCCGTCGCCGTCGCCGTCGCCGTCGTGGTCGCCTCGTGGGAGTGGCTCGACATGAGCCTCCAGTACGTGAGCACCGCGCCGGCGCAGGTCGGCGACCTCTTCGGGCGGATGGTCCCGCCGGACTGGGGGTACCTGCCGAACGCGGTCGGCCCGCTCGCCGAGACGATACAGATCGCCGTCGTCGGGACGATCGCGGCGGTGATGATGGCGGCCCCGGTCGCGTACATCTCCGCCGAGAACACGACGCCGAACCGGGCGACGTACGCCTTGGGGAAGCTCATCGTCACCGTCTCGCGGTCGGTCCACACGATCGTCTGGGCGCTGCTGTTCGTCGTGATGCTCGGGCCGGGCGCGCTCGCGGGGACCGTCGCGACCGCGGTCCGGTCGATCGGGTTTCTCGCGAAGCTCCTCGGCGAGGAGATCGAGGAGATCGACTTTGGACAGGTGGATGGAGTCCGCGCGACCGGCGCGAGCCCCGCTCAGCTGCTTATCTACGGGATCGTCCCGCAGATCAAGCCCGCCTTAGTCGGGCTCAGCGTGTACCGCTGGGACATCAACGTCCGCGCGGCGACGATCCTCGGGTTCGTCGGTGCCGGCGGGATCGGCGTCCAGCTGTTCGAGGCGATCGACTCGTTCGCGTGGCGGACGGTGTCGGCGCTTCTGGTCGCCATCCTCGGCGTCGTGCTGGTGAGCGAGGGGGTGTCGGCGTACGCCCGCCGGAAGGTGCGCTGAAACTCCCTGTCTGCGGGGCAGTCCCGGCTTCGGTCCGCCGAGATGGAACGGTAGGTAAGTACGAACGGCTCGCGCCGCGGTCGATCCGCGAACGGACGACGAGACACGAGATACATGATAATGACTCACGATACCGACGCCCGGACTGACGGACGGAACGACGAAGTCGTCCTCTTCGACATGGACGGCGTGGTCCTCGACGGCTGGGGGACCGATTCGGCGGTCCACGCCCGCGCGCTCGACGACGTCCTCGACGAGCGCGGACTGGAGGTCGCCGGCGACCGCCGCCGCTCGCTCGAATCGGACGCGTACGACGAGGGGTTCCGTGACGCCTGCGCGGCGCTCGGCGTCGACCCGGCGGCGCTGTTCCGCGCCCGCGAGGAGCGGAGCGCGAAGCGCTCGGTCGAGCGGCTGGCGGCCGGGACGAGACGGCTCTGTCCCGACGTCGACGCGATCGACGCGGTCGCCGAGCGCGTCCCGGTCGGGCTCGTGAGCAACAACTACCACCCGACCGTCGAGTTCGTCGTCGACCACTTCCGGCTCGACGCGTTCTCGTTCGTCCGCGGCCGGGACCTCGGCCCCGAGGGGTTCCGCCGCCGCAAGCCGGACCCGTACTACCTCGACGAGGCCCTCGACGCGCTCGGCGCCCGCGGCGGGCTCTACGTCGGCGACCGCGCGACCGACGTGATCGCCGCCGAGCGCGCCGGGCTCGACGGAGTGTTCCTCAGGCGCGAGCACAACGCCGACCTTGACCTCGGCGTCGAGCCGGCGGCCGAGATCGGGAGCCTCCGCGAGCTGATCGGGCTCGTCGATGCTGGCTCGCCCGAGGGGGCGGGGCGTCCGAGAGCGAACGGCGCGGACGACCGAACGCGGTGAGCGAGTTCGGCGAGCGCGGTGGGTGCGGGATTCGGAGGATCGGAGCGACGGTCACCCCGCCCCGTCGCCGTCGTCCTCCTCGGACGCGACCTCCGGGTACCACGCCGGCGGGACCGCGGCGGTGTCGCCGAGGCGGTCGTACCGGAACGCGACCCGGACCCGCTCCCCGGTCGGTTCGTGGACGTACGTCGCCGACAGTTCGAGCACCAGCCCGTCGGCGGTGACGAACGCGACCGACCGGAAGTCGTCGACCTCGTCGCCGAGCGCGCGCGGCTCGCCGCGCACCTCGATCCGGTACAGCGGGACCTCGGTGGCGGCCGCGCGGACGGTCGACTCGCTCCCGTTCAGAAACCGCCGGATCGGCTCCTCGGCGACCGTCGCGGCGAGCCTCGTCGCGTTCGGCGCCGCCGAGGGGGCGACGCGGCGGGTCTCCACGCCCGCCGGCCCCGCGGCCCGCTGGTAGACGGCGTCGCCGTCGGCGAACACCTCGACGACCCCGTCGCGGGTCGCGTTCACGACCGACGCGTTCGCGGAGCCGGTGAGCCGGTACCGGCGCGCCGACGCGACCGCGACCTCGACGCCGCCGTCGCCGGCGATCCCCACGCGACCGCCGGTCGCCGCGTCGAGATCGGTCGCGTTCGCCGGGCCCGAGGCGACGAGGAGGACGGACGCGGACGAGAGGTTCGCCGCGGTGGCGACGTGAGCCTCGGCGAGCGCGTCCGGGTCGTACACCCCGGTCAGGAAGACGCCGGGCGGCGTCCTGGCGGTCGACCCGATCGTCCCCGTGAGCGCCTCCTCGTCGAGCCCGAGGGACGCCGCGTCGTCGAGCGCGGCCGCGCCGCGCTCCGCGGACTCGGCCGTCCCGATCGCGCTCGCTGCGGCCGCGTACTCCCCGTCGGCCGGCGGCGAGGGCGCGACCGGGGCCGCGTCGCCGGCGGCGGGTCCGAACCCGGGGACGCCGGCGAGCGCGGGCGGTCCGCCGGCGGCGAGGACCGCGACGGCAGCCGCCAGCAGCGCGACGAGGACGACGGCGAGGAGCGCGCCTCGCCCGTCGATCGCCGCCGCCCGTCGGACCCGCGAGAGGCGGCGTCGGACGCCCTCCCGCCCCCCGTCGTCGGTCGCCGCGGCGGTCGCGAGGGAGACGCCGAACCGCTCGCGGAACAGGCGGTCCGCCGCGTCACGGTCGACCCCGTAGAGGAGCCGCTCGCGGAGGTCGGCCGGGGAGAGGTACGTCGCGCCGACCGCCTCGGCCCGCCGACGCGGCGAGGCGGAGAAGGGCCGTCGCGACCCGTCGCCGACGACCGCGTCGGCGTCGTCCGGGACGGGCGTCCCGACCGCGACGCGCCGCTCTCGGCCGTCGCGTCGGACGACGACGACGTTCGACTCGTCCGCCCGACGGACTCGCTCCCAGCCGCGCGCGGTCCACAGCGCGGCAACGAACTCGCGCCGCTCGGCCGCCGAGAGCGACCGGTACCGCCGGGCGAACGCCGCCTCTGACGGGACGCTCACGGGGCCAGTAGGCGTTCGAGCCACACAAACGTACCGCGGACGGTCGCGCTGGCCGGGACACCGGTCGGCGGGGATCGGAGGCGAGCGGCGCGGCCGGCGAACGTAACCGTCATCGGCAACGACGGGCGGGGTTCCGCCGGCAGGGTTTTTACCGTGCGAACGGAACTGGTTCGTATGAGCACCGAAACGGTCGACGCGTCGAGCGACCCGGCGATCGAGGTGACCCCCGACGCCGCGGAAGAGGCGCTCTCCCTGCTGGAGGGCGAGGACCTCGACACGGAGGAGGCCGGGCTCCGGCTGTTCGTCCAGCAGGGCGGCTGCGCGGGCCTCTCGTACGGGATGCGGTTCGACACGGAGCCGGAGGACGACGACCTCGTCGTCGAACACCACGGGCTCCGCGTGTTCGTCGACCCCGCGAGCCGGAACTACATCGGCGGGAGCAAGCTCGACTACGAGCACGGCCTGCAGGCGGCCGGCTTCGAGGTCGAGAACCCGAACGTCGTCTCCGAGTGCGGCTGCGGCGAGTCGTTCCGGACGTGAGGCGACGCGCCGGCCGCCCCTCCCCGCGTCGCCGTCGACGCACGTTTTTAACCGGTTCCGACCGGTAGTGACGGGTATGAGTCTCGACGGGTCGACGACGACCGACGGCGAGCGGGTGTACACCGATCGGACGATGGCCGAGCGGGGCGCCGAGGGGCCGTTCTACGTCGTCTTCGCGGACGCCGACGGGTCGGATCGGTGGGGATTCCGCTGCGGGAACTGCGAGTCGTTCGACACCGCGATGGACACGATGGGCCGGATCCAGTGCACGGAGTGCGGCAACATCCGAAAGCCCGACGAGTGGGACGCAGCGCACGAATAACCGCCGTCGAGAAATCGTGAGAAGGTTTATCACGGACGACGGCGAACGACGAGACAGATGGCCACTGCGAGCATCCCACCGACGACCGAGGCCAGAGACGTCTTCCGTGAACTCGGCTACACCGTCTCCGAGGGCGGACAGGAGTTCGTCGCGGAGCGGAAGTGGCGACGCGTGCTCGTGACGGTGCTTTGCATGGACGACGACGACCTGGACCCGTATCTGACGGACGGCGGCGAGACCCCGCGGCTTCGCTGTTTCGTCACGTGGCGCGACCGGGCCGGCGACCTCCGCGACCGCCTCGTCTCGAAGAAGCCCCCGTACGACTGGGCGGTCATCGGCATCGACGCCGACGGCGAGGACTTCGCGGTGATGGAAGGCGCGCCCGGCAGCCCCTGACGGCGTTTTCACCGCCCCGTTTTATACTCCCGTGCGTCCAATCAACGCGTGACATGGTGTTCAAGAAGATCACGCTGATCGGGACGAGCGAGGAGAGCTTCGACGCCGCCGCGGACGACGCGATCGACCGCGCCGAGGACACGCTCGAAAACGTCTACTGGGCGGAGGTCGAGGAGTTCGGCGTGGAGCTACAGAGCGCGGCCGACCGGGAGTACCAGGCGGAGGTCGAGGTCGCGTTCGAGCTGTCGGACTGAGGCGTCGAGAGCCTCGGACGAAGCGCCGAAAGCCTCGGACGAAGCGCCGAAAGCCTCGGACGAAGCGCCGAAAGCCTCGGACGAAGCGCCGAAAGCCTCGGACGAAGCGCCGAAAGCCTCGGACGAAGCGCCGAGAGCCGTCGAGGCGAGACGCTCGCGGGGGAGTCGCGGGCGGGTTCCGTTTTTTATGACCCCTTCGAGAAGCGCGGCCGAGCGCGCAGGCTATCGTCTCGACTGACACGTCTTCGTCGCGTGACGTCCGCCATTACCGCCGTTCCCGGGGGTCCGGCGGCGAGAGTGGGCGTCTCTGACCTACATATTTATGTGGAGTGGACACACACGGACAATCGTTAACAATGGTAAGTTCAGATTCGAATGTCGGAAACAAGAGTAACCGAACTGGCGATGTCGAGACGGATTCGGAAACCCGATCGTCGGTCGATCGACGACGGTTCCTGCAGGCCGCCGGCGCCGGCGCGACCGTCGCGCTGGCCGGCTGTTCGGGCGGTGGCGGAGGCGGCGGTCCGGTGACGCTCGGGGCCACGTACATCCTCTCCGGGTTCGCCTCGCTGTACGGCGAGGAGGCGGAGCGGGGGATCGAGTTCGCGCAGTCGGAGATCAACGACAACGGCGGCATCGACGGGCGGGACGTCGAGGTCGTCGTCCGCGACACGGAGGCGAGCGCGGACACCGCGATCCAGCAGATCCGGAGCCTCGTGCAGGAGGACGACGTCGACGGGCTGTTCGGACTCGACTCCAGCGGGGTCGCGCAGGCCGTGGCGCCGCAGGTGGCGCAGCTCCAGATGCCGTTCATGATCACCCACGCCGCGACGCCGTTCGTCACCTCGCCGGAGGGGGAACACGAGGACTCGGTCGGGAACGAGTACGTGTTCCGCGACTCCAACAGCCTCGCGCAGGACATCTACGGGGCCGCCCGCACCGCCGAGGGGCTCGACGCCACCGAGTGGGCCACCATCGGCCCCGACTACGCGTTCGGCTACGAGACGTGGGACTACTTCCAGGCGTTCTGCGACGGGCTCGGCGTGGAGGCCGAGTTCACGGCCGAGCAGTTCCCGGCGCTGGCGACGAGCGACTACACCCCCTTCATCAGCTCCATCCTCGACGCGGACCCCGACGCGGTGCTCACCCCGCTGTGGGGCGCCGACCTCACGACGTTCATCGGGCAGGCCGAGGACGCGGGCTGGTTCGACCAGATCGACCACACGCTGTTCAGCGTCGGCATGGGCACTGACTACCCGAGCGAGGGGAGCCCGCTCCCGGAGGGCGAGTACGCCTCCACGCGGTACGACCCGTTCGTGCCCGACACCGAGACGAACAACTCGTTCCGCGAGGCCTACTACGAGGAGTACGGGTCGCTGCCGACGTACAACGCCGAGGGCGCCTACCGCGCCCTCCACCTGTACAAGCAGGCGATCGAGTCGGCCGGGAGCACGGAGGCCGACGCGCTCGTCGAGGAGTTCACCGGGATGGAGCACTCGGGCCCGGTCGGCGACTACGAGTTCAGCGAGACGAACCAGGCGACGGTCGCGTCCGTCTGGGGCACCGTCACGTACGACGAGGAGTGGGAGAGCAACGTGCTCGACCCCGTGGACCGGTACGACGCCGGCCCCGAGGTGCTGTCGGAGGCGCTCGGCGACTCCGACCTCCCGACGGGAATCTAACCCGCCGCCGCCTCCATGAGTCTCCCATCTCTCGTTCCACTGATCGGGGTCGCCGACGTCGTCATCGGGCTGAGCCTCGGCAGCCGGCTCTTCCTGATCGCGGTCGGGCTGAGCCTCATCTTCGGCGTGCTCGGCGTCCTCAACTTCGCGCACGGCGGGTTCTACATGCTCGGCGCGTACGTCACGCTCGCCGTCGTGACGAACGTCGTGGACAACTTCTGGCTCGCCGCCGTCGCCGGCGCTCTCGCGGTCGGCGTCGTCGGCGCCGTCATCGAGTTCGCGGCGATCCGGCGGCTCTACGACCGGGTCGACGCCGACCTCGACCAGCTCATCGTCACGTTCGGGTTCGTGCTCGTGATCCACGAGACCGTCCGGTTCGTCTGGGGGTCGGGGTCGTACTCGATCGACCCGCCCGACGTGTTCAACTTCTCCGTGTCGCTCGGCGGGAGCACGTTCAGCGCGTACCGGCTGGTCGTCATCGGCCTAGCCGTCGCGGTGTTGGCGAGCCTCTGGCTGTTCATCACGCGGACGTACTTCGGCTCGCTGGTCAGGGGCACCTCCTCGGACCGCGAGATGGCGGCGATGCTCGGCGTCGACGTGCCGCGGCTGTACACCGGCGTCTTCTTCCTCGGGAGCGTGCTCGCCGGGCTCGGCGGCGCGCTCTCCTCGCCCCTGCAGTCGACCAGTCCGGCGCTCGGCGACCAGGTGATCATCGACGCGTTCATCGTCGTCGTCATCGGCGGGCTCGGCTCCATGAGCGGGGCGTTCGTCGGCGCGATGCTCATCGGCATGATGCAGAGCCTCGGCCCGCAGTTCATCAGCGCCGGTAGCATCGCGATCCCCTTCCTCGCGATGGTGATCGTGCTGCTGTTCCGCCCGGAGGGGCTGTTCGGGGGGATCGGCGAATGAGCGCGACCGACACCGGCGGCCGGGTCCGCGCGTTCGGCGCGGCCGTCGCCGACGGCTGGACCCGCGAACGGTTCGGCCTGCTCGCCGCGGTCGGCCTGGTCCTGTTGGCGTTCGGGCCGACGTTCCAGGTCTACCTGTTCACCGACTTCCTCGTCGTCGCGCTGTTCGCGCTCGGCTTCAACCTGCTGTACGGTTACACGGGACTGCTGTCGTTCGGACACGGCCTGTTCTACGCGGGCGGCGCCTACGGGCTCGCGATCGTGTTACGGGACCTGAGCCCGGTCGTCGCCGACGTCGTCGGCGCCGGGGTCGCCCCGCTCGCGACGTTCGTCGTCGGCGGCGTCGTCGGGCTGACGCTCGTCGTCGCCGTGGCGGTGCCCGTCGGGTGGCTCAGCGTCCGGCTCGAAGAGATCTACTTCGCGCTGATCACGCTCGCGTTCGGGATGCTCGGCTACTCGCTGATCATCCAGGACCCGGCGGGGCTGACGAACGGGACCGACGGGGTCATCGTCCTGCTCGGGAGCGTCGACCTGGGGGCCGCGAGCGTCCGGCTCGGCGGTCGGCAGGTGTACTACGCGCTCACGGTCGTCACCGTGCTCGCGACGACGTACGGGGTGTGGCGCGTCGTCAACTCCCCGTTCGGCACCGTCTGTAAGGCGATCCGCGAGAGCCCCGACCGGGCGTCCGCGCTCGGGATCGACGTCAGGCACCACCGCTGGATGACGTTCATCGTCTCGGCGACGGTCGTCGGGATCGCCGGCGTGTTGCGCGCGGGGCTCGCGAGCGTCGCGTCCCCGGGGCTGACGCACTGGTCGACGAGCGCGATCGCCGTCATCGCGACCGTGATCGGCGGCGCGACCTACTTCTCCGGACCGATCGTGGGCGCGTTCGTCTTCCTGTACATCCGCTGGGCGATCAGCCGCTTCCCGACGCTCGAAGCGTACTGGGAGCTGTTCTTCGGCGCGCTGCTCATCGCCGTCGTGCTGTTCTTCAAGCAGGGGGCCGTCGGCGGGCTCCTGCTGCTTCGCGATCGGCTGCTCGGGGACGGGGACGCCGGCGGCGGCGACTCCGGTGACTCCGGCGGCTCCGAGGCGACCGACGCGGGCGACGGCGCCGCGACCGATGGCGGTCGCGCAGCCGACGACGCGATCATCGACGGCGGTCGCGCAGCCGACGACGCGATCATCGACGGTGGTCGCGCAGCCGACGACGCGACCATCGACGGCGGTCGCGCAACTGACGACGCGACCGCCGACGGCGGATCCGCCGCAGGCGCACCGCGCGACGACTCGCGGCCCCACCGAGGTGACGACTCGTGACGACCGTTCTCAAGACCGAAGACCTCCGCAAGCAGTTCGGCGAACTGACCGCCGTCGACGACGTGTCGATCGAGATCGACGACGGCGATATCACCAGCATCATCGGCCCGAACGGGGCCGGCAAGACCACGTTCTACAACCTGCTGACGGGCGTGCTCCGGCCGACCGCGGGCTCGGTCTGGCTACGGAGCGGCGACGCCGCGGCGGGCGACGACGGCCTCCGCGACGTCACCGACGCCGAGCCGCACGAGGTCGCGCAGGCCGGGCTCTCGCGTTCCTACCAGATCACGAATATCTTCGAGGGGCTCACCGTGCGCGAGAACGTCCGGGTCGCCCGGATCAGCCACGAGAAGACGCGCCTCGACTTCCGGTCGCGGGCGACCGGGGACGAGGCGGTCGAGGCGGACATCGAGGAGCTGCTGGAGCTGACGGGGCTCACCGGGATCGCGGACACGTCGTGTGACACCCTGAGCCACGGCGAGAAGCGGACCGTCGAGATCGCTCTGGCGCTCGCCATCGAGCCGAACGTGTTCCTGATGGACGAGCCGACCGCGGGGATGAACCCGACGGAGGTCACCGAGATCGTCTCGCTGATCCGCGAGCTCGACGCCGACCTGGACGCCACGTTCGTCGTGACCGAACACAACATGGACGTCGTCACCGACATCTCCGACCGGATCGTCGTCCTCGCCGAGGGCGCGATCCTCGCCGACGGGACGCCGGAGGACGTGCTGACGGACGAGCGGGTGACGGAGGCGTACCTGGGGAGTGATAGCGTATGACGATACTCGACGTCGACGACATCGACACGTACTACGGGAACAGCCACGTCCTCCACGAGGTCTCGCTCTCGATCGACGAGGGCGAGGTCGTGACCCTGCTCGGACGGAACGGGGCGGGGAAGACGACGACGATGCGGTCCGTCGTCGGCGCGTCGCCGCCGCGGTCCGGGTCGATCACGTTCCGCGGCGAGGAGATCGCCGGGAAGTCCCCGGACGAGATCAACGCGCTCGGGATCTCGCTCGTCCCGGAGGACCGCCGGGTGTTCCCCACCCTGACGGTCCGGGAGAACCTCCGGCTCGCGCGCAACCTCGCGAGCGACCCGCGGCCGGTCGAGGAGATGTACGAGCTGTTCCCCGCGCTCGACTCCCTCCGAGGGAACAGGGGGCGGAACCTCAGCGGCGGCGAACAGCAGATGGTGTCGGTCGCCCGCGCGCTGGTGCAGGCGCCCGACGTGCTGCTCCTCGACGAGCCGACCGAGGGGCTCGCCCCGGTCATCGTCGACGACCTGCGCGAGATCGTCCAGACGGTCGTCGACGAGAACGTCACCGTCCTGCTGACCGAGCAGAACGTCGACTTCGCGTTCGACCTCGCCGAGCGGGGATACATCATGGACACCGGCCAGATCGTCTTCGACGGCACCGTCGAGGAGATCCGCGACCGCGACGACCTCCTCGAAACGTACCTCTCCGTGGGGAGCGCGGATGCCTGAGGAGCTCACCCTCCGCCCGTTCTTCTGGCGGGCGACCCGGCTGTTCCCGGAGACGGAGGTCGTCTCGCGCACTCGCGAGGGGGTCGACCGGTACACGTACGCCGACTTCGGGGACCGCGTCCGGCGGCTGGCTGGCGCCCTCGCGGACCTCGGCGTCGAGCCCGGCGACCGCGTCGGGACGCTCGGCTGGAACACGCACCGGCACTTCGAGGCGTACTACGCGGTCCCCCTCTCGGGCGCGCAGCTGCACACGGTGAACCTCCTCCTACAGGACGACCACGTCGAGTACATCGTCAACGACGCCGCGGACGACGTGCTGATCGTCGACGAGGACGCCGTCGCGACGCTCGACCGGCTGTGGGACCGGATCGACGGCGTCCGCGAGGTCGTCGTGATGGGCGACTCGGTCCCGGAGACGGCGTCGGAGATACCGCTGTCGGCGTTCGAGGAGCTGATCGCCGACGCCGACCCGGTGGCGTCGTGGCCGCCGCTCTCGGAGGACGACCCGGCCGGGATGTGTTACACCTCCGGGACGACGGGGAAGCCGAAGGGCGTCGAGTACACCCACAAGATGATCTACGCCCACGCGATGATGGTGATGACGCCCGCCGCGCTCGACATCGCCGAGGACGACGTGGTGATGCCCGTCGTCCCGATGTTCCACGTGAACTCGTGGGAGTTCCCGTACGCCGTCACGATGGCCGGCGCGAAGCAGGTGTACCCGGGTCCGTCGCCGGACCCGGCGGACCTCGTCGAGCTGATCGAGGCCGAGGACGTGACGCTCACCGCGGGCGTCCCCACGGTGTGGATCGACGTCCTGGACCACCTCGACGAGCACGGCGGCGACCTCTCCTCGTTGGAGCGGATCGTCGTCGGCGGCAGCGCGGCGCCCCGGGAAGTTATGCGCCGGTACGAGGACGAACACGACGTGACGATCGAACACGCGTGGGGGATGACCGAGACGATGAGCATCGGGTCGGTCTCCCGGCCGACGTCGGCGATGGCCGGCGCCGACCGCGAGGCGGAGCTCGACAAGCGGGCGAAACAGGGGCTGCTCTCGCCCGGGCTGGAGATGCGGGTCGTCGACGACGACGGCGACCCGGTCGCGTGGGACGGCGAGGCGTTCGGCGAGCTGCTCGTCCGGGGGCCCACCGTCGTCGGCGAGTACTACGACCGCCCGGAGGCCGACGAGACCGACTTCGCCGAGGCCGACGACGGCGGGGCGCGGTGGCTCCGCACCGGCGACATCGCCACCGTCGACGAGGACGGCTACGTCGAGGTCGTCGACCGCGTCAAGGACGTGATCAAGTCGGGCGGCGAGTGGATCTCCAGCATCGAGCTGGAGAACGCCCTGATGGCCCACGAGGACGTCGCCGAGGCGGTCGTGATCGCCGCCTCGCACGAGCGCTGGCAGGAGCGCCCGCTGGCGTTCGTCGTGCCGAAGGCGGGCCGCGAGCTCGACGTCGAGGCCGTGCGCGCGTTCCTCGCCGACGAGTTCCCGCGGTGGTGGCTCCCGGACGACGTGCGGTTCCGCGAGGAGATCCCGAAGACCGCGACCGGGAAGTTCGACAAGAAGACGCTCCGGGAGGCCGTCGACGACCCGGACCTCCCGTACGCGCCCGGGGCGGGGGGCGAGGAATGAGCGGCGAGACCCCCCCGACGCCGGACGACGCCCTCCCGGACCTCTCCGGGGAGGTCGCCGTCGTCACCGGCGGCGGCCGCGGGATCGGGAAGGCGATCGCGCTCGGGCTGGCCGCCGCGGGGGCGACGGTCGTCCCCTCGGCGCGGACCGCGGCGGAGGTCGAGGCGGTCGCCGCCGAGGCCCGCGAGCTCGGCGTCGAGGCGCGAGGGGTCACCGCCGACGTGACCGACGACGCCGACGTCGAGGCGCTCGTCGACGAGGCGGTCGACGCGTTCGGCTCGCTCGATGTCCTCGTCAACAACGCGGGGTTCAACCCCGGCGACGCGCTCGGCGACCCCGCCGAGGTCGAGAGCGACGCGGTCGACGACGTGCTCGACGTGAACCTGCGGGGGGCGTTCCGGACCCTCCGCGCCGCCGGCCCGCACCTGAGAGCGGCGGGCGGCAGCGTCGTCAACGTCGCCAGCGTCGCGGGCGAGGTCGGCCTGCCGAGACAGCACCCGTACGTCGCCTCGAAGCACGGGCTCGTCGGGCTCACGAAGAGCGCGGCGCTGGACTGGGCGCCCGAGGTTCGGGTGAACGCGGTCGCGCCGGGGTACGTCGCGACGGAGCTCACGGAGACGCTCCGGGAGAACGAGCGGCTCCGGGAGTCGATCCTCGACCGGACGCCGCTCGATCGGTTCGCCGACCCGATGGAAATGGCGGGCCCGGTCGCCTTCCTCGCCAGCGACGCCGCGAGCTTCGTCACCGGCGAGACGCTCGCGGCCGACGGCGGCTGGACGGCGCGGTGAGTCGTCGCCGTCGACGGCCCCGCTGAGGGCCTACAGCCGCTCCGTCTCGCCCTCGACGTACGCCAGGGTGCGCGCCGCGAGCGCGGGCACCTGCGTCTCCATCTTCGGGTACAGCGGGTCGTCGCTGTCGTCGTTCAGGTGCCGCGCGAGGAACATCTCGCCGAGCGCCGCCATCTTGTAGGCCGCGAGCGTCCGATAGAACCGCTCGTGGGCGAACGCGCGGCCCGTCGCGGTCTCGTAGCGCTCGATCAGCGCCGCGCGGGTCGGGTACCCCTCCCGGGCGGTGAACGTCGACATCAGGTCGGGCATCGGCGGCTCCGGGTCGCCCTCGTCGTGCCAGAACAGCAGCAGCCAGCCGAGGTCGGCGAGCGGGTCGCCGAGCGTCGACAGCTCCCAGTCGAAGACGGCGACGACTTCCGGCGGCGTCCCGGGGCCGTACATCACGTTGTCGAGCTTGAAGTCGCCGTGGACGAGCGTCTCGGCGTGGTCGTCCGGGACGTTGTCGGCGAGCCACTCGCCGACGGCGACCAGGTCTGGGACCTCCCTGACGACCTCGGTCGTCTCGAACGCCCAGTCGAGCTGGCCGGTCCAGCGCTCGACCTGTCGGGCCGTGTACCCCGCGGGGCGGCCGAACTCGCCGAGGCCGACCGCCTCGTAGTCGACCGCGTGGATCGCGGCGAGGGTGTCGACGAGCTCGGTCCCGATCCGCTCGCGGGCGGCGGGGTCGGCGAAGCGCTCCGGCTCCGTCTCCCTGAGCACGTCGCCCTCGGCGCGCTCCATCAGGTAGAAGTCGCTGCCGAGGACCGCGTGGTCGTCGCAGGCCCGCAGGGCCTCGGGGACCGGGACCGCGGTGTCGCCGAGCGCGTCGACGACGCGGTGCTCTCGGAGCACGTCGTGGGCCGTGTCGGCCGTCTCGCCGGGGGGCGGTCGCCTGACCACCAGCTCCCGGTCGCCCCACGTGACGAACAGCGTCTCGTTGGAGTGCCCCTCGGCGTGCCGCTCGACCGCGAACGCGTCCGCCGGCCCGAACTCGGCGGTCAGGTACGCCCCGAGCGCGTCGTCGTCGACCAGCCGGTCGAGGTAGTCGGCGTCCGTCATGGCCGGGGGTCCTCCCCCCGCGACGGAGCCGAACGAAGTTCGCTCTTTCCGGCGTATTTGACTAACATTGTAAATCTATCTGGGATACAAGAGCGGTTAGGCTCGGGATTTATAGCCTTTTGGGCGCGCGTTGCCGGAACTACTATTTACATTGCTAAACAAGCGACACCATGGAGTACGACGACATCGGTCGCGGGCCGGAGATCGCCGCGGCCGTCAGGGAGTTCGTCGACGAGACGGTGTTGCCGGTCGAGCGCGAGTGGCTCGGGCGGGGGCCGATCCCGCCGGCGGAGGTCGAGGCGCTGCGCGACGCCGCGCGCGACGCGGGGGTCTACGCCCCGCAGGTCGACGAGGAGTACGGGGGGCTCGGGCTCGGCTTCCGCGAGATGCTCCCGGTGTTCGAGGAGGCGGGCCGGAGCCTGCTCGGACCGACCGCGCTCCGGTGTGCGGCGCCCGACGAGGGCAACATGCACACGCTGGAGATCGCGGCCACGGACGAGCAGAAGGAGCGGTGGCTCCGCCCGCTGGCGGCCGGCGAGATCGACTCGGGGTTCGCGATGACCGAGCCGATGCAGGGCGGGGGGTCGGACCCGAAGATGCTCGGCACGACGGCCGAGAAGGACGGCGACGAGTGGGTGATAAACGGCCACAAGTGGTGGACGACCGGGGGCGTCGAGGCGGAGCTGCTGCTGGTCTTCGCCCGTACCGATCGGGAGGCGCACCCGTACGCCGGCTGTTCGGTCATCCTCGTGCCCGCCGACGCCGACGGCGTCGAGGTCGTCCGGAACATCCCGCACCTCGGCGAGGGGCTGGTCGGGACGACCCACGCCGAGATCCGGTTCGATAACGTTCGGGTCCCGGTCGAGAACACGCTCGGCGAGGAGAACGAGGGGTTCACCCTCGTCCAGCGGCGGCTCGGGCCGGCCCGGCTCACCCACTGTATGCGGTACGCCGGGATGGCCGACCGCGCGCTCGACATCGCGACCGCCTACCTCTCGGAGCGGGAGGGGTTCGGCGAGCCGCTCTCGGAGAAGCAGGGCCCCCGGTTCCGGATCGCCGACCGCCGCACCGAGCTCCACGCCGCCCGCACGATGGTCAGGCACGCCGCCGGGCGGATCGCCGACGGCCACGAGGCGCGGATCGAGGTGGCGATGGCGAAGACGTTCGCCGCGAACGTCGTCCAGGAGGCGATCGACGACGCGCTCCAGTTCTGCGGCGGCAACGGGATCGCGTACGACCTGCCGATCGCGCGCTTCCACGAGAACGTCCGGCAGTTCCGGCTCGTCGACGGCGCCGACGAGGTCCACCGCCGGTCGATCGCGCGGGACGCCTTCGCGGACCCGCCGACCGAGGAGCTGGCGTCGGTCACGCGGTTCGGCGAGTTCGACTGAGCCGGCGGTCGAGGGCGGCGGTCGCCCCCTGTTCCCCCGACGTCACTCGTCGTCGCCGTCCGCTTGGAACACCTCGAACAGCTCTGGGTCGGTCCCGAACTTGAGGACGTTCGTCACGACGGAGTTGCGGAGGTTGTTGACGAGCTCGCCGTACTCCTTGTAGAACTCGTGGATCCACTTCGACTCCTGCTCCCGGTCCTCGAACATCATGATCGTCTTCCACTGGTAGTCGCCGTCCGAGAGGAAGTACATGAACGTGTGGCGGCTCGACCGGACGTGTTCGAGCGCGTCACGCCAGTGCTCGTCGAACCCCTCGGGGTTGAACTGGAACTCGAACAGCGAGAAGAAGAGGTGCTCCTCGTTGGGGACCAGCGCCTCGCGGAACACGCCGTCGTCGCGCATTCGGCGGATCGACTCGTTGACCGTGACGTGGGAGACGTCGATGTCGTGCTCCTCGGCGAGGAGGTCGCGGAGCCCGCGGGAGGTGAGCTGGGGGTCCCGCGCGAGCTCCTGTAGGATGATCGCGTCCCGCTCGGAGAGGTTCCAGTCGGCGATCGGTTTCTCGGGCATGCGTTCCGTGAGGATGGAGGCGTCACGGTAATCAGTATTTGGACGGGCGGACACCTATTTACCCGACCGCCACCACGGGCCGGCAATGACTGCGTCACGCGCGCCGGCGGAGCCCGAGGTCAGGGCGTTCGAGGCGACGGTGGAGTCGGTCGACGGCCGCGAGGTCGTCCTGAGCGAGACGTTCTTCTACGCCGAGTCGGGCGGCCAGCCGGCGGACCGGGGAACGATAGACGGCGTCCTCCTCGACGACGTGACCGAGCGCGACGGCCGGGTCGTCCACGTGCTGAGCGAGGCGCCCCCGGAGTCCGTCGCGGTCGGCGAGACGGTCTCGGCGGTCGTCGACGACGCGTTCCGGACGTACTGCGCCCGGGCGCACACCGCCTCGCACGTGCTGTACGGCGCCGCGCGCCGGACCTGCGAGGAGCTGGGCTACGCCGGCTTCGACATCTCGGCGGAGAAGGTCCGGGTCGACCTGACGACGGCCGAGCCCCTCGACGACGCGGACCTCGTCGAGTTGGAGCGGCTCGCCAACCGCGCCGTGTGGGACTCGCTGCCCGTCTCGTGGGAGACGCTCCCGGAGGCGGAGGCCCGCGCGGTGCCGGGGATCGCGTTCAACACGAAGACCGAGGAGGGCGCGATGAGCGGGGGCGAGGCGGTCCGCGTCGTGACGGTCGGCGGGCGCGACGAGGCCGACGCTGACCGGGAGTCCGACGCCGCGTCGGCGTGGGACGTCGCCGCCTGCGGCGGCACGCACGTCCGGAACACGCGCGAGATCGGGCCGATATCGGTGCTCGACCGGTCGAACCCCGGCGAGGGGGTGACCCGCGTCGAGTTCGCGGTCGGGCCGACCGCGATCGACCACGACGCCGCGGTCCACGCGGCCGCGCTCGACGCCGCGACGAGCCTCGACGCGCGGGTCGGCGACCTCCCCGACGCCGTCGACCGTCTCCGCGACGAGGTCGACCGGCTGGAGGGCGAGCTCAGGGCGGCCCGCGCCGACCTGCTGACCGCCCGGCTCGCCGAGTTCCCGACGGTCGAGGTCGACGGGGCGACGTGGGCCGTCGGCACGGTCGACGACGCCGACCCGAACGACCTGCGCGAGCCGGCGGAGGCGCTCCTCGCGGGCGACGGGGACGTGACCGACGGCGACGCCCCCGACGCGGTCGCGGCGGTCGGCACCGGCAGCGCGCCGTTCGTGGTCGCGGCGGTCGCGGAGGGGGCCGCCGGCGGGGACGGCCCGGGCGGCGGGGGCCCCGATGCCGGCGCGGTCGTGGACGCGGTCACCGACGAGTTCGGCGGCGGCGGGGGCGGCGGACCGACGTTCGCGCAGGGGGGCGGGCTCGACGCCGACCCGGAGGCGGTCGCCGCCTGGTTGCGCGACCGATGACCGGCAAGCTCGGACCCGAGGCGCTCGCCGAGGTGCTCGCGGCGACCGGGGCCGACGACGCCGCGGTCGAGGCGGGGCCCGCCTACGGCGAGGACGCGGCCGCGATCGACCTGACCGGCGCGGAGCCGACGCTCGTCGTCGCCGCGGACCCGCTGTCGCTGGCGGCCGACGCCGTGGGCGAGCTGGCGGTCC
Source organism: Halorubrum rutilum (assembly GCF_042665015.1). Taxonomy (GTDB): domain Archaea; phylum Halobacteriota; class Halobacteria; order Halobacteriales; family Haloferacaceae; genus Halorubrum; species Halorubrum rutilum. Next base: position 193,091 of record NZ_JBHTBL010000001.1, on the reverse strand, counting down.
ACGTCGCCTGCAACGACGTGGCCGCGAGCGGCGCGGACCCGCGCTGGCTCACGCACACGCTCTTCCTGCCCGACGGCGACCCGGACCGCCTCCGGACCGTCGCGGAGCAGGTGGACGCGACGGCGGCGGGGCTCGGGGTCGCGGTCGTCGGCGGCCACACCGAGGTGCTGCCGTCGCTGGAGCGCCCGCTCTGCTCGATGACCGCGCTCGGGACCACGGAACGGTTCGTGTCGAGCGGGGACGCCGAGCCGGGCGACCGGATCCTCCTCACGAAGGGCGCCGGGATCGAGGCGACCGCGATCCTCGCGACGGACTTCCGCGAGCGGTGCGCCGATGCGGGCGTGCCGGCCGCGACGCTCGACTCCGCCGCCGCGTTCCTCGACGAGGTGAGCGTCGTCCCCGACGCGGCCGCGGTCCGCGACGCCGCGAGCGCCATGCACGACCCGACCGAGGGGGGCCTACTGACCGCGCTCGTCGAGACCGCGAGCGCGAGCGGGGCGGTCCTCGCGGTCGAGCGCGACCGGGTCCCGGTCCGGCCCGAAACGGAGGCCTGCTGCGCGGCGGTCGGCGTCGACCCGCTGGCGACGTTCGGCTCCGGCGCGCTGCTGGCGGCGGTGCCCCCGGAGCGCGTCGGCGAGGCGACCGACGCGCTTGACGCCGCCGGGATCGGCGTCGGCGAGATCGGCGAGGTGCGGGCGCCGGGCGGCGGGGACGGCGAGGACGGCGAGACCCCCGAGGCGGGCACCGTCCTCCTCGACGGCGACCGGATCGAGGAGCCGCCGCGCGACGAGCTCTACCCGCTCTGGGACTGACGCGTGGGTCGCGGCCCGCGCCGGGACTCACCGCGGTCTCGCCTCCCCACCCCGATCGCTCACCTTTTTTCCGCGCGCGCTCGAACTCCGAGCCATGACTGGCGCACGCGTCGGCTCGTCGCTCACCGACGAGCAGGAGGCGATCCGGGAGCTCGTCCGGGAGTTCGCGGTCGAGGAGCTCCGGCCCGGGGCCGGCGAGGCCGACGAGACGGAGACGTTCCCGGAGGACGCCTGGGACGGGCTCGCGGAGCTCGGGCTGACCGGGCTGACGACGCCCGAGGCGCACGGCGGCTTCGACGCCGACGAGACGACCTACGCGGTCGTCAACGAGGAGCTGGCGTACGGCCACCTCGCGGTCGCGACCGCGCTCTCCGTCCACTGTCTCGCGACCTCCTGCATCGCGGAGTTCGGGAACGAGGCCCAGCGGGAGCGCTGGCTCCCGGAGATGGCGGCGGCGGGGCGCCCGGTCGGGATGTTCTGTCTCTCCGAGCCGCACGCCGGGTCGAACCCGGCGGAGATGTCGACGACCGCGGAGTACGACGCCGAGGCCGACGAGTACGTCCTGAACGGCGAGAAGCAGTGGATCACGAACGGGGAACGGGGCGGCGTCGCCGTCGTCTTCGCGAAGGCCGTCCGCCCCGACGCGGAGGAGGCGGCCGAGAGCGACCCGGCGGCGGACGACGGCGACGGCCGCGGGTCGATCACCCAGTTCCTCGTCCCGGCCGACGCCGAGGGGTTCGAGGTCGGGAAGAAGGAGGAGAAGCTCGGGCTCCGCGCCTCGGACACGACCGGGATCAGCCTCGACGGCTGTCGGATCCCCGCGGAGAACCGGCTCACCGAGGAGGGAGAGGGGCTCTCGGCCGCGTTCCGGAGCCTGACCGGCGGCCGGATCGGGATCGCGGCGCAGGCGGTCGGGGTCGCGCAGGCCGCGCTCGACGAGGCGAAGTCGTACGCCGCCGAGCGCGAGCAGTTCGGCGAGCCGATCGCCGAGATTCAGACGATCCGGCACAAGCTCGCGGAGATGGCGACGGACGTCTCCGCGGCCCGCCTGCTCGTCCGCGAGGCGTGCCGGCAGGCCGAGGCGGGCGAGGACAACCGCGTCGCGGCCTCGAAGGCGAAGTACCGCGCCAGCGAGGCGGCGATGTCGGTGACCAACGAGGCCGTCCAGATCCACGGCGGCTACGGCTACACGACCGACTTCGACGTCGAGCGCCTCTACCGCGACGCGAAGATCACGGAGATCTACGAGGGGACCACGGAGATCCAGAAGACGATCATCGCGCGGGGGGTGGTGGGCGAATGACGAGCGAGCCCGGGGCGGACGGCGCCGCTCCGACCGCCGACGGCGCCGCCCCGACCGCCGACGGCGCCGTCGCGGAGGGGGTCTCCGGCGGCCTCGCGGGCTACGACGCGGTCGTCTACGACCTCGACGGGACCCTCGTCGACCTCGCGGTCGACTGGGACGCGGTCGCGGCGTCGGTCCTCGACGTGTACGCCGAGCACGCCGTCAAGCCGCCGACCGACGAGCTGTGGGACCTCATGGAGGCGGCCGGCGAGTACGGGATCGGCGAGCCGGTCGAGGAGGCGATCGCGCTCCACGAGCGGGCCGGCGCGCGCGACTCGACGCTGCTCGCGCTCGGCGAGCGACTGGCCGAGGGGGCCGGCGATCGGCCTGGCACGCCGCCGGCCGGCGTCTGCTCGCTCAACTGCGAGGAGGCGTGCCGGATCGCCGTGGAGACTCACGGGCTCGGCGACGCGCTCGATCCGGACGCGATCGTCGGCCGCGACACCGTCGGGTCGCACAAGCCGGACCCGGAGTCGCTGCTCGCTGCGGTCGACAGGCTCGGCGCGGCGCCCGAGGACGCCCTCTTCGTCGGCGACTCGCGGCGCGACGCGGAGGCGGCGGAACGCGCCGGGGTCGCGTTCGCGTGGGCGGCGGACTTGGTCTAGCTCTCGGCGTCGGTCGCGCGGTCGCTCTCGGCTGGTTCGGCGTCGTCGCCTTCGCTGGCCTCGGCGCCGTCATCGTCCGTCTCCACCCCGCCGTCCCCGGCGTCGGTGCGGCGCGCGTAGAGCGCGACGCCGACGGCGGTGATGAACCAGATCGGCGCGCCGACGCGGACCGCGAACGCGGCGCGGGCCCCCCACGAGTCGAGCGTGACGAACGCGGAGAGGACCGCGACGACCGGGGCGCCGACGACGATGGTGAGCACGAACGTCGTCTGCATCACCCAGCCGTAGTCGATCCCCTCGAACTCGGCCCGCTCGACAGGTTGCACGCCCTCTCCTCGGGCGCCGAGGGGCAAATCGGTGGCGGTCGCGCGGCGGGCGCGAAGCGGGACGGAACAGGGGCGGGACGCGAATCGGGGTGGGGCGGGGAGGGGGCGAGGGGAGAGCGGGGCCGGCCGCCGAATCCCGGCGATTTTAACCGGTCGCGGGGGCGTGTTCCGGTATGACCACGACGCGGGGACTCCGGGACCGCGAGGCGCCGATCACGATGCTGACCGCGTACGACGCCCCCACCGCGGCGGTCGTCGACGAGGCCGGGATCGACGTGATCCTCGTGGGCGACAGCATGGGGAACACCGCCTTGGGCTACGACTCCACGCTCCCCGTCACGCTCGACGAGGTCGCGAGCCGGACCGCGGCGGTCGCCCGCGCGGCCGAGGACGCCCTCGTCGTCGCCGACATGCCGTTCCTCTCGTTCGGCGTCGAGCCGGCGGAGTCCGTCCGCAACGCCGGCCGACTGCTGAAGGAGGCGAGCGCCGACGCGGTGAAGATCGAGAGCGGCCCCCACACCGTCGAGATGACGCGACGGATGACCGACGTGGGGATCCCCGTGATGGCGCACCTCGGCTTGACCCCCCAGCACGTCAACCGGCTGGGCGGGTACACCAGACAGGGGACCGACCGAGACGCCGCCGAGGAGATAATCGATCTCGCGGGCGCGCACGCCGACGCCGGCGCGTTCGCGCTCGTCTTGGAGCACGTCCCGGCGAACCTCGCTGGCGCCGTCACGGAGGCGCTGGAGATCCCGACGATCGGCATCGGCGCGGGCCCCGACTGCGACGGGCAGGTGCTCGTGATCAACGACGTGGTGGGGCTCGGCGAATGGTCGCCCCCGTTCTCCCGGCGGTTCGGCGACGTGCGGAGCGAGATGTTCGACGCCGTTGAGGCGTACCGGGAGGCCGTCGAGAGCGACGAGTTCCCGGCCGACGAGCACTCGCACGTGGAGGAGGGGCTTGAAGATCTGTACTGAGTCGGATATTTATACGTGAGTGCCGGCGCTGTGGAGCAGACATCCAAAGCCCCAGCCGCCCGGTAGTACGTAATCGGGGACTCCGCGGTGAACTCCTCCGAAGCCCCAGCCGGGAGGGCGCCGCACGCTCGCTGCGCTCCTTAGTCGCTCGTTTCACTCGCTCCTTGCGGTGCTTGCGTCGCCTGCTGCGCCCTCCCGGCTGCCCCTTTGAGTCCCGCCCCGCACCGCTCCGCACAGCACCTCACACCTCCCCAGCCTCGCGGTTCGCGCTCTTCGAGCGCTCACCGCGTCCCTCGCGCGTGCTCCTCACGCCCTACGGGCGTTCGGAGGCACGCGCCACCGCGCCGCTCGTTTATAAATAACTGCTGCTGCCACTCGCGGTTATTTAAATACCGTATCGTCACTGTCGATCTGCTTCACCCGCTCTCCCTATTGGTCGAAAGTCAGAGCCCCCCAGAACTACGGAGCCTGATCCCGCGGCGAAACCGCCGCACCCGGCGTGGGGTATATAGGCGCGAACGGCATACGTGAACCCGTGACAGCCCGGACCATCCGCGCCCGCGACCGGCCGGTGTTCGGCGTCGACGTGCACAGCGGCGACGTCCGCGGCGACGACCCCTCCTACGCCCTCGTCATCCTGGACCCTGTCGACGAGGACGACCCGGACGCGCCCGACGCCGACGGACCGATGGCGCGGGTGACCCGCGACGTGGTGTCGTTCCGGAAGCTCTGCCGGCTGATCGACGACCGCGAACCCCTCTACGTCGCCACCGACAACGCCTACGAGCTGGCGGCGGACAAGGGCGAACTCGTGGGGTTCCTCCGGTCGCTGCCCGACGGCACCCGGCTCGTGCAGGTGACCGGCGCGGAGCGCCCGGAGCCGCTCTCGCGGGTCGCCTCCCGCCACGGGATCCCGTACGGCAAGAAGCCGATGAAGGAGGCGGAGGCGTCGGCCCGGCTGGCCGCGGCCAACGTCGGCCACGAGGTGACCGCGTTCACCGACGAGACGACGGTGAAGGTGTCGCGCGGCCGCTCGACCGGGAAGGGCGGCTGGAGCCAGGACCGCTACACGCGACGGATCCACGGTAACGTCCGGAAGCGGACCCGGCAGGTCCAGTCGGAGCTGAAGGCGGCGAACCTCGACTTCGAACGCGACGTGACCGAGAAGTACGGCGGCTACGCGAACGCGACGTTCACGGTCGAGGCGCGCCCCGAGGAGATTCCGGTGTCGAACTCGCGGGCCGGCGACGTCCGCGTCGAGGTCGAGCGCGAGCGCCGCGACGGGATCGAGTACGAGCCGCTCGTGCAGCGCCGCGACCGGGTGATCGTCGGGATCGATCCGGGGACGACCACCGCGGCGGCCGTCGTCGGACTCGACGGCACCGTTCACGCCCTGTACTCCTCGCGGACCGCCGACACCGCCGACGTGACCGAGTGGATCATCGAGCAGGGCCGCCCGATCATCGTCGCCGCCGACGTGGAGCCGATGCCGGAGACCGTCGAGAAGTTCCGGCGGTCGTTCGACGCCGCCGGGTGGCGACCGACCACGGACCTCCCCGTCGACGAGAAGCTCCACCGGACCCGCGAGGCGAGCTACGACAACGACCACGAGCGCGACGCGCTGGCGGCGGCGCTGTACGCCTACGACGACCACGAGGACCAGTTCGAGCGGGTCGCGGCGAAGACCCCGCCTCGGCTCGACCGCGGGGCGGTGATCGCGGGTGTCGTCGCCGGCGACGCCTCGGTGGAGTCGGTCATCGCCGACCTCAGCGAGGACGACGGGAGCAGCGACGGAAGCGGCGACGCCGACGCGGACGAGACGGACCCCACCGAGCCCGAGCGCACAGAGGAGGAGGAGACGATCCGCCGGCTCCGCGAGCGGGTCGAGCGGCTGGAGTCGCACGCGGAGTCGCTGGAAGCGGACCTCGCCGAGCGCGACGAGCGGATCGAAGAGCTGGAGGGGGAGCTGGAGGAGGCGAAGCGCGAGGAGCGCATCGAGGCGCGCTCCCGCCGCGCCGTCTCCCGGCTCGAACGCGAGACCGACCGGCTGGAGCGCGAGCGCGACGAGGCGCGCGAGACCGTCGCGGAGCTGGAGACCAAGGTGGAGACGCTGAAGGAGCTGTGGCGGCTCGACCACTCCAACTTCGACGACGTGGCCGCGGACCGGGGGCTCGTCAGCGTGAAGGCGGTCGAGCAGTTCACGCTCGACGCGTTAGCGGCCGCCGACGAGGCGTACGGGCTCGTCGCCGGCGACGTGGTCTACCTCCGGGACGCCTCCGGGGCCGGCCGCCGGACCGCCGAGCGGCTGGCCGAGACCGATCCGCGGGCGGTGATCCGCGACGGGAACCTCTCGGACGTCGCCGACCGGGTCCTCTTCGACCACGACGTGCCGGTCGTCCCGGCCGACGCGGTCCCCGTCCGCGAGGTCGACGAGCTGGCGGTCGCGGGCGAGGCGGAGCTGGAGGCCGCGATCGACGACTGGGAGACGCGGGCGGAGCGGCGGCGGAAGGCGGAGAAGCAGGAGCACCTCGACCGGATCATCTCGGAGCACCGGGCGGGGCGGACGCTGCCCGAGACCGAGGAATAGCGGTCGGCTGGCGACCCAGCCGGGCGGAATCGCCCTCGCCACCCGCCCGCACGCTTCCAGAAGTCATATGTCCGACAACCGCACAATCGGGAGTATGGACGCTTACGAGCGGATCACCCGGAACGCGGCCGAGGTGGTCACCGAAGAGGAGATCGAGGCGCTGGCCGACGACCCCGACGGGAAGCGGGCGTACGTCGGCTACGAGCCCTCGGGGGTCCTCCACATCGGGCACATGCTCACCGCGAACAAGCTCATCGACCTCCAAGAGGCCGGGTTCGAGGTGACGGTGCTGCTCGCCGACGTGCACGCCTACCTCAACGACAAGGGGTCGTTCGAGGAGATCCGCCACACCGCCGAGCGCATGCGCGACCAGTTCATCGCGTACGGGCTCGACGAGTCGAACACGCAGTTCGTGCTCGGCTCGGACTTCCAGCTCGACGACGACTACACCCTCGACCTCCACGCCCTCGAACTGGAGACGACGCTCGCGCGGGCCGAGCGCGCGATGGCCGAGATCACCTCCGGCGACTCGGTGAAGGTGTCGCAGGCGGTGTACCCGCTGATGCAGGCGCTCGATATCCCGTACCTCGGCGTCGACCTCGCGGTCGGCGGGATGGAGCAGCGGAAAGTCCACATGCTCGCGCGCGACGTGCTCCCGAGCATCGACCGCGAGCCGCCGACGAGCCTCCACACCCCGCTCATCGCCGACCTGGGCACCGGCCGCGGGAAGATGTCCTCCAGCGCGGGCGTCACGATCTCGATGGAGGACTCCCGCGACGACATCGAGTCGAAGGTGAACGACGCGTACTGCCCGCCGACCGCCGACCCCGAGCCGACCGACGACGGCGTCGAGCGCGAGAACCCCGTCCTCCAGGTGTTCGAGTACCACGTCTTCCCGCGGTTCGAGACCGTCCGCGTCGAGCGGCCGGCGGAGTACGGCGGCGACCTGGAGTACGACGGGTACGACGCCCTCGAGGCCGACCTGGAGTCCGGCGAGCTCCACCCCGCCGACGCGAAGGGCGCGCTCGCGGAGTACCTCGACCGGCTCATCGCGCCGGGACGCGAGCAGCTGGCGGAGTAGGCGGCTTCGACCGCGTTTCGGATCACTCCCCCGCCGTCTCGCCCGCCGCGCGTCCCCCGCGCTCGCAGGTCCCGTCGAGGCAGTCGCGACCGGTCGCCGTCTCGAATACCGCGAGCCCGCAGTCGCACTCGTCGACGACGACGCCGGAGGGGATCGAGAACGTCGTCTCGCAGTCGGGGTGGTTCTCGCAGCCGAGGTAGACGCGGCCTGGCGCCGACTTCACGAGCAGTTCGCCGCCGCAGTCGGGGCAGTCCCAGACGCGGTCGAACCGGTCGCTGACGGCCTCTTCCATCGGGTCGCAGGCGGGATCGAGACAGAGGTGGAACGGCTCGCCGCGCTCGACCCGGATCTTCGGCAGGCCGCAGTCGTCACAGACCCCGTCGGTGACGCTCGCGCCGGCCGGGAGCCCCCACCGCTCCTCGCAGTCGAGACAGACCACGTCGCCGCGCGACCGCACGAGCGGCCCGCCGTCTTCGGGGCAGGTACCGACCGGGATCCCGGCCTCCGTGACCGGCAGCGCGCGGGCGGCGGTCGCCTCCTCGGCGACGACCCGCAGCCGCCGGGTGCCGTCGCGGGCGGTGACGGAGAAGCCGTCGCCGTCGCGCTCGACGACGACCGAGTCGGGCCGGGTGAGCCACGCGACCGGCTGGTAGCCGTCGGCGTCGTGGACGAGGGTGGTGTCGTCGGGCTTGATCAGGACGACGACGCGCCCCCGGTGCGTCCGGGAGCGGTCGCCGCGCTCGGTCACTCGGCAGTCGCCGGCGAACACGCGGAGTCGTTCTGGCATACGACGGGTGGCCGCGGTATGGGTGAAAAGCGGTCGTTGCGGGGATTTATGAGGGATATAGAGCGGGTGTCGCGAGTGATCGATATGGGGTATCTCTCGTTGCTAGCGCGGTGAATGGGGCCGGAGCTCCGGTCGACCGCTTCCGGGTGACCGACAGCGGATCGACTATGAACACCGCCAAAGCCCCAGCCGCTCGGTCGTACGTGATCGGAACCCCTGCGGTGAACACCTCAAAAGCCCCAGCCGGGAGGCGAGCGCACGCTCGCTGCGCTCCTCGTCACTCGCTCCGCTCGTTCCTGCGGTGCTTACATCACCTGCGCCCGCCTCCCGGCTGCCCTTTTGAATCCCACCCTGCACCACACAGCCACCGCGCTTCAGGCCTCCCCAACCTCGCGGTTCGCGCTCTCCGAGCGCTCACCGCGTCCCTCGCGCGGCGCTCCTCGTGGCCTGCCGGCCACTCGGAGGCGCGCGCCACCGCTTCTCTATTTTCCGAAACCGACGCCCCTACTCCACGCGAACCGTCCGCGTCGCCCTGACCGGCATCAGCGGCAAGTCGGGGAAGACGACCTCGACGACGAACTCCAGCTCGTCGGCGTCGGGGGGACCGAAGACGCCGACCGGGACCGCCGTCTCGCCGTCGAGGTACGTCGTCGTCGCCGTCATCTCCACGTCGTTGACGGTGACTCGGATCCCCGTGCGCGCGCTCCCGGAGACGGTCGAGACCGCGACCTCGCACAGCTCGTTCTCGCCGACCGCGATCGCGTCGGGGAAGTCGCCCCAGTCGACGTCGATCCGGGGGCAGTCGCGCGCGGCGTCGACGATCCGCTCGGCGACGGAGTCGCTCATGCCGGCGTCCTCCAGCACGCTCGCGCCGGCGTCGACGACGGCGGCGGGCGAGGTGAGGCCGGCGTCCGCGAGCCGCTCGGCGCGCCCGGAACCGACGCCGTCGATCGCGGTGAGCGCGACCGCCTCTCGCGAGACGCCGTGCTCGACGCGCGCCTCGACGCGGCACGCGAGGTTGGCGGCGCGGGGGCCGGCGAAGCGGTCGAGGAACTCCGCGAGCGCCGCGATCAGGCGGAGCGCGTTCTGCCGGATCACCCACGCGTCCGAGCGCAGGTCCGAGGGGATCGAGTCGGCCATCCCGGCCAGCAGGATGGCGAACACCTTGCGGTGGCCGTCCTCCAGGTCGGTGTCGCGGCCGTCGAGGATCCGGTCGATCGCGTCCGACTCGGCCGACCGCGCCGACACCGAGTCGAACTCGCCGGCCGACGCGACGGCCTCCAAGATCCGGTCGACCGTCAGCGTCTCCCGGTCCGCGAGCCGCCGGAACCGGCGGGCCGTGTCCAGCCGCAGGTAGTACTTCGAGGCGAGTCGGCCCAGCGCCGTCGGCTCGATCGCGAGGTCGTCGTCGGCCGCGACGAAGCCGTCGTCGACGAGCGAGTCGAGGGTGTCGCGAACGCGGTCGCGGAGGGTGGCGAAGTCGTACTCGTCGGGCTTCGACGCCGCGCGGACGTAGTAGAAGGTGGTCTCCAACCACGCCATCACGTCCTCCAGCCCGCGGATCGTCCCCATCGCGATCTCGGCGTTGAGGTGCGATTCGAGGTCGGCGGCGAGCCGCGACTCGATCTCTTTGCCCTCGCGAAGCAGTTTCCGGTACTTGTCGGCGTCCGCGCGGTCGCAGACCACCCAGCCGTACCCCACGTCGTCGTACTCCGGGCGGCCGGCGCGACCGAGCATCTGGAGCACGTCCAGCGGCGAGATGTCGGTCTCGCCCTCCAGCGGGTCGTGGTACTTCGTGTCGCGGATGACGACGCACCGGGCCGGGAGGTTCACCCCCCACGCGAGCGTGGAGGTCGAGAAGAGGAACTTGATCTTCCCCTGCTTGAACCACTCCTCGACGCGGTCCCGGTCGTCCTTCCCGAGGCCGGCGTGGTGGAAGCCGACGCCGTCGGTGACCGACTGGCGGAGCGCGTCGTTGGTCAGCTCTTTCGCCTCGTTGTGGAAGTCGTAGTCGTCGCGGGAGTCGATCGGGATGTCGCGGTCGGTGATCTCGTCGCGCGCCTTCTTGGCCGCCTGCACCGTGTCCTGTCGCGAGGAGACGAACACCAAGGCCTGCCCGTCCTCGCGCACGTGCGGCTCGGCTAGGTCGAGCGCGCGGTAGAGCCGCCGGTACTTGTCGGCGAAGGCGTTCGAGCCGTGCGAGTACGTCTTCACGCCCGTCTCCAGGTCGACCGGGCGGTACTCGTCGCCGAAGGCGTACGTCGTCTCCGCGGGCGCGTTGAGCCACTCGGCGACGTCCGCGACGTTCGGCATCGTCGCCGAGAGCGCGACCACGCGCGGGTCCTGCAGGCGGCGGAGCCGCGAGACGGTGACTTCGAGCACCGCGCCGCGCTTCTCGGAGTCGAGCAGGTGGACCTCGTCGATGACGACGCAGTCGACGTCGGTGATGAAGGAGTAGCGCGCGGAGTCGTGTTTGCGGGTCGCGCTGTCGGCCTTCTCGGGGGTGGTCACGAGCACGTCCGCGCGCTCGGCGCGGCGGGGGTTGAGGTCGCGCTCGCCGGAGACGACGTACACCGAGTACCCCAACTCCTCGAACCGCTCCCACTCGCTCTCCTTCTCGTTGGTGAGCGCGCGGAGCGGGGCGACGAAGAGGGCGGTGCCGCCCGCCGAGAGCGTCCTGCAGATCGCGAGCTCGGCGAGCGCGGTCTTGCCGGACGCCGTCGGCGCCGACGCGACCACGTTGTGGTCGGTCTCCAAGATCCCCGGCAGCGCCTCGCGTTGCATCCGGTTGAACTCCTCGAACCCGAAGGCGTCGGCGAACTCCGGCACCGCGTCCGCGACCTTCACGCCGCACCACGCCCGCGGGCGACCGGACGGCGACCGAGAGTCGTTCGCATCACGTCGAACCGGGGGCTCCAGCCCAAAGGCGTTTCTCATGTGGGCGGCGAAAGCGGTCGGGGCGGAATCTGGCGTCCGGCGGGCCCGAACCGCGCCGCCGACCCCGAGCGTTTAGGTGACCGGGGATCGACCGACCGGTATGATACCGTCAGATCCTATCGTCTTGGGGGCCGTGGCCGTGATCGCCCTGCTCGTCCTGTTAACACTCGTCAGTCGCCTGCGCGGTCCGTCCGGGGAGGCGAAGGAGTCGAAGCGTGCCCACGACGCGGCCCAGGAGCGCGACCCGCCGGTCGAGATCGGCGAGACGTACGAGTTCGGCGTCACCGAGCTCACCGACCACCACTCCGGCGAGGAGGTCGCCGTCGGTAAGGTCGAGGGGTTCGTCCTCTTCACCGAGGACATTCCCGGCGACGTGGGGAAAGGCGACGTGATCCGCGCGAAGGTGCTCTCGTTCAACGACGGCCGTACCTCCGCCGACGCGACGTTCGTGACGAAGGCGTAGCGGGGCCGGTCCGGACCGAACGGAACCGGATTTCCGGTCTGACAAGAGTGCCGAGATCCACCTCCGCCCCGAGCATGAGGTTCATACGTGATGCCGACGAAGGGGTTTCGTAATGGCTCAGGCCGGGAATCAGGACCTCACGGAGCGGTTCATTCAGTTCTACCGCAACTACTACCGCGAGGAGATCGGCACCCTCGCACAGAAGTACCCCAACGAACAGCGCTCCCTGTACGTCGACTACGACGATCTGTTCCAGTTCGACCGCGACCTCGCCGAGGACTTCCGCACGAAGCCGGACCAGATGCGCGAGTACGCCGAGGAGGCGCTGCGGCTCTACGACCTCCCCGCCGACGTCAGCCTCGGCCGCGCGCACGTCCGGATCGAGAACCTCCCCGAGAGCATCGACATCCGCGGCATCCGCGTCCACGACGACCACATCGGCAAGCTCGTCTCCGTGAAGGGGATCGTCCGCAAGGCGACCGACGTGCGCCCGAAGGTGACCGAGGCCGCCTTCGAGTGCCAGCGCTGCGGCACGATGACGTACATCCCGCAGAGCGACGGCGGCTTCCAGGAGCCCCACGAGTGTCAGGGCTGCGAGCGACAGGGCCCCTTCCGCGTCAACTTCGACCAGTCGGAGTTCATCGACTCCCAGAAGCTCCGCATCCAAGAGTCACCCGAGGGGCTCCGGGGCGGTGAGACGCCCCAGTCGCTCGACGTCGACATCGTCGACGACATCACCGGGAAGGTGAGCCCCGGCGACCACGTCACCTGCGTCGGCGTCCTCCACATCGAACAGGTCGAACAGGGCAACGAGAAGTCCGCCATCTTCGACCTCTACATGGACGGCGTCTCCATCGCCATCGAGGACGAGGAGTTCGAGGACATGGACATCACCGAAGCGGACAAACGCGAGATCATCGAGCTCTCCAACCGCGACGACATCTACGAGGCGATGGTCGGCTCCATCGCGCCCGCCATCTACGGCTACGAGGAAGAGAAGCTCGCGATGATCCTCCAGTTGTTCTCCGGCGTCACCAAACACCTCCCCGACGGGTCGCGGATTCGGGGGGACCTGCATATGCTCCTTATCGGAGATCCGGGTACTGGTAAGTGTCAAAAATATGATACTAAGGTGACACTAGCTGACGGAACAGAACGGGCTATCGGAGAGATAGTAGAATCGAACCTCGAAGATCCGATGGAAGTTGATGATGGAGTGTACGAATCAATTGACATTGATCTTCAAACCGTAACAGAAGCGGGAGAAATCGAGACCGGGACCGCGACAAAAGTCTGGAAACGAGAAGCTCCAGACCGGATGTGCCAGATTACAATGGCCTCGGGACGAGAGGTAGAAGTGACGCCGTCGCACCCCCTTTTCAGGCAGTTGGACAGAGGGTTGTCACCCCAGCGAGCGGATCAATTGGCGGAAGGAGACCTCATTGCCGTCCCAGGAAACATCGACGCGGATTGGGATGATTCCCTCGACGTTTCGTTCCAGCGGGTCGAAACCTACAATGCAAATTCTTTCACCCCTCCCAGTCAGATCGACCCCGTACTGGCGCGGCTTCTCGGCTATATCATTGCTGAGGGCCACACTCACATGTCGGAGTCAAGCGCCGCTACCGCGATCACGAACGTCGATGAAGAGATTCTAACGGACGTGGAACACTGCTTCCGGAAGTTGGGTGTTCGGTGGTCTCGCCGAAATAAACAGGGCCATGAGACCGCTGAGATCGTTAGCTGCTCTTCGTTGGAGTTCGTCCGATTCCTCAGAGAACTCGAACCGGCGATACTCAAAAACTCTGAGGATCAACTCGTCCCAGGTTGTCTCAAACGGGCGAGTCCGGAGAACAAGAAGGCGTTCTTACAGGCGTACGTTGACAGCGAGGGAACGGTCTCACCCAAAGAACGTGAGATCACCGTTTCCTCGATGAGCAGAGAACTGCTGACCGGAGTACAGACGTTACTCCTCGCGTTCGGGATCCAGAGCCATCTTCGGAAACGACACAACGACAGCTATCGACTGCGGATCAGTGGACGGGATTTCGTCAAATACGTCGACAAGATTGGATTCGTTACCGATCGCAAAGTGACGGCCTCGAAAGCGTTCGACGACGTTCCAGAGAACACAAACACCGACGTGATTCCCGGACTGAGTGACGACCTCCGGCGGATCCGCGAGGCGCTCGCGTTGTCGCAGTTCGACATCGGATTGCCGCGTCCCACGTATCAACATTATGAACGTGACGACAGAAACCCGAGTAGATCGAGCCTGAGAACGGTTGTCGACACGTTCGAGACTCGCTTGGACTGGCTTCGAGAGAAGCGTGACGAACTGTTGGACGGAAACTGGCAAGCGGTCGAGACACTGCGGGAAGAACTGAATATCTCCCAAAAGACGCTGTCGGACGGTATGGACGTCTCTCAGACCGCGATCAGTTACTACGAGCGGAACGGTGTTGCTCCCGACGGTGGACAGACAGCGGCCGCAAAGGGCGTGATTTTGGATCGGCTCGACGAGGCCTTATCGGTGGGTCCAGACGTCGCTGAACTCGATCGCCTGTGTTCGAACGACATCCACTGGGACCGGATCGAGTCCATCGAATCGGTCGAACCGGACTACGAGTGGGTATACGACCTCGAGGTAGCAGACACGCATACGTATCTCGGAAACGGGGTCGTATCTCACAACTCGCAGATGATCTCGTATGTCGAGAATATTGCCCCCAGATCGGTTTATACGTCCGGTAAAGGCAGCTCGGCGGCCGGCCTTACCGCTGCAGCGGTTCGCGACGACTTCGGTGACGGCCAGCAGTGGTCGCTCGAAGCCGGCGCTCTCGTGCTCGCGGACAAGGGAATCGCCGCAGTCGACGAGCTGGATAAAATGGATTCGAGCGACCGCTCCGCGATGCACGAGGGCCTCGAACAGCAGAAGATCTCCGTCTCGAAGGCCGGGATCAACGCGACGCTGAAGGCGCGGTGTTCCCTGCTCGGCGCCGCGAACCCCAAGTACGGCCGGTTCGACCAGTACGAGCCGATCGGCGAGCAGATCGACTTAGAGCCCGCGCTCATCTCGCGGTTCGACCTCATCTTCACGGTGACCGACAGCCCGGACCCGGAACACGACTCCCGGCTGGCGAAACACATCATCAAGACGAACTACGCCGGCGAGCTCAACACCCAGCGCGAGGAGCTGGCGAGCTCGGAGTTCACCTCGGACCAGGTGGCGGAGGTGACCCAGGAGGTCGCCCCGGAGATCGACGCGGAGCTGCTCCGGAAGTACATCGCCCACGCGAAGCGCTCCTGTTACCCGACGATGACGGAGGAGGCGAAGGAGCTGATCGAGGAGTTCTACGTCGACCTGCGCTCGAAGGGCGCCGACGAGGACGCGCCGGTGCCCGTCACCGCTCGGAAGCTGGAGGCGATGGTGCGGCTCGCGGAGGCGAGCGCGCGGCTCCGGCTCTCGGACACGGTCGAGCGCGAGGACGCCGACCGCGCCACCGACATCGTCGAGTCCTGTCTCAAGGACATCGGCGTCGACCCCGAGACGGGGCAGTTCGACGCCGACGTCGTCGAGACGGGCACGTCCAAGAGCCAGCGCGACCGCATCAAGAACATCAAGGGGCTCATCGCCGACATCGAGGAGGAGTACCAGGAGGGCGCGCCCGTCGACGAGGTGCTCGACCGCGCCGGCGAGATCGGGATGGACCCCGGGAAGGCGGAACAGGAGATCGAGAAGCTCCGCACGAGGGGCGAGGTGTACGAGCCGAAGCAGGGCCACCTGCGGACGACGTAGATGGACCGGATCTCCGCGATACGGAACGTCGAGGACGCCCTGCGCGCGTTCGAGAACGGCGAGGCCGACCTCGCCGACACGGAGCGCCGGGTGGCGGCGGTGCTCCGCACCTACGCCACGGAGTTCGACGGCGACGGCGGCGTGTTCCGCGCGGTCGGCGACGAGCCGGTCGACGGGCGGGTCGTCGTCGCCCCCTCCGCGCCGGCCGCCCGCGAGCGCGTGCTCGCGCTCTCGAAGGCCGACGCGAGCGACGCGGAGGGGTCCGATAGTTCAAATAGTCCGACAAACGACGAAAACGGCTCAGTCATCGAGTTCGAGGTCGAACGAGTAACGGAGTCGGAGTAGTTCGGAACCGATAAGTTCGGCCTCCGATCAGCCGCGTCCATGCTGCTGATCGTGACGTACTCGGAGGCGGCGCGCACCGGCCTCCGAAACCTCTGTCGGCGCCACGAGGAGCCGGTCGTTCGGCGGTTCGGGCGGGCGGCGCTGCTCGACGCGACGGCGTACGCCGCGTTCCTCGCCGTGCGGCTCCGGGAGTCGCACGGCGGCGACGTCCAGATCGAGCGGACGGAACCGTTCAACGAGTTCGTCGCGCTCGACGACTCGGTCCGCGAGGCCGCGAGCGCGTACGCGGATCGGGACGCGAAGTCGACGCCGTACGCCGCGTTCGCGGCCGGAACGGAGCATCCGAACCCGGACCGGTTGAAGGGCGAAGAGCTGTGACGGGCGGGCGGGAGCCGGCGACGCCGGGGGAGCCCGCGGAGCCGAGCGAGCGCCCGCTCCCCGCGCCCGAGGCGGTCCTCGGTCGGGTGCCGACCGGGACCAGCCTCCGGCGGGAGCTCGCGGCGGCCGCCCGGTCTCGGGGGCACGAGTCGTCGGCGAGAGGCGAGCTCGGTCGGCTCCGCGACGAGATCGCGGCGATCGAGGTCGACGCGGTCGATCTCGCCGCGGCCCGTCGGCGGGTCGCCGACGCGAGCGGCGAGGAGGAGCGACTGAAGGAGCGCGTCGCGGCGCTCCGCGGCGACGTCCGGGCGCGGCGAGCCGTGGACGCGGAGACTGACGGGGCGCTCGGCGACCTCGAGTCCGTCGCGGCGGAGCTCTCGGCCGCGCAGACCGAACGGATCGCGGCGGAGCAGGCGCTCGAACGGGCCCGCGAGCGGGCCGCCCGCGCCCGCGACGAGCGGGAGCGACGGCTCGAACTCGGAGACCGGCTGCGGAACCGCCGACGGGAGGCCCGCCGCGAGCTCGCCGGCGAAGCGTATCCGGCGTTCCGCGACGCCCTCGCCGCGGTCCCCGGCGGTACCCGGTCACGAGCCGGCTCGGAACCGTCGGAATACGACGGGCCGCGGCTCGCCGCGTCGCTCGCGGCGGTCCGGATCGCGGACCTCGACGGGGCGGTCACGCTCGGCGTCGAGGCCGCCCGCTGGCTCGCCGAGCGAGGGGAGCGATCGCCGGAAGCGGTGCTCGACGCGGCGGTCGCCCGTCCCGATCGCTCGTCCGGGTGACCCCCCGGCCGCCGCGCCCGACTCGTGAACGGCGGCGGTACCGGCCGGAGTTTAAATGAGATCCCGAGACAGCCGGCGTATGGAGCTCTCGTGGACCGTCGACCGGGCGGGCGACGCGTCGCTGGTTCGCTGTCGGGTTCGCAACGACGACGCCGCCCCGCGACGCGTGCGGGTGGAGAGCGAGTTCGACGCGCCGGTGCTCCCGCCGCGACGGGCGGGCGTGCCGGCGGACGGCTGGGACGCGAGCGGGGTGACCCTGCGGATGGGTCCGGACGAGCGTCGCGGGTTCGGCTTCGCGACACCGGCACCGCCCGTCGATCCGCCGGTGGAGATCGTCGCCGTCGAGCCGGTCGACGCGAGCGACCCCGACGGATCCGGGCGGGATGTCGCCGGTCCCACCGCCGACGGCGGGGGCGTCGGCTCGACGCCGGCCGCCGCGCTCCGCGAGCTCGCCGAACACCGGCCGCCGCGGGCGGCGGTGGACGCGAATCCCGAGGTCGGGGGTCGGTCGGAGGACACCGCGGCGGCCGGAGACGGACGCGGTCACGACGGTGGTCCCGGCGAGGTCGGGAGCGACGACGCCGAGGGCGACGACGGTGCTGCGGACGGCACCGGGGACGACGACGCCGAGGGCGACGACGGTGCTGCGGGCGACGCCGAGGACGATGACGAAGTCGGGGACGACGGCGCGCTTACGCGAACGGACCCCGATTCGGTCGACGACTGGTTCGCCGCGGTCAAGTCCCGGATCGAGCGGGCGGAGCGGCTGGCCGGCGCCGACGTCGAGACGGCGACGGAGGTGGTCGGGGACGCGGGCGGCGTCGACGCGCTCGCCGAGCTCGACGACCGGCTCGACGACGACGCGGAGCGGCTCCGGTCGGTGAGCGAGCGCGCGGCGTCGCTGGCGGAGCGCGCGGCGGAGACCGACGTCCCGGTCGACGCGCTGGAGCGGCTCTCGTGATCCTCGCCGTCGCCGGCGGCAAGGGCGGCGTCGGGAAGACGACGCTCGCGTACAACGTCGCCGCCGCGCTCGACGCGGTCGTCGTCGACGCGGACCTCGGCATGGCCGACCTCCCCGGCGGTCGCGGCCCGGACCTCCACGACGTGCTCGCCGGGCGCGCCGACCCGACGGAAATCGTTCGAACGGGCCCCGTCGACATCGTCCCCTGCGGGCGGACGCTCGCCGGCGCCCGCGCCGCCGACCTGTCGGCGCTGGGTGCGGCGACGGCCGCGATCGAGCGGGAACACGGAACCGTCGTCCTCGACTGTCCGGCCGGCCGGCGCGCGGACGCCGGCGTCCCGCTCGCGGTCGCGAGGGCGTGTCTGCTGGTCGTCTCCCCGCGGGCGTTCGCGCTGGCCGACGCGATCCGGACGCGGGAGCTCGCCCGCGAGCTGGACGCCGGACTCGTCGGCTGCGCCGTCAATCGAGTGACCGAGGAGCCGCCGACGGACGCCGTCGCCGACGCGCTGGGAGCGCCGGCGGCGGCGGTCCCCGCCGACCCGCGAGTCGGGCGGTCCGTCGCCGCGGAGCGGCCGGTCGTCGACGCCGCGCCCGACGGCGACGCCGCGCGGGCGATCGAGGAGCTGGCCGGGCGGGTCCCCC
This sequence comes from Halorubrum rutilum, assembly GCF_042665015.1. Lineage (GTDB taxonomy): Archaea > Halobacteriota > Halobacteria > Halobacteriales > Haloferacaceae > Halorubrum > Halorubrum rutilum. Next base: position 174,261 of record NZ_JBHTBL010000001.1, on the reverse strand, counting down.
GCTGACGGGTCGTCCGGCGCGAGGACATCGGGTCGTTTTACCCGATCGGGGGCGGACCGGGAGTCATGCTCACGGCCGCGTTCCTCGTCGCCGTCGCCGTCGTCGCCTTCCTCGTGATCGAGGTCGGCCCCCTCTACGCGGCCGACCGCTTCCGGGACCTGCGGGAGCCGACCGACGCGGAACGCGCGCGGCTCGCCTCCCTCCGCGAGACCGCCGGGCTCGACGTCGAACGGGTCGCGATCGAGACCGACGCCGAATCGACGGCTGACGAGGGCGAGGACGGGTCGAACGTCGGCCGGGTCGAAGTCGGCGTCCGCGGCCCGCCCGGCAGGCGGGTCCTGTTCATTACGGAGGGCGTGCTCGACGACCTCGACGAGGACGTCGCGATCGGCCTCCTCGCGGCGGAGGCGGGACGCGTCCAGACGTACTACGGCGAGTTCCGCGCGGTCGCCGTCGCGGCGGTGCTCGCGGTGCTGGCGGCGATCGTGACGGTCGCGGTGCCGTTTCAGGCCGGGTTCGCGTCGCTCGTCGCCGTGGGGCTCGCCGCGTTCTGGGTCGGGCGGCGAGTGCAGTACGCGGCCGACGACCGCGCCGCGGACGCGGTCGGCGCGGGGCGCGTCGCCGACGCCTTCGAGCGCGCCGCCGCGATCCGCGGGGTTGAGCCCGAGACGGGCGACTGGTCGACGTGGTTCGAGGTGCAGCCGCCCCTCGGCGACCGGATCGCGGCGCTTCGAGAACGGGCGGACGGCGAGCGCTGAACGGGCGAGGCGCGTCGGTGTCGGCGCTACTCGGCCGGTCGGGCGACGACCTCGTCGCGGTCGACCCGCACGTCGTACTCGGCGACGGAGAACGAGAGGGAGACGTCGGCGTCGGGACCGCCCCCGACGAGCGAGTCGAGCGCGTCGGGGTCGACGTGGTCGTACAGGACGATGTCCGCCTCGTCGGCGAGCGCGGTCGGCTCGACGCCGGCGAGGTCGGCGATCGCCTCGACGACCGCGCGGCTCGGGGAGCGGTCGTCGCGGCCGTGAGCGACGCGGACCGCACCGCGGAGCGGGCCGGCGTCGGAAGCGCCCGTCGGAACACTGCTCATACCCGGCAGTTCGCCGAACCGGTATATAAACGCCCCCCGTCGTTAATCAGAACTGATAATTCGACTGACTCGACCGGTCGGTCGGCCGGAGCGAAACGGTTAACAGCGTTTGTGTGAGACGTTTTCGCATGGCACTCGAACGCGCCACGGCTGGGATCGCCCGGAGAGTCGACGGCGACGCGTTCGAGCTCTTTTTCGACTGATCGGCGCGCGGCGGACCCGTCCCGCGGTCGGACGGCGAAACCGCGCGGATCGGCGGCGAGGAGACGATGGAGAGAAGACGACGGAGAGAGGGCGGCGGGGGAGGAGTCGAACCGCCCCGCGCCGTTCCGCGCTCTCCGCGCCCCCCGCGCCGCCCCGCGACGGCGACGTGCCGGAACCGTTACCAACCAGCCACACGCGTATGGATACAACTCGAATGCGACTCCCGGAACGACAGCTCGCGGTCCTCGAGGCCGCGAGCGCGACGGACGAACGGACGATAGACGAGATCGCGGCGGAGACCGGGCTGAAGCCCGAGACGGTCGTCGGCGCCGCCTTCGACCTCCGCGACGAGGGACTGCTGTCCGTCGTCGAGACCGCCGCCGAGACCCTGGACCTCACCGACGAGGGGCGGCGCTACGTCGACGACGGGCTCCCCGAGACGCGGCTCTACCGGGCGGGGCTCGCGCTCGACGCCGACGAGGCGCCGGTCTCGATGGGGCGGGTCATCGGCGAGGCCGACCTCGACGGCCCCGCGGTCGAGATCGCGCTCTCGAACTTCGCGCGGAAGGGGTTCGGCTCGATCGACTCGGGCGAGCTCCGCGTCGACCCCGACGCCGCCCCCGACGCCGACCCGGAGGCGGCCGCGCTCGCGGCCCTCGCCGACGGTGAGACCCCGGACGCCGACGACGCGGTCCTCGAACGGCTCGACTCCCGCGGACTCGTCGACCGCGGCGAGTCGGTCACCCGGTCGGTGACGCTCACCGACGAGGGCGTCGACGCGCTGATGACGGGCGTCGAGGCGACGGAGACCGTCTCGGAGCTCACGCCCGAGCTGCTCGCCAGCGGCGAGTGGCGCGACGTGGAGTTCTCCGCGTACAACGTGGAGGCCGACGCGCCCGGCGTCTCCGGCGGCCGGAAGCACGTGCTCCGCCGGACCGCCGACCGCGTGAAGGACGTCCTCGTCGGCATGGGGTTCCGGGAGATGGAGGGCCCCCACGCCGACAGCGACTTCTGGATCAACGACTGCCTGTTCATGCCGCAGGACCACCCGGCGCGGACCCACTGGGACCGGTTCGCGCTGGACGTCGACCCGATGGACGAGATTCCGGAGGAGCTGATCCGGCGGGTCGAGTCGGCCCACCGGGAGGGGTGGGGCGAGGACGGCGACGGCTACCACTCGCCGTGGTCAGAGGCGTTCGCCCGCGAGGTCGCCCTGCGCGGCCACACCACCTCGCTGTCGATGCGGTACCTCTCGGGGGTCGCCGGCGCGGAGCTGGAGCCGCCGCAGCGCTACTTCTCCGTCGAGAAGGTGTACCGCAACGACACCCTCGACCCGACGCACCTCCTGGAGTTCTTCCAGATCGAGGGGTGGGTGATGGCCGAGGACCTCTCGGTGCGCGACCTGATGGGCACCTTCGAGGAGTTCTACCGGCAGTTCGGAATTACGGACATCCGGTTCAAGCCCCACTACAACCCATACACCGAGCCCTCCTTCGAGCTGTTCGGCGAGCACCCGGAGACCGGCGAGGAGATCGAGATCGGCAACTCCGGCGTCTTCCGCGAGGAGGTCACCGGCCCGCTCGGCGTCGACTGCGACGTGATGGCGTGGGGGCTCGCCCTCGAACGGCTCGCGATGCTGACGACGGGCGCGGAGGACATCCGCGACCTCCACGGGACGCTGGCCGACATCGACTTCCTGCGGAACGCGGAGGTGAGCTACTGATGCCCGTCGTCGACATCGACACCGACGAGCTGCGCGGGCTCACCGGCCGCACCGACGCGACCGACGAGGAGTTCAAGGAGGACCTGTTCGGGCTCGGCCTGGAGTTCGAGGGCAAGACCGACGACGGCCTCCTCCAGTTCGAGTTCGCGCCCGACCGGCTCGACCGGCTCTCGGTCGAGGGGGTCGCGCGCTCGCTGCGCTACCACTACGGCGACGACCGCGGCGTCTACGTCCCCGAGACGAACGACCCCGAGTGGACGATCGAGGTCGACGAGACGGTCCCCGACGAGCGCCCCTACGTCACGGGCGCCGTGGTCCGCGGGGTCGACCTCGACGAGGGCGCGCTGGAATCCCTCATCCAACTCCAGGAGAAGCTCCACGCGACGATGGGCCGCGGCCGCGCCAAGGGCGCGATCGGGATCCACGACCTCGCGATGATCAAGGGCGCGCCGCTCCAGGAGGGGTCCGAGCCGTCGATCACCTACCGCGGCGTCGACCCCGAGGGCGACACGTTCGTCCCGCTGGACGCGAACGACGAGCTGACCCCGGCCGCGGTGCTCGACGAGCACGACACGGGCCGGACGTACGCCGACCTCGTCGAGGACCTGGAGCGGTACCCCGCGATCTACGACGAGCTCGGCCTCTTCTCGTTCCCGCCCGTGATCAACGGGAAGCGCACCGAGGTGACGACGGGCTCGCGCGAGCTGTTCGTCGAGCTCACCGGCACCGACCAGTGGACGATCGACCGGATGTGCAACATCGTCTGCTACGCGCTCTCGGCGCGGGGCGCGACGATCGAGGAGGTCGAGGTGACCTACGCCGACGGCGCGGCCGCTCCCGACGAGTACGGCGCCGAGCTCGTCCGTCCGAACTTCGACACCGACGAGAAGTCGGTGAGCCACGACCGGATCGAGACGCTGCTCGGCGTCGACTTCGAGCCCGAGGAGGTGGTCGACTGCTTCGAGCGCGCCGGGCTCGACGCCTCCTACACCCTCGACGAGGACGTCACCTACGAGGCCGAGATCCCGCCGTACCGCGTCGACGTGCTCCACCCGCTCGACCTCGTCGACGACGTGGGACGCGCGTACGGCTTCGACGAGCTGGAGCCGCGCTACCCCGACGTGGGGACCGTCGGCGGGCGCCACGAGCGCTCCCGACTGGAGGACGCGGTCCGGACGAGCCTCGTCGGGCTCGGCTTCGAGGACCTGCTGAACTTCCACATGACGAGCGGGACGGAGAACTACGACCGGATGAACCTGGAGCCGGGGACCGACGCCTTCGGCGGCGGCGACCCCGTCGAGATCACCGAGCCGTACAGCGAGGAGTACACCCAGCTCCGCACGTGGGCGCTCCCCTCGCTCGTCATGCTGTTGGAGCGGAACACGCACAACGCGTACCCGCAGGACGTCGCGGAGGTCGGCTTCGTCGCCGAGCGCGACGACGCGGCGAACACGAGCGTCGCCGAGCGGCGCCACGTCGCCGGCGCGGTCGCCCGCCGCGACGCCTCCTACGAGGCCGCGAAGGGGCGCCTGCAGGCGGTCTGTGACGACTTCGGCGCCGAGCTGGCGACGCCCCGCACCGAGCACCCGTCGTTCATCGACGGTCGGACCGCCGCGGTCGAGATCGACGGCGAGCGGGTCGGCGTGATCGGCGAGGTGCATCCCGCGGTCCTCGTCGAACACGACCTGGAGGTCCCGGTCGCGGCCTTCGAGTTCGACCTCGACGCGCTCCGATAATTTGACCACAAGGCATATATTTATTTTCGCGTATCCGCCGGGTATGAACTGCGAACGCTGCAGCGAGGACGCGTCGGTCTCACACCACGACGTCGACGGGTTCGCCTACTACCTCTGCGTGCCGTGCGCCGAGGAGTGGGACGCGGTGCGCGACGCGACGACGGTCATCGACGCGGCCGGGCGGTCGCCGGCGCGATAGCGGTTCGACAATCCCGCCGGGGGCGTCGCGGCCGGCGAGAGCTACCCCTCGAACCCCTCCTCCCACCGGAAGGCGCCGTCGCGTTGGACGACCTCGCCGTCGACCTCCAGCCGTGAGCGCTCGCCCACGTCGCTTATCATGTCGACGTGGACCGCGCTGTCGTTGCCGGACTCGCCCGCCGGGAGGCAGGCGTCGTAGGCGCGGCCGACCGCGAGGTGGACCGTGTCGCCCATCTTCTCGTCGAAGAGGATCGAGTCGGTGAAGCGGTCGATACCGCGGTTCATCCCGATCCCGAGCTCGCCGAGCCGCCGGGCCCCCGCGTCGGTGTCGAGCACGCTCGCGAGCGCGTCCTCGCCGGCCTCCGCCGAGAAGTCGACGACCTCGCCGCCCTCGAAGACGAGGCGCACGTCTCGGACGCGGGTCGCGTCGATCGTCATCGGCACGTCGAAGAAGGCCTCGCCCTCGGCGTCGTACGGCGCCGTGAACACCTCGCCGCTCGGGAGGTTGTGGGAGTCGTACGCCACGGAGGCGGCGGAGTTGACCGCGGTGCGACCCGCGATCGACATCGCCACGTCGGTGTCGGGCGCGCCGTCGCGCTCGGTGACGATCCGGACCTCCTCGCCCGCGTCGAGGACCTCCTTCATCCGGGCCATCTCGGCCGCGAGCGCCTCCCAGTCGCGGAGGACGGCGTCGTAGACGAACTCCTGATACTCCTCGTACGCCATCCCCGCCTGCTGGGCGAGGCTCCGGGTGGGGTGGACCGTCGACACCCAGTCGGTGTCCATCCGGGCCTCGCGGACGCCTTTCCTCGCTTTGGCGTACGCCTGCCGCGTCTCGCTCGCCACGTCGGCGCTCGCGGTGGTGTTGCGCCCGCCCCCGATCCGGAGGTAGGCGTCGGCGGCCTCGAAGATCGCGCGGTCGACCGCCGGGTCGTCGTCGAAGTCGGGGACTCCGCCGGGGTCGTCGGGGTCGGCGGCGGAATCGTCGTCGGGGTCGTCGTCGGGGTTGTCGCCGCTGCGGTCGCCGTCAGCTCTCGCCTCGGCGCCTTTTAAATAGGCCCGGGAAAGCTCGTCGGAGCCGTACAGCGTCGTGACGTTCGCCCCGCGCTCGCCGAGCGCCTCGGCGACGGCGACGCCCAGGTCGTGGGCGTCCTCGGCGACGCTGACGACGACGTCGTCGCCGGCCTCGACCCGCGCGCTCCAGTCGACGAGCACCTCGGCGTGCTCGCGTACGCGTTCGTCCATGAGTACTGGATACGTCGCGGGGAAGGGGTAAATCGGTGCCGGGACAGCGATTATTTATAAATAGTCGACGGCGCGGGGACGACTCTCGCCGGTGAGTCGGTCGCTTATTTATAAATCGCCACTCGCAGATCGGTGGGAGATACTTCCAAGGCCCCAGTCGCTCGGTTATAAATGACTCATCGCAGATCAGGGGCGAACACCGCCAAAGCCCCAGCCGCGAGGCGGGCGCACGCTCGCTGCGGTCCTCGGTCGCTCGCGGTGCTCGCTCCCTGCGGTCCTTGCATCACCTGCGCCCGCCTCGCGGCTGCCCCTTTGAGTCCCGCCCGACCGCAACCGCACAGCGCCTCACACCTCCCCAGCCTCGTCGCTCGCGCTTAAAAGCGCTCGCGACTCCCTCGCGCGTGCGACTCGCAGCCTGCCGGCTGCTCGTCGGCACGCGCCACCGCTGTTACTTAAATAGTCTCGTCGGAACGCGACGAGGCCGTCACCCGGAATCCCGGTGAACGGCTGCGAAGAGCCCGACCGCGAGCAGTGCGACGCCGGCGATCCCGCTTCCGAGCCTCGCCAGCCCGGCCAGCGGGGTTCGGTCCAGCCGGTCGCGCGAGTAGCTTCCGAGGACCCCGTACGACTCCCCGTCGACGCGCAGATTGTCGACCCCGGCGAGGCGGTCCGCGCAGTTGGTCTCGCCGATGGCCCACTCCCCGACGGCCGACGTGTGTTCTAGGAGGAGGTCAACGGACCCGGGGGCGATCCGATATCCGCGGATCGAGACGTTGTTCCCGTCGGCGAGGGCGACCGCGGCGTCGGCGCACCGCGCGGGGAGGTCGGCCGCGTTCACGGCCGGGTGCTGGTTGAGCCCCAGTCCCGGGTAAAACGCCGCCCGCCAGCCGACGACGCTCACGTCCGCGACTAGGACGAGGAGGAGGAGGGCGCCTGGGACGGCGAGGAGCCTGCGGTCCATCGCGCCGAGCGGGTAGAGCCGAGCGGAATAAAGGCCTTGTGTGGCTCGTCCGGCCGGACGAGGCCCGAACGCGGCCGTTACTCCAGGTCGAGCAGCGCCGCGATCTCGTCGAGGTAGTCGTCGTAGATCCCGACGGCGGCCTCGATCGGCTCGGGCGAGGCCATGTCGATGCCGGCGAGTTCGACGACGTTCAGGGGGTAGTCGGAGCCGCCGGCCTTCAGCATCTCGCGGTAGTCGGCGGCGGCGGGCTCGCCCTCGTCGAGGACGCGCTCGACGATCGCGGCGGCCGCGGAGATGCCGGTCGCGTACTGGTAGACGTAGAAGTCGTAGTAGAAGTGCGGAATCCGCTCCCACTCGCGCTCGATGCCGCCGGTCAGCTCGGCGGGCGCGTAGTAGTCGCCCTTCAGGTCGGCGTAGAGCTCGTCGAAGGCGTCCGGGGTGAGCGCGTCGCCGGCCTCCACGCGCTCGTGGATCTCCTGTTCGAACGTCGCGAACATCGTCTGCCGGAAGAGGGTCGAGCGGAAGCGTTCGAGGTACTCGTCGAGCACGTGGGTGCGGAGCTCGTCGTCCTCGACGGTGTCGAGCAGGTGGTGGGTGAGCAGGGTCTCGTTGACCGTGGAGGCGATCTCCGCGACGAAGATCTCGTAGCTCGCGTCGTGCCACGGCTGGGCGTCGGCTGCCAGCTCGGAGTGCATCGAGTGGCCGAGCTCGTGGGCCAGCGTGAACAGCGAGGCGATGTCGTCCTGGTAGTTCATCATGATGTACGGCTGGGTGTCGTAGGTGCCGGAGGAGAACGCCCCGGAGCGCTTCCCGCGGTTCTCGTACACGTCGACCCACCGCGAGTCGAGCCCCTCGGCCATCCGGTCCTGGTACGCCTCGCCGAGCGGCGCGACCGCCTCGGTCACCCACTCGACCGCCCGGTCGTACTCGACGTCCGGGCCCTGGTCGCCCGTCAGCGACATGTAGAGGTCGTGGCTTTCGAGTTGGTCGACGCCGAGCGCCCGCTCCTTCAGCTCCGCGTGCCGGTGGAGCACGTCGAGGTTGTCGTCGACCGTCTCGACGAGGGTGTCGTACACCTCGACCGGGACGTTCGAGCCGTCGAGCGCGGCGGCGCGGGCGCTGTCGTAGCCGCGGATCTCGGCGCTCGTCGCGTGCTCGCGGACGGCCTTCTCCAGGGAGGTGCCGACCGTGTTGCGGACGTCGCCCCACTGCTCGTAGAACGTCTCGTGGACGCGCTCGCGGAACGCTCGGTCCGGGTTCGTCTGGAGCTTGGTGAAGTTCGACTGCGTGATCTCCACGTCCTCTCCGTCCGGGTCCTCGACGACGCCGTAGGTCATGTCGGCGTTCGTCAACATCGAGTAGATCTCGCTCGGCGCGTCGGTGACCTCCGAGAGGTCGGCGAGCACCTCCTCGACCTCCGCCGAGCGCGTGTGGTTTTTCATCCGCAACACGTCGTCGAGGTAGTGCTCGTACGCCGCGAGGGCGGGCTCGTCGTCGACGAAGGCCTCGACGTCGGCCTCCGTGAGCGTCTGGAGCTCCGGTTCGAGGTACGAGACCGCGCTCGACGCCTCGGAGCCCAGCGAGGACGCCTTGGCCGACATCGCCTGATACTCCTGATTCCGGGTGTCCTCGGCGCTGCGGAGGCGGGCGTACGTCGCCACCTGCCGGAGCTCGCGGAAGATCTCCTCGCGGAGTTCGAGCAGCTCCGAGAGAGTGGCGGCGTCCTCGGTGACGCGTCCCTCGTAGTCGCGCAGCTCGTCGATCCGGTCGGCGACCGTCTCGTAGGCCGCCTCCCACGCCTCGTCGTCCGCGTAGATCCCGCGGAGGTCCCACTTGTACGCCTCGTCGATCTCCGCCCGCTCGGGAACCGAACTCATACCGATCGGTTCGCGCCGCGCGCACTAAGCCTTGTCAAACGCGGACGCTCGCGGGTGAGCGAGCGTCGACGAGCGCCGGGGACGATCACGCTCCCGTCGCCCACTCGGCGAGGTCGACGACGAGCACGACGGCGTCCTCTCCGTCCCGGTAGTAGTTCGAGACGCGGCGGACCGGCTCGAACCCCTCGTCCGCGTACAGCGACCGCGCGACCGCGTTGCTCTCGCGGACCTCCAAGCGCACGACCGCGACGCCGACGCCGCGGAGCCGCGCGAGCGCCGAGCGGAGGAGGCCCCGTCCGAGCCCCTCGCCCCGCGCCTCCGGGTGGACCGCGAGGTCCTTGACGTGGCCGATGTCGCGGCCGTGGTTCGGCGTGGCGTCCGCGACGACGTAGCCGACCACCCCGTCGTCGCGCTCGGCCACGAGGAACGCCGGCTCGTCGAGCAGGCGCTCGAAGGCGTCGTACGGCCACGGGTCCGCGAAGCACGCCCGCTCGATCCGCACTACCGCGAGCAGGTCCGCGCGCTCGACCCGGCGGATCGCGGCGTCGACGGGTATCACGGTCGGAGTTGGCGGGCGGGAGGAATAAACGCGACGGGACGGCGGACCCCGAGAGCGGTCGCCGGACGGTCCGGCCGCCTCAGCCGTCGATCCACGGCTCGGTCCCCGGGACCGCGTCGGGACCGGGCGCCTCGATCGCGAAGCACGCGCCGTCGGGACGGGGGGCTCCGGGCGGGAGCGGGGGGTCCGCGTCCGGACGGAGCTCGACGGTCCAGCCGTGCGACTCGACGATTTCGCGGACGATATCGAGGCCGTAACCCGTCCCGTCGGGGGTGGTGGTGAAGCCGGGCTCGAAGGCGTCCTCGCGGTGCGCCGGGTCGATCCCGGCGCCGTCGTCGGCGACGATCACCCCCCCGTCGGTCGCGCTCACGACGACCGTGAGGTCGGCGTCGACCTCGCAGGCGTGTTCGACCGCGTTGCGGAAGAGGTTCTCCAGCGCCTGCCGCAGGCGCCCGCGGTCGCCGCGGACCCGGGCGTCGGCGCCGACGACGAGCGTCGCGTCCTCGCTCCCCGCGGTGGCCCACGCGTCGCGGACGACCCCTTCGAGGTCGAACTCGGTCGGCTCGTCGATCCCCGACCCCTGTCGGGCGAGCGTCAGCAGCTCGGAGACGAGCCGGTCGATCCGGTCGACCGCGCGCTCGCCGCGCTCCAGCGGGTCGGTGTCCCCCTTCAGCCGCGCCATCTCCATCGACCCGCGGATCACGGACAGCGGGTTCCGGAGGTCGTGCGAGACGATGCCCGCGAACCGGTCAAGCCGCTCGTTGCGGTCGGCGAGCCGGCGCTCGCGCGCCTTCCGGTCGCTCACGTCGCGGGAGTTGACGAGGAGGCGACCGACCGCGGCGTCGTCCGGCAGGGAGCGCGTCCGCGACTCCAGCCAGACCCAGTCGCCGTCGGCGGTGCGGTACCGGTACTCCATGGTGGGCGCCGCCTCGGGGTCGTCGAGGGCGTGATAGAACCGCTCCGTCACGCGCTCGCGGTCGTCCGGGTGGACGTAGCCGAGCGGCGACCGGCCGACCGTCGACCCCTGCTCGTAGCCGAGCACCTCCTCGACGGACGGGCTCTCGTACCGGACCCGGCCGTCGGCGTCGACGACGGTGACGAGGTCGGTCCCGTATTCGAGGAACTGCCGGAACCGCTCCGGGAAGGCGCGGTCGACGTCGACCCGACGGGCGGTGACGACGCGCCCGCCGAACTCCGGCGCGAGCTCCTCGTCGACGACGGACTCGACCCAGACGAAGCCGCCGCTCGCGTGCCGGAGCCGATGGGTGACGGTCCGGTCGGTCGCGACCGCGGAGAGCGCGTCGGAGACGGGGTCGCGGTCGTTCGGGTGGACGCGTGCCAGCAGGTCCTCGCCGAGCAGCGCCTCGCGTTCGACGCCGAGCACCGCCGGCACCGACGGACCGGCGAACAGGACCTCGCCGTCGACGGCGACCGCCGCGACGAAGCGGTCGGAACCGGGGTCGACCGCGGCCGCACCGTCCGCCGCGTCGACCGCCCCCGGCTCGGGCGCCGGGTCGGAACTCGGTCCCCCGTCGGTCGTCGAGCGCCCCCGTTCCGGGCGCGTCCGCCGCTCGTCGTCGCGGGAGGCGTCGCCCCGCGGAGCGGACGGTCGGTCGCTGGGACGGAGGGTCACGAGCGTTCTGTCCACGCTACGGACGGACGGGTATAAACCTCCGCGCCGCGGATATCAGAATAGATACTCGGCGAGAGGACCCGGAGACGGCGGGGCAGCGAACGGCGAGCCGCGAGCGGTGACGGTGGTCGCGCGACTCCGAGCACTGCCGAGCGGCCGCCGTCGAGCGGTCTCGACGCACCGAGTCAGAAGCGTTAAACGCGCGCCGCGGGTAGCCGGTCGTGAGGGCGCGTAGCTCAGCGGACAGAGCACTTGGTTCCGGACCAAGATGCCGCGGGTTCAAATCCCGTCGCGCCCGTTCCTTCGCTTCGCTCAGTCACGGACGCGACTGTCCCCACGCTCGCTCACTGCGTTCGCTCGCGCGGATCCCGTCGCGCCTTCGCGTCTCGGCTCACTACTCTCATTGAGTCGGGAACGGTTCGATGTGCCCCGCAAGCGACCAGTTCGAAAACTGAGACCGACCCGTCGTCGGTCGCGGTTCGTGGCGGTCGAAAAGTGCGGTATCGCATTACTGTGACGCGTCGGGTCCAAAGATCCGGCCGGTGCGGAGCGCGTGGGGGAAGGGCCAGACGCTCCGGTAGCGCGGCCCCTCGTGAATGGCAACACTATCTGGAGGCTCTTTTCCCGGCCGTTTTGCCTCGATCGACCCTTCCGACCGGCGGGTTCGCGACGATCTCGACCGTAACACAAACGCGGATCCGGACTCGACGAGCTGCTCGTTGACGCCGAACCGACGCCGGGGGGTCGGTTGGCGGTTAGAGGTGTGGCCAAGACCACACACCTAAGGTACCACCTCCGCTTTCTCACCTCCCGCAGGCGGCCGCCCTCGTCGCTCGCATCGAACTCACCCACCGTCGCCGTCGCGGCCGGTCACCTTCCGGACGCACGAGGAGCCGAAGGGGCCGAGCTCGCCCGCGTCCAGGTTCACGAAGTGACCGGTCGAGATGGCGGTCCCGCACCGGCGGCACTCGAACTCGCCCTCGCGCCGGACGACTTGGCTGTCGTAGTTCACGTAGGTCCCGCCGCGCCGGATCCTGAGCCGGGCGCCATCGCGCTCGATGACGCCGCGCTTCTCGGCGGCGTCGAGGATGTCGCGGGTGAGCGCCGGGCTCGTCGTCACCGTCTCGATCCGGTCGACCGCGTCCGGCAGCGCCAGCTCCTCGCGTTCGAGGTGCGCGAGCAGCTCGACGCCGAGCTCCAGCTTCGCCTCCCGCGACCCCGGCTCGTTCACGCCCGGCGAAACGAATCGGATCCCCTTAAGTCGGCCGGGAGGGCGGAGCGGCGGGGGGTCCGGGGGTCCGGTCCGGCCCGCCCGCGATGTAGTAAGACAGTTACCACGCGGGGCGCTGGAGGGCGTATGGACGTACTGGAGGTCGCGGCGCGGGCGACCGGGACGGGACCGGTCTGCGACGCCTGTCTCGGCCGGCTCGTCGCCGACCGGAGCTTCGGGCTGTCGAACGCCGAGCGCGGGTCGGCGCTGCGCGTCTCGCTCGCGCTGCGCGACGACGAGGACCACGAGCCGGTCAACACCGCGGACTGCTGGGTCTGTGAGGGCCGGTGCACCGAGTTCGACGCGTGGGCCGAGCGCGCCGCCGAGGCGGTCGAGGGGACCGAGTTCGCCACCTACAACGTCGGCACGCGCCCGCCGCCGCTGATCGAGGAGAACGAGGCCCTCCTCCGCGCGGACGCCGGCCTCGACGAGGACGCGGGCGAGCCGTTCAAGTCGGAGTTCAACCGCGAGGTCGGCAAGCGGGTCGGCCGGCTCACGGGCGCGGAGGTCTCGTTCGACCGCCCGGACGTGCAGTTCACGATCGACCTCGCCGAGGACGAGGTCGACGCGAAGGTGAACTCGGCGTTCGTCTACGGGCGCTACCGGAAGCTGGAGCGCGACATCCCGCAGACCGAGTGGCCCTGCCGCGAGTGCGAGGGCTCCGGCCGGCGGGGCGCCGACCCCTGCGACCACTGCGGCGGCTCCGGCTACCTCTACGACGACAGCGTCGAGGAGTACACCGCGCCGATCGTCGAGGACGTGATGGACGGGACGGAGGCGACGTTCCACGGCGCGGGCCGCGAGGACGTGGACGCCCGCATGCTCGGCACCGGCCGCCCGTTCGTGGTCGAGGTGGAGGAGCCGCGTCGGCGCCGGGTCGACACCGACCGCCTGCAGTCGGACATCAACGCGTTCGCCGACGGCGCCGTCGAGGTCGAGGGCCTGCGGCTCGCGACGTACGACGCCGTCGAGCGCGTGAAGGAGCTCGACGCCGCCAAGCGCTACCGCGCCGAGGTGACCTTCGACGCCGACGTCGACGCCGACGCCCTCGCGGCCGCGATCGAGGAGCTGGAGGGGACGACCGTCGAGCAGTACACCCCGAACCGGGTGGACCACCGCCGCGCGAGCCGCACCCGCGAGCGCGACGTGTACGAGGCGACCGCCGAGCGCGTCGACGCCCGCCACGCGACCGTCGAGATCCGCGGCGCCGGCGGGCTCTACATCAAGGAGCTGATCTCGGGGGACGAGGGCCGCACCGAGCCGAGCCTCGCCGGGCTGCTCGGCGTCGGGGCCGCGGTCACCGCGCTCGACGTGGTCGCCGTCGAGGGCGAGGACGAGCCGTTCGAGCGCGAGGAGTTCTTCCGAGACTGACCGGCCCGCGGCGGTCGTTCCCGCGAACCGGTTCGGACCAACGGGATTTATCGGACGCGCGTCTGACGGTACACGCATGCACGGGAGCGACGCGGACGAGGCGAGCGCCGAGGCGCCGACGGTCGGCGACGGCGTCGGCGAGCCCGTCGTCGAGCCGGCCGTCAGGGAGGCGGCCGCGTCGACGCCGACCGCGGCACACGCCCGGCTGAAGGGGATCGAGCGCGCCGCCCGACCGGACCGCGTGTCGTCGATCCTCGTGGCCGTGGGCGCGGGGCCTCACACCGGAGCGACCGTCGACGTGGCCCGCGAGGTCGCCGACGCGACCGACGCGTGGCTCGAACTGTTCCACGTCGTCCCCTCCGACCGCGCGCTCGTCGACGGGGACGCGACCGCGGTCGACGGGGAGGCCGACGCCGACGAGTACGCCGCGGCCGGCGACCGGCTCCTCTCGGCCGCCCGCGACCGCCTCGGCGACTTCGACCGGGTGGACCGGTGGCTCGTCGAGGACCGCACCGCCGCCGGCGCCATCGTCGAGCAGTCGCCGTACTACGACCTCGTCGTCGTCGGCGCGCCCACCACCGGCACCGTCGGCCGGTTCGTCTTCGGCTCCACGACCGACACCGTGATCGACGACGCCGAGGTCCCCGTGGTCGTCGTCGAGGCGGACGGGGAGACGTCGCTCGACGTCGAGTGAGCCGCGCTCGGGGCCCGCGGCGTTCGCCCCCCGCCGCGAGAGCCGTCTCCGGCGATGTCACGGCGGGGACCGCGCGACGGCGGCCGCCGTACGAGGCCCGTGCGACGGCGTGACACCGCGGCGACAGCGTTAAATTGGTGTACAGACTTGTACATCACAACGCGAAGTAATACATCGGTGAACATCATGGATATCAACGACACGGTCGAACGCGTGACGGACGGGACGGATCTGACCCTCGAGGAGTCGCGCGAGGCCGCGCGGCTGGTCTTCGAGGAGGCCACGGAGGCGCAGATCGGCGCCCTCCTCGCCGCCCTCCGGGCGAAGGGCGAGACCGAGGCGGAGATCGCCGGCTTCGCGCGGGGGATGCGCGACGCCGCCCGGACGATCGAGCCGGACCGGGACCCCCTCGTCGACACCTGCGGGACGGGCGGCGACGACTACGACACGATCAACGTCTCGACGACCGCCGCGATCGTCGCGGCGGGCGCCGGCGTCCCGATCGCCAAGCACGGCAACTACTCCGTCTCCTCATCCTCCGGGAGCGCCGACGTGCTGGAGGTCGCGGGCGCCGACGTGGAGGCCGAGCCCCCGGCGGTCGAGGACGCGATCGAGGCCGACGGAATCGGGTTCATGCTCGCGCCCGTCTTCCACCCGGCGATGAAGGCCGTCATCGGCCCGCGCAAGGAGCTCGGGATGCGGACGATCTTCAACGTGCTCGGCCCGCTCACCAACCCCGCCGGCGCCGACGCGCAGGTGCTCGGCGTCTACGACCCGGAGCTGGTCCCCACGATCGCCAGGTCGCTGGCGCACATGCCCGTAGAGCGCGCCCTCGTCGTCCACGGCGCGGGGATGGACGAGATCGGGATCCACGACGAGACGGTCGCCGCCGAGGTCGACGGCGACGAGGTGACCGAGTTCACGATCGCCCCGGAGGACCTCGGGCTCGACCGCGCCCCGATCGAGGCCGTCGCGGGCGGGACGCCCGAGGAGAACGCGGCCGACCTGCGCGGGATCGTCGACGGCTCCGTCACGGGGCCGAAGCGCGACCTGATCCTGGCGAACGCCGGCGCGGCGATCTACGTCGCCGGCGAGGCCGACTCGCTCGCGGCGGGCGTCGAGCGCGCCGCCGAGGCGATCGACTCCGGCGCGGCCGCCGAGAAGTTCGCGGCGCTGTGCGGCGGGGAGGCGGCGGCGTCGGAGCCGGAGCCCCCCGCGGGCGCGGAGGACGACGACTGATGGCCCGGGTGAAGATCTGCGGGCTCACGGACGGCGCGGACCTCCGGGCCGCGGTCGACGCGGGCGCCGACGCGGTCGGCGTTATCTCGGAGGTGCCGGTCGACTCGGCGCGCGAGGTCGACCCCGCGAAGGCCGCCGAGCTGCTCGCCGACGTCCCGCCGTTCGTCACCGCGACGCTCGTCACGATGCCCGACTCCGCCGAGCGCGCGGTCGAGCTGGTCCGGACGACCGGCCCCGACGCGCTCCAGCTGCACGGGGAGTGGACCCCCGACGAGATCCGGTACGTCCGGGCCGAGACCGAGCGGAAGGTGCTGCTCGCGGTCGACGCCGACGACCCGGTCCGCGCCGAGGAGTTCGACGCGGTCGCCGACGCCCTCGTGATCGACTCGACCGACGAGTCGGGCGCCGGCGGCACCGGGGAGACCCACGACTGGGCGAAGACGGGCGAGCTGGCGGACGGGCTCGCGTCGCCGGTCGTCCTCGCGGGCGGGCTCACGGCCGACAACGTCGCCGAGGCGGTCCGCGTCGCCGACCCGTACGCCGTCGACGTCGCCTCCGGCGTCGAGCTGTCGGACGGGCGGAAGGACCACAACGCGGTGGCCCGCTTCGTCGCCAACGCGGGCCGGGAGATGGAGCTCGCATGACCGAGTCGACGGCCCCGCTCGACCGCTCGAAGGCCGCGTTCGTCGAGCTCGCGGCCGACGCGGAGAAGCCGGTCGTCGTCCGCGCGTCCGCGGCGCTCGACGCCGACGTGACCCCGCTCGCGGCGTACGCGACGCTCGTCGGCGAGGGGCCGTACGGGTTCCTCCTGGAGTCCGGCGAGAAGGTCGCCTCCAGCGACCCGGACGGCGCGTTCACCTCGGGCGGGAAGGCCGACCGACACGCGCGCTACTCGTTCGTCGGGTACGACCCGGAGGCGATCGTCTCGGTCCACCCCGACCGCACCGACGTGACGCGGCTCGGGCCGGCGGCGGCGTTCGTCGGGGAGGGCTCTGAGGGCGGCCCGGACGCCGAGGGCGGATCCGAGAGCGACCTCGGCCCCGACGCGGGCGACGCGGTCGACCGGATCCGCGCGGCGTTCCCGGACGTGAGCCTGCGCGGGTTCCCCGACACCGACCGGCAGATCCTCTCGGGCGGGTTCGTCGGCTTCCTCGCGTACGAGGCGGTCTACGACCTCTGGTTGGAGGAGGTCGGCGTCGAGCGCCCCGAGACCGAGTTCCCCGACGCCGAGTTCGCGCTGACGACCCGCACGGTCGTCTTCGACGAGAAGGAGGGGAGCGCCGAGCTCGTCTTCACGCCCGTCATCGGCGTCGACGACGACCCCGGTGCCGTCTACGACGAGCTCGTCGCCGAGGCGGAGCGCGTGAGCGCCGAGCTCCGCGAGGCCGCGCCGCCGGAGCCGGACGGGATCCGGGTCGACTCGGAGTCGGCCGACCCCCGCGAGGCGTACGAGGAAGCCGTCCGAACCGCGAAGCGCCACGTGCTCGACGGCGACATCTATCAGGGCGTGATCTCGCGGAGCCGCGAGCTCCGCGGCGAGGTCGATTCGCTGGGGCTGTACGCGGCGCTCCGCGAGGTGAACCCCTCGCCGTACATGTACGTGCTGCGCCACGACGACCGCAGCATCGTCGGCGCGAGCCCGGAGACGCTCGTGTCGGTGCAGGGCGACCGGATCGTCTCGAACCCGATCGCGGGCACCTGCCCGCGGGGGACGAGCCCGGTCGAGGACCGCCGGCTCGCCGGCGAGATGCTCGCCGACGCGAAGGAGCGCGCCGAGCACACGATGCTCGTCGACCTCGCGCGCAACGACGTGCGCCGCGTCTCGGAGGCGGGGTCGGTCCGCGTCGAGGAGTTCATGAACGTGCTGAAGTACAGCCACGTCCAGCACATCGAGTCGACGGTCACGGGGACGCTCGCGGCCGACGCCGACGCGTTCGACGCGACGCGCGCGACGTTCCCCGCCGGCACGCTCACGGGCGCGCCGAAGGTGCGCGCGATGGAGATCATCGAGGCCCTGGAGACGACGCCGCGGGGGGCGTACGGCGGCGGCGTCGGCTACTACGCGTGGACCGGCGACGCCGACTTCGCCATCGTGATCCGGACCGCGACGCTCGACGAGTCGCCGGCGGGCGCGGGTTCGCCCGACGAGACCGCCGTGACGGTCCGGGCCGGCGCCGGGCTCGTCGCCGACTCCGACCCGGCCGCAGAGTACGAGGAGACCGAGCAGAAGATGGACGGGGTGTTGACCGCGATCGACCGGATCCGTGAGGGCGACGACGCGAGCGGCGACCCCGGCGACGCCGGCCCGGACGAGCCCCTTCCCGCCGGCACGGAGGTCGACGAATGAACGTCGTCGTCGTCGACAACTTCGACTCGTTCACGTACAACCTCGTCGAGTATGTCTCCGACCAGACGCTCGGCGGGGACGGGGAAGCTGGCGGCGACGAGGCGGGCGCGGGGCCCGAGCCCGTCGACGTCGAGGTGTTCAAGAACACCGCGTCGCTGGAGGCGATCCGGGAGGCGAACCCGGACGCGGTGATCATCAGTCCCGGTCCCGGCCACCCGAAGAACGAGCGCGACGTGGGCGTGACGGCGGACGTGCTCCGGGAGCTCTCGCCCGAGGTCCCGACGCTCGGCGTCTGTCTCGGGCTGGAGGCCGCCGTCTACGAGTACGGCGGGACCGTCGGCCACGCGCCGGAGCCGATCCACGGCAAGGCGTTTCCGGTCGAGCACGACGGCGAGGGCGTGTTCGCCGGGCTCGACCAGGGGTTCCGCGCCGGGCGGTACCACTCGCTGGCCGCCACCGAGGTCCCCGACGCCTTCGCGGTGACGGCGACGACAGACCACGAGGGCGACGAGATCGTGATGGGGATCCGGGGCCGGGAACACCCGATCGAGGCGGTGCAGTTCCACCCGGAGAGCGTGTTGACCGCGGCCGGCCACGACCTGATCCGGAACTTCCTCGCGTCCGTGTAACCTGCTCCGTCGAGATCCGCTTTCCAGACTTTTTGTTGAACGGCCGTTCGCTGAAAACTGCAAACTTATCGGAGTTTCACTGACCACAAACGCTATCCGGAATAGAAGTTATCGTTCTAATATGTATGTGACTGTTCGGGATCTGCTCGGAGACTGGTATAATCCGAGTATTCAGTCTGCGGTGATCGCCTTGCTGGGTTCGAGTTTTAGCCTCTTTCTGTTCCTCAACAGTCCCGATTTCACGAACCCGTACTACGTTTTCGGAGTCGGAGTGATGGGCTTCGCAATCGTCTTTTCGGCGCTTATGCTCGTTTCTTGCTACTGAAGCGCCGATAGACTACTACCCTGTACTGAGCGATTCTTGAGTTCCCTGGATTGACCACAACGGGAGCAACGCGAGTTACCCAGTGCGAATTGTAACGGACCGTTTGAAAGAGATACCAGGACTCGCGGCTACGTGGGCCTCACTCCGCGTCTCCCTCCGCCGACTCCCCGCTCTCGTCGCCGTCGTCGGTCCCGTCCTCGCCCGCGTCTTCCGCCTTCACCTCCTCGTCGTCCTCGTCGACCCCCCGCCCGGCGAGCCCGACGAGGTGGCCGACCTCGGGGAGGACGATCTCGTCGACGCCGAGCCGGACCGCGTTCTCGGAGCCGGGCAGACAGAAGACCGGCGTGGCGGAGACGATCCCGGCGGTCGCCCGCGAGCCGATCGTCCGCGTCCCGATCTCCTCGACCGAGCGTCGGCGGAACAGCTCGCCGAAGCCGGGGAGGATCTTCGCGAACAGCCCCTTCACCGCCTCGGGCGTCACGTCGTCGGGCGTCACGCCGGTCCCGCCGGTGGTCACGACGACGTCGGTGTCCTCGCGGCGCGCCAACCGGTCGACGGTGCCCTGCACGCTGTCGTACTCGTCGGGGACCAGCTCGCGGACGGCGACCTCGTGGCCGGCGCCCTCGAACGCGGCGGCGACGTGGTCGCCGGAGGGGTCCTCGTCGAGCGAGCGCGAGGAGGAGACCGTCACGACCGCGACCGCGACCGACTCGGCGTCGTGGTGATGGTGGCCGTGATCGTCGTGGCCGTGTCCGTCGCGGCCGCCATGCTCGTGACCGTGTCCGTCGTGATCGCCGTGGCTCCCGCCGCCGTCCTCGTGGTCGTGCCCGTCGCTCATGGTCTCACCTTCCTCGGCGACCGTGAAAACACCTGTCCGACGCGCCGGTACGTCGGCCTCCGTCCGGGGCCCGGCGGTTCCGGTCTACGGCCAGTCGTCCCGCGCCGATTCCTCTGGCGCTTCCTCCTCGTCCGGCTCGCCGTCGGCGAGGATCCACCCGGCGGCCTCGGCCGCGTCCTCGACCTGCAGGAACTCCCAGCCCGTGGCCTCGGCGACCGCCTCGTCCTCCTCGTCGACGCCGACGAAGACGTGCCGGTCCGTGTCGAACTGGCCGGCGATGTTCTCCAGGCTCTCCTCGACGCCTCGCGGGCCCGAGAAGAAGTCTTGGCGCACGCGGTGTTTGCGCGTGAAGTTGGTGACGACGTACGTCGGCTTCTCGCTGACGACGCCGACGTACTCGGTCCACTGCCGGGCGTTGTTGAACACGTCGTTGGGGTCCGCGAGCGCCTTCAGCGCCTCCAGCTCGAACGCGAGCGTCATGTCGGTAGATCCGCCACTGTCCATGGATCCGTGTTCTCGCGGCGGGCGAAAACAACTTCGCTTCCGGGGTGACGGTCCGACCCGGCCGGTCGGCGGGCCGGAGCGGGGAGGCTGGGCGCGACCGCTCAGCGCGCGCGGACTCGGTAGTAGTCGGTGAACTTCACGACGTCGCCGTCGTCGAGCTCGCCGGGCTCCGGCGCCGTCCGCGGCCGCCCGGCGAGCTCCCTGACGAGGACCTGGGCCTCCTCGCCGAGCTCGTCGTAGTGGCGGACCCGCGCGTCCGGCGGGATCCGACCGGTGCGGCGGAGGCGGAGCCGCCGCCCTGACTCTCTGATTGACATGCGATAGCATACATCATGATTTATCATAAACGTTGCGTCGGTTCCGGGCTCGCGGGGCGGTGCCGGGATCGGACCGACACCGGGGTACTACTCCGACCGACGCCGGGACTACTCGGCCGGGCGCGCCAGCGTCACCGTCACGACGGTTCCGCGGGGGTCCGCGTCCGCGACCGTCGCCGACCCGCCCGACTGCTGGAGGACCCAGTAGACGAGCCAGAGGCCGAGCCCGCTCCCGTGGTACAGCGCGTCCACGGCGCGGCCCGTTTCGAGCACGTCGCGGTTCATGTCGTTCATCCCCGGCCCGTCGTCGGCGATCCGCACCTCGACCGCGTCCGCGGTCGCCTCGACGGCGACGTCGACGGTCGGCCGGTCGCGGTCGTGGTGGACGACCGCGTTCCGGATCAGCTCCGCCAGCGCGCGGTCGAGCCACGCGGTCCCCGAGGCGACCGCGTCCCCGTCGGCCGGCGTCGACGCCGTCAGCCGCGCGTCCGGGTACTCGTCGGCGAGCGCCGCGACCAGCCCGTCGACGGTCCGGCCGACGTCGATCGGTTCCACGTCGGGCGCGTCGCTCAGGATCTCGGTGATGCTGTGGGCCTTCTCGCTCGTCGTCAGGAGGTCGTCCGCCCGCGAGACGATGTATGCGGCCGACTCGGCGACGTCGTCGCCGCGGTCGTCGTCGGGAGCGCCCTCGACGAGCTCCCGCGCCCGTCCCCGGATCACCGTCAGCGCGTTCCGGAGGTTGTGCTGGAGCACCCGGTCCACGACGCTGAGTTGGCGCGCCCGGTTCTCGCTGTCGGTCACGTCTCGGAGCACGCCGACCACGCCGGCGACCCCGTCGCCGTCGGGGTCTTCGAGCGGGTAGTACCGGACGTCGAACGTCCGCGTCCCCCGGACCGGATGCGTCCGTTTCGTCCGGTACTCGACGGATCGGCCCCGCAGCGCGCGGTCGACGTTCCGTCTCACGGCCGGGTACCGCTCCTCGCCCACGACGTCCGCGATCGAGAGATCCCGCACGTCGTCGGTCTCGATCCCGTGGTACGCCCGGTACTGCGGGTTCGCGAACAGGAAGCGCTCGTCCCGGTCGACCGCGGCGATGAGGTCGGTCGCCCCGTTGACGGCGCGCTCGTAGCGTTCGAGCTCTGCCTCCCGGCGCTTCATCTCGGTGACGTCGCGACAGATCGCGAACGTACCCGCCAGCTCGCCGTCGGCGTCGTAGTGGGGGTACCGCCGCGTGCTGAACGTCGCCTCGCGGCCGCTGCGCTCGAACGTCGGCGAGGTCTCGTACGCGACCGGCGCCTCCGTCTCCAGCACCTCGCGCTTCCGCTCGGCGATCTCGGCCGCCGCCTCGGGGTCCATGAAGGCGAACTCGTCGGCCCCGTACAGCTCCTCCCGGGGGACGCCGGCGAACTCGCTCACCGCCTCGTTGAGCAGCTCGAACTCCCCGTCGAGGTTCTGGAGGAGGATCGGGTCGTCGAGCGCCTCGACGATCTCGCGGTGCTGTTTCAGCCGGCCCATCGCCTCCCGCTTCTCCGTCACGTCGGTCTGGATCGCGACGAACCGGGAGACCTCGCCGTCCGCGTCGAACACCGGCGCGATCGTCTGGTGGGCGCGGTACGCCTCGCCGTCGCGCCGCCGGTCGACGATCTCCTCTTCCCACACCTCGCCGGACCCGATCGTCTCCCACAGCGCCGCGAAGTACTCGTCGGACATCTCCCCCGAGTTGAGTATCGTCGGCGTCCGGCCGATCGCGTCGTCGGGCTCGTAGCCCGTGTTCTCGGTGAACGCGGGGTTGACGTACTCGATCGTCCCGTCCGTGTCGGTGACGTAAACGGCGTGACCGGCGTGTTCGACGACGTTGCGGAAGGTCCGGAGGTCGCGCGCGGTCGCCTCCTCGACCCCGTCCCGGAACACGCCGGTGTAGACGGGCTCGCCGGCCGACCGGTGCTCGTGGAACCGCACGGAGAACACCATCGTCCGTCCGTCGTCGCGCCGCAGGGGACAGGTGAGACCGTCGACGTCGCCCGGATCGGCGTCGCTCGACAGCCGCCGACGGAGCGAGCGGATGCGCTCGTCGTCCCGGTCTTCGGGGATGAATTCCGCGAGGCGCCGCCCGCGGAGGGCGGCGGGATCGCGGTCGAGGACCGAGCCGACGGCGGGGTTCGCGTAGACGATCACGCCGTCGCCGTCGACGGAGAGGATCGGGTCGGAACACCCCTCGACGAACGAGGCGAAGAAGTCGTCCCCCGGCGCCGACGGCGGGTCGGCCGACGGTTCGCGTGCCATGAGGGGCGGAGATACGACCGACGGACGTGAAAAGGTACTGATGTCCGAGAGGTCGCGTGACGTTCGAGAGATCGCGTGACGGCCGAGGGATCGCGTGACGTTCGAGAGATCGCGCGACGGCCGAGGCCGGGGCGACGGGGGTTCGACGCCGGCTACTGCTCGGTCGTCGCCGCCAGGTCCTCCACCGAGAAGCCGGGCTCCATGAGGATTTCCGTCTGGTCGCTCACGTCGCGGCCCTCGCGCATGAGCTGTTTGAACGCGGACTGCGGCGAGAGGTCGCCGATGAGGACGCCGCCGACGACCTTGCCGTCCTTCAGGGCCACGCGGCGCCACTCGCCCTCGGCGGTGGTCGCCTCGACCGAGTCGTCGCCGAGCGTCGGGTGGCCGAAGGAGAGGAACGGGAAGTCGAAGTGCGTGATCGAGTACGAGGAGACCCACCTGAACTCCGCGCTGCCGTAGTCGAGCATGTTGCGGGCGGCGATGGTCCCCTGCTCCTTGGCGGAGCCCCACGAGCCGTTCTTCGCCCGGTCGCCCAGGATCAGGTCGTCGAACGTCGTGATGTCGCCCGCGGCGAACACGTTGTCGACGTTGGTGCGCATGAACTCGTCGACGACGATCCCGTCGTCGAGCTCCAGCGGCGTCGCCTCGACGAGCTCGGTGTTGAAGTTCAGCCCGATAGCGACGCCCGCGAAGTCGCACTCGTAGCGCTCGCCGTTCGGGTCGACCGCGGCCTCGACGTGCCCCTCGTCGTCGACCTCGAAGCGGTCGACGCCGGAGCCGAAGACGGGCTCGACGCCGCGCTCGCGCATCGCCTCGTGCATGATCTCCGCGCCCTCCTCCGAGAGCGCGTAGCGCCACCAGTTGTCGCCGCGCATGAGGTAGTTCGCCTCGACGTCCTGCGCGCCGCAGATGGCCGCGAAGTCGATGCCGAGGAGGCCGGCGCCGACGATGACTGCCCGCTCGGCGCCCTCGACGCTCTCCTTGATCCGGCGGGCGTCCTGAAACGTCCAGAAGTGGTGGATCCCGTCGGCGTCGGCGTTCTCGACCGGGAGCTGCTGGGGGGTCCCGCCGATCGCGAGCAGCAGGGAGTCGTACTCGAACGTCTCGCCCTCGTGGGTGCGGACCGCGTCGCCCTCGACGTCGATGTCGACGACGACCGTGTTGAGCCGGAGGTCGACGTCGTGGTCGTCGTACCACGACTCCTGGTGGATCGAGATGGGCGCCTCGGGGAGCTTCCCCTTCGCGTACTCCTTGATCAGAATCCGGTTGTAGAGGGACTCCCCCTCGTCGGTGAGAACCGTGATCTCGGCGTCGGGCGCTTGCTCGCGGAGCGTCTCGGCCGCGGACGCGCCCGCGATACCGTCCCCGACGATCACGTACGAATCGCTCATGGGCGGGCGTTCGGATTCGGGGTTAATGTGGGTTGTCATCCGCGTTGAAGATCATGATACTCCGACACAGCACGGCTCAGAGCGCGACCGAACGCCACAGATTCAAGGCCGTCCCCGCCGAACGGAACGTATGAAGATCCGGCAGAACATTCGCCACTGGGCCGCGAAGAAGGCGTTGACGACGCCGGTCGTCGGCGACGTCGCGAACGACAAGCTCGTCGACCTCCACACGAGCATCTTCCTCAACAAGGCCGACGAGGAGCGCCGCGAGGAGCGCCGCGACCACCTCGACGAGTTCTTCGACGCGACGATGGACGCGTACGTCGCCGCCCTGGAGGCCGGCTTCACGGAGGCCGAGGCCCGCGAGGTCACCCACGTGCAGGCCAACTTCGACTTCTTCAACCACGGCTGGACGGAGATGATGGAGATCCCGGGCGACGAGCTTGAGGAGCATTACCGGCGCTACGAGGAGTTCTTCGCCGAGCACGGGATCACGATCGACGACCCGCTCGGCGACTTCCGGCCCGTCGGGGGCGTCGCCGAGGCGCCCGAGACGCCGGAGCGGCTGAAGACCGCGGAGTACGAGAACGCGCTCGCCGGCTTCGCCGACGACGTGTACGTCGAGACCGACGACGGCGAGACGGTGGTCGGCGGCGGGACGGAGGAGCCGGAGGACGTCGACCCGTCCGCCGCGCCCGGGCTCGACGAGGACGAGGCGAGCGCGTAGCGGGCGAGGCGAGTCGGAGGCGCGTAGCGGGCGAGCAGGCGGGCGAGGCGATCGGGCGCGCGATCGGAGAGCGACGAACGCGAGGCGGCGCGGACGCGCGCCGCCCCGAGAGCCGCCCACGTTTATGTCCCGGCGGCGACAGTGGTCGGCATGAACCGCGGCCAATCGTTCCTCCTCCTCCTCATCGGGGCCGTCGCGTTACTGACGCTGTTCGTCATCCTGCCGTTCGTCGAGTACGTCATCGCGTCGGCGATCCTCGCGTACGTGCTCTACCCCTTCCACGTCCGGCTGTCGCGGGCGATCCGGAGGGCGCTGGCGGGCCGGGTCCGAGAGTCGGTGTCGCGCCGCCTGGGTCGGATGCTCTCGGGCATCTCGCTCATCGTGGCGTCGATCGTCGCCGTCATCCTCCCGCTCGCGTACATCTCGTGGGTGTTCGTGCGCGACCTCACGGCGATCGCCCGGGGGAACACCGACATCGACGTCGCGGCGATCGAGGCCGAGATCGCGGCGCTCACCGGCCAGACAGTCGAGGTCGGCGACGTGCTGGCGACGGTCGGACAGAGCCTCGTCAACACGCTGTTCGGCGGGGTCAGCGGGGTCGTCACCACCGCGCTCCGGGCGTCGGTCGGGCTCTCGCTCGCCCTCTTTTTAGTCTACTACGCGCTGCTCGACGGGCCGGCGTTCGTGCGGTGGATCCGGTCGACGAGTCCGCTTCCGCAGGAGGTCACCGCCGACCTCGTCGACCGCGTCGACGCGATGACCCGCGGGGTGGTGATCGGCCACATTGTCGTGGCGCTGCTGCAGGCGGTGATCGCGGGGGTCGGCCTCTGGGCGGCCGGGATCCCGAACGTCGTCTTCTGGACGTTCGTGATGGCCGTGCTCGCGCTGTTACCGCTGATCGGGGCGTTCTTCGTCTGGGGGCCGGCCGCGGCCTACCTCGTCGTCATCGACCAGACCACCGCGGGCGTGTTGCTCGCGCTGTACGGGGTGTTCGTCATCGCGATGGTCGACAACTACGCCCGGCCGTTCGTCATCGACCAGCAGGCGCACCTGAACCCCGCGGTGATCCTCCTCGGCGTGTTCGGCGGGATCTACTCGGTCGGCTTCACCGGGCTGTTCGTCGGCCCCATCGCCATCGGCGTGCTCGCGGCGACCCTGGAGACGTTCCGCGAGGATTACGACCTGATCTAACCCCCGTCTTCCCCGAGCCGCTCCGCGATGAACGCCCGCTCGCGGGGGTCGAGCTCGCGGTCGTCCTCGCGGAACGCTCGCAGCCCGGCGCGGTACCGGTCGTCCTCCTCGCTCGTCCCGCCGCCGTCGACCTCGCTCTCCGGGGCCGGCTCCGCGGCCGGTCGCTCCAGCTCCAGCTCGGCGAGCCCGGTCCGCTCGCCGGTGTACGCGAAGCCGCACTTGTACAGGGCGGCGTAGGCGAACGGGTTGTTCACCGCGATCCGCACCCGGTCGTAGCCGTCGGCCGCGAGCCGCTCGACGGTCCGATCGACGAGCCGCGGGCCGAGCCCCTCGCCCCGGCGCGCGACGTGGACGGTGACGTACCGGAGCCGACAGCGGGCGGGGTCGGTCCGGTCGGGCGAGAAGGAGATCGCCGCGACCACGTCGTCGTCGAACGCGCCCGGTTCGACGGTCGGGGGGAGGGGCTCGTCCGGCTCCCACTCCGGGACCGCCGGCGAGCCGTCGGGGGTCCGGAGGGCGGCCTTGCCCGGCGCGCCGACGACGAACTTGCCGGCGTAGGCGAACGCCCGGTAGTCGAGCCGCAGGGTCGCCCCCGAGCCCGGCTCGCCGACGAGCGCGTACTCCATACCGGCCTCACGGCCCGTTCACGTAAATGCGGAGCGGCGAACGCGGTCCCTCCCGGCGCGAGCGACGCGCGACCGTTTATGTGGCCCCGACGCCGATCGCCGCCATGCACGGCCTCGGCGACGTCCGCTTTTTCGACCGCGTAGCGCCCCTGTACGACCGCGTCATGCCGCCGGCGGACGGCGAGGCGCTGGTCGCGGGGCTCGACCACGCGACGCGGCCGATCGACCGCCTGCTCGACGTCGGCGGCGGGTCGGGCCGGGCGGCCGCCGCGCTGACCGGCCCCGAGATCGCGGTCGTCGACGCCTCGCTCGGCATGCTCGCCCGCGCCCGGAACGGCCGAGGACTCTCGGGCGTCGCCGGCGACGCGGGGCGGCTCCCGTTCCGAGACGCGTCGGTCGACGCGATAACGATCGTCGACGCGTTCCATCACCTCCCCGATCAGGAGGCCGCGATCCGGGAGGCCGCGCGGGTCCTCGCGCCGGGCGGCGCGCTCGTGGTCCGGGAGTTCGACCCCGAGCACCCCCTGGGACGCGCCCTCGTCGCGGCCGAGCGCGCGATCGGGATGGCGTCGCGGTTCCGGACGCCCGCGGCCCTCGCGGCCGCGTTCGACGACGCGGGACTCGACCCCCGGATCGTCGACCGCGGCTTCGGCTACACGGTCGTCGGGATCAGACGGGGAGGCTGAGCGGGTCTCGTCCGCACGGCCCGAAAAGCGGGTCCGAGTCAGTCGTGCGAGTGGCTGTGCGCGCCGTGGTCGTGCGCGGCGTCTCCGCTCTGGTCCTCGTGGGTGTGGTCCTGCTCGCCCGAGTCCGTCTCGCCGAGCACCTCGGCGCCCTCGCCGTCGATCATGTCCATGTTCTTGAGGTTGTCGCGCTCTTCGAAGTCCTCGACGGCCTCCATCACGTCCTCCTGCGTGATCGTCATCCGGTCCTCCGTGAGCGCGCCGAGGACGGCCTCGCGCAGCACCATCCGGAGGTCCGAGCCCGTGAGCCCGCTGGTGCGGTCGGCGACCTCCTCGGGGTCGAAGTCGGCGATCTGCATCTCGCGGGTGACGACCCGGAGGATGTCCGCACGCATGTCGCGGTCCGGCTTGGGGAAGTTGACGATCTCGTCGAAGCGGCGCCACGCGGCCGCGTCGAGCTGGTCCGGGTGGTTCGTCGCGCCGATGAGGAGCACCTCGTCGCGCACGAGCGACACCTCGTCGATCGACTTGAGCAGGGTGTTGACCGCGCGCTTCAGTGCGGCGTGCTCGTCGGAGCGCCGGGTCTTCGCCACCGAGTCGAACTCGTCGATGAAGAGGATACACGGGGAGAGCCGCTTGGCGACCTCGAACGTCTTCTCGACGTTCTTCGCCGTCTCGCCGAGGTACTGGCTCGTGATCATCGACATCTTCACCTCGACGAGCGGGATGCCGAGCTGGTGGGCGAGCGCCCGCGAGACGGTCGTCTTCCCGGTTCCCGGCGGGCCGACAAACAGGAGCTTCCCGATCTCGCGGAGCCCGATGCTCGCGAGGTACTCGCGGTGCTCGATCGCCTTCACGATCTTCTGGATCTCGCCCTCCTGGTCGCCGGTGAGCACGAGGTCCGCGAGCGTCGTCTCGATCTCCTCGGGGGCCTGGACGTTGACGAGGTCGAGCATCTCGCCGTCCTCGTCCTCGTCGAAGTACTCCTCCAGCAGGGCGTCGATCCAGACGCGGTCGGCCTGGATCGGCCGGACGCTGTCGCGCGCCTCCTCGTGGGTCACGGGCGCGTCGAGGTCCGCGGCGAGTTCGAGCGCGGCGACGATCGTCGGGTTCTCGGCGATCCGGTCGGCGTCGGCGTGGTCGCGGTACCACTCCAGCGCCATCGCCGGCTGCGTCAGGGAGATCTCGCCGGAGAACTCGGTGCGTTGGGTGAAGAGGAGGTCGGAGACCGCGTCCCACGGGTGTTCGACGCCGGTGGCGGTTCGGGTGGTCTCGCTGGTCGCCTTGAGCGGTCGCTCGACGCCCCCGGGGGCGTCCTCGGCGGCGTCGTCCGACCAGAACACCTGTCGGAAGCGCGGGGGCAGGTCGTTCTCGTCGAGGTCGCGGTTCTCCGTGTAGAGGTGCGTCGTCAGCACGAACTCGACGACGTCGAGCGCCGGGTCACTCATCCGCGCGACGTAGCCGCGGGACGCGGTTAAGCGCGTCGAACCGCGGTCGGGGCTGCCGACGTCGGACCGCGGTCGGGGCCGCCGATGTCGGACCACGGTCGGGACCGCCGATGTCGGACCGCGGTCGGGACCGCCGGCGACGGCGGGGGCGCGTCGCCCGCCCCACGGCGTATCGAACGCTTATTAGCCCTGGTGACAGACCTACCTGCCATGAGCTCAGAGGACGCGGCCGCCCCCGGCGACCCCTCCGGAGGGGCCGACGCCAACGAGGACCACGAGAACGCGCTCCAGGACGTGATCGCCGTCGACCCCGACGACGCGGAGCAGGGGACGGTGAACCGGCTCGACGCCCACACCGGCGACGGGATCCGGCACCGGGCGTTCACCTGCCTCGTCTACGACACCGACGACCGGATCCTGCTGGCCCAGCGCGCGCCGACGAAGCGGCTGTGGGACGGTCACTGGGACGGGACCGTCGCCTCCCACCCGGTCGAGGGTCAGACGCAGGAGGACGCGACCGAGCAGCGACTCGAGGAGGAGCTGGGGATCACCCCGGACCAGTACGACGACCTCCGGGTGACGGACAAGTTCGAGTACAAGCGCTACTACCCCAACGAGGGCGTCGAGTGGGAGGTCTGCTCGGTGCTGAAGGTGACCCTGGACGACACCTCGCTCGACCCCGACGAGGACGAGATCGGCGGGATGCTGTGGGTCGACTACGAGCACCTCCACGAGAACCCGTCGCTGTACCGCCAGCTCCGGCTCTGTCCGTGGTTCGAGATCGCGATGCGGCGCGACTTCTCCTGAGCGGCCGGCCCCGCCGGCGGCCGAGCACCCCCGCCTGTTCGCCGGTTCCGATCCCCCCGGTCCCGACCCGAAACGGCGGCTTGAAGGCGCGCGGGCGACTCCTCCGAGTATGACCGTCGTCGCCGTCATGGTGCAGCCGCCCCGCGAGGGGCTCGTCGCGACCGGGATCGCGGAGTCGACGCCGCTCTCGACCGCCGAGGCCGCCGACCTGTACGAGGCGCTGTTCCGCGACGCCGTCCTCGCCGTCGACCGCTCCGGCGGCGAGCTCCTCGTCAACTACCCGGTCGACGACGACCTCCCCGCCGAACACCGCACCGACACCGCCCCCGAGGCCGAGCTGCGCACGCTCGTGGCCGACACCCTCGGCGGCACCGAGGACGCCCGGTTCGAGCGGCAGGTCGGGTCGTCGTTCGGCGCGCGCGCCGGCAACACCGTCACGCACCTGCTCCGCGAGGAGAACGCCGACTCCGTCGCGGTCGTCACCCCGCAGGCGCCGCTGCTCTCGCGCACCGTGATCGACTCGGCCGCGATGAAGCTCCGGACGAACGAGGTCGTGCTCGGCCCCTCCACCCGCGGGCGGGTCTACTACGCGGGCTTCACCGCGCCGATCGACTTCGACGGCGCGTTCGAGGACCCGAGCCTCCCGACGCTGGCGGCGCGCGGCGCCGACGCCGACCTCGACGTGGAGTTCCTGGAGTCCTCGCCGTCGATGGTCGACGGCGACGACCTGCTCGACGCCGTGCCCCTGTTGCGCGCGCGGTTCGCCGCCGAGCGCGTCGTCCCCGACTACACCGCCGCGTTCGTCCACCAGCACGGACTGGACGTGGTCGTCGAGGACGGCGCGGAGCGCGTGGTGCGGGACTAATTCGCGGACCGCATCGTATCTGAATACGAACGGCGGTATTTAGATCAGTCACAGCATATCGTCGGTCGTTTCTGCCGTTCGAAGCTCTCCTAACGTCGTGTATCGCAGACCTTGGGGATAGCGTGTCTCGAACGGGACCGGATCTTCGAGTTCATACAGCGTGCCCGGTCTGAACACGATGACCTTCTTATCGTCCGCGATCGCTCCTCGATCCTTGTATTCCAACGGCTCACGCTTGAGATCCGCTTGGTCCGGTGAGACCACTCGTTCGACTTCGGCGATGTATTTCACCTGCCGAACGTCTCCGGTCACGTACATCGCGACGTAGTCGAAGTCGCGTCCGACACGAACGAACCCCCACGCCTCGTTCTCCTTCAGAAACGGAAGTCCGGACTCCCGAGTCGGAAACACCGCAACCGCCGCGTCCGAGTCGCCCTCGATATCTTGACGGCGGATCGTTCCCGCGACGTGGTCTTCGATCGGTTCGATATGTTCGAGGTTATCGGGACCGTCTGCAGAGCCCGTCTCGCCCTCTCTTCCGGTAACTTCGGGGTCGGGCGGGGAGTCGTCTTCGGGAGTGTGGCCGTCGGTTTCCCCGACGAATTGGCGCTGTTCGCGCAACACGGATACGAGACCCTGGACGAACTCTCTCGACTGCGCTTCAAGGTCGATCGGTAGCTCGCCGACCTCGTCGGTAACCGCGCTCGCGACGGAATTGGTGACCGTCGATTCGTGTTCGTTTAGGTATCGGATCGCGCGGTTCGTTTCCGCGACCTGTTCGGCGATCTCCGCCGATTTTCCCGAGCGGATCGACTCCTTCGTGAGGAGTTCGAGAACGCCCGGCCGTTCGCCGAGATCTTCGAGACTGAACTGTACGACCGACATCTCTTCGCCGCCGTTTCGGCGTCTGTCCTTCGTCAACACCTCGAATGATTTTCCGTTAGTCAGAATGCCCCAGTCGACATCCAGTTCCTGTCGCATGTAGCTTCGTAACTGGCGGACCTCGTCGTCCGAGAGGGTCGAGCGCACGGGCTTCGCTTCGACGAAGACGACCGGTGAGTCGCCGACGAGGAGCGCGTAATCGACGTGTGTACTCCCCGACGCCATCGGGATCGTGTATTCCAGCGCGACCTCCGTCGAGTAGAGATCCCACCCGAGGAGTTCGAGGAACGGCTGGATCAACTTCACCTTCGTGTTCTCCTCGTCCATCTGTGGCGATGCCTCGATGAGCCCTTGACATCGGTCGACGTACTCATCGATCTCGTCCCGATCCATTATCGTGTGGTCCACGGCGAGGGTGTTTAAAACATCGCCACCAGAGACCGGCCGACACCGACACCACTTAGTCGAACGACTCCGACCGTCGGGACGTGGTGGGATGGCAGAGTGGCCCATTGCGCCTGCCTTGAAAGCAGGTAGCCTCACGGCTTCCTGTAGGCCCGTGTAATCACCCGATATACGCCTTCTACCTCAAGTATAGTTGATTCGCACTTATAAAATTATAGGTTCATAAGTCTAACCGATATGGTTCCTATCTTTACTCTGTCGACCGCAATTTAGGGCGGAATTGCCGGTCTGATTTATATACTCCCGTCATTTCCCGAGAACAGGCGCAAAATCCCGCCGCCGTCTGTTGCTATTACCCCTGTAAGCGGCCATGTAGAGGACTCCCAGTGGCACAACTTTTGACCACCGACAGGTGGTCCAACCAGCGAAAATTACTCACCCCTTGCGGCTGGTAGTACGGGTATGAGCGACGAACAGAACAAGTCCCCTGAAATCAATCTGCCCGACGGCGAGAGCGAAGTTCACGAGATGGCTGGCGCGGAGACGGACGAAGAGAAGGCGCTGGCTGTTGCCCAAGCGGAACTGATTGGCGACCTGTAGACAGTACATAATATCCACTTTTATATCAATTCGCTACAAGGTGCCAGCCAATGCCTTCGGAGAAACTTGTCCCATACTCTTTCGAAATATACGAACAACGGAATCCTGACAACGGCTACAACCTCACTCAACTACACGCCCACGATACAGCGTTCGATGAAAACCACATTCTCGATTTGATGGAGAATCTATTCTCGAAGCAGGATTCTAATCTTGAGCCTTCAAGTAATGACAAGACCTTCGTCATCGAAGAGTACCATCGTGACGGGAATCTAATCGAAGGTATCGTTTCGACTGGCTATCACGGATACGAGGCCGAAATCCGTGATGTGGAGTCAGGCGATATGACTCACCTGAAAGGAGAAGATGAAGCCGAGCAAATGCCGCTGTACTTCCTCATTTGTCTCCCACACACACGCGATGGCAAGCCATATGATAATGGCCAGACCGCTCTAATCATCCTTCACCAAGTGAACCGAATTGGCGTGAAGGGGAAATTGAAGAAGCATATCGAACAGACGTGTCTCTCGGGAGTGAGTGACTACACAATGAAGATGGACCCTGTTACCACGGAAGACGTACTTGAAAAGGTGATAGGAGCCGACCGAATTGCCAAGTTAGACATTAATGTTCGGAAGATTCCGGGGGACGATGAAAAGCGAATGGAGTTAGTAAAGGGCTTAAGAACTGAAGAAGTTGGAACTCGTTCGGTCGTTCTGCGTCCCGAACACGGTGGGAGTTTTGAGTGGGTGAAGAGTAAAGCGGCCAGCCTCAAGGACACGAACAAGCACTTCGGGACGATTGTCAGCGACGATGTGGAGAACTTTACTGTGACCATTCAGAAGGATGGTGGCCGGAGCGAAACCTTCTCGCTATTGAACGAAGAAGTGGCTATGCGGAAAGACCTCGATAGTGAGAAACTCCGCACTGAAGCTGGCCTTATCACCGCACGTTCTCTCCGAAATGAGTCAAACGATTTGGCCAATGATATTTTGGACCAGCAGATTGTAGAACCAGTCACCGGGTCAGCAAACGTCGAAAAATGATATTCGGCAATATCGGGAGTATCATCAGCGACCACTATTCATCCCTCGGCCAAGAGACTGGTCTAAAGAATCCGCTTGATTCCATCGTCTTGGCTGGTATTTTCGCCGTTTTTCCTGCCATTGTAGGATTCGCTCTCGCTAACTACGTCGTGCTTTGGTCGGGATTCATCACTGCTTCTGCTTCAGTTTTGAGCGTCCTGACGGGGTTTTCGATAAACACTATCATCCTGCTCATGAGGTACGACAAGGATGGTAGCCATCCCTACGAGCAACGGACTGTAAAAAAGACAAAGGAGTTCACGCTCTATGCGATTCTGGCAGGCGTAGTTCTCATAATCTGTCTGGTCTTTGGAATCGTGGTATCGCGCATAGGCGGCACCGCCGGTTCGGGACTGGCATTTATCGTGAGCGGGATTGTCTACAGCCTGATGGCGCACTATTTCTTGACGCT
The DNA here is from genome assembly GCF_042665015.1 of Halorubrum rutilum. Taxonomy (GTDB): domain Archaea; phylum Halobacteriota; class Halobacteria; order Halobacteriales; family Haloferacaceae; genus Halorubrum; species Halorubrum rutilum. The sequence goes on along the minus strand of NZ_JBHTBL010000001.1, from coordinate 140,096 downwards.
GTTAGTCATTACTCACCGCTTCTGGTCTTTGATACATGGCGATGTTCTTTGAGAGTGTGCGCTATGCGCCTCACGTATAAATTTAATAAAGACGTGGCAAACATTGGTGCCGCAAAAACAGGGGGTTCGACTACCGTGATTCGGCCCTCTCCAACGAATGTTTCCGGCCCGCTCTCGGCTCGCAGTCAATCCCTCACGTCCTTGAAGTCCAACGGTGACGAGTGACCCATGCTGTCGAAGGCGACCGTCACGACTGGCACGCGGCCAGCATGACGCCACGAACGCGGCCTGTGACCCCCGAAAATCACACATCTCTGTAGAGTGCCTGCCGCTCTGAAATTTTCGACCCTATCGAAGCCCCCACCCCTACCCCCGATTGTCTCGGCCCGACCGACGACCCCCTGACCCCCACGGGGCCAGTCCCCCGGCCTCTCGTACCCCACCAGCCCACCCGGCCTACGGGGTACCTCGGTGGCCCCTGCCGCTGACAGCGCTCTGCTGGTGCCTGTGCGTGCTGTGCGCCTACACAGGTCAGGTGGCTCACGGGTCGGACTGTCCCCACCAGAGACGGCCCCACAGGGCCATAGAGAGGTGCTACGCAATTCTCACACTGTCTAAAACGTCGTTAGAAGGATTTAGAGGCCGGTTTCGCCCGTTTCGGCCCCTTGCTAAAATCGGAAGGTATCGGGATAGCCGGTCAATTCGATTTGACCTTTTCACCCCCCTCATTCCCATATCGGGAATGAACAAGGAGACGCCCCGGTGGGGTTATCTGAAAACACCCCCCGGTGTCGAATCGAGAGCGACCGATAGTAGTCACATAAATCACCAAAATTTTGGCCGGGTTGGGTTCGGTCGCTCTGCTATTATCCCTATCAGCGAGTTCGGCTGATAGCCCTACTGATAGAGAGTCACTTCGGGATTTCAGCCGTATTCCTTTTTATACTCCGAATCACCTTGCTTCCAATAGAGTCGCTATACTCTTCGATTTCACGGGTTCCCGCTTCAATAATAGGAAGGCTGGTACTTCTATGGCCCCGAGGGGACGTTGACAGGGTATTGATTAGGCCACTGTTCCACAATACGCTGAAGGTGACTATGGGTCTTCTGTGGGTTGAACTCGTCACGGTAAACACGTCTGAACCATTCATATGTGCCGTCCCATCCGCGCGACTTGAGAAGACGACACGCAATCACGAACATCTGGTCGTATTCGGCAGTGAGTGATTTCGGGCCATTCTGCTCCACTTTTCGCTGTAACTGGGCCGCTCTGGTATTGGAAGAACGACCAGACTCCGAACTTCGTTCGCCGCGACGCCCGTTCTTACCTCCGCTACCAAGGTCAAAATCCGTCCACTCGTCAAGAGTATCGAATACAATCTCTTTCCCGTCCTCGTAGTTCAGGTCCTTCGAATACGATTTATCGACCACTGCGCCGTGAAGCACACTGCCGAGGGTTGAATCAATCTCGAAGATTCTCGACTGGCCGTTGCCGCCACCGATTATTAAGAGACTCTCTCCGGGGGCATACTCTCGCTTGTTGTAATCGGGTTCGGAAAGATAGAGTGGCAGGTACTTGCCGTGGTAATGAAATTCGGGGTCGCCGCCGAGAGCAAAGCGAGCAACGCATGGAATGAGAACTCGTCGTTCAGGGTCGTTTCTTCGAACGAATTCACCCCCTATGACGCGACCGACGAACACGCTACGTCTATGCGTTCGTACCTTGGCATATGGTGAGAAATACTGGTCGTTGTACGCTTTCCACTTCTCGTAGCCTTCACCCGCGTACTTCGGCTGTCCCGGTTCCCAAGGTAGAGGGTCGACTATGGGAGCGTCGTCTGTGGTGGTCGGGTCATATAGAAACTCTCCAATATTCGCAAAGAGGTACGACATTCCATATCCAAAATCACGTTCAAGTACGTCCACATATCGGTCAGGGGGTCTCGGTTGGCTTCGGTTGGTTTCGCGGGCGATTTTACCTTTTGACCAGTTCCATCCAATCTCCACTTTCGGTGAACCGCTATGGTGTTCAGTATCGGGTATGCGGAACTGTTGTTTCTGCTTGAACGTCGCAGAGTCTAATTGCGCCGCAGTTTCGCTGTTGAACTCGTCCACCAGTTCCTTAACACGCTCAAACCGTTCTATACCCTCGACGAACAATGGCGTATGAAGATGAATTGAGCGCCCGCCAGAGTAGTACAGGGTACAATCGTTGGGAGAGACAGGAAGGTACTGGTCAGCAAATTTTGAAAGCCACTGACGAACTACACTGATACCTTCGTTGCGAACTTCGTCTGATTCTACTTTTACCTGATAGAGTACTCGTCCTTCGTCTTTGACTCGCTCTTGTAGAACAGTAGCGATTGAGCCATTCGAGAACTCATATTCTGATTCTTCAGTGACTACTCGGTCATGCCGACGTATCTCTTCGTCTGTGAGGAAATAGAGCGGGCCGTGATACCTCGCTTCTTCCGGGGGCGAATCATAGATAGAACGGAGACGAGGGTACTGGTGCTTTCCACTGTCTTCTCTGTCGGTACTGTATCGAGTACAAGCAGTAAGTTCGGAAGCCGGAAATGACCCACTGCTACTGCTTGATTCTCGTGTGGTCGATACTCTTTTGCGGGCAGGGCTTGTATCGTTCATTGTCGTACTCGCCTACGACAACAGTCGTGCGTAGGAAGGGACAATCCCAATACTCTCTCCCCTTCCGAATCCGTCCCCTTGGGACTGCTTTCCGTAGCGGCGCGACCGGCGTTGTCGTTACGATTCGTTTATTACTCCGTGGGCATAAGCGAACCGCCGAAAACGTTGCTAATAGGGCTATCAGGGCCTCTACCCGAAGAATGCCGTTTCCGAATAGGGAATGAACTTCGAGGTCAAGTAGACCGTCAGATTGTCCTTGACAGCCTCTCGCTTGTCGGCGTCAGGTCGTGACCGTCGGAATCCTTTTGAGATTAATTCGCTTAAGTTGACATAGGCGTGGCCACCAATGAGCAACCACAGCGATAGGACAGAAAGAGTCGTCCTCTGTTTCGATAGGGACAACAGCGTCTCTGTCAACCCCCATCCGGAACACCGGGCAGTTCCTATCGGTTGGATTCAGTATTGGGCGCACGTTGAAGAGACTCCCGTGTGGTGTACTGGGAATCAGCATTTGAGGGTGGAAACGGAAACCCCCGGTATTCGGGAAGCAGAATACCTTTGGGAAGAGCATATCGCAGGCGAACAGTACAAGTACGAAAACTCGCAGTTTGAGGACTTCATCAAGCCACGCCGCCGCGATGGTCTTCGACTAATTCAGGACGTGTATGAAGCCGCGTTCCCCGACGAGGACTTACGGTTTATCGTCGTTGACGACGCGGACGTGAGTGACCTGTCGGACGAAGGCCCGTGGACTTGGTACGCACCGTGGGATTTCGTGGAAGCAGTTGAATCAGGCGAGTTCGTGCTGGACGAACCGGACGGAGACTCATTCCGTAACGAAGGCGTTCCATTCAATTCTACTGACCAACCGGACTTTGAGGCCGACCAACGGCGGGAACTCCGGCAGATACAGAAGAGGGTGCGTACCCCTGTCGCTTCCGAAAAATAACAGAGTGTCTCACCTGTCGAGTTAGAACGTTGGCAGGGGTATTCTGGTAACGAGATAGTCCACCCCGAGCTTCACCGGAGCAAATAACCGGCTCGCATGGAATAGGACGCATATGACCCTCTCCTTGGAAGAACTGGACTCACATCTTTTCAAATGCGCCGACATAATTCGTGACGCCGTTGACCCCACCGACTATAAGGAGTTCATACTCCCCCTCGTGTACTACAAGTCGATTTCCGACGAGTTCGAGAAACAGTACCAGCAGAACCTCGAAGAGTACGGCGAGGACTTCGCCCGCCGGGAGAACCTATACGACATTCCGGTTGTTCCCGAGGGCTACCTGTGGGACGACCTTCGTTCCGTCTCGGACAACGTGGACAAGGAACTGAACGAAGCCTTCGACGCGCTTACCGACGAAAACCCCGAACTTCAGGGACTCTTCCGGGCAGACTACATCGACGCCGACGCGCTGGACGACGACCGGCTCGGGAAGCTGGTTGAACACCTCTCGAAGTACGACCTCGACCGGGACAGCATCCCGCCAGACATGCTCGGAGAGGCGTACATGGATTTAGTTCGCCACTTCGCAGAGGAAGAGGGGAAATCAGGGGGGCAATTTTTTACGCCGCCACATATCGTCAATCTTTGCGTTCGCCTCGTGGACGAGTTCGAGGATGGTATGACCTTCCACGACCCGACGGTCGGTTCGGGTGGTATGCTCATTGAGGCCGCCCGCTACTACCGCGAGGAACAGGGTGGCGACCCCTCGAAGATGACATTCACCGGGCAGGAAATCAATCCCGACATTGCGGCGATTGCGAAGATGAATCTCTCGATTCACGGCCTGAATGGCACCATCGAACGCGAGGATTCACTGTCGAGTCCCGCGTTCACCAACGAGGACGACAACGCACTCACGCGCTTCGACCGGGTGCTGGCTAACTTCCCGTTCTCCGTCGATTGGGACAAGGACGGGCTTCAGGACGACCCGTATGGTCGCTTCCATTGGGACGAGAAACTCCCCCGCGCCGACCGGGGCGACTACAGTTTCATCATGCACATGGCCGAGCAACTGAAAGACCCCGAGCGTGGCGACGACTCGGGTGGGAAGGCGGCTATCGTCATTCCCCACGGGGTGCTGTTCCGCAAGCACGAGAGCAAATACCGCGAGCCAATGCTCGAAGACGACCTTGTGGAAGCAATCGTCGGACTTCCGGGCAACCTCTTTCAGAATAACAGTATCCCGTCGGCCATCCTCGTCCTGAACACTGACAAGCCCGACGAGCGAGCGAACGAGGTACAATTCGTTCACGCCGCTGATGAGGAATTCTACCGCGAACTCTCGAATCAGAATGAACTCACCAAAGAGGGACTTGACCACATCGTAGAGAACTTCCGTAACTGGACGACGGAAGAACGTGTTAGTCGAACAGCCGAACTGGACGAAATTCGGGAGAACGATTACAACCTGAATATCGCGTTGTACGTCGATACGACCGAACCGGAGGAAGAGATTGACGTACAGGAAGAACTTGGGAAACTACGCGAATTACAGGCCGAACGTGACGAGATAGAAACTCGAATGGATAGCCACATGGAGGCGCTGAATTATGAGTGAGGAAGCAAAATTGGATGATTTCAAAGACCACCGAGAGCAGGCCAATGAATGGGCTGAAAAAAGTCTTGTTGACCTGTGCGAGATTGGTGGTGGAAGCACTCCAAAAAAGAGCAACGACGAATACTGGGATGGGGGAAAAATTCTGTGGACAACGCCGAAAGATTTCGACGCCCCACGACTGAATGACACTGAAGACAAGATGACGAAGAAGGGGGTAGAGGCGTCAACATCCAAAATATATTCTTCAGGAACAACTCTCATGGTTGTTCGGAGTGGCGTTCTACGTCACACATTACCGGTTGCGATGGTTGATAATCAAACGACTATCAATCAGGATTTGAAGGCACTTGACCCGGACAATGAACAAGTCAACGCAGAGTACTTTTTCCAAGCAATCTCGGGTCTTTCCGAAGATATACGCGGGAGTTGTAAGAAGACGGGGACGACTGTTGAGAGTATTCAGACGAATGTGCTGAAACAGTATCAACTGCCTGTACCATCAAAATCTGAACAACAAAAAATCGCTACTGTACTTCACAACGTAGACCAAGCGATTCAGAAGACGGGAGAAATAGTTGAACAGGCGAATCGGCTCAAAAAGAGTTTCATTCAGGAGTTCTTTTCGCGAGGTTATTACGACCATCAAGAATGGCACCAAGTCGATATGCAGGACGCTTACGTGATGACAAGGACAGAGACCCTTCCTGCGGCGTGGGATATTAAGAAATCAGGCAAGATTACAGAGGTAAAAACAGGCCACACTCCATCTACCTCTGTCGATGAGTATTGGGACGGAGAAATTTCGTGGGTAGACATTCACGACCTGACCCAACTCGAAGGAACAGTCATTCACACTACTGACGACACCATCACCAAAGAAGGTCTGAACAACTCGGGAGCAAAACTCCTACCAGAAGGTACTCTCGTCCTTTGTCGCACTGGTGCTATCGGAGAAACGGCTATCTTGGGAAAAGAAATGGCGACCGACCAAGACCAAGTGACGTTCGAGTGTGACAAAAGTGAGGTACTCCCTCGGTATCTCATGTACCTCTTCGAGTACGCAACCCCACAGCTTGAACGACTCTCGGCGGGCAGTACTCACAACAAGGTTCAGTTACACTTCTTCTCTAACTTGGAGATTCCACTTCCCGAGATAGACGAACAAAGAAAAATTATAGAGGTAATCGAATCGGTTGATGAGGTTTCACAGGCCAACAAAAAGCAACTGGACAATCTTCACCAAGTCAAGCAGGGCCTCGTACAAGACTTGTTGTCAGGAACAGTCCGAACAACCAACACTAACATAGAGGTGCCAGAAGAAATCGAACAGCATGGTTAGTGATAGAGGACTGAACTACGCTCTTGGGAATCTTCTCGCCGGGCCAAGCCAGTGGCGAAACATGTATTCTACTGGCGCGTCCGTCGCTTTCATCGTCAATGTCTCACTTGCGTATCTGAATATTCTCCCACCACTCTACTCCAGCTCAAGTTCTGAAGTGGCCGACACGCTCGGAGTTTTTATACTGGAACTGGTCAATGCGATGTTGCCGATAGTTGCGTGGGCACTGGACAGGCCGATTAAGGCCGTACTGACGGTGATTGTGTACATATTCGTGGGCCTGTCCGTGTGGACTGTAAAGTATGAAACGGCCACGGGAGGCTTCTAATGACTACAGCACCAACCGAAGAGGGCGTTGAACACTCGCTACTGTCGTGGCTCAATACCGTCGGGTGGGACACCTACGGACAGGACGGCGACCGTGGTGCCAGCGCCCTCGACGCCGCATACGACCGGCAGAGCCACGAAATCGTCTATTGGGATTTACTGGCCGAACAGGTCATAGCGCTGAACAAGGACGTGACCGAGGAAAATGTCGAGAAATTCATTTCGTCCCTGAAGCGCGACCTCGACAGCGAGAGCCTGATAGACGGTAATCGGGCGTTCTACCAACTGCTGACGAAGGGCAAGACCTTCTCCGTCCGCCGCCCTGATGGAGTGGCGAAGACCGTCTATGTAGACCTGATAGACTACAAAAACCCCGAGAACAACACCTTCCACGCCGTGAATCAGTTCTCGGTATCGCGCGAGACGACCATCCGCCCGGACATGAACCTCTTCGTCAACGGGATTCCGCTCGTCACGATGGAACTCAAGAGCCGGGCACAGGACAACGATTGGCATGACGCTGTGAGCGACCTGCTGGCCTACCAAGAGGGTGTACCCCGACTGTTCGCCCCCGGCCTATTCAACGTCGCCGCAGACACGATGGAATTGCGCTACAGTGCGGTCGGCGCACCGCGCGAGTTCTACGAACCTTGGAACGACGCCCCCGAACAGTACGCCGACGACAACGAAATGCGCCAAGCCGTGAAGGCGCTGTGTAATCCCGGCTCCCTTCTGGACCTTCTGAAGAACTTCGTCTTCTACGAGCGCCGAGCCGGAGGGGACGCGAAAATCGTTCCTCGGTATATGCAATACTACGCCGTGAACGCGATTCTCGACCGCGTGGGTGAGGGCGAGGACAAGACCGGCCTCATTTGGCACACGCAGGGGTCGGGGAAGTCCTTCACAATGCTCTACGCCGCCGAGAACCTGCTGTCCCGCGACATGGCCGACAACCCGCAGGTGTTCATCATTGTGGACACGGACAAACTGAACTCCCAAATGCGGGACCAACTGGCGAACCTCTCCCTCGAACGGTGGACCGAGGCCACGGGTATCGACCACCTCGAAGAACTCATTGAAGAGGGCCAGAGCGAACTCGTCCTTACCACCATTCAGAAGTTCCAAGACGTAGAGCCAGACGCGCAGGGCAACGACGAGGTAATTGTCATGAGCGACGAGGCTCACAGATTTATGGAAGCCGACCTTGGCAGTCGTCTCGACAACGCGCTTCCGGACTGCTACCACTTCGGCTTCACCGGAACCCCGGTTAGGGAAGGCGAGACGCAGAAAGCCCGCAACACCTTCCGCGAGTTCTCGCCCGACGGCGAAGACTACCGAACCGGCGAACGGTATCTACACCAGTACACCGTCAAGGAAGGTATCGAGGACGGCCTGATTCTACCCGTCTACTTCACGCTCCGCCACGAGATGGAATGGAAGATTGACGAGGCCGGGTTGGACGACGAGTTCGATCAAGAGTTTCGGGGCCTCACCAAAGACGAGAAGCGCGAGTTCATCCGTGAAGCCGTCAACACGACCACGCTCGCAGAAATCGAGCCGCGCGTAGACAAGGCAGTCGAGGAAATCGACCAACATTACGACGAACACGTTTCCCCGAACGGCTGGAAGGGGATGGTCGTCACGCCGAGCCGCCGGTCAGCCGCCATGTACGGCAAGCGACTCACCGACCGTCGTGGCGAAGACGAGGTGGAAGTTCTCTACACGACCACCAACGATGACCCCGACCTGATTCAGCAGTTCCACACCGACCCGGATGAACGCGACAGTATCATCAAGTCGTTCAAGGAAGACGAAGACCCGAAACTGCTGGTCGTCCATAACATGTTGCTGACTGGCTTCGACGCCCCGGTTCTGAAGACCATCTACCTCGACCGGAATCTCAAGAACCATACCCTTATGCAAGCTATCGCCCGGACCAATCGGCCCGCCGAGGGTAAGGGGAACGGCGAGATAGTAGACTTCCAAGGCGTTTTCGAGAATATCGACGAGGCGCTGGACTACGACGACGAGACGAAAGCCTACGCCGCCCGCGACAAAAGTGAACTCTTTGAGGACCTGAAAGACCAGTTGGAAACAGTCATAGGTATCTTCGAGGCGATACCGAAGAACGACACACAAGAAGCCGCCTACGAGGCCGTCGAACGCGTCAGCACCCACCCTGAACGTCGTCAGTTCAAACAGGGTTTCCGACGGCTACAATCGCTCTATGAGTCCGTCGCACCCGACAAACGGCTCATAGAGAGCGGTATCGAGGACGACTACAAATGGTTGAGTCGAGTCCACGTCGCGTTCAAGCGGACCACCTCCGGCGACGACGACCCCGAAGAGGATATGCGCGAAAAGACCCGCGAGATAATCAGTGAGAACGTCGAAATCGGGGAAATCAAGCGGGACTTCCCCACGTACAAACTCGGAGAGGAATACCTCGAAGACGTGGAAGGGCTGGACAATCCCGGCGTGAAGGCGTCACAGATTGCCCACGCAACCCGTGAACACCTACACCCTCGGGAGAATCAGAACCCCCGCTACAAGCGCTTGAGCGAGCGCGTGACGGACATAGTGGAACGCTGGCAAGGAGACGAGATAGGCGACCCCGAGGCTGTTGAAGCCCTCAAGACCGTCGAAGAAGAGCTTCTGGACGTAGAAGCCGAGGCCGACGAGAAGGGGATGAAAGACACCGAGTTCGCTATCTATACCCACCTAACCGAAGAGACACCCGAGGCTATCGAGTCCGAAGAACAAGCCGAAGCCGTGGCCGGGGAAATCGTCACGCAGTTCCGCGACCGTGTGGACCGAGGGTATCACGGCTGGAAGACGAACCAGCAGACCATCGCTGAAATCGAGCGTGTCCTGCTGGACGTGCTGGTCAAGCAGTACGACCTTGGACGCTTGATTCAGGACGACGACGATTTCATAGACGCGATTCGGAACTACCTCATTGCGAACAATGGCTAAAGCACAACCTCGGAAAATCGACCTGTTGGGGAACCCCATCGAGTACGAGGTACGCCGCAGTGCTGACGCCAGCGAGCCACGTATCGACGTGGACATACATGGCGTAACGGTCGTCCTTCCCGAGTCCGAAGACGCTCGTTCATCGAGATTGCTGAAGGAGAACGCGGCGTGGGTCGTTGACCAGCAACGGAAGTACGACACCTACCGTGAGCAAGCCCCCGACCGGACCTTCGAGGCTGGCGAGGTCTTCCCCGTACTCGGTGAAGACCGGGAAGTCGTCATAGAGCCACGCCGGAAGCATGATGTGGACGAGGACTCGATTCGTCTCCGGAAGAGCGCCGTTGAGCAATCAACGGTCAAGCAAGTTCTCGAAAACTTCTACAGGAGACGGGCGCGGGACTATCTCACCGACCGTACCGACCACTACGCCGAACGCATGGGTGTCGAGTACGAAAAAATCGAACTTCGGAACCAGCGAACTCGGTGGGGTAGTTGCTCGACCGGTGGAACGATTAGCCTGAACTGGCGGCTCATTATGGCCCCGCCCGAGGTTGTTGATTATCTCGTTGTTCACGAACTCGCCCACCTGACCGAACAACACCACGGGCGAGAGTTCTGGCAGTTGGTCGGAGAACACGTATCGAACTACAAGGAGAAGGCCAAGTGGCTGGAACAAAATAGCACGAACCTGATTTTCACGAAATCGGATTTATGAACTGGCAAAGACTCCGTAGTGAGAAAATATCTGTCGAAAAAGGGGTCGGAATTGCCGTTGTCTTCTCTCACGTCGCACTTCTGGTTGTCGGGATAACCCTGTTTTCAATGGGCCTCCTTACAACGGCAATCGATTCGATTTTTCCGAACGCAACTCCGAGTGAAGCAGGGAATATCTCGTTGTCAGTTATCTCTATTCTCGTGAATACTCTCCTTACAGGTGGTCTGATATGGATATATCTTCGCCAGACGAGAGTTCTGGAAGACCAGAGAGACATTAGCGAAGAACAAGCGTCTATCGCAGAAGAGCAAACGTCAATCAGTGAAGAACAGACTTCAATACAAGAACGACAGCAAGAGATAATGGAGGCCGAGTACATTCCTGCTGTCGATATTTCGGTAACTGAAGCCTCGGATGATTCTATCACTATTCACTGTTCCAATCAAGGAACTGGCCTCGCCAAGCGATTCAAGATTGATGTTGAGTTCTACGTTGGCGAAGAAGCGATGGACGGGCCTGCTGATTATGATATGGGCGTAGAGGTGGAACCGCTCTCTAACAAAGTTTTCACCAGTACTGAACAGGACACACCACGGGGAGAGGTTACATTTCGTGCCACCTACACAGGAGGTGCAACTACACCGAAGAGAGTAGGCGCTGATGAAGACCTACCGCAAGCCCGTACAGAAGAGATTCTTCGTGAAGATGATGAACAGGACCTGAAGTTCTCACTCTATTTCGAGCGATATGTAGAACCCGGCGGAGAACAGTCAACTCGGTTCTCATTCAGTGAGGGTGTGGAAGAACTCATGGAAGAGAATATTAGTACACTTGGATTCGGTATCGGTATCTCTTATCGAGACATATTCGACAATAAGGTAGCGGATAGGACACTGGCTACTGGCTGGATAGATATTCGAGATGGTTCCAGTGTGGAACAACTGTTTGAGGATTCAGAAAACAGGACAATTCTATCACATAAACAACCATCACTCGATGATGAAGGAAACCTCTCACTCCGAGATGGGGAAAAAGTTCACCGAACTGGCCACTACTCCTACCTATAGAACGTTCTCACACCCGGTCTGTATCTTGCCGGCATAAACTATTATAACCGCTGAATCCGGTCGTAGAACACGTTGTGGAACTGTTCGCCGTGTTCAACCATCCATTCGAGGTATTCGTCCCATTGGTCTTGGTCAGTCACATCAGCCGACTTCGTGGCAACGATACGGCTCCGTTCCTTCCCGGCTCGCGTCTCTTCAGGTTCGTGCCAGGTTAATTGTCGGTCGAACTCCGATTCGATTTGTTGTGACTGGTCTATCAACTGCCGATACGCTTCGGCGTTATCTCGAATAATGAGTTCAGCTCGGAGTTCGTTATCGCGGGAATTGAGAATGAAGGCGAGTTCAAAGCCAGTTTTCCCAATCGGATTGTTGTACCAGTGTTGTGGGTTCGGTTTCCGAGCGCTCAAGGGCGTCTCGCGGTCCTCAATCCGGTCCCGAAACTCGGTCCAAAACTCTTCCTGTAATTTCTCCGTGTCCGTTAGTTCGCCCTCTGACCGCTTGGCCTTCTCCTTCCACTCGCTCGGCTCTGCGACAGGGTTCAGTCGGACAGCAGGGTCAGACTCACCAATCTTCCATACTTCGAGCCGTATAGCGAATAGGTCCACACCCTCGCGGCTGTTCTCGTTAAGCCACTGAATCGCGTCTCGGTGTTCGTCGTGAAATCGAGGTGAAATCCACACGATAATGTCAGCGTCAACGCCCGAAGCATAGGCAATTGATTTCCCCAAGTGGTCGTGGTCCGAGGGGTTCAGTTGGTTTTCAATGACGACGTTTCGATTGTCGTCTACGACTTCAGCGAGAATATCGACGTTGTAGCGTCCGACGCTCTTCTCTTCCTCGATTATCTCAAGGTCTAACCCCAACGAGTCTTCTAACTCCGAAACGTCTTCGGCACGTATCTCACTCGCTATCCACGGGGTGAACTCTTGAGCCTCGTGTTCCCAATACTCGCGTACCTCTTGGGATTCGAGCGAAGCAAAGTTTGGCATACAGCGAAACAGCGAGCCGATTATCAAAAATCTGCCTGCTACGTCTACGGTCTGCTTCGGTCAACGGTCTTGACACCAACCAGCCGCGACCCCCAATACACGGCCTCGACAATCACCTCGTCGGCACCATCCGTGGGTAGTCCGATAGTGCGGCTTCCACAGTCGCACATCACTCGCCGGACGACCCACCCATCGGCGTCGTAGTAGGTCGAGTAGACTACCGCCATGTCGCCCGTCCTGATACCCCTATTACACCGGTCGCATATGTGGCCTACCTGTACGCCGTTCAGCGCCGCCGCCGGAGATGGTCGGGTCACTGCCCATCACCCGCCGCGTGCGGGTTTGGTTCCTCGAATCCCTCACGATAGCAGGGCCAACAGCACAGCCCGAGGCCATCGTTCCACTCGCCACAGTCGCAATCCTCGGGACGGTCGTCGTTCCGGTCGTCAGTACCGAACTCTTCGAGGGCCGCAGTTCCTCCATCAGCGCGAACTTGCTGGTCTTCGGTGGCCGCTTCGAGGACTGGTTCTCGAATCGCTACGGCTACCATATGCTTACACACGCCGGGCTGGTACTCCCACGCTGGACACGTACAGTGCGAGGGGATACCGCTCTCGACATGGACGGTGTAAGTGTGGTTGCCAGCGTCCCCATGCGACCCATTCGTCACCTCTACGTTGCCGTCACCGAGAAGCGCGAACTCGAACGCTTCCCAAGCCGCTCGTTTCTCTACCTGTTTGTCGGCGTCGAGTACGTCCACCACATCGGTAGGGGATAGTGCCGCCATCGTTACCCCTCGATGTAGGTGACGAACTCGTTCCCGCACTCGGTACAGCGGTGGGTGTAAGTCACAAAGTCACTGTAACCGACCGACTTGCTGGTCCGGATGGCGTCAATACCGCAATCACACGGCCAACCGGAGTCCAGATGGAATCCCGGTAGCTGGCGAAGTATCTGTCGTTCAGTACACTCTTCACTCTCGGCGTTCGATGTTGTCATGGCCTTGTCGCCTCCAAGTGAGAAGGCCTCGTCCGGTGTTGTCGCACCGGGCGTTTTCGCGCGAATCACGCCCCAAGAGACGAGTCCTTCTCTATCTATACCTTGGAGGGCATGGATATTAAGTGTACTGCCTTGGACGGCATAGTTAACTGATTACGCGTAATAGAAGCCTGTATGAGCGAAGATACGAAACCGGGGCCTACATCGAGAGTGAGTGGAGATGAAATCATCAAATTGTTTCGAGACACGGACGACCCCGTACTTTCGACTGCGGAAGTGGCAGAACAGGTGCCGCTAAAACGACGCGCTACCTACAACCGGCTCCGCTCACTGGCTGACGAAGGTCGATTAGAGAGCAAGCAGATTGGGGGTCGAAACATGGTATGGTGGCTGGCCGAATCCGAGAAACTTCAACCGCGCTCGTTTATCGAACAGTGAAACCGACTCATAGAGAGTTATAGAGTTATAAAACGCTATTCAGGCGCTCTAATGGTTGTGGCTCTGGTTCATCTCCGAAAGGAACGATACCACTCGCTCCGTGACGAACGCACTCACAGCGCACTCACGGCGCTCTCACGGCTCGCTGTCGGTTCGACTATCTCCGAAAGTCAGGGTAGAGGGGTCAATACACTCGTTCATGGCAGAATAAGGAATGAATAGCTGACCAGCCTTGTTTATTGATGACGAGTCCAGCTTTCGCTATCGATACAAACACATTAGAGTTAGTACACTACTACATTGTGTAGAGTGAGCGCTCCGTCGTCATCACGGGCTGTTTCATCTGTTGTTGCGACAGTCTTGATGGTCGCAATAGTGGTTATACTGGCCGCTACAATGTCTGTCTATGGGCTTGGGTTTGCTGACGATATAACCCGACCCGGACCCCTCGTCGGACAGTCAAGTGGTGAGCTTGTCTCTCAAGATGGTAATGATGGGGGTGTTATCCGGATAACACACATCGCAGGCGATAGAATAAAAACAGGTGATTTAGAAATCGCTGTCGACGCGCAGGACGCCTGCGGGAAGTCTGGTCGATTAGTGAACCTGCCAGCAAGTGGTGGCGACCCGCAACCAACGAGCGAGTACGTTCGTGGCGACGATATTTTCGACAACTCGGCTAATTCAGTAGGTGGGCCAATTGGAGAGGCTGGTGGCGTGTGGGAACCGGGCGAAACAGCAACGTTCCGGTTAGCCAGTAGTGAGTGTACACTCAATAGTGGCGATAGCATAACCGTTCGCGTCGTCCACACGCCGACGAACTCGGTCGTAATCAAGCAAACACTGACCACAACGTAGGCGAGAAAATACTCCGCCCTCGTCGCCCGGCTGGAGTTCTGAAATCCACGAGAGAAAATACAAGCCAGTGGCGTCCCATTCCGTTGACATGGCAGAAACAAACGTCGGTGGCCGCGACCGTCTCGCCCGCGCATTGCTCGCCGCCCTGCTGACCATCGTGGCTGTCAGCACACTCCGAAAGGGGAAGCGCAAGACTGGCTTGCTGGCTCTCGTCGGGGCGCTCGGGTTGGGATTCAACGCGACGACCTGCTTCTGCGGGCTGAACAAGACGCTCGGTATCGACACGACTGACGAGTAGACGCCGGTCAGAGCCGCAAGACGACTCCGAGAAAATCCTATGTTAGCATAGCGGCGACACAGCCCTGTTCTCGACGCCGCTCAAAGCGTTAGAGACGGTTGTGGACAAGGACTATTTAGCGTCGATTGAATGATTCTATGACAATGGTAGAAGAGCGACTATCTTACGACGAAGACGTTCGGAAAGACCCTACCAGCGGACGGAAGGCTAACTTCAAACAAGGCTGGACGCGAGCCGTGGAAGGTCAAGAGTACGAAGGTGTGCTTGAAGAATTGACGTGGAACAATCTCGGTTGGCGACTCGGTCGTGTTTTCGGTGACACACCAGAGTACCTCCGAGACGAAATGTACGAGTGGTGTAAGGAACAGAGAGACGCCACAGACGACTCATAATTATTCCCTGCTTATTTTAAGGGAAGAAATAACCAGCCTTCGTCGTCCGGTTCAAGTTCTACCGCCACTCTTCATGTCTGTCACAGAGCGAGGTTCTCAATACCGAGTCGTTTCTCAATTCTGATTTTCTTTTGTTTTATCAGATGGGATATGTACTCTTCGTAGTCTTGGTTGGGATAGTGTGGATTAGGTCTTGTTTCTTCATGCGGGAATGTATTCAACGCACCCGCAAGAGCCGCTAACGAAGAAATAGTCTTTTTCCTGTCAATCTCGTTGTAGAGCGTTTTCAGTTGTCTCAACTCTTCATGGAGTTCTGCTGTTTCCTTTTCGACACCACTTTCTCGTCTTCTTCGCAGGAGTGACTGTACCTCTTCATAATTCGCAACGCTACTTTTTGTATTCCTTCTCACATATATACTGCCTTCGTCGATGTTTTTCCCGGCGTTCGTTGCTACAAGAGGGACAAGTTCACCTGCGCCATTAATGAAGAGGGCTTGAAATGTATGGCCAGAAATTCCATCATCGTATACTTCCCCGTATGAGAATGTCTCCAGTGAATAAACATCATGCGCAGAGTCAGGAAGATATTTTTCGACCTTGTTTCCAAAGTCGGATTCATCAAGAGGGTCGTCTACACCAGATGATTCGAGTGATTTATCTCCGGCTTCTTCTACACCGATTATGATAGCACCCCCACCAGAGTTAGAGAAGGCCAAGATATGTCGGGCCAATTGTGAACGTTCGTGCCACTCACTCTTGAAGTCGAGATAATCGTATTCTTTGTCGACGCTCAAAATAGCCGGAAGATTATCTTTTGATGGAGAAGTAAAGAAGCGCTCTAAATCGTCTTTGATTGACTCTTGATATTCGAGGTCGTCATTGGCCATGTGTAGGCTACTCTCGCCCATTTGCCAAAGAATTGTCGTTACAAATACTTTAGAAAATAGAAGTAATGGTGCGGAAAGGCAGGACAAACCGAAAGAGGCTACGGCGAACTTGCTTCTGGATTCTACAATCCTTGGACACTTGAGGTAGGGCATCACCCCATCCTATCGAGCGCGTCCCGGCGGTCTTCGACCGGCGCTTGGTCATACTTCGCGGTCGTTTTGATACTACGATGGCGAAGCTGTGATTGCGCGGCGGCCAGCCCTTCTTCGCGCGCCATATAAGTGCCAGTCGAGTGCCGAATCGCGTACCAACTAATATCGCGCTCAATCTCTGCGAGGTCACACACGGCGTCGAGGACGTAGCGGAGCGACGACGCACTGTAGGGGTTCGAGTGTCGCGTCAACCAGAGTCGGTCAGAATCTTCATACTTTTCGTACATTTCTCGTTCTTCGAGCCAGCGGGCGAGATATTCAGTCGTCTCACGGCGCAGGCTGACTGTCCAATTGTCTTCGTTCTTTGAACTCTCCGCCTCTGGAATACGAAGGGTGGCATTCTCTACATCTACCCAATAGGTTCGAGCGCGGCCAACCTCTATGGGACGAAGGCCTGCGTCGAGTGCCGTATGGATGATTGATGGATATTTGAAGCCGTTCGCACGGTCCCAATCGTTTCGTGAGACTTCGGACGTTGGCTTCCCGTATCGACGAGCGAGGAACCGCTTCCACTTCGTTCGTTCCTCGGGTTCGAGTGCCGCGTAGGCGGGGACAGTTCCGTATTCGAGCGCGGCCTCGCGGAGCGCAGTTCGTTCCTCGTCGGACAAGAAGTCCCGAGGTTGCGAGACACCTGACGACGAACTGATGGTAATGTCTGGCTCCCATTCGTTTCCTTGGAACCGAAAGTAGGCAAGCAAAGCCAGTTTCGTGTTGTGTAGGTGGGTCTTTGAATACTCGTCGTCGGCCAAGAGCAAGGACCGAAGGTAATCTTCTGCGTCGTCGTGGTCAACGTCGAGTGTGTACCTGTCACGCGACCACATCTCGCGCAGAAATCTATCTATGATACTCGCGTAGTTCTTCGTGGTGTGGTGTGCGTACCCTTCGAGCGCGTCCGGGTTCTTTCCTTGTCGCGCGAGCCATTTCAGTAATTTTCGGCGGTGACTCTTGTAGGCGACTCGTTGGCGTTCATTGAGGTAATCGCGGGACGGACGGGGAATAAGAACGATACCTTCAACTTTCTCGGGGTTGTTTCGACTCATAGTCCCTGTATGACGGCGATTTCAGCGGTTTCGGCGCGATTCAATCGAGGCACAATGGAACGTGTCAATTTCATTGGTTTCGTCCTCGAAGGCGCTGAAATCGCATGACGTGACGGGGACGCCCACAGATTGCTCGGTGGGATGGCAGAGTGGCCCATTGCGCCGGTCTTGAAAACCGGTAGCCTCACGGCTTCCTGGGTTCAAATCCCAGTCCCACCGTGAGCGCGCGGTGCACCCCGCGCCGCGCACGTTTCGTGCGGGATTCGAATCAGAGAGCCGCAGTGCCCGAACGGGACCCCTGCAGTCACCCGATCAGGTCTTCTGTGTGACCCTCACTCCACCAGTGGAGAAAACGGAATTAGTTACGTCCACGCGAACTCTGGTCTCGCTCGACGCCAACCGGAGTCCCCGCTCCGTGCGCCTGGAACCGCAATCATACCGCTAATCGCCCGAATCGAACGACGACGCTCGCGTCCGGTGCCGTGTGTTATCGCGTGCCGCATTATCTTTAACAGGTTTCCAACACATGTTAGGAGTAGGTGATACAAGCATGAGCTACGAACTCGATCCGCTACCGTACGAGTACGACGCGCTGGAACCGCACATCTCCGAGCAGGTGCTCGAATGGCATCACGACACCCATCACCAGGGGTACGTCAACGGCTGGAACTCGGCCGAAGAGACGCTCGAAGAGAACCGTGAGTCCCACGACTTCTCTTCGTCGGCCGGCGCGATCCGGAACGTGACCCACAACTCCTCGGGTCACATCCTCCACGACCTGTTCTGGCAGAACATGTCCCCCGAGGGCGGCGACGAGCCTTCGGGCGCGCTCGCCGACCGCATCGAGGAGGACTTCGGCTCCTACGAGGCCTGGAAGGGCGAGTTCGAGGCCGCCGCCGGCAACGCGTCCGGCTGGGCGCTCCTGATGTACGACACGTTCTCGAACCAGCTCCGCAACGTCGTGGTCGACAAGCACGACCAGGGCGCGATCTGGGGCGGTCACCCCATCCTCGCGCTGGACGTCTGGGAGCACTCCTACTACCACGACTACGGCCCCGCCCGCGGCGAGTTCGTCGACAACTTCTTCGAAGTCGTCGACTGGACCGAGCCGTCCGCCCGCTACGAGCAGGCCGTCGACCTCTTCGAGTAAGCGCGTTCGAGAGGACGCGTTACGCGCGTCGAGATCCGCATTTTTCGCGGTACGCCGCCCGAAAGCGACGGATTCGTTCGGGCCGACCGATGTACGAGTAGTCGCCGATAGATTAGCGGAGAACGGCCTCGACGCCGGGAAGCCACGTACACTCGGTTGACGCTGGATTACTGACGAAGACCTCCAAAGCCCCAGCCGCGAGGACTCGATGGCCTCGCTGCGGTCCTCGTCGCTCACTCCGTTCGCTCCTGCGGTCCTTACGTCGGCCGTCTTCGTCCTCGCGGCTGCCCCTTTGAGTCCCACCCCGCACCGCACAGCGACCGCACCTCTCGCCTCCCCAGCCTCGTCGGTGGTCCTCCGCTTCGCTTCGGACCACCGACTCCCTCGCGCGTGCTGACTCGCGGCCTGTCGGCCGCTCGCAGGCACGCGCCGCCGCGGTGGATCGTGTGGGCTCGGACGGTCGTGCGCCGACCGATTCGATCCGTATCGGCAGCGTTTACGGAGCCGCCGCCGTACCGCCGGCCATGCCCGAGCCGAAGTCGACGTTCGACGCGACCTACCCGTGCGAGTTCTACGAGCCCGCGGAGCTGTTCGAGCCGGACCTGATGTACACCGTCCCCGAGATCGCCCGGCTCCTGCAGGGGTTGGAGCCGGACGCGCAGGTCGACCCCGACACCGAGGCGGTCCTGATCGACTGGGCGATCCCGTGGGTGATGACCCACGCCGAGGACGTCGTCATCGCGGAGCCGTTGGAAGAGGACGGCCCCGGCTACTACGGGGTCGCCGAGCACGCGATCGACGAGGGGGCCGACGAGAGCGGCGGCGACGCCGACGCGAGCGACGGATCCGACGCGTGAGCGGGAGCCGACCCGACGACGCGCCGGTCCTGCTCGTCGCGGGCGGCGCCCGCGTCGACGCCGGCAAGACGACGTTCTCGACGGGGCTGGCCGCGTGGCTCGCCGAGCGACGCGGCGACGCGGTCGGCGTCAAGCCCCGCGCCGGCAACGACCACTGGTTCGACCACGACGACTACCGGATCGCGACCGACGGCGGCCGGCTCTACGGGAAGGACGCGCGGCGCCTCGCGGCCGCGAGCACCCGACCGCTCGCCGCGGTCGGCGGGGGGCGTCGCCCCGAGACGGTCGCGCCCGAGTCGATCAACCCCGTCCACCGGCTCTGGCGGCCGACGCCCGGGCGGACCGGGATGCTCGGCGACGCGGACCGCACGTTCCTCTGCGACCGCGTCACGGGCGCGGAGGGGAGCCGGTTCGTCGTCAACGGCGCGGCCGAGGCGGCGGGGCTCCTGCCCGACGACCTCGCGGCGCGGCTCCCGCTCGCGGACGCGACCCGCGTGGACGACGTGGCGGCGTTCAACGACGTGATGGCCGCGGAGTACCTCCCGGCGTTCGACCGGCTCGCGGAGCGGATCGCGGCGACGGCGGTCCCCGTCGCCGTCGAGTCGTACGCGGACGTGGCCGACCCGCTCCCGCGGGGCGGACCGGTGGCGCCAGACGCGGTCGCCGTCGTCGACCCCGGACGGGCGCGGATCTACGCGGGCGACCGCTACGCGAAGGCGCGTGCGGTCGCCTCGAGGAGCCCCCGCGAGGGGACCATGGAGGAGCACACGGGGACCGTGACCGACATGATCGAGCCGGTGGCGACGGTCGATCTGCCGGCGCTCGGCGGCGAGGTCCGGGGGGATCCGGAACGGGTCGTGGAGCGCTACGGGACCGCGTACGAAGCGCTGTTCGAGGCGGTCTGACGGCGGGCGAGGAGCGGGACGGCGCGTCGGCTACGCGTTCCGCTTCGTGTAGTGCTCGATGGCGGACTCGATGGAGGAGAGCTCGGCGTTCACCCGCGAGTCGGCGACGCGCATGAAGCCGGGCGTGTAGGAGGCGGAGTAGTCGAAGATGGCGTTGACGGCGCGCTTCGGCGCGGAGACCGCCGCGAAGTCGGTGACGGTGTAGACGCGGGTCGTGGGGAACGCGGTCCAGAACGTGCCGGAGACCCAGCGGTCCTCGTCCTCGAAGGTCGTGCCGACGCGGCCGGTCGCGAGGTACTCGCCGTCGTGGTAGAACAGCAGGAGGTCGCCCTCGGACATTCGCTCGAAGGTGGAGCCGTTGCCGCTCTCGTCGTCGACGGCCCACAGCCGGGCCTCGTCGAGGTCCGCCAGGGGCTCCGGCCGGTCGTCGTACTCGGTGAGATCGACCGCGGACCGGACCGTTCGGTCGAAGTTCTCCGGGTCGATCGGGACCAGGAAGACGTTCGCGCTCATTGCCTCCGTTTTCGCCGGGAGGGTTTTAAACCCGTCCGTTGTCGCGTCGCCCCGGTCAGGAGACGACGCCCGATCGATTGACGACGCCCGATCGGTGGACGACGCTCGACCGGAAGGGCGGGTTGACGCGTCCGGGGCGGGCGGCTCAGTCGTCGCCGTAGCCCTCGTAGATCCGGTCCATGCGCGCGGCCATCACGAAGTCGGACTCGTGGAGCCCGCCGATGTCGTGGCTCCACATCTCGACCCCGACCTCCCCCCACGACAGGTGCAGGTCTGGGTGGTGCCACTCCGCCTCGGCGAGCTCGCCGACGTCGTTGGTGAACGCCAGCGCGGACGCGAAGTCGTCGAACTCGTAGGTCGCCTCCAGGTGGTGGTCGTCGACGACCTCCCACGCGTCCCCGAGCTCGGCGAGGTACTCGGCGTACCCGTCCTCGGTCAGCGGCTCGTCTCCCTCCTCCGACGGTTCGACCGGCTCGTCCGCGAGCGATGACGCCATGCGACGGCGTTGGGCGACGAGCGGCTTGTACCTTCGGTGCCGGACCGAGTGTTTGCGAGAGTCGCAGGGTTCGACGGGCCGGTGGCTTCCGGAGACTCATTCGGTCGTTCGTACGAGTCTGACGACGAACCGAAGGCGAACATCTCCGAAGTCCCAGCGGCTCGGCGATACGTGACTGCGTCCACCGAGAACACCGCCAAAGCCCCAGCCGCGAGGGCTCGGTGCGGTCGCTGCGGTCCTCGGTCGCTCGCGAGGCTCGCTCCCTGCGGTCCTCGCGTCCCGCGCCGTCGCCCTCGCGGCTGCCCCTTTGAGTCCCGCCCCGCTCCGCCCAGCACAGCACCTCACGCCTCCCCAGCCTCGTCGCTCACGCCCTGCGGGCGTTCGCGACTCCCTCGCGCGTGCGACTCGCACCCTTCGGGCGCTCGTCGGCACGCGCCACCGCGGTATTAATTCTGAATCGTCGGCGCGGCGAACGGGATTCGACCGTCGCTCAGCCGATCCGATCGCTCACCGCACGGCGGAGACGGTCGAGAAGGCCGGGGTCGTCGTTGGATCCGGGCTCGCCGAGCTCCCAGTCGGCCCGCTCGGCCGCCTCGCGGACGTCGCGGTACTCGAAGCCGACGTGCGTCGCGACGCGGCGGTCGGAGGAGTCGGTGCCGACGAACACGTGCCGCGGCGTGTCGGCCTCGCCGTAGACGTCGCCGAGCGTCCCCCACTTGTCCCAGTTGCGGAGCGCGTAGTCGTTCTCGACGCCGTGCTCGCGGACGAACCGCTCGACCGCGTCGGCGTCGTTGGCGACGATCCCGACGTACCGGCTCCAGCGCCGGGCGTCCGCGAAGGCCGCCGGGGGATCGGCGAGCCGCCGCGCCGCGCCGAGCGAGAGGACGAGCGTCAGCTCGCCGCTCCGGGTCGCGGGGTCGTCGTCGACGTCGAGGCTCATGGGCCCTCGTCGGGGGATTCGACCGCGGTCGACTAAACCGTGTGGGGGCGGGTATGGGAGGGGCTTATGAGGGGCGCGGGCGTCGCTGCCGGTGACATGGAGTTCGAGACCACCTTCGGCACGGACGCCCCGGTGATCGGCATGGTACACCTCCCGCCCCTCCCGGGCGCGCCGAAGGCGCCGGCCGACGGCGCCCGCGCGATGCGGGAGGCGCTCGACCGCGCCGCGGCCGACGCCCGCGCCCTCGACCGCGGCGGCGTCGACGGGATCGTGGTCGAGAACTTCGGCGACGCCCCCTTCTACCCCGACGACGCGCCGAAACACGTCGTCGCGGCCGTCACGCGCGCCGCGACCGCGGTCGCCGCCGAGACCGACCTCCCGCTCGGGGTCAACGTCCTCCGGAACGACGCCGAGGCGGCCCTCTCCGTCGCGGCCGCGGTCGGCGCCGACTACGTCCGCGTGAACGTCCACACCGGCGCCCGCGTCACGGACCAGGGGGTCGTGGAGGGGCGGGCCCACGAGACGCTCCGGCTCCGGGAGGCGCTCGGCGTCGACGTCGGGATATTCGCCGACACCGACGTGAAACACTCCGCGCCGCTCGCGGCCGAGGGGTACACCGCGGAATCGTTCGCCGACACCGCCGAGCGGGGCCTCGCCGACGCCGTGATCGCCTCCGGGCGGGGGACCGGCGAGGCGACGGACCCGGAGGCGCTGGAGGCGGTCGTCGCCGAGCGCGACGCGCACGGGCTCGACACGCCGGTCCTCGTCGGGAGCGGGGTCAGCGCGGAGACGGTCGGCGACGCCCTGTCGGTCGCCGACGGCGTCGTCGTCGGGACGGCGCTGAAGGAGGGCGGCGAGACCACCGCCCCGGTCGACCCGGACCGGGTCGCCGAACTCGTCGCGCGGGCGGACGAGGCGCGGTGAGTCCGGCGCCGGTCCGGGCTACTCCCGCTCGGCGAGGAACCGCTCGACCGCCTCGCGGGTCGGGAGCCCGCCCTGCGCGAACCGCTCGGTACAGTTGATCGCGGCGACCGCGGCCGCGAAGCGGACGCCGTCGGCGAGGTCGTCGCCCTCGATACCCGTCGGGGATCCGCTCCCCGCGACCCACCGGTCGATCAGCCCCGCGACGAACGCGTCGCCGGCGCCCGTCGCGTCGACCACGTCGACGTCGAAGGCGTCGAACCGCCGCGAGTCGCCGGCGGCGACGACCGTCATCCCGTCGGCGCCGTGGGTGAGGACGGCGCGCGGCCGGCCGTCGGCCGCGGGGGTGGCGCTTCGGGTCCCGCCGGCCGCGCCGTCTCGCGCCCGCTGTGCGGCCGCGATCCGGTCGACCGCGGCCGCCTCGCTTCCGAAGTAGGCCGCGGCGGCGACATCGCCGGCGACGAACAGGTCGGCCCGGTGGAGGAGGCGGTGAACCGTCCCGGGCTCGGTACCGCGCCCGACCAGCTCCTCGACCGGCCCGGAGAGGTCGAAGACGAGCGCGGGCGGGTCCGCGGTCGACTCGACGACCGACAGGACGCCCCGCGAGACCGCGTCGGGCGTGTAGCCGGTGAGGAAGGCGACGTCGGCCGCGGCGATCGCCTCGCGGTCGCCGGGAGCGAGCCGGAGCCCGCGGAAGCTCTCGCCGGTCGTGACGATCGCGCGCTCGCCGTCGGGCGCGCTGAGGACGAGCGAGCGGGTGGTCGGGTCGTCGCCGACCGCCACGCGCGAGGCGTCCACGCCCGTCTCGGCGAGGTAGCCGCGGGCGCGACGGCCGTACTCGTCGTCGCCGACGCGGCTGACGAGGCCAACGTCGCGGCCGAGGCGATCGAGCCCGACGGCGACGTTCGCGCCCACGCCGCCGAACGCGGTCGTTACCTCGCTCGCGAACGCGCCGCCGTCCGGCTCGGGGAGGTTGCTGACGGCGTACCACTCGTCGATCGCCGCGGCGCCGACCGCGACGATCGAGGGCGTCCCGCTCATGACGCCCGCAGAATTCGACCCCGCACGCTACGACTCCCCGGCGGACCCGTCCCCGTTCTCGTCCCCGTCCCCGTAGAACGACTCGTGGACCGCCATCGCGGCCTCGGTCGCGATCGGCCCCTCGACCGTCGTCTCGCCGTCGGCCCGGCGGATCACCTCTTCGCAGGGAACGGCGACGACGTCGCCGGTGAGCTCGTCGAGCGTCTCGCCCGCGACGCCGAAGACGACGCGGCCGAGCCCGGCGTAGTGGATCCCCGTCGCGCACATCGGACAGGGCTCCGTGCTGGCGTACATCGTGCAGCGCGCCCGTTCGTCGGCGTCGAGCTCGCGGCCGGCCCGCCGCGCGAGCGCCAGCTCCGGGTGCGCCGCGAGGTCGTCCTCGGTCCTGGTCTCGTTGCGCGCCTCGGCGACGACCTCGCCGTCGACGACGAGGAGCGCGCCGAACGGGGTGTTCCCGCGCTCCACCGCCTCCTCGGCGAGCTCGATCGTCCGGTCGACGAGCTCGCGGTCGCGGTCGGTGACGGCGGCGTCATCGTCGTCGTCGGAATCGGCGGCGTCATCGTCGACGTCGGGAGCGGCGGCGTCGCTCTCGGCGGTCCCGTCTCGCTCGTTCGGATCGGTCATACGGGAGTGTTCGGCCCGGGACACCTAACGTTTCGTGAGACGGGCGGCGTCGGCCCGGTCAGGACGCGTCTCGATCGGCGCCGTCGGGGTCACCCGGGTCGCCGTCGGAATCGGAGTCAGCGGCCTCGTCGGGGTCGACGTCCCCGTGAGAGTCGGCGTCCCCGTCGGCCGGCGCGGCCTCCTGCGACCGTCGCACGTCGCGGAGCGCGTCGACCGCGTCGTCCGTCGCCGCGGTCCGGGTCTCGGTCGCAGCGCTCGGGTCGAGCCCGGTCGCCTCGTCGCCGCCGGCGCTCTCGCCGTCCTCGGCGGTCGCCGCTCCCTCGGAATCGGTCGACGACGCCGCGCTCTCGTCGTCGCCGGCCGTCCCCGCGATCCAGGCGCGCAGTCTCGACAGCAGTCCCATGGGTCGTCAGTAGTTCCTGAACAGCAGCGCGCGCACGTCGTCCTTGGTGCGCGCCGTCTCGA
Organism: Halorubrum rutilum; assembly: GCF_042665015.1. Classification (GTDB taxonomy): domain Archaea; phylum Halobacteriota; class Halobacteria; order Halobacteriales; family Haloferacaceae; genus Halorubrum; species Halorubrum rutilum. The sequence continues at coordinate 114,433 of NZ_JBHTBL010000001.1, read as the reverse complement.
CGTCGCCGTCGGGCAGTTCGACCTCGTACCGCGCGTCGCCGTCCCCCTCGCTCCACTTGTCGTCGTGGGTGTCGAGGAGGCTCATCATCGCGTCGAGCTGGTCGGATCCCCCGCCGTCGTCGCTCTCGGTCGCCGTCTCGTCGGTCTCCCCGTCGCCATCGTCCGTCTCGTCGCCGCCGTCGAGTTCGACGCCGGCCCACGCGAAGGGGTCGGCCGACAGCGACTCGGCGGCGTCGAGCGTCGCCTCGACCAGCTCCGCTTTCGTCATGTCGCTGCGACCGGTCACGTCGAGCGCGGCCGCGACCTCGTACACGTCCGGCTCCTCGGCGGCGTCCGGATCGGCGTGGCGCCGCGGGCGGGATTCGAGCCGCTCCCGGGCGTGCTCGCGGTCGAACGGCGGGGCGCTCTCGTCCGCGGTCCGGCCGTCGGTCGGCGCCCCTTCGGTCGCCTCGTCGCCGCCGAGCGCGGTCGCGTCCGCGGCGCGCTCCGGGTCGTCGACGGCGTCGGCCAGGTCGAGGAGGTACGCGAGCGCGTCCTCGGTGTCGACGGAGGCGTACGGGCCGGCGTGGGCCGCCGCCAGCTCCTCGCGGAGCGACTTGATACGGTCGCGGTGGTCGTCGGTGATGTCGATGGTCGGCATGGTCAGTCGCGTTCCTCTTGGAAGCGCGCGAAGGCGTCCTCCCAGCTCTCGACGAGCCGCGGCTCGCCCGAGTGGTCGGCCTCGACGCCGGCGTAGCCGCAGTCGTCGCAGGCGACCGCCGTCGCCCCGCCGAGCGCGAACGTCGACAGGGTCGTTCCGCAGCGAGGGCAGTTGAGTGACACGGGCTATCGGTTGAGTCGTGGACCCGTGCCCTCAAAAGCGCACGGGGTGACGGGGTCGAAACGGGGGGGTCGAAACGGGGAGTCGGGGTCCCCCGATCGAGTGCGCGGCCCCCCGGCGCCGGCGCTCGCGCAGCCGGCACCGCGGGGTAACAATCATTAGAGTCGGCGGCGACCGTCCGGTATGAGCGAGTCGAACACGGAGAACCGCCTCTTGGGGTACTACCGGCGCTACGTCGGCGACCCCGACCGGACGATCGACGTGTACGCGGGCTTCGGGCTCTTCTTCGCCGGGATTGGGCTCGGACTGATCGGCGTCGCCGTCTTCTTTTACAGCGCGACGCTCCCGCCGGAGGCGCTGTCGACGTACGCCGTCCGGGAGGTCGCCGCCGTCGCCGCCGCGGTCGGACTGCCGGTCCTCCTGCTCGGCGTCGTCGTGCTGCTCCCCGTGGACCGGCGGATGCTGTACCTCGCCGGCGTCGGGGCCGCGATCACCCTCGTCGCCGTCGGGCTGTTCACGTGGGCGTACCCGTACAACTGGAACGTCCCCACCGCGACCGACTACAGCGCGCAGGTGGTCGCGGTGTACACCCTCGGGCTCGTCGCCGTCATCGCCGCGACCGGCGGCGCCCTGGTCGCCCACCGCGTCGAGCGCGCGACGAGCGCGGCCGCGGGCGCCGCCGGCGGACGCGCGGCGGACGCCGCGGGAGGCACCGGCGGCGACGCCGGCGCGGGCGACGACGGCGAAACGGTCACCGAGGCCGACGTGCGGGCCGACATCGAGCGCGAGCTGGAGGACGCGGAGCTGACGTGGGGCGGCGTCGAGCGCAGCGAGACGCGCCGGCTGGAGCTGGACACGAGCGCGGTCGACGACGTCGACGTCGACCGCGAGAAGCTCGCCGGCTCGGCCACCGAGACCCGGACGACTTCCGGCACTGTCAACGACGCGGTCTCGGAGCTGAAGGGGCTCCAGGGCGGCGAGAAGAAGACCGCGAGCGGCGAGGGGACCGACGACCAGGCCGCGAAGCTCCGGGAGCTCCGGGAGCAGCAGCGGCGAGAGGCCGAGGCCGACGACGAGGACGAGTCGGTCGTCGAGAAGATCAAGGGGCTGTTCGGCTGAACGGATCGGCTATCCGTCGTTGCGGTCGATGGCTCCGTGAACACCGCCAAAGCCCCAGCCGCTCGGCTGTACGCCATCAACGGCTCTGCGACGAACACCTCCAAAGCCCCGGCCGCGAGGACTCGGTGCGCTCGCTGCGGTCCTCGTCACTCGTTTCACTCGTTCCTGCGGTCCTTACGTCGCGCGCCGTCATCCTCGCGGCCGCCCCTTTGAGTCCCACCCGACCGCACCGCACAGCGCCTCACGCCTCCCCAGCCTCGTCGGACCGGCGCAGCGGCGCCGGTCCGACTCCCTCGCGGTCACCTCGCGGCCGCCGGTGGCGGCCGCTCGGAGGCGCGCCACCGCGCTCTGTTTTAAATACTCGTCAGACGCCTCTCGCGCATTTAAGTATCTCCCGTCGCCTACTCGGGGTGTGTCCAGCGTCACCGTCAGCATCGACCCCCACGTCCACTCGGACGAGAGCTACGACGGCCACGAGCCCGTGGAGCTCATCTTGGAACACGCCGCGGAGATCGGCCTCGACGCGGTCGTGATCACCGACCACGACGTGATCGGCGAGTCGAAGCGGGCGGCCGAGCTGGCCCCGGAGTACGGGCTGATCGGGATCCCCGGGGTCGAGGTGTCGACCGCGCACGGCCACCTGCTGGCGGTCGGCGTCGAGCGCATGCCCCCGCGCCGGCGCCCCTACGACGAGACGATCGCGTGGATCCACGAGCGCGGCGGGGTCGCGATCGTCCCGCACCCCTTCCAGCGCTCGCGGCACGGCGTCCGCCAGCGGAACATCCCGGTTCCGGAGGTCGACGAGGAGGGGGTTCCGGTCGCCGACGGCGACGCGGTCGGTCACATCGACGAGGTCGACGCCGTCGAGGTGTTCAACGCCTGGCTGTTCACCGGCTACCGGAACCGCCGCGCGCGGCGCTTCGCCGCGAAGTACGACTACCCGGGCGTGGCCGCCAGCGACGCGCACCACCTGGAGTACGTGGGGCGGGCGTTCACCGACGTGGAGATCGAGGGCCGGGAGTCGGTCGCCGACGTCACCGCCGCCGACGTCCTCGACGCGATCCGGGCGGGGACGACCACGGTCGACGGGCGCCGCGCGCCGATCCGGATGGCCGCGAAGCACTACGTCGCCGCGGCGGGGCGAAAGTCCGGCTACTACGCCCGGACCGGCGCGGTCCGGAGCGCGACCGCGGCTCGACGGGGGGTCGCGGAGACGCTCTCGACCGCGCGCGTCGCGGCGATCCAGGGGACCCACCGCGCGGCGCGTGTCCTCTCGTGGATCACCTGAGGCGGCCGCGCCCCGGTCGCCGGTCGATCCCGATCCCCCGGAGAGCGGGGTTTTTGCACGCGGGCCCGAAACGGACGCCCATGAGCCACGACAGACGCGAGGCCGGCTTCAAGCGGCGGACCCGCGTCGCCGACGCGCTGGCGACGCTGCTCGACGCCGCCGAGCCCCACGGCCGGACCGAGTCGGTCCCGGTCGCCGGCGCCGACGGTCGGGTCGTCGCCGAGCCGATCGACGCGCCGGCGCCGGTCCCGAGCTACGACCGGGCGGCGATGGACGGGTACGCGGTCCGCGCCGAGGACACCTTCGGCGCCTCCGACCGCTCGCCGGCGGTCCTCCGCGCGGCCGGCACCGAGGCGGAGTCGATCGCGCCCGGCGAGGCCGCGCGGGTCCACACGGGGAGCGCGGTCCCGGAGGGCGCCGACGCCGTCGTGATGATCGAACAGGTGGAGGAAGTCGGGGACGAGGTGGAGGCGTTCGACGCCGTCGCGACCGGCGAGAACGTCGGTGAGGCCGGCGAGGACGTCGCCGACGGCCAGCGCCTCTTCGACGCGGGCCACGTCCTGCGCCCGTCCGACCTCGGCCTCCTGAAGTCGGTCGGGCTCGACGCGGTCCCGGTCTACGAGCCGCCGACCGTCGCCGTGATCCCGACCGGCGAGGAGCTGGTCCAGTCCGACCCCGACCCCGGCGAGGTGATCGAGACGAACGGCCTGACCGTCTCGCGGCTGGTCGAGCGGTGGGGCGGCGAGGCGCGATACCGCGACGTCGTCACCGACGACGAGGACGCGCTCGCGGCGGCGGTGGAGGCCGACCTCGACGCCGACGTGGTCGTCACCACCGGCGGGTCGTCGGTGGGAGAGCGCGACCTGATCCCGGAGGTCGTCGACGGGCTCGGCGAGGTGCTCGTCCACGGCGTCGCCCTGAAGCCGGGCCACCCGGTCTGTCTCGGCGTCGCCGACGGCACGCCGGTCGTCTCGCTCCCCGGCTACCCGGTCGCCTGCATCGTCAACGCCGCGCAGTTCCTCCGGCCGCTCCAGAAGGAGGTGGGCGGGACGACCGCCGACCCCTTCCCGACGCGGCGCGCGGTCCTCGATCGAAAGGTACCGAGCGAACCCGGGACGCGGACCTTCGCGCGGGTATCGCTGTCGGAGCAAGAGAGCGACGGCGAGAAGGACGGCGACGACGCCGACCTCCCCGCCGCGACCCCGACCCGCGCGAGCGGCTCCGGCATCCTGTCGAGCGTCGCGCTCGCGGACGGCTGGGTCGTCGTGCCCGAGCCGCGGGAGGGGCTCGACGCGGGCGACGCCGTCGACGTGGAGCTCTGGGAGGTGACGCCGTGAGCGACCGCAAGGAGTTCCGGGACCTCGCGACGCCGGAGGCGGCCCGCGAGGCGATCGACTCGCTCGACCTCGCGCCGGAGCCGGAGACGGTCCCGCTGGCGGAGGCCCGCGGGCGCGTCCTCGCGGAGCGGGTCGACGCCGCGATCGACGTGCCCGGCTTCGACCGGGCGTCGATGGACGGGTACGCGGTCCGCGCCCGAGACACCTTCGGCGCCGACGAGGCCGACCCCGCCGAGCTCGACCTCGTGGGGGCGGTCCACGCCGGCGCCGCGCCCGAGGTGACGGTCTCGCCGGGCACCTGCGCCGAGGTCTCCACGGGCGCCGTGATGCCCGAGGGCGCCGACGCCGTGGTGATGGTCGAGCGGACCGACGAGCTGGGCGCGGACGGAGAGGCGGAGACGGGAGCGGGGGAGGGAGCGAAAGGCGACCCCGGCCGGATCGCGGTCCGGACCGCCGTCGCCCCGGGCGACCACGTGATGAGCGCCGGCGCGGACATCGCCGCGGGCGCCCGTGCGCTCGGTCCGGGAACGCGCCTGACGCCGCGCGAGATCGGACTGCTCTCCGCGCTCGGCGTGGACGAGGTCCCGGTCGAGGGGAAACCGCGCGTCGGGATCGTCTCGACCGGCGACGAGCTGGTGCGGCCGGGCGAGGCGCTCGACCCCTCGCGCGGCGAGATCTACGACGTGAACTCGACGACGATCGCGGCCGGGGTCGAGGAGGCGGGCGGCGAGCCGGTCCTCTACCCGCACGCCGGCGACGACTACGCGGAGATGGAACGGCTGCTCCGGCGCGCGGCCGACGAGTGCGACCTCGTCCTCTCCTCGGGGTCGACCTCGGCGAGCGCCGTCGACGTCATCTACCGCGTGATCGAGGAGCGCGGCGAGCTGCTGCTCCACGGCGTCGCGGTCAAGCCCGGCAAGCCGATGCTGGTCGGTCGGCTCGACCGCGGCGGGAGCGACGCGGCGCCCGAGAGCGACCGAGTCGGCGAGTCGGCGTACGTCGGGCTCCCCGGCTACCCCGTCTCCGCGCTCACGATCTTCCGGACGTTCGTCGCGCCCGCGATCCGCGAGGCGGCCGGCCTGCCCGAGCCCGCGACGGCGACGGTCGAGGGGCGGATGGGCGTCGGCGAGCGCTACGGCGAGGGGCGCATGCGGCTGATGCCCGTCGGACTGCTCGACCTGGACGACGGCGACCGCCCGCTCGTCCACCCGGTCGACAAGGGCTCCGGGGCGACGACGAGCCTCGTCGAGGCCGACGGCGTCGTCGCCGTCGACCCGGACACGGAGTACCTCGATCGGGGCGAGACCGTCTCGGTCCGGCTGTTCTCGCCGGACGTGCGCCCGCCGAGCCTGCTCGGCGTCGGGGAGGACGACCCGGCCCTCAACCGCCTGCTCGACCGGTTGGAGAACCCGCGGTACCTGCCGGTCGGCTCCCGCGAGGGGCTCCGGCGACTGCGCGACGGCGTCCCGGACGTCGCGGTCGTCGCGGGGCCGACCGACCGCGAGGTCGAGACGGTCGACCTCGGCGGGTGGACGCGCGAGTGGGGGCTCGTCGTCCCCGCGGGCAACCCGGCCGACGTGACGGGGCTCGGGGACGTCGTTGACCGCGACCTGCGGTTCGTCAACCGCCCGACCGACTCCGGGCTCCGACGGAGCCTCGACGACGCGCTCGACGCGCTCGCCGACGAGCGGTCGACCTCGCGGGGAGAGCTGACGGAGGGGATCGCGGGCTACGACCTGACGGTGCGGGCGTTCGAGAGCCCGGCGCGGAGGGTGATCGCCGGCGCCGCCGACGTCGGGCTCGGGCTACGCGAGACGGCGGCGCGGCTCGACTGCGGCTTCGTGTCGCTCGGCGAGCAGTCGGTGACGGTCCGCGCGGCGCCCGACCGGACCGAGCGCGACGCGGTGACCGCGCTCGCGGCCGCGCTCGACGACCCCGCCGACCTCCTCGACGGCCTCGCGGGCTACTCGCGGAACAGCCGAAACGACCCCTGACCGACGACGACCTCGGCGGTCTCGCCGTCGGCGGCGCCGGTGACGGTCATGTCGCTGACGCCGATCGAGCCGCCGGACCTGACGACCGTCGCCTCGGCGGTGAGGTCGCCCGTCGCCGGACGGAGGTAGTTCGCGTTGAGGTTCACCGTCGCGACGCCGCCCGAGAGCGGGTCCTCGAAGGCAGTGCGCTGGGCGACCCCGCCGGCGGTGTCGATCAGGGTCGCGGCCACGCCGCCGTGGATGGTGCCGCCGTCGCTGTTCGTCAGCTTGTCGTCGAACGGGATCGAGAGGACGACGCGCCCGCGCTCGACGAGGTCGACCGAGGTGTTCAGCCACGAGAGGTAGCCGTGCTCCTCCTCGATCCGCCGCTCGACGAGCGCGACGGCCTCCGCCGACAGGGGCTCCAGCGCCGCGACGTCTGTCCGGTTCATACTCCCCACTCGCGAGGGTCCCGCTTGTAGCCCCCGAAACGGGAGGCAACTGGTCGGCGGTTGGCCACGATGACGTGGGTCGGAGTCGCACCGCGGCGGGACCGTCTGACCGCTTATCACCGATGCCGACCCAGCCGCCCCGTGACCTGACGCGTCGCCCGCGGCGGCCGAGACGGGAGTCCGGCGCACCGCCGCGGAGAGTCGTTAGCGCCGGCTGTTCGCTATCGCCACTCGCTACCGACGGGGAGGCATCATCCCACCCCGAGCCGGATCGGGTCGTCGCTCGGGACCACGTCGAGCGACACCGCCTCGCCGACCGCGAGCTCGCGGTCCGGACAGACGACCTTCGCGCCGTACCCCGCGTCCCGCGCCGCGAACAGCGACAGCCCCACCACGCGCTCGCCGTTCGCGAGCACGTCGACCGGGTCCCACGCGAGCCCGCGGCCCGCCGCGACGCCGACGCGGGTGCCCCACAGCGCCGCCGCCGTCCCCTCGTCGAGCCGGCCGAAACGGTCGGCCCGTCCGACTCTCCCGCCACCGTCGCCGTCGGGGACCGCGCCCCCGCCGAACGCGCCCCCGCCGGCGTAGTGGGCCAGCCCGCCGTCGAGCGGGATCCCCTCGTCGCTCGCGAGCGCCGCGAACGACCCGCCCGGGTCGGGGTGGACCGGCGCGTCGAGGAGCGCGTGCGTCGGCCCGCGCTCGGCCACGACGCCCTCCCCGTCCCAGGCGATCGGCTTGACGTCGACATCGACCTCGACCGGGAGCGACCCGCTCGCCCGGAGCGCGTTCGCGCCGGGCGCCCGGAACCCGAGGTGGACGTGGTCGTCGACCCACCGCCCGAAGAACCCGGAGCGCGTCGTCGGTCCGAGGTCGTCGCCGACGGCGAGGCGGTCGCCGGGAGACACCTCGGGGACCACGTGGAGGACCCGCGCGACGGTTCCGGGTTCGGCGCCGGCCCGCCGGCACCACTCGTCGTCGAGGTCGACGACGATCAGGTGGTCCTCGCTCGCGGCGTACGACCGGTCCGGACAGCCGACGGTCCGCGTCTCGCGGACGATCCCGGAGACGGGCGAGAGCCCCCGATCCGCTTCGGGGTACAGGTCGACGGCGCAGCCGTCGTCGTGTGCCGGGTACGGCGAGTTGAACCGGGAGAACCGCCGGTAGCCGTCGATGGCGTCCGGCGGGAGCGTGACGGGCATCGTCGTTCGCACGGCGGGGCCCGACCGACAAGTGGTCGTCGGCGGCGGCAGTCGGCCGCGGTCGGGGGCGACCCTCCCCGCGGTCGCTCACTCGTCGGCGGGCTCGATGCCGACGATCAGGAAGCGGGCGCCGCCCGACTCGGACTCCTCGACCGAGAGCTCCCAGCCGTGCGCCTCCGCGATGTCGGCGACGATCGCGAGCCCGAGTCCCGTCCCGCCGGCGAGCGAAACGCCCCGCTCCGTCACCTGCGAGCGCTGTTCCGGCGGGACGCCCGGACCGTCGTCGGCGACGGCGAGCGCGACGCCGTCCGCGCGGCGCTCGATGTCGACCCGCACCGCGACGTCGTCGCCGGCGTGTTCGATCGCGTTGCGGAACAGGTTCGAGAGCAGCTGTTCGAGTCGGTCGCCGTCGGCGAGGACCGTCGCGTTCGGGCCCTCGACCGACAGCGTCGCGTCCGCGGTTTCGAGCCGCGACCAGACCCGACGCACGGTCGCGTCGAGGGACACCCGGTCCGCCGAGTCGACGGAGTGTCCGGCGGTCGCCAGCGAGAGGAGCCCCTCGATCAGGTCGTCCATGCGCTCGTGGGCGTCCGCCGCCCGGTCGAGCGCGTCGCCGCCGTCGCCGTGACGCGCCAGCTCGACCGCCGCGGTCGCCGCGGCGAGCGGGTTCCGGAGGTCGTGAGAGACGACGCCGGCGAAGTCCTCCAGTCGCTCGTTCTGCCGCTCCAGCTCCGCCTCGCGGCGCTCCAGCTCCGTCTGCCGACGCTCCCGCTCCGTCACGTCGCGGAGCAGGAACACGTGGCCGCGGTCCGTCTCGCGGGGGTCCGTGATCGGGTCCTCCTGGATGTCGAACTGTCGCCCGTCGATGGCGATCGGGTGTTCGGCGCCGACGTCGAGCCGCGGGAACACCGCCGAGAGCGACGAGCCGACCGCGTCCGGCGGGAGCAGCTCCTCGGCGGCCGGGTTGAGGTCGCGGATCCGACCGTCGGAGCCGGCCACGATCACCGGGTCCTGCATCACCTCGACCGCGGTGTCGCGGGCGACGACCGCGGCGTCGAGCGTCCCGAGCCAGAACACCGTCCCGTAGAGGGAGACGCCGTGGACGACGAGCGCGGGCGGAAACCACGCGAGGTCCGCGTAGCTGCCTAGGTCGACGACGGTGGCGATCCCCCCGAGGAACGGGAACAGCGTCCCCAGCAGGATCACGAGTGTCTGGAGCCGGTAGCGGTTCCCGGTCCGCCGGTACAGGTCCGCGACGACGAGGACGCCGACGACGCAGAGGGCGTACGCGTACAGGACGAACGCGACGTCCGCGAGGCCCAGGTCGAAGGAGAGCAGCGTGAACGGGCCCTCGACGACCGCGCCGAGCGACCGCCGGGAGAGGCCGTGGGTGGCGCTCGACCACGCGAGCAGCACCCAGACGAACGGCGGGGTCGCCAGCGAGACGATCCGGCGTTCCGTCCGCCACTGGTCGTGACCGGCGAACGCGAGCGTGAACGCCGTCCAGACCCCGGGGACCGCGGCGACCAACGGCGTCGCGAGGTTGAGCGCGACGGACATGACCAGTTCGCTCGGACTCGCCACCCTGACGGCGTACAACAGCGATATTCCGCCGCCACACAGCAGGTAGAGCGCCACCTCGGTGCCGCCCGGTTGGTCGCGCTCCCGCCACGCGACGCGGCCGAGCCACAGGCCGACGATCCCGGCAAGCAGGCAGGCCGCGAGGTATGCTCGCACCGGCAGCGCGCCGAGGTCGCTCATCGATACGTGACCCAGTCAGAGGCCCGGCAAAACGTTTGTGTCATACGCCCCGGCGACGCGAGGACGAGGGCGACACCGGGAGCGGGCCTCGCTGCCGGCCGAAATCGGCTTGCCGCCGGCCGTCCTACGAACGGTATGCGCGTGCTCAGAGGGACCGCCGGCGACCCCGACGCGGACCGGGAGCGCACGGCGGCGCTGCTCGCGGGCGCCGCCGCGGGGACGCCCGGACTCCGCGTGTGGACGCCGATGCGGCAGGTCGCCTTCGGTCGCCGGGACGCCCGCGCGGAGGGGTTCGACCGGGCCGAACGGGTCGCGGCCGATCGCGGGTTCCGAGCGGTCGAGCGCGACGTCGGCGGCCGGGCCGTCGCGTACGCCGGGGAGACGCTCGCGTTCGCCCACGCGGTCCCCCTGGACGGCGGGACGGCGGCGAGCGATGCGGCCGGAGGCGGGGTGGCGGCGGACGAGGCGGCGGCGGACGACGCGCGCGGATCGATATCCGGGCGGTACGACCGCGCCGTCGAGACGGTCGTCGGCGCGCTTCGGGGGCTCGGCGCCGATGTCGTCGCCGGCGAGCCGCCGGCCGCGTTCTGTCCGGGCGATCACTCCGTGCGCGTCGCCGGCGGCGGGAAGGTGTCGGGGATCGCGCAGCGCGTCCGCGCCGACGCGGCGCTGGTCGCCGGCTGCGTCGTCGTCGCGCCGGGGGACGCGAGCGAGATCGCCGCGGTCAGCGACGCCGTCTACGACGCGCTCGGCGTGCCGTTCGATCCGGAAACGGTCGGGAGCGTCGCGGCGGCCGGCGGGCCGGACGACCCGGAACGCGTCGCACGGGCGCTGGAAGACGCGTTCGTCGGGGGACCGTGGGGCGACGGGTCGCGGCGCGTCGAGCGGATCGGCGCCGGGCGGTGAGTCCGTCTCCGCGCCGAGTCCGCGCGTCGAGCGGCCTCGGAGGGCGATCGGGGCCGAATCGCGGTTTCGACGTGCTTTTTATTCGCGGGGGTCTCGGTTCGCCCATGGCCGAATTCAAAGTCGTCATCGCCGACCCCGAGAGCGGCGAGACGTTCCAGCGAGAGGTCGACGGACAGGACGCCAACCGGTTCCTCGGTCGCGAGATCGGCGACGAGATCGGCGGCGACGCCGTCGGGCTCTCCGGGCACACGATCGAGATCACCGGCGGCTCCGACGAGACCGGGCGCCCGATGCGCGAGGACGTCTCGGGCACGCGCCTGAAGGAGCTCCTGTTAGAGGGCGGCGTCGGCTTCGAGCCGTCCCGCGAGGGCGAGCGCAAGCGCATCACCGTCCGCGGCCGCGAGGTCGACGACGACGTCGCGCAGATCAACGTCTCGGTGATCGAGGGCGACGACGTCGCCGCCGCGCTCGGCGAGGACGACGGCGACGCCGACGAGGAGTAACGCTCGTTCTCGATGCCCCGCGTTCCCTCCGACGACGAGGGCGTCGCTTCGGTCCGCGTCTCGCTCGCTCGGAGCGGCGGTACTCGCCGCCCCTGCGTGCGAATTCCGGACGACGACGAGCTCTCCGGGCGCGTCGAGTCCGGGAGCTGCGAGTCGCTGGAGGTGGCCGCCGGCGACGTGGTCCGGGTCGTGATCGACCGCGAGGAGCGGCACGCGCCGGTGACCGCCGACAGCGCCGGACGGCTGATCCGGGGCGCGTTCGACAACCGGCGGCTCGCGCGGGAGACCGGCGAGGGGGAGAACCGCCTGGTCGCGTGGCTCGACGCGAACGGCCGCGAGCCGGGCGATAGCGTCGTCCTCGACGTCGTCGTGCCGGGGGAGCTGTACGGGCTTCGGATCCCCGGCGAGCGCGTCGTGTACGAGGCGACGCGCGGCCCGCCGTCGTCGCTGTCGGACATCGCGCGCGACCTCGACGGCTGAGACCGGCGCGGGGAGACGGGGTCTCGCCCGCCTCCCGCGTCCGCGGGCCCGGGTCGGATCGCTTATTCTCGCTCGGACCCGACCCCGAGGCATGAGAGAGGTCGACGCGGATCTGACGGCGCTCGACCGCGGGATCATCAACGCCTTCCAGGGCGGGTTCCCGGTGACCGAGCGGCCCTTCAAGCCGGCCGCGGCGGCGCTGCGCGAGCGCGGCGTCGACGTGACCGGGCCGGAGCTGTGCGAGCGCGTCCGCGAGCTCGACGCGGAGGGAATCTTATCGCGGTTCGGCGCGCTCGTCAACGCCGAGGAGATCGGCGGGGCGGCGTCGCTCGTCGCGATGCACGCGCCCGGGGACCGCTACGACGAGATCGCGGAGACGGTCAACGAGTTCACCGCGGTCGCGCACAACTACGAGCGCGAGCACCCGCACCTCAACATGTGGTTCGTGGTCAGCGTCGCCGACCACCCGGACCCGGACAAGGACGGGAGCGACCGCGTCGAGGAGGTGCTCGCCGACATCGAGGCCGCGACGGGCCAGGAGACGTACAACCTCCCGAAGCTCCGGGAGTTCCACGTCGGCGCGACGTTCCTCGTCGACGGCCCGGTCTCCGACGGCGACGTCGACCTGTCCGACCTCGGGCCCGCCGTGGAACCCAGCGACCGCGGGACGCTCACCCCCGACGAGCGCGACCTCGTCGTCGAGATTCAGGGCGGCCTCCCGATCACGGAGACGCCCTACGCCGACGTCGCGGCCGCGATCGACGCCGACGTCGACTGGGTGCTCGAAACGGTGAAGCGCTTCGAGCGGGAGGGGAAGGTGCGCCGCGTCGGCGTCATCCCGAACCACTACGCGCTCGGGTACACGGAGAACGGGATGACCGTCTGGGACGTGCCGGAGGACGCCCTCGACGAGGTCGGACCGGCCGTCGCCGCGCTCGACTTCGTCACCCACTGCTACGAGCGCCCCCGACACGCCGGCGTCTGGGAGTACAACTTCTTCGCGATGACGCACGGGCGGACGGAGGCCGAGAGCGAGCGCCGCATCGCGGAGGTGAAGGAGCTGATGGACGAGCACTGGGACGTCGGCGCCGACGACTGGGACACGCTGTTCTCGACCCGGATCCTGAAGAAGACGGGGATCCGCATCGCCGACCGCGCCGACAGCAACACGGCGTGACCGTCCCGATAGCGGTCCCGAGGTGGCGGTCGTGATCCCCCTCTACCACGACTTCGCCGGGGAGTCGGTGCTCGTGTTCGGCGGCGGCGCCGTGGGGGCGCGGAAGGCGGCGCGGTTCGCCGACGAGGCCCGCGTCGTCGTCGCGAGCCCCGCGTTCGACGACCGGCTGGCCGAGCTCGCGAGGGAGGGCGGCCGGAGCGGGGCGGAGGGCCCGACCGTCGAGCTGGTCCGCGCCGCGCCGGACCCCGAGGCGGTCGGAGAGTGGATCGATCGCCTCGGACCGGCCCTCGTGGTCGCCGCCACCGACGACGCCGCCGTCAACGCCGCGGCCGAGGCCGCCGCGCTCGACGCCGGCCTGCTCGTCAACCGGACGGACGCGTCGGCCGCGGACCGGTCGGGCTCGCGCGACGTCGGGAGCGTCGTCGTGCCCGCCACGGTGGAAGACGACCCGGTGCGGGTCGCGCTCTCGACGGGGGGTGCGAGCCCGGCGCTCGCGAAGGCGCTCAGGGAGCGCGTCGAGGCCGAGATCGACGGGGCGGGGGCGATGGCGGAGCTCTCGGGCGAGCTCCGCGCGGAGCTCAGAGAGCGGGGGATCGACCCCCAGACGCGGCGGGAGGCGATCCGTCGCGTCGTGCGATCCGAGGGGGTTTGGAAGGGTTTACAAAAGGGGAGATCCAACGGTCGCCAAGAGGCGTATTCCGTGATCGAGGAGGTACTCAAGGGATGAAGGAGACGGGAGCCATCGCCGGCGCGAGCGTCGCCCACTCCCGCGCGACGGTCGACGAGATCGAGTCGGCCGGCGGCGACGGCGTCCGCGCGACCGTCTCGGACCTGCTCGCGCGCGACGGCGTCGAGGAGGCGTTCGCCCTCCAGACGTGCAACCGCTCGGAGGCGTTCGTCGTCACCGACCGGACCGTCGACGGGACCGACGCGCTGGCGTCGTTCGCCCCCGAGGTCCGCGGCGGCGCGGTCCGCCGCCTCGACCACGAGGAGAGCCTGGAGCACCTGATGCGCGTCGCCTCCGGGCTTGAGTCGCTCGTGCTCGGCGAGGACCAGATCATCGGCCAGCTGCGGGAGGCGTACGAGGAGTCGAAGTCCGCGGGCGGCATCGGCCCCGTCCTCAAGGACGCGGTGACGAAGGCGCTTCACGTCGGGGAGCGCGCGCGCAACGAGACCTCGATCAACGAGGGCGTCGTCTCGCTCGGCTCGGCCGCGGTCCGGCTGGCCGCCACCGAGATCGACCTCACCGGCGGGTCGGCGGTCGTCGTCGGCGCCGGCGAGATGGGGACGCTCGCGGCCCGGACGCTCGACGACACCGCGGTCTCCGAGATCGTCGTCGCGAACCGGACGGTGCCGAACGCGGAGTTCGTCGCGAGCGAGATCGACACGCCCGCCGAGGCCGTGCCCCTCGCCGACCTCCCGGCGATTGTCCCGGACGCCGACCTCGTGATCTCGGCGACGGGGAGCTCGGAGCCGGTGATCGAGCCGCGCCACGTCGCCGACGCGGGGCGGCTCGTCTGCGTCGACATCGCGCAGCCCCGCGACGTCGACCCGGCCGTCGCCGACCGCGAGGGGCTCTCGCTGTACGACATCGACGCGTTGGAGGACGTGACCCGGCGGACCCGAGAGAGCCGCGAGGCGGAGGCGCGCGAGGTCGAGGCGATCATCGACGAGGAGCTCGACCGCATCCTGCGGGCGTACAAGCGCAAGCGCGCCGACGACGCCATCTCCGCGATGTACGCGGGCGCCGACCGCGTCAAGGCCCGAGAGGTCGACCGCGCGCTCTCGAAGCTGGAGTCGCAGGGGGACCTGACCGAGGCGCAGCGCGAGACCGTCGAGGACATGGCGGACGCCCTGGTCGGCCAGCTGCTCGCGGCCCCCACCAGCTCGCTGCGCGACGCCGCCGGCGAGGACGACTGGGAGACGATCCGGACCGCGCTCCGGCTGTTCAACCCCGAGTTCGACGCCCCGCCGGAGACGCCGGGCGGCGAGTCGACGGGCGAGGGGAGCGCCCCCGACCTCGACGGGCCGCCGGAGTCGATCGCCGAGGAGCTCGACGACTGACCGCGGCCGCTCGCCGCCCCGGTCCGCACCGCTTTACCTTCCCCCGAGCGTATCGGCCGGTATGCAGCTCTCAGAGTACGCGGAGCGGCTCGACGACGAGCTCGACACGGCGGCGTACGCCGACGTCGACGCCAGCGCGAACGGGCTCCAGGTGGGACCGGACGACGCCGAAATCGAGCGCGTCGCGTTCGCGGTCGACGCCGCGCTCGCGACCATCGAGGCCGCCGCCGAGGCGGGGGCCGACGCCCTCGTCGTCCACCACGGGATCTCGTGGGGCGGGATCGACCGCGTCACCGGGTCGACCTACGACCGGATCGAGGCGCTGATCGAGCGCGACCTCGCCCTCTACGTCTCGCACCTCCCGCTGGACGGCCATCCCGCCCTCGGCAACGCGGCCGGCGTCGCGGACGAGATCGGACTCGGCGACACGGAGCCGTTCGGCGAGATCGGGCCGGTCACGATCGGGACGATCGGCGAGTTCGACGCGCCGCGGTCGCCCGCGTCGATCCGCGGGACGCTCGACGGGTTCGAGGGGCAGCCGGAGGGGGAGGCGTCGCCGACGCGGGTCCTCGACTTCGGCCCCGACGAGGTCGAGCGCGTCGCGGTCGTCACCGGCTCGGGCGTCGACTGGCTCGACGAGGCGGTCGAGGCCGGCGCCGACGCGCTGATCACGGGCGAGGGGAAACAGCAGGTCTACCACGACGCGCGGGAGGCCGGAATTACGGTGTTCCTCGGTGGCCACTACGCGACCGAGACGTTCGGGGTCCGATCCCTCAGGTCGCTGTCGGCGGAGTGGGGACTGGAGACGGAGTACGTGAGCCACCCGACCGGGCTCTGAGAACGGCGGCCGAGTTCCGAGGGGGCGCCGTTCCCCCGAGCGCCCCGTCGCCCCCGAACGCAACCCTTACCGCCCGCGTCCGTCCACCTCGGGTATGCGCGATCACTTCGAGATTCGGGACCACGACGCCGCCGGGCGGATCGGGCGGCTGGAGGTCCCCCGCGCCGGGGTCACGGTCGAGACGCCGGCGCTGCTGCCGGTCGTCAACCCCAACGTGCTCACGGTCGATCCGTCGCGGCTCCGCGAGGAGTTCGGCGCGGAGATGCTGATCACCAACTCCTACATCATCCGGAGCACGGACCGGATCCGGGACCGGGTGCTGGCGGAGGGGCTCCACGACTTCCTCGGGTTCGACGGCGCGATCATGACCGACTCCGGCTCCTTCCAGCTCGCCGAGTACGGCGACATCGACGTGACCACCGAGGAGATAATCGAGTTCCAGCGGCGGATCGGGAGCGACGTGGCGACGCCCGTCGACGTCCCCACCCCGCCCGACGTCGACCGCGAGCGCGCCGAGCGGGAGCTGGCGACCACGGAGCGGGCGCTCGCCGACGCCGAGGCCGCGGCGACCGGCGAGATGCTCGTCAACGCCCCCGTGCAGGGGTCGACGTTCCCGGACCTCCGGGAGGCGGCGGGCCGGCACGCGACCGAGACCGACCTCGACGTGTTCCCGGTCGGCGCGATGGTCCCGCTCCTGAACTCGTACCGCTACGCCGAGGTCGTCGAGGCGGTGCGCGCCGCGAAGCGCGGGCTCGACCCGGACGCCCCCGTCCACCTGTTCGGCGCGGGCCACCCGATGATGCTCGCGCTGGCGGTCGCCGCCGGCTGCGACCTCTTCGACTCGGCCGCCTACGCGCTGATGGCGCGCGACGGGCGCTACCTGACCGTGTCGGGGACCGAACACCTGGAGGAGATGGCGTACTTCCCCTGCTCGTGTCCGGTCTGCGCCGAGCACACGCCCGCGGAGCTCCGGGAGATGGACGGGGGCGGAGACGCCGACGCCGACGCGTCCGCCGAGCGGCTGCTGGCCGAGCACAACCTCCACGTCACCTTCGAGGAGCTCCGCCGGGTGAAGGCCGCGATCCGGTCGGGGAACCTCCTCGAACTGGTCGACCGCCGGGCCCGCGGCCACCCCGCGATGCTCGACGGCTACCGGGCGCTGCTGGACCACGCCGACGAGCTGGAGCGCACCGACCCGGTCTCGAAGGACGCGTTCTTCTACACCTCCCACGAGTCGGCCCGCCGCCCCGAGATCCGCCGGCACCGCGACCGGCTCGCCCGGCTGGAGGTCCCGGACCGCCTGCTGCTCACGGAGTCGAACGCCCCCTCCACGCACGACTACGACGCGGTGTGGCGCGTGAAGCCGCCGTTCGGCCCCTTCCCGCGGGCGCTCTCGGAGACGTACCCCCTCACCGCGGAGGTCCCGGAGCGGCTCGACGAGGCGGCGCGGGTCGCGGCGGCCGAGGGCGTCGCCGCGCTCGCCTCGGCGAACCCCGAGACCGCGATCACGCTCGGTCACGACGGGTGGCCCGAGGCGGCGCTCGACGCCGTTCCCGACCGCGTCGAGACGGAGGACCTGCGGACGCTCGGGCGGTCGGGGTAACGGGACCCGTCCGACCGCTCGACCGGAGCGTCTCGGTCTCGATCCGATCGGTGCCGGGACGACGCACCGAGCGCCGCGGCTCGTGGAAGGAGTTCGTCCCCACCGTGATTCCGCGGTTGAAACACGGGACAGGAGGTATACGCCGGACGACCGATCACCCAATATGACAGGCGACCTCTCGGAGAGCGGGTCTCCCTCCGAAGACGGACGCAGCGCCTCCTCACGATCGGGCTCTCGCTCGGACCGGGCGTACACGTGGCTCTCGCGGAACGGGCTCTACGTCGAGGCCGGGATCTCCGTCGTGGCGATTGCGATCGGAGCGATCGCGCTCCCGCTTCTGGCCTTCGGGTCGTTAGCGGCGATCGGAGGGGAAACGTCGATACTCACAGGGGGAGCCGCCATCGCCCTCGTCTGTGTCGTCCTACTGATCGGTGTGGCACTCCTCCTGCTCGTTCACGGATATCTGGAAGTGAGTCGCCGTGGCGTCCCGTTTACCGGAGACGGCAGCGCCCGTGCGCTGGCCTACGACGGAATGAGGACGTTAGAGACGGTCGCCGCGGGAGCGTTCGTCGGCGGACTCCTGGCAGTGACCGGATTCGCGTTTTCGACGGGTGAGGTCCCGACGGCGCTCTCCGTCGCGGTGGCGGCGGCCGCCGTCGTGCTACCGGTGACGCTGTTGGTACACGCGGTAGGGCGCTTCGTGTCGTTCGTTCTCGACGCGGGCTGAGCGCCGCCGCGCGGGGCGACCCCCGACGGTTCCCGGTGGCACGAGTCGCTCTGCGCGGGGCTTCCGATCGGCGACGGTGGACAGCCGGTCCGACGGTCGACCGTCGACTCGGGCGTCGTCGTCGAAGTTGCTCCGAAGGCGTACGTCGAACGTGATCGAGCATTCCGACACGAGGGGGTTTCCGCCGGATCCGTACGACGCGTGAGCGAGGTCGATCCCCTCCGCGGTACCGTTGCTCACGACGAGTCGGACACAGCGATGCCCGCCGCCATGCCGAGCAGTAGCAACCCGAATCCGGCGGCAGCGGCCGGCGGGGACGTCCGGATCAGCGCTCCCCCGGTGAACGCGCCGGCGCCGCCGACTGCGGCTCCGGCCCTCGGTGAGAGCTCGCCGTTCGATCGCGTCCATCGCCGGCGATGCGCGATAATCAGCGACGTCGCGGCCGCGAAGAGCGGCAGCAGTGAGGCCGTGACAAGCCAGTCTCCCGCAGCCCACTCCCCGACGGGAATCGTAACGGCCAGTCCGACGGCTATCGAGACGGCGTATCGGAGGGCGAGACGCATACCGCCCTCTGCAACCGCTGAGAGTAAGACGGCTTTGATACCAACGCTGTTTCGCGTCGATCGTCGACCGGTCCGAAGCGGATGTCCGAGCTCTGCGTTCGGCGGTTTCCCTCCGTCGCGTTCCGTGACCGTCGACGGAGACCGGAAGCGGGCCGGCCGCGCGACGCTATCCGTCTCCCGACCCCATCCGCTCCGAGTAGTCCCACGTGTGGAGTCGCTCCGGCTCGATCCGGATCCGGACCTCCTCGCGCTCCGGGCGGAGGAGTCGCTCCCCGGTCGGGTTGTCGACGCCGCCGAGGTACCGCTCCAGCAGGGCGCGGAGCAGCTCCTTGTCCGCGTCCGGCGACACGGTCGCGCGGCCGCGCCCCCGGACCCCCCTGTACGGCGGGTCGTTCGTCGACACCTCGAAGGAGACGTGGTCGTCGTGCGCGAGGAAGGAGACGAGGTCGGCGTCGGCGCTCGTCGCGCAGTGGACGGCGCCGTCCCACGAGAACCACAGCGAGACGATCCACGGGTCGTCCGCGGGCGTGCGGCAGCCGAGCCGGACCGGCACGCGCGCCTCTTCGAGGAACTCGTCGACGCGGTCGCGGTCCCACGGGCCGGACGGGTCCATGCGATCCCTTCGGTCGGGGCGGGCCTAACGGTTGCGGCGACCCCGTTTCGACGGCCGCGGCGCGGAACACAAGAGAATTGACCGTCCCCGCGCGAGGGGGAGTATGACCGACCACTTCGAGGTCCACGAGCGCGACGGCGCCGCCCGACTCGGGGAGCTGCGGCTCGCCGAGCCGGTGACGACGCCGGCGCTCGCGGACCCGTTCCTGGAGGACGCCGGGAGCCTCTGGGCCGGCGACCGCGGGGTGCCGGACGGCGACGACGCCTCGCTCACGGTCCTGCCGCACCGCTCGTTCCCCGCGGGGACCCGCGAGGAGGTCCGCGAGTCGTTCGCGGTCGACCACCCGGACGTCGACTACCCCGCCGCGGCCGTCGTCGACAGCGAGGGCGCCCGCGACGTCGGCGCCGACGCGTACCTGCTCTCGGACGCGTCCGGGTTCGTCGGCCACGGCGAGGCGTTCCGCGACGCGGTCGTCTCGGCGAAGGCGTCGCTGCCGGCCGACACCGCGCTGTTCCTCTCCGGCGTCGCCACGCCGCTGAACGTCGCCGTCCTCGCGTACGCGGGCGTCGACCTCGTCGACGCGACCCTCGCGCGGACGAAGGGGACGCAGGGACGATATCTCACCGCCGACGCCGAGCACTTCCTGGCGGACCTCGACGAGCTGCCGTGCGCCTGTCCCGCCTGCGCGGGGCCTCGCGACGAGTTCACGCGCGCCGACTGCGCCGAGCACAACGTCAACGCGCTCCGCGCCGAGCTCCGACGCGTGCGCGAGCGGATCCGGGCGGGGCGCCTGCGCGACTACGTCGAGGGACAGGCCCGCCACGAGGGGTGGCTCACGGCCGCGTTCCGGGAGTTCGACGACCAGTGGGGGTACCTGGAGGAGCGGACGCCCCTCATACGCGACGCCGAGGTGACCGCGGCGAGCGCGGAGACGCTGGACCGCGTCGAGATCCGGCGGTTCGCCGACCGCGTGACGAGCCGGTACCGGAACCGCTTCGCCGACCAGCCGCTCGTGTTGGTGCCCTGTTCCGCGACGAAGCCGTACAGCGACTCGCAGAGCCACGGCCAGTTCCACGACGCGATCCAGTGGCGCGGCCACACCGTCTCGATGACCTCGCCGATCGGCGTGGTGCCGCAGGAACTGGAGACGACCTATCCCGCCCAGCACTACGACGCGGTCGTCACCGGCGACTGGAGCGAGGACGAGATCGGGTTCGTCGCCGAGGTGCTCCGGCGGTACCTGCGGCGGAACGACTACTCGCGAGTGATCGCGCACGTCCCCGAGGACGGCTACCGCGAGATCTGCGAGCGCGTCGAGCGCGACCCCGCGATCGACGTCCCGTTCGAGTACACCTGCGTCGGCCACCCGACGAGCGACGAGTCGCTCGGGGAGCTGAACGCCGCCTTACAGGGCGAGCCCGCCTACAGCAAGCGCGAGCGCGAGCACAACACGGTCCGGGCGATCGCCGACTACCTCCTCGGCGACGGCGCCGGCGACGACCTGTTCGGCGGCCTCGCCGGCGGCGACGGCGAGTCCGGGAGCTACGGGGGCGACTCGGCCGTCCGCACCACCGGGCGCTACCCCAAGCTGCAGGTGTGGGGCGACGACCCGGACGCCGGGCGCGAGGGCGAGCCGGGCGAGCAGCTCGCGACGATGGTGCCGCAGTACGGCACCCTCTCGTTCACCCTCGCCGGCGCGCGCCGGTGGGTCGAGAGCGACGCCCCCACGAAGCGCGTCGAGATCGATCCGTTCGTCCCGCACGGCTCCGTGCTCGCCCCCGGCGTCGTGGACGCGGACGACGAGATCCGGGTCGGCGACGAGGTCGTCATCGAGGGGCCGGAGGCGTTCGCGGTCGGCCGCGCCGAGATGTCCGGGCCGGAGATGGTCGAGTCGACCCGCGGCGTCGCGAGCGAGGTCCGACACGTGGACGAGAAGTAGGGACGAGACACGACTGGACGGATATTTATAAGTTACTGCGGTGGCGCGCGCCTGTGAGCGCCCGAAGGGCGCGAACAGCGCGTGCGAGGGAGTCGCTGGCGGCAATAGCCGCCAGCGACGAGGCTGGGGAGGTGTGAGGTGCCGTGCGGTTGCGGGTGGGTGGGACTCAAAGGGGCAGCCGACGAGGCGGGCGCAGGCGACGCAAGCACCGCAGCGAAGGAGCGAAGCGACTGAGCGAGGAGCGCAGCGAGCGTGCGCCCGCCTCGTCGGCTGGGGCTTTGGAGTTGTTCACCGTCGATCCGGCAGCAACGATTTATAAACGACTGGCTGTCTCTTCGTAGACGGCGATCGCTCACTCCTCATCTTCGTACAACCGGTGAATCAGTAGCTTCAAAACCGCGCCGGACCGAACCGCGGGCATGGCGCTCGAAAAGGACGTCGACTGTCCCTCGTGCGGAGAGACCCGGTCGTTCTACCGGACCGCGGCGATGACCCTCCACCTCGGCGAGAAGACGAAGTGGCGCTGTCCCGACTGCGGCTACGGCTACGTCGAGATCGACGGTATCGACACGCTCCCGGCCTGAGGGGGACCGAAGGCCGGTCCGGGCGGTTCCGCGGGCTACCTTCGTTCGCTCGACCGGGAACGAACGGCGCTCGGAGAGACGCGAGGGCGCGGGTGATGGATCCGACGGCCGCGCCCGGTCCGATCAGTCGTCGTCGCTCTCGCTCGCCGTGATCGGGTCGCGCTCCTCGTCGGTGAAGCCGGCCGACTCCTCGTGTCGGGCCGACGCCTCGGGGTCGAAGCGCGCCTCGACGTCCTGGTACCGCGGGACGAAGGAGAGCTCGTGGTGGCTCTCCGTCTCGTGGCCGAGGTAGCGCTCTTCGAGGTCGAACTGGGCCTCCTCGTCGTTCTCGGCGATGTTCTGCAGGTCCTCGTACACCGCGTGGGCGCCCGAGTGGAGCCCGTAGAGGGTGATGAAGATGTACTGGTAGCCGAGGTCGCCGAGCTCCGCGAAGGTGAGCGGGTCCTCCTCCTCGCTCCACGCGAACGACGAGGAGTAGTTGAACGCGAGGTCGAGGTCGGGGTGGGTCTCGTGGATCGTCTCCGCGTACTCGATCGCGTCCTCGCGCGACGGGTCGGGCATCTCCGGCCAGACGAGGTCGACGCCGGCGTCGGCGTAGATCCGGCCGCGTTCGAGGTGCTCCTCCCAGTCGCCGTTGGCGGAGCCGTAGGCGTCGGTGCGCGCGATGATCACCGTGTCCTCGCTCTGCTTGGCGTCGACGGCCGCCTCGAAGCGCGACCGCGCCTGCTCGCGGGAGACGATCTGCTTGCCGGCGATGTGGCCGCACCGCTTCGGCGAGGTCTGGTCCTCGATGTGGACGGCGGCGACGCCGGCCTTCTCGTACTCGCGGACCGCGCGGCGGACGTTGTGGACGCCGCCGTAGCCGGTGTCGCAGTCGGCGACCACCGGGAGGTTCGTCGCCTCGACCATCCGCTTCGCGTTCTCGACCATCTCGGTCATCGTGACCATCTCCAGGTCGGGGAAGCCGAACTGACCGAGGACGGTCGAGTAGCCGCTCATGTAAGCGGCGTCGACCCCCGCCATCTCGGCGAGGCGGGCGTCGAGCGCGTGGTAGATCCCGGGCGCGAACGTGTACTCCTGCTCGTCGAACAGCTCGCGCAGCCGCCGGCCGGCCGGGTTGTCGATGTCTCTCGTGAAGACGTCGTCGTCGAGTTGGTTTGGATGCATGGGTGTCACTCCGCGGCGTCTTCGACGGGGCGCTCGGTCGCGGAACGGTCGTTCGCGGCCCGATCGGTCGCGGGGCGGTCCCTCGCGAGCCGGTCGGTCGCGTCGCGCGTGAACGTCGTCGGGTCCGGCCGCGGCCCGTCGCCGGTGCCGGCCATCGGGACGGCGCTCATCGCGACCCCCCGTCGGTCCGCGCGCGGCGCGTCGGACGCAGGTCCGGGACGAGCGGGGCCTCCCGCTCCGCGTCCGTCGGCGGCGGGCTCGGGCGGCCGGGCGTGTCGAACGGCTCGGCGGTCGCGTCGGTCCGGACGGTCCCGTCGGTCTCACCGGTCCCGTCGGTCCCGGCGGTCGCGTCGGGCCGCGTCGGCGGAACGAGCGGCGCGCCCGCCTCCTCGGTGATCGGCGTGCGGCCGGGGATCGGCGGAGAAGCGTCGGCGGTCGTCCGCTGGTCTGTCGGTCGGGTCGTCTCGGGCGTCGTGGTGTCGTCAGGTGTCGTCATCGGGTCGTGTGGGCGGTTGCGGTGGTCGTCTGGTGGTCGATCGCTCGTCGCGTCGGGCTGCCGCGTGTCCGCGTACGGATACTGACATTGCACTTGGTGAGTTCGGAGGACCGGTAATAAACATAATGATTGATAATGATAATATTCGTTAGCATGTTTTACCTATTTAAATGGCGCTTGGTATCACGGCTCACGATCCGGCGACGAGGGGCCGGACCGATCCATACTAACCGGTTCCGGCGCGTGTGGACGCCCGTGAACGAGCGCGACGCGCTTCGCCGGCTCGCCGCCGACCTGCCGCACGCGGGCGACGACGCGGCCGTCGTCGGCGACACCGTCATCACGACCGACATGCTCCACGAGCGCACCGACTTCCCGCCGGGGACGACCCGGTACACCGCGGGGTGGCGCGCGGTCGGCGCGTCGCTCTCGGACGTGGCGGCGATGGGGGCGCGCGCGACCGCGGCGGTCGCCGTCTACGCCGACGACGTCTTCGACCCCGACCAACTGGACCGGTTCGTCGCCGGCGCGGTCGACGTCTGCGAGGCGGTCGACGCCGAGTACGTCGGCGGCGACCTCGACTCCCACGGGGAGTTCACGACCGCCTCGACCGCGATCGGGGCGGTCACCGACGCCGGCCCGGTGACGCGCTCGGGGGCGGCCGCGGGCGACGCGCTCTGCGTCACCGGCGAGTGGGGCCGGTCGGCGGCCGCGCTCCGCCTGTTCGAGCGCGGCGACGACGCCGCGGTCGAGCGCGCCAACGACCTGTTCCGGCTCGCGCCGCGGGTCGCCGACGGGGTCGCGCTCGCCGGGCGCGCGACCGCGATGATGGACTCCTCGGACGGGCTCGCGCGGTCGCTCCACCAGCTCGCGGAGGCGAGCGAGGTCGGCTTCGCGCTCGACCGCGACCGGCTCCCCGTCCACCCCGCGGTCGACGACGTCGCGGAGGGGCCGGCAGACCGGTTCGAGCTGGCCGCGCACTTCGGCGAGGACTTCGAGCTCGTCTGCGCGGTCCCCGAGGGCGACCTCGACGACGCCCGCGAGGGCTGTCCCTCCGGGCTCGCACGCGTCGGCACCGTCGTCGACGCCGCGGAGGGGGTGACCGCCGACGGCGACCCCCTCGCGGACCGCGGCTACACGCACGGGTGAGGACCGGTCGACGAGCGAACCGGGCGGCCGAACCGCCGGCCCTTATGCCCGGGGTCCCGTCGGTCCCCGCATGGCGACCGAGACGGAGCGGATGCTGGCCGGAGAGCCGTACGACCCGAGCGATCCGGCGCTCGCCGCCGACCGCGCCCGCGCCCGCGACCTCGCCCGCCGATACGACGCGACGAGCGAGGCCGAACGGGACCGGCGCGGGCGGCTCCTCCGCGAGCTGTTCGACGCCGTCGGCGAGGACCCGACCGTCCAGCCGCCCGTGCGCTGCGACTACGGCTACAACGTCGCCGTCGGCGACGGCTTCTTCGCGAACTACGGCTGCGTCCTCCTCGACTCGAACCCGATCGAGTTCGGCGACCGCTGCCTGCTCGGCCCGGGCGTTCACGTCTACACGCCGACGCACCCGATCGACCCCGAGGAGCGCGCGACCGGCCGCGAGCGCGCGGAACCGGTGACCGTCGGCGACGACGTCTGGATCGGCGGCCGCGCCGTGCTCAACCCCGGCGTGACCGTCGGCGACGGCGCGGTGATCGCCTCCGGCGCGGTGGTAACGAGGGACGTTCCGGCGCGTGTGGTGGTCGGCGGGAACCCGGCGCGGGTGATCCGGGAGATCGAGTAAGGGGCTACTCCAGCGCCTCGGCGAGAGCGGGGGCGACGCTGACGACGCTACAGCCCCGCTCGACGGTGTCGCTGCCGACGATGCGGTCGACGCCGGCGCCCCGGAGCTTCGTCACGGCGTTGGCGACGAGCACCGGGTGGACGCAGGCCGCGAGCACCCGCGCCGCGCCGCGGTCGTTCAGCACGGCGACCGCCTCGCTCATCGTCGACCCGGTGGCGACGATGTCGTCGACGACGACCACGTCCCGCCCCGACACGGCCGCGTCCGACGGGGACACCGCGACGGCGCCCGTCTCCCGGTCGCGGTGCTTCTCGAAGTAGTCCGTCTCGCCCGCGCCGTACGCGTCTCGGACCGTCTCGGCGATGTCGACGGCGCCCGCGTCCGGCGCGAGGAACAGCGGCTCCGCGAGGCCGGCCGGGAGGGGGTCGGCGAGGACGCTCGCGGCGTCGGCGACGTCGACGGGGACGTCGTAGAGCTCGGCGACGCGCGGCTCGTGGGGGTTGACGAGGACGACGCGGTCGGTCCCGGTGGAGATCGCCCGCGCCATCGCCCGCGCCGAGACGGGCTCGCCCGCCCCGAACGACTCGTCCTGTCGGGCGTAGCCCATGTAGGGGATCACCGTCGACACGCGCTCGGCGCCGGCCTCGCGGACGGCGTCCTGGAGCTGGAGCAGTTCGACCCACGCCTCGTCGGAGTCGGTCGTCGCGACGACCGTCGCCTCGTCGGCGTCGAAGTCGGGCACCGCCGCGAGCGTCTCGCCGTCCGGGAACCGGTCATACGTCGGCGTCGCCAGCGGCCGACCCGTCTCCTCGGCGAGCGCGGCCGCGAGCAGCTGTGAGCTGGATCCGGGAACGATCATGGGCGTCCGTTCCCCTGACACCGGTAAACCAGTTTCCTTACTCCGGCGGGGCCGGTTCGGACTCGGACCGATTCGGCCTCGGACCGATTCGGCCTCGGACCGATCGCCGTCGACCCGCCCCGGCTCGTCCCCCGCTCCACGAGAGCGCGTGACGCACCGCGGCCACAGGGGCGGATATTTACGCGAGCGGCGGGTACGACGCCGTAATGACCGAAACAGGAGACCGAGTCGGCCTCGCTTGCCCGTCGTGCTCCCCGGGCGAGGAGACCGTCCACGAGGTGTTGCGCCCCGGCGGGCAGGCGACCGTCCGCTGTACCGACTGCGACCACACGCACAAGGCCGAGATCCCGGAGGCGGAGACCGTCGAGCTGAAGATCGTCGTCTCGCAGGACGGCGAGTCGTTCACCACCCGGATGGACGTGCCGGCGGACACCTACGTCGCGACCGGCGAGGAGTTCGTCGTCGACACCCCCGACGCGCTGATGCAGGTCCGGGTGACCGGGATCGAGGTCGGCCCCGAGCAACGGGTCGAGGAGGCCGGCGTCGAGGACGTCGCGACGCTGTGGACCCGCGCGGTCGACAACGTCTCCGTGCCGGTGACGCTCCACCCGAAGGACGGTGACGCCGACGAGACGCGCTCAGTCCGGGTGAACGTCCCCGGCGACTACGAGTTCACGGTCGGCGAGACCGTCGAGTTCGGCGACGAGGAGTTCGCCGTCGAGGGCGTCCAGATCCGCGAGGACGCCCCCGAGTACCGCCACGAGAAGCTGGACCACGAGGGCGACTTCGCCTACGCGAAGGACTGCAAGCGGGTGTACGGCCGCGACGAGAGCCTGACGGCGTGGTCCGCCTGGTAGGGGGCGTCACGGGGAGTGAAGAGGGCGGCCGCTCTCCGGGTGGCGCGTTCGAAAAAACGGTGAGGCCGATGTGGGCGACCCACATCGAACACCGTCTGTGAGTGCGACCGCGGTCGGTGCGGCGTTAGATGACGCGGTTCTGCAGGTAGTCGAGGTGTTTCGCGTTGTAGACGATCTTGACCTCGTCGGTCGCCGGGCTGCCGATGCAGGTGAGGCGGACGTTCTTCTCTTCGACCTCCTCGTCGGAGAGGATCTGCTGCATGTCCATCTCGATGTCGCCCTCCTTCACGATGGACGCGCAGTTCGCGCAGGCGCCGGCGCGGCACGAGAAGGGCCAGTCGTAGCCCTGCGCCTCGGCGGATTCGAGGATGTACTCGCCCTGGTTGACTTCGAGGGTGCCGTAGTCCTCGGCGTCGAGGTCGGCGTCGGCGGCCTCCTCGAAGAGGTCGTCGTCGTCCATCGACCAACCGTGGTCGTCGAGCACTTCGTAGTTGAGGTATTCTACTGTGGGCATCACCTGATGGTTTGATGCCCTCCTCATTAGGCTTTGCTGTTCCTCGGCTCTCGGCGGTCGATCGATCGACCGATCGAGGGGCGAACGAGGCCCGAGCGAGGCCCGAGCGAGGCCGAACGAGGGCCGTTCCGGAATCGAGCGGAGTCCGAACGCGTCCGGCCGCACCCGAGTGCCTGACAGATCGTTATCAGGAGTGATACGTCGTGGGCAACAGTAAATAGCGAACGGCGCATAGCGTGGTCCGATGGAGGAGTCCGTCGTCGCCGACTTCGTCGGTCGCGTCCACGCCCCGGACGTCGGAGGGGACGAGCCGGTGACGGGGCGGGTGCTCCTGAGCGAGCGTCGGCTGGTGCTCGTGACGGACGACGGGAAGACGACCGTCCCGCTCTCCGGCGTGTTCGACGTGGTCGTCGGCACGGTCCCGGGCGACCTGCGCTCGTTCTTCAGCGACAGCGTCACCCTCGCGTACGACCGCCGAGGGGAGCGGCGCACGGCCCTCGTCGAGGGCGAGCCGGACGACATGGACCGGTTCGTCCGCCTGCTGTTCACGGCCCTGCTGCGCGACGTGACGGTCACCGTCCGGCACCCCGCGAAGGTCGGCGGACGCGTCACGGACGCGTCGGACCACACGGCGTCGGTGACGCTCTCGCCCGGCGCGATCGGCTTCGTCGACTGCCCCGACCCGTTCAAAGTCGACCTCTCCGCCGTGATCGACTACGAGCGGACCGACCGGACGCTCGCGGGGACGCGGCGGCCCGCGCTCGTGTTCCGGCACGCCGTCGACGGGCGGACCGTCTCCTCGATCGCGACCGTCCCGAACGAACGGACGCTGAACGTGCTCGGCCGGTACATCAAGCTGGAGTACGACGAGGCCATGGAGGAGCTGGAGTCGTTCGACCCGACCGAAGAGCAGCTGGAGATCCTCGTGTCGATCTACTCGGCCGGCGGCGAGGCCGACATCGCCGACGTGGTCACGGGCGACGTGACCCGGACGTCGATGGTCCTCGACACGCTCCGCGACGAGGAGCTCGTCGTGGACGGCGAGTCGGGGGCGGCGCTCACGCGGAAGGGACAGATGATCGTCACCTCCTACCTGGAGTCGGTCAACGCCTGACGGGCTCCCGTCTGCCGGGTCCGAGACCGGAGACGTCGCCCGACCGAACGACTATGCGCTCGGAGGGCGTACGTCGGGTATGGGATTCAAGACCGACCTGAGCAACGGAATCATTTCGCTCGTCATCAGCCTCGCCGTGACCGCCGCGGCCGCGCGCTCCGACGGCGACGGTGAGTGGTCGACGGGCGAGTTGCTGGCCGCGGTCGGGATCGCCTCGTTCCTCTCGGGGTACCTGACCAGCTACTTCGCGAAGTAGGGGAGGGGCGGACCGCCGCCGTCGCCGTGACCGACCGATCGGCGTCGCCGTGACCGACCGATCGACGTCGTCATGGCCGACCGAGCGACGTCGTTCCGACCGGTCGAGCGACGCCGCCACGGGGGGAAGTTTCATGCCGGTTCGGACGTAGGTAGTTCACATGCCAGACGACCGCCACGGGCGTTCGACGCGGCTCGACGCCGCGGCCCGCGACCGGGGGATCGACGCGCCGGCGGGCGGCCGCCGCGACGCGTCGCCCGACGACGCGGGGCCGCGGACCGCGCGAGTGCCGGAGCCGCACGTTCACGACACCTTCTCGGTGGACGGGATCGACACGAAGCGGCGCGAGGGGCTCCTGGAGGCCGTCCTCCTCGACCGCGACGACGTCAGCGCCGCCTCGGCGACGAAGCGGAACGGGACGGTCGGGATCCACCACGACCCCGACGTTTCCCGCGAGGAGCTCCGGGACGCGCTGGAGGCCTGCGGGCTCGTGGTCGCGCCGGGCGACGCGGCGTTCGAGGTGCGGCGCGCCGCGCAGTTCGCCTCCGCGCGCGTCGCCGTCGCCGTCCTCTTCGGGCTGATGGTGGCGACGCCGTACATCGCCGTCCTCTACCCCACCCGGATCGAGTGGCTGTTCTACGACCCGGTGACGGTCCAGTACCTCCAGTCGATCCTCGACTCCAACATGGCGACGCATTTCTTCGTCAACCTCGGATCGCTGTCGGGGATCGCGTTCCTCGTCGCCTGCGGGCCGATGATCAAGCGGTCGCTCGCCGCGGCGGCCGCGGGCCGCGTGACGAACGAGAGCGCCTTCGTGGCGGGCGTGACCGCGCTGTTCGGCTACAGCACCCTCGCCGCGTTCACGGCGTTCGAGGGCGCCGTCCACTACGACCTGATCGCCTACGCGGTCGTCGCCGTCACCCTCTGGAACCACTTCGGCGTCGGCGCGTCGACGCCCGACACCGCGAGCGTCGAGGAGCCGACCGCCGACGGGACCGCCGACGCCGCGACCGAGGCCGCCGAGGAAGAGCCGGTCGCGCTGACCGACGGCGGTCGGTAGTCGCCGGCGACCCGGAGGCTCTCTTCTCGCCGAGTCCCGTCCCCGACGCTCAGTAGGGTTCCCCGTCGAGCGGCTCGACGCCCGCGATCGTCACCTCGTCGCCGACCGCGAGGGCCGACCCCCGCTCGGCCTCCGGAACGACGGTGTTCACCATCAGCCGGAAGTCGTGGTCGAACCGGTCGCTCTCGGTCCAGTCCGGGAGCGTCGCGCGGCGGTTTTCCATGAACGCCTCGCGGAACCCGTCGATCTCGGCGCCCGTGTCCGGGTCCCGAGACGGGACGACGCAGCGCTGGCAGGGGTTGACGCCGAGCAGCTCGGCGTCGCCCGCGGCGAACCGGACCGCCTCCCCGCGGTCGGCGAACAGCCGGTCCTCCCAGAACGCGGGACAGCCGTCGACGACGACGTTGGGGCGCAGCCGCCGGCGCATCTCCGTCGCGTCCGCGACCGCGTCGAACCAGCCGGCGACCGTCTCCAGGGTCGCGCGCGAGACCACGGTTGGGCCAGCGGCGGCCCGGTCGTCCGGGAGCCCGCCGTCGGGCTCGCGGGCCAGGTCGACGGCGTAGCCGAGGTAGTCGCCGACCCACGCCGCCAGCGCGTCGCCGTCGTCGGGGAGCGCGAACGTCCGCTCGTCGGCGTCGGCCCCTGTCTCGGGCCGCGCCGGCCGCGAGAGGGTCACCGCGGTCGGCGTCGCGTCGGCCGGGCCGGCGAGCTCGTAGCTCGCGCGGAGCCCGTGGACCGCCGGCTCGCGCTTCCCGTTGACGTAGCCGCCGCTCCCGCCGACGGAGGCCTCGTGCGGGTCGACGCCGGCCTCGACGAGCGCGTACGTCCGGTCTCCGCGGAGCGCGCCGGCGGGTCCGATCTCGGCGCGGTCGAGGGCGACGCCGTCGTTCGACTTCAGGGGATAGGCGACGAGTTCCGCGACGCGTACCATGGCCGGCGTTCGACGGCGGGAGAGAAAAGCGATCGGTCGGCGGGAACCGCGGCGTTGCGCCTCGTCGGCGGCGTCGTTACTCCTCGTCGCTCGCGTCGTCCGCGTCGGCGTCGTCGCCCGCGTCCTCGCCCGCATCGGCGTCGGTCTCCTCGTCGGCGTCGTCGCCGCCGAGCCCGGCCGCCTCGAACGCCTCGGCGACCTCGTCGCCGGGGACGGTCCGGTAGCCGTCGGCCTCGGTGATCGTCGCGACCGCGACGTCGTCGGCGTCGAACTCGTCCTCGTGGGCCGCGAGCGCGGCGAGGCCCAGCTCGATGCCGGCGGACAGCGAGAGGTCGTCGGTCCACTCCGCTTCCAAGTGACCCTGGATCTCCTTCCGGCCGCCGCCGATGACGGTCGCCTTCCACTCGTTCGGGGTGCCGGAGGGGTCGGCGGCGAACAGGCGCGGCTCGCCGTCGTCGATGCCGCCGATGAGGAGCGCGGCGCCGTACGGGCGCGTGCCGCCGCGCTGGGTGTTCTCCTGGATGTGGTCGGTGACGAACTTCGTCAGCGTCTCGACGCCGACGGGCTCGCCGTAGCGCAGGCGGTTCCCCTGCGACTGGCGGCGCGCGAGGTCGATCAGCTGTCGCGCGTCGGCGACGTGGCCGGCGCTCGCGGTGCCGAGGTGGTCGTCGAGCTTGTGGAGCTTCTCGATGCTCTCGGCCTCCATCAGCGTCGAGGAGGCGCGGGACATCGCGACGAACACGACGCCCTCGGCGGTGCGGATCCCGACGCTCGGCGCGCCGCGCGAGACCGCCTCGCGGGCGTACTCGACCTGGTAGATGCGCCCGTCGGGCGAGAACAGCGACGTGCCGCGGTCGTACGCCTGCTGGTCGTTGCCGCCCATCATCGCCGATCACCCGCTCTCGCGGTGTCGCCTTGGCTCATTACCTCCCCTTACGCCGGACGGTTGAAAAAGGGTCCGTAACCGGTACGCCCCGGGCGCGACCCGGGGACACTTCCCCGCCCGCGGTCGGCGGGAGAGGGGTCGAGTCGCCGGTCCCGACCTACGACGGATATATGTCGATCGGTCCCCTAACAGGGTCGACATTGATTCCCACACGAACGACGGCCGCCCTGCTGGCCCTTCTGACGCTGTTCGCGGCGGTCGGCGGCGCCGCGGCGGTGCCCGACACGCGGATCGCGATCGACGCGGTCGAGCCGAGCACGAGCGAGCCGGTCGTCGGCGAGCGCACGACGCTGAACGTCTCGCTCTCGAACTCCGGCGGGAGCCCCGCCGCCGCCGACGTGACGAGCGTCAGGGTCGTCGACGCGGCCGACGACGACGCGGAGCCATTGGACGAGGCGACCGCGGTCGGCGCGCTCTCGGCCGGCGACGCGCTCGACGTCGAGCTGTGGACGCGGTTCGACGAGCCAGGCGAGCGCCGGCTCACGGTCGAGGTCGTCGCCGAGGAGGAGGCGACCGGCGACGAGGAGGCGGGCGAGGGCGGCACGGTCACCGTGACGCGCGACGTCGTCCTCGACGTCCAGCCGGCCGAGGTGACGCTCGACCTCCGGACGCGCGGGCTCGCCCCGGAGGACCTCCAGAGCGACGACGAGGGCGAGGGCGCCGGGGGCGTCGGCGTGAGCGGCATCGAGGGGATCTTCGGCGGCGGTGGCGGCGGGCTCGACACCGGCGACGACGCCGAGCGGGCCGCGGAGTCGGCCGACTCCCCCGTGGCGGTGACCGTGGTCAACACGGGGACGACGACCGCCGACCGCGTGAGCCTGACCGCGGTCGGCGAGCCGGTCGCCGGCGGAGGGGGAAGCGGGAACGGGAGCGACGGCGACGACGCGGGCGGCGGGGCCGGCGAGGCCGACGACGCCGGCTTCGAGGCCGGGCCGTACGTCGTCGAGGACGTCGCGCCCGGCGAGGCGCGCGATGTCGTCGTCGACCTCGGGCCGCTCGACCGGCGCTCGGCCGTGACGTTCACGGCGGCGTTCCGCTCGGGCCTCGACGCGCAGGCGGGCGCCGGCGCGGAGCGCACCGCGACGTCGACGCTCCGGTACCCCGCGCACGAGGGGGCGCCGACGGTCACCGACGCGACGGTCGAGACGGTCGGGGACGGCGAGGTCACCGTCGACGCCAACCTCGGCAACGCGGGCGGCGGGGAGCTGGAGGGCGTCGTCGTCTCGGTCGGGGAGGCGCCGGGCGTCGAGCCCACGCCCCCCGGCCGCGAGTACTTCGTCGGCGCGGTCGGCGCCGGCGACTTCGTCGCCTTCGACCTCGACGCGACGGCGAACGCGTCGGTCGCCGACCGGGTCCCGATCCGGATCGCGTACACCGAGCGCGGCGTGCGGTACGTCGAGACGGAGACGGTGGCGCTCCCCGACGCGGCGGGCGGCGCGAACGGGAGCACGGGGGCCGTCGGAACGCTGGGCTCCGCGGGCGGGATCGGGGCGCTCGGGGCGGTCGGCCTCGTCGGCGCCGCGGGGCTCGCGGTCGCGGGGGCCGTCGTCCGTCGCCGCGATGTATAGCGTCGAGCTGCGGGGCGCGACCAAGCGCTACCCCGGCGGGGGCGCGGAGCCCGTGGTCGCGCTCGACGACGTCGACTTCGCGGTCGAGCCGGGCGAGTTCGTCGCGGTCGTCGGGCCGAGCGGCTCCGGGAAGTCCACGCTGCTGAACGTGCTCGGGCTGCTCGACGACCCGACCGAGGGGACGCGGCTCCTCGACGGGACGGACGTGACGAGCCTCTCGGTCGCCGGGCGCACGGCGGCGCGCAAGGAGTCGATCGGGTTCGTCTTCCAGGACTTCCACCTGCTGCCGACGCTGACCGCGGTCGAGAACGTCGCGCTGCCGACCGCGTTCGACCCCGGCGACGCGAGCGACCGCGCCGCCGACCTCCTCTCTCGGTTCGGGCTCGGCGACCGGCTCGACCACGAGCCGTCGGAGCTCTCGGGCGGGCAGAAGCAGCGGGTCGCGATCGCCCGGTCGCTGATCAACGAGCCGGCGGTGCTGCTCGCGGACGAGCCGACCGGGAACCTCGACACGGAGACGGGCGAGTCGATCCTCGCCGAGTTCGAGCGCGTGAAGGAGGAGGGGGTCGCGGTCGTCGCGGTGACGCACGACCCGCTCGTCGAGGAGTACGCCGACCGCGTCGTCGAGCTCACCGACGGCGTGCTCGTCGGCGGCGTTCCGGACGGCAGAGGCAGCGAGGCGGACGAGGAGGCGCCTCGTCCCGACCCCGAAACGGCGAGCGCGGGTGACCGATGAGCCGGATCGACTCGCTCGACTCACTGGATTCACCGAACTCACCGAATTCACCGAACTCACCGGACTCGCCGGGGTTCGGTGACCGGCTTCGGGGCTGGCGCCCCGCGGTCGCGATGGCGGCGCGGAACCTGCGCCGGAACCGGGTGCGGACAGCGCTCGCGGTGCTCGGCGTCTGCATCGGCGTGCTCGCGGTCGCGGCGCTCGGGATCTTCGGCAACGTGCTGGCGCTCGGCGCCGACGACGCCATCGGCGACATCGGCACGCAGGTGGTGGTCTCGCCGAACGCGGACGCCGGGATCGACTCGTTATCCGACGCCGACGTGGCGGACATCCGGCGCGCCGTCGGCGAGCCGGCGGTCGTCCCGCTGTACTCGGACAACGCGGTCGTCGCCGGCCCGACGGAGCAGGAGTTCGCGACCGTCTACGGCGTCGAGGAGCCGGCGCTCGCGTTCGAGGCCGCCGAGGGGCGGCTCCCCGAGCGCCACCGGCGGGGCGCGATCGTCGGCGCGAGCGTCGCCGAGGAGCTCGGCGTCGGCGCGGGCGACACCGTCGAGATCGCCGGGTCGCAGGTGCGGGTCGTCGCGGTGCTCGTCGAGAGCCAGACGTTCAGCCCGGTGGCGCCCGACGACGCCGTCTTCCTCCCCGAGTCCGCCTTCTCGACCGACGGGTACGCACAGGCGCTCGTCGTCGCGGAGTCGGGCGAGGCCGCGCGGGCCGCGGCGGACGCCATCCGCGAGGAGGTGAACGCCCGCGAGGAGCGCGTCGACCTGTTCGAGCTCGCCGCGATCGTCGACGAGATCAACGAGTTCTTCGGCCTGCTGAGCACGTTCCTCCTCGGGCTCGGCGCCATCTCCCTCGTCGTCGCCGGCGTCTCGATCCTCAACGTGATGTTAATGAGCACCGTCGAGCGGAGACAGGAGATCGGCGTGATGCGCGCGGTCGGCGTGACCCGCCGCGACGTGTTGCGCGTGCTGCTCGCGGAGGCCGGCCTCATCGGGGCCGCGGGCGCCGCCGCGGGGACCGTCCTCACCGTCCTGCTCGTCGCCGGGCTCGTCCTCGCGACGCCCGAGGTGGACCCCGCGCTCGCGCTCGACCCGACGAACGGCTACTACCTGATCCTCGCGCTCGGCTTCGGCGTCGGCGTGGGGCTCGTCAGCGGGGCCTACCCGGCCTGGAAGGCGGCGAACGAGCGGCCGGTGGAGGCGCTACGGAACTGAGCGGCCGCGGCGGCCGCGGTTTCCCGGCGTCGCGAGCGAGGTCGTCACCCGGCCCAGCCGCCCCGCATGTCGTCGGTCACGCGGTCACGCCAGGTCCCGAAGGCGTCCCGACACTCCGGGGTCTCCTCGATGTGCCGGACGAAGCCGGCGCCGGGAGACGACAGCTCCGCCTCGCAGAACGGACACCGCCTCGGCTCGATCGTCGACTCGGCTAGCGCCATGTCAACAGGTGACAACCTGGAGCGGTAAAAGCGTTGTTACGTTTGGTTATCAGCGAGAACGCTGTCGGTATCCGACAGCGTTCGACTTGTTCGGAGTTCGAACGACCACTCCGGGGCCGGAGTCGACGACCGTCGGTTCACTCGGTCGCTCGCTCGTAGGTGACGAACGCGAGGCCGTCGTCGTCGGCGTCGGCAGCGGCGTCGGCCTCGGCGCCGGCGTCCGCGGCGAGCTCGCGGTCGACCTCGCGCCACGCGTCGGCGTCCCAGTCCGGGAAGCGCGTGTCGCCGTCGGGGCGCTCGGGGACCTCCGTCAGCACCAGTCGGTCGGCGCGGTCGAGGAGCTGTTCGTACACCGCCGCGCCGCCGATCACGTACGCCTCGTCGACGCCGCGGTCGGCGGCGTCGGCGGCGGCGAGCGCGACCGCCTCGTCGACGTCGCCCGCCGCGACCGCCCCCTGGGGGAGGTCGAGGTCGCGCGTCGTCAGCACGACGCTGGTGCGGTCGGGGAGCGGGCCGCCGATCCGGCCGGCGATGCTCTCGTACGTCTTCCGGCCGACGATCACGGGGTGGCCGGTCGTGAGCCGCTTGAAGTGCGCGAGGTCCGCCGGGTAGTGCCACGGCATCCCGCCCGCGTCGCCGATGACGCCGTTCTCGGCGACGGCGGCGACGACGACGAGGTCGAGCTCCGTCTCGGGGTCCATCTGGTGCGTCACTCCGCGACTGCGAACGAGAGCCCGTCCGCGGAGTCGTAGTCGACGAGCTCGACGTCGTCGTAGGTCAGCTCGTCGAGTGGCTCGTCCGCGATCTCGATACGTGGGCGCTCGCGCGGCTCCCGCGAGAGCTGTTCGAGCAGGCCGGGGACGTGGTCGTACCCCGCTTCGCCGTCCGCCTCGTCGGGCGCAGTGCGCTCGACCCAGTCCTTCACGTCGAGGTAGTCGGCCTTGCTCTCGACGCTCGCGAGCCGCTCCTGGACGTACTTGAGGTTGTTCGCGTACCACTTCCCGCGCTCGCCGCGGCCGCAGTAGACGTGCGCGTCGACGACGGTGTGGCCGAACTCGCCGACCTCGAACCCCGACCGCTGCGCGAGCGCGTTCGCGAGCAGCGCGTACGCGGCGACGTTGAACGGCACCCCGAGCGCGATGTCGCCCGAGCGCTGCGTGAGGTGGAGGTTCAGTCGGTCGTCCTGGACGTTGACGACGAACGAGTAGTGGCAGGGCGGGAGCGTCGAGGTCGCGGCGTTGGCGGGGTGCCACGCGTTGACGACCATCCGGCGCGAGCGGGGGTTCTCTTCGAGGGTGTCGAGCACGTACCGGATCTGGTCGAAGGTGCGACGCTCGGTCCCGTCGGGGGCCTCCTCGACGGTCACCCAGCGGTGGGCGTCCTCGGGCCACGTCTCGCCGGGGAGCGCGGCGTCCTTGCCCGGAACCGGAAAGCGGCGCCAGAACCGGCCGTAGGCGGTGTCGAGCCGCCCCTCCTCGTCGGCCCACGCGTCCCAGATCTTCGTCTCCTCGCGGAGGTTCCGGACGTGCTCCTCGCCGGAGAGGTACCACAGCACCTCGTGGATGAGCGAGTTCCAGCGGTAGCCGTCCATCTTCTTCGTGGTGAGGAGCGGGAACCCCTCCGCGAGGTCGACGGTGTACTGCCCGCTGAACGACGCGATCGTGTCGACGCCGGTCCGGTTCGGCTTGTACGTGCCCGTCGACAGGGTGTCGTCGACGAGATCGAGGTACTGTTGCATGGTGGTCGGCGTCGCCCCCGTCCCGCGGGCACGCGAGGCGACTGTCTATCGGGTCAAACGCGCGGCGGAAAGTAAGTGTGTCGCGAACGAATTGCGGGGACGCGTTTACGCACACGTCAGTGTCGATCGGCAATTTATAAGCGATCGAAGCGGTGGCGCGCGCCTCCGAGCGGCCGCCGCCGGCGGCCGCGAGGAGCGCGTGCGAGGGACGCGGCGACCCAAGGGAGCCGCGAGGCTGGGGAGGTATGAGGTGCGGTCGCGGTGCGGGGCGGGATTCAAAGGGGCAGCCGTGAGGCGGGCGCAGGCGAAGTAAGGACCGCAGAGAGCGAGCGACGCGAGCGACCGAGGACCGCAGCGAGCGTGCGCCCGCCTCACGGCTGGGGCTTTGGAGGTGTTCACCGTCTATCTGTAGTTAGCTGTTTATAAGCGAGCGACTGGGGCTCTACCGACGTTCCCCGCGTCGTCGACAACTTACAAATGGTCGACAGCGACACCGAAGCTCAGTTCATATCGCCGTCACCCAGGCCCGGTACCCCTCGTCCAACTCGTACACCTCGCGGAACGCGCGCTCGACGAACCCCGCCACGCGGTTCGCGTCCGAGCGCGCGGTGACGACCGCGTTCGTCCCCTCGGCCTCCTCCGGGCTGACGAGCTCGTCGATCCGGAACTCGGGGAACTCGCCGAGCAGCGCTTTCAGCCGGTCCAGCTCGTCGTCGGTACAGTCCAGAATGAGCTCCGTGCCCGCGAGCTGGATCCACGGCGGCACCTCGCCGCCCTCGGTGACGTCGCTGTCGGGGTCGACGTCGACGGTCATCACGTCGCTCGACCGGGTCCGGTGGGCGGTCGCCGCGTCCGCGAACAGCCGCAGCCGCTCGTCCTCGGTGGCGGCGTCGAATCGGGTCATACCCGCACGTCCGCGCCGCCGACTGTTAAAAGCGCTACTCCCGCTCCGTCTCCGCCAGCACCTCGTCGACGACGTCGAGCGTGCGCTCGGCCTCGCGCACCCGGTCGTCGACGGCGCCGGTCCGCACCAGCTCCAGCTCCGACTCGTCGAGCGCGTCGCGCACCTCGGCGGCGCGGCGGAGCCGCTCGTACGCCTCGTCGCGCGCGAGGTCGCGGATATCCCGCAGCGTCGCGACCGTCTCGTCGCCGGCGACCCGCGAGACCAGCGGGATCAGCTCGTCGATCTCGTAGGCGAGCTCGTCGCCGGCGGCGGGGGGCCAGTCGAGCGTCAGCGGCTCGCCGTCGAGCCGCTCGACGTACGTGCGATGGACCGCGACCGCCGTCCGGAGCGCGCCGGGGTCGTCGACGTAATGCTCCAGCTTGGAGTTCGAGTAGTCCGCGTACTCCAGCAGGGTCGGCAGCGGCTCCTCGCCGGCCGCGTGCTCCACGACGTAGTCGGCGAGATCGGTCGGCGGCACGTCGACGTCGACGAAGGGGGTGGCGTCCGCGCGGTCGAGGAACGCGAAGACCTCGCGGGCCGACGCCGACTTGTAGAAGTCGTCGAACGCCTCGCGGACCGCCTCGTTGTACGCCTCGACCGGCTCGCGGAGGCGGTCGACGTCGGCGTCGAGGTCGGCGTCCGCCATCGCCGCGACCTCGCGGAGCTCGTCGAGCCGGGCGTCGAGCTCCTTGCGCGCCCGCCTGGCCTCCTTGCGGGCGATCCGGTAGTCGTCGAGCGCCTCGTCGCGGTCGGCGAGCAGGTCGACGTACTCCCCGGCCGGGTCGAGCGCCTCGCGGGCCGCCGCGAAGTCCGACTCGGAGAGCCGCTTCTTGTCGACCGCCTCGTCGGCGGCCGCGAACGCCTCGGCGGCGAGCGCGTCGTCGGCCACGTCGACCGCGTTCGCGAACTCGCCCTCGAACCGGACGTAGGCCTCGAAGTCCCCGCTGCCGACCGCGTCCTCCTCGTACTGGTCGAGCACGCGGTGCGCCCGTCGGTAGGTGTCCGCCGCGGCCTCGACGCGCTCGCGGCCGAGGTCGGCGATCCGGTCTTCGAGCCGCCGGAGCTCGTCGTACCGCTCGCGGAGCCTCGCGGCCGCCTCGCCCGCCTCGGCGACCGGGTCCGAATCGGCCGTCGACCCGCTCGCGACGGCCCCCCCCATCAGTACACCTCGTCCGGGTCGAAGACGCGCTCCCCGACGTTCTCGCCCTCGATCGTCCGGTGGAAACAGGAGCGGTGGCCCGTGTGACACGCCCCGCCGGTCTGGTCGACGAGGTACAGCAGCGCGTCGGCGTCGCAGTCGACGCGCACCTCCCGGACCGCCTGCGTGTGGCCGGAGGAGCCGCCCTTGTGCCACAGCTCCTCTCTGGACCGGGAGTAGTAGTGCGCCTCGCCCGTCTCGCGGGTGCGGTCGAGCGCCTCCGGCGAGACGTACGCGAGCATCAGCACCTCCCCCGAGTCGGCGTCTTGGGCGACCGCGGGCACGAGCCCGTCCTCGCCGAAGTCGACGTCGATGTCGTCGCTCTCGTTCCCGCCCGCCCCGCCGGCTCCCGCGTCGGCGTCGCTCATGTCTCGCCCGAAGCGCGGGGGTCGAATAGTCCTTTTGTCTGTCCGATTTCGGAACGCGACCCGTCCTACTCCCGGCGCAACACCAGCGCGTCGCCGTCGGCGTACGCGTCGGGGCGCCGGTCGACGACCTCGAAGCCGAGCCCGTCGTAGAGCGCGAGCGCCGCGTCGTTGTCGGGGTGCGCCTGCAGCGTCACCGGACCGGTCCCGTCCCCGACCACGGCCGA
Source organism: Halorubrum rutilum (assembly GCF_042665015.1). Taxonomy (GTDB): domain Archaea; phylum Halobacteriota; class Halobacteria; order Halobacteriales; family Haloferacaceae; genus Halorubrum; species Halorubrum rutilum. The sequence goes on along the minus strand of NZ_JBHTBL010000001.1, from coordinate 74,297 downwards.
GAGGAGGCCGCGGGCGCGTCCCTCGCGTCGGTAGTCCGGGGCGACGACGAGCTCGGTGACGTGGACGCCCGGCCGGTTCGGGGCGTCGACCGGGAGCAGGTAGCCGACGGGCCGCCCGTCGGCGACGCTCACGAGCGCGGACCCGACGGCGAGCCCGTACTCCAGGAGGTCCGGGTTCGGTTGCCGGAGGAACGACTGCAGCTCCCGGATCCGGTCGGCGTCGGTCGGACGAGCGGCGCGGACGCGCGGGTCCGGAGCGGGGAGGTCCTCGTCGGGCGGGTCGGGCGAGCCGGACGCCTCGGACGCCTCAGACGTGCCGGACGCCTCGGACGTGCCGGACGCCTCGGACGCCTCGTTCCCCTCGTCCTCGCCGTCGCGCGGCGTCGGACTCACAGCAGAGTCACCCCGAGCGCGACCGCGACCGCCGCCCCGGACAGCGTCGCGAGGAAGTTCACGGCCTGGTTGCCGACGCGGTCGCCCTCGACGACCGCGCCGAGCACGCTGTCGACGGTCATCCCCGCGACCCCCGCCAGGACGACGACCCCCCCGCCGACGGCGAGGTCGCCGACCGGCATCCCGACCGCGGCGATGCCGCCGACGACGAGCGCGCCCGTCAGGCCGGCGAGCTCGCCCTGCCACGTGATCGCGCCGTCGGTGCCGGGCTCGACCCGCCGGAGGGTGGTGACGAGCCGCGGCCCGTCGAACAGCCCGCCGATCTCCGAGGAGAGCGTGTCGGCCATCGCGGTGGCGGTCGCCCCGGCGAAGGCGAACGCGAAGGGGGCCGGGGGGAGGGCGACGTGGGCCGTCGCGGCGTAGCCGACGAGCGCGACCAGGGCGACCGCGGAGTTCGCTAGGACGTTGCCGGTGCCGCGGGCGCCCTCGTTCTCCTGGGCGACGCCGCGGGCGGCCTTCTCGTCGAACCGGTACTTCGAGGCCAGGCCGCCGACGGCGTAGAAGGCCATCAGCGTGAGGAACCAGCCGACGCCGCCGAGCACGACGGCGAGCAGCGCGGAGAGCACCCCGGTGAGCATGCCGGGGACTGAGGCGGTCCCGAGCGCGAACGAGACGTAGCCCAGCGCGGCGGTCACGCCGAGCCCGAACGCGACGAGGGGGACGGTGACGGTCGGGTCGAGCGCGACGAACCCCCAGACCGCGAACGCGACGAGGATCACCGTGATGTGGGCGTCGCGGGAGAACACCAGCGACCGCACGAGCGCGGCGGTCAGCGCGGCCACCGACGCCAGGAAGACGAGGTCGGGGAACGCCGTCGCCAGCGACGAGGCCGTCCCCGCGAGGTCGAGGCTCGGGGCGGGGACGGGCCCGCCGAGAGCGAGTCCGCCGGCGTCGCCGAGGAGCTCGGTCTGGACCCGCACCGCGACCTGTCCGGCGAGGGCGGCGAGGGCGCCGACGCCGACGTAGCCGGCGACGAGCGGGAACTCGTCGGTCGAGCTCCGGCCGACGAACTCCCGGCCCAGCCGCCCGCCGCCGACGGCGAGCGCCGCCGCGGCGAACGCCTCGTACGGGAGCGGCGCGCGGGGGAGCGAGGCGAACAGCGCGAGGCCCGCGGCGGCGACCGAGAAGGCGACGAGCCCGTACAGCCGCTCCTCCTCTCGGTCGCCGGGAAGCGCGAGCGTCTCGAACCACTCGCCCTCCCGGATCCCGAAGAAGGCGAGGCCGGCGACCGCGAGGAAGGGGACGACCGCGGCGTCGCCGAGCGTCGGCGCGAGGGCCGCGAGCGCGGCCACGCCGGCGAAGGTACTCGCCCGTCGGAGCCTCCGTATCACGGCTTCGGCTACCCGGGACGAGCACTTAACGGTCCCGACACCGGCCGGCGATCGCGGCCCCGATCGGCGCCGGTCGGCCGCGAGGGCGGTGTCGGGTCGCCGACGCGATCGGTCCCGGACCGCCCACCGAAGCGGTCCCGGACCGCGGGCGGTCAGTAGCGGTACTCGTTGAACCGGACCGCGTGCCCCTCGATGACGCGCACGGGGCGCTCCGGGTCCTCCTCGTCGTCTCCGGTCGCCTCCTCGTGGGTGTCAACGTCACTCATACCGGTCGGGAAGCGGCCGTCCGGAGATAAACGTTCGCCACGGGGCGGAACTGTCGGCGGCGGCGAGAGCCGCCGAGACCGCAGGATCGAGGCTTCCTGAGAACGCCGAACCGGTGGTTTCCGGAGAACGCCGGACCTCCGGAGAACGCTGGCACGTCTCGTGACCGCGCGCGGCGGACGACTCCGATCAGCCGACGACGCGGTCGATGTCGCCGAGGTCGTCGAGCACGTAGTCCGGGGTGACGTCGGCGGCGGCGATCCGGTCCTCGTCGGTGACGCCGGACCTGACGAGCACGGTCGTCATCCCCGCGCGCTCGCCGAGCGCGACGTCGGTGTTCAGGCGGTCGCCGACGACGAGACACTCCTCGGGCGGGTAGGGGAGCCGCTCGCGGACCATCTCGATCGCGGTGTCCGACGGCTTCCCGAGGACGGCGTCGGGCTCGCGCTCGGCGACGCCGGCGACGGCGTTGATCACCGCCCCCGAGCCGGGCACGTCGCGCTCGGGCGCCGGGATCACCACGTCGGGGTCGGTACCGATGAACGGGATGTCCCGATCGAGCGCCCACAGCGCGGTACAGAGGTCCTCGTAGTCGAACTCGCGGTCGATCGAGGCGACCAGGGCGTCGGCGGCGCCGACGTCGTCGGTGGTCGAGAGCCCCGCGTCGGCGAACTGTTCGAGCAGCCCGGCCTCGCCGATACAGAGCAGGTCGTCGTCGGCGTGGTGCTCCCGGAGGTACCGCGTCGTCACCGTCCCGGCCGTGAACACGCTGTCGGCGTCGACGTCGTACCCCGCGGCACCGAGCCGGTCGACGTACGCCGGCGGCGCCTTCGTCGGGTTGTTCGAGACGAACAGCGTCTCGATCCCGGCCTCGCGGAGCCGCCGGTACCCCGCCGGCGCGCCCGGGATCGGATCGTTGCCTCGCACGACCGTGCCGTCCACGTCGAGGACGGCGCCGCTGAACCCCATGTCCGTCCTCGGGGCCCCACGGCCGTAGTGGTTCCGGGGCGACGGCCTCCCCGCCGGGGCCCGAGGTTCCCAGATACGGTAACGGTTTCACCTTCGGGATAACGGAAGCGTAAAGCGGCGCGACTCCTTATCGGAGTTTACTGTGACGACGACCCAGGTGACCCTCGTCCAGATCGACAACTACGGGCCGTGGACGACGACGCCGGAGCCGCGCCGGGAGATGGACCTCCAGACGCTCCAGTCGCGGCTCTTCGCCGACGTCGCCCAGTTCGTCGGCCACCGCGACGCGTACGTCTTCTTCACGCGCTTCGACAACATGATCGCGGTGACGAACGGGGTGGACGGCGCGGCCCACGCGGCCCTTCAGGAGTCGATCGGGAACCGGTATCCGGTGAGCATCAGCCTCGGCACCGCGGTCGACGAGCGACCGGTCGACGCGCTGGAGGCGGCGAATCGCCAGCTCCAGGTGGAGGGGAGCGCGCAGGACGAGCACCGGACCGAGGTGCTCGCCGGCGAGTACCTCACGGAGACGACGCCCTCCGACCTCCAGGTCGCGCACTTCGACGTCGTCAACGCGACGGGGAAGTACACCGACCGGCTCAACGAGTTCGACACGTTCATCAACATCGAGCGGGCGTACGGCTCCCTCATGCGATACCTCCGGGAGCGGCACGGCGCGCTCTCCTTCTTCGTCGGCGGGGACAACATCGTCTCCGTCTGTCCCGACCTCCCCGAGCGCGCGTTCGCCGACGCGGTCGCGCACGTGAGCGAAGACGTCGAGGTGGAGCTACAGGTCGGCGTCGGTCGGGGCGCCTCCGCCCACGAGGCGGGCTTCGCCGCCAAACACGCGCTGGAGGACTGCCGCCACGACGGGACGAGCGTCGAGCTGTTCGGCGCCCCCGCCGCCGGCGACTGAATCGAGTTCGAAGCGACGGCGACTGAATCGAGTTCGGGGTGGCGACCGAGCGGAGATCGGAGGTGGCGACCGAGTGGAGATCGGGGAGGACGACGTCCGAGCCGGAACGAACGATCCGATCGTTATCGAACGTGATAATTGAGTCTGTATATTTATATATGTCAACTCGGTATCCTCCGGCAACATGTCCGATGCAATAGTGTTCGTCTGCACGGCGGACGGCTGCGACGAGGGGCCGTGGGAGGGTTCCCACGACGCGATGGCTCACTGCGCCGAACACCCCGACCACGGCTACACCGGGCGACCGCGGAGCGAGGTCGGCGGCGACGCGGTGATCCCGGCGACGGCGACCCGGGAGCGCGACAACCGGAACCTCCAGCACAAGGGTCATCCCAAGGGCGCGCTCGCGAAGAACGACTGAGCCGACCCGAGAGCGGCGGTCGGTTTCGCTTCGTCTACGCCTCGTCGAAGAGCCCGAGGTCCTCGGCGACGAGGTCGGCGAGCCGGTCTTTTAATGCGGGGTCGACCTCCGCGATCTCCTCCCCGTCGTGTTTCCCGTCGTTGTGTCTGGCGAGCGCGTCCGCCACGTCCGAGAGGGGGACGCTGGTCTCCGTCTCGCACTCGGTGCAGACGATCGGGACGGACGGTTCGTCGGTGGACATACGTCGGGTAGTCGCGGGTCGGCGGTATATGCCTTCGGGGCGCGAGCCGCGCCGCCCGCCGTCGGTTCCCGAGGCGACTCGGCGGCGGATTGAACCGTCAGCGTCACCCGTCCCCGGTCGCTACCGGGAGCCATGCGCGTCCTCGTGACCGGAGCGGCGGGCGGGATCGGCGGCGGCGTCGTCAGGACCCTCGCGGCCGCCGGTCACGACGTGATCGGGATCGACCGCGACGCCGACGGGCTGGCCGCGCTCCCGGAGGCGGCGGAGACGCACGCCCTCGACCTGCGCGACGGCGACGCGGTCGCGGCGCTGCTCGCGGACCGCCCGCTCGACCGCGTCGTCTCCTGCGTCGGCGGGTACGAGATCGCGGCCGTCGAGGACACCTCCGTCGACTCGTTCCGCCGCCAGCTCGACACGAACCTGACCGCGGTCCACACCGTCGTCCGGGCCGCGCTCCCGTCGGTCCGCGAGCGCGGCGGCCGGATCGTCCTCGTCGGCTCGATGGTCGGCTCGACCGCGCTCCCCTACCACGGCGCCTACAGCGCCGCGAAGGCCGGGCTGCGCGGGTACGCCGACGCCCTCCGCCGCGAGGTCGAGCCGCACGGCGCGACGGTGGCGTTCGTCGAGCCCGGCCCGGTCCCGACCGGGTTCAACGAGCGCGCGGCCGCGGGGCTCGCCGAGCGGAACGCGGAGGCGGGCGCCGACGACTCCCACGCCGACGGCCCCTACGCCGACGCCTACCGGGCGTTCGAGGGGTACGCGCCCGCCGCGACCGACGTGGAGACCGTGGTCGAGCGCGTCGTCGAGGCGGCCACGGTCGACCGACCGCGGGCCGTCTACCGGGTGAGCCGCCGCGCGCGCTGGCTCCCGCGGCTGGCGGCGGTGCTCCCCGACCGGCTGTACGACCGGCTGGTCCGCGCCGGGCTCCCGGGCGGGGTACTCGGACGCCTGATCGATCGGTAGCGGCGACGCCCCGGCGGCCACCTCCCGTCGCTCTCGGCCGGTCGCCAGCCGTCGCTCTCGGCCGCGACCCGCAAGCCCCTAAGCCGCGGGGCTCCAAGCCGGCGTATGGTCGAGGCACCACAGACCGAGGAGGGGTGGTTCGCGCTGCACGACTTCCGGTCGATCGACTGGGACGCGTGGCGCGAGGCCCCCGAGCGGGAGCGACGCCGAGCGATCGAGGAGGGCGAGGCCTTCCTGCGGGACCGCGAGCGCGTGGCCGACGCCGACGAGGGGGACTCCGGGCTGTTCTCCGTGGTCGGGCACAAGGCCGACCTCCTGTTCGTCCACTTCCGGCCCTCGCTCGATCACCTCTCGTCGATCGAGCGTCGCTTCGAGGACACGGCCATGGCGAGGTTCACCGAGCGGACCACCTCGTACGTCTCGGTGACCGAGGTCTCCGGCTACGTCTCCGACGAGTACTTCGAGGACGGTCCGGAGGAGATCGACGAGGGCCTCCGCCGGTACATCGAGGGGAAGCTGACCCCGGAGATCCCGGACGACGAGTACGTCTGCTTCTACCCGATGAGCAAGCGCCGCGGCGAGGAGTACAACTGGTACGACCTCGACTTCGAGGACCGCGCCGAGCTCATGGCCGGCCACGGCGAGGTCGGCAAGGAGTACGCCGGGAAGATCAAGCAGGTGATCGCCTCCTCGGTCGGCCTCGACGACCACGAGTGGGGCGTCACGCTGTTCGGAGCGGACCCGACCGACATCAAGGACATCGTCTACGAGATGCGCTTCGACCCCGCCTCCTCGCGCTACGGCGAGTTCGGCGACTTCTATATCGGCCGGCGGTTCCCGCCCGCGGACCTCGGCGCGTACCTCGCCGGCGAGACGGTGCCTGCGGGGGAAGCGGACGGGGAGGACGCGCACGCGGGTCACGCCCACGGCGAGGGCAATCACCACGGCGACGACGGCCACGGGGGCCGCGGCGAGGGGCGCGACCGGGCCGGCGCCGGCGGGGGCTCGGCGCACGGCGACCACCCGCACGGCGAGGAGGCGGCGAGCGGCGAGGGCGACCACCCGCACGGCGAGGAGGCGACGGGCGGCGAGGAGGCGACGGGCGAGGGCGACGACGGCGTCTCGGACGAGGCGATCCGCGGCGAGCTCGCGGACCTGGACATCTACGCCGGGAAGCCCCACGGCGAGGACGTGTACGCGACCGTGCTGTACAGCGAGGCGGACGTCGACGAGCTGTTCGACGAGGTCGAGGGGCTCCGCGGCAACTTCGACCACTACGGCACTCACGTGAAGACGGCCGTGTACGAGGGCCGGCACACCGACCGGGCCGCCGTCGTCTCGATCTGGGACACGGCCTCGGCCGCCGAGACCGCGGCCGGCTTCCTCTCGGAGCTCCCGGGGATCGTCGCGCGCGCCGGCGAGGAGTCCGGCTTCGGCACGATGGGGATGTTCTACACCGTCAAGCCGGACTACCGCGAGGAGTTCGGCGACACGTTCGACGAGGTCGGCGAGATCCTCGCGGAGATGGACGGCCACGTCGAGACCGACCTGATGAGCAACGTCGAGGACGAGAACGACATGTTCATCGCCAGCCAGTGGGCGGCGAAGGAGGACGCGATGGCCTTCTTCGGCTCCGACGAGTTCCGCGAGACGGTCGAGTGGGGCCGCGAGGTGCTGGCCGACCGACCGCGGCACGTCTTCCTCGCCTGACCCCCGAGGGAAGTTGTCCCGCCGCCGACCGCCTGTTTTTAATTACCGCCTCGGCGAACGGAGTCGTATGTTCGATACGATCGTGGTCGCGACCGATGGCTCGGAGAGCGTGCGCCGGGCGGTCGACGTCGCGGTCGACGTCGCCGCGCGCTTCGACGCCGAGGTCCACGCCGTCTACGTCGTCGACGAGGGCGAGGTCGAGTCCACGCCCGACGAGGTCCGCGAGGACCTCCGCGACGCCCTCGACGACCACGGCGAGGCGGCGCTCGAAGCGGTCGCCGACGCCGCGACGGCGCGCGACCCCGAACTGGACGTGACGGCCGAGGTGCGCGAGGGGCGGCCGGCCGCCGAGATCTCGGGGTACGCACAGGACGTCGACGCCGACGTCGTCGCGATGGGAACGCGCGGGCGACACGGCGAGAACCGGTTCCTCATCGGCTCCGTCGCGGAGCGCGTCGTGCGCACCTGCCCCGTCCCCGTGCTCACCGTGCGCCAGCTCACCGACGAGGACCCGCGACGGACGACGATCTGAGGCCCCGCGACCCGGAGCGAGGCGTTCGACCGGCGGAGTTTTCCCGCTCCCGCTCGGGTCGACGATATGGACGACGACCTCATCGACGAGGCGGGGATCCCCCGCTCGCGGTACACGCGGCTGCCCGGCAAGGGCTTTTTTTACCCGGACTCCCTGGACGAGGAGCGCGCCGAGCGGCGGGCGAAGGAGGCGATCGAGGGGAGCGAGGCGGTCGTGATCGCCGACGGCGACGCCGACGGCCTCGCCTGCGCGGCGATGGTCCGGGAGGCGTACGACGCCGCCCTCGACGTCGCCGACTTCGAGGCGGCCATCGCGGCGCGGCTCGCGGAGGGGGCGGACGACGAGGGAGCGGCGGACGGTGAGGACGACGACGACGCGGCGACGGGCGACGAGGGCGACGAGAGCGATGAGGACGACCCCACCGCCGACGCCCACACGCGCTCGCCGGTCGGACTGGTCTCGGCCGGCCCGTACTCGCTCGACACCTCGCTCGAACGCGTGCTCGCGTACGCCGACGACGATATCGATCTGTTCGTCTGCGACCTCTGCCCGGACGAGTACGAGTGGATCGCGGAGCCGCTGGAGGCGCTCGCCGAGGAGGCCGCCTCGATCCGCTGGTTCGACCACCACCAGTGGGACGACGAGACCGCGGCGGCGGTCCGCGAGCTCGGCGTCGACCTCGTGATCGGCGACTCCGACGAGGAGTGCACCGCCGACGTGGCGCTCCGCTCGCTGGACCACGACTTCGACGACCGGTGGACCGAGCTGGCGGCCGTGACGCGCGACCACGACCTCTGGATCAAGGAGGACCCGCGCTCCGACGACCTCGCCGACTACTCCTACTGGGCCGGCGGCGAGGAGTACGCGACCGTCGTGGGCGCGTACGGCGCCGACCCCCCAGAGACCGTCGAGGCGTTCGTCGCCGACCGCCGCGTGGAGAAGGAGGCCCGGATCGACGCCGCCGTCGCCCGCGCGGTCACCCACGACGTCGGCGCGTGGAGCGTCGCGGTGACGTACGGGCGCTGCTCGCAGAACGAGGTCGCGGAGGCGCTCCGCGAGGCCGGCGCCGACGCCGCGGTGATCGTCAAGCCGGCCGGCTCGGCGTCGATCCGCGGCTCGGAAGGGTTCAAACACGCGCACGAGGTCGCCGGGAAGGTGAACGGCGGCGGCCACCCGCAGGCCGCCGGCTGCAAGCCGGAGATCTACGACGACATGCTCGACTACGCCCAGCACTGGACGACCGAGGGACAGGCCTGCAAACGGGTCATCCTCGCGGCGTTCGAGGCGGTCGCCGAGGAGGTCGCGGCGGCAGACGAGAGTGACGAGGTCGGCGAGGGCGACGAAGAGACGGACGACGGGGAGTAAACGAGCGACTGCGGGGCGGACGCCCCCCTAGTCGTTCCGGCCGTGGACGTACGTCTGGTCGTGGGCCGGGAACACGTCGTCGACGGCCGCCGCGCCGTGCTCCTCGGCGATGAGGGTCCGGAGCTCGTCCTCGTAGTCGGCCTTCGGCACCTCCTCGCTCGGGCCCTGCTGGACGTCGAACGTCGCCTCGACGAGGCGGTCGACGGCGTGGCGCCCGAACCCCGACAGCGGGGAGATGTAGTCGACGCCGTGGCGGTCCTCTAGGCTCTGCGCCTGTGCGCGCGAGACCGTCGGCACCCGGTCGTCCCGGCGGGTGCCGTCGGCGATCGCGTCGACGTCCCGCCCCGCGATCGCCTCCAGCGCGTGTTCGTGGACGCGCTGGATCCCGTTTCGAGGGTAGCCGTCGGCGAGCATCGTCTCCGCCGCCTCCTCGGCGACCGCGGGGTCGAGCTCGACGCGCTCGAAGGGGAACCCGAGCTCCGCGGCCGCCCGCTCGGCGTGCTCCCAGTCGTCGGTGAGGCCGAAGCTCCCGGTGACGCAGCGCACGTCGTAGAACCGGTCGAGCAGGTGGGCGGCGAGCGAGGAGTCTTTCCCCCCGCTGTACAGCAGCGCGAGCTCCATCTATCGCCGCCGGATGTCGAAGCTCTGCTGGTCGGGCTGGAGTTCCTTCAGGAGGTCGCGCATCTGGTCCTCGTCGATCTGTCCCTGGATCCGGCCGCTCTGCGCGAGCGCCGCGACCTGCTGTTTCACCTTCTCGCCGAACTCCGGCTTCGACATCGCGACCGCGTTGAGCCGCTGGCGCGCGCCGTCCGTGAGGTACTGCTTGAGCACGGCCTCCTGCTGGGCGTCGGCGCGCTCCTGCGCCTCGCGCTGGGCCTCGGCGTCGCCGCCGCCCTGCTGGCGCTCGCGGAGCTCCTCCATCTTCTTCTCTCGCAGTTCCTCCAGCCGTTCGTCGTCGGGGTTCTCGCTCATACGAGCCCCTTCACGGTCCGCGCGAAAAACGATTTCGGAGGGGTCGGCGGCGCTCGCGCGACGGCGACCGGTCCGAGTGGCGGCGACGATCCGGGGATCGCCGCCGGTCCGCGTCGCTTAAACGCCTCCTCGGCGTAGCGGTCGGCAATGAGCGAGTCGCGGGAGTTCTGTCCGCGGTGCGGCGGTTCGGTCCCGGAGCGGCGCGAGCCGCTCCCCGGCGAGCCGCGCGGACGGGACGCGCTGCTTTGCGACGACTGCTACTTCGAGGACTTCGACCTCGTCGACGCGCCCGACCGGATCGAGGTGCTGGTCTGTTCCGGCTGCGGCGCGGTCCGGCGCGGCGAGTCGTGGCGCGACGTCGGCGCGCGCGACTACACCGACGTCGCCGTCGACGAGGTCGCGGAGGCGCTCGGCGTCCACGTCGACGCCACGGACGTCGAGTGGGGCGTCGAGCCCGAGCAGGTCGACGAGAACAACGTCCGGATGCACTGCCGGTTCTCGGGCGTCGTCCGCGGGACGCTCCGGTCCGCGGAGGTCACGGTCCCGGTGAAGATATCGCGGGGGACCTGCGACCGCTGCGGGCGGATCGCCGGCGGCTACTACGCCGGCACCGTGCAGGTGCGCGCGGACGAGCGCGACCTGACGCCCGCAGAGCGCGTCGAGGCGCTCGACATCGCCGAGTCGTACGTCGCGGCCCAGGAGGCCGACGGCGACCGCGAGGCGTTCGTCACGGAGGTGAACGAGACCGACGACGGCCCCGATATCAAGCTCTCCTCGAACCGGCTCGCGCAGAACGTCGCGACGCGGATCACCGACGCGCTCGGCGGGAGCTTCGAGTCGTACCCGACGCTCGTCACCGAGGACGGCGACGGCAACGAGGTGTACCGCGTGACGTTCGCGGTCCGGCTCCCCCGGTACGCAGAGGGCGAGATCATCGACCCCGAGGACGGCGACGGTCCCGTCTTGGTCACGGGCGTCTCCGGGCGCCTGCAGGGCGTCCGCCTCGCCACGGGCGCCGAGTACGCCTCCGAGTTCGCGGACGGGGCGGCGCCCGACGCGGCCCGGCTCGGGACTCGGGACGACGCCGCGGAGACGACGGTGGTGACGGTGGAAGACGAGAACGCGATCCAGGTGCTCGACCCGGTCACCTACGAGGCGAAGACGGTGCCGAACCCCGAGTTCGTCGACGGCGAGGCCGACAGCGTCCTCGCGTTCGAACACGAGGGCGAGGTGCACCTCGTCCCCGAAGAGTAGCCCGTCCGCGGTGCACCGGTATGTAGACCCCCGAGCGACTGCGACATCGAGTTATGGAGATACGGTGCGGTGGCGCGTGCCTGCGAGCGGGCCATCGGCCCGCGAGCAGCACCGCGCGAGGGAGCCCGCGGTCGCCGTCGGCGACCGCGGCGAGGCTGGGGAGGTGCGAGGCTGCGGTGCGGGGCGGTCGAGCGGGAATCGAAGGGGCAGCCGGGAGGCGGGGGCTTTTGGCGGTGTTCGCCGCAGGATCAGCAATAACGTACAGCCGAGCGGCTGGGGCTTTTGGCGGTGTTCGCCGCGGAGCCGCCGACCGCTTATAAATTACCGACCGCGACACCCCGATCCGGCGTCTAAACGACCGAGCAACCGTGCCGACGCGCGTACCCCGCTCTCGATCGAGGAGCGACGTTCGGTGACCGACGTCCCGACGAGGATAGCGCTGTGAAACGGCAGAAAATCAGATCCGAACGGTCAAACCCCGCGACTCCGCGCGTCGCTTCCGATCAGTCGGCGTGGACGGACCGCTCCTCTCCGAGCGCGGCGGCGCGCTCGGCGTCGGTCACGTCGATGCCGCGGCGCTCCAGCTGGTCGACGAACTCGGCCTCGCCAAGCCCCGCCTGCGCGGCCGCCTGGGAGAGTGTCAGCGTTCTCGCACCGTACAGCGTCAGCGCGCTCCGGAGGCCCTTCGTTGCCATACCTACGATAGGCCCGTGAAGGTTTATGAAGGTTACTAATTGATTGAGGTTCCTGATACACCTTATACGATATATATTGACGGACGATCAGATCGGTGGCGTATAACCACTACCGACGACGGCCCGCAGGAATTATGTCGCTCTGTGGCGCAGGAGGGGTATGGACAGACAACAGATCTTCGCGCTGTTCTTCGCGTTCCTCATGGTGAGCTCCATGGCCGCCTGGGGCATCTCGGTGCTGTAGGCGCCGCCTCTGTGACGCGGCCGGCGCGTCGCCTCGCGAGACGCCGCGAGCGAACCGCGACGCGACCGCCGCACCGATTCAGCTGTCGCCCCAGACGTCGGAGAGCGGGTGGTCCTCGCGCCGGTCGGCGTCGGTCTCTGAGCGCGTCCGCGTCCCGTCGGCGTCGCCGCCGGCTCCGGTCCCGAGGCTCGCACTCGTCGTCTCCGTCCCGCTGTTCGCCGTGTCCCCGGATCCCCCGGAAGCGGAGCCGCCGCGCCCCGAGGCGGTCCCGGCACTACCCGCGTGCTCCCGTCCCGCCCGCGAGGGACCGGACGGGTCGGCGTCGATCCCGGCGAGCGCGGCGGCGGGGTCGAAGTCGGGGAGGTCGGGCGTCGTCATCGCGTCGATCTGGTCGCGGAACCACGGCGGCGTGTCGGCCCGCGCCCGGTCGAAGAGGTCCAGCAGGGAGTCGTCCGCGAGGTACGTCGCGCCGTGGTCGTCCGGCGACCGAACGACGCGGCCGCACGCCTGTATCACGGTCCGGAGCGCGGTCCGGTGGTACCACGCCCACTGGTCGTCGGCGAGCCGGCGGGCGACGCGGGAGTCGTTCGTGTTGCGGTACGGGGCCTTACACACCACCTGCCAGCGGCACAGATCGCCGTTCAGGTCCAGCGCCTCCTCCATCTTCACGGAGACGAACACCTCCGGGTCGTCGCTCGCCTTCCACGCCGACAGCTCGGCGTCCCGGTTCTCCCGGCCGTGCCGCCTGACCCGCGCGGCGACGCCGAACTCGCCCAGCAGCTCGGTGATCCGCCCGGCGATGTCGTACGAGTGGGCGTGGATCAGTCCCTTCTCGTCCGGGTGTTCGGCCATCAGCCGGACGATCAGGCGGGCGATCTCCGGCACCGTCTCGTCGCGGTCCTCGTATGTCATCGACCCCCGCGTCACGTCGTACAGCGGGCGGTGTTCCAGCGGGAACGTGTGGGGGACGTCGACGAGCGCGACGTCGGCGGGGTCGAGGCCGATCCCGCGGCAGAACGCCTCCTTCGAGAGGATGGTGGCGGACAGCAGCGCGAAGCGGTTCCCGCGGTCCCACACCGTGTGGCGGAGGTAGCGGGCCGGGTCCAGCGGCTTGATCGCGAGCGGCGACCCCTCGCCGCCGGACTGGTCGACGACCCACGTCGTCGGCGAGTCGAGGTCGCGGTAGTCCTCCAGGAACCAGCCGAGCTCGCCGATCAGCTCCTGCAGGCGGTCGCGGCGCGCGACCTCCTCGCGGTCGAGCTCGGGCCGCCCGGTCAGCTCGTCTCGCGCGCGCTTCGCGACGTCGCGGAGGGAGGCGACGAAGCGGGCGGTGCGGTTGAGCGCGTCCGCCTCCGGGCCGGCGTCGGCCTCGACGTCGGGAACGCTCACGTCGTCCCAGACGGGGACGCGCTCGGGGGAGAGCTCGATCGTCGCGTACATCTCCGCCCACTCCGCGAGCCCGTGCGCCTCGTCGATCACGACGACGTCGCGCTTCCGGAACACCTCGGAGCCGGCGGTGCGCATGAAGTAGGCTAACGTCAATGCGGCGTAGCGGTTTCCGGAGGCGATCGCGCGGTCGGAGAAGTACGGGCACCGGTGTTTCACGGAGCAGTCGAACCCCTGCTCCCGCGCGCAGGGCGCGCGGTTCACCGGCGTGTCGTGCTCGCCCGGAAGGATGCAGTCGTAGTTCGACTTCCCCCGAATGACCGCCAGGTCGTCGAGCAGGTCGTCGGCCTCCACGTCGTCGATCTGCGACACCTGCGGCGTCGTGTAGTAGGCGCCCGTCGCCTCGCTCGGCGCCGTCTCGTCGACCGTCGCCGCCGCGCCCATCACCGCTCGCGCGAGCAGCGACTTCCCGCTGCCCGTCGGCGCGCGCACCAGCACCACGTCGTTGCCGGCGGCGAACGCGTCGCGGATGTCCGCGAGCGCGCGCTCCTGCGCGCCGCGGAAGCTCGGGGCGGGGAACTCGGCGGGGATCCGGTCGGGGTCCACAGGGGTCCCTCGCCCCCTCCCGGGATTAAACCCTCGCGTTCCGGCACCCCGACGTAAATTCGAAACGACCAGACCGTTTATACCGTTCCGGCGGGTCGGAGGGGTATGCACTGGCGGGAGGCGGAGCGGGCGTTCGCGGACGAGGTCGTCGCCCGCGAGACGCTTCCGCGCACCTTCGAGCGGTCCGCCGAGCGCAACGCCGACCGGACCGCTCAGCGGTATAAGGGCGGACCCTACGACCGGTCGCTGGTCGCGGAGGGTGTCCTCCCGGCCGCGCTCAACGGCGAGTACGCCGACGTCACCTACGCCGAGATGCGCGGTCTCGTCCGCCGGCTCGCCGCGGGGTTCCGCGAGCTCGGCGTCGACGGCGGCACCCGGGTCGCCCTCTACGCGGAGACGCGGATGGAGTGGGCCCAGACCGACTTCGCGGCGCTGGCCGCGGGCGCGGTCGTGACGACCGTCTACGCCTCCTCGTCGTCGGACCAGGTCCGGTACCTGCTGGAGGACCCCGGCGCGACGGTCGTCGTCGTCGGGGACCGCGAGCTCCTCGACGAGGTGCTCGCCGTCGCCGGCGAGCTCTCGCGCGACCTCGACGCGGTCGTCTCGTTCGACGACGTCGACGTAGGGGAGGTCGACTTCGGCGGCGACGGCGACGATGTCGATACCGCCCTCGGCGCCGACGACGTGTACACCCTCGGCGAGCTCCACGCGCTCGGCGCCGACGCGTTCGACGAGGCGGCCTACGAGGGGTGGCTTAATTCGACCGACGTCGACGACCTCGCGAGCCTCATCTACACCTCCGGGACGACCGGGAGGCCGAAGGGCGTCCGGCTCACTCACGCGAACTTCCGAGCCAACGTCACCCAGTGTTACCGACGGTTCGCGGACCGCCCGGACCGCGACCCCGGCGTGCCGGGGATCTCCGCCGAGTCGACGACGCTATCCTTCCTCCCGCTCGCGCACGTCTTCGAGCGGCTGGCCGGCCACTACATGATGTTCGCGGCGGGCGCGACGGTCGGGTACGCCGAGAGCCCGGACACGCTCCGCGAGGACTTCGGGCTGGTGCGGCCGACGACGACCACGAGCGTCCCGCGCGTCTACGAGAAGCTGTACGACGCGATCCGCGAGCAGGCGGGCGAGTCGGCGGTGAAAGAGCGGGTCTTCGAGTGGGCGGTCGCGGTCGGGCGAGCCCACCACGAGGCCGACGACCCGGGCGCCCTGCTCGACGCGAAGCGCGCGGTCGCCGACCGGCTGGTGTTCTCGTCGGTCCGGGAGGCGCTCGGCGGGAACGTCGACTTCTTCATCTCGGGCGGCGGGTCGCTGTCCGCCGAGCTGTGCGCGCTGTACCACGCCATGGACCTCCCGATACTGGAGGGGTACGGGCTCACGGAGACCTCGCCCGTCATCAGCGTCAATCCCCCGGAGGCGCCGAAGGTCGGCACCATCGGTCCGCCGGTCGCCGACACCGAGATCGCGGTCGACGGGACGGTCGTCGGCGAGGCGACCGCCGACCTCGCGGGCGAGACGGGCGAGCTGCTCGCGCGCGGCCCGCAGGTGACCGACGGCTACTGGGAGCGGCCGGAGGCGACCGCCGAGGCGTTCACCGAGCCCGACCGGCTTCCCGAGGGGGTCGCCCTCGCGGGCACGCCGCCGGAGGAGCGCGGCGGCGACCCGGACGCGCCGTGGTTCCGCACTGGCGACGTCGTCCGGCTCCGTCCGGACGGGTACGTCGCCTTCCGCGAGCGCGCTAAGCAGCTGCTCGTGCTCTCGACCGGGAAGAACGTCGCGCCGGGGCCGATCGAGGACCGGTTCGCCGCGAACGAGTTCGTCGAGGGGTGCGTCGTGCTCGGCGACGGCCGGAAGTTCATCTCCGCGCTCATCGTCCCGAACTTCGAGCGGGTGGCGGCGTGGGCGGACGCGCGGGGCGTCGACCTCCCCGACGATCGGAAGGCAGTCTGCCGCGACGAGCGGGTCCGCGGACGGATACGGGCGGAGGTCGACCGCGTCAACGAGGGGTTCGAGCCGTACGAGCGGATCAAGCGCTTCCGGCTCGTCGAGGAGGAGTTCACGGAGGCGAACGACCTGCTCACGCCGACGATGAAGAAGAAGCGGCGGAACATCCTCGACCGGTTCGCCGACGAGATCGAGATGATCTACGCGGAGACGTGAGCGGCGCGTTCGGCGGGGGCTCCGTTCGCTTGTCGCTCGGTCAGTCGTCGCCCAGGACCGCTCCCGCGTCCTCGACGCCGGCGGGGCCGGACCCCGCCTCGTCGACCGGATCGCCGAACGCGTAGACGGTGTTGTGGCCGGTCACCTCGACGTCCAGGAAGTCGCCCACGTCGACCCCGCGTTCGGTCGCGTTCCGCACGATGATCTGGCGGTACGCGGAGTCGCGGCACTTCACGGAGTCGCCGGTGCCCTCCTCAACGACGAGCACCTCGAACGTCTCGCCGACCATCGACTCGTACGCCTCGCCGACGACCTCCATCTTCAGCTCGGACATCGCCTTCGAGCGCTCCTTTTTCACTGTGCCGCCGAGTCCCTTCATGTCGGCGGCGTCGGTGCCGGGGCGCTTCGAGAAGCGCGTGACGTTGATCTTCTCCGGGCGGACCTCGGCGAGCAGGTCCATCGACCGCTCGTGGTCGGTCTCGTCCTCGGTGGGGAAGCCGACGATGAAGTCGGTCGAGAGCGTCCAGTGGTCGAGCCGGTCGTCGAACGTCGCGACGACCTCGCGGAACTTCTCGACGCGGTGCTGTCGGCGCATGTCTTCGAGCACGTCGTCGGAGCCGGACTGGACCGGCGCGTGGATGAAGTCGTACAGCTCCTCGTTCGCGGCGAACACGTCGGCCAGCTCCTCGTGGATCCCGTGGATGCCGCCGGGGTTCGCCATCCCGAGCCGGACCCGGAACTCGCCGTCGATGTCGCAGATGCGGTCGAGCAGTTCGGGGAGCTTCCGATCCCCGTCGTCCCAGCCGTAGACGCCGGTGTCCTGTCCCGTGACGCGGATCTCCTTCGCGCCGGCGTGGACCAGCGCGCGGGCCTTCTCGACGTTCTCCTCGACCGGCGGGGAGTCGACCCGCCCGGTCGCGAACTTCGTGATGCAGTACGAGCAGTTGCTCATGCAGCCGCGAGCGATGGGGAGGAGCCCGACGACGCCGTCGAGGACGGGCTCGGCGTCGGGCGTGGTCGTCGGGCACTCGCCGTTGAGCGCGTACGTCGGCACCTCGTCCCAGTGGAGGATCTCGGCGTCGATCCCGGCCTCCTCGAAGGCCTCGCCCTGCGCGAGCGCCATGCAGCCGGTGACGACGAGGTCGGCCGCCGTCTCCTGGAGCTCCTCGGCGCGCCGGAGCATGTTCCGCTCCGTCTTCTCGACGACCGTGCAGGTGTTGAGGATGGCGACGTCGGCGTCCTCCGGGCCGTCCGCCGGGCGGTGGCCGCCGTCGCGGAGCGCGCGCTCTATCTCCCGGCTCTCACCCCGGTTCGAACTGCAGCCGTAGGTTTCGATGTGATACGTCGCCATCGAGTGGGCCCACTACCGGTCCCGCGGGCAAAAGCGCGACGGATCGGGGGCGGGCCGGGAGCGGATCGGATGTAAAAGGAGCGGATCCGGCCAGGTCGACGGCGACCGCCGTCAGTCCTCGGCGACCGCGGCCGCCGTGGGGGCCTCGGCGTCGGGCTCCGAGGCGGCCTCGGGCTCGGCGTCGCCCGAGCGCTCCGACTCGGGGACCGGGGCGTACACCGACCGGCGGGCGTCGCGGGGACAGAGCCCCTCCTCGACGAGCCCGACCTCGGTGAGCTTCTCGACCGCGAAGCGGACGGTTCTGGTGGAGAGGCGCGTCTCCTCGGCGAGCCCGGTCTGGTCGAACCGGCCCTCCTCGTCGAGGACGTAGTAGACCAGTTTGGCGCTCGGCGGGAGCGGCTCGAGCAGCTCGCGGGCACTGTCGTCCATACCTCGTCTACACGGGCGAGTCGGGCATAACCGTGGCCCGGGTGTGTACCCGCACCGCACAGCTCCCCGTTATTTTATATACCACGTCGTCGCGACGGGCCGTCAGTCGTCCGTGCGGAACTCGAACCGCGCCCCGTCCGCGTCGTCGATCGTGAGCGTCCAGCCGTGCGCGGCCGCGATCTCGCGGACGATCGCGAGCCCGAACCCGGTGCCGCGCGGGTCGTTCGAGGTCCCGTATTCGAGCGCCTCCTCGGGGTCGACGTCGAACCCGTCCCCGTCGTCCGCGACGAAGAACCCGTCCGGGAGCGCGCCGACCGTGACGGTGACTTCGCGGCCGGCGTCGGCCGCGTCGTCGTCGGGCTCCGCCCGACTGCCAGTGGAACCGTGTTCCACGCTGTCGCCGGACTTCGTCCGGCTGTCAGTGGAGCCGTGCTCCACGCTGTCGTCGGGTACCGCCCGACTGCTAGTGGAACCGTGCTCCACGCTGTTCGCGAACAGGTTCTCCAGGAGCGTCCGCAGGCGCTCCGGGTCGGCGTCGACCGCGACGGAACCGTCGGGCGCGTCGAGCGCCGCGCCGGCGGTGTCGACGGTGCGCCACGCGGTCGCCGCCGCCTCGGGGAGGTCGACCGACTCGAGGTCGTCGACGGTCCGGCCCTGCCGCGCCAGCGCCAGGAGGTCGTCGATGAGCTGGCTCATCCGGTCGTGGGCGTCGCCGACGCGGTCGATCTCGTCGAGCGCGTCCGGGTCGTCGACGGACTCCCGCACGAGTTCGAGCCGGCCGGCCGCGACGTTGAGCGGGCTCCGCAGGTCGTGGGAGACGAGCCCGGCGAACTTCTCCAGTCGGTCGATCTCGCGCTGGAGCGCGTCGTCGCGGTCCCGGAGCTGCGCCGTGCGCTCGGCGCCGTCGAGCGCCACGGTGACGTTGGCCGCCAACACCCGCGCCAGCTGCGTCGCCGTGTCGTCGAAGAACCCCGGTTCGCGCGAGCCGAGCGGCATCACCCCGTGGTCGCCGAGCGGGACGACGAGCAGGCTCCGGTGGTCGCCGTAGCCGACCGGGGTGTCGACGTCGTCGAGGTCGTCGACGCGGATCGGCTCGCCGGTCTCGAACGCCTCCCATATCCGACCGTCGCCCGGGCCGAACGCGGGGCGCTCGCCCAGCGCGGCGGTCGCCTCCTCGCTGATGGCGGTCGGCAGCAGCTTCCCCGCGTCGGGGTCGTACAGCCGGACGCCGCTGCTCGGGAACTCGAGGATGTCGATCGCGGCCCGCGTCGCGAGCTCGGCGATCTCCTCGCGGTCCTCGCCGCGGAACATCTCGCGGGTCGTCTCGTGGAGGCGGCGGAGCGTCCGCTCGACCCGCTTCTGCTCGCCGATGTCGGCGTAGACGCTGTAGACGACCGTCTCCTCCGGGCGTCGCACGGGGATCACGTGCAGGATGAAGTCCCTGATCCCGTCGGTCGTGCGGCGGCGCACTTCGAGGCGGGGCGTCTCCTCCGCGTCGAGGATCGCCTCGGGATCGGGGGGGTCGGCGTCCTCCAGAACGATCCCCTCGCGGATCTCGCGGTAGCCGTGGTCGGCCGTCGAGTAGCCGAACGTCCGCTCGAACGCCTCGTTCGTGGCGTCGAGGCGACGCTCGCCGTCGCCGAGCGCGACCGTCCTCGCGGCCGGCAGCGGGAGGTCGTCGAACAGCGCCGTCAGCCGGTCGCGCTCGGCCCGCAGGGCGTTCTCCGTCTCGATCTGGTCGATCGCGTCGGCCGCGTGGGCGGCCAGCAGCTCCGCGAACTCGATGTCGCCGTCGTCGAATGCGGCGTATCCGTCCGAGACGGCCTGTACCACGCCGTACGATCCGATCGGGACGCTGATCGCCGACCGGACGTCGTCGGCGACCGGGTCGGCGACCGCGCTCCCGTCGGCCCGGTCGGGGTCGTCGAGAGGGTCGGAGCCGTCGAAGGGGTCGGAGCCGTCGAAGGGGTCAGAGCCGTCGAAGGGGTCAGAGCCGTCGAAGGGGTCAGAGCCGTCGAAGGGGTCAGAGCCGTCGAGTCGGTCGGGGTCGCCGAGGCGGTCGGAGTCGCCGGAGGGACCCGCGCCCGGGCGGTCGCAGTTCTCCGGGTCCTCCAACTGGTCCGGGTCGGCGGGGTCGACGCTGACGTTGTCGACGACCATCGTCCGCCCCTCGGCCGCCGTGGTGCCGACGACCCCCTCGCCGACCTCGAACGCCCGGACCTCGTCGTCGGTGACGCTCTCCGAGAGCGCCGCGGGGACGAGCAGGTCCCCCTCGCGGCGGGCCGTGACGCACCGGTCGAACTCCAGGACGCCCTCCGCGGCGGCGACGGTCCGCTCGAACACGTCGTCGACGCGGTCGCAGGCGGCGACGTCCGTCGCGAACTCGTGGAGCGCGGTCACCTTCGCGTTCACCTCGCGGAGGTCCCGCTCGGCCCGGCGTCGCTCCAGCGCGTTCGCGACGCTGTTCGCGAGCATCTCGTACCGGTCCCGGCCGGCGCCCTTCTGGAGGTAGTCCGTCACGCCCGCGGAGATCGCCTCGCTGGCGATCTCCTCGGACCCCTTCCCCGTGAACAGCACGAACGGGATCCCGGGGTCGACCGCGCGGACGTCGGTGAGCAGTTCGAGCCCGTCGCTGCCGGGCATGTCGAAGTCGCTGACGACGCAGTCGACGCGGTCCGTCTCGACCGCCGCGAGCGCCTCGTCGGGGGCGGTGAACGTGACCGTCTCGATCCCCTCGACCAGCCGCTCGACGTGGGTCGCCGCGAGGTCGGCGGCGCCGGGCTCGTCGTCGACGAAGAGCACCCGTCGGGAACCGCCGCCGGCCGGATCGGATCCGCGGAAGGCGTCGGCCTCGGGGGAGTCGCCGGCGCCCCCCGAGTCGGCGTCCCCGGAAGCGGTGTCCATGGGTGCCCGTCACGCCACCGGTAATTTTACCTTACGCTCCGATGACCAGGACTGAGAACCGGAACGCCCCGGGTCGGAGCGAGGCGGCGTCGGTCCCTCTCGGGCATCCCGACGCCCCGGGGGTCGCCGACTACAGGAAGTCCTCGACGTGGTCGGCGACCTCTTCGGGGGTGTCGCCGACGGGGACGCCCGCGTCGTTGAGCGCGTCGATCTTCGACTGCGCGGTGCCCGTGCCGGAGCCGGAGACGATGGCGCCCGCGTGGCCCATCCGCTTGCCCGGCGGCGCCGTGCGCCCGGCGATGAAGCCCGTGACCGGCGTGTCCATGTGCTCGCCGATGAACCTCGCGGCCTGCTCCTCGTCCTCCCCGCCGATCTCGCCGCACATCACGACCGCGTCGGTCTCCGGGTCGGCCTCGAACGCCTCTAGCGCGTCGACGAACGAGGTCCCGATGATCGGGTCGCCGCCGATGCCGATGGCGGTCGTCTGCCCGATGCCGCGCTCGGTGAGGTTGTCGACGACCTGGTAGGTGAGGGTGCCGGAGCGGGAGACGAGCCCCACGTTGCCGTCGGCGAAGATGTTGCCGGGCAGGATGCCGAGCTTCGCCTCGCCGGGCGTGATGATCCCCGGGCAGTTCGGGCCGAGCAGCCGCGTGTCGGTCTCCGAAAGGCGCTTGTTCACCTTCGCCATGTCCTGGGTCGGGATCCCCTCGGTGATCGCGACGGCGAGGTCGAGGTCGGTGTCGAGCGCCTCGAAGATCGCGTCGCCCGCGAACGCCGGCGGAACGAAGATGACGGACGCGTCGGCGTCTTCGGCCTCCACGGCTTCGTCGACCGTGTCGTAGACGGGGACGCCGGCGACCTCCTGGCCGCCCTTGCCGGGCACCGCGCCGGCGACGACGTTCGTGCCGTACTCGATCATCTGGCCGGCGTGGAACTTCCCTTCCCCGCCGGTGATCCCCTGGACTACCACCCTGGTGTCGTCGTCGACGAAAATGCTCATTGGGTCACCTCCTCGGCGTTCTTCACCGCACGCTGGACCGCCGCCTCCAGCGTCTCCTCGACCTCGATCAGGTCGGTGTTCAAGATCTCCATCCCCTCCTCGGCGTTGGTCCCGGCGAGCCGGACGACGACCGGCTTCGGGATCTCGTCGAACTCCGCGAGCGCCTCGTTGATCCCCTTGGCGACCTCGTCGCCGCGGGTGATCCCGCCGAAGATGTTGAAGACGACGCTGTCGACGTTGGGGTCGGAGAAGACCATGTCGAGCGCCTGCGTGACGCGCTCGGCCTTCGCGCCGCCGCCGATGTCGAGGAAGTTGGCGGGCTTGCCGCCGTAGTAGTCGACCAGGTCGAGCGTCGTCATCACGAGCCCGGCGCCGTTCCCGATGATGCCGACGTTGCCCGAGAGGCGGACGTAGTCGAAGCCGTACTCGCCGGCCTTGCGTTCGAGGTCGTCCTCGTAGGACGCCTCGGCCATCTCCGCGAGGTCGGGCTGGCGGAACAGCGCGTCCTCGTCGATGTTCATCACGGCGTCCGCCGCGACGACGTCGCGGTCGCCCGTGATCATGACGGGGTTGACCTCGATCTCGGAGGCGTCGTTCGACTCGTAGAGGTCGTACAGCGTCGAGAGGATCGAGGCGACGTCGAGCGCGACGTCGGCGTCGACGCCGGCCTCGTAGACGACCTTCCGGGCCTGGTACGGGTGGAGGCCGAACGCGGGGTCGACGTGCTCGCGCGCGATCGCATCGGGGGTCTCCTCGGCAACCTCCTCGATGTTGACGCCGCCCTCGGTCGACACCATCAGGACCGGCTCGCCCGCGCCGCGGTCCATCGTGACGCCGACGTACAGCTCGTCCACGAAGTCGACGCCGGCCTCGACGAGCACCGAGTCGACCGTGTAGCCCTTGAGGTCCATCCCGAGGATCTCCTCGGCGTACCGCTCGGCCTCGTCGCGGTCGGTCGCGATCTTGATGCCGCCGGCCTTGCCGCGGCCGCCCACGTGGACCTGCGCTTTGATCGCCGCGGGGTAGCCGATCTCGTCGACGGCGTCGAGGGCCTCCTCGACGGTCGTCGCGAGCCGGGAGTCCGGCACCGGGATCCCGGCGTCCGCGAAGATGGTCTTCGCCTGATGTTCGTGTAGTTTCATCCGTCTCGAACGGGGACCGATAGCGGCTTAAATGGTGTCGATTCGGCGCGAGCGGGAGGACACAGCCCCCGTGCGGACGGACCGGATGTGGGGTCGGAGACACGCGTTCTCGGACCGGTAATTGGCCGAAGTCGTTGGGTTCCGGTTGCAACGTCGTAAGATAACTCTTAAGTCCGGAGGTCGGGTACCTCGATACGAGCGGGTTGGTGGTCTAGCCAGGTTATGACGGCTCCTTCACACGGAGCAGGCCGGCGGTTCGAATCCGCCCCAACCCATCCGCTTTCCTGACGGTCCTGAAGGAGACGCCGATCACCCCCCGAGGAACCGCTCGCGGACCTCCGGGTCGTGCAGCAGCTCCGTCCCCGGCCCCTCGTACGCGTTCTCGCCGTTGACGAGGACGTACCCGCGGTCGCAGCGCCGCAGCGCTCGCTTCGCGTTCTGCTCGACCATGAGGACGGCCGTGCCGGCGTCGTTGATCTCGTCGATCCGGTCGAACGTCTCCTCGACGAGCTCGGGAGCCAGCCCCGCGGAGGGCTCGTCCAGCAGCAGGACGTCCGGATCGACCATCAGCGCCGACCCCATCGCGAGCATCTGCTGTTGGCCTCCGCTCATCGTCCCGGCGCGCTGCCGCTGTCGCTCCCGCAGGATCGGGAACCGGTCGAGCACGTCCTCCAGTCGGTCCTCGGGGACCTCCGGCAGGCTGAACGCGCCCATGAGGAGGTTCTCCCGGACCGTCATCGACGGGAACAGGTTGTCGCTCTGGGGCACGTAGCTCACGCCGCGCTCGATGATCGCGTTGGTGTCCATCCCCTCGACGGACTCCCCGTTGAGCGTGATCGACCCGCCCATGTGAGTCACCAGCCCGAGGACGGCCTTCATCGCCGTGGACTTCCCCGCGCCGTTCGGCCCGACGATCGTCACGTACTCGCCGTCGTCGACGGTCAGGTCGACGTCCGAGAGGATCTGCAGGTCGCCGTAGCCGGCGTCCAGCCCGTCGAGTTCCAACACCGTCACACGTCGTCACCCCCGAGGTACGCCTCGATCACGCGCTCGTCCGATTGCACGTCCGCCGGGGACCCCGTCGTCAGGACCTCGCCCCGGTGCATGACGATCACGCGCTCGCAGTTGTCCATGATGAGGTCGATGTCGTGTTCGATGAGGAGGAACGAGTAGCCGTCGTCGACGAGATCCTCGATCCGACCCAGGATCTTCCGTTCGAGGGTCGGATTCACGCCGGCGAGCGGCTCGTCGAGGAGCACGATGTCCGGATCGGTCAGCAGCACGCGGGCGATTTCGAGGAGCTTCCGCTGGCCGCCCGAGAGGCTGCCGGCGGGCTCGTCGAGGAGGTGGTCGATCTCGAAGAACGCGGCGATCTCGCGGGCGCGGTCTCGGACCGCCAGCTCCTCCTCGGCGAACCGGTCGCCCCGGGTCCACGCGCCGCGGAGCCGCTCGCCGTGCTGGTGCATCGGAGCGAGCAACAGGTTCTCGAACACGGTCATCTCCGCCAGTTCGCGGGGGATCTGGAAGGTCCGGACCATGCCCTGCTGTGCGACCGCCGGCGGCCCGTCGCCGGTGACGTCCGCGTCGTAGAGCCGGACCCGGCCCTGGTCCGGCTCGTGAAAGCCCGTGAGACAGTCGAAGAGGGTCGTCTTCCCGGCCCCGTTCGGACCGATGAGGCCGGTGATCCCGGGATCGACGGTCAGATCGACCCCGTCGAGCGCGGTGATGCCGCCGAACCGTTTAGTGAGGTTCTCGACCCGGAGGATCGGGTCGCGGTCGTCTCCGACCGCCGGGCTCTCCGTCGGCGTCGCGTCGGTCGTCGGTGTCGGTGTGTTCCCTTCAGTCATCGTCGGTCCCTCCGGAGGCGTCCCACGACGGGAGCGGGACGTCGTACTCCTGTTCGCCGAGGAGCCCCTCGGGGCGGTAGTACAGGATAACCATCAGCACGACGCCGATCAGCATGAGCCGGGCCGCCGCGAGCTGGATTGAGTACTGCGACGGGACGTCGATGAACCGCGTCCCGTTGCGGACGCCCCAGAAGAACGCGGTGCCCAGGATCACGCCCTTGTTGTTGGCGGTGCCGCCGACGATGACGGCGGTGAAGGCGTAGAACGTGATCGTCGCGGCGAACTGGTCCGGGGCGATGAACCCGATGTTGACCGCCCACAGCGCCCCCGCGGCCCCCGCGAGCGCCGACCCGAGCATCAGCGCCTGGATCTTGTACCGGAACGTCTCCTTGCCGAGCGCCCTGGGGACGTCCTCGTCCTCGCGGACCGCTCGCAGGACCCTGCCGTACGGGCTGTTGATCGTCCGTTCCACGAGCCAGTACCCCCCGGCGAGCGCCGCGACCGACAGCAGGAGGACGAACCGGTCGTAATCCATCCCGCCCTCCGGACCGGCCGTCGGGTCGAACAGCCAGAGCGCGTTCCGGGTGAGCGCGACCGTGCCGCCGTCGAGCGTCGGGAGGACGAAGTACCAGACAGCGACGAGCGGGACGAGGACGGCGAGGACGAGCCTCCCGCGGCGACCCCGTCGTCGGAACGCCCCCGCGAGCCAGTACCCGAAGAGGGCGAACGCGGCGAGCGACAGGGCGCCGAAGACGGCCATGTTCAGCGTGAACTCGCCGAGGCCGACGGGGAAGACGTCGCGGAGCGGCGCGTGAACGGTGTTGATGCCGAACGGGCCGTTGAACAGCCACTCCTCGTCGTTCACGACGGTCGTGAGGATTGTGGCGATCCCGAGCGCGGTGATCGCGAGGTAGTCCTCGCGGAGCCGCAGCGTGGGGACCCCGACCGCGAGCGAGACGAGCGCCGCCGCGGCCATCCCGCCGAGCACGCCGAGCGCCCAGCCGAGGAAGCCGCCGAGCGGGCCGAGCGCGCCGAACAGCTCCGGGAGCGCGAACCCGCCGATCCCGGCGTATCCGGCGGGGCCGGCGGGCATCGTCAGGACCACGGTCACGTAGGCGCCGATCATGAAGTACGCGACGTGGCCGAAGTCGATGAGGCCGGTGAACCCGAACTTGAGGTTCAGCCCGATGCCGAACAGGCCGTAGATCGCGACGAACGTCAGGAGCGTGATGAGGAAGTCGGCGACCGCCATCAGACGTCACCCCAGATGCCCTCGGGTCTGACGAGCAGGACGCCGATCAGGATGACGAACGCGATCGCCACCCGGTACGTCGAGGAGCCGGCCGGCAGCAGGTAGACGCCGACGTCCATGCTCAGGCCGATGATCATCGCGCCGGCGACGGCCCCGTACGGGGAGGAGATCCCGCCGAGGATCACGGCCGCGAAGATCGGCAGCAGGAGCGCGAACCCCATGTTCGGCGTGAGGTTCGTCGCGAACCATCCGGTGAGGATCCCGGCGAGCGCGGCGAGCATCGCGGCGACGACCCAGACGACGAGCTGCACCCTGTCGGCGTCGACGCCGCGGACCTCCGCGAGGTCCGTGTTGTCCGCGGTCGCCCGCATCGCGCGGCCGAGGTCGGTCGTCTTCAGAAGCACGTTCAGGACGAACATCGCCGCGACGACCACCGCCAGTATCGTGACGTGCTTGACGTTCAGGCCGACGCGGGTGCCGAGGAGGTAATCGGTCCCCTGCGGGCCGAGTCGGACGACCGCGCCGACGACGAGGAGGGTGGCGACGCTCCCGGCGGCGGCCAGGATCCGCGGCGGGACGAGGTGGACCGCGGTGAAGTCGTCGTCCTCGCTGGAGAGCGCGAAGGTCGCGTAGCCGACGGCGACGGCGGCGAGCAGCCCGGCGACGACGAGCCACCACGGGTACCCCCACTCGCCGGTCGTGACGAGCTCGCCGGCCCGCCGCTGGGTCGTGACGACGGTGACGCCGCCCCGCGTGAGCAGGAAGTCGAAGTCGGTCGTGACGACGCTCTGCGTCTGATACTGGATGTTCTTCGACCCGACGAGGAACAGCACGGCGTTCCGCAGCACGAGCGCGAGCCCGAGCGAGACGATCACCATCGTGATCAGGTCCGCGTCCCTGCGTCGGAACTTCCGGAAGATCGCCAGCTCGTACGCGGCGCCGAGGCCGCCCGCCAGCGCGACTCCGAGGACCGCGGCGAGCGGGAGCGGCACGGAGCCGAACGCCGGGAGGAACGGGATCGCCGCGGGGTTGTTGAAGACGAGCGCGAGGTACGCGCCGACGGTGATCATGTCGCCGTGGGCGAAGTTCGGGACCTCCGCGATGTCGTAGATCAGCGAGAGCCCCAGCGCCCCGCCGGCGATCACGGCGCCGGTTATCAGCCCCTGTGCCGTCGCGTCCAGCAGGCCCGCGCTAACCATGGCGGGCACCTCCGCGGGCGGGACGGGTCCGGCGTGAGAGCGAGCGTCGCGTCATCGGCGCGCTCGCGCGATGAGGACCGCCGAGCCGACCGCGAGCGCGTTCAGTCCGACGAGCAGCGCGAACGCGCCCTCGTACCCGCCCGTGGCGTCCCGGATGGACCCCGTGACGGCCGGTAACGCGAGCGCGACGAGGTTGCCGATCGCGATGACCGTCGCCAGCGCGCTGCCCTCCGCGGCGGTCGCGCCGGCGGCGACGTTGTATATCGCGCCGAACGGGAGCGACACCGCCAGCATGACGAGCACCGGCAGCCCGACGCGGAGCGGGCCCGACGGCGCCGCGGCGAGCGCCCCGAACCCGAGCGCGGCGACCGTCGACGCGCCCGCGATGACCCTCGGATCGGTGACGGGGAGGCCGACGACGGCGCTCCCGCCGGCCGCCCGGCCGAGGGTCGCGACGCCGAGCACGAGCGCGTTCAGCGGCCCGCCGATCCCGACGTCCTCGAAGTACGCGGTGACGAACGCCGACAGCGTCAGGTACGACCCGATGGCGGCGACGTAGCAGAGCGACGCGAGGAGCACGACCCGGTCCGTCAGCGCCGACGCGTCGGCGGCGCCGGAGGCCGCGTTCGGCGGGGCGGTCAGTCGGTCGGATCGGTTCCGGTACAGCGCGCCGACGGCGGGGACCGCGCCGAGCGCGCCGAGCGCGTGGATCCCGATCCCGTTCGTCGCGGCCGCGAGCCGGGGCGCGATCAGGAAGCCGAACGCCCCGCCGAGCGTCAGCATCCCGCCGTAGACGCCCTGCTGCCGGCTCGCGGCGTCGCCGTCGTAGAGGCGGGCGACGTGCGTGGCGCCGACGCTGAGGACCAGCCCGGCCCCGAGCCCCCACAGGAACCGGAGGCCGAGCGCCGCCGGGAACGTCGGGGCGAAGTCCACGGTCGAGGCGAGCGCCGCCTGAGCGACCGTCGCGGCGATCAACAGCCGGGTCGTCGCGGTCCGCTTCACGAGCCTGCTGGCCGGCCACTGCACTAGGACGAACGGGAGCAGCGTCGCCGAGAGCATGAGGCCGAACGAGGCGTAGCCGATCTCGTACCGGCCCAGGTAGAACTCCGGAACGCCGGCGTACCCGAACATGACGTAGCCCACGCTCACGACGGCGAGGTGGGGCGCGACGCGCAGGCCGAGCGGGGGGTCGGTTCGGGTCATTCATCCGGTCGCTCACCCTCCTTCTCGGGGTCGGGTCCCGACCCGAGGACCTCGTCGATCGCGTCGTCGCCGTACGCCGCTCTGGCCCGCTCGACCGAGAGCTTCCCCGCGCGCAGGTCGCGCTCGATCGCGGCCGTCGACCGGGCGGCCGGGTCGCCGTACCCGCCGGCCCCGGGCGTCCGGATGCTCACCGTCGTCCCCGGCGGCAGCGCGTGCGTGGACTTCTGCGGGAGGCGCGCTGCGTCGCCGTCGGGGTCGATCCGGACCGCGCTCCCGGACTCGCCGTCGCCGCCGCCGAACAGCCCGTACGGCCGGTGGGTCTGTCGGTCGGCGAGGAGGCTGAACGTCGCCGTGTGGTCCCTGACGGTGATGTCGCGGCGCAGCCCGAGCCCGCCGCGGAACTCGCCCGCGCCGCCCGAGTCCTCCCGGAGCTCGTAGCGCGCGACGCGCAGCGGGTACGCCGTTTCGAGCACCTCCGCGGGCGTGTTCATCGTGTTCGACATGTGGACGTGCACGCCGTCCAGCCCGTCCTTCCCGGCGCGGCCGCCGAACCCGCCGCCCTGGGTCTCGTAGAACGCGTACGGCTCGTCCGACCGCGGGTCCCGCCCGCCGAACGTGACGTTGTTCATCGTCCCCTGCGAGCCCGCGACGACCCGCTCGGGGACGACCTCGGCGAACGCCCCGAGCACGACGTCCGTCACGCGCTGCGACGTCTCCAAGTTCCCGCCGACGACGGCCGCGGGCGGGTCCGGGTTCACGAGGCTCCCCTCGGGGGCGTCGATCGTGACCGGACGGTAGCAGCCGTGGTTCGGCGGGATCTCCGGATCGGTCACGCAGCGAACGGCGTAGTAGGTCGCCGACGCGGTCACGGCGAACACCGCGTTGACCGGGCCGGCGGTCTGGTCCGCGGTCCCGGCGAAGTCGACGCGGACCTCGTCGCCGTCGACCGTCAGCGCGACCTCGATCGGGAGGTCGACGGTCCCGGCGCCGTCGTCGTCGAGCACGTCTGCGAACGAGTACGTCCCGTCGGGCAGCGACTCGATCTCCGACCGCATCCGGCGCTCGGAGTAGTCTTTGATCTCCTCCAGCGCGACCGTCAGCTCGTCGGCCCCGTACCGCTCGGCGAGCTCGGAGAACCGCCGGCGGCCGGTCTCGTTCGCGGCCTCCTGCGCGCGGAGGTCGCCCCGGCGCTCGTCGGGCGTCCGGACGTTCGAGAGGACCATCTCGAAGACGGCCTCGTTCGGTTCGCCCGCCTCGAAGAGCTTCACCGGCGGGATCCGGAGCCCCTCCTG
This sequence comes from Halorubrum rutilum, assembly GCF_042665015.1. Lineage (GTDB taxonomy): Archaea > Halobacteriota > Halobacteria > Halobacteriales > Haloferacaceae > Halorubrum > Halorubrum rutilum. The sequence goes on along the minus strand of NZ_JBHTBL010000001.1, from coordinate 44,187 downwards.
GTAGATCTCGGTCGAGTCCGCGGAGACGCTCCCGGCGCGTGACCCGCCGACGTCCGCGTGGTGCGCGCGGTTCGCGGTGAACGCGACGAGCTCGCCGTCGTGGTACACCGGCGTGACGAGCGTGAGGTCCGGGAGGTGCGCCCCGCCGTAGAACGGGTCGTTGAGCAGTATCGCGTCGCCGGGGTCCAGCGACTCGCGCGGGAACCGGTCGACCGCGGCCCGGACGGAGAACGGCATGGAGCCGAGGTGGACGGGCATGTTCTCCGCCTGGGCGACCATCTCGGCGTCCGCGTCGAACAGGGCGCACGAGCAGTCGCGGCGCTCCTTGATGTTCGGCGAGTACCCCGTGCGGATCAGGTTCGCGTTCATCTCCTCGCAGACGGCCGCGGCCGCGTTCCGCGTCACTTCGAGGGTCACGGGGTCGACGTCCGGGTCCGTCTCGTCGCTCATGGGTCGACCTCCACGACGAGGGTGCCGTACTCGTCCACCGCGACCGTCTGGCCGGGGCGGACGACGACCGTGCTCTCCGCGCCCTCGACGATCGCCGGCCCGGCGAACTCGGCGTCGGTGGGGAGCCGCTCCCGCCGGTAGACGCGCGTGTCGCGCACGTCCCCGTCGAAGTGCACCGGCCGCTCCTCCGCGACCGCGCCGGCGACGTCCCCTTCGACCGCGTCCTGTCGGAGGTCCGGCGTCTCGACGACGCCGCGGGCGCGGGTGCGGAGCGTGACCAGCTCGACCGGTTCGTCGTCGTAGGCGTGGCCGTACCGCTGGCGATGTCTGTCGTGGAACCGGTCGCGGATCGCCGCCTTGGTCCCCGAGTCGATCGGTCCTTCCGGGACCGGGACGGACAGCTCGAAGGACTGCCCGGCGTACCGCAGGTCGACCGACCGCTCGAACTGCGTCTGCGACGCGTCCAGGCCCTCCGCTTCCAGCTGCTCGCGGCCGCGCGAGACGAACTCGTCGAAGGTCTCCCGGAGGTCGCTCGGGTCGACCGCCTCCCAGCTCCGGACGCGGGAGGTGCTGTAGTCGTAGAGGACGTCGCTGATCAGCAGCCCGAGCGCCGAGAGCACGCCGGCGGTCCGCGGGACGAGCACCCGCGGGACGTCGAGCTCGGCCGCGAGCGCCGTCGCGTGAAGCGGCCCGGCCCCGCCGAAGGCGACGAGCCCGAAGTCGCGCGGGTCGTGGCCGCGCTCGACCGACACCACGCGCAGGGCGCGCTCCATGCTCGCGTTCGCGACGTCGAGCACCCCCTGCGCGGCGGCCTCGACCGACGTGTCGAGCGGGTCGGCGAGCTCCCGCTCGAAGATCGCCTCGACCCGGTCGACGTCGACCGACAGCTCGTCCGTGAGGAACGCGTCCGGGTTCAGGCGGCCCAACAGGAGCTGCGCGTCGGTGATCGTCGGGCGCGTCCCGCCGCGGCCGTAGCAGATCGGCCCCGGCTCGGCGCCCGCGGACCGCGGCCCGACGCGGAGCGCGTCGCCGTCGTCGATCCACGCGATCGACCCGCCGCCGGCGCCGACGGTGTGGACGTCGATCATCGGCACGTTCACCGGGTACTCCCCGACCTCGACGTCGGTGGCGACCATCGGGTCGCCGCCCTCGACGAGCGAGACGTCGCACGACGTGCCGCCCATGTCCATCGTGATGAGGTCCTCGACGCCGGCCAGCCCGGCGACGTAGCTCGCGCCCTGCACGCCGGCCGCCGGGCCCGAGAGCAGCGTGTTCACCGGGCGGGTCCGCGCGACGTCCGCGGTGATGATCCCGCCGTTCGACTGCATGATCTCGAGGTCGGGGCGGACCCCGAGGTCGGCGATCTCGGCCTCCAGGTTCCCGAGGTACCGGTCCATCACCGGTTTCAGCGCCGCGTTGAGCGCCGTCGTCAGCGTGCGCTCGTACTCGCGGATCTCGGGCAACACGTCGCTCGAAAGCGAGACCGACGCCTCGACGCCCTCGGACTCCAGGATCTCCCGGACGCGGCGCTCGTGGGCGTCGTTCTCGTACGCGAAGAGGAGGCTGACCGCGACGCTCGACACGTCCGCCGCCGCGAGCCGCTCCGCCACGTCGCGGACGGCGGCCTCGTCGAGCGGGGTCGAGACGTCGCCCCGCTCGTCCATCCGCTCCGGGACCTCGTACCGGCGGTGTCGCGGCACGACGGTCGGGGGCTTCTCCGTCTGGAAGTCGTAGATGTCGGGGCGCGCCTGCCGCCCGATCTCGAGGGCGTCGCGGAACCCCTCGGTCGTGACCAGCGCGGTCTCCGCCCAGTCGCCCTCCAGCACCGCGTTCGTCGCGACCGTCGTCCCGTGCGCGAAGAACCCGACGTCGTCGAATCGGATCCCGGTCGCCTCCCGCGTCTGTTCGAGTCCCTCCGTCACGCCGACCTCGGGCGCGTCGGGCGTCGACGATGTCTTCGTGACGTCGAGCGTCCCGTCCGTGACCGTGACGAGGTCGGTGAACGTGCCGCCGATGTCGACGCCGACGCGGGCGCCGTCGCTACTCATCGGTCCTCCCGCCGCGGGAGAGTCGATGCGCGCGTCGCCTGTGGCCGCGGGTCGTTCCGGTGTGGCTGCGAATCATGTGTGAGTGTGGGAGTGTGGCTGCGAATCATGTGTGAGTGTGAGAGCGCTCGGGCGTCCCGTAACGCGGCTACGGGGCCCGAAACCGTCAGATCAGCTCGCCGGCCGGGACCGTCTCCTGGTCGACGAACTCGCCGTCCTCGACCCGGACGATGACCATGTCGCTGGCGACGTCGCCGTTCTCGTCGTAGTTCACCTGGCCGCTCGGCCCCGAGTAGTCGATCGCCGTGCCGTCGTCGATCAGGTCGAACCCGTCGCCGACCTCGGCGTAGCTCACGGTTTCGCCGTCGGGGTTCGAGACCGGCCGCATGCTCTCCTTGACCGCGTTCGGATCGGTCGTGCCGGCGTGGTGGACCGCGAGGGCGTACGAGACGAGCGCGTCGTACGAGTTCCACGAGTACGGCGAGAACAGGTCGGCGTCCGGGTACGCGTCGGCGTAGTCCGACTCGAAGCTGCTCGTCGCGTCGCCGGTCGGCGGGAGCGTCCGCACGCCGTACATCCCGTCGAGGATCTCCGCGCCGACGTTGTTGAGGAAGTCCTGCGAGAGGAGGCTGGTGTGGAGCACCCAGTTGCCGCCGTACCCCTCCTCGTTCCACTGGTTCAGGATCGTGGTGCCGCTCTCCGGGTAGCCGGCGTACGCGATGAACTCCGGGTCGTCGGCGTACAGCTCGGACAGCGCCTGCTGGTACGACGACTGCCCGGACTCGTAGCCGACCGTGGCCGTCGTCGTCCCGCCGAACGTCTCCTCGAACGTGTCCGCGAGCGCCGCCCCGAAGTCGTTGTTAATGTAGAGGACGGCCGCGGAGTCCGCGCCGTCGTCCTCGATGATCTGCGCCATGACCTGCGCGATGAACCGGTCGTTCGTCCGCGTCCGGAACACGAGGTCGTCGTCCTCCAGCGTGCTGATCGTCGGCGACGACGACGCGGACGTGATGTGCAGGACGTCGTTCGGGATCGTCACCGACTGCGCGATGCTGATCGTCACGCCGCTCGACACCGCCCCGATCAGCGCCGGCACGCCCTGCGTGTTCACGAGGGAGTTCGCCGCGTTGACGCCCGCGGTCGAGCTCGTCTCGGAGTCCTCGTCGAACAGCTCGATCTCCCGTCCGAGCGGTCCGCCGGCCGCGTTGATGTCCTCCTGCGCCATCCGCAGGCCGTTCAGCATCGGCTGGCCGAAGTCGCTGAGGTCGCCGCTGAACGGGATCACGACGCCGACGCCGATCGGCTCGCCGCCGGACGATCCGCCGTCGTCGCCGTCCTCGGAGTCGGAACCGTCGCCCGAGTCGGAGCCGTCGGAGCCGTCGGACGACCCGCCGTCGCCGCCGTCGCCCTGGAGCTCCTCCTGACTGCTACACCCCGCCAGGGCGGCCGCGCCCGCCGCGCCGCTCAGGCGGAGGAACCGACGCCGCTCGATCCGGTCCGCGAACGTGGTATCATTCGGCATGGTTACGGGTGGCATATGTATCTCGGCATAAATATGTGGTTGTGAGGAGTTCACACGCGATGCCCGTTCCGATGCCCTCGTGTGAACCGGTGTGAACGCCGCATACGATCGAACATCGTCGCGCCGACTCCCGGCGAGCGCTCAGTCGTCCGGCCTCGTCTCCGTGATGAGGACCTTCGTCACCCCCTCCTCGATGGCGAGGTCGAAGGGGAGGTTCGCCGCGCTCCGCTCGATGAACCGGGTCATGAACCACCGGATCTGGTCGGAGGGGAACACGACGTGATACCGGTCGTCGTCGCTCCGGCGCACGCTCAGGAACCCGCACAGCGAGAGCCATTCGAGCAGCTCGTCGAGCGACTCGAACTCGCCGTCGTACTCGTGGGCGTGGTACTCCGAGACCCGGTCCGCCTTCGCCAGGAACTCGGGGTCCGGCTCGTCGTCGCTGTCGGAGACGTAGTCGAGGAAGCAGTGGAGGAAGTCCACGTCGAGCAGCACGTGCTCGCCGCCGGAGAGCATCTTGTGGTAGTCGCCGAGCTTCGTCCCCGCGTCGGTGGTCGCCGCCTGGTAGTTCGCCGCGTAGAACGTCAGCGCGCGTCGGAACAGCTCGCTCTGTCCGTGTCCCGTCCGTTCCGTGAGATCGTCGAGCGCCCCCTTCGCGTCCTCGTCGAGTGAGACCGTCACGCGGTCGATCGCCATACGCCACTGCCGGCGTCCGGGACGTGAATAGGCAACGGTTCTCACAACCGGCCGTTGCGGGTGAATAATTCGGGACCGGCGCCCGGCTCCCTTCGGGACCGACTCTCGACAATCTTCAGGGCCAACCCTCGGCTGCCTCTAGGGCCAACTCCCGCGCCCCGGCTACCACGGGATCCGTTCCCTGTCTTTCCAGAGGTGGCCCGCCGGGCTCCCCGGGGCGAACCGCGAGAGCCAGACGGGCGTCTCGGCGCCCGTCGACGGCGACCGCGGCGCGCCCTCGCCGCCCATGTCCGTGCGGACCCACCCGGGCGAGACCGCGTTCGCGACGAGCCCCCGGTCGCCGTACTCGCCGTCGAGGTACGCGGTCAACCCCCCGACGCCGACCTTCGAGAGCCGGTAGGCGGGGTAGTCGCCGCCCATCCGCCCCTCGGTGAACTGCCCGAGCCCGGACGAGAGGGTCACGACGCGGCTCCCGGACCGTTCCAACAGCAGCGGCAGAGCGCGCCTGGTCACCATCACCGGGCCGCGGAGGTTGACGGCCATCGTCCGGTCGAAGTCGGCGGGGTCCATCTCGTGGAGCGGTCCCGACCGAGGGAAGACGCCGGCGTTGTTCACGAGGACGTCGAGCGAGCCCGTCTCCCGGCGGATCCGGTCGATCGCCGCCCCGATCTCGTCGTCGTCGGTCACGTCCAGGCGGACCGCGCGCTGGTCGGCCGCGGTGACGTCGTCCGGGTCCCGCGCGCCGGCGTACACGGTCGCGCCGAGGTCGACGAGCTCCGCGGCGATCTCCGCGCCGATGCCGCGGGTCGCGCCCGTGACCAGCGCGACGTCGTCCGTCAGGTCGTGCTTGAGGTCGACGTCCGAGGGTCCGTCCGCCATACCGGGAGTTGGGCCGCGTTCGCAATAGACCCACGGTCCGACGGCGACGCCGACCCCGCGAGGCTCACTCCTCGGTGATCCCCGCGACCGTCACGTAGAGGCCGAACGTCGCGATCACCGTCCCGCCGAGCTGGGTGCCGGCGGTCGGGAGGAACCCGACGTCGGGGTACAGGAGGGGCGCGAACATGAACCAGCCGCCGAAGATCGTCGTCAGGACGGCCGGCGGGAGGCTCGGCGTCCCCGCGGCCCGCAGCAGCTGGAGGTTCCGCGCCGCGAACACCAGCCCGAGGACCGCGCTCGAACTGACGCTGCCGGTGAACGCGCTGGACGAGCCGAGCAGGGGCGGGAGGACCGCGACCGCGGCGCACGTGACGACGCAGACGGCGGCCGACGCCAGGATGAACCGAGAGGGTTGCTGATCGGTCACGTGTTCACCTCGGGACCGCCTCAATTAATTCCTCTGGCGGACGAAGCCCCGCCGATGTCGTCGAACGAACGCGCGGCGGTCGGGGTCCCGGCGGTGAGCCGATGAGCGACCGCTCGGACGGGACGCTCGTCGTCGGCGACGCGACGATCGACCTGTACCCGGTCGGCGGGGGTCCGACCGAGCCGGGGGGTCGCTTCGAGTGGCACGTGGGCGGGACCGCGACGAACGTCGCGCGGTGGCTCGCCGCGCTCGACGAGCGCGCCACGCTGGTGACGAACGTGGGGACCGACCGCGTCGGGGAGCTGGCCGCGCGGCGGCTCGACGCGGGGCCGGTGCGGACGGATCGCGTCGCGGCCGTCGACGCGGCGTCGCCCCTGACGCTGTACGTGCCGACGGCCGACGGCGACCGGTGGGACGCCTGGGTCGAGGGGAGCTGTTACGGGTTCACCCCGCCCGACGACCCGGCGTCGCTCGTCGGCGGCCACGAGCGGGTCCACCTGGAGGGCGTCACGCTGCCGACCGCGGTCAACCGGGCCGACGTGCTGCGGCTCGCGCGGGCGGCCGCCGAGGGCGACGCGCTCGTCTCGTTCGACCTGAACGGACGCGAGAACCAGTGGCGCGGGCCGGCGGCGTACCGGGCGGCGCTGCGCGAGGTCCTCCCGCACTGTGACCTGCTGTTCGCGGGGACAGACGACCTCGCCGTCGCGGGCGTCGAGGAGACCCCCGAGGGCCTCGCGGCGTGTCTCCCGGCGGGCGGCTCGGTGGTCGCGTTCCTCACGGACGGCGCGTCGGCGACGGTCGGGTTCCGCGTCGGCGACGGGGCGATCACGGAGCGGGTCGCGGTGACCCCCCCGAGCGTCGCGGTCGCGACGACCGCCGGCGCCGGCGACGCCTTCGCCGCCGCCGTCCTCGCCGCGCGCGGCGACGGCGTCACGGACCTGCGCGAGCTGGCGGCGATCGGGAACGCGGCGGGCGCCGCCGCGGCGACGACCGTCGGGTCGTTCGAGCCCGAGGCGGTGGAGGCGATGGCGACGCTGCTCGGCGACGGGTGAGCGGGAGCGGCCCGGGAACCGACCGGCGCCCGAAGCCGACGGCCGCGTCGCGGCGGTCGGACCGCCGGCGAGCCCGTTTGGCATCAGCCTTTTTGGAGTTCCTCACGAACGTTAGGTATGGATGTCGAAACGGCGTTGAACGACGTCTGTGACCGTCAGTACCCCGTCGCCTTCGACACCGTCGTCGAGGAGTGCGACGAGGCAACCGTCGAGTTCGCGAACGGGGAGGCGATGCCGCTCTCGGAGATACTCGGCGTGGTCGACGACGAGCCCGAGGCGTTCCGGTCCGAGGCCGAGCTGGAGGAGTTCGTCACGTCGCTGCTCCCGGAGGACGCGGTCGGGCGGAAGGGGTACGACGACCGCGGGAGCGCCGCCACCGAAGCGGACGAGACATCGTTCTGAACGCCCCGACCGGCGGGCCGGGCACTCGGCCGCCGGACGTGCCGCTGCGCGGCGGACGCGCCGTTGAGCGGCGCCACCCACCTCTCGCCCTCGTCGCGTCCCCCGCCCGTTCCGGTTCTTTTCGGCGTCGAAGGGGCGGAAAACCGATCGGTCGGTCGCCGACGTGTTTTTGTACGTTCGGTGAGGCGGATACGCTAACACGATGCCACGCGAACAGTACCAGTCGAAGCTGGAGTCGATCCGCGACGACGTGCTCTACATGAGCGAGGTCGTCGCGGAGCGGCTCCGGATGGGCCTCGACGCCCTGGAGACGCAGGACGGCGAGCTGGGCGAGGAGGTCATCGCCGGCGACGCCGAGATCAACGACCTCTACCTCGAACTGGAGGGGCAGTGCACCGACCTCATCGCGCTCCAGCAGCCGGTGGCGGGCGACCTCCGGTTCATCGCCGCCTCGTTCAAGATCATCACCGACCTCGAACGGATCGCGGACCTGGCGACGAACCTCGGCGAGTACGCGAAGCGGGCCGACCGCGAGGCGTTCCCCGACGTCGACGTCCAGCGCATCGGCGACGACACGCTGGCGATGCTCGACGAGGCGATGGCGGCGTACGCAGAGTCGGACCCAGAGCTGTGTTACGCCGTCGCCGAGGCCGACGACGAGGTGGACGCCGCCTGCGAGGCCGCGAGCGACCTGGTCGTCCGCGACCTCATCGAGCGCGACGAGCTCCGCGAGGAGGCGGACGTGGAAGCGACGATGCGGAACGTCTCGCGGCTCCTCCTCACGATCCGGGACCTCGAACGCGTCGGCGACCACGCCGTCAACATCGCCGCCCGGTCGCTGTACATGATCGAGAACGACGACGAGCTCCTGTACTGACGGCGCCTTCCCCGCCTCGGTCGGTCGTCCCGCGCGCGCCGCCGACCGATCCCGACGCCTACAAACCCCTCCCCGCGGACGACCTGTCATGAGCACGTACACGGCCGAGATCGACGTCCGGTTCCGCGACATCGACGCGATGGGCCACGTCAACAACGCGGTCTACGCGACGTACCTCGAACAGGCCCGGACCGAGTACTTCCGCGACGTCCTCGACGCCGACCTCTCGCGGGTGTCGACGGTGCTGGCGTCGCTCTCGCTCGACTTCCGCCGGCCGGTCGAGCTGACGGACGGGACCGTCGCGGTCGACGTCGACGTCGCCGAGCTCGGCCGTTCCAGCGTCGCGATGACCCACGAGCTGCGGGCCGGCGACGCGGTGGTGACCGAGGCCGAGGCGACGCTCGTCAGCCTCGACCCCGACACTGGCGAACCGGCGCCGATCCCGCCCGCGTTCCGCGAGCGGATGGCGTCGTACCACGGGCTGTAGGTCTCGGGCCGCGAGCGACCGCGCGGGCCGGGGTTCGCGTCCGACCGCACATCGGGGTCCGCGTCCGACCGCACACCCGGGGTCCGCGTCCGACCGCACACCCGGGGTCCGCGTCCGACCGTCGCCGAGGCCGTACCTTCTTGCCGCCGCGCGCCGATCGGTCGGTATGGCGATCCGACTCTACGCCCTCGACGGCTGTCCGTGGTGCGAGAAGGTGTCCGACGCGCTCGACGAGGCCGGGATCGAGTACGAGACCGAGTGGGTGGACGCCCTCCACTCCGACCGCGACGCGGTGAAGCGGGTCAGCGGCCAGCGCGGCGTCCCCGTCCTGATCGACGAGGAGCGCGGCGTGACGATGGCCGAGAGCGCGAACATCCTGGAGTACGTCGACCGGACGCTCGCATGACGATCTACACCGGCCGCGGCGACGAGGGCGACACCGACCTCCGGGACATGAGCCGGGTGTCGAAGTCCAGCCCGCGGATCGAGGCGTACGGGACCGTCGACGAGGCGAACGCGCTGATCGGCACCGTGCGCCCGACGGGTCACGACGACCTCGACGAGCTGTTGGCGACGGTGCAGAACCACCTCCACGTGGTGCAGGCCGACCTCGCGAACCCGGACCCGGACCCCGACGACCCGCGGGTCGAGCCCGAGCTCGTCGAGGCCCTCGAAGACCGGATCGACGCCTTCGACGAGGAGCTGGAGCCGCTGACCTCGTTCGTCCTCCCCGGCGGGGGCGAGTCGGGGGCGCGCCTCCACCACGCCCGGACCGTGACCCGCCGCGCCGAGCGCCGGGTCGTCGAGCTCGCGCGCTCCGAGCCGATCAACGAGACGGTCGTCTCCTACCTCAACCGCCTCTCCGACCTGCTGTTCACGCTCGGTCGCGTCGCGAACGCGCGCGACGGCGAGCCCGAGGAGTCGCCCACGTACTGACGCTCTTGTAGCCCCCGCGTTACGCGTATCGCCGGTCCGTCGAGCGGCGAGCGGCCGCGTCGCGTCCCGAGCCCCGTCCGAGAATCCTGTCGCCTCTGCGCGGCCACAAAGGATATATCCGTCGCTACCCAAAGGACAGATATGAGCAAGCACTTCGAAGACGCACGGTACTACCTCGGTCGCGCGGCGGAGCACGCGAAGGCGGGCGTGAAAGAGGAGCTGGAGCCCGTCGAGGCCCGCGTGAAGGAGCTCGTGGGCGCCGAGGAGGAGGAGCCGGAGCCGTCGCGGCTGGACCGGATCCAGGCCGACCTGAAGGGGTTAGAGGAGCGCGCGGAGGGCGAGGCCCGCGAGGCGGTCGCCTCCGCCCGAGCGCGCCTGAAGGAGTACCGCGGCCACGACGCCGCCGAGGAGTAGGCTCAGTCCCCTCGGCTTCCTTCCGTCGCCGCCTCGGGAGCGACGCGCTCGTCGGCCGGCACCACGGCGTACCCGATCCCCTCCCGCTCGAACAGCGCGCGGGTGCGCTCGACGCCCTCCTCGGCGTCGACGTCGGTCGCCCGGTAGTGGCGGATCGGGTGGCGGATCCACGAGGGCTCCCAGTGGGCGTACACGTCGGTCGTCGAGCGGTCCGGGCCGACGAACAGCGCGAGGTGGAGCTGGGAGTCGCTGCCGAGCGCCCCCTCCGGGTACCGCGCCCAGCTGGCGACCGACGTCTCGGGGGGCGTCGCGTAGTCGCGGAACTTCAGCGAGGAGACGAGGTTGCGGACGAACCCGAGCCGGTGGAGCCGCGCCTCGACGGCCGGGTACGGCTCGCGGAGCGTGAGCGCGTACTGGTCGCGGGGCGTCTCCCGCTCGGCGTACAGCCCGACCGCGGACAGCGGGAGGTGGAGCAGGCTCGCCACGGCCTGCCGCACGCGTTCGAGGGGCCGAAGCTCGTGGGTCATACCCGGGTCACGGGGCGGCTCGGGGGTGTATCTTTCCCGGCGGTCGTCGCCGCGCACCGCGTCGCCGTGCACCGCGTCGCCGCGCGCCCCGTCGCTACGCGCCCCGAACGCCGCGGTCGAAACGCCTAGGGGCCCCGGCCGCGACGGCGACCGTATGCAAGCCCGTGACCTGATGGAGACCGACGTGAAGACGGTCGCCGCCGACGACGACGTCGCCGACGTGTTCAGGAAGTTCGCCCGGTACGAGTTCAGCGGGTTCCCCGTCGTCGACGCGGACGACCGCGTGGTCGGCGTCGTCACCGAGTCGGACCTCGTCGACCTCTTCGAGCCCGACGACGAGACGCTGTGGATCCCGGTGGGGCTCCCGCCGTTCGTCGACACGCTCACCTATCAGGTGAAGCCGCCGTGGGCCGACCTCGACCTGGGCGTCGACATGGTCCGGAACGCCGACCGCCCGGTCTCGGACGTGATGAGCACCGGCGTGGCGACGGTGACCCCCGACGCCGCGGTCGACGACGTGCTCGACCTGCTCGCCGGCGACGACCCCGACATCAACCGGGTTCCGGTCGTGGACGGGGACGGGCGGATCGTCGGGATCATCGCCCGGCAGGACGTCATCCGGGCGTTCCGCGACGAGCGACTGGCGTAGCGACCGGCGGGGTCGCGAGCCGATCGCCGATCCGGTACCGCCCGGGGTCGCGAACGCGGAGCGACGCGACCGTGACGCCGCGACCGCACGCGGGCCGCCGACGCGCGCTAACGACCGTGAGATACGGATATATCCGGCGTCAGGATTAACAGGATCCGCTCGGTACCGTTTCCCATGTCACCCGATGACAACGAATTCGAGAACGCCGTCGAGGGCCCGGTGGTCGACCGGCGAACCACGCTGTCGCTGCTCAGCGCCGCGGGGCTGGGCGGCCTCGCGGGCTGCGCCGGCGGCGGCGGCGACGGCGGAGACGGGGGCGACGGCGGCGACGGCGGAGGCGGAGAGGACGGCTCGGACGGCTCCTCGGGGAGCCAGGAGATCTCCACGGGCGGCCGGCTGCAGGCCGGCTGGTTCACCGGGAGCATCGACACGCTCGACCCGCCGTACATCAGCGTCGGCCAGTACTTCCAGCTGGCCGCGAACGTGTTCAGCGGCCTGACCAAGCTCGGGCCGGACCTCCAGATCGAGGGCGACCTCGCGGAGGACTGGTCGGTCGCCGACGGCGGTGCGACGTTCACCTTCACCCTCCGGGACGACGTCACGTTCCACAACGGGACCGAGTTCAGCGCGGACGACGTGGAGTACACGATCCGGCGGACCATCGAGGAGGAGGCCCCGGCGGCGTCGAAGCTGTCGAGCCTCCAGCCGATCGACGAGGGCGGCGTCGAGGTCGGCGGCGACTACGAGGTGACGATCCGCTGGGAGCAGCCCAACGTGACCTCGCTGGTGTACCTCACCCGCGGCCCGGGCCGCGCGGCGACCATCGTCAGTCAGGAGGCCATCGAGGAGATGGGCGCGGACCAGTACAACGTCACCCCGGTCGGGACCGGGCCGTTCGAGGTAACGGGCCACGAGGTCGGTAACAGCGTCACGCTCGACGCCTACGACGACTACTTCGAGACCGACGAGAACGGCAATCAGCTCCCCTACCTCGACGGTATCGATGTCCAGCCGATCCCGGAGCCGTCCTCCATCGTGAACGCCCTCCGGAGCGGGGACATCCAGTTCGCGAACCTGCTCCCCTTACAGAACCTCGACCAGCTCGGGAACGACGCCGAGGCCAACACCGACGTGGCGCCGGGCATCAACTGGTACGGCCTCGCGATGAACGAGGAGCGGGAGCCGTTCGGCGACCGCCAGGCGCGACGCGGTATCGCGAAGGTCATCGACAACGAGCGCTTCGTCGAGACCGCGTACTTCGGCAACGCGCTGCCCGACACGGGCGTGCTGAACAGGGGGACCGGATGGGTCTGGCGCGAGGACAAGCCGGGCGACCAGGACTACGCGCCCGAGGAGGGACAGCAGCTGCTCGAAGAGTCCGGGGCCGCCGGCGCCAGCTTCTCGATCCTGGCCAACGAGGGCGGCACCCGGGAGGCGGAGGCGATGCGCCAGCAGCTCAACGAGGCCGGGTTCGACGTCGACATCGAGCAGGTCACCAGCTCGACGTACTGGACGCGCTACGAGGAGGGCGACTACGACACCACGATCGCCGGCAGCATCATCGACCCTGACCCGGAGCAGTCGCTGTGGAACTTCTACCGGCTGCCCGACGAGGGGGGCGTCTGGAACTGGGTCCGGTACGAGAACGAGGAGGTCCACAACCTGCTCGCCCAACAGCGGGCCGAGACCGACCGCGAGGCGCGTCGTGACCTGCTGTGGGAGATCGAGGACACGCTCATCGCGGACGTCCCGCACGCCTTCCTGGTGCACCAGGACGACATCGCCGGGGTCCGCGAGGAGGTGGGCGGGTTCAACCACCTCTCCGGACTCCGGAACTTCCACACCGTGTACCTGAACGAGTGATGTGGCGGTACATAGCGAAGCGCACCGGCCACGCGTTCTTCGTGATGTGGCTCGTGGCGACGACGGTGTTCGTCGGCCTGCGGTCGGTGCCGGGCGGGCCGGTCCGGGCGATGCTCGGCCAGGAGGCGACGCCGGAGGCGGTCGCGAGCCTCCGCGCCGAACTCGGCCTCGACCAGCCGCTGTACGTCCAGTACGTCGAGTGGTTCTCGGAGATGCTGGTCGGCGACTTCGGACAGAGCATCACGTCGAGCGAGTCCGTGGCGGGGCTCATCGCGGCGGCGGCCCCGCGGACGCTCTCGATCGCCGCCTTCGGCGTGGTGCTCGGGCTCGCCGTCGCGATCCCCGCCGGGATCATCGGGGCGACGAAGCGGAACCAGCTGCAGGACTACGTCGCGACGATCGGCGCGTTCATCGGGATCTCGATGCCGGCGTTCTTCGTCGGCATCCTGCTGGCCATCGTCTTCGGCGTGCAGCTCGGGTGGTTCCCCGTGGTCGGCTACACCCCGATCTCGGAGGGGGTCGTCCCGTGGCTGCGCAGCATCTTCCTCCCGGGCGTCGCGGTCGGGCTGCCGTACGCGGCGGGCGTCACGCGGATGATGCGGTCCTCGCTCATCGAGACGCTCGACGAGCAGTACATGCGGACGGCGGTCGCGAAGGGGGTTAGCTCGCGGATCCGACTGTACAAGCACGCGCTCCAGAACGCGCTGATCCCGGTCGTCACGATCGCGGGGATCCAGCTGGCGCTCATCCTCGGCGGGAGCGTCACCGTGGAGATCGTCTTCGGCATCCAGGGGCTGGGTCGGCTCCTCGTGAACTCGATCCTCGAACGCAACTACCCCGTGACGCAGATGACGATCCTGCTCATCGCGGGCATCTTCGTCTTCATGAACCTACTCGTCGACATCGCGTACACGGCGATCGATCCGCGGATCCGATACGGAGGAGAGCAGTCATGAGTGATAAGAACGCGGGTACTCCGGAGTTCGCGCGGCACGCCGGCGAGTTCGGTCCGGGCGAGGTCCCCGACGAGTACCACACCGAAGAGGCGGTCGAAGAGTACACGACGACGCGCGAGCGGATCGTCCGCGTCCTGAAGCGGGACAAGCTCGCGCTCCTGGGCGCGCTGGTCGTCGTCGGGTTCGTGCTGACGGCGGCGTTCGCGCCGTACGTCGCCCCGCACGGCCCGGAGGAGCAGTTCGGCTTCATGCAGGAGCCGATGAGCGAGTCGACCGGCGACTTCGACGGCGACGGACAGCGGGAGACCGTGACGCATTACCTCGGGACCGACTCGTTCGGCTACGACATCCTGACGCGGATCATGTACGGGGCGCAGATATCCCTCTTGGTGGCGTTCGCGACCGTCGCGTTCGCGTTCACCGTCGGGACGGCGCTCGGGACGCTCGCCGGCTTCTACGGCGGGAAGATCGACTCGGTGATCATGCGCGGGATCGACTTCATCTGGGCGTTCCCGACGATCATTCTCGGCGTCGGGATCATCGCCGTGATGGGGGGGTTGGGCTGGCTCAACGTCGTGATCGCCATCGGGATCGCGTTCATCGACGACTTCGCCCGCATTGTGCGCGGTGAGGTGCTCTCCATCCGGCAGGAGGAGTACATCACGGCCGCGCAGGCGGTCGGGATGAGCGACGTCCGGGTGATGTTCAAGGAGATACTGCCGAACGCGGTGTCGCCGATCATCGTCCAGGCGACGCTCATGATCCCGCTGGCCATCCTCGGCGAGGCCGCCCTGTCGTTCCTCGGGCTGGGGGTGAAGCCGACGACCCCGACGTGGGGGCTCCTGATCTCGGACGGCCGGCAGTTCATCTCGCAGGCGTGGTGGATCTCGGTGATGCCGGGGCTGGCGATCATGACCGTCGTGCTGGCGTTCAACACGCTCGGAGACGGGCTCAGGGACGCGTTCGACATCTCCGAGAGCGAGGTGAGCTGAGATGTCGACGCCGGTCCTCTCGGTCGACGACCTCCGGACGCAGTTCCCGACGGACCGCGGCGTCGTCCGCGCCGTGGACGGGGTCAGCCTGTCCATCGAACCCGGCGAGATCGTCGGGCTCGTCGGGGAGTCCGGGTCGGGGAAGAGCGTCCTCGCGGAGAGCGTGCTCGGCATCGTCGAGGAGCCGGGCGAGATCGCGGGCGGCGACATCCGCTTCGACGGGGAGTCGCTGCTGGAGATGACCGACGAACAGCGGCAGTCGATCCGGGGCGGGCGGATGTCGATGATCTTCCAGGACCCGATGAACAGCCTCAACCCGACGCTGACGGTCGGCGAGCAGATCGCCGAGACGGTGCGGCTCCACCAGGACACCGGCGAGTCCGTCACGCTGTCGGCCGAGCTGAAACGCAAGATCGTCGGGGCCGCGAAGAACGGGGAGGCGTGGCGGCGCGCGATCGAGATGCTCGAGTCCGTGCAGATCCCCGAACCGGAGGCCCGGGCCGACGACTTCCCGCACCAGTTCTCCGGCGGGATGCGGCAGCGCGCGATGATCGCCATGGCGCTCGCCTGCGAGCCCGACCTCGTCATCGCGGACGAGCCGACGACGGCGCTGGACGTCACGATCCAGGCGCAGATCCTCGAAGAGCTCGAAGACCTGAAAGACGAGTTCGACACCGCGATCCTTCTGATCACGCACGATCTCGCCGTCGTCGCCGAGACCTGCGACCGGGTCAACGTCATGTACGCCGGGGAGATCGTCGAGCGGGCGGAGACGCGGGAGCTGTTCTCCAGCCCGGAGCACCCGTACACGCAGGGGCTCATCGCGAGCACGCCGCAGCTGGAGAACCCGGACGCCACGCTGGAGCCGATCGAGGGGAACGTCCCGGACCTGATAGACATCGAGTACGCGTGCCACTTCGCGCCCCGCTGTCCCGAGGCGGAGCGGGAGTGCTTCGAGCGCGCCCCGGAGTTCCGGTCGGTCGGCGACGACCACGAGGCCGCCTGCCTCCGTCGCGGTCCGGCGGGTGATCGGTTATGAGCCGCGAGACGATGACCGACGCCCCGGCCGACGCGTCGGAGAAGGCGGGGGTCGCGACCGACGTGGTCTTGGAGACGGAGGGGCTGAAGAAGCACTTCGACCAGAGCGACGGGTTCCTCGATCGGCTGTTGAACGCCGGGCAGTCGGTGAAGGCCGTCGACGGGGTCGACCTGGAGCTCCGGGCGGGGGAGACGCTGGCCGTCGTCGGCGAGTCGGGGTGCGGGAAGTCGACGCTCGGCCGGACGCTGTTGAACCTCCACGAGCCGACCGAGGGGACGGTGCGGTTCCGGGGCGAGGAGATCGGCGGCCTCTCCGACCGCGAGATGCGGCCGTACCGGTCGGAGATCCAGATGGTGTTCCAGGACCCGCTGGCGTCGCTCAACCCCCGACAGACCGTCGGGGACATCGTGACCGCCCCGATGGAGGTCCACGGGATCGGCGACTCCGACGCGGACCGGACGGAGCGGGCGAAGGAGCTCCTCGAACGGGTCGGGCTCAAGCCGTCGTACATCGACCGCTACCCGGGCCAGTTCTCCGGGGGGCAACAGCAGCGGGTCGGCATCGCCCGGGCGCTGGCCGTCGAGCCGGACGTCATCGTCGCCGACGAGCCCGTGAGCGCGCTCGACGTCTCCGTGCAGGCGCAGATACTCAACCTCCTGAAAAACCTCCAGTCCGAGCTGGGGCTGTCGCTCGTCCTGATCGCGCACGACCTCTCCGTGATCCGGCAGGTCGCGAGCCGGGTCGCGGTGATGTACTTGGGGAAGATCGTGGAGACCGCGCCGGTCCGGGAGCTGTTCGAGGAGCCGAAACACCCGTACACGAAGAGCCTCCTCTCCGCGGTCCCGCGGATCGACCCGTCGGCGCGGACCGACCGCGTGGTGCTCCGCGGGACGGTCCCCTCGCCGATCGACCCGCCGTCGGGCTGCCGGTTCCACACCCGGTGTCCGGCCGTGATCCCGGGCGACGACTGGAGCGGGAGCCAGGCGGCGTTCCGGCGCGCCTTCACCTTCCAGACCCGCGTTGAGGGCGGCGACGTCGACGTGGACGCCGTCCGTCGACAGATGGAGGGCGCCGAGGGGGGGTCCGCGAGCGACGAGGCGGTCGCCGAGCGGATCGTGGAGACGACGCTGCCGGGGGAGCCGCGCTCGCTGCCCGACGACGCCGCCGAGCGGATACGGGAGGCCGCGCGCCTGCTCGTGGACGGCGACGCGGACGCCGCCGACCGGACGCTCGGGGAGCTGTGCTTGTCGCCGTGCGCCGACGACGAGCCCGCGCGGGTGGACACGGGCGACGACAGGTGGGCGGCCTGCCACCGCGTCGACCCGGAGCACGACGCCTCCGTCGAACCGATGGAGGGGACCGGAGCGGGCTCGTCCGGCTGAATCGCCCCGGCTCGAAGGGCGTCGGCCGCGTTTCGGAGTCGATCCGGGTTCAGGGGTCGACCCGCGTCAGCCACGCCTCGGGGTCGTCGAGCTCGGCCCCGGTCGGGAGGTTCTCGGAGCGCTCCCAGACCGCGCCGGCGGCCTCGATCCCACGGGCGTCGGCGACGCGGCGGAAGAAGGCGGCGCCCCGCTCGTACTGGCGGCGCTTCATCCCCAGCCCGAGGAGGCGCTGCGCGAGCCGCCGGACCGGGCCGCCGCCCCCGCGGCGCTCGTCGAGCTTGCGCCGCAGGTCGGCGTACTCGCCGTCGAACGCGCGGTCCATCAGCACCTCCGCGTACCCCTCGACCGCGGTCATGGCGGCCTGCAGCTCGCCGAACGCCGCCGAGTCGAGCCCGCCGAGCGTCATCTCGCCCGCCGTCAGTCCCTCCACGCCGCGCTCGACGCGCGATTCGAGGTACTCCGGGAGCCACGGCGCCGCGCCGAACTCGGCCGCGTGCGTCACCTCGTGGAACGCGATCCACCGCCGGAACCGCGGGTAGTCGACGTCGAGCGACGCCGCGACGGCGACGATGTTCGGGTGGACGAAGTAGAGCCCGTGGTCGGCGTCGGGCTCGTCGGCGAGCAGCAGCGGGTCGTACTGGCCGAGGACGTTCCGCGCGAGGAAGCCGAGCGCGAACGCCATCGTCCCGGTGTTGGCGATCCGCGAGGCGTCCCGCGTGAGCGCCGCGGCCGGGTCGTCGAAGCCGTCGGCGCCGCCGGGGCCGCCGAGGCCGTCGAGAGCGCCGCCCGCCCCCGTCCCCGACTGCCCGGTCGCCGCCGCCTCGATCGGCGCCATCACGTTCCGGAACGTGTCGACGCTCGCGTCGATCCAGTGGTGGCGGTTCTGCACCTCGATCGCGTCGGGGACGTCGAACGCGATCCCAGCGACCTCGCTCAGCCGCGCCCGGGCGTCGCGGACGTCGGCGGCGTACCCCTCGCGCTCGCCGGCCGTGAGCGCGAGCGAGCCGGGGTCCGTGCTCGCCTTCGCGGCCGCCGCGGCCCGGTCCCAGTCGACGACGCCGTCGCCGGACGCCTCGGAGACCGCGCGCAGGCTTCGGAGAATGTCCATACGAACGGCAGGGCTGCGCGCCTGAAATCGCTTGCGTCGGGTCGGCGTCGCCGCCGATCGCTCGCGTCCGCCCGTCAGTCGTCGCCGGCGATCCCCGACGGGACCTCGTCGTCGCCGCGGAGTCTCGCGACGCCGACCGCGACCGCGGCGAGCGCGGCGAGCGCGAGCAGGAGGCCCGCGATCGACTTCCCTCGGCAGCCGCCGCCGGAGCCGGCGTCGCCCGCGTCGTCGCTCGCGCGGTCGCCGTTCGCGTCCGACGCCGACTCGGTGCCCGCCGCCGGCTCCTCGGCCGCGCCGAAGAGTTCGAACGGCCCGACGTCGACGTCCCCGTCGCCGAGGTGTACCTCCAACAGCGTGAACGATGAGTCGCTCATATCCCGTCGTTCGCGCGGCGACGGTTTAGGCGTGGCGGCGGCGCGGGTCGGCGGGCGCTCGCGGCTCGGGGGAGCGTTCGCAGGGCTCAGATCGGCGGTTTCTTGCCGGCCGCCCCGTCACTCCCGACCATGCACGAGAGCGGCCGGACGTTCCTCGACGACCTGCTCGCGACCGCCAGCCCCTCCGGGTTCGAGGCGGCGAGCCAGCGGGTGTGGACCGACTACGTCGGCGAGTTCGCGGACGACATCTCCGTCGACGCCTACGGCAACGCCGTCGCGGTCAGCGAGGGCGCCCCCGACGCGCCGGCGATCGCCCTGACGGGCCACGCCGACGAGATCGGATTCATCGTCCGCGACGTGCTCGACGACGGGTTCCTTCGGATCGCCCGGATCGGGGGCTCCGACCGCACCGTCTCGAAGGGCCAGCACGTCACGGTCCACGCCGACGAGCCCGTGCAGGGCGTGATCGGCCAGACCGCGATCCACCTGCGGGATCAGTCGGACGACGAGTACCAAGAGATCGCCGGGCAGTTCGTCGACGTCGGCGCGACCGATGCCGAGGAGGCCCGCGAGCACGTCGAGGTCGGCGACCCGGTCACCGTCTCGACGGAGCCGAGGGAGCTGGTCGGCGACCGGATCGCCGCCCGCGGGATCGACAACCGCACGGGGACGTGGGCGGCCGCCGAGGGGCTCCGCCGCGCGGCCGAGCGCGGCGTCGACGCGACCGTCTACGCCGTCTCCACGGTCCAGGAGGAGGTCGGGCTCCAGGGCGCTCGGATGGTCGGCGTCGACCTCGACGACGTGGACGCGTTCGTCGCCGTCGACGTCACGCACGCCACCGACAACCCCGACGTGGAGACCGAACGCCGCGGTCCGGTCGAGCTCGGCGCGGGCCCGGTGGTCGCCCGCGGGAGCGCCAACCACCCGTCGCTCGTCGCGCTCGCGCGCGACGCCGCGGCCGACGCGGGCGTCGACGTCCAACTTCAGGCGGCCGGCACGCGGACCGGCACCGACGCGGACGCGTTCTACACGGCGCGGGGCGGCGTCCCGTCGCTCAACGTCTCGATCCCGAACCGGTACATGCACACGCCCGTCGAGGTCGTCGACCTCGGCGACCTCGACGCGGTCGCCGAGCTGCTCGCCGGCGTCGCCGACGGCGCGGCCGACGCGGCCCCGTTCGCGGTCGACGTCTGAGCGCCGCCTGGCACCGCCGCGACCGGGAGCTGAGCCACGGTAAACCGGGGCACGGCGCCGTCGAAGCGGAACTGTTTTACAATCTCCTGCCGTATCTGATGACGCGTCGAACGGACGTGCGCTCTGGTGGTGTAGTCCGGCCAATCATATCACCCTCTCACGGTGATGACCTGGGTTCGAATCCCAGCCGGAGCACTTCTGTGACGACCCGACCGGTGAGCCGCCGCGCCGTTCTCGCGGTCGGCGATTCAGGGTATCTCGGAGGGTCGTCTATTCCAGATCGGCGACGATCCACGGCTTCTCGTCGGGGTCGTACTCGCTCATCGCCCCGCTGTGGCTGCGCGTCTCGGGGGCGAGGACGCCGACGTGTTTCAGCTGCTGAACGAAGTTGAAGAGGACGTTGTTACGGACCGCGTCCCTCCAGACCGACGGGTCCCGATAGAGGCGGGCGGTCTTCCCCCGCTCGATCAGCTCTCGAGCGCGAGTCGCGCCCCGCGTCGTGCAGAACGCGCTCAGGAAGACGTTCGGATACTCGCGGACCAGCCGCTCGACGAGGTCGAGGAAGTGGATCCGAGGGCCCTCCTTGCGGAGCGCGTCGAGCAGCAGGCCGAATTCCGGGTGCCTGGAAAACGAGTTCCGGAGGAGCACCGCGAGCGGCGGGTGGACCTCGGCGACCGTGCTCCGGCCGACGTCCGCCTTCGCCAGCCGGAGGTCGTCGAGTTCCTCGACCCCGTAGCCCCGGAGCACCGTCGCGGCCAACTCCCCCTGCGAGGTCAGGTCGCGGGGCGAGCCGAGCGCGAGGAGACCGAGCGTCCGCGCGCTCGCGACGGTCTCGTCACTGGCGCCGAACCCGTACTCGTCGGCAATGACGTCGACGAGCTCGTCGCGCGCGAGCGGCCCGTACCGGTCGAGGGCGACGACCGGTGCGAGGTAGTTCAGCGGCTGCGCGAGGCTCAGCGTCGTGATATCGCCGCCGAACGCGTTCCCGCGGAGCCGGACCGACAGCTGTCCCTCGATGTCGGCGACTTCCTCGGTCGACTCCGCGCTCGGCGGATCGCTCCACGATGTCTCTCCGTCGGCGTCGACGCCGATGACGCCGACCCCCTTCGACCGGAGCAGGTTCGCGTGGGTCGCCACGGCTTCGCCGTCGCCCGCGAGATAGGAGACGTGCGCGCCCTGCTGGTAGGTCATCGCCTGTCCGATGCCGCGGAGGAGGTTCCGCTCCCCCTTCACCTCGATCGCGAACACCCGGTCCGCGTCGGTGAAGCCGAGCACGTCAGGGTACCGCCCACGGATCGCGATCTCGTGGCGGCGGCACCGGTCGAGCACGTCCGCGTACGTCCCGCTGTGGGCCTCCGGCACGTGCACCAGCGGCTCGTAGTTCCGCTCGTCGAGCGCGGTCACCACGCGGTCGAACACCGCCGGCTCGTCCATGGGGGGCCGTGTGCGCCGCGGGCAATAAGCGGTTCTCCCGTCGGGCGTCGCCTCTCGGTGAC
This sequence comes from Halorubrum rutilum, assembly GCF_042665015.1. Taxonomy (GTDB): domain Archaea; phylum Halobacteriota; class Halobacteria; order Halobacteriales; family Haloferacaceae; genus Halorubrum; species Halorubrum rutilum. The sequence goes on along the minus strand of NZ_JBHTBL010000001.1, from coordinate 22,420 downwards.
TCGACTCCCGCCCGCGACGCGGTCGGTGACCGCCGAACGCGACCCGACCGCCGCCGTCAGCTCTCCGCGGCCGACGCCGATCCCTCGGTCCGGTCGTACTTCTCCTCGAACTCCTGAATGAGCTGGCCCATCTTCGCGTACCAGTCGTTGAGCATGCGCTGCATGTCGTCGGCGACCTGCTCCGGGTCGGTCGGGCGGTAGACGTGGTAGTACCCTCCCTGGTCGTAGTTCACCTGCTCCTTCTGGATGAAGCCGGCCTGGAGGAGCCGCTGCACGGCGCGGTAGGCGGTCGACCGCTCGCGGTCGACCGCGTCGCCGATCTCGTCGATCGTCAGCGGCGCCTCGGCCCGGACGAGCTCCTGAAAGACCCGCCTGTCGAGCTGTGTGAGCCCGTGGAAACACTCCAGTAACCCCTCACACGCCATGTCCCGCTGGAGCTGTTCGGACATCGAGTCTGGCATTTTACTGTCGAGTCCGTACGCGACGCGCCGTTAAAATGTTTGTGTATAGAACGCACAATTTCGCGCCAACGGGCCGGGATCGCAGAGGGGGACGCCCGCGGTCCGCGGTCGCTTCGCCGACGGTTGTCCGAGGCGAGCGCCGCGCGGTCGCCCCCGGGCGGTCACAGGAGCCCGACCGCGACGGCGTACGCGAGCGCGAACGACAGGCCGAACGACCCGGCCCACGCCCCGATCGTCACGAGGATCTTCCGCGCGTCCACCGCGTCCCGCCCGCCCACCGCGGCGCCGCTCCCGATGATCGCGCTGACGACGATCTCGTTGAACGAGACCGGCACGCCGAGCAGCACCGCCAGCTGGGCGATCAGGAACGACGGGACGAGCGCGGAGATGGAGCGCCGCGGGCCGAGCGACGAGTAGTCTTGGGCGAGCGACTTGATCATCCGCGGCGCGCCCGTCCACGACCCGGCGAGCATCCCCAGCCCGCCGCCGACTCACCCGTCCCGGCGGTAGGCGAGGTAGCGCTCGTCTTCCATCACCTGCGACCGGCCGCCGTCGACGAGGACGCTCTCGCCAGTGATGAACGTCGCGTCGTCGCTCGCGAGGAACGCCGCGAGGCCGGCCACGTCGGCGGGGGTGCCGAGGCGACCGGCCGGGTGGATCGCCTCCGTGTACCCGTAGTCGTCGCCGAGCTCCTCGCGGGTGCGGTCGATCTCGATCCAGCCCGGGTTGATCGTGTTCACCGTGATCCCGTCCGGCCCGAGCTCCAGCGCGAGCGCGCGGGTCATCCCGTTGATCCCGGCCTTCACCGCGTTGTACGGGAACAGCCCCGGCATCGTGAGGAAGGCGTGGTTCGAGGAGGTGTTGAGTATCGTCCCGCCCGGGGGCATCTCCGCGGCGGCGTGCTTCGCGCACAGCCAGTACGCCCGGAAGTCGGTCTCGACGACGAACGCCCAGTCGTCGGTCGTCGCCTCGCTCGCGGTGGTCTCGGTCTGGACGCCCGCGTTGTTCACCAGCACGTCGATCTCGCCGTACTCGGCGACGGCGTGGTCGACGAGCGCCTCGATCTCGGCCGGGTCGCGCATGTCCGCGCGGACGAACGTCGCCTCGCCGCCGGCCGCCTCGATCTCGTCCGCGACGGCGTTGCCGTCCCCGGCGGAGCGACCGGTCACGACGACCGCGGCGCCCTCGGCCGCGAAGCGACGGGCGACGCCCGCGCCGATCCCCCGGGTGGAGCCGGTGACGACGGCGACCCTGTCGGCGTGTCTCCCCTCGACCGCGTTCTCGGTCGGATCGGTCGGTGGCATACCGGGAATGGCGTCGCCGCCCGTCAAATAGTCACCGTCCGTCGGCGGGGCCGCCCGACCGCCTACCACTCCGCGACGCTCCCGTCGGCGTGGCGCCAGACCGGGTTGTGCCAGTCCACGTCCCGCTCCGCCTGCTCGCGGACGTGCGCCTCGTCGACCTCGATCCCGAGGCCGGGCGCGTCGGGGATCGCCGCGTACCCGTCCTCGTAGTCGAAGACGGACGGGTCGGCGAGGTAGTCGAGCACGTCGCTCGTCTCGTTGTAGTGGATGTCGAGGCTCTGCTCCTGGATGAAGGCGTTCGGCGCGCAGGCGTCGACCTGCAGGCAGGCGGCGAGCGCGATCGGGCCGAGCGGGCAGTGGGGCGCCAACGCCACGTCGTACGCCTCGGCCATCGCGGCGATCTTCCGCACCTCGGTGATCCCGCCCGCGTGCGAGAGGTCCGGCTGGATCACGTCGACGGCGCCGTCCTCGAAGACCTCCTTGAACTCCCACCGCGAGTACATCCGCTCGCCCGTCGCGATGGGCGCCGTCGTGTGCGCGGCGATGTCCGGGAGCGCGTCGTTGTGACCCGACAGGACGGGCTCTTCCACGAACATCGGGTCGTGCGGATCCAGCGCCGCGACGAGCCGCTTCGCCATCGGCTTCGAGACGCGGCCGTGGAAGTCGACGCCGATCCCCACCTCGTCGCCGACCGCCTCCCGGACCTCCCGCAGGCGCGTCGCGGCGGCATCGACCGTGGCGGGGTCGTCGACCCGCTCGATCTCCTCGGTGGCGTTCATCTTCAGCGCCGTGAACCCCGCCTCGACCCGCTCGCGGGCCTGTTCGGCCACGTCGGTGGGGCGGTCGCCGCCGATCCACTGGTACACCCGGATCCGGTCGCGCGCCGCGCCGCCGAGCAGGTCGTGGACGGGGACGCCGAGCTCCTTCCCCTTGATGTCCCACAGCGCCTGATCGACGCCGGCGATGGCGCTCATCAGGACCGGGCCGCCGCGGTAGAAGCCGCCGCGGTACATCGCCTGCCAGTGGTCCTCGATCCGCCCGGCCGCCTTCCCGAGCAGGTAGCTCTCGAAGAGCTCCTCGACCGCGGTCTTCACCGTCTTCGACCGCCCCTCGACGACCGGCTCGCCCCACCCGACCGTCCCCTCGTCCGTTTCCACGCGTAAGAAGAGCCACCGCGGCGGCACCTCGAACAGCTCGTAGTCGACGATCTCGCTCATTCTGATCCCGTGGCGCTACCCCGCGGGCGCCGTTAGTCGTTTCGGGCGGCAGTGGGTCTTCGGGCGACGCGGGGGGATACAGTTCGGGCGACGATGCGACCGCGCCTCGGTCGGCGGCGAGGCCGTCGGCCGCGGCGACGCGGCCCCTCGCGGCGAGCCGGCCGCTTTATGAGGACCGCCCTCCCGGGTAGTCGCATGCACGCACGACGAGTCGAGCGGATCCGCGAGGGCGGCGTGATCGCGATCCTCCGCGGCGTGGCGCCGGACGCGGCGGTCGACGTCGCGGACGCGGTCGTCGACGGCGGCGTCACGGCGCTGGAGGTGACCGCGGACACGCCGCGCGTCGCGGAGACGATCGGACGGCTCGCGGACCGGTTCGACGACGTCCTCGTCGGCGCCGGGACGGTGCTCGACGCGGAGACGGCCCGGGCCGTACAGCTCGCGGGCGCCGAGTTCCTCGTCACGCCGACCGTCGACGAGGGCGTGATCGAGACCGCGAACCGCTACGGGACGCCGGTCGCGACCGGCGCGTTCACGCCGACGGAGGCCCTCCGCGCCTACGAGGCCGGCGCCGACTTCGTGAAGGTGTTCCCCGCCGCGACGGGCGGCCCGGCGCACGTCGCGGCCCTCGGCGGGCCGCTCCCGCAGGTCCCGCTGGTGCCGACCGGCGGCGTCGGCCCGGAGAACGCCGGCGACTACGTCGAGGCGGGCGCCGTCGCCGTCGGCGTCGGCAGCGCGATCGTCGACGGCGACGCGGTCGCGAACGGGGAGTACGCGGCGATCGCCGAGAACGCGCGGCGGACGGTCGACGCGGTCGCGGCGGCCGGGGGGCGGTAGGTCGCCGAACCGGGTCACTCCCGTCGACTTGCGGTCGGCCCGCGGTCGGCCCGCGGTCTCCCCTCAGTCAATCCGCGGTCGGCCCGCGGTCTCCCCGCGCGGTCGCCCAATTCCACCGCTCAGGACCCCTCGACGGTCGGTAACGCGATCCGGACGACGGTCCCGGTCGGCTCGTTCTCTAGCAGCTCGAACGTGCCGCCGGCGGTCTCGACGGTCCAGTAGATGATCCAGAGCCCGAGCCCCTGCGTGTGGACGAGCGGCGTCTCCGTCGGCCCCTCGACCGCGTCCACGTCGAACTGGGGGATCCCCGCCCCGGTGTCGGCGATCTCGACGACTGCCGCCCCGGACCGATCCGTGCTGAGCGTGACGGTCACGGCGGCGTCGCTCGGCGTGTGCTCGGCCGCGTTGCGGATCCCCTCCTCGATCGCCGTCGGGAGCGCCGGGTGCGACCGCACGCGCGGGTCGCCGTCGAACTCCGTCGCGATCAACGTCTCGGGATGCGCCGCCCCGACCGCCTCCGCCCGCTCTTCGACGAGCGTCCGGAGGCGGAACGTCTCGCGCCGGTCGGTGTTCCAGATGGAGACGATCTCCCGCGTCCGGTCGGTCGTCTCGACGAGGCGCTCCAGGTGCGTCCGCGCGGTTCGCACGTCGTCGTCGGTCTCCGGGCCGTGGTCGCGCCGTTCGACCCTGTCCAGGGTGCCGAGCGCGACGGTGAGCTCGTTCCGGAGGTTGTGTCGGAGCACGCGCTGGTTGATCGTCAACAGCTTGGTCAGGTCGCGGGCCTCGTCGAGCCGCTCGTCGGCCTCGACGGCGTGCAGCCCGCCGCGGACGCCGACCGCCGACCCGAGGCTCGTCGCGAACGCGAGGAGGAAGGTGAACTCCGACGGGTCGCCCTCCAGCGCCCAGATCAGCCAGACCGCGAGCGCGAGGAGCGCGAACGAGCCCGCCACGGCGGCCGCCAGCCGCAGCGCGCGCCACTTGCCCGACCGGGAGACCGGTCGGTTCGGGAGCCCGTACCCGGTCCCGACGACGAGGAGGGCGATGGCGCAGATCACGAACGCCTCGAGCGCCGTCCCGATCCCCTCGCCCTCGGTGACGAGGTGCGCGAGGCCGAGGCCGAGACAGAAGGCCCCGAGCGCGTACACCCCGTGTTGGGGACGGACCCGATCGCGTGAGAACGACACGGCTGGTCATACGAAGGGGAATGTAAAGGGTTTCGCCACTCCGCCGGTCGCGGCCGACCGGGGCGCCCTCGGCCTACGCGTCGCCCTCGTCGCCGTCGAGCCAGTCCGCGGCCGCCGTCCTGAGCGCGCCGGTCGTGCTCCCGAGGGTCAGCAGCTGGTAGCCGTCCGCGGCCTTCTCGTCGGCGTCCGCCGCGTCGAACGCGAGCCCGCCGACCGGCACGCCGGCGGCGATGGCCTTCGACCGGACCGTCTCCACCGCCTCCCGCACCGCCGGGTGATCGGTCTCGCCAGGGTGGCCGAGCGAGACCGACAGGTCGTACGGCCCGACGAAGACGAAGCCGAGCTCCGGGACGGCGAGGATGTCGTCGAGGTTCGCGACCGCCGCCTCGGTCTCGATCGTCGCGCCGACGAGCGTCTCCGCGTCCTCGGTCGCGAGGTAGTCCTCGCCGAGCCCCCAGCGGCGGGCGCGCGGCGCGGCCAGCCCGCGGTCCCCGGGCTCGCCGTCGTAGTCGAAGCGCGCCGACTTGACCGCCGCCCGCACCTCGTCCGGGCCCTCCACGCGCGGGAGGAAGACGTTCCGCACGCCCAGGTCGAGCGCCTTTCGGACGAGCGTCGGGTCGGCGCTCGGGAGCCGCACGAGCAGCTCCGTGTCGGTCGCCTCGGCCGCGCGGAGCAGGTCCTCGAACCGGCCCGCGTCCCACGGGTCCGGCCCGCCGTGTTCGAGGTCCAGCCAGACGACGTCGAGCCCGAGGTCGCCGTAGAGCTCCACGAGCCGCGGGCTGTAGGCGTCTTCGAGCACGCCGAACGCGACGTCGCCCTCGTCGAAGGCGGTCGCCAGGTCGTTGGTCGACGGTGAGTCCGTCATCGGCCTCGGTTCGACCGCGCCCCGGATACGTCTGCCGACCGCGTCGGCCGCGGGCCGGTCAGCGCTCGCGGGCGATGACGAAGAACCGCTCCGCCCCGCGGAGGTCGACCTGCGCGACGTGCACCTCGACGGGGAGCGTCGACCCGTCGCGACGGCGGTAGCGTCCCCTGAGCTCTCGCATCTCGCCGGGCTCCATCTCGGCCCACGTGCGCCTCGCTTCGTCGGGGTCGAGCGACTCGTCGACCTCCCAGACGCGCCTGCCGAGGAGCTCGTCCGCCGCGTAGCCGAGCTCGTCGCACAGCCGGCGGTTGGCGTCCACGATCCGCCCGTCCGCGTCGTGGAGGTCGATGAGGTCGGGCGACTGCTCGAAGAGGATGTCCAGCTTGGCGGCCTTCGCTTCGAGCTCCGCCTCGCGCTCCTTCCGGTCGGAGATGTCGCGGACGATGCAGACGTGCCCGCCGTCGTCGAGGCCCGCGAGCGAGAGCAGCTTCGGGTAGACGCTGTCGTCGACGCGCTTCCCGACGGACTCGTCGGACCACGGGTCGTCGGAGAGCGAGGGGATCACCTCCTCGCGGAGCCGCTCGGCCTCCTCCTCGGGGACGGTCGTCGCCCAGGGCTCGCCGATCAGGGCCGCGGGGTCGACTCCGTACAGCTCGGCGTACGCGTCGTTCATGTCGGTGTAGCGGCCGTCCGGGCCGATGACGGCGATCCCCTCCTCGGAGGCCTCGACGGCCCTCGCCCAGAGGTCGGCCTCGCGCTCCGCCCGCCGCCGCTCGACCGCGTTGACGATCCGGTTCGCGAGGAGCTCGAAGTGGTCGGCGCCGCCGCCCTTCTGCAGGTAGTCGGTGACGCCCGCGGAGATGGCGCTGCTCGCGACGGCCTCCGACCCCTTCCCGGTGAAGAGGATGAAGGGGAGGTCCGGTCGCTCCGCGCGGACGGCTTCGAGGAACTCGATCCCGTTCCGGTCCGGCATGTCGTAGTCGGAGACGACGCAGTCGAACTCGCCGGTCGCGAGGGCGTCGAGCCCCGCCTCGGTGTCGGCGACCGACTCCACGTCGATCCGATCCTCGATGCGCGCGAGGTACGTGGCCGTGAGCTCCGCGAACCCCTCGTCGTCCTCCGCGTGGAGCACTCGGATCGACGTTTCTCCGACCACGGTGTGCCATGAGAGTCAAAGGACTTAGTCGCTACCCCCCGCCGCGATCGTCGCGACCGCGTCGCGGCCTTAGTCGCGGCCCGAGGGGCGGGATCACTCGGGAGGGGGAAGAGGAAGGGAGGAGAGGGGCTGCCCCCGGCTGACGGCGGACGAGGGGCCACTGACGGGAGCCGACCGAACGACGGCGATCAGAGCGACAGGTGCGAGGTCGACCCCGGGTCGCCGTCGTCGGTCCCGCCCTCGTGTCGGAACGAGTAGCCGTCGTCGGTCAGGTAGACGGCGCCGTCGCCGACGGCGACCTCGACGGCCCGGAGCGTCGTCCCGGCCGCCGGACCGTTGTCGCAGTCGCCGGAGCAGGCGTCGAACAGCGAGCCGTGTCGCGGACAGATCACCTCGCCGTCCCGCATCGGCACGCCGTCGCCCGTGTCGAACCGCTGGCTCTCGTGGGGACAGGTGTTGACCCACGCCCGGACCCCGGGCGGCTCCTCGCAGGGCACGAGGACGACCTCCCGGTCGTTCGTGAACCGGTCGGCCGCCGTGAAGCGGTAGGACCCGCGCTCGGTGACGGTCTCGACGTCGGTCAGCCTCGTCCCGTTCGGCATCGGGCCTGTCAACGGGCGCTCCGACCTAAAGCGCCGGGGTCGGCTACGCGTCCCGCGCGACCGCGCCGAACGGCGCGTCGCCGTCCGCGCCGTCCGGGGAGACGAACACGGCCGTGACGGCGTCCTCGCCCGCGCGAACGCGGGCTCGCCGCAGGCTTACCGCCCCGCCGTCGGCGGTCGCGGTCGCCGTCTCGACCGCGGCCTCGCCCCCGAGCATCGGCCGCGACCCCGCCGTCTCCCGGCCGGAGACGTCCGCGACGCTCAGCCCCGTCGCCAGCTCGACGACGCGGGCGTCGCCGAGCTCGGTCACCGGATCTCGAACGACGTCGAACCGATCGATGACGGTGACGGCCGGCGCGGTGACGACGCCGAACCGGCGCCCGTCGTCGGCCTCGTAGCCGCGTCGGAACGCGGTCGCGATCACCTCTCGGGTGCTCGTGAGCTCGACGTCCCCGGAGAGGTCGACCCTGACCGTGACCTCCAGCGTCGTCTCGGTCGAGAGCGTCTCCGCGTAGCCGCCGCTCGACGCCGCCGGCTCGGGGAGGTACGCCGGTTCGGTCGCGCTCGCCTCGATCGGCTCCCGCTCCTCGGGGAGCAGTCCGCAGCCGGCGGTCGTCGCCAGCGCGGCGACCGCGCCGGTGAGGACGGCGCGCCGCGAGCGGGGCGCTCGGCCGCCGGTCATCGGTCGTCGCCGTCGCCGTCGTAGCGGTTCGGACCGCCGGGCGGTCGGGCCGGCACTCCGGTCGGGACGAGTGCGCCGATCACGCCCTCGGGTTCGTCTCCATCGACAAAACGCTGTGGTCGGCCGGGGACCGCGGCCCCTCGGGAGCGCTCCGCGCGTCGCCGCCGGCTACGCCTGCGTGACCGACCCCTCCTCGTGCGGCTGGACGACGACGAACCCGTCGGAACCGGTGAACTCCATCTGGAACGACTCGCCGGAGGTCTGTCCGACCTCGATGAGCTTGTTCGTCTCGATGGACGGCGAGAGGTTGGCGCTCCACGCCACGGTGGCGTCGGGGTCGGTGAACACCGGCGGGGTCATCACCAGCGGGTCGCCGTGCGTCGAGATCGCGACCTCGCCCGGACCGGTGAGGAACACGTTCGTCAGGCCGCCCGCGGCCATCCCGGAGAGGCTGCCGACGGTGTTGATCTCGTAGTCGACGTCGGCGTCGAACGCCAGGACGTCGTTGCCGTTGACCGAGACCGACTCGCCGTCGTCGAGGTTGAGCACCTGTACCTTCTTGCTCTGCTCGGCGGCGTACAGCTGGCCCTCGCCCTCGGCCTCCATGATCGGGGTCCCCTCGCCGCTGACGGCCTCCTTCACGATCCCGGTGACGCCGCCCTCCGCGGAGGCGCGGCCGGTGAAGGTGAGGTTGCCGGTGTACGCGACCATCGCGCCGGCCTTCAGCATCACCGTCCCGGAGACCGGAACGCGCAGCAGCCTGTTGTTCGCCTTCTGGAAGCCGGTGCCGTCCGCGTCTGGCGCGTTCGACCGCGTGAACTCGTCGAGGTCCATGCTCGCACGAACGATCGTTCGGACGACACTTGTGAGTCGCGGAGGGTAAAACGCGATTTTGAGCCTGTCGAGCGCCGTTCAGACGGGTCGTCGTGCGAAGCGATCGGTCGAAGATTCCTCTGGGCCGATGATGAGAGCGGCCGTCTCAGCTCGTCGGTAGCGACACGGCGAGCAAACAATCGTAGGCGACGCTCACTCACAGACAGCCGATGCGGTGGCGCGCGGCTCCGAGCGGCCGCCCTCGGCGGCCGCGAAGGAGCGCGTGCGAGGGAGTCGCTGGCGCGGAACGCGCCAGCGACAGGGCGAGAGCGAAGCTCTCGCTTGCAACCGGACGTAGTCCGGCGACGAGGCTGGGGAGGCGTGAGGTGCGGTCGCGGTGCGGGGCGGGACTCAAAGGGGCAGCCACGAGGCGGGCGCAGGCGACGTAAGCAGGGTGGCGCTACGCGCCATGGGCAGCCGGCGGCTTTGCCGCCGGCGACACCGCAACGAGAGAGCGAACGAAGTGAGCGACCGAGTGCGGAGCGCAGCGAGCGTGCGCCCGCCTCGTGGCTGGGGCTTTGTGGGTGTTCTCCGGGGTAGAAACGACGTAGTGCCGAGCGGCTGGGACTTTGGACGACTTCACCACACCAGCGTCAACCCCGGATCACCGGGGAATCGGGACTTTGGAGGCGCTCGTCACAGCGCCCTAACTACTCAAAAAATATCGATAACGACACTAGCCGTCGGATATGGCGACCGCTCGACGAACTCGATACGCCTGTCCGCGCGGCGCCGTGTTCGTACCGAACTCGGTCGATCCGGGTCGAACTCGCGGCGTCCGGGTCCCTCAGGACCCGTCGCGTTCCGTCGACGAATCGTCGGACGAGCCGCCGAAACGCACGACGAGCCGCTCGGTCGTCGGGGCGTAGACGGTCATCTCCGTCCCCTTCTCGGAGTACCAGGTCTTGACCGGGGCGATCAGCTCCGCCTCGCAGAGCCGGTCGAGGTGGTACGTCACGTTCTGGAGGGACGCGTCGACGTCGGCGGCGACGTCGGAGGCCGTGCCGGGCTCGTCCGTGAGCGCGGCGAGGACCCGCTGGGCGGTGTCACACGAGAGGGCGCGGAGGGCGTCGGTCGGCTCGTCGCGTCCGATGACGACGTCCGTCTCCTCTCGCGGGGCGTGGTCGACCGTCGGCTGGTGTGGAAACGCGCTTGCCATGGGCTTGGAGGGTGAGCGAGGTATTCGCTCTGTTCGGTTCAAGCCGAACGAATCAAACGATTTAATACTTACGAAACGTCTACGTCGCGTATGGCCGTTCGACACGCTCACCGGTCCGCGCGACGGGGGCACCCGTATGAGTGAGGACGCCGCGGTCGCCCGCGAGCGCGTCATCGAGTCGCTCGAACAGTCGGCCGAGGTGTACGGGCTGAGCCGCAGCGCCGGTCGGATCTACGGCGTGCTCTACTTCGCGACCGACCCGCTGTCGATCCCCGAGCTCGTCGAGCGGACCGGGTACGCGAAGTCGACCGTCAGCAACGTCACTCGCACGCTCACGCGGGTCGGGCTGATCCGGCGACGGTCCTCGGACGGCGGCGGGCGGCGGGTCCGGTTCGCCGCCGAGCGGGAGGTCTGGTTCATCGTCCAGACCGTCTTCCGGCAGTACGTGTCCCGCGAGCTGCAGACCACGCACCGGGAGATCCGACGCGCGGAACGCGGCCTCGACGACGCCGAGGACGCCGACGACGCCGAGGACGCCGAAGACGCAGACGACGCCGACGGGACAGACGACGCAAACGGCGTCGAGGCCGAGCGGATCCGCGAGCTCCGGGAGACGTACGCGGACCTCCAGGAGATCGTCGAGCTCGCGTCCGACCTCTCCGCCGCGGAACTGCGGGACGCGCTGGAGTCCTACGAGCGGTAGCGCTCGCCGGTCCCCGCGTCCTCCCGATCGAACGCCCCTACCAGTACACCGCGTACGTGCACTCGTCGCCGCCCTCTCGCCGGCAGCTCGATCCGACCTCCTCGATGAAGACGAACGAGTCGACCGGGGCGTGTTCCCGCGCCACGCCGCGGATCAGCCCGCGGTCGAACGGGCACGGGTACGGCGTGTGACACGTCACCTCGCCGGTCCGGTCGTCGACGCGCTCGAAGCGGTACTCGCCGACCTCCCCGCCGCGGTGGTTCCGGCGGTAGGCGTCGTCGATCCCGCGGAGCCCGGCCGGAACGGTATCCGACTCGTCCGGCCAATCGGCGACGTCGGGGAGCTGCTCGCCGAGCCGGTCGAGGACGTGCGGCTGGAGGTCCGCCGCGATGGTCTCGAACGCGTCCAGCCACGCCTGCTGCGGGTACCACTCGTCGGGCGCCGGATCGCGGATCCCCGCCTCCGCGAGCGCCGCGAGCGCCCGGTCGCGGTACGCGTCGGAGAACCGACCCATCCCCTCCTCGACGACCGACAGGACCGTCCGACCGTTCACCTCCGCGTCCCGGTCGAACGCCTCGTACGGAGTCATGCTGCGCGTCTAACGAGTTCGGGGACATAAACCCAACACATCGGACGACGGGCGGACGGACGCCGCGACGCGGCGCGGCGGTCGCGACGGGCGCCCGTCCGAGAAGCTTCATCTTATCTGACAAAAAGGTAATACGGGTGGGGACGCCTCGTGAGTCCATGGTGAAGAGCACGGTCCGGTTTCCCGAGTCGGTCGTCGGCGAGATCGAGTCGCTGGTCGAGGAGGGCCAGTTCGAGAGCAAGTCCGAGTTCTACCGGTTCTCGACCGACTACGTGCTGAAACAAGTGCTCGACGACTACGAGCCGGAGACGATCGACTACGAGGAGATCAGGGGGGAGGTGATGCCGCGGGCGGAGCGCGAGCTCGGCGGCGACGCCGACGCGGACCACCCGCCGTTCTTCGAGAGCGTCGCCTTCGTGCGGAAGCTCGCGCTCCGCGGGAACTTCAGCGACGCCGAGGACTTCATCGACCACCAGTACGTGCCGGGCGACCGCCACGCGGTCGTCCTCGAAGAGCTCCTCCGGCTGTACCGGGCGGAGGCGGCCCCCGCCCCGCGGGGGACCGTTCCGCAGGAGACCGCCCCGGACCGCGAGCCGCGGGCCGCGCCGGACGAGCCGCAGCGCTGATCGGTCGCCGCCTCCTCCGACCCTGCTCGGCTCAGTCGCCCGGTTTCCCCGCTCAGCTGCCTGGATTTCTCGCTCAGCCCCCGGCTTCCTCGCTCAGTTCTCCGACTCCCCTCGGCTCAGTCGCCACCGGAGCGCCGCGGCGACGGCGAGCACCGCCGCGAACGTGACGATCCCGGAGATCAGCGCGCCGCGAGCGCCGGTGACGCCGGCGGTGAACGCGCTCGCCGACGCCCCGCCGCCGGCGACGGCCGCGCCGCCGGCCAGTCCGCCGAACCCGATACAACAGAGGCTCAACAGGCTGACGAGCGACAGCGACCCGAGCAGACCGTCCCCGCTCACGGGCCGGCCCTCCGCCTCCGAACCGAGCCGGGCGCCGGGGGCGGCGTCGGTGCGAACGCGTTCATGCTTCCGGCTCGTCGATCCGCGCGTGAATAAGTGACGGGATCTGGCGCGTCGCGCGTCAGACCGTCACGCCGACGCGGGGACGGAGACGACCGTCGTCGACGCGTCGCGGAGGACCCGCTCCGTCGTGCTGCCGAGCAGGTCGCCCGCGGCGTCGCGCGCGCCGCGGGTCCCCATGACGATCGCGTCGGCGTCGACGTCCTCGGCGTACGCGACGATCTCGCGGGAGGGGACGCCCTCCGCGATCGCGGTCTCGCAGTCGATCTCCGCCGCGGTCGCCTCCGTCTCGATCCGCTCGACGGCCGCTTCGAGGCGGAGGCGCTCCGCCTCGTCGTCGCCGCCGTCGGCCACGCCCGGCGTCCCCGATCGCTCGTACGTCGGGAGCTCCTCGACAACGCCGAGGACGTGGATCGCCCCGTCGGGGGCCGTGACCTCGATCGCGTCGTCCACGGCCGCGAACGCGGCGTCGCTACCGCCGGTCGGGATCAGGGTCGTGCCGTACATGCGGTCGGCGATACGGGCGCGTTTCCAAAGAGAATTACCGTCGTCCGAGGCCCCGCGGAGGCCGCGACGCGTCGCCAGCGCGCGGCGGACGAACTGCCGTCGCCGCGACGGACGCATCACCGTCTCCGTGACGCGCCGTCGTCACCTCCGATCCGATGAACGGCCCGCGAACCGGCCGCTAAAGGGCCAGTAAGATATTTCAGCGTTCAGCTGTTGATCGTTACCAAGCGTCATGGAAGTCGCGGACGACGGATCGGATCGGCCCCGATCCGACGACGATTCACGAGGGCGTCACACGTATCGGACGGACCGGGCCGTCCGCGAGGGCGGTCGGCTCCTCGGCGAGGTCGACGGCGACCGCTTCCGCGAGGTGCTCCTGCGCCACCCGGACGCGTGCGAGGCGTACAGGATGATATCGGGGACCGGATACCGGGACCCGGCGGAGGCGACGGGGAGCTACACCGCGGCGGAACACGCCGGCCGGGTCGAGGCGGACGTCGAGTCGGTCGCGGCGGGACTGATCGACCCCGCCCACACCTGCGTCGTCAGGCTCGACACGACCGGGCCGCAGCTCGCGACGGTCCGGAACGAGGTCGAGCGGGCGCAGGTCGAGTTCGACGTCGACCGGGTCCGGTGGGTGGCGCCGGAGGGGACGGGCTCCGGCGGCTGACCCGACGGCCGGCTCGTCCGCGCCGTACCGGACCGCACGGACCGCACCCCGCCGCGTCCGGTTCCGACGCACCGAGGGCCTTCGTGTCGGCTCGGAGTTACTTTCATGTCGGATTCCGACCTATGCGTGTGTATGACTAGCACGGGAGACGACCCGGTCGAGCGGCTGAAGGGGGTCGCCGACGTCGACGTGGAGGCGTTCGACGCGCGAGTCCGCGAGGAGGCCGACGCGGTCCGGGACCACGTGGACGCGGGGACGTTCGACAACGAGCAGGTGACGACCGGGCTGGAGTACGAGTTCTACGCCGTCGACCGGGAGACGAGGGTGCTCCGCCGGATCCCGCGATCGCTCCTGTCCTGCGCGGGGTTCGACCGGGAGCTCGGGCTCCACAACGCGGAGCTCAACTCCTCCGTCCACCCGTTCACGGGTCGCGGGGTCGACGCCGTCCGGGCCGAGGTCGTCGGGAAGGTGGACGCGTTCCAGCGGCGCGCCGCCGGAGACGGGATCCGCCTCGTGAGCGACGGCATGTGGGCGGTCGGGCCGGCGGAGCAGACGACCGAGGGCTACCTGACCGAGGCCACCCGCGAGGGAGGGCTGACGCTCGGGATCAACGTCAGCAACGGGGTCCGGTACCACGGGTTCGCCAGCGTCGGCGACGACCGGATGATCGGCGGCGAGATCGACGTCCCCGGCGCGCGGATCGACGCCGACAGCGCCGGGCCGGTCAGCCTCACCGCGTCGATCCAGCCCCACTACCAGCCCCGCCGCGCCGCCGCCCTCCCGCGGTACCACCGGGCCGCGATACGGCTCGCCGGGCCGCTCCTCGCGCTCGCCGCGAACTCGCCGTTCCTGCCGCCCGCGCTCTACGACGACCCCGGACCCGACCGCGACCTGCTCGTGAGCGACGGGTACGCCGAACACCGGATCCCGGTGTACGAACAGATGATGAACCCGGCCGGACGCGACCGGAAGGTGAAGCTCCCCCGCGACGTCGACACCACCGGAGCGGCGGTCGAGCGGATCGCGTCCGACCCCGTGCTGGTTCCGGCGGAGATCGAGGCGGCGGGCCGGTTCGACGACGAGTTCGTCCACTTCCGACACAAGCACGGGAGCTACTGGCGGTGGGTCCGCCCGGTGTTCGACGGCGCGACCGAGGAGCGCGCCAGCGCCCGGATCGAGTTCCGACCGGTCCCCGGGCAGCCGACGGTCCCCGACTCGACGGCGGTCCTCGCCGCCTTCGGCGGGGCGATGCGGGGGATCGTCGAGCGCGACCACCCGGTGCTCGACCTCCCGTGGGAGCGGGCCGAGGAGAACTTCTACGCGGCCGCCCGCGGCGGGCTCGACGCCGAGATGACCTGGGTCACGGCCGACGGCGACGAGACGACGGACCCGGAGGAGCTGTACGGCGACCTGTTCGCGGCCGCGGCGGTCGGCCTGGAGGCGCACGGCTGTACGGCGGACCGGACCGCGGCCGCGCTCGCCCCGCTCCGGCACCGGGTCGAGACCGGTCGGACGCCCGCGGGCTGGAAGCGGTCCGCCGTCGAGGTCGCGCTCGACGAGGGCGAGGCGCCCGCCGAGGCGGTCCGGACGACCCAGCGCGCCTACGTCCGACTCCAGGGGCGGACGCTCTACGACGGGTCGCTCGCGGACTGGCCCGACCCGGAGGCGGTCGTTCACGTCTGAGTCGGGGGCCGGAGGCGGGGGAGGCCGGCGCGTGGGCGGCGACCGAGACCGGCGGCGTTCGGGACCGGAGTCGCCGCGACGCGCCGCCCCGGCCGCGGGACGGATCAGCCGCGTCGCACCGCGATGTCGGAGTAGCCGCAGCCGTCACAGGAGAGGGTCTCGCGGGCGCCGAACCGGTACGCCGACAGGGCCGCCCCGCAGCGCGGGCAGGGGTCGCCCGCGGCGAGCGGCGGCGCGTGGCGGACGCCCGCGACCACGAGCCGGACGGCGAGCTCGTCCCCGGCCGCCTCGTCGACCGCGCCGCCCCAGATCACGTTGGCGTCGGCGCCGATCCGCTCGCGGACCGCCGCGATCGCGTCGGTCGCGGCGGCGACGCTCGTGGCCGGATCGACGACGACGTCCACGAGGACCGCGCTCGCGTCGGTCGCGTCGACCCCGGTCGGGAGTCCGTCGAAGGCCGCCGCGACCGCGCCCCCCGGCGCGTCGCGGTCGGCGGTCCCGGTTCCCAGGGCGGCGACGCCGGCCGAGAGCACCGTCTCGGCGTCGGTGAGGTCGAGGTTGACGAAGCCGGGCTCCTGGACCGTCGCGAGGAACGCGCGGACCGCCGGCTCGACGGCGTCGCCCTCGGCGAGCAACGCGGCGTCGACGGCGTCGCGGACCGCCGCCAGCGCGTCGCCCTCGGCCGCGACCGCGGGGACGACCGCGACCGCGAAGGCGTCGAGGGCGGCGAGCGCCCGGAGCGTCTCGGCCGCCTCGCCGTCCTCGCCGACCTCGTCGGGGTCGAGGGCGACGACGACGGCCGCCGGGGGCCTGGGGGCGGCCCCCGACGCGTCGGCCGCCTCCGCGAGGAGGTCCTCGGCCGACGCGTGCCTGGCGTTCCGGAACGACGCGCCGGCGAGCCGGTCGGCGTACGCGCCGAGGCCGCAGACGACGACCGAGCCGCCGAGGGCGTCGGCCGCCTCGCGCAGGTCGTCCCGGTGGGTCATCCGAGCGGGCCGTTTCGACTCCGGCGACAAACCCCTTCGCACTCGCTCGCGGCCGGGGCGACCGACCGCGGGCGGTCGCCGCCGGCGGGACGCTCCCGGCGAGACGTACTGAGCGGGACGCCGCCGGCCGGATCCCAACCGCTAAGCCCCGCCGACCGCGACCGACCGGCATGGAGCGCTTCCGGAACACGGGGCAGCCGGACTGGGACTGGTGGGGACGGATCTGGCCGACGCCGGGCGACACGCTCCGGCGGCTCGGCCTGACGCCGGGCGACCGCGTCGCCGAGATCGGTTGCGGCAACGGCTACTTCGCCCTGCCGGCCGCGCGGGTCGCGGCCCCGGCGTCGGCGTACGCCGTCGACCTCGACGAGTCGCTGCTCGCCGAGCTGGAGGGGCTCGCCGACGTGCAGGGGATCGACAACGTCGTCCCGGTCCGCGGCGACGCCCGCGACCTCGCCGACCTCCTCCCCGAGCCGGTCGACCTGGCGCTGCTCGCGAACGCCTTCCACGGGGTCGACGACCGGGCCGCGTTCGTCGAGGGCGTCGCGGCCGCGCTCGCCGCCGACGGGCGGTTCGTCGTCATTAACTGGCGCGACCGACCCCGCGAGGAGACGGCGATCGCCGGCGAGCCGCGCGGCCCGCCGACCGAGTTGCGGGTGGGGCCCGAGGAGACGCGGCGCGCGGTCGAGGGCGCGAGCGACCTGCGGCTCGCCCGCGAGGTCGATCTGCCGCCGTTCCACTACGGGCTGGTCTTCGAACGCTGAGCGGCGGGCGCCGCCGCGGCCATGCAATCGCTTTTTGTCCGGGCGGACCCGAGTCGGCGTATGACCATCGAACCGGCCGCGATCGAGGACCTCATCGAGGCGGAGATCCCGGACGCCGTCGCCCGCGTGACGGCGCCGCGGGTCCACGACGACGAGGACGAGGACGCCCACTTCGCGGCCGTCGTCGTCTCGCCCGCCTTCGACGGCGAGTCGCTCGTCGACCAGCACCAGCGCGTGTACGACGCCGTCGGCGACCGCATGACCCGCTCGGTCCACGCCCTGGAGATCAAGACGTACACGCCGGCCGACTACGCCGAGCACGGCGACGGGAGCCTCGCGTCGGAACTCCGCGAGGCGGGGCTGTTCCCGGTCGGCGACGAGTGAGGGCGGCGACCCGCTTTCAGTAGCTTTTACCCGGTCTCGCGGGAAGCGTCGCGTATGGGTGAGGACTACCGCACGGAGGAGGACAGCCTCGGCGAGATGCAGGTGCCGGCGGACGCCTACTGGGGGGCACAGACCCAGCGCGCGGTCGAGAACTTCCCGATCTCGGGGATCGGAATGAGCCGGCGGTTCATTCGCGCGCTCGGCGTCGTCAAGAAGGCGGCCGCGCAGGCGAACCGCGACCTCGGCCTCGTCGACGACGACACCGCGGAGGCGATCGTCGCCGCCGCCGACGAGGTGATCGCCGGCGAGCACGACGACCAGTTCCCGGTCGACGTGTTCCAGACCGGCTCCGGCACCTCCTCGAACATGAACGCGAACGAGGTGATCGCCAACCGCGCCGCCGAGATCGCGGGCGCGGAGGTCGGCGACCGCGTCGTCCACCCGAACGACCACGTCAACTACGGTCAGTCGTCGAACGACGTGATCCCGACCGCGATGCACGTCGCCGCGCTGGAGGCCGTCGAGAAGGACCTCGTCCCCGCCCTCGAAACCCTCCACGCCGAGCTCGAAGCCAAGGAGACGGAGTTCGACGGCGTCGTCAAGACCGGGCGCACGCACCTCCAGGACGCCACTCCGATCCGGCTCGGCCAGGAGTTCGGCGGCTACCGGACGCAGGTCGCGAAGGGGATCGAGCGCGCCGAGGGCGTCCAGTCGAACCTCCGCGAGCTCGCGCTGGGCGGCACCGCGGTCGGCACGGGGCTCAACACCCACCCCGACTTCCCGGAGCTCGCCGCCGAATACATCTCCGACGAGACGAACACGACGTTCCGCGAGGCCGAGAACCACTTCGAGGCGCAGGCCGCCCACGACGCGATGAGCGAGGCGCACGGCGCGCTCCGCACGATCGCCGGCAGCATGAACAAGATCGCCAACGACCTGCGGCTGCTCGCCTCGGGCCCCCGCAACGGGCTCGGCGAGATCGAGCAGCCCGAGAACCAGCCCGGCTCCTCGATCATGCCCGGGAAGATCAACCCGGTCGTCGCCGAGTCGGTCAATCAGGTCCACAAGCAGGTCGTCGGCAACGACGCCGCGGTCTCGGCGGGGACCGCGCGCGGCGAGATCGACCTGAACCTCTACAAGCCGGTCATCGCGCACAACTTCCTCGAGTCCGCCGAGCTGCTCTCGAACGCCGCGGCGACGTTCGGCGAGCGCTTCGTCGCGAAGCTGGCGGCCAACGAGGCGCACTGCGAGACCCGCGTCGAGCAGTCGATGGCGCTGGCGACCGCGCTGAACCCCGCGATCGGCTACGACAAGGCGAGCGAGGTCGCGAAGACGGCCCTGAAGGAGGGGAAGAGCGTCCGCGAGGCCGCGGTCGAGGCCGGCTACCTCACCGAGGACGAGGCCGACGAGGTGCTCGACCCCGAGGCGATGACGCGCCGCGTGATCCTCGGCAACGAGGACTGAGAGCCGCTACAGCTTCGGCGTCTGCGACGCGTCGACCGGCCCGGGCGCCGTCCGGTTCGCGTTCGGTCGCCCGTCGCGCAGCTGAAGGTACGCGGACGCGATGATCCCGTAGTACGGGACGAAGAAGGCCGCCGAGAGCGCGGCGGCGACGAGGTCGGACGCGAGGGGCACGCCGGCGAGGTCGGCGAGGGACGTGGTGGCGCCCAGCACGAGGCCGAACAGCCCGGAGAGGAGCACGAGGACGGCGAGCTTGAGCCGGGAGCCGCGGGCGAGCGCCCAGCTCCGCTTGAGGCTCCCGACGACGCCGCCGTCCTCGACGGCGACGACGAAGACGAAGAACAGGAACGAGGCCGCGAGGAACACCCCCGGGAAGAAGAGGAGGGCGAAGCCGACCGCGACGGCGACGCTCACGGCGATCCCGCCGACCAGCGCGACGAGCGTGGCGCGCCCGAGGCGCTCGGTCAGCGCCGGGGGGAACGTCGACGCCTCGCTCAGCGGCTGGGCGAACGTCCGCGAGAGGACGACGAAGTACGCCGAGCTCACGAGCGTGAGCGCGGCGAACAGCGCGATCCCGACGCCGCCGGAGACGGGGAGCACGAGTCCGGCTTCCCCGCTGAACTGCGCCGCGGCCTCGGGCGGGAGGAAGCCGGCCACGGCGGTGTTGACACTCGTTTGGATCCCGAGCTGGATCAGGAGGAGCCCGACGAAGAGGACCCCGCCGGCTCGGGTGAAGGTACGCCTGAAACCGTCGCTGACCGCACGGCCGAGTTGGAGGGCCATCGCGCCGGAACGTCTCGGCGAGTTCCAATAAAATAATCGAATCGACGCGGCGTTTCCGGCCGTGAAACCCGCTCGCGACCGGGGAGGTCCCCGCCCGCGGCGAGTCGGCCACCGGCGGCGAGCCCGTCGATCCGACCGCCGTCCGGAGGCGACGGTCCCCGACCCACGCGTGGGGACGCGTAACAGCCTTTTCGGTCGCCGTCGATGTCCACATATGCACCGGAAGGGGCACGTCGGCGCGTCGCTCGTCGTCTACGCACCGTTCGGGTTCGCCCTCGCCGCGCTCGCCTCGATCGAGGCGGCCGCGGTCGTCGCGGCGGCCGTCGCCTCGACGGCGATGGTCCCGGACCTCGACATGAAGGTCCCGTTCGTGAACCACCGCGGGATCACCCACACCGTGTGGTTCGCGCTCGCGGTCGGGGTCGCCTTCGGGGCCGCCGGGGCGATGCTCGGGCTTCGGGAGAGCGCCCTCGCCGCCGCGCTCGTCGGCGGGCTCGCGTTCCTGTTCGGCGCGCTGACGATCGTCTCGCACCTGCTGGCCGACGCGCTCACCCCGATGGGGATCGAGCCGTTCGCGCCCGTCCGAGACGACCATTACACGCTCGACCTGTTCAGGGCCGCGAATCCGGTCGCGAACTACGGCCTGCTCGCGCTCGGCGGCGTCGTCGTCGCGGGCGCGCTCGTCGCCGGCGCGGCGCTCCCGGTCTGACCCGCGGAAGCGGACTCGCGGCGCGCTACTCGGCGACTGACCCGCAGCTATGTTTAATTAATCTAATACGAGTGCAAGAAATGGTCGATTATTTGTTAATGAGGTATGATATATGACGCATGGTGTCCGGCGGTCGCGACGCTGACGAGTACACGTACCCGTCGTTCGACGGGTATCAACCCTCGCTCAAGCTCCTCGGTGGGGGCCTGTGGACACTCGCTCTCGTCTCGATACTCGGGCTCTGGGCTCTCGTGGACTTCGACGCGTCGCCTGCGGCGTCGACGGTCGGTCTCGCCGTCATCGCGCGCGCCTTCGTCGGCGTCGTCGTGTTCGTGGCCGTATTCCCGATCGTCTTCCGTCTGCGCCGGATCGCGCGCCAGGCGTGAACCCCCGTCCGTGGACGCATCCACGCCTCACCGGTGCAACTAGCGGGTCACCCGATCACCGAGGCGCCGACCCGTCGCCGTGTCCGGTGTGATCTCCTCACTTTCGACACGACGCGGTTCGTGTCGAGACTGCCCAGCGCTCCAGCTGGTGGTGGTTATGACTGCACCTGCCAACAATACGGTAGATGGCCGGGGTGGGCTCCGAACCCACGATCTCCGCATGTCCCAGGTCCGAGGCTCGGCGGAGCCACGGGAAGGACGCGGACGCTTCCAAGGCGTCACCGCACCGAATCTCCGAACCCTATGAGTGCGGCGCTATGTCCAGCTAAGCCACCCGGCCTCACCCTTCCGTACCGCGATGAGACTCTTTAACCTTCCCATCCGTCGGAGGGGTGGGAGGCGGTGACAGAGGGGAGCGCGTCCCGCGAATCGGTCGGTCCGAGGGCCGAAGTGCCCGGGCGCGGACCCCGCGGATTTATGCGTGGCGGGGCGAATCCTCGGGGTATGAGCCTTCCCGACCTGCTCGCGGAGACCGTCGGCGACGAGGACGTCGTCGCCGAGGTCTCGCTCGGGGGAGCCGACCGGCTCGCGGTCACGCCGACGCGGACGCTCGTCTATCGCGGCGACGGGCTGCTGTCGGACGAGACGGTCGCGGAGTACTCCCACGACGTCGAGCGCATCGCGGTCTCGACGGGCCGCCGCAAGGCGAAACTCACCCTCGGCTACGGCCTCGACGGCGACGAGACCCTCTCGCTGCCGGCGGACCGCGCCGACGAGGCCCTGCACCCGATCCTCGCCGGCGTCCTCTCCGCGACCGGCGTCACCGACCCCGGCGAGTCCGTCCTCCGCACCTTCCGCTTCTCCGAGCTCACCCTCGTCGTCACCAGCGATCGCCTCGTCAAACACGTCGGCGCCGCGGTGTGGGACGAGGAGTTCGAGGAGTTCCCCTACGCCGACCTCACCGGCCTCGACTTCGAGGAGGGGACCGTCGCGACCGCGGTCGTCCTCGCGCACGGCGGCCGCTCCGAGCGGTTCAAGGCCCCCAACGAGTCCGCCCGCGCGGTCCGCGAGACCCTCGTCGACGCCGTCTGCGACTACCACGACGCGGACAGCTTGGAGGAGTTCCGCGTCGCCGTCGCCGACGACGAGTCCGACGAGGACGCGGGCGCCGACGAGACCACCGACTTCGGCGAGGGTCCCGACCCGCTCTCGGCCTCGCCCGCCGCCGACGCCGAGGCGGAGGGCGGGGCGGGCGACCTCGACGGCGCGACGAGCGCGATGGACGACCCGCTCTCCGCGGGCGTCGGCGGGGCGGACGGGTCCGCCGCGACCGGGACCGACGACGGGTCCGGGTCCGGAACGGCGCCCGCGAGCGGCGCGGCCGGAGGGCGCGACCCCGCCGCCGACGACGCCGGCGCGCCGCGCGAGAC